>CAVSJV010000005.1:0-507500 GCA_963728405.1 Methanomassiliicoccaceae archaeon | reverse complement strand
CACACAACAAACGTCGCGGAAGGTAGGTAATTCGACCTCGAGAACCTCCGCTGGGATAGTATCCATTATCATAGACATTGCATAATTTCAATAGAGCGCTTCAGTTCTGCAAGGATGAGAGATTGAGGTGATATGATATCGGTAACTTCGCAACATGATGCAAGGCAGTTCTGTGTACGAGTTTGTGGAGAACACTTTACACGATGGAGCTCTCACTTACCCCTAGGAAACCTCAACGCTCCTTTTGGAAAGCAATCCGAGCGATTTTAAGCACAAGTATTACAACACAATAAAATACACACCAATAGGTAATAAATATACACCGATTCAAAAGAGAGAGCGCCCGCAGCGTGTTGTGCTCGGAGGCAGCCACAACCCATACGAACTCCGAGCGAACTCCGAAGTGCTCACGCTTCTCGGAGTTTTCCGCGGCAGACAACACAGCCTCCGTGATGTGACGAAATATGAGAGACTGCGAGATTAGCGACTGACGAAACCAGAGAGCGATGTTGCAGACGCAGAGGAATATAGAGAGTCTCCGAAGAGTACTCTCTCTGTATGTGCCTCAATTTCGTCTCTGTATGCGCCTCAATCGAGCTTGAGCCTCCACAGCCCGTCGTTGAGGTAGTGGATGTTGTCAATGCCAATGTCCTTATTTTTGTCGCGGCTGCGGGGCAGAGCGGATGAGACACACGCAGTGCTGAGCGAGACAAGGAGCAACGGAGGGGGAGAGAGAGAGAGAGAGAGAGAGAGAGAGAGAGAGAGAGAGAGGGAAAGGAATGTATTCGACGCTGCAGGGAGAGTGCGCGCAAGAGCAAAGAGCAGAGAGCAGAGAGAGGTACACACAGAGGAGGAGGAGGAGGTCAGCACTCACATCTCCTGCGCGCTCATTCTCATTAGTCCAATTGCGAGTGCGTGTTGCTTTCCCTCCGCCATCACAGCCTGCAGTGCAGTAAAGGGTGCAACAGTGCAAACAGTGATAGCAGCAGCAGCAGCAGCAGCATGCGACGAAGAGAGAAAGGCGCCGGTGTGCAAACGTGCAATACTGATGTTGTACGAGTGCGAAGAATGTGGAAGGAACAGTGGATACGGCTCTGCTATTCGTTGGCAGCTGCTCGGGCAATCGACCGCCAGGCGAGGTGAGACCTGGGCACATGATGTTCGCTCCACTCATTACAAACTTTATAGCTCCTCTAAGGGATTACAGTGAGTGCAAATGCATACACACACAGGGAGAGGTAAGGGAAGCACTAGCGAGTAAATGAGAGATGCTTTTTGCTTGCGGGTGCCCGCGAGAGAACACAAACAAGAGCCAAGCCTTTGATAATACATGCATGTACACAGTGTACCTATCTACTTGAACCTGGGGCATAATATCTGGATTTTCATGAAGTCTGCTCAGTTCCATGACATGCATGCTGTGTTGTATAGACTTACATTTGTGGAGTAGTCGCAGCGTAGGATAATATGGACCGTCCCTTTCCTGAAAAAATACTACTTCTTTGTTCACCACCACAAGGTTGATGTGTCCCTGGCTGCATGGAACACACGCTTAATCTCAGTGACTGTAAGTGTCTGGCTCACCATTTCCCTAAAGATACTGCTTGTTTCTTAGGTATTATCTGGTCTGATGTACTTCTCTCACTTGAGGGATATTGCTCTACAACAGTACTGCGGATTCCGCGAGCTACGCTAGACTTTACTTGGCTGACTATGATGTGTGAGGTGATTACAGCCAGCATGCTCACTCACCTGAGCTCAAACTCTCTTCTTGGGTGAATCTGCGACGAAGCAACAGAACTGAGCACTACATAACAGAAAGAAGAAGGTACTTTTTGAACATGGCGAGTCTATACTGGTATCCACTCTTCTGCACTACTTCTCTTTGTCTGCTCTCTGCCGCAGCAGCCTGCGCACAGTCAATTGTGCTTCGTTCACAGCGACAGTCGAGAGTGTGCATGCACAGCTTTTATTCTGCTGTGTCCCACTGTTTAAAGATTCAATATCAGTAAAAACTCTGTCGTCTACCCTGTCGTCTGCTCTGTCGCTGTGCCCCTTCTTAGCTTTTTCTGCTGTGGTTCCACTAGCGTCGGCTCCTTATATTTTGATTTTAATCAACGTATTTTCCTTTGGGCTTTGTTGTTTACGCTTTCGGGCACTTCATGTCCGACTGAATTCTGGCGAGACATCCATTTCCGCGGGTTCGGCTCCTGCAACTCGTTCGGTTTTCTTGCAGAACCTTCAGGCTTCATCCTCTTCTTCCGCTACTGCGGGCTCGGCTCCGAATGTCGGTTCAGGGAATGACAATATGATATCATCGAATTCGGAGGACACAAGTGGACATAGCGAGCACAGACCTTTGGTTCATACTTCTGGCGCGCTTCGAGAGGCACGAAAATCTTTCATGAGCAAGATTTCGAAGATGAAGAAGGCAGAAATCCAGGATATTTTTCGCGCGATGGAAGTGCGTCTGTCTTTGTCAAAAACTCGTGCGGAGTTGATTGACATCCTTCGAGAGTTGAATCATGATCTTCCGGATCCTTGGGTGATTACGGTTCTGCCAGGCAACGAGCACAAGGTGGAGCATCTTTCCGAGTCATTGCAGCGAGAGGTACCTCCGGTGCAAACTCCTCCGCCTTTCTCGGCTCGTCCGCGTCATCCGGTGACTGCGGCAAGACCGCCAGCAACGACCCCGACTCCGCGCGCATCAGAGATGGTCGAGGAAACTGAGGAGACTATGCCCGAGTCCGATCAAGAGGAGTCTGAGTGGACCCAAGTCCCTCCGGAGGGACAGCCATGGCGGCTTGATCCGGCGCTGGCTGCGAAGCTGCCTGCTCCAGGCGTCTTTTTCGCCACTTTCCTGCCAGCGGATCGCCGTACCCAGATCTTGGAGAGGTGGCCCCCAGTAGAGAACCTTCCCTCTCCGCCACCGACGGCGGCACCAGGGCGAGATCAACGCCAAAAGCGCCAGTTAGATACCTCACTAATAGGTGTTCTGCGCAGGTGCACTGAGGTGCTCCGGCCTTTGCTTGCTGCGCAGCAGCAGCTCCTCGATCACGAGGAAGGCAATGCCGATGCGGTTTATGCTACCATAACTACCGCCATCGATGATGCTGTGCGCCTCCAAGTTCACCTCATCGGCATCGTGCATCATCTGCGCGTTTGCGAGGTGTTTGGTCATTCATCGACCATCGCAAAGGTCTCCGGACCTAGCAGGGCTCGCAAGGCGGAGTTCCTCCCCCAGCCCGTGCTTGATGACATAGCGCATGAAACCCAGGCACGCCGGGTTCTGCAGGAGGCGCAGCGACTAGACATGTCGCAGAGACGACCCTTTCAGGGCGCTCGGAGCTGAGGCTCTTTTGGCTTCCCCTTTAGGGGACAGCAGTTTCGAGGCAAACGCCGTTTTTTCGGTGACGCCGGCGCCACGAGGCCCTTCAAATACCAGCGTCAGCTGGGCGGAGGCCGTGGGGGATTCCCCCATTCCCGGCACAACCACCGATTCGGCCGCGGCGGCGACAGAGGCGATGCCCCTGCAGCCTCAGGACACACTGCATGAAGCGCACAGCGCTCCCACGACTCCAGCCGCGGCGGCGGTGTTGGAGCACGCTCTTCCCGTGGGAGGCCGCTTACAGTTCTGCAGAGAAGAGTGGAAGCGCCTGACGGACAATCAGTGGGTGCTTCAGATAATCATGGAGGGTCTGACCTTCGAACTGCTGCACCTGCCGAGGCAGTTTCGACGCCCTCCTCCGCGAGCGTTCGACGCAGCGGCGCTCCAAGTAATATCACAAGAGATAGAGGCGCTCTTGCACAAGAGAGCGATCTTGCCGATCGAGGACGACGGCAACGGCTTCTACTCGGCAGTTTTCGTGGTCCCCAAACGCGGCGGCAAGTTCCGGCCAGTGTGGGACTTTCGCCACCTCAACTCCTTCCTAGTGTATCGCCACTTCAAGATGGAAGGTATGCACACAGTGCGCGATCTGCTGCAGCCGGGCGACTGGTTCATCAAGATCGATCTGACAGATGGATATCTGCACATTCCGGTTCACCCGCAGTTCCAGCCACTGCTCCGCTTCTCCTTCCAGCGGAGACACTTCCAGATGACCACCATGGGCTTCGGTCTGTCTTGCGCGCCACGGGTGTTCACCAAGGTCATCAAGGTGGTAGTCAAAGAGCTCCGCCGCAGGGGCTTGCGGCTCGCAGTCTATCTAGACGACTTCCTACTGCTCTCTCGCACCGAGGCAGAGGCTCGAGCCCAACGCGACGTCACGATCGACCTGCTGTTCAAGCTGGGCTTTGGGATCAACCAGGAAAAGTCAATGCTGCAGCCAGCTCAGCGCGTAGTGTTCCTTGGTATGGAGCTAGTGTCAACGGACATGTTGATATGTGTTCCATCCGACAAGCTGAAAGAGGTACACTCGTGCATTCGCTCCGCTATCAGCGCCAAGGCTCTGTCAGCACGCCAGCTGGCAAGCCTGCTTGGCCGCTTGGCGCAGCTGGCTCCGGCAGTAGCGCCAACACGTCTCAAGCTGCGGGCGGCGCTCCAGGACAAGCACAGAGCGCTGCTTGCCAGCTCGCACAATTGGGACGCAGTCACTACCCTCTCAGCAGAGACGCTGCAGGAGCTGCAGTGGTGGCTGAACGAGATATTCGACTGGAATGGTCGCGCGATCATCCCGCAACCCCACGAGGTAGTGTTGGAGACAGACGCGTCAGAGAGCGGCTGGGGAGCGTTCCTGCAGCCAGACCGCCAGGCACTCGGCTCTTGGAGCATCGAAGAGCGGGAGCGCTCCAACAACTACCGAGAGCTTCGAGCAGTGGAGTTGGCGGTCGAAGCGTTCCTGCCGCATCTGCACGGCAAACGCGTGCAGGTCGCGACGGACAACACGGCCACAATGGCGTACATCAACCACATGGGTGGGCGCACCCGCGAGCTATCAGTAGTGGCGGAGCGTCTGTGGCGACTATGCCTGACCGCAGGTATCCAGCTCGCAGCAGTGTTTCTACCGGGCGTGCAGAACACGCGAGCGGACGCCTTATCGCGCTTCCACGACCGCAGCGATTGGCAGCTCAATCCAGAGCTGTTCAGCGAGCTCGATCGCTTGTGGGGTCCGCACGACGTGGACATGTTCGCTTCCCGACTCAACTGCCAAGTCCGGCGTTTCTTTTCTTGGCGAGCAGACCCGGCGGCGGAAGCAGTCGACGCCTTCAACCAGCAGTGGAGCGGGTTCAATGGCTACGCCAACCCTCCCTTCGCTCTCATCGGTATGGTGCTCTCGAAAGTGATGCGCGAGCACGCTACGATCACCCTAGTCGCCCCAGTGTGGGAGGGCGCTCCTTGGTGGCCAGACCTGCAACGGTTGAGCGTCGACACTCCTCGGCTGCTGCCCGACCGACACGACCTGTTCCTACCGGGTTTCCTCGGCAACGAACTTCCACTGGCGAACCCCACGTGGCGCGTAGCCGCATGGCGGATATCCGGCGAGCGCTCGGCGGCCAGCGCCAGCTCTCCGACGCTGCAACCAACCTCCTTTCAGGATCTTGGGAGGTAACATCGCAGCAGCGCTACAGCAGCCAGTGGCGCAGGTGGCAGGAGTGGTGCCGCTCGCAGCACGTAGACTACCTGCACCCTCTGCCGAGTGATGTTGCGAATTTCCTAGCTTCACTCCATGCCGCAGGCCTTGCTGCGGGCACGGTCAATGGCTATCGCTCGGCCATTTCCTCGACTCTAGAGCTCACTCTGGGGGTACCTATCGGTCAGGATCCTCTGGTGGCTAGAGTCATGGCGGGGATGCGCAAGGCAGCACCTTCTCGCCCGCGCTACGAGCACTTCTGGGACCCTGACTTGGTCCTGCGTTTCCTTGCTCGATGGGGAGACAACGCGCAACTGACAGACGCTCAGTTGCTACGCAAGGCGCTCGTTCTCCTTCGCTTCGCGACGCTGGCGCGCTCCTCGGACCTGGAGCGCGCACGGCGCGATGTTGTCTTTGCAGCTGATGGCAGCAGCATGACAGTTCACTACCTTCCTCGCAAGCAAGACACACGCCGTGGCTCCTCTTCCTCTGCATCAGTCTCGGTGCGCGCCTGCACTGAGCCAGCAGTGCTGGATCCAGTGGCTTGCCTGCGCGATTACATTCAACGGTCAGACCGCTGGTTTGGCGGCAGCGCTCCTCCGGCTCTCTTTGTGGCGATATCCCCTCCTCATGGGTCGCTGTCCAGCCAACGCATCGCAAAAGTCACACTGGAAGTCATGCGTGAGGCGGGCGTTCCTACTGATCGCTTCAAGGCGCACTCCACGCGAGGTGCAGTGGCGTCAGCTGCAGTGGAGCGTGGTGTCTCTGTGGAGGCTGTCATGGCGCTGGCGCAGTGGTCTTCCTACACAGTGTTCAACACTTATTACAACCGCGCACGTCGTCAAGTCGATCTGGTGGCGACGCTGGCTCCTCGAGAGTGATCTACAAACGTGCACACTCTCGACTGTCGCTGTGAACGAAGCACAATCGACAGGTTTACGAGCGTAGTGAAGTGAACTTGAGATTGTGCGAGGAGCAGCGACAGGAGAGAGTGTGAGATCCCGCCCGGCCCTCCCTGGCACAGTCCGACGCTAGGGAACCGGGCAGAAAGCTAAGAAGGGGCACAGCGACAGAGCAGACGACAGGGTAGACGACAGAGTTTTTACTGATATTGAATCTTTAAACAGTGGGACACAGCAGAATAAAAGCTGTGCATGCACACTCTCTCCTGTCGCTGCTCCTCGCACAATCTCAAGTTCACTTCACTACGCTCGTAAACCTGTCGAGAGAGAGGATCAGAGAGAGTGGGAGAGAGGGAGAGAGGGAGAGAATGAGAGGGAGGGAGAGAGAGGAAGGAGACAGTGAGAGAGAAAGAGTGAGAGTGAGAGAGTGAGAGGGAGAAAGAGTGAGAGGGAGAAAGAGTGAGAGGGTGGGAGAGAGAGAGCAATTGAATAAGAGAAAGCTTAGTCTTGTCGATAACGCCTCACGCGGCTCTCCTCCAAGAGAGAGAGACCATATGAATGAAAGGCAGAGTTGCAATGAAAAGATATGTATGCTGCGGTGCTAACAGTTGCACAGTGCAAGTGCGTGTGCCTGCCTCCTTAGGCATTGTAGGTGGAGGAGGCGGTGACACCGCCGTGGCCAGTCCAGTTGCAGTGGAAGTACTCGCCTGCCGCAGCGCGTGAGAGGCAGAGGGAAAGAGAGAGGGGGGCTGAAATGCGAGAAGAGGATAAGGAAGAGACAGATAGAAGAGGGGAAAGAGAGGAGAGAGGAGACAGGGAGGAGAGAAACCAGAGAGCAGCAAGTGAGGAGAGCGAACAGAAAGAGAGAGAGAGAGAGAGCGAGGAGAGAGAGAGGAGAGACGGTTGCTTCCTGGGCTTGTCGATTCTCTCGAACGTATGAGCGCCGAAGAAGTCACGCAGCCCCTGCAGCAGATTCGCTGGCAGTCTCTCGCACCTGTGCCAGCACTAGTCCTGGCTGCTCGCGCACATGCACACAGTGCGCACACAGCAGGCACACTAGCAGCAGCAGCGAACAGCCTCGCAGCAGAGAGAACGCGCAGGGAGGAGTGCGTACCTGAGGCCGTCGTAGTAGGGCGCAGCGACGCTGACATGCCCGGGACAGGGATGCCCTGACGCGCGGCGACAGCTACCACCTGCAGTGCGCTCAGCGAGACAGGCAGCACAGCACAGCACAGCACAGCACAGCACGGCACGGCACAGCACAGCACGGCACAGCACAGCACGGCACAGCACAGCACGGCACAGCACAGCACAGCGGGCGCATCCGCTTGCAGCGTCAGCACACGTGTGCAACACGCGGTCCACGGTGCGCACCTCTCTCCAGCCGTTCTGGCTCTTGGTGATAGCGTCTACAAAGTACTCGTCTAAGAAGCAGATTGTGGAGATCCTTTTTCTTGTCAAATGCCGCATTGATCTTTGCAAGGAAGCGGGAGCGGATAATGCAGCCGCCGCGCCACATCAGTGCGATACCACCATAATTGAGATTCCACTTGTACTCCTTGCTGGCGGCCCTGAGCAGCAGAAGCAGGTGTCAGTGTGCGCGCAGTGGAGAAATGGGAGTGGCGGGGAGAGGAGAGAGAGGAGAGGGTGAGAGGAGAAAGAGACGAGAGGAGAGAGAGAGGAGAGGAACGAGGGCAACGGATGCGCGAAGCCGTAGCCTTCCCGCTGTCGCTCACAGAGTCTCAGTCTCCCTCTCTCTCTCTCTCTCTCGTCTCTCTCTCAGTCTCTCTGCGTTCGCTCCTCTCATAAGCAGGTAGCCCTGAGTATAGGAGATGATCTTAGAAGCGTGCACCGCATCGCGGATGGCATCCGTGAACGCCTTCTTGTCTCCGTTCCACTTCACCTGCGGGCCCGGCAGCACCTTGCTTGCCTGCAGGGCTGTCAGCTGCTGTCGAGCAACACAGAGGATCTACTGGTTTACCTCTCTACGCGCGGCCTCCTTCTGTGAGGAGAGGCAGCGGCTGAACACAGCCTCGCCGATCATGCTAGAAAGGGCAGTGTGAGTTACCAGCTGACACTCTCCGCTCACGGCGGCTCTCGTCTCTGCTCTCTCGTCTCTGAACTCTCCCTCTAGTTCCCTCCCTCCCTCTCTCTCTCTCTCTCTCTCTCATCTCTCTCTCTCATCTGTCTTATCTCTCTCATCTCTCCGCCCTCTCGCACCCCGCGCGCTCCCCGTCATTGTCACCTGAGCGGTATGCCCAGGTCGATGCCGTCGACGGTCCACTTGCCAGTGCCCTTCTGACCCGCCACATCGAGTATCATGTCCACCACATCGCGACCAGTGTTGCCGTCGTCCTGCTTGTCCAGCACTTTCGCTGTGATCTCTATGAGAAAGCTCTCCAGCCGCCCTTGTTCCATTCTTCGAAGACAGCCTGCAGCGGAGGGCGTGTGGTGAGTCACCGACAGACACGTGGGCAGCGGGAGAGAAGGCAGCAGCAGAGTAGGGTGCGGAGAGAGCCAGAGAGAGCCAGAGAGAGAGCCAGAGAGAGCCAGAGAGTAGAGAGCGGTAAGAGAGTTTGCACAAGGATAGTGAAGAACGACAAGCAGAGTGACATCTCAAGAGCTCCATGAGAGAGGAGAGCACAGCAGCAGCAGCAGCAGCAGCAGCAGCAGCAGCAGTAGTAGCAGCAGCAGCAGCAGCAGCAGCCGCGAGTGTGAGAGACACGAATGTACGAGAATATAAAGGAGCGTACCTTCATCTCCTTGTTCGAAAGGCCGAGCACCGTCTTCATGAGATGGTAGGCCTCGCAGATCAGCTGCATGTCGCCGTACTCGATGCCGTTGTGCACCATCTTTACAAAGTGACCAGCACCCTGTGCAGCGGAGCACGCTCAGCGAATGGGAGGGAGGGTAAGAGAGAGCGAGAGAGAGAGAGAGAGCAAGAGAGAGAGCGCGAAGAGAGAGGGAAACAGGCGCGAACATTGGGACAATAACATATGGAATATAAAAGGGTATAGCGAAAGGAAGGTGGCAAATCGAGCGGAGAGTAATTACCTCTTCGCCAACCCAATCGCAGCATGGCTTGCTGTTGTCGTCATCTACCTTCGCTGCAATCTTTTGCAGGATGCCTTTCACGTGAGGCCAGCCTGTACAGGGAATTTTAGCCGTGGTTATGAGTTTGTTGCACTTACGGCGCCAGATCCACCAGGCATGATAGAAGGTCCATTAAGAGCTCCGTCTTCTCCTCCAGAAACACCGCAGCCAACGAATAGGATACCCTGCGAGACGGAAGTGAATAATGCGACGACACTTGCGAGGATTGCTTCTGAGATCATTCAAACCTTCTCTTCGAGTTCTTTCATTCTGCGGGTTGTATCGTTGTAGTTGGAGTTTCCGCCGTCAAATGGGAATGTCGCCTTTATTGAGGTAGGGAAGGACCTGGTGGATCACACTATCCACAGGACTGCCAGCACGCACCATAAACATTGCCTTTCGAGGTTTCTTGAGGCTCTTGCAGAGCTCTTCGACGCTGTGGCATGCAATGGATTTTTTGCCTTTTCCTCGCTCTTTCATGAAGTCGTCCACTTTCGATGTTGTGCGATCGTAAACTGCAACCGTAAATCCATTTGCTCCATGTTCAGGGCGAGTTTTCTCCAGTCACCGCAAGACCAACCAGTCCAATGTCAGCGCTCATTGTGGTATATTTCGAAACGTTGATAATTCAGTGTGGATAAAACGTGCTGATGCGTAAGCAGGTGCCTGCTTTGCGACAAGAAATCAGAGCAAAAACTCAATGCACGCCGAGTTTAACGGTGGGAGTGAGAACCGGCACAGCACCGCCAGTGAGTGAGTACCAGTAGTGGTACTCACAGGGCGCTCCTGCTGCGGAATGAAGGAGAGGTGGGCACAGTAGCAGTATGGCACTAAACATACGATGTTGATCTTAATCTTAGTCGCAGTTGTGGCACTTACCCGCTGTGCGGTTGCACTGCTGTCGCGCTACTATATACTACCTGACAGTGTGTGCGTGTGAGTGGGAGAGAGCAGAGGTTTGGTGCTCGGAATAAGCTGCTGCCACACGCAAGTGCGCTTGTAGGCATCAATGCGCTTTGGCTGCGCTGCAAACTCCGTCGTGTCATCTCCTTTCCACCCTGCGGAGCCAGTCAGCCGAGCTGCTGTTGCAAGCACAGCGCAGCCCATGTCCAGTGGAAGAGTTCTCGAGAGTATTGTGGAGAAGAGCTTAGACAGCAATATATCCTTCACAAGCAGAGAGGGAGCAAAGAATTGTTATTGACTCGAAATTCTGTTGCAGCAAGGAAATCCGTATGGAACTTGCAGTTTATAATCAACATTTTGAAATCAGTGTTTCTGCCCGAAGGTTATCCAGAGAGTGTTTCACCAGATTATTCCAACTACCAGGTAAAGCGCGCTATTGAGCGTGATTTCAACATAATTATTGTAAAATAACGCTTGTATCAGATTTGTCACCCCGTCGCCGACCATGAGGAGCGGACCGTACTTCACGGTATACTCTTCGACCGCCTTGACCTTGTCCTGGGGGAGCAGACGAGCCCGGTACTCCTCGATGCCCAGTTCCCGGGCCACCCCCTCGGCCACCTTGACATCGTCGCCGGTGAGCATGATGACCTTTATACCCATCGCTTTCAGCGCGTCGACCACTTCCCGGGCCTCCTGGCGCGGCAGGTCCCGGACGGTGATAAGGCCCATCAGTTCGTCCTCTGAGCCGACCAGGATGACGGTCTTTCCGCTGGCACTGAGCTCCTCGATCCGGGCCTCCTCCTCGCTCAGGTCGACCTTCAGCTCGCGGAAGAACTGGGGGCTTCCGGTGAACACCCGGCGCTCCTGGAAGATGATCGCTACGCCCTTTCCGGACACGGCGGTGAAGCCCTTGGCCTCCACGATGTCGACGTTATCCTCCTTGGCCCTTTCCAACACCGCCCTGGCCAGGTGGTGCTCGGAACGGTTCTCCGCCGAAGCGGCCACCTTCAGTACCTCCTTGACCGTATAGTCGTTGAGCGGGATGACCTCCTCGACCTTGGGCCTCCCCTGGGTCAGGGTACCGGTCTTGTCGAAGGCCACCACCTTGATCTGGCCCATGCGCTCCAGGAACAACCCGCCCTTGAACAGCACCCCCCTCCTGGCCCCGCCGGAGATGGCCGAGACCACTGAGACCGGGGTCGAGATCACCAGCGCGCAGGGGCAGGAGATGACCAGGAGCACCAGGCCTCGATAGAACCACTCGGTGAAGGGCGCATTGAACAGCAGGGTCGGCAGGAACATGACCACTACGGCCAGCCCCACCACCAGCGGCGTATAGTAACGGGAGAAGCGGTCGATGAACCGTTCGGTGGGGGCCTTGGACATCTCAGCCTGCTCGACCATATGGACGATCTTGCTGATGACGGTGTCCTCGTACCGCTTGGTGACCATGACCTCCAGCGCGCCCTGCCCGTTCAGCGTCCCGCCGAAGACGGCATCGCCCGGCCGCTTGACCGCCGGCACGCTCTCCCCGGTGACGGCCGACTCGTCGACCGACGATTCGCCGATCGCGACCTCGCCGTCGACCGGGACCCGTTCGCCCGGCTTGACGATGGCCCGGTCGCCCACGGAGACGTCGGCGACGTCGATCTTTACCTCATCCCCATTGCGGCGAACGAGCGCCTGCCGAGGGGTGAAGTCCATCAGCTCGGTGATGGAGCGGCGGGTCCTCGCCACGGAGTACGATTCCAGCACCTCGGCGAGGGAGAACAGGAAGACGATGGAAGCGGCCTCCTCCCAGGCGGAGATGAGGACCGCGCCGGTCACCGCCACCAGCATCAGGACGTTCATGTCCAGATATAGCTCGTAGATGGAGGCGACGCCCCGGCGGGCGATGTAGTAGCCACCCACCAGGATGGCGATGACATAGCAAGGATAGTAGACGTACGGTTCGTGGAGGATGAACTCGCCGGCGACCCCCAGGACGAAGAAGGCGCCGCAGACGATGGTGGCGATAAGGCGGTGATTGCTCCAGGCGAAGAAGCTGGTCAGGTCCGGCTCCTCGTCCTTGCTGACCTTGTAGCCCAGCCGTTCGAGCGTCCGGGAGACCTCCCCCTGGGTCAGCTTCCCCTTCTCACCCTCGATGTTCAGCTTGCCCAGCGCGTAGGAGACCCGTACGCTCTTGACGCCGTCGATACCTTGGACCGCCTTCTCGATCTTCTTAGCGCAGTCGATGCAGTCCATGCCCTCGACCCGGCAGCTCAGGCGGGAGGTGTCTTCCACATACTAACGAACCAGGGTGAACTATAAGATTAATGTGTTAATCTGGCAGGCCATTTTTATTAAAAATTCCCGCCATCAGAACATGCTCACCGTGATGCGGACTGTCCTTCTGCGCCGACAGCTCCGTAAGCAGGCGGCGCGCCTCCTCGGACGAACCGTCCAGCACGATCTGCTCGACGCACCGGTGATCGATGTGGGTATGCATCGACGAGTGCACGATGTCCGCATACTCGTGGATGATGTCGTGGACATGGTGCTTCTTGCGGTCGGCGTAGATGATGGATACGACACAGCTGATGCGACCCTCCATCCCGTTGACCCAGGTGTTGCCCGAGACGAACCGGTGCAGGGCGTCCCGGACCGCGTCCGAGCGGGACGAGAACCCGGTCTGCTTGGCCGCCTCCTCGAAATCCTTGAGCTCCTTGGCCGATATGGAAACGCTGATAACTACCATGTGACGACCGCCCCATCAGTGAGCGGACTAATGGACATTTCGGCCCTCTGCCCCCGTCGCCAGCTCTCGGCCCAAGGAGCGGGCGTCGCACAGCGCGGTGGGATGATCGACGATGGAGCCCCGCTCCTCGAACCCGGCATAGGCCAGGGTGCGGTAGGGCTCGGCGTTCACGGTGAACAGGAACGCCTTCACCGTCGCTTCGGGACAGGCGAAGTCGGTACGAATACGGGCGCCCACCGAGAGGAACGCGCCCCGCTTCTTCTTGCCCGGCCGCTTCAGGACATGTACTTGCGGACCCAGAACAGCTGGCCGCGGTCGATGAACGCCTTGGTCTGCGCGCTGACACCGTCGAAGTACACCGGCGAGGCGATGATGAGGACGTCCGCCTCATCGATGAGCTGGTATAGGGGCACCATGTCATCGGCGATGACGCAGCCCCCGCCGTCCGCGCAGCCCTCGCAGGCGTCGCAGGGGTGGATGTCCAGGCTGGAAAGGACGACCTTGCGGACCTCCGCTCCCCCTTCCCTCGCTCCCTCGAGAGCGGCATCCAGCAGCAGGTCGGTGTTACCGCCCTTCCGCGGGCTGCCCAACACCCCCAGGACCAAGGTCATGGACGTCCCCTCCCACCCGGGTTGCGGGCGCTGAGATCGTGCAAGGAGGTCATCGGATCGCCGTCCCCTTAAAGAAGGTGTAGAGGAACGTTCCCCCCTCCGTCGTCAGGTATAGTCCTCTGATCCCTTCCTTCCAATCGTCCGCGGTCATCATTTTGGCCGAGATCGCCTGATCCCTCACCCCCTCCACCATGGCAGTGAAGGTGTTCTTAGTGAACCCCTCTTCGAGGTCCGGCCTAGAATGATCGACATAGACCGTGCGAGGGGACACCTTCACTTGCTGGAACCCCGCTCCGACGATCAGTGGGTACAGCCGCCGGCCGACCATGGCATCGCCCCCACTGGCCCTCTGGACCTCGACCAGGCAGTCGATGGTCCGCTGGGACAGTTGGTTCCTCGGATGGAAGTACGCAGAGCCATGGTCTCCCTCGATGACCGTGAGCGTCCCTCCCGGTCGAAGCATTCTGCGGGCGACCGCCAAGGCCATCTCCGGCCGAGGGAGATGCTCGAGGACGAAACAGATGAACACGTGGTCGAAACTGCCCTCGGGGAACGGCAGGCCGAAGATGTCCGCCTCCTGAACGGTGACATTATCGAACCCCTCTCGGTCCACGGCCGCCTTGGCTGCAGTGAGCGAAGCCGGGGATATGTCCACCGAAGTGATCTGCGCTCCCGGACTGTTTCGGGCCAGGATGACGGTCTGGGCGCCCACACCGCAACCCATCTCCAGAACTTTGCTCCCGACTGGGTAGGCGGTGTCGTGGTGCAGGAGGTCCGTCAAAGTACGGGCCTGATCATCAAGCCGAGTCCGCTCTCGGTCCGTGTACCCGTGAACATAGCTCTGGTCGCTCATCGGACCTACATATCGTGCCCCGGTATGAAAAAGTTAGACCCGGGCTCAACGCTTTCGCGTGGAGCACGCGTCGATGTTCTCCAGGAGCCTCGAACGGAGGCTGGTATAATAACGAAAGGTCTTGACGATGTAGTCGCAGGCCCCCGCCCTCAGCGCTTTCATGCTCAGGTCGGCATCGTTGGACGCGGACACGAACACGATGGGGACATTGAACCCCCGGACCTTGATCCGCTTGAGGAGCTCGAGCCCAGTGAAGTCGGGGAGTGTGTAGTCCAGGACCACGATATCATAATTGTTGGCATCCAGCATACGCAGGGCCTCTGTTCCCGTCCCAGCGACGTCGACCTCGAACTCATCGGCGGGAAGCGATTCCTTGCATAGCTCGACGTGCTCAGGGTTATCATCGACCATCAGTACCCAGATATTTCCGTTCGGTGATGGCATGCTAATTCCTCCCCGTTGCCTTGGGAGAGGGTTTAGGCAGCAGGACGGTGAAGATGGACCCCTTGCTGAAGTCACCGGGCTCGCGGTCCTCGACCCATACCTTGCCACCATAGCGGTCGCACAGCGCCCCGACGACCGACAGGCCGAGGCCGTGGCCGTCCGAACCCTGAGTGGTGTCCAGCTGGTCGAAGCGCTTGAACAGGCTGGCCTTCCGCTCGTCAGGGATGCCTCTTCCGCCATCCGTGATCTGCACCTTCCACCAATCGATCCCATCGGTCTGTTCGGTTATCTTGATCTCCACCGGGAGGCCTCGACCATACTTGCAGGCGTTGGACATGAGGTTGTAGAAAAGGTCCTTGAGGAAGGCGTCGGCCTTGATCTCCGCCGCCTCCATGGACGATTCGAAGCGGGTCTCGATGTCCTCGTACACCGCGTTGGAAAAGATGTCCTCCTTGGCCTCCTTGATCACGGGGATCATGTCCACCAGTTCCAGGGGCATCTCCCCCAGCTTGGAACGCAGGCGGGAGAGCTCCCGAACGTCCGAGATCAGCTCGGAGATGTTGTCGCTCTGGACCAGGGCGGAGCGCACATACCGGCGCTGGCGGTCATCCAGCTTGGGGTCCTTGAGCAGCAGCTCCAGGAAGCCGTGGATGGGGACGTTGAAGTTGGCCACGTCATGGGTCAGCAGGACGTTGTAGACCTGCAGGTTGCTGGCATAGCCCTTGATCTTTTCGAACTGCGAGGCGTTGTGCAGAGCCATGGCGGCCTGCAGCGAGAACAGCTCGATCAGCTCGTATTGCTTCTGGTTGAACGGGATCCCCGGCCTCCTCTCCAGGGTCATTACCCCCAGCATCTTGTCGGAGAACTTCAGCGGCACGCAGATGATGGAGCTTGGCTCGTCCTTCGAGGTGCCAGGAACGACCACCGAACGAGGGTCCAGGTCGGCCCGTTCGACCAATATCCCTTTCCCGGTTTGGGCCACGTAACCCGTGATCCCCTCGCCGACCTCTAGCTCCACTGTCCGACGGCATGCTCTCCATCCCGATCATGGAGATGACCTTGAGGTTGTTCTGGACAACGTTGAGCTGGAAGATGAAGCAGATGTCCGCCCCCACCAGATCTCGGGCGGTCTGCAGGATGGTCCGCAACAGTTCCTCCAGCTCAAGCGTGGATGAGAGCGCCTGGGTGGTCTCGTACATCCCCCGCAGTTCGGTGTTCCGAGACTTCAGTTCCCGATATAGCGCGGCGTTGCGCAGGGAGATCCCCACCTGGTTGCAGAACACCTGCAGGATGGGATAGTTCGATTTGACGTTGGCGTCCAGACGCCTGGTCCCGAAGACGGCACAACCATAGGCCTTGTTAGACCAGTGGACGGTAAAGCAGGCCAGTGATCTAACGTCCGAGGAGGCGCACTGCAGCTCGGTGCTGTCGGAGAGGTCGTTGAGCAACATCCCTCTTCCCTTGCACACGCTGAGATACATCGGCGTCCCATCGGCCAGTTTGCTCTCCAGTATCTCCCTCGCTTCCTTGTACTCGATGCCGTGGCACAGCATCAGGGGACGCTCGTCGGGGGTCAGGATGCGGAAGATGGCGAAGTCGAGGCCCAACGATTCGACCAACCGGGCCGCCTCATCCTCGATGATCTCCTTGAGGTCGGCGTTCTCGATCAGGTCGGTCGAGGTCCGGGCCAGTACCTTGATCGATTCCAGCGAGCGACCCTCACCGGACGGCTCGGAGGTCTTCTCCTCGCGGACCAGCACCATGGCCCCGTCAATGGTGCCGTCTTCGCCGGCGGTGGGCAGGAGGACGCAACGATACTCCGGATCGCCCCGGGGCGTGGAGAACGAGAGGTTGACGCGGGCAGGATTGCCGGCAAGGCACTTGTCCAGCGCCAGGACGAAGTTGGCCTTGGTCAGCGGCGCCCTGCGCTTTGAGAGCACCCCCTCGAAAGGCAGACCGACGCATTCCTTTGCTCCCCTGCTGATGATGCCCTCTGCGGCAACGCTCACATAGGTCATTCGACCGGCGAGGTCGAGGAAGATTATCGGTGCTGGAAGATAACCGAGCAGGTGGGTGACGCTCAGAGAGGAACCGACCTTCTCCCATCCCTCGTTCCCTGAGACGGCATTACCCGGCTGCTCTAGCATTATCATCGGGCATTGCAATATATTATATAATAAAGAAAGGCCCCATTATCGTAATTTTGAAATCAAAGATTAACGGGGAGCGGCGCCAGTCGCGGGTCTGGAAGTAACTTGGTCACCCCGGCGGAGCCCTTAGTGTATGGACCGGATCAGACCGTGGCACCTCGGAGGCGCCCTTTGGCGCCATTACTAATAACGGAAATACAATTCAATAATCTTTAAATAATGATCCCCGATACAGGGGCGAAGGAGCCCAGGAAGGTTCACTCCCCAAATTTCTCCTCCTGAAATGGTGATTCGTGTTCCCCTTGAACTCCCCTCTTGGGCTCCTTTTTCCGTTCATCGACGGAAACATAATTTATCTTACGAAGCTCATTTCCCAGGCATGGTCCCGGAGACCCGCTGGGGAGTCATGGCCACTCTTGACGACGTCCATATCGTCCGATCACTGGACGTCGAGTTCATCGAAGTGCTCATGCGCGAAGGCGATTCATTGCAACGTCTCGAAATTCTTCTGGAGACCGAGGACCGCGACCTGATCGTCCACGCCCCGGAGCGCATGCGCCTGGACGGCCACTCATGGATCATCGACCTGGCCGACGAGGACCCCGGTCGGCGGGAGGCGTTCGTCGACCGGATCGACGGGATCGCCCGGCTGGCCCACTGCTATAATGTGCCCACGGTCGTCCATCCCGGCGGGGTGAGAAAACACCTGGTCGCCGACCGTGAGCTGCTCGCCCGGAACCTGGGCAGCTCCTTGGGCAGCATCGAGGGCAGGCTGTGGCTAGAGAACATGCCCCGGCGGTACCACTGCGGAAATGACCTGCTATGGAGCAACCTGCTGCTGCATCCGGAAGAGTTCGACGATCTACTACCGTATGTGGACGGGATCACTCTCGATGTCTGCCACGCCTACTTGTCGGTGGAGAAGGGTGGCAATTCGGCCATCGCGTCGTTCTTCGAGCATCTGAAGGGGCGGATCCGTCATGTCCACCTCTCCGACGCCTCCTATCCGAACAATGAGGGCCTGCCGCTGGGCACGGGGGATATCGACCTGGCCATGCTGCCCAGGATGAGGGGGCTGCCCGCCCTATTGGAAATATGGGGGGGCCACCTCAACGACCTGGCCGGCTACCGGGAGGCGTTGGCCAGGGTCAAGGAGGAGCGCTGGTTCCGGGGTTGCGTTCCCTGAGGTTCAACCGCGTTAAGGAAACCAACTGCATCGAGGGGTGTTAATGTCACTGGTTCACCTATCCAGCACATCAACCGGCCCACCTGGACCCAGTTACCTAGAAAAGAAGGTTCTAATATTGGGCTATGGTTAGGGAGGTCAAATGGACGAGGGCGATTTCACCAAAGCCCGCTCGATACTTTTCCCAAGGAACGTGTTGGCGGGCCACGGTGTGCTGGAGCAGATACCTGACGTCTGCAGGGATTTTGGTCTCTCAGGCACCGCCCTCATCGTCACCGGGAGCAAGACCAAGAACGTGGCCGCGGACATCGTCGGCTCGCGCCTCAAAGAAAGCGACTATGAGGTCCAGACCATCATCGTGGGCGAAGCGACCCAGGAGAACCTGAGTAAGGTCGAGGGGATCGCCCGCGAGGTCAAAGCCAACTTCCTGCTCGGAGTGGGTGGGGGCAGCAAGATCGACCTGGCCAAGATGGCGGCCAAGAACCTGGGAGTGGAGTTCATCTCCGTTCCAACGTCCGCTTCCCACGACGGCATAGCCTCCGGGCGGGCATCGATAAAGAACGAAAATGGACCCCTGTCCCTTGACGCCCGCGTTCCGCTGGGCGTGGTCGCAGACACCGGGATCATCATGCAAGCGCCCTACCGACTCCTGGCCGCAGGTTGCGCTGACGTCATTTCCAACTCAACGGCGGTCAAGGACTGGGAGTATGCCAAGAGACTGCGCGGAGAGGAATTCTCCCGCTCTGCGTTCTCCCTGGCGCTCTACACCGCCGAAACGATCATCGATAATGCCGATCTCATCAAACCGAACCTCGAGGAGAGCGTATGGATCGCCATACGGCCGATCATCATCTCGGGCATCTCGATGTCGGTGGCCGGCTCATCCCGGCCCACCAGCGGCTCGGAGCACATGTTCTCCCATGCCCTGGACATGATCGCTCCCGGCAAGGCGCTTCACGGGGAGCAGTGCGGGGTCGGCTCGATAATGATGATGTACCTGCACGGGGGGGACTGGATGCGCATCCGCGAGGCGTTGGCCAAGATCGGGGCCCCCACCTCGGCCAAGGAGCTCGGGCTCACCCCCGAGCAGGTCATCGAGGCGCTCATCAGCGCGCACAAGGTGCGCAGCAGGTTCACGATACTTGGCCACGTCGGCCTCACCTATGAGGCGGCCGAACGCCTGGCCACCATTACCAGAGTGATATAGGGAGGTTTAGGAATGGTAGTCATCACGCTAATCGGAGAGCATCTGGCTAAAGAGGGAGAGAAGTTCGTCTATCGCGGTCCGCTGACCGAATGCAGGGACTGCAAGCTCAAGGCGGTATGCTTCAACCTCGACGCCGGGAGCATGTATCGCATCAAGGCCGTCCGGACGGTTCAGCATGAATGCCGCATCCACGAGGAAGGGGTTCGCGTGGTTGAGGTGCAGAAGATCCCGCAGAAGTGCGCCATGCTGCAGAAGTACGCCATGGAAGGCTCCACCATCACCTTCGAACAGCTCAAGTGCAAGACCCTGGGATGCCCGCATTATCAGGTCTGCCATCCGAAAGGTCTCGAGAAGAACATGAAGTTCCGGGTGGCCCGGATCGATGAGGAGATCAAGTGCCCCGAGGGGATGCGCCTGGTCGAAGTGTCTCTCGAGTGAACGCCCCTAATTGGCGCGTTCATGGGCGGAGAGATGACCCATGGGCCCCACCGGCAGGTCTACTCCTGAGCGAATAGATATCCCATATGTCCTTTCCGCTCCGATCACGGGTTCGGGCAATGCGCTCCTCCTACGTTGTAGTTCGGGCCATGGTTAGATGGCCGGAGCGTTCTCTCGAGCTTTGATCGAACCATTCGGCCCGATGAGCTCCTTCGCGGTCGGCGTTGAAATAAAGCATCTTGGTCGGATCTGCAAAGAAGCATTATAAAGGTTGAAAGAGAGCCGTTCCCAGCCCCTAATGAGGAAAGAGGTTTGTGGCTTTCTTCTACCGGAAGCTTTCGCCGGTCAATCGTTCGAGCATCTCGATGTACAGCTCGCTGACCTTCTTGACCTCTTCGTCCGGCAGCGCGGGGATGACGGGCTCGGGGGCCTTGATCCTCCTAGCCTCCATCAGCTTGTCGAAGTAACCGGTCTCACGATAATATTGCCGGACCGCTTCCTTGGACAGCTCCATGCACTCGCCGTTGGCGTAGGCGTCCTCATCCCACCAGCGATCCTCGTCAGCGGTACCGAAGGTATCGATGACCATGAGGCGGCGGTGCTCGTCGAAGGCGAACTCCTTCTTGCCATCGACGTGGATGAGCATGCGCTCCTCGACCTCCGAAGCGATGATCTCATCGATCTTGGCCACCAGCTCGAAGAGGTGCTCCAGCTCCTCCTCGGTGAGCCCGGAGATCTTCAACGCCTCCTCGCGGGTCAGCAGCCGGTCGACCTTCTCCAGCTTCGTGGTCGTCTCGTAGAAGGTGGTCGGAAGCTTCTCGCCATACTTGACCTCATGGTTCTTCGGGAAGCCCAGGTCCTGAGGGTCGATCTCGTTGCTCTTGATGCGATCGAACAGCGAACCGGCCACATAGTGCCTGGAGATGACCTCCAGAGGTATGAGGTAGTTCTTGGTGTTGCAGTCGATCTTGCCGTAATCGTGAATGACGTTGACGCGCTTCACCCGCATGCGATTGGGGGGCACCAGCTCGGTGAAGTGGGTCTTGATGCCGGCGTTGCGGCAGACCTGGAACCAGAAGGCGGCGCTGCGGCACAGGGTCTCGCCCTTGAACGGGATCTGGGAGGGGATGATCTTATCGAATACGGAGATGTTATCAGTGAAGACGAACTCAAGCGTATCGTCATCGACCTCGTAGACCTGCTTGACCTTTCCGGTTCTAATTAATTTCATCTGGTCCCACTCTCTAAACCAAAGTAACAGGGAGGGGGGTCATATCGTTTGTGGTCTCCGCCACCCGGATCGGGCACTGCTGAGGCCAGCAGAAATGTTTTTGAATACTCTGCTCCAATCGTAGAATTCTAATGACCCTCGAGATCGAGGAGATGCGTTCCCTGGACCAGCTGGTGAGGGTGTCCGGGGAATGGAAAGAGGCTTTGTCTACTAGCGGTGAGGACCGATTGTTCCTTAGTCTAGCCTGGCTTAGGCCGTGGTGGGAGGTCTTCGGCGACGGCAGGGAGTTGTTCGTGCTTCGCGTCGTCGAGGACGGCCGAGCGGTGGGTTTCGCACCACTCATGGTGACGTCCCGCGGCCGGATAGCCCATTGGAGGAAGCTGGAGTTCATTGGCTCCGGCCCATCGGACCGCTGCGGCATCATCGCCGCCGAGGGGCGGTCGGACGTTCACCGGGCCATCTGGGACCACCTGCGGGCGCGAGACGACTGGGATGTCGTCGAGCTGCGGGACATATTGGCCGGAGGGCCGACCGAGCAGAACGTTCGAGCCTGCTATCCGTCGGCCCAGTACGTCACCTCGATCTCGCCGCACATCGCGCTCCAGGACGACTACCTCACCTACTTCGCCGGGCTGTCCAGGAGCATGAGGTCGAACCTGGGGCGGGGGTGGAGGAGGCTGGAGGACGAGGGCGCGGTCATCCGGACCATGCGCACCCCGGAGGAAGTGGAGGAGGCGACCGAGTACCTGAAGGAGCTTAGCGATGCGCGCTGGGACATCGCCAACGTGCTCAAGGCCCCGGGTATGGTCGAGTTCGTCGCCCGCGCCTCCAAGGAGCTGGCTCAAGAGGGGGCGGTGGTCTTCCATGCTATCGAAGTGAAAGGACGGCCTACCGCCATCTCCATGGGGTTCGAGGACCCCGAACGATACCTGCACTACCTCTCGGGTTTCGATCCCGAGCTCTCGAAGTACTCGCCCGGATCGGTGCTGCTGCTCAAGATCATCGAGGATTGCTATCGGGCGGGCCGAAACGAGGTCGACCTGCTGCGGGGAACGGAACCGTACAAGTACCGCTTCAACGCCGTGGACCGCATCCAGGTACACTTCCGGGCGTCGAACCGTGGGCTGTTGCGGACCGCGGGCTGCGCGCTCCGGGAAGCCCCCCTGAGCTAGTGGAGAAATATCTTCAGCAGGTCGGCGGCCGACAGTAGCAGGTACGCTTCTGCATACCCATCCAACCCGCTGGTGGCGGCGCGATAGCCGTTCATGCCCTGCACGACCCGGACGTAGTCGATGTCCCGGACCTGGGTCCAGTGCTCGAGGATCGCCAGGACCTTGCGCTGCATGACCCCGTCCACCGGTATCAATAGGTTGGGCATCAGCGCCCCCCAGACCTCATATAGGAGAGCGTCCGGCCGCTCCTTCAGCCCATCGACCGCCCCGAGGTAGGCCTCGAAGGTCCGCAGGTGCTCGTTGTGGTTCTCGAAGGGGAGGGGACGAACACGCTGTCCGGCTCATAGGAGCGGAGCTCTTCCGCGATCAGGCCTACCGCTTCACGGGCCGAGGGGAACTCATCCTCCCGAAGCCGATGGTCCGTCACTCCCAGGCGGTGGAGCGCCGAGCCGATCTCGTTACGACGAAGGTCCCGGGAGAAATCGCCTTCCTGCATGGACAGGTACACCACCCGGACCTCTGCCCCCGAATCCAGGAGCTTGATTATGGTGCCACCGCAGCCGACCGCGTCGTCATCGGGATGGGGGGACAGCACCAGGAACCTTCGGCCCGGCGGAAGGTCCATCACCTTGGGGCTCCAGGCCGTTCCCTCCAGCCGGTCGGCAAGGGAAAAGCGGTTGCGCATCCGTTCGGCTATGAACCTAAGCTCCAACTTTGCGTCCTGAAGGCCCACAAGGAATATTAGTGGAAGGCTACCTAGATTAATCTTGGCGGTTAGGCGGATGAAGATCGCGGTTCTCTCATTCTATAGCTTCGAGCACGTGAAAGGAGGCACTGAGCTGTTCTCCGAGCACCTCAAGGCCGCTTTTCCCGACCTTACTCTCATCACCTATCAGGACGCCGCCCGCAGCTCCCTGCCACGCCTGGACCGGTTCAACCTGCAGGAACCGAGGATGGGGCTGGCCATCGGCCGCCGGTTCCGTGAAATGCTCGAACAGGAGGACTTCGACCTGGCCATCTGCAACTCCACCGCGGGATGGTGGCTCTCGCTATTGCCGCCGGACCTGCCCCTGCTCAATGTATTCCACTACACCATGAGGGGCCTGGCCGAGAAGACCTTGCGGGGAACCTCCGGTTACCTACCCTCACGATACTTCCTCCCGTTGTTCGAACGATTGACCTCCCGCTCCAAGACCAATCTGGCGGTGAGCCACAAAGTGCGGAGGGAATTGGAGAGCGAGTATGGGATCGCTTCCCAGGTCATCGAGAACGGGGTGTCCCTGGAGCGGTTCTCCCCCCGGAACAAGGAGGAGGCCAGGGAGGAGCTGGGGATCAACGGGGACGGGCCGGTGGCCATCTTCGTCGGCCGGGCCGACCATACCAAGGGCTTCGACATCGTCAGGGAGGTCGCCAGGAAGCGCCCGGAGCTGCGGGTGCTATGCGTCACTCCCAACGATGTAAAGGACGATGCCCTCCTGGTCCACCGTAACGTTCCGAACGAGCGCATGCCATTGTATTATTCAGCGGCGGACGTGCTGCTGTTCCCATCGCGCTACGAATCATTCGGCTACACTCCGCTGGAGGCGATGGCCTGCGGCCTGCCGGTGGTGGCATCGCGCACCGGCGTGTTCGAGGACCTACGGGACGAACGGGTCGGCAGGATAGTCGGCGATGACAGGGCCCAGAGCTTTGTGGACGCCATAGACGAGGTGCTCGAGGGAGAGTACGATCCCCGCGCCGTCGCCAGCGAGCGGTTCTCCCTGGAGCGGTTCGCCCGCGAGTACCGCGAAGCGGCCCGTGTGGCGGTGGCCGAGCACCGACCGAGAACGGTCAAAGGGCACCACCTTGACATGGCCAGATTCTAAGCTCCTACGTCGTCCCTGATAATCAGCAGCGATATCCATCCCCCAACTCATTAATAAGATGCATCCCCACCCGGAGCACGGTGGCAAGGACACTTCTCTTTGAGGGAACCTTGCTTCCGAAGGCCGGGCAAAGGTCTGGCCGCCCCCTCCGGGGATAAGCTCCCGGCGGTGGGTGCGGCGCCGTGAAGATTCGCCGGAAGGCATTGCGGCGCCCATCGAACCAACATCAGAAGGGATGGGATGAACTTGAAAAACAGCTGCGCTAGCGGAGCGGCCGCGGGCCGTTACCGCCACAACAGCCAGGGACCGGTCTGGACCGGCGCCCGATACCTGGAGCGATGGCGATGAGCCTGCTCCCTGGACGGGCGTCCTCCGGATGGCGGTCCATAATGAATAGGACCAAGCGAGCGCGGGAGATCGCGAGGAGACCCACTTCGGTGCTCCTCGTCCTGATCCTGCTCGTCAGCTCGCTGGTGCCACTCATGCTCGACGCCAATACTGACAGGAGCAAGGCCGGGGCCATCATCGGCTCGGGAGGCTCCTCCGATCCGGCCCTGCCCGGCCAGGATGCAGCTTCCGAGCTGCCGTACAGCGAACCGTCCGGTACGCCTACGATCGCGACCGATCCAAAGAACGGGGCCTTGGAAATGATGCTCCCGGCGACAGATGAGGACGGCAGCACCGATTACGACGCAGCGACCGCGTCCTCCAACCTGACGGTCGAGGAAGCGAACGGCGCGTACACCATATTGACAGAGGAGTATTCGATCACCCTGACCCCCAATGGGAAGTCCGTTCAGTACGAGATACGGCCATACTTCACCGACGATGTCATACGCTACAGCCGCCTCGACCCCCTGACCTCTGGAGAGGGAACGGTCGACGAGTTCGGCAACGCCCTTGACTGGGTGAGCACCCGGATCACTGACTGGGGCCGCGATGGCAACACCGTATGGTTCAACGAGAGCTGTGACCAGTTCAGCCTGGTGCACGAGTTCGGCATCTACCGGGACTACTTCGAGCTCAACGTGACCTACCTCCCGGGAACGGCCAATGTGATCACCACCTACGTCGTCGGCCTCTATTCCGGCGACGGACAGATGTACAACATGTTCAGCGGCGGCCAATCGCACCGCTACATACCCGGAGTTCCGGAGGACACCCCCTGGACGAACGGCATCGGGGGCTGGTTCCCAGCCTACATGATGTTCGCCCCGGCCTTCGACATGCGCGTACCAGGTGGCAACCTGGGCGTGGAATGGGGCTACGATGAGACGGAGGCCTACCTCTACTCGCCGGTATGGATGAAGGAGATGACCGTCGACGGGTCCTCGGCATTCGGGCTGAAGTACACATCGACCGGCAGCGTCCTCCCGGACCCCTCGTTGGGCCAGGCCAAGACCTGGCACATGTTCGTGCGGCCGTACGAGTATACCGACGGAGAGCCCCGAGGCCACGACGCCGGTTATGCCAAGTGGATCGCCACCCATATCGCGGAGAGCTGGGGCTACCAATCCTCGCCGCAGTTCCCCCTGACCTTCAACGACTTCGGTCAGTACCTCAACGGCCAGTCGGGGAAGTGGGACGACGCCACCCGCAGCTGGATCGAGGCGTCCCCCATCTTAGTGGCGACGCTTTCCTCCAACCCCGAGCAGGTCAACTGGAACTACAAATCGGCCCAACAGATGATGCCTCAAACGGGGCCGATGCCCACCGAATGGCAGCTGTGGAGCTCGCCGGGCCACGCCTACACCTTGTCGAACGGCCATCCCGTGGCCAGCGCGGCCAGCGCCGGCTATCGCGACCACCTCATCAACGGCGATCCGTTCAATGACTGGTGGTGGTCCACGACCGGCGTGTTCTGGGACGAGATGAACTCCTGGTACGGGGAGAACAACCTGCCCCGGAGCGACTACAACACCAACCGGCAGGAGTTCATCTACGACGGCTATCTCCGCCTGGTCCAGGAGTCTCGCGCCTCGGGCCATTGGGATTTCATCCTAACGAACCCCTACACGGCGCAGATCCAGCTGGCCATGCTGAGCGACCTGACCCTGGTGGAAGGCTTCGAGCCAGTACCGACGTACAACATCGACCTGAAGGCCAACGTGCTGTCGACGATGGAGTTCGTGAACGAGATGCCCTCGGCCTACCGCCCGCACATCTTGGTCTACCAGAACTACGCCGCCGATAGTGCCGCGGACCAGGCGGCCGTGTACTCGGTGCTGTTCAACGCCGCCCGCTACGGGTTCAGCGTTGACCTGCTGTCGTACGCGCCATACTCGGCCCAGATGCACAATCTGCAGATGGCGGTCGATATGTTCAAGGCCATGGGCGCCGACCGCCGGGTCGACCCGACCATTTGGCCGGCGACGCTCGACATGGCGACGGAGGGCCGCTCCATCACCACCGACCGTTCGATGGTGGTGTTCAAGGGTTCCGGCGACCTGGTGATCGACTTCACCAAGGCCTACGGCTCCTACGGCCTGACCAACCTGGGCAACTCGGCGATATCGTTCCAGATGACCCTGCCGAACGGCGGTCCCTTCGTCCCCAACGGGGCGGGCATCACCGTGGTCAGTACGGAAACGCTTTCCGACGGGCGGATGGTCGTCCACGGCATCATCGCCGCAGAGGCCACCGCTGGCCTGGTCGTCTCTTCCGAGGCGACCTCGTCCGGTGTAGTGGCCCTGGGCGCGAGCGAGCCGCTGACTACCAGTAGCACCGTTCAGGTCAGCAGCCCGCTGGAGCGGACCGCGTCACGGCCCGGAAGGAAGGAGGATTCAGAAGGACTTGGGCCGGCGGGGGGAGCTATCCCGCCAGCCCTTGATGAGGCCGAATGCCTCGGAGAACAGCCCCATGGCGATGAAAAAGCGGGGCATTCTCTTCCCACCATCTCCCTTCCCCATCTCCTCTTTTTCCATGATCCCCCGGGGGACCCTGCGCTCCACGAAGGCCGCCAGCCGTATACTGCAGTATTCTGAAAAGCCTACCCGGTCGCTGAAGTGCTTCCGGACCAGGTAGGAATTGTTCCTTCCCCATAGATAGCGCAACCGGATGTACCACCGGATCCGGTCCTTGCGGTAGGAGCCCTCGCACCACTCGTGCCACACCACCGCGCCCTCCGAGTACTTGATGTCCAGCCCCTCGGCCAGTATGCCCAGGCAGGCATCGGTCTCGTCCTGATGGAACTTGAAATATGGGTCGAAGCCGCCGATGTCCGTCAGTGGCAGGCGGCGGAACGACATATTGCAGCCGACCATCACCGGGAACAGCCCCGCGGTGCTCTCGTTACGGGACTCGTCGAACCACCGACCGTCCGGGGTTACCGCATTCCGGCCCATGGTCAGCTTACCGTGCATGTCGTGTACCGGGCCGCCGACCCCACCGACCGTCCGGTCGGTGTAGGCGCTCACCATCGACAGGAGCCAGCCCGGTTGGGCGATGGCGTCGTCATCGATGAAGCAGACGATCTCGCCCCGGGCCTGGGCCAGACCGAGGTTCCGGGCCGAGGAGATCCCGTCCAGTTTAGGCTGCTTTACCAAGACGACATGTCCCTGACCTTCCAGAAGTTCCAATAACGCCCTGGTCCCGTCGTCGGAGGGACCGTCCACCACGATGATCTCGTCCGGCCGAGGGTCCTGCGCCTCCAAGGATTTTAGGCATTTTGGCAGCCACTGCACCCGATTATAGGTGCAGACCACAACGGTGACGGTTGGTCCAGATCCTTGTTCGGGTGAGGCCTTGGCCGGAGGGCTCGCCCCAATGGCATTTTCATCGCCGATGTGCACATGGTTACCCTCGACAACGCTGACAAATTCCTCACCCGATTCGTTCACGGACATGTTTTATTTGAGCACGCCATATTAACTATTTTGTGAACGGGGGTCCTCCCCGGGAATCACTTAACGAGCGTGCCCCCTTTCGTGATCTCCCACTTCGATATCTAAATGCCAGGGTCATCGATAGATCCGGCGCTCTGAAACGATCGATTAGATGGCCCGCATCGACCCTCATGTTGAGGAAAGGGAGCTTTTATGGAACAAGGAAACGTGAGACACTGCCATCGGTTTCTTCCACCGAGGCATCGAGAATGTATGGTCGGGACTATCGGAAGTCACGCTTGTGAACATTCGACATCTATGCATCAAGCGATGCACGTACAGTCGGGCGGATGGATCAAGAGGTCCCGTCAGAAGGGCGCCTGCTATAAGGCGAAGCCCAGGATGAGGAATGCGATCACCATCCAGGTGTCCTGGAGGGCGTGTATCGTCCCCACATACATCAGACTGCGGGAGCGCAGATACAGGTAGCCCATGAGAAGGCCTACAAGGAAAGAGAAGAATGTGTAGAGCAGGGAGCCCCAGAACATCATGAATGCCGCATAGAGGAAGGCCGAGAGCACGATGGCACCCCTCCCACCCAGTAACGGCATCACCGAACGCTGGACGATGCCCCGGAACAGCCCCTCCTCGACATAACCCCACATCGCCAGCAGGGGGACGAAGAGCAGGGAGAGGCGTCCGATCTGATAGCTCTCCCAGAACCGCAGGCCGAGGAAGAGAGCCTGCCCGAAGGCCAGAACCACCGGCAGCAGGAACACCACCAGCACAGAGCTTTCCTTCAGCCGGGTCACCCCCATCGACGGCAGTTCGACCGTCCGGCCATACAGGAACACCGCCGCGGCCGATGCAGCGAACAATATGGCCGCGTCGATATAGATCAGGCCGGAACCAGGAAGCAGGATGGCGAACAGAGCGACCGACTGTACCAGCGCGATCGCCGAGGCGGCCGTTTGGACCGCCCCGCTGCTGGAGAACAGTATCAGGGCGATACAGGCCAGCAGTCCGGCGGAGAGGAGCACCAGCCCGGCAGCGATGGTCGCCTCCTCGCCGGACAGCCGGAACAGGTATACGGAGAAGCAACCTAGGAACATGGGCGCGATCAGCGCCCCCAACACCGGCCAGCCGACCTCCCGGTACCTCGTGGAATAGGCATCCTGCTGGGACATCAAGTAAGGACGCTCCGGACCGCCAGGGCGAGTATGATGATCGTGAGGGTGAGCAGACTGAACATCGCCGGGGTCATCAGCCTCCTCTTCCGCGCAGTGGCGGCGGCGCTCAGCATCAGCATACCCATCAAACACACCAGGCATATGGCGAGGGAGGGCAACAGGAAGGCCAGCCCAAGGCCCAGCGGTGGGACGATGGCCGCGGTCCCTAGGTGATGGTCAAGGGGATCCATAGATTCTTTACCTCCTGGCCGTCGGCCAGCGTAAAGAACAAGGTCCTCTCTCCGGTGGCGGGGACCAGGATGGTAAGCGTGGACTCCCAGGCCTGGCCATCGGCCAGGTCCACGGTCATCGAGCGCGCTCCGCCGACGCTGACCGAGACCGGCCGACCAGCATCGAAGGAGGCGGTGGCGGAGGCGTTCTCTTCCAGCGAAAGGGTCAGAACGAAATGACCGCTCCCCCCCAGATGATTGACCACGCTCACCTTGACCAGCCCCTGCTGGCCGGTGGCAAGCGCCCGAGGGAGGTGCTCCATGTTCCCGTCCGCCCCAGTGATGGAGAACTCTGAGAAAGGAACCGAAGTGGGATGAGCGGTCAGGCCGGTCGCGGTCACCGCCACCAGGACCACCAGCGCCGAGGCGATGACCAAGGAAATGCCCTTCTCGGCGGCGGTTATGGGCCTCTTCCCATTTCGGGGACGGATGAGCAGGGCGAACTGATCGCCCATGGGCAGCCGTGATCTTCGATAGATGGCCAGGCCCGAGAACGTGTAGGTGAAGACGGCCGCTTCCAGGCCGACGGTCAGCGCCGTCAGGTCCAGGATCCCCCTGGTGATCAGAGTACCGGCCAAGGCCATGACCGACGCGCCCAATCCCAAAGCGAGGGCCAATCGTTCCAGGAAGCTGATGTCAATGAGCCGCTCCTCCCGCTTGATCATGAAGGACTGGGAGAGGATGGCCTTCTGTCCCGGGAACAGGGCCGAGACCAGCGCATAACCGGGAGCAAAGAACACCGCAATGAACCCGAGGGCCCACATAAGGGGGCCTGTCACATGATAGGTGGATAGCAGGACGGCGCCGGCGACCAGGAGACAGACCAATAGGAGGTCATATGGCCTACCCGGACCTACCAGAACTCTTACCGTCTTCCCCCCCACGTTATGACCCCCCATTCGGTATTTCGATTGGCAGTAGGGCGTTCATGAACTTGTCGGTCCCTTGCCTATAGAACTGATAAGCTCCCGCAGCTTCGGGGAGACCTCTTCCCATGAGTAACTGGTCATGACCAGGCGGCGCCCCTCTGCACCCAGATCAGCGGCTAGAACGGGATCGCGCAGCAGGCCGATGACCTCCTGCACAAAGGCCTCGCGGTCCTGCCCCACCATACAGTTGGTACCGTGCTCCAGCTCGGGGATCCCTTCCAGCGCCAACGGGCTGACCACCGTGGCGCAGCCAACCGACAGCATGTCGATGACCTTGGTCAGGATGCCCACGCCCTTCCACATGGGTGCGACACAAACGTCCGCGGCCGATAGCCACAGGTAGAGGTCGGGCACGAAGCCCAGCATTATTACACCGGGGGGCGCTTCCTCGCTAAGCTGCCCGGTGCCGGCGATGAACATCTTGACCCCGGGCACCTCCGCCGCCACGGCGGGATACATCTCCCGGGCCAGGTACAGGGCGGCGTCCTGGTTCGGCATGTACTTCAAGGTGCCGAAGAACAGCACCGCCTTGGTCCCCGCCTCGATGCCCAAAGCTCGGCGGGCCTGCTCCCGGGGCACGGTATGCGCGTCCACCAGGGACATGTCGGCACAGGTCGGGAGGACCACGAACTTGGAAGTATCGAAGCCCAGCGAGCGGTAGGCCTCCACTTCATTCTGGGACACCACCAGCACCTGGGTGGCGAGGCGGACCAGAAAGCGCTCCAACAGGAGATTGCCGAACATGAAATAACGGGACTTGCCCAGCGTCCGGGAGAAGTCCCTGATGTTCCCGTGATTGTCCCAGATCAACGGCACCCCCAGGATGCGGGCGGCGAGACCTCCGGCCAGCGAGTAGTAGGTCCCTTCGGCGAAGACGGCCGAGACCTGCCGGCGCCTTCCGACCCGCAGCGTGGTCCACGTGATGAGCAGCTCGTTGAGAACGAACAGAACGTAACGGGAGAAACGATTACCCTTCTGATCATACACCCGCTTGTCCAGCTGTCCCGCCGGCACCGCCTCGACCTCGTACCATTGGGACAAGAGGTAGAGCAGCTTGGGCGTTCGCTCAGAGCTGGTCGGGTCCACCCCGACCTGGGGAATGAAGGCGATCCTCAACCGCTCCCTCCGGAGTAGATGCGCTGCAGCCTATCGGCACCCACCTCGAAATCGAAGTCCGTGAGGGCCAGTTCCCGGGCCTTGCTGCCCAACCGGTCCAGTCGAACAGGGTCCTCAAGGAGCGCCAGCAGATCCCTGGCCATCTCTTCGGGCTGGGCCGATATCATGGCCCCGCCCCCCCGGTCCACAATGTCGGTCTTGAGCCCCCGGGCGAAGGAGGTCGCCACCGGAACACCGCAGGCGATGGCCTCGATGGCGGTGAACGGGAACAGGTCGGTGCGGCTGGTGACGGTCAACAGGTCGGCGGAATTGTACAGCATTGCCATGTCCCGGGCCGACAAACGCTCGGTCATGATGGTGACGTTGTCCTCGAGATGCAGGCTATGGACCAGGGAACGGAGATGTTGTTCCTGCGGCCCCGTTCCCTTCAGAATAAGCAGACCGTCAGGCTCGCCGGCCCGGAGGCGGCACATCGTCCGGACCAGCAGGTCCATGCCCTTGTTCTCGTGCATGCGGCCGATGGAGAGCAGCACGTTGCGGTCCTCGTCAATGCCGAACCGGTCGCGGGACTCCTGCTTGTTCATCGGCCGGAAGATGCGAGTATCGACGCCGGAATGGACCACTGGTGCGATCTTCTCCTCGGGTACCCCGGCCTCTAGCAGATGCCTTCGGGCCGAGCGGGACCGCGGTATCAGGCCGCAGCACCCCCGGACCACGCTTTTCCCCAGGGTATTGTAGAATTGCCGTTGGACCCACCCCAGCGGCCCGCGCATGTAGGTGTCCAGTTCCTGCCAGATGAACATGGCCGGCCCGGAGCCGCGAGATGCCGACCAGGCCAGCACCGTCCCGGGCTGGAAGACCTCGCCGGCCTGCACGACATCCAGGTCATCGGAGCGCAGGAGCTTGGCCAGCGACGGGGTCAACGGCGCGAGCGACGGGGGGAACAGCCAGGGCAGACGGGTGGGGATATATTTCACCTGTATCCCTTCCAGGTCGGCGGGATGTTCGGGCCGGTAGGCGTCGGCGACGTAGATGGTGACCTCGTTCCCCATGCGGGCCAGCCGCCGGGCGGTGTCCACGATGTTGAGGTCCTGATCGGTGCCGGGACGCAGGCTGCCGGAGCGGAGGACGCTGCCATCCGCCTGTATGTCGGCGGTCTTGGTGATCAGGTTCACCAGCCCGACCCTCATGCCGACGACCTCGGTACATACATCACCCAGTAGGCGCCGTTATCGTAGACCTTGTAGTTGTGGGGGGCCTGGTCCCGATAGAAGTCGTACATATCCATTATCCCCCACTGGCGATACCACAGCTCCGTGGTTTTGTCGAACATAAAGGTCCCGCTCCCGTAGTACGACGATATCTGCTCGGTGGTCTGATTATACAACGAGCTGATCTTCAAGCGCTGGTACCCTTCCGGCGAGCCGCTCCAGACGTCGTAAGGGTAGTACCCCCCGGCCACATAGGTACGGGGAACCTGATCAGACAGGAACCCGGAGGCGGCGATGCCCTGATCGTTATTGATGTACAGTGCCTCCTGGTAGTACAGAGTGGAGAGGCACAGGACCACCACCAGGACGATCACCGCGGCCAAGGCCGGACGGATGAACTTCCGGCGACGGGTCATGAGCAGAGGAACGAAGATGAGGGGAGCTACCAATACTAGATAGAGGATGCCCCGATCGTACAGCTGGCCATTGAAGAACAGCGTGTCCAGGGGGATGATCAGGAAAGGAATTATGAACAGGGCCAGGATATTTTTGGGGAAGTTCGCCGGCCCTTTGCGGCGGAGCAGCAGGAAGGCGATGAGGGCCAGCCCGGTCAGCAGGATGAACACCCCCACCGCGCCGGTGCGCAGCTGGGGGTAGAGGGCGCCCAGGATGTTCTCCGGAGTGGCCCGAAGATTCCACTGGTTGGCCACGCTCTCATTGATCTGGCCTAGGAACTGGATGCGGGCGGAGATGAACTCCACGAGGTTGAGCGAGAAGGAGGACGCCCCGGTAAAGAACCAGCCCAGCCAGATTAGTATGAACGCTCCCACCGGCCACGGGCGGTCCCACTTCATGGGACGGTTACGGGCGAAGGTGAGGCGGTACAGCCGCCCGAAGACCTCTTTGAGGACGATGGCCCCCAGCACGAAGACCAGGGTGGTGGGGTGGGAGATGGTGATGAACGCGAACAGCACGAGGGCGGCGAGCCGCCAGTCCCGTCCCTCCCTCTCCAGGCACACGAATATCAGCAGCCCGCACCCCAGCCCCAGGGACTGGGGTGAGAAATTGAACTGCAGCCACACGTTGACGAAGGCCGCGAACAGGAACGCCAGGCGGTGGTCCATCCGCGGGACGTAGGTCCGCACGAACATGTAGATGGCCGCCAGAGTGAACACGGCGGCGAACAGCGGGTAATATTTCAGGAAATCCAAAGCCGGTGGGATGCCCAGTAGGGAGTACGATGCCCCCAGGACAAAGAACCCAGGATAGTTGTAGGCGTAGGCGAAGGTCGGATCGGTCGGCACCATTCCGTTACGGGCGATGGCCAGCGCCGAGTTGTAATGCATGTAGGAGTCCCAGACGGTGGGATACTTCTCGAAGAAGGCGGGCACACCCCAAATGGCCAGGAACAGCAACAAGGCCTGCACGAAGAACAGTGTCTCCGAACCGGCCCGCATGCCTAGGGCCATCGATCCCACCATGAACCCAATTCCGATCCAGAAGGTCACCGGCAACAGGCCGAACAGGCCAAAGGGCGTTCCCAGGGGGACAAACTGCAGCTGGTATCCCAACGAGGAAGCAAGGCAGATGGCCATGCCAGTGAAGCTGAGAAGATATAGGAATGACGGACGGACCGTGGTCTCAACCTTCCTCAACGTTCCCCCTCCCGGCGCATTGGCGCTTTTATTCTAGCCTAGGTCTTATTAAACTTGCTCATCAAATGCCTCCCTACCCAGATGATGGCCAGCATAATTGGTCCAGGAAAGCTTCAAGTCTTTTACGCCCCCATATCTCACCATCTACCGGCGGGCTGCCGGCATCCCTCGGTGTTCTCATGTGGCTCCCCGGTCATCTCGCATTCTCATTCCTAATCTGCCTCCCCTTCATCGTCTACCTGAAGAGGGAGAGGGCCCTGGCGCTGGCCTGCCTGGGAACGTTCGCCCTATTGCCGGACTTCCTGCACCTGGGCATGCTCCGGGCGTTCACCCATTCGTTCTTCGGTCTCGCGCTCATGCTGGCCGTCACCCTGGTGCCGCTGATCGTCCTGTTCCGTCCCCGGCCCGCCATCATCGGCCTCGCCCTACTGGCGGCGGGCGCCCACCTCCTGGGGGACCTGTACATCGGCTCAATATGGCCACTCTACCCGTGGTCGGACGAGTGGTTCCAGCTGCATGAGTTCAACACTGCCTTCGACATCCGGGTGGAGGTCATCCTGTTCTCCATCTCCGCCCTTATCCTCCTGGTGGCGTTGCGGCCGTGGGATGCGTTGAGGTCGGTGCGCTCATACGATCAGAAGGAAAGGCGCCTGCTGCTCGTGCTTTCCGTTCCCTTGGGCGCCATGGCCGGACTGCAGGCCATCTATTTCGCGATCGTTTCCCGCGGACCGGGGTTGGACCTGTACCGCTCCCTGCTGCTCGTGTTCTTCGCCCTAACGTTCCTGGTGGCCGTCCTGCTCTTCCTCGCCGCCCTCCCCCGCCGGGCTACCGGACCCCTCTGATGGCATACCACGCGGGAGAGGCCAATATCTGGTCTGAGAAACCTTTAAGTATGGGGGGGTCCAAATAAATTTTCCGGTCGTGCAACAAAAATCAGAATACTGGCTAAACCTTATGAATAGTCTTTAACAAAAGTAGGGGTGGTTCGTATCGAGCGTGTTGGGATTGTGTATACTAGCGCAAGCTTTGTCAGAAGGAGGGGGTCCCAGTGATTGCGGCCAAGATCGTGGTCATGATCCCCGCATTGAACGAAGAGGGCAGCATAGGCCATGTTATCGATGCTATTCCCCGCGAGGAACTAGCACGTCAGGGGTTCGATGTGCGAGTGGTGGTGGTCGACGGGAATTCGACCGACCGGACCCTTGACATCGCCCGTGAGAAGGGCGCCTACATCCTGGTGCAGAAAGGCCGGGGGAAGGGAGTGGCAGTGCGACAGGCCCTCGCCCTGTGCGATCCCCAGGAGGTCGTTCCCGAGGTTTTGGCTCTACGCGGGGGGCTGTGCTCGCGATTCTCCGACCTGGCCTCCATGCTAGACGCCAGGTATCTGATCATGCTCGACGCCGACGGCACCTATCCGCCGCGGTTCATACTCGATGTCGTCTCCTCCTTGGAGAGGGGAGCGGACGTGGTCATGGGCTCCCGTTTCCTCGGAGACATCCATGAAGGGGCAATGACCCGGCTGAACCATTTCGGGAACATCCTGCTCAGCGATTTCGCATCCCTGCTCTACCAGCAGCGCTGCACCGACCTCTGCACAGGCATGTGGGGGTTCAATGGACAGGCCCTTAGAACGCTGGAACTGAACTCCAAGCATTTCGAGCTAGAGGCTGAGCTGTTCGCCGAATCGAGCAAGAAGGGGCTAAGAGTAGAGGAGATCCCCATCATCTACCTGCCCCGGGCCGGAGAGACGAAGCTGGTCCCCCTCAAGGCAGGCTTTACCATCATGACCAAGCTGCTGGAGCGGCGGTTCTGGAGCGCACAGGGGGAGTTCGACATGAACATGACAAAGAGGTCGGAGAAGTCCCCGACCCCTACACCATTCCAAATCCTCTGAGCGTGAGATCTTGCGTGTAGCCATGGTAACGCCGGAGTTCCTCAGCTGGGGCGGGGTAGGTAGCTACGTCCTCCAGTTGGCCAACAACCTCTCGCCCGAGCACGAGGTGCATGTCATCTGCCTAGGCAAGGAAGGAAAAATGCCTCAGGTGGACAACGTCATCATCCATTCCCTCGGCACGGCCAAGGACACCTTCATGTACAATAACCAGTTCCAGATCGCTCTCTGGCGCTCCTTCCGGCAGCTGAACGACGCCTATCATTTCGATCTCCTGCATTCGAACCACGCCCAGATGGCGGACATCATGTTCAAGGTGCTCGGCGAGGAAGTGCCTTCGGTCACCACTGTCCACAGTACCATTGGCTCGCAGCGTATGGGTACCCGGTCCTCGGAGCTGCCGATCCGGCAGTTGGAGCGATCGGAGCGCATGACCCTGTTCCTGCTTCCGCTCCTGAGCACGGCCGAACGTCTGTACATGCGGCGTTGCTCCTCCCTTATCTTCGTCTCCGAGTTCATACGCGACTGGTGCCAGGACCGGCTGGGGGTGGATTGCCCATCGAAGGTCATCCACAATGGGATCGATACCAACATGTTCTCCCCAAAGAGCATCAACGATTGCCTGTCCCACTTCCCGTCCCTCGAGGGAGTGGAGAACATCGTGCTATTCTCCGGCCGCATGATCGCCCTGAAGGGCATCTCCACCGCCCTCAAGGCCGCTTCGATGATGGACAAGTCCCTGCGGCCGACCTTCATCTTCGCGGGGAACGGCGACGTGGAGCAGTGGAAACATATGGCCTCCCGGTTGGGATTGCCAGAACATAGGTGCCGCTTCCTCGGACCGATAGCGTACGACCAGATGCCTTACCTCTATCCGCTGGCATCGGCGTTCATGCTCCCTTCATATTCGGAGAGCTTTCCCATGACCCTCCTTGAGGCCATGGCCTCGGGGACCCCGGTCATCGCGTCATCGGTCGGCGGCGTCCCGGAGATGATATCGCCTGGCTCGACCGGGCTGCTGGTGCCTCCCCGCGATGCGGGCGCCCTGGCGGACGGGATACAGGCCATCCTCAACGATCATCGCTCGACCCGATCGATGTGTGTGCGGGCGAGGGACAAGGTCACCGAGGAGTTCAGCGCCACGGTGATGGCCCAGCGCACCGCTGAAGTATATAAGAAAACATTGGAGGGATCGTCCTGAAGGTTCTGCTGGCCAACCCACCCCGTTTTGAGGGAGTGGCAGTGATACGGGAGGAAAGATGTGAGGTCACCGAGCGGTACTCGATCTTGGAGCCCTACTCGCTCCTGCAGCTCGGGGCCCTGTTGCGGAACGCGGGGCATCAGGTCTCCCTGATCGATCTCAACGGCCGGGACCTGGACTATGAGGCGCTGAGCGATCGTGTCCGGAGCTTCCGGCCCGATGTGGCCATCTATCGGTTCACCCCGACCACCTTCGATTGGGACCAACGGACCGCTTCAACGATCAAGGAGATCGACAGAAGCATCCATACGGCCGGCATCTGCTGGACCCTACGCACCATGCCCCATCCGGTGATGGCCGGCGAGCCGAACATGGATACCTATGTTCGCCAGGACTATGAGGTCGTCGTGCCCCAGCTGGTGGAGGCGCTGGACCAGGGGGTCTCCCTGGACAGCGTGGCGGGCCTGGCCTACCGTCAGGGGGGAGATGTTCGGACCACCGGCGATCCAACGCCGCTGAAGGACTATGATTCGCTACCGATCCCCGCCTTCGACCTGCTGCCGGACCTCAAGCCCTACTTCGTCACTGCGCCGGCCGGACGGCCATACACCATACTGTACACCAGCAAGGGCTGCCCTTACAAATGCTCCTTCTGCACCGTATCCGGCACTCCCTGGAAGATGCGGACCGCCCCGCACATCCTCGAGGAGCTGCGATTCCTCAAGGAGCGCTATGGCTTGAGGACGGCATCCTTCTTCGACGAGACGTTCACCTTCAACCGGAAGCGGGTGGAGGAGATCTGCCGTCTGCTGGAGGAGGAAGACCTGCGCATCAAGTGGTACTGCAACACCCGCGCCCATCTGGTGGACCGCGAGCTGCTGGCCCAGATGCGGAGAGCCGGTTGCCGGGGCATATCCTTCGGCATCGAGTCAGGGAGCCAGCGCATCCTCGATTCGGTGGAGAAGCACATCAGTGTGGAGCAGGCGAGGGAAGCAGTGCAGAGCGCCAAGGCCGAGGGCATCAAGACCTTCTGTTCGTTCATACTTGGCCTGCCCGGAGAGGATTGGGACAGCGTTGAGGAGACCTTGGAGTTCGTTCGCCAGACCCTGCCGACCTCGGCCCAGTTCAACGTCGCCGTTCCCTATCCCGGCACCAGGCTGCATGAGCAGATCTACGGGAAGCATCTGGTGGCCGAGCCGGACTTCCGCAAGATGTTCCAGGACGAGGCGGTGGTGGGGACGGAAAAACTGACCCCTCAGGACCTCAACAAGGCGAGGGAGATGGCCTACCGCACCCTGTATACCTCCGGCCGATGGTGGCGGTCCAATATCAAGCACGTCCTGTTGGAGCCGGCGGACCTGGACCTGGCTATACGGTACGCACTAAAGATTGCCAACAACTATTTGTTCCATGGGATGAAACACGCACACTAGGTGGAGAGATGGAGACCAGACGGATCATCATGACATCGACATTCTACCCCCCTTTTCACTTAGGCGGGGACGCTATCCACTGTCCGATATCTAGCGGAGGAGCTGACCAAACGAGGCCATGAGGTCCACGTGCTACACAGCCAGGACGCCTTCGCGCTCAAGGCCAGGGGGAAGCATCCGGAGCCAGCGGCCTCGGAGGTCCACGTCCACCCGGTGGAGACGGCGCTCGGCCCCATAGCCGCATCACTGACCTACGTCACCGGCTCAAGCCGGGCCGCGGAGCGCGAGCTGGAGCGCCTGACGATCGAGGTGCGGCCGGACTGGATCCATCATCATAACATCTCTCTGCTGGGCCAGGGCCTGCTGTCGGTGGGGTCCGTCCCTAAGCTGTTCACCTCGCACGATCACTGGCTGGCCTGCCCGCGAAGCGACCTCGCCTATCTGGGGAAGGAGAAGTGCGTAGGAGGGTCCTGCAACTACTGCTCCCTGCGTTCAGGCCGCCCGCCCCAGCTATGGCGGATGAATGGTTCCGTTGAGAAGGTCGGGGTGGTGGACCGCATGATCGCCCCGTCGCACTACATGGCGTCGTTCCTGAAGGAGAGGCTGGGCATCAGCTCGATGGTGCTCCCCAACTTCGTCCCCCGGCCGGACGAGGTCGCGAACCCCGGACCACGGGACCACTTCGTTTTCGCTGGCGTCCTGGAGCCCCATAAAGGGCTGGACCTCCTGCTGAAAGGATACGAGCTGTGCGATGTCCGTTCGGAGCTGCACGTGCTGGGCCGGGGCAGTCTGGAGCCGATGGTTAGCGAGTATGGAGGAAGGACCGGCGGAAGGATAAGGGCCCTGGGCTTCCTCGGCCGCAAGGAGCTGCTGGCGGAGGTATCGTCGGCCATAGCCATTCTCTCACCGTCCACCTGCCAGGAGAACTCCCCACTCTCATGCATAGAAGCGCTCTCGGTCGGAACGCCGCTGATCGTATCGGCTAACGGCGGCCTTCCCGAACTGGTTGCCGACGGCGCCGGGATCGTGACCGACACCACCGCCGAGAGCATCGGCTCGGCCATGCGCATGCTCGAGCGACAGGAGGGGATGAGGAGCACGTTCTCCGGGAACGCCCTGCGGCGGTACGAGGACGTCCATACTCCGGAGCGGTACCTGCGCGCCTATATGGAACTGGCGGAGGTGGCCGGATGAGGATCGCACTCGTCAACGTGGGCTTCATGCCCGGTGAGGCCGAGCTAAGAGTGGCCCCGCCGTTCGGCATCATGACCGTCGGCGCATACCTCCGGCAGAAGGGGTTCGATGTCATCCTGCTCGATTGGAGCGGGGACCCCATCGATGAGACAAAGCTCGCTCTCCTCGAAGAGTTGAGACCGGATGTGGTCGGCGTCCATGTGAAGATCAGCTCGGCCATCGCCCGGGCGATGGTGGTAAGCCAGAGGGCCAAGGAGCTAGGGGCGAAGGTCCTATGGGGCGGGCCGGGGCCGGCCATCCTGCCCGAGATCATGCTGAAAGAAGGTCCGGTCGACTACCTCATCATCGGCGAAGGGGAGGTGACCGCCACGGAGCTGCTGGAAGCATTGAGGAGCGGTACCGATCCCCGCCTGGTCAACGGTATCGCTTACCTAGATGACGGAAAGCTCGTTCGCACCCTACCTCGGGACCGCATCGTGGACCTCGACTCATTACCGTTCCCTCTGTGGGAGGACCTAGGGGACCTCTCGCGATACCATGTCCCGCTGCAAGGCCGGAACTGTCATGCCGATCGTCACCAGCAGAGGCTGCCCAGGTAACTGCACCTTCTGCTACACCAAGAGCATGTGGGGCTACAAGTGGAACGCCCGTTCCCCCGAGATGGTGGTCAAGGAGATGCGCTGGCTGTTGGACCTGGACCCCCGGCTGGGCGGGTTCATCATCATCGACGATCTGTTCGCCACCGACCCGGCGCGGGTGGGCAACATCTGCACCATGATTAGAGAGAGCAATCTAGACATCATCTGGAACTGCGAGATCAGAGCGGACATGATCAACGAGGAGCTCCTGAGGACGATGAGGTCCGCAGGCTGCACGCAGGTGCTCATGGGCATCGAGTCCGGCTCGCAGCGCATGTTGGACCTGGTCCGCAAGGACATCACCGTGGAGGATATCCGCCGGGCCTCAAGACTGATCCATGCGGCAGGCATGGAGGTCTATGCCATGCTCGTGAACGCCCTCCCCACCGAGACGGTGGAGGACATCAAGGACACCGACCGGCTGCTCAAGGAGATCAGGCCGGATTTCACCGAGTTCCTCGTCTACATGCCCTACCCCGGGACACCGCTGTTTGACCTGGCGGTCCAAGAGGGTTTCGAGATCCCCCAGAGCCTGGAGGAATGGGGCCGGATGGGGACCTTCGACCTGCGGTCGGTCGAGGACAAGGGCATCACCAGCGTCTCGGAGCAGATGTACGAGAGCATGGCCAAGGGGGCCAAGCGGCGGGCCATCATGAACAGCTATCTGAAGGAGTTCAGGAAGGAGCCGCTGACCGCGCCGGTAAGAGGTTTAAAATTTCTATTCAGGAGACAGGGAGGACAGTGGATGAATGATATGTCAGAGCGGAGCGGGAATGTGGGGAGAGAGATGGTAGCGGAGGAACGACCATGCTGAGGGCCCGGACCATCGATTCCACCGCCGACCTCCTGGCCATTCAACCTGAATGGGAGGAGCTGCGGAAGCGGTGTGGCGGCTCCATCTTCTCCTCCTTCGATTGGGCCATCGAGTGGCTGAGGCACTTCGATCGCGTCGCTCTACCCCGCGTCGTGCTGGTGGAGGAGGACGGCGAGTTGGTGGGCCTCGCCCCCTTCGTGGTCATGGAACATCGTTCCATGGGCATCAAGATGAAGAAGCTCTCCATGGTCGGGAACGGAGCCGGAGTGGCTGAGCTTTACGACCTGGGGCTCATGATAATGGAAAATCGCGAGGACGTGCTGGACGTCATCATCGAACAGATGGACGACCTCGATTGGAACGTTTTGCACCTCAACGAGATGAAGGACGACCCGGTGACCCAGGCCCTCTATGAGCAGGTGTCCGATCGCTGGGAGACCGATGAGCTGGTACGCATCCCGTGCCCTCGCACCGAACTTCCGGTATCGGGCGATGTCATGGACGTCGTATCGTCCCGGACCAAGCGGACGATACGGAAGGCCATCGGCTCGCTGGAAGAGGAGAGCCGCGTCGGCTACCGTTGCGTCGACCTGCCGGAAGAGGCGGCCGAGGCCACCGGAATGTATGCGCTCCAGCACATGGAGAGATGGGAGGAGAAGGGAGGGAGTATATTCAGCAACGAGAACCTCTCTTCGTTCCTCAAGGATGTCATGATGGCCACGGTGCAGGAAGGAAGAGGGATGGTCTACGAGGTGTGGATCGACGGCTCCCTGGCCTCGCAGATGCTGTGCCTGGAGGACGGCGACGTAATGCGTGCCTACCGGGTAGGGATGAACAACCGGTATTCGGAATACTCGCCCGGCAATCTCGTCGCCATCTACGCGATGAACGAAGCCAGGAACGCTGGCTTCACCCAGTTCGACTTCGGGGCGGGGCCCGAGGAGTTCAAGTACCGCCTCGGAGCGAGGGACCGGCCCTTGTTGAGGATACAGGCCAAGCGGGGTACCGTCAGAGCGATGGCCAAGATAAGCTCGCTGCCAGGGGTGAAGCAGCTGGTCGATCGTTCGGGGATGAAGCAACAGGCGCTCAAGGCCATGCACGAGTGAGGATCATACGCCAGGGGTCGATCTTCGGACCCCATAGCGCATCTGCACCAGGCCCTGAGGATAGATCCTGGTCTCCTCCAGCTCCAGATTGATCTCGGGACCGCCTGCCTCGAACAGGGCGATACCGTCCCCCAGGACGCGAGGGACGATGGTGATGATCACCTCGTCCACCTCCCCGGCTCTGAAGAATGCCTGGGCCAGGTCGGCCCCTCCCACCAGCCAGATATCCTTACCGGGCGAGGAGCGCAGCGCGGCCATGAACGGCCCGATCGCCCGGTCCACGAACTCTGCGTTCTCATCCCTTCCTTGGCGGCGGCGGGAGAAGACGAAGGTTCGCTTTCCGCCATAGGGGAAGGGGCCGAAGGTCAGCAGCTGGTCGTAGGTCCGCCGCCCCATGATCACGGTGTCCACTGTGCTCAGGAACTGTCCGTAACCAAAGTCCTCGCTTCCTCCGGTCGGTAGCCAGTCGACGCTTCCGTCCCGGCGGGCGATGCGGCCATCCAAGCTGATCGCCACATACAGCACGACCTGGCGCGAGGGTTCGGACATCACCTAGAGTTCCGACCCCCGCCTATTCATCCTGTCGGCCCGACTAGAACGCCTCTGCCGCCGCGTGGACCTCGATGCCCTTACCGGTGATGGCGTACGGCTTAACCCGCCGGGAATGTTGGATGCGGCGCATCTTCATCACCCGGACGGTGAGCTGGATCTCGGCCTTCTCCTTCAGCTCCTCGTAGCGCAGGGCGATGACGCCATCCACGGCGTACTCGATCAGACCGTCCCTCGAAGCGTTGGGGTTGTCGTCCCTGACCTCCGCGGTCATCAAACAGGTCGCCCCGGTCCTCTTGATCATCTGGATGAGGTTGAAGAGGTTCGTTCGCTTCTCGTGGTCGGTGTCGAAGAGCAGGTTGAGCAGGGACACCGAATCAAGCACGATGCGGGACGCTCCGAACGACTTGATGAACTCGGGCAGCTCGCTCTTGATGCGGGTGATGGTCGTCTTGGCGTCGGTCGGCTCCAGTTTAACAATGGCCAGTTTCTTCTGCTCGATATACGGCTGGAGGTCCCAGCCGAAGGAGCGAGCGTTATTGAGGATCGATTCCTGGTCCTCCTCCAGACTGATGAAAATGCCCTTCTCCCCGGCCTTCAGTCCCTCTTGTATGAACTGCAACCCGAACGTTGTCTTGCCCGTACCGAATGAGCCCATCACGGCCACTGCCTGTGACCTGGGCAGGCCGCCTTCCAACATCTCATCGAGACCTTCTATTCCCGTCTTCACCCGATCCATGTCAATCACGCGATCCTTTCGGTGTCGATGACCACCAGTCCGCTCTGTGCCGTGACCACGGTTGCGAACCTGGCGATCCTTTCCTTGTCCAGGTGGGGCATCAGGGAGATGAACTTCTCCACATAGATGTAGCGCTGCCGCCTGGAGGAGTTGGCGTACCGGCTCCATTCGAACACCAGGGAACCGTCCACCGAATCCATGATCATCCGCTGCTTCTTCTCATCCAGGACGTTGTTCGTCAGAACGAGATAAACGACCCCGCCCCACTTCTTGGCCACCCTCTGCATGCCGCGAAGGACGGCGATCAGGTCGGTGATCTCGATGTTGGCGCTGACGACCAGGTCCGTTAGCGAGTCGATGACTATCATCGAGCCAGGGGCGTTCTCGTCCAGGTAATTGACCAGTTCCTCGAGGATGTTGTCGGAAGAGCCGCCGGAGGCGAAGATCGAGCTGGCCTCTCCGGCCCATGAACGCGGCACCATGGTCTTGCGGAAGTAGGCGGACGAGAAGTCCTTGAACTTTACCAGGCGTTCGAACGCATCGTAGAAGTCCCCGTTGAACGCGCTCTGCAGTTCCGCCAATACTTCATCCCGGGAGCGGGAGAAGGTGATGTAGCATATCTTCTCCGGAAGCCGAGAGTCCTTGCCGGCGCCCAGCATGAACGCGACGCTCTCCGGGTTCTCCTTGACCATGGCCAGCTTGGCCGCCGAGGTCAGGGCGAACTCCATCTGCCCCGCGCCGATGTCACCTACCAGAAGTACGACCGAGCCGGCGGGAAATCCGCCCTTGATTATCGAGTCGAAATCGGCTACCCCGGTCGGTATGCTCTTCGCTATTGATCCCATCCCATGCACCAGAATGACGGCATATCAGATGGCAAGATATTGAAGTTTTCCACCCCTCCCCGATGGAAGCATTATCACGCCTAAATGCTTACGGGCGGTCGGAGCTTGACCGATGGACCACCAACTCGACCGGGGCGTCCATGATATTCTGGAACTTACCGAGCCGCTGTTCCACATCCCTGCCGAGCGCCGTAATGATGGCGATCCAGAGACCAAGGAGGTGCTGGACCGTAGGACCCTCGGGCAGGTGGAGCGCTTCCTTATGAAGTGGGACCGGCGCCCCGAGGAGCTAGTTTCCGATGTGCTCGAGGCCTTCTTGAGGTCCAAGAGCGAGGACCGGTTCATCGTCGAGCCCAGACCATTGATCTTCAACGGCAAGGTCGATACCGACATCGGGGCCCGGGTCCGCCTCAAGGGCAGGGACGCCGGCCGATCCCCGCTCCTGTACCTGTACATCGGGACGCCCGTTCCGCCAGTACGAAGGGTCGTGGAGTTCGGACTGCGTTTTGGTCCACAGGTCGAGGACGAAAGCCCCTGCGTCCAAGCGCTTAACGAGCCGGCGGTCAGGGAGCAGACCGACCGGGCGCTGGCCGGGAACATATACATGACCTCGGTGTACGGCTCGGACCTGAACCTGGAAGGAGACGATGATGCTCACATCACCCAAGAGCCTCGCTGGGGCCGCCGAGCCGCCTTCACCGTCGGTTTCAGCAGAAAGGACCTGCCGGGCGACCTCACCGACAGGATCGTTGGATCGTTGGACTCCCTGTGGGAGCCGTTCCTCCGCGCCTCCCTGGCCTGATCAAGAGGGCCGAGGCAGGGCAGTGATGCCGATGCTGTCATAGCTCAGCACCTCCGGCGCCCGCCGGCCCAGCACCAAGGCGACCCGTTCCCTCATCTCCAGGAACACTTCCTCGGGAACGATGACAACGACGCTCAACCCTTGCTTCAACGTCTCCTCGTAGACCTTTACCCTCTCCGGACGGGCCCAGGATATCTCCGATTCGACGTATTCGAAGCCGATGAGCTCCTCCCCCTGGCTGACGGATATGAGGCCCCAGTCATCGTTTATGATGGCCCATTCGGTGTTAAGCTCGGGATTGCTCTGCTCGAGCATCGCGATACGCTGGATGATGATCCGTTCCACCCGCTCGACGGCCACGGTCCCTTTTCAGCACCCGAAGCATATGAACGTGCCGTTCCGAGCCCCGGATCTAATTAATGCCTGGCTCAGATATTAATGAACGACACGGAAGAGCGAGCTGAAGCGGAGCAGGGGGCTGTTCGCCGCCACCGACATCGGGATCGGGGCGATCGTCGGGGGAGGCATCGTGGCGTTCCTGATCACCCTGAGCCGGCGGAGCTGTGCTCATATGAGTTGAGCGCACAACATCGTCAGGGCATGTTCGGCGGCCTGCTTCTTTATGGCGAGCCGATCACCCGGGAAGACCCGGCGGTCCACCAGGGTCGTGGTACCATCGTCAAGACCGAAGAATACCAGACCGACCGGCTTTTGCGGCGTTCCCCCGCTCGGACCGGCGATACCGGTCACCGCCAGTCCCATGTCCGCGCCTCCCGCCCGCCGCGCCCCCTTGGCCATCGCCCGGGCCACCGGCTCGCTGACCGCGCCGTGCTCGCTCAGCGCATCGGGAGCGATGCCCAGGAGCGCCATCTTTGACGAATTGCTGTAGGTGACCAATGACAGGAGAAAGTAATCGGAAGAGCCGGGGACGTCGGTCAGCATCGAGGCGATGAGGCCGCCGGTGCAGGACTCGGCCAGTGCTAGCGTCATCCCCTTCCGGCGGAGCAGCTCGCCCGCCCTCTCCTCGAGCCTCAGATTGTGGCCTCCGGGGAATGGTCCTTCATGATCTCCTGGAGCCGCTCATCGCCCTTGACCTCATGGATGGTCTCGGCCACCCCCTGGGGCACCAGGTGCTCCCACGGTTCGCCGTTGACGATGCGCCGGCGGACCTCCGAACCGGAATACTCCTCCCGGTTGAACATAGGCGCCTGCCGCACCTCGTAACCGGCCTCCTCGAACAGGCGGCGGGTGAGCGGATTGTTGGTGTAGACCGCCTGGAACGGCGGGACCAAAGATGCAACATGGGCCACCCAGATCGCATAGCGATTGATGTCAACGATGGGCACGAGAAAGAAGTTGTCAAGGCCGTCGTCGTGGAAGGCTCGGGAGATCATCAGATGCCTCTCACCAGCGGTGAAAGGATTCTCAAAGGTATGAGACAGCTGCGCGCTGCCGATGCCCACGATCATGCGATCACATTCCGTGGCGATCGCCTTCACTACCTCAAGATGCCCGTTGTGGAACGGCTGGAATCGCCCGATGAGAAGGGCGCTGACCTCCTTCTTCCTCATTTCATCCCTCGACGGTTGGGTATCGACACCGAGATAATGAAAATTTGCAGAGGATGAGGGGTGAAAAATAGAAAGGAGGATTGGGGAAGGGGTTCACTGAACCGTTGGCCGGCTGGGCGTGACGGGGGTGTGCATGGAGGGCTTGTTGCCCTTGTCCACCAGGATGGCGAGCTTCTTTAGGAGGCTCTCCTTCCTGACCCCTCCGATCAGCGCCTTCTCTAGGACATCGCCGAGGGTCTCCACCGGCACGATCTCGATCTTGCCGATATAGCGCTCCTCGAGCACCACGTCCCTCATGTTGGCCTTGGGAATGAGCACGCGCTTCAGCCCGGCCTCGCAGGCCGCCTCGATCTTGGCGGTGACGCCGCCGACCGGCAGCACTTGACCGCGGACCGACAGCGAACCGGTCATGGCCAGGCTCTGATCGACCGGCACATCCTCGAACGCCGATATGACCGCGGTGGCGACACTGATGGATGCCGAGTCGCCCTCCACGCCCTCATAGGTGCCGACGAACTGCACATGGACATCGTGGTTGGAGATATCCTCCCCGGTGTACTTCTTGATCAGGGCGGAGACGTTCGACACCGCTTCCTTGGCGATCTCGCCCAGCTTGCCGGTGGCGATGATCCTGCCGCCCGACTTCGTTTGGGCGGGGGTGACCTCGGCCACTATGGGCAGCACGATGCCGGAATACTCGGACATCGAGGACGCCGTGTTGAGCGCCGCGAGACCGTTGACGACCCCGACCTCTTCGCCCTCGGTCACGAAGGTCTTGTACTCCTGACGGGACTCGAGGTAGCGGTCGGCGATCTGCTGTTCCAGGCTTCGGGCGATGAGCTTGGCCTCGACGACCATCTCAACGGTCACCAGGGGCTTCTGTTTCTCCCTGGCGATGTCCCCGGCCACGCGGACCAGACCACCGAGCTCGCGGAGCCTCAGGGTCAGGCGGCCATGCCGGCCTGCACGCCTCTGGGCCTCCTTGACGATCTCTCCGACGGCCCTACGGTCGAAGTGGGGGATCTTCTTGTCCTTGGCCACTTCCTGGGCGACGAAGCGAACGAGCTTGATGCGGTTCTCGGAGGTGTCTGGCATGGTCGAGCGCATGAACACCTCATAGCCGTAGCCCCTGATGCGGGACCGCAGCGCAGGGTGCATGCCCTGGATAGCATCGAGGTTACCGGCGCACACCAGGATGAAGTCACAGGGAACCGATTCCGACTTGACCATCGCTCCCGAGGACCTCTCGCTCTGCCCGGTGATAGAGAACTTGCCCTCTTGAAGGGCAGTCAGCAGGCTCTGCTGGCTCTCGATCCGGAGCATGTTGATCTCATCGATGAACAGAACGCCCTTCGATGCCTTGTGGATCGCACCGACCTCCAGACGCTCGTGGGCCGGAGTCTCCAGCCCGCCGCTTTGGAATGGATCATGCTTGACATCGCCCAGCAGGGAACCGGCGTGGGATCCAGTAGCGTCGATGAATGGTGGCGAGTCGCCGTCCTCATGGCTCACTAGGAGCTTGGGCACCATATAGTTCTCTTGCCGATTGCCCGAGTAGCGCATGGCGAAGAATAGTATGGCCACGGCGATGATGCCGACCAGGATGATGTTGATGTCGTGCGGTTCGATGGTGATGTACATCGCCACGGTGACCAGCAGCACCATGAATATGATGAAAGTGACCATGGAGGCCTTTTGCTGCTTCTTGGCCATCGCTTCCTTCTTCTGAGCGGTGACGATCTCCTTGCCCTTGCCGGCCGGGACGACCCGGACCTTGGGCTCGTTGGGATCCTCCGCGTTGTGATATGCGATGACATCCTGGAGCTCGCCCTTGGGCAGGTACTCGGTCATTGACTTGGCGAGCATGGACTTCCCAGTACCGGGCTCACCGATCAGCATGACGTGACGCTTCTGCTCGGCGGCCTTCTTGATGATCGCCACCGCTGCGTCTTGGCCGATGACCTGGTCGGCGAGCTTGTCCGGGATCTTGATGTCCGCGGTAGTTTGGAAACCCTGAGCATCGACCCATTCGTCGACGTCAAGTCCACGTCCCGCGGCAGATGACTGGTCATTACTCATAATTCACCTGCTATTCTCATTCTAAATCGACTCATACCTGTGCCACTAATTAAGCGTTTCCACGAGTTTAAATAATCTGTGATTGAGCCAGCATGTAGGAACCACCCTCATGAAGAGGGGGTCCGAAAAACGAACGTCATCCTTCGATTCTAGAAATCAAAAGTGCTGGGAGAGGTGAGCGGCCCCGCTTTCCCCGCCACCGGGGCAGTATCGATTTTTTCCGACCCTAGGCTTTCGTTCTCGCCATAATACGCGGGCGAATGCGGTCGCACTTTCGACCGACCGGCCGGAAGCATCTAATGGAAAGTCTCTTTATCTCGCATCCATTAGGCGACAGGGCAGGGAAAGGGCGATCATGGGATGAAGGTAAGCGAGCTAGATCTTCCGGAGGGCGTGGCCGAGGTCCTGAAAGAGGACGGCATCACCGAGCTGTATCCGCCCCAGGCCAAGGCGATCGCTTACGCATTGGAGGGTAAGAACCTCATGCTAGCCATACCGACCGCCTCTGGCAAGAGCCTGGTCGCATATCTTGCAGCGCTCAAACATGTCCTGGAGCGGGGCGGGAAGGTCCTGTACATCGTGCCGTTGAGGGCGCTGGCGTCCGAAAAGTACGACGACCTCAAGCGGTTCGAGAAGCTGGGCGTGAAGGTCGATATGTCCTCAGGGGACCTCGATTCGCCCGATCCTCAGCTCGAGAACTTCGACATCATTGTGGCCACGTCCGAGAAGGCGGACTCTCTGCTGAGGCATCAGGGCCATTGGCTCAGCCATATCACTCTGGTCATCGCCGACGAGGTCCACCTCATCCACGACCCCGGGCGGGGGCCGACCCTGGAGATCATCCTCACCAAGTTCCGCAAGTTCAACCCGGACCTGCAGATTATCGCACTATCGGCGACCATCAAGAACTCCAAGGAGGTCGCAGACTGGCTGAACGCCGAGCACGTCTCCTCGACCTGGAGGCCCACGCCGCTCAAGGAGGGCGTGTATCTCGACGGCACTGTGAACTTCACCGATAATACCAAACGCAAGGTCCCTCCTGGCAAGGACCCGGTGTGGGCCTTGGTCAAGGATTCCATCCTCGAAGGGGGGCAGTGCCTCATCTTCGTCAACACCCGCAAGTCCACCGAGACGCTCGCCACCAAGTTCGCCCCCCTGATGAAGGAAGTGATGGTCGAGAAGCAGCTGGAAGGGGACGAGAAGATCATCGAGGACCAGGGAGAACCTACCTCCATCGGTAAGCGGCTCTCGGCCTGCGTTCGCAAGGGCATCGCATTCCATAACGCCGGCCTCAGCAACGAGCAGCGCCGGTTCGTCGAGTCGAACTTCAAGAAAGGGAATATAAAATGCATCGTAGCGACCCCAACCCTCGCGGCGGGCATCAACCTCCCGGCCCGGCGGGTCATCATCCGGGACGTGGACCGCTTCGAGGACGGTGGCAAGGTCGCCATCCCGGTGCTGGAGATCAAGCAGATGTGCGGCCGGGCCGGCCGTCCGCGCTACGACCCCTACGGGGAAGCGATCCTCCTGGCCAAGGATGAGGACGGGATGCGCTTCCTGATGGACAACTACCTGCTCAACGACTCGGAGGACATCTACTCCAAGCTGGGCAGCGAGCCGGTGCTCCGCGCCCATGTCCTGGCAACCTTCGCCACCGGTACCGCCTCGTCCCGCGACTCCCTGATGGATTTCATGAACTCGACCTTCTTCGCCCATCAGACCACCATGATCGGGCTGGAGGAGGCGTCCGATAATGTCCTCGAGTTCTTGGAGAAGGAGGGAATGGTCCGCACCGAGGACAAGCGCATCCAACCTACCTTCTTTGGTCGCAGGGTCTCCGATCTGTACATCGACCCCCTGACCGCCGTGAAGCTGCGGGACGCACTGAAGGAGTTCAAGCCCACCTCCTCGTACTTCGGACTGTTGCACGCGATCTGCTCGTCGCCGGACATGATGACCATGTACCTCAAGCGGTCCGACTACGAGTGGGTCGAGCAACTGCTCCTTACTAGGGAAGAGGACATGCTGATAAAGCCGCCCGAGGACCTCGACGAGTACGAGTTCTACCTGGCCGAGCTGAAGACCGCCTGCGCCTTGGACGACTGGGTACAGGAGATGGAGGAGGACGCGCTCCTCTTGAAGTACGGCCTGGGCCCAGGGGACCTGCGCAGCAAGGTGGACGTGGGGGAGTGGCTCATCTACTCGATGCGCGAGCTGGCCAACATCTTCAACAAGGACGCCTACCCCATGCTCACCGAGCTGATGATCCGCATCCGCTACGGGGTCAAACCGGAACTCCTCGACCTGGTGCGGCTTCGAGGCGTTGGTAGAGCGAGAGCTCGTTCGCTGTACAACCATGGAGTGCGGAACGTCGACCAGTTAAGGGATGTCGACATCGTCCGCTTGGCCCGCATCCCCAAGATCGGCGACGCCATGGCCAAGGGCCTCAAGGAGCAGGTGACCTCCGGCAAACTGGCCAGAAGGTCGGACAGACCAGCGGAGGAAGCGGCCAAGGAGGTCGTGCTGGAGATCAAGAAGGAAGAACCTAGAGACGTAAAGCAGAAGAGCCTGTTCGATTTCTAAGGATCGCCGGCAGTCGGCTAAAGCCAGATATGCCCTTAAATCAAGGGAGTAAAGGGTTTGTCCGGCTCAGTCGGCGATGACCCGCTTGACGTCCGCGGCGGTCGGCTTCGCCTTCAGTATCTCGGCGCACGACTTCATCACCGTGTCAGGGTCCTTGAGCACGTTGCCGGTGCAGATGCACACCACGCGTTCGTCCTTGGAGACCACACCCTCGTGCACGAGCTTGATCAACCCGGCGATCGATGCCGCCGACGCCGGCTCCACGCCGACCCCTTCGCTCCGCCCGAGCAACTTTTGCGCCACGATGATCTCATCATCGGTGACCGACGTAGCGAAGCCTCTGGTGTCATAGATGGCCTGCAACGCCTTCTTGCCGCTGGCCGGATTGCCGATACGTATAGCCGTGGCCACGGTCTCAGGGTGCTCCTCCGGAATGAAGTCCCTCTTGCCGGCCTCGAACGCCCTCACGATGGGGGCAGAGCCGGCGGCCTGGATGCCGGTGAGCATGGGGATCCTGTCTATCCACCCCAAGGCCTGCCACTCCTTGAACGCCTTGTACACCGCCCAGATGTTGGCGGCGTTCCCCACTGGCAAGATGATGCGGTCGGGGATGTCGAAGTCCAGCTGGTCGAGTATCTCGAACGCCACGGTCTTCTGCCCCTCCGGGCGGTACGGGTTCACGCTGTTGAGCAGGTACAGCTCTCCCTGGCGGGCGAGCTGCTTGACCACTGCCAACGCCTCGTCGAAGTTGCCGTCCACCATCACCACCTTGGCGCCGTAGAACATCGCCTGGGCCAACTTGCCGGCGGCGACCTTTCCTGACGGCAGGAGGACCACCGCGCGCAGACCGGCCTTGGCCGCGTAGGCCGCCAGCGAAGCGGAGGTGTTCCCTGTGGAAGCGCATCCTACGGTCTTGCAACCCAGCTCCAGGGCTCTCGAGACACCGACGGTCATGCCGCGGTCCTTGAACGAGCCGGTGGGGTTCGCTCCCTCGTACTTTACATGGAGCCGCTTGACCCCCACTTGCTTGCCCAGGTTCTTACAGTCGTAAAGGGGGGTGCCGCCCTCCAGCAGGCTGACGGCCCGGGTCTCGTCGACCGGCAGGAAGGGAGCGTAGCGCCACACCCCGATTGGCCGCTTCCTCAGGTCGTAGGGTCGGAGGCCGGAGGCCGCGTCCAGGTCCATCTCGATGGTCAACAACCCGTCGCAGTACGGGCAGGCATCAAGGAATGGGTCCGTGACGTCCTTCCCGCACTCGAAACACTTCACCTTATGCATTTCAGACCCTCCTGCAGCCTTCGCCCCAGGTGGTAACCCAGGTTTCGCTCTTGAACCCATGACCTTCGTACACCTTGCCCACCGCCTCGGCAATGCCATTGCCGTCGACCTTGTCGCGATCGTATATGGCGATCACGCACGGTCCCGAGCCGCCCAGGAACGAGCCGGCTGCGCCGGCCTTCATGGCCGCTGCCTCCGCTTCCTTGAGGTGCGGGTTCAGACGCGTGCGGGCCGGTTCGATGATGATGTCCATCATGCTTCGGCCGACCAGGTCGACATCCCCCTTGCACATCCCCAACACCAGGGCTGATGCGTTCCCGACCTCGAAGATCATGCTCTTAAGGTCCACCTGGGCCGGTAGCACCTTGCGAGCCTCACGGGTGTTGACCAGGAAATCAGGCATAGTGACCACTACGCCCAGATTGGCTGGCGGATCTACCCTCAGTATCTCGAATGGATCGTAAGACTTGATGATGGTGAAACAGCCCATCACCGCCGGCCCGACATTATCAGCATGGAAGCTCCCCGAGGTGGTCTGCTCCGCCTTGGCCGCGCAGAAGACCAGCTCCTCCGGTCGCAGCGGCTTCTCCAGCAGCAGGTTCGCCGCGCAGGCGCCCCCTGCGGCCGAAGCGCCCGATGAGCCGATGCCCGAGGAGGGGCGAATGCCTTTCTTAATGGTGAGGGCTACGCCGAAATCGGCCCCGGCCATCTGCAGGACGGCCATGGCCGCCACGCCGGAAGAGTTCCGGGCCGGGTCGGTGGTGATGATGGGGGCGCCTCTTCCTTCGATCTTCTCGATCACGACCTTCCGTTCGGGGATGCGCCTTGCTCCTACCTCGTCGTACGGTTCCCTCAGAGCGAGACCGAAGACGTCGAAACCCGAGCCCAAATTGGAAAGGGTCGCCGGGGACCTCACCACAACCTTGTCCATGACCATGCCATCGTCCTCAAGATATCCTACTGGATATCGACGGCCGCGCCAACGAGCTTCGATAATTATAAACATTTGCTCCCATCTTTGGCCGTCGCCCCATTCCACCAAGCGGGGGTTGCGAGAGGGGAGGCCTCACCGGGCAAGCGGCCGAAACCATCATATGCCCAGGCGCAGTTTGCCGTCCAGCATGGTCAAGATCGATGTTCTAGGTGTTAGGGGCGAGATATCTGACACCGAGGTGTTGGTCCGGTCCCTCCAGCATGTGGACGGAGGCGAGGGTCTAGCGATGGATGCAGATATGATATGCGGCCGGGACCACCTCGCTTCGGCGGTGATGCACGCGACGAGAGCGTTTGAACGAGGGGATAATGTCTCCTCATCGATCGCCGGGGAGACCATACTTTATGCCTCGGGCGAACGACAGATCTCCAAGGCGGTCAAGAAGATGGGGGTCAAGATCGGTACCCAACGCATGGCCGTGGTGCTCTTCGGCGTGGAGAACCCCGTGAAGGTCCTCGAGGACCTTCAATTCGAGCGGGACGATGACGTCCTGGAGGCCTCGGTGGAGAAGGCCCTACGGTTCGGTATAAGTCATGACGAGATCCGGGCCGTGCCAGCCGACATGGTCGAAGACCTTGTGCTGGAGCGGGTGGCGTTCGTGGGGTTGCAGAAGTAAGCGGCCAGAGATTGGGAACCAAATGCTTAAGGCAGTGCCAGCTTATCCGTCTTAATCCTCCGCTCAGGGCGGAGGGAGAAGGGCGACCGGGGACCTAGAGTGACCAGCGATTATCTCAAGCAGCTCCAGCTCACTAAGCAGCTAGAGCAGAAGGCCAGGGAAGCGGCTAAGCACCGTAAGGCAGCGGAGGATAAGCTGGCCGAGGCCGAGGGCTCCCTCACTACCGCCAGATCCATGGAGATCGAGACCCATGGGCTCCAGATCGTTCTGGCAGAAGGACGGACCGCCTACGGCAAGCGGGAATATTCCGCCGCCCTGGCCGCCGCGTCGAAGGTCCTGGAGGAAGTGCTCCGCCTTCAGAGCGAGAAGGTCGATGAGGTCCTGCAATCGGCACTTGAGGTACTGGCCATGATCGCCGAGGTGGGCAAGGACCGCCAGGTGGTGGAGGACCTGGTCAACGGCTCGAGGAACCTCTTGGCCGAAGCAAGGCCCCAGGAGGCCATGGTCGAGGCCAGGAAGGCCAGAGAGGCCGCTGAGCAGTATGCCGATCGAAGAATGAGCGTCATGCTAGGCCAGGTCCAGAAACTGATCGATCTGGCCGAGGAGAAGAAGCTCGCCGTTTCGGCCAAGAAGCAGATCCTGGCCCGGGCCATCAAGCTCCATGAGGAGGGAGATCGAGAGTCATCTCTGGCCAAGCTTGGCTCCTGCTTCAAGGGGCTGCAAGATTCGTTCTCCAAGGTCCTGGAAGAGCGGGCCGCGGCCATCCTGGAGATGGCCGAAGAGGCCTCTGGGGTGGGCGGGGACGTTTCGTCCGTGACCGCCCATGTGATCAATGCTCGGGGAGCTCTCGCGGAAGGTAGGATCGAGGAATCGTTCGAGATCATGACCAGCGCCGAGAAGGCCATCGTTCCCATCCTTAGCCGGGCGGTCGAGATCAAACTGGCAGCCCAGGAGGAACGGTCCAACTGGCTCCGGACCAGGGGGAGGAACATCACCCGCTTCGTCACCGCCAGCCGCAAGGCCGAGGACGCCGTGGCCTCGGGGGACGGCGAGGATTCACTGGAATGGCTGCGAAGGGCGGAGAAGGCGCTGCGGGACGGCGAGGTCGAGCTGGTGCTCGAGGACATCGAGAAGCTCCGCCCTCGCCTAGTGCTCGCCAAGAAGATCAACGCCGACATCAGCAACGTGGTCTCCAAATTGGAAGAGGCCCGGATGACCACGGTCTACGGACGCGGCAAGGAGGCACTCGAGCTGGTCAGCGAGGCGTCTGCCGAGCTGGACGACAGCCTGGCCGAGTACCGGGAACTGGGCAAGGAGCTGGAACTGACCCGGGAGGTGTTCCTGCAGGCCCGCCGAATGAGGATCATCTCCAGCGAAGCGAGCGGGATCGTCACCCGGTCCCGCCAGAGCGCCCTAGGCGGACGGCTGAGGGAAAGCGTGGAAGGACTGTCCGCCGCCCGTGCCCTTCTGCTCAAGAAGGTCCAGAATCTCATGGCCCAGGACCTGCTGAAAGGCGAGCTGCTGGTGACCGTTGGCTGGTCCGTTGGGGCCGACGTCGACGAGGACGCCGAAGAGATAGAGGCCTTGACCAAGGAGCTCATGGAAGGGTCCATCGAGGACATCGGCCAGCGCCTGGCCGAGATCAATCAGGCCCTGGAGACCAGCATCGAGGAGACGGCAGGGGAGCTGGTCGAAGAGGCCGGACGGCTGACCGGACCGTCTTACGGACTGAGCGAGCTGACCGCCCTCCGGACGAGGTACGAAGAAGCCAAGGCACTGCTGGAGCAGGACCACTGGTACCGCGCCTATGCTCTGGCCGAGGATATCATCGACGAGGCGGAGAAGGTCCAGAAGGCCGCGCTGGACAAACTTACCATCCATGCCAGCGCCCTCCTGGAGATCGGCCGCCAGCTGGGTATTGAGTCCCAGACCCTCAATCAGAAGATGGCCGACATCGAGGGCGGCAAGGAGAGCTTTGCCACATCGATCCACTCCATCAACAATGTCATCCTCTACGCCCGCTCCCTGATAAAGGATGAGCTGACCCGGTCCCTGTCCCAGCTAATGCGCTCATCGGGCGCGGCCCGCAAGAACGGCGTGACCACGGCCAACATCGATCGCATGGCCGAGGAGGCCTCCAAGGCCCTAGTGACCGAGGACATGGAGGGATGTTTCAACCTCCTGAATGAGGCGGAGAAGGAGATGGAAAAGACCATCGCCCTGCACAACGAGGTCTACGACCTGATCGTCATTCTGTCCCGCCTGACCGTGGAGCTTAGGCTCCCGCCGGAAAGCAAGGTGCCCCAGCTGCTCCATGAGACCAAGATATTGTTCGAGGCAGGTCGGTACGACGGGGCCAGGACCTCGGCTCGCAATTGCTATCTGGAGGCGGAGGTAGTTGGAGCGGAGATCCTTGCTCCCCGCAAGGTCCAGGAGGCCAAGGAACTGATACCGGTGATCCAGCAGCTAGGTCTGGGAACCGACCGGGTCGAGGGGGCGGTCCACCAGGCCGATGCCTTCATCAAGAAAGGGGAGTACCCGGCAGCCCTGACCCTGGCCAAGGACACCCGGAAGAGGATGGTGGAAGTCGTCACCGAGAGGATCGCGGCCGAGATAGCGATGACCAAGGCCATGATGCTTGAGGGCGGGGCGGACAACAACGAGTCCTCGGCCATGGCCATCATCGAGAAGGCGGAGAGCCTGCTGGCCGATAAGCGTTACTCGGACGCGTTGCGGGCCATCCGATTCGCCAAGAGCGAGGCGGGGCAGTTGCTAGCCCTCCGCTCTACCGTGGGGAAGGAGTTGGCCCGAGTGGAGGACGCGTTGCGGGAGATCGATAGCTTGGGCATCGACGTCGCGGAAGCGCAAGAGGTCTTCGGCCAAGCGTCCAGGTACCGTTCCTCCAGCCGCTATAACCTGGTAGTGGAGATGGCCCGGCGGGCCTTGCAGAGTGCGAGGACAGTGGCCGACGGGCAGATGAGCACCGACCTGTCCAGAACAGAGACGGAACTGAACGTCGCCGACCTGAAGGGAGAGGATCTCGCCCAGATCGAGCACGAGTGCAAGGGGGCGTTCACTCCAGAAGATGCAGCAGCACCGCTACACCGAGGCCCGGAAGGCATTGGAGATCTACCGGGACAGCCTGAAGGCCCTCGTCGAACTGAAGGACCAATGCACTTCCTCCTTGTCCAAGCTGGCCGAGGACCTGGTACGTGTACCCCCCGGCTCCACGGTGATGGAGGAGACCGAACGGTTGATGACCGCTGCCCAGAAGGCCTACGCCGAGGGGTCTTTCCGGGAGTGCCTGGGCCTTACCGAGGAATGCCGGGCCTCGGGGGCCGCGGCCCTGCTGTGGCACGACCGCTGTTCGAGGCGGATGGAGAAGATCGGCGAGAGCCTCCTGGCGGGAGAGGGCCGCCGATGCCTGGACCCCGAGATCGTCGCGCTCATGGACTCGGCCCGCAAAGCGCTTTCCGAAGGGCGCTATGAGGACATGGACTGGGCCTTGCTCAAGGGGTCGAGGTTGCACCAGAGGGCTATGAAGACCTCAGTGCGCCGGGGACTGGCCGAGCTCATCAACCTCGTTCGCCTGTTCCCCTCGCTGGAGCTTCGGATCGATGATCTCCCGCCCGAGGCCAGGGCCCTTCTGGACCTCCCCCTGGCCGCGCCGGGCGATATCCACAATCTGAGCGAGACCATCGGGGCGGTGCACGGCCAGGTAAGGCGCGGTATCGAGGCCCGCCTGACTGCGGTCAAGGAGAAGGTGGAACGCTCCCGGGCCGATTCAAGCCTGTCGCTCTCGCTGCTCTCGGTGGCCGCACGTTCGCTGGCGGAGGAGAAGCTGGAACAGGCCGTCGGTCTCGCTCGGGACGCGGAGCGGGTGATCGGCGCATCGATGGCGGAGGTCCAGGAGATGAGGGCGCTCTCCCGCCGCTACCACGAGCTGGCGACCATAGATGCCGGCCTGGGACTTGATGCCCGCCACCATCGCGACCTCTTTCGTCAGGCACTGCGCTCCCATGATGTCCCCGCGGCGGTGCATCGGCTCAAGGAGGCGGTGAGCGCGGCAGAGAAGGCGACCGCCCCCTACCTGCCCCAGCTGGAGATCCGTTCTTCGCAGCTGTTCAACCACGGCTCGTCCCCGGCCATGCAGATCAGGCTGGACGACGGAGAGGACAGGAATGGTCCTGTGGCCACACCGCGGCATCCATCTGCCGGACGATGTGGTCAAGAAAGAGCGTTTGACCTTGAGCTACCGCGCGCTGTTCATCCCCCGGCCGTTCATCACCGTGCTCGAGCCGGTCATATAAAAAGAGGAACGGCCTCCACCGCCGTCCAGGCGATGAGGGGAAGAAAATGTTGGGACTACTTGTCGGGCACGAACTTGTATCCATAGTGAATGATGCCCGACGGACCTTCCTCGCCCAGCTTCCGCAATGGTGGTGTGGACCTTCATCCCCACCCGCAGCTCAGCCGGTTCGCAGTCGATCAACTGGCCGGTAAGGCGGATTCCCTCTTCCAGCTGGACGATGGTGATCACATATGGCTTCTGCAGCTCGAACTGCGAGGGCGCGTCGTGGACTATCGAGTACGAGAAAACCTCGCCGTTCCCCTTGAGCTTGAACGGCTCCATCTTCCCGATGCTTTTACGGTGGCATACCGGGCATACCGTCCTCGGCGGGAAGTACAGGCGGCCGCAATGGCCGCACTTGGCCCCGATCAGAGTTGTATCGCGATTCGTTCTCTCTCCAAAAGCGAGCGACGGTCATCTAGTTCACCCTCCCTAATAGGTGGACGACGGCAGTAGCGCCGGTCCCTCCCACATTATGAGCAAGCGCCCGCTCGGCGTTCGCTACCTGCCTCTTGCCGGCCTCGCCCCGCAACTGGGTGACGATCTCCACGATCTGAGCGATACCGGTGGCCCCGATCGGGTCGCCGCGGGCCTTCAGACCCCCTGAGGTGTTCACGGCCAGCTTGGACCCGAGGACGGTCTGTCCGTCCGCGGTGGCCTTGCCGCCCGTTCCCTTGGGGAAAAAGCCCAGGTCCTCGATGGCCAGGATCTCGGAGATGGTAAAATTATCATGAACCTCGGCCAGCTGGATGTCCGCCGAGGTCAGGCCAGCCTGCTGGAACGCCCGCTGCGCGGCCACGGTCGTCGCGTCGAACCGGGTGATGCTCTCACGGTGCGCCAGGGCGAGGGTATCGGACGCTTGCCCGGAACCGAGCACCTTGATCGGCGTGTCAACATACTTCTTGGCCTTCTCCATACAGCACAGCACCACCGCCGCCGCTCCATCCGAGATGGGGGCGCAATCGAACATGCCCAACGGCTCTGCCACCGGCGAGGCCTTCAGCACCGTGTCGAGCTTGATCTCCTTCTGGAACTGGGCCTTGGGGTTCAAGGCGCCATGCTTATGGTTCTTGACCGCGACCGACCCCAGCTGCTCGCGGGTCGTCCCATACTCGAACATGTGCCGGCGGGCGATCAAGGCGTGCAACGCCGGGAAGGTGGCCCCGAACATCGTCTCCCACTGCTGGTCTGCGGCGGTCGCCTGGATCTCGGTGGAGAGCATGTCGCCGACGTCGGTCATCTTCTCCGCTCCACCCACCACCACGATATCGTGCATGCCGGACGCCACCGCCGTATAGCCCTCCCGGAACGCCAGTCCGCCGGACGCGCCAGCGGCCTCGATCCGGGTGGCTGGGATGTGGTCGCGGGCGAGGCCGGAGTAATCGGCGATGAGGGCACCGATGTGCTCCTGCTCGATGAACTTGCCCGCCGACATGTTGCCGACGTACAGGGCGTCGATCTCCTCGCCCGAAAGATTGGCGTCGTACACCGCCGCCAGGCCGGCCTGGATCCCTATCTCGCGGAACGACAGGTCCCACAGTTCTCCGAACTTGGTGTCCCCGATCCCGATGATCGCTACCTCTCTCATTCCGCTGCCTCCTTCATCCTGATCTTGCCACGATACTTGGCATAAGTGGCGTAGTCAAGGAACTTCTTGTTCTCGACCAGCTCTTTCACGGTAGGCGCCGCTCCCTTCCTAAGGTTATTGATCTCCTCGGTGACCGTCATATCGAAGGCATCCGAGCCGGCGCCGGAGCCATAGGCCACGGCGAAGATGCGCTGACCAGGCTTCGCCACGTCCAGCACCGATGCCAGGCCCAGGGGCACTGCGCCCGAGTAGGTGTTGCCGATGAACGGCGTGAGCAGGCCGACCTCGATCTGCGGCTCGGTAAAGCCCAGCTGCTTGGCGACCCTCACCGGGAACTTGCCGTTGGGCTGGTGGAAGATGGCGTAGTCGTAATCGGACGGCTTCGTTCCCATGATCTCCAGCAGGTTCTTGGCCGAGGCCATGACGTGCTTGAAGTAGGCTGGCTCGCCGGTGAAACGCCCACCATGGGACGGATAGCACTGCCCCTCCCGCCTCCAGAAGTCGGGGGTGTCGGTGGTGTATGAACATGTGCGATTGATGCGGGCGATGATCTTCTCGGAACCGATCAGATACGCCGCCCCGCCGGCCGACGCCGAGAACTCCAACGCGTCACCCGGTGCTCCCTGAGAGGTGTCCGCCCCGATGGCGACGCCGTACTTGACCATGCCCGAGCCCACCAGGCCCATGCAGGTCTGGATCGCCGCCGTCCCGGCCTTGCAGGCGAACTCGTAGTCCGCCACGGTCAGGTTCGGCCCCGCCTCGATGGCCTCGGCCACGATCGTCCCGGTTGGTTTGACCGCATAGGGGTGAGATTCCGAACCGACGTAGATCGCCCCGATCTGGTGAGGGTCTACGTCACAACGGCGCATCATGTTCCGGGCCGCTTCGACCGAGATGGTGATGACATCCTCATCCGGTGCGGGGACGGACTTGGAGAAGATGAGCAGGTTACGGCTCATCGCGTCGCCGTCGGTCCCCCACACCCGTCCTATCTCCTGCGGTACGATCCTGTAGCGGGGCAGGTAGGCCCCATAACTTACAATGCCTACGTCCATGATATGTCTCCTAGGTGAGCTTCTTGAGCCGGTCCACGATGGTGGGGACCGGCAGTTCCATCTTGATCAACGGTATGTTCTCCAGCGTGGCGAGCTTGATGGCCAGCTCGTCCACGTGCTCCGGTCGGTGGTAGCCGACGAGGCTCGGTTTCAGAGGATGAGCGCGGATGGCTATCATTGGCGAGCGGCCGAACTTGACCCCAGTGAAGATGAGCGCGCGCTCGCTAGACCAGCCGTAGATCTTCAGATAGTCGAACGAGGACAATGAGGTGATGGCCTTGATGGAGTCGATGACCGTGTAGCCATGGATGTGACGGTCCAGCGAGATGCCGCGGTTGAGAGGTTCCGCCTCGATCAGGTCCATGAACTCCCTGGCCGATATGCTAGTGCGGAACTCGTTGATGCTGATGATGCAGTCATGCTTCTCACCGAGGTCATATTTTTTCAGGATCTTGCCCCCGGACCGCTCGTCCAGGTCGATGAAACCGTCCACCAGACGGCGGATGATGGCGATGCCCGGCGACTTCCTTCGTCCCGACTCGTAGTCGCTGATGACCGACGGCGATATGCCGAGATGGCGGGCCAGCTCCTGCTGGGAGATACCGAACTCGTCCCGCCACTTGCGGATCGTTTTCCCAGCATCGACGGACAGAGTGATCTCGCCAGCGATCTTCTCGCGCAGCTGTTCCCTCATTAGGACGGGAAAAATCTGGCACCATATTTATATTTGTCGTATATGAACATCGACAATGCTCGTATGAGAGAACGGCCAGCCTTGTGCTGGCCCCCGCCCCATAATGTCGCTTCCCAACTCATCAGCGCGGAGTCAAGAGTATAAATATTCAATGTATTTTATGATAAGGGGGAAGAGAACGGGCGCGACCGATAGGAGAGGGACCGACCAATTAGTGCAGGGCGGGCTGGCCGAAGCATACCGTCTCGCCTCGGACGCCCGTACGGTGCTGGCATCGAAGTACGAGGACGCCATGGCCCTCTTGGCGATCGGCGGGATGGCCTTGTGGACGTTCCTCCTCTTCGCCTGCTTCTCGACCCTCTGGCCCATCTTCCATTCCTACTTAGAGAATCTCCTACTTGCCACCGTCCTGACCATGGTAGTGCTGGTGCCCTTGATCGTGGTGGTCCGCGGCAAGTACCGGGAGAAGATCGAGGCCCAGAGGCGGTGGATAGAGCGGTTACAACGGGCGATGAGCCCCTACGCGGCCAGAGAGGGCATATCGAGCTTTGACCTGCTGATGGAGGCATCTCATCAGGTCCTATACTGGTCGTCGATACGCCGGCGAGATAGGTTCAATCGACATCCGTTTCTGATCACCACAGTGTTCATTGCCGGCGCATCGGTCGCCTACCTCATCGTCCAGATCTTCTCGACGCCCAGTGTCCCGGGGCTGGGCTACCTGTTCCTCCTGCTCGGTACGGTCATCGCGGTACTCCTGATCTCCCTGGCCATCATCATCTCTGCGGACCGCCGGGAACGGGACGCCCTCCTGGAACGGTGGGGCCGGCGGATGGAGGAATCCAGAAAGGCCATGGAAGAATACCTTGGGGGCCTTTGATGGCGGCACCCATGGAGCGGCCGGACCTCTATGTGGTGGCCAGGGTCCTGGAGAGATTGTGGAACGAGGACGTCCCTATGCTCCGGACCAGGCTTCAAGTGGCATCGAAGGTCAACTACGACGTGTTCACCAAGTATCTCGATTGGTTGCTGGCCAAGGGCCTGGTGGAGCTTAGGGCGGTGGAAGGGGGTCGCGATGGCATCGTCCTCACCGAAAAGGGAGAGGAAGCATACCGAAAGCTGGTACAATGGATCAACGATATCATCCAGGGCACCGGGAAGATCTAACGTTGATGCCCCTAATCGTTAGTTCAGGCGTAACGGTTCCGTTCACCCCGATATATAGAGATGGAATGGACCAACAGGACGAATAGAGATATGCCCGATATCCAGCAGATGAACGAGGTCGCTTGGAAGAACGCCTTCATGTCAAAGGGCAGATGGGACTGCTCCGCGACCACCTGGCAGGGGACGATCTCCTGAGGGTCGCTGCTTGTTATCATGATCTCGAGTATTTCTGAGCTGACGGGGAGGCTCAGTTCCATCTTGACATGGGTCGCGTTCATATGAGAATACTGAGGATCGTACTCGAACGGTTGACCTAGGTGGGTGGCCACCAAGCCTGCTTCGGTGGTGTAGTAGACATTGAGAGGATGACCATTCAAAGAGGTTATCTCGATCTTTACATGTTCGCCGAGAGCAGGATCAAGAGGGATGTTCTCCACCTCCCAGCCCTGACCGGCGGTCTGACCGCCCGAGCCCATGGGATGAACATAGTCGGCCACAGCCTTTTGTGAGGCCCAACCGGCGACCCCTACCAGGATGCATACGATAAATACGCCCACGACCTGCCAGCGCTTCATTCTTCCCCGGTCAAGGTAGGGCTGTGGGTAATTAAATGCCTGACTCCTCGATGATGAGTCGAGCGAGCTAGCATAGGGATGCCGGCCGTCCCGACCAGGAAGTAGGTTACTTGCAGAGCAATGGGGAATCAATTGGCTAGTCCATGTGCGACCCATGATGCGGACGGTCAAGCTGGAGCTTGTTCTGACCGAGGAGCAGAAGGGCTCGCTGCTTAGGACGATGGAGGAATATACCTCGGCCTACAACTATGCCGCAGCATGGGGCTACCAACACCAGGACTGCAGCAAACGGAGGCTCCAATATGACATCTATTACGATATGCGGGCTGCCGTCCCAAAGCTCGCTGCTGGCCTCATCCAGAGCGCGAAGGACACTGCTTGTGAGGCGCTCAAACAATGCGAGATGAAAACGGCTCCGAAGAGGAAACCCCACGCAGCGGTCCGCTATCCCTGGAGGGTTGCAAAGGTGTACTTTGAATCAGGGACCGTTAGCATCTATTCGGTCGATGGCAGGATCCATGCGCCGGTCGTGCTGCATGAATATTTGAGAAAGTACGCGGGATGGAATTGTAAAATATCTGTCCTGATCTGGGATAGAATAAAACGAAGATTCTTCCTCAGCGTGGTAGTGGAGGATCGGACCATCGTCAAGCCTGTTGAAGGCGAAACGCTGGGCATCGATAGAGGGTTAAAGAACGTCGCGGTTTGTTCGAACAACGAGTTCTATGACTCCTCAGAGATAAATGCAACAAGAGGAAAATACGCTAAGAACAAAGCAGAACTGCAGGCTGTAGGCACTCGTTCGGCCATAAGGAGATTAAGACAACAATCTGGACGAGAGAGACGGTTCGTGACCTGCGAGAACCATCGTATCTCAAAAGAAATAGTGAACACCGACTTTGCTGTGTTCGCCCTGGAGGACCTAGCCGACATTGGGAAAGGTAGATGGCTAGATAGAAAAATGAAGACCAAACTGAACCGCTGGGCATATTTTCAATTAGAGCAGTTCATCAGATACAAAGCAGAAGGTCTGGGAAAAACGGTCGTCCTTATTGATCCAACCTGCACTTCACAATGGTGCTCCAAGTGTGGTTGGATAGACCGGAAGAGTCGGGTGGGTGGTCACTTCCATTGCGTACGCTGTGGTTTCCAGCTCAACGCCGACCTAAATGCCTCCAGGAACATCGCTCGCCTCGGTAAATCTGAAGCGAGTAGGCTGCCGACCTACCAGCCGCATGCGGCGGACCGTGAGGGGGGCCTTTCGGGGGCCCAATGCAAAGTCCCAAGTCCAGCTGCGAGTCCTAGAATTCCCGAGACAGTAGGTACTTCGAGCGGGGATACAAAGACATAGGTTACTCCATGGGTCGATACTGTTTGAGATACGGTGGAGCTCAAATTATTGAGCGCCAGTTGGTCGATAGGTATTTAATTATCGTCCATATTAGCCCATCCTACCTCTACGGGGCCGTGGGGTAGCTTGGAATCCTTGTTGGTTCGGGACCAATAGACTCCGGTTCAAATCCGGGCGGCCCCACCATTATTCTTATTCATTAATCTTATTTGTCCTAGTTGATCCTTTATCCATTCACCCGATCCGTTTGTTACTGGCGTTCTAGAAAGGATATTTTTTCTTTGTGTCGGATATAATGGGGCTATTTTGATCTTTAAGCTGAGTTAAAAATTGAAGTCTTGGTGCCCCTGGATCACCGCCGGATCTGTGAGGTCCCGCACATATGGCCCCAGGTGCCTGCCTTCAGTTTTGCTCCCTGCTTGGCAACCCGACCACGAATTAATTCGTTGATAAAGTTCGAAAAGAACCCTGGTCTTTGTTTAGACCTAGAGGTTGGACGCAAATTCGATCGAGCTGATTGATTTCTGCCTAAGCATCGGACACCGCAAGGCGCTCCCGGAAAGCTTCTAGTTTATGCTTTTTTTATTTTCCCTTGTACCTTCTTCACTTCCTTATCGATGGCCTCTCCAACATCCTTAACGCCCTTCTTGATGTCCTTGGCTCCACCCCTCGCTACTTTCTGAACATCCTCAATTTCCTTGTCGATATCTTTCTTGATCGCTCCTTTCATTTTTTATCACCTTGAGGGCCGGGTGCTCATCGGCACGGCCCGATCACTTCACTGTCTGTTGTGAGCGTCGACTATATGAGACAGGTTAGACTAAAATTTACCAATTTTATTAAAAGGTCGCCAATGGGCCGCATCATTCTCCGGCCTTTGTGATCTCCTGGCCATGGATCTAACAAGATGGGGTCCATTCAAAGCAGATGCGGTCAAGGTTATCGAGAAAATTTGTGCAGGCCCTGGGCAAATGACAGTGTGTTTACTGCCAAGCTCTCAATGACTGCCCAGGTGACGCCTGCACCTATATCATGATAGGGGTGAGTATTTAATGGCAATTAAAAATGGTCCACAATGTCTCCTCACATTTTTGAGGGGGCACAGATCATCCAATTGTTCGAGCTTTTTGAATTAGCTCGATGCAATTTTCCCCATTTCTACTTGATATCTAACCCTCAAGTGAAATGCTATAGAATTGACAAGCGACAAAAGGGTTTCTTGCCCAGGAATGGGATGAACGCTCCTTCTCAATAATTTGTAAAAGAGGGGATCGATCCACATTTCATTGTGGCATATCTCTCAATTTTTCCACGGTCGCTACGAGCTGGTCTACAGATCCCAGGAACCTTTCGGACCTATCTCCTTCTGACCAATCGACCAACAGACGAGCCGGATCGAATTTCTGCGGCCCGGGTCCATCATTAGGCATTTTATCCCCTTCGATCGAATCTTGAGCAAAATGACAGGTAGCAGGGTGGCCCCCCATGACCAGGACCGCATCCGCTCCTGAATCAAGTGCGGCAGCTATCCAATTCGCTTGGACCTGGCCAGAACAGGGCATCCTGATGACCCTATAGTCGGTGTTAGAGGCTAGCTTCTTAAGCCCCATCAGGTCCTCGGCGGCGAAGTATCTCCATCGGCAGGCCAGGACCATCACATTAGCTCCCGACCCCATGCTCGCCCCGGCATCCCTGATCAACTGGGGCATTCCATCGATCATCCATTGTTCAATGTTCTTTTGGCAGCTGCTTCCAGCATCGGCCATCTGAATAATATTGCAATTCATTTCAAAGTCCTAACTCGTTCTCAAAACCTTCTTCCCGCCTGTGGAGACCTAAGGGATGAGCGGAATTACTAACCAGAAGGCCCATAGTATTTAAATCCCAGCATTAGGCACGCACTAACGCACAAGGATATGGAACAGCTAAATTCCTGGAGATGCTTGCCCGCTTCGAAGGTGAGTGGTCCTCTACTTTAGTACGATACTTCGCTACGACGGCGGAGAAACTGATCCCTACTTCCTGTTGTGAGTTGAGGCATCATGTCTGGTCAGGCTTCCTCCCTTAGCTGAACGGGAGGCAGATAATGGATGACCATCTGAATTCCTGCACGACCTGACAGAACATTGTTATATCGAACCAACTGAAGTAGTGAACATGTCTAACAGGGGAGTGGAGGACATAATACAACAGAGGATCGTTATGATCCAGACCATGGCTCCTGGTTTGTCGATAGAATTTGATGTAAAAAAAAGCGGGGGCGAAGAGTATGGCGTCATAACAACTATCGACAGGGGGAGTGGGCTGAGGGGCCTGGACTTCATCGAGACTGAAAAAAGTTGGCTGAGACAATATGCATTGCTACAATACAACGAGGTTGTAGCGGAGGGGTACCGGGTCACTGTTATCGTTCCCGATGCATCATATCCTGCCCTCAAGGAAAGATTGGCTCGGGATGGAAATCCATCCATCGTCCTGAACAGCTACGGAGAGCTTGGGATAACGATACATGCATGACTCCCTGGCTTCTAAGTGACAATTAGATCTAAGATCGCCATTCAAGTCCTTGATTTACAAAGTATCTTGCCAGCGTAGGGGCGAATGTCATTATATACGGCCATTTCACCTAGATATTGATCGGTGGAGAGGATCCGATGGACAGCCCTGTTGACCCATTGCATGAGATCGCAATAGGCGGTCCTGCTGATTATTTACGAAGGCTGGCTGAGATGCTATGAGAAACGCTGGGCAACCAACATCAATGACCGAGGAGGTCGTAACTGGACGCGAATCAGACGCGATCACTGTGCTTCTCATCGATGAAAGCAATGAGGACATAGCGTCGATAAAGCAAATGCTCTCGGGGGAGAACATCACCGTCAAAGTGGCGACAGATGTGGATATGGGCCTCTCTCTAATGGACAGAAAGGTCGACCTCGTTATCATGGACCTTTATCTTCCATATAGCCAGGGTTATGACACCTTTGAGGTCATCAGTGACAATTCGATCAGGATCCCGATGATCGTCCTGACCCGTAATCAGGACAAGGACCTGGCTCAGAAGGCGATGCACCATGGCGCTCAGGACTACCTGTTCAAGGAGACCATCAATGGCGAGGTCCTGGTCCGCTCCATTCGCTATGCCATCGAGCGTAAGAAATTGGTGGAGGAGCAGAGAGGGCTAAAGTATGGCATTATCGGTTCGAGCGCGGACATCGAACAGTTCGGTTACGTCGTCGCTCACGACCTCAAGTTGCCATCAAGTGTGGTCATCAAGCATCTCCAGCTTCTCCGGTCGGATCACGCTGTAATGGCACTGGAAAAAACCACTGGGGAGAACATCTCCCTCGCTCTGGACGGCGCGGCGAGGATGCAGGAGATGATCACCGACCTGGTGGAATACTCTAAAGTGGGGATGGAGGGGAGGTCGTTCGATCCGGTCAAGATGGAAGAGGTCCTCGCCGCCGTCCTTAAGAGGCGGGGGGAATTGATCGATAGGGCCAACGTCACCGTCACTCACGACCCCTTACCCACCATCCTCGCTGACCGGACTCAGATGACCTTGTTACTGAACAAGCTGTTGGACAACGCTATTAGGTTCAGGGGAACAAGGCCGATGTCGGTCCATATCTCTGCGGGAGAGGGACCAAAAGAATGGTCATTCTCCGTTAAGGACAATGGAACAGGGATACCTGTGCAGTTCCAGGACATGGTCCGCGGTGAGTTCAAGGGTTTGTTCATCGAGAGCGCAACGGGCGACTATCCAGGCGCTGGCATCGACCTCATCATCAGCAAACGGATCGTGGAAAGGCATGGGGGCAGCCTGTGGGTCGATTCAGAAGGAGGGAAATGGTCCATATACCGCTTCACCATCCCCAAGGCGCACCCATGAGCGAACGGTAGATGATGCGCAATCGCTCTTTTACACCGTACCCCTGGGCCCATTCCTGCTTACATAGGCATCAGGCGATAGGGGGGTCAGGCAGATCGACGGAAAGTCGCGGCCCAGCACCAATCGCACCCGGTGATCTAGCTCATTCCTTCCTGCCCATAGGTAGGGTGAAGTAGAATGTCGATCCCTTACCGACCTCCGATTCCACCCATATCCGGCCGCCGTGCTGCTCGACGATCTTCTTGCAGATGGCCAGCCCGATCCCTGTTCCGGGATACTCTTGCCTGGGGTTGAGGCGCTGGAACATCTGGAAGAGACGGGGCTGCTGATCGACGGGGATGCCGATGCCGTTATCTGAGATGGCGAACGCCCATTCCTTGCCCTTTTCTTCTACGGAGACGCGGACCTTCACCGCGCCCTTGGAACGGAACTTGATGGCATTGGCAATAAGGTTCTGCAGGAGCTGGGACATCTGGGATGGATCGGCCATGACCTCAGGCAGTGGTCCCACGGTCACAATCGTCCCGGATTCCCTTATCTCACGCTCAAGGTCTTTCAGCACTTTATAGAGCACCTGCTCCATATCGACCAGTTGATGAGGTTCGCCCTGAGTTCCTACCCGTGCATAGGTAAGAATGTCATCGATCATGGCCTGCATCCTCTTTGCGCCATCCACGGCGAAGTCGATGTACGCATCGGCCTTATCGTCCAGGACCTTTCCGCTATACTTCTTTTCCAGGAGGTCAAGATAACTTCGGACCATCCGCAGTGGCTCCCTGAGATCATGCGAGGCCACATAGGCGAACTGTTCTAGCTCGGTATTTGATCTTTGCAATTCCCTTGAATTTCGCTCGGCATCGGCAAGTAATTGGTCCCTCTCCATTTGGACCCTTATCAGATCGGTCACGTCGATAGACAGGGCCACCGCGGCCACGATATCACCATTGGAATCGAACACTGGAGCACTGCTCCCGCTAATGAATACCTCTGAACCATTCGGCCTCATTACTCCAGCCAGTTCGCTCCTTATCACCTCTCCTTTGAGGGAGCGGACGACGGGATACTCATCCATATGATACGGCCGACCGTCCAAGTGACGCCTCGCCAATCGAGAATATTCGACGAAGCCCTTGATGTCCGTTGGTCTGAACCCTAGGCCATATATCTTCTCGATCTCGTCATTGGCGAGAATAATTTCCCCCGAACGAGCATCAGCCACCATGATGCCTATCGGCATCTGTCGAATTATGGCCTCGAGTAGGCCTTTTGTGTCTTCCAGCCCCCTCTCGGCCCTCTTCAGATCGGTGACATCGGTCAAGATCGATCGGAACCCTTTATCCGGACCATCCTTGGCGATGTTGCTCTCGAACTGGACAAGAGGTTTGCTGCCGTCTTTTCTCTGAACAATGAGCGTATGTTTTTGTTTTCCTTCACCCTGTGCGAGCCTTCGGTAGTGAAGATAAAGCATTTCTTGACATTCCGGAGATATGAAGGTCGAGATGCCCCTGTTGATGGCGATGTTTCTCATCGTTCCTAAAAGCGATGAGGCTGCCAGATTGGCCTCCTTGATTACCAGATCCTGATTTAGAGTTATGTAACCCACTGGAGCCATGTCATACAATTCGAAATATTTGGCTCGGGAGGCTTCTAGCTCTACCTGGGCCCTCAGAAGCTCCTCGTTCTGGATATTGAGCTCCTCTTGGTGGATGCTAAGCTCCTCTATTAGTTCAGAGGGGGCTTTCTCCGACACGGTGTGGGCCGGCCGTTTTCTTTCCAGGCGCTTTTTGGCTCGCTCTCTAAGCCCCCCCCCCAGCATCTTGTTCTTCTCCCATTTCAGATTCATATAGAAAGGTCCAATGCACAATAAATATTCTTGGGATGCCATCTCCGTGATTGGGTCACAGTCAGTAAGTAGTCCTAAAGGAATATGGTGAAAGTAAAAAGCTCAAGGAATGAGCCCATCGGAGCAAGGGGCATGGCTAAAGGTAATAAGAACAAGGACGACAGACCGGGCGTTCATGAAATGAATCAATCGTTTCCCATCGTTGCACTGGGCTCCTCAGCCGGCGGCCTGGAGGCTAATGAAACATTTTTTAAGAACACCCCCCCAGATTCGGGCGTGGCATACGTCGTCATAACTCACCTCGAACCGCATCACCCTAGCCTCCTGGCCGAGATCATATCCCGATCCACGACCATGGAAACAGTACAGGTCCAGGACGAAATGGTCGTCCAGCAGAACAAGATCTATGTCATTCCCCCTGGAAAGGACATGGTCATCACCGACGGGGTCTTACGCCTTTTCAGTCGCGGGCCCGGCCGGGAGCCGTTCCTGCCCATCGACCACTTCTTTCGATCCCTGGCCGATGAGCGAAAAGAGAACGCGATTGTGGTCATCCTCTCAGGGAACGGTTCGGACGGGTCGCTCGGAATAAGGGCGATCCACGCGAACCTGGGCATGGTCATGGTGCAGAACCCGGAGACCGCCAAGTACGATAGCATGCCCCGAAGTGCCATCGATACGGGCCTAGCGGATTATGTTCTTCCTGCTGGCGAGATGCCTGAGATGATCGCCAGATATGTCCATGCGGTCAGGAACCAGGATACAACCGCCCAAAGTCGAGCCGATCGAAAGTACCGATGCTGTTCAGAAAATCCTGTTCATCGTCAAGCGCGAGACGGGCCATGATTTCTCGCTTTATAAGAAGAGCACCATCAATCGCAGGATCGAACGCCGCCTGGCCGTCCACCAACTTGAGACCAAGGAGCAGTATGTCAGGTATCTAGTGGCCAACCCGAAAGAGGTCCACCTGCTGTTCAAAGAAATGATAATCGAAGTCACCAGCTTGTTCAGGAATCCGGAGGCCTTCGAATCCCTCAAGGATATGCTCAGGAAAACCATCTTTGTCCCGGAATCAGAAATTGATACTTTCAGAGCTTGGGTGACCGCCTGCTCCACCGGTGAAGAGGCTTATTCCCTCGGGATCGTCCTGAAAGAGCTTATGGATGAGACCGGTCTACAGCTGCGGGTCCAGATATTCGGCTCAGACATCAATGAGGATGCGATCAATATCGCCCGAGCCGGAGAATATCCGTATTCGATCGCTGACGACGTTGATGAGAAACGCCTGGACAAGTACTTCATCAAACACGAGGGGGGGTACAAAGTGAGGAAGGAGATCAGGGAGATGATCATCTTCGCCCCTCATGATGTCACTCGAGATCCGCCATTCCTTCATCTTCACCTGCTATCCTGTAGGAATCTCCTGATCTATTTCGAACCAATACTTCAGAAGAGAGTGTTGGAGACGTTCAGCAACGCTCTGAACCCCAATGGCATACTGTTCCTGGGAGAGGCGGAAACCATCAACGGCTACGACGACCGGTTCACCGCCATCGATCCCAAGTGGAAGATCTACCGTAGGAAACCGTACGCACCTTCCACCCTGATCAGAGAGAGCACTGTCCCGCCTCGGCAAGGGCGGGATTTCGTCCCGATCAAGGTCCAGCCGCCGAAGGGACCGAGCATAAACGAAAAGGCAGAAAAGATGCTCCTTTCCGAGCATACCCCGCCGAGCCTGATCGTCAATGGGAAGAACGAGGTCATATACTTCCACGGCCGCACCAGCAAGTACCTCGAGCATACTCCGGGCAGGGCCAGCCTCGGCATCCGGGACCTGCTCCGCGAGGACATCAGATACGCGGTGATGTCGGCCATAAATAAAACTCGAAGCACTGGAAAACCAGTCATCGATGAGGCCATACAGGTACATACGAACGGCGGCGCCTCCTTCCTCAATATCACCGTCAGGCCCATGGAGGGCAAAGAGCCCGTTTCCGATTTTCTGGTCGTCTTTGACGAAAAGACCGTCCCTCAGGGGATCCTGAGAGGAAAACCGGAGCTGAGCATCGCATCGAACATAGAGACGAGGATCGACGAACTGGAGAAGGAACTAATCCGCACTAAGGAGAACCTGAGGAGCACCATCGAGCAGCTTGAGACATCCAATGAAGAACTGACGTCCACCAATGAGGAGCTCCAATCGAACAATGAGGAACTTCAGAGTGTAGCCGAAGAATCGGAGACGGGGAAGGAAGAGCTCAATTCGTTGAACGAGGAGCTCTTGACCGTCAACTCGGAGCTGGAGAGGAAGAACCAGGAGCTATCGAGGACCAGCAGTGATATGAGGAACTTCCTTAACAGTGTCGATGAGGCCACCATCTTTCTGGACATCGATATGAGGATAAGGAGATACACACCCCTGATGGAACGTATTATGAACCTGCTTCCGGGGGATGTGGGTCGCCCGATCCAGGACATCGCCATGAAGCTGCGCTACGAGGATCTGATCACGGACTTCAAAGAGGTCCTCGATACATTGAACACCAAGGAGAAAGAGGTCCAGACGAAGGACGGGCACTGGTATAAGCTGAAGATCATTCCCTACCGAACGGTCGAGAACGTCATAGATGGCCTGGTGCTCACCTTCAGTGATATAGACACGCAGAAGAAGGTCCAGGAGAAGCTCAAGGACATCTCGTTGGAGGCTCGGGCAGCTCAGGAGTTCGCGGAGAGCATCGTCAATACGGTAAAGGAACCGCTCCTGATCTTAGATGAGCACCTCGTCGTTCGGTCGGCCAATACCTCTTTCTTAAAACAGTTCGAGACCGCCTCAGAAAGCATACGAGGTCGACCTCTGAACGAGATACTTAATGGGACGTGGAACATCCCGCCGCTGATCAACAGGCTCGGGGACCTGAGCGCGGAGGAGACAGAACTTGAGAACCTGAGCACGGAGATTGTCATTCCCAAGCTGGGAAAGAGGTTGGTGGACATCACCGCCAGGAAGCTGCTGATCCCGTCGGGGAAGTCGACGATGATATTGATCAACATCGACCAGATGGTATGAATCAGTCATCCCCTCATTCGGTGCCCCCTGGAAGGCCCTAAGGGAATTGGAGCGAATAATCATCTCGCCACGTTCATGCTGAAGGGCGATCCGATCGACCTGTTAATGATACCTTGATGAACGCGGATTGAATGCGTTAGACCGGGGGCCTGTGCCCCCGGTCGTACCAGATGGCAATGCTTCGTCAGGACTATCCCCCCACATCCCTGTGGACCCCTAAAAGTTGATATGAATTTTTAGTTTTGAGCTAGCTGTTACGTTTAACCCAACAAAAAGGCCCTTCACACCCTGCCCTCAATAATTCACAAGGGGGCGAATATATGGCACAATAGGAGCAGTCGGGTAACACCCTTGTTGGTTAACGCCCCTTAATTAATAGTCGGAGCGTCCCTAAGGGTGGCCGACAAGATGAGCAATATGGACAGCATGGTTTTCGGCCCCGTCCCCTCGCGCCGGTTCGGGCGCTCCCTGGGGGTCAATTCTGTACCTTTCAAGGCCTGCAACTATTCCTGCATCTACTGTCAGCTGGGGAGGACCACAAAGCTCCAGTCGGAAAGAAGAGCATATTTCGACACTTCACGCGTGGTGGGTGAAGTGCGCTCGGCCCTCCAAGCTTTACACGGTCAAGTGGACTTCGTTACATTCATGGGCGAGGGGGAGCCGACCTTGGCCTTGAACCTCGGGGAGATGGTCGAGGGCATCAGGGACCACTGGAAGGGAGGAATGGGGCTGATCACCAATGGTTCCCTGTTCTTCCTTCCCGAGGTCAGAGAGGCAGCCATGAAGTTCGATGTCGTCTCTCCCACGATCGCCGCCGGCGACGAGAGGACCTATCGGAGATTGCATCACCCGCACCGGATGTGCACCCTCGGGAAGACGCTGGAGGGGCTCAGGGAGTTCAGAAAGGGCTTTTCTGGAGAGCTGTGGGCGGAAGTGATGCTGGTCCGCGGGGTGAACGATTCCGAGGGATCGCTCCAGAACATCCGAACGGCCGTCGCCTCCATAGGGGCGGACCGGACGTTCATCGCCGCGCCCATACGGCCTCCGGCGGAGAGCGGGGTGCTGCCTCCGGAAGGGGAAGCGGTACATCTTGCTCTTGAGCTGCTACCCGGCGCCGTGGACATGACCGGCCCGGAGGCCGGGGAGTTCACCAGCGCCTCCGGGGACCCCATCGCTCATGTTCTGGCCATCGCCGAGAACCATCCCCTACGGGAGGACCAGATAATGGCCATGCTGTCCGGCGGGCATTCCGGGGACGAGACAAGGCTGATGCTCGATGAGATGATAGAGAAAGGGAAACTGGACAGAAGGCAGTATGGCGAGACCGTCTTCTACCGCGCGCCGCCCGGCGGGATCACCATGTCCCGTACTTGCCGAAGTGCTTCGCCGCCATGACCAGGGCGAGCAGGTTGCCCGGAGGGGCGTAGGGTGGAACCTCGCAGGCAGTTCCCAATATCAGCCCGTTCTGGCTGTCCCTTCCCTTGATTATCTGGTCTCGGGCCTGTTCGTACACCCTCATGGGATTGGGGTCGATCATCCTCTTGGTGTCCACCGAGCACATTATGGTGGCGAGCGGGCCGTACATGCGCGCCAGCTCGTCGGCGGGGAAGACATCCCGTCCTTTGTAACCGACATGGAATATCGTGAACGGGGACCACACCAAGTAGTCCTTGAAGACCTTGTAATCCGTCTCATGGTTCCCGCACATGTGGTAGAACACCTGCGGTCCGGCGCCCCTCCTGAACGCCTGGCTGACCAGCTCACGGAGGTATTTCGCGGAGAAGTCGATGACCATCTGGTCGCTGAAGACGTCGTTGTTCCCCAGCACCGAGCCGGTGGAGATCATGGCCGATCCGTACTTCTCGGCCACGACCTCCGCACCGTTTATGGCCGTCTGCGTGTACTTGTGGACCAGATCATGGGCGGCGTCGGGTTCGGCCATCGTCCACATGATGAAGTTCTCCACCCCGCAGAGCTGGGCGGCGGACCCGGCGAGATCGGACACGTTCACCATGGGTATGAACATCTCGGGCAGGTTCTTCTGGATATAGTCATTCGCCTTGGTGAACTGATGCATCGTCCAGCCCTTTTTGAGTATCCTCTACGCTGGGGACCTGGACCTTGTCCACCTCGGTGGGGGAGGTGATGAGGGGGGCGACGGGAACGGGCGGCATCAGCTCCATGTAGCGAAGGTCCAGGCCCATCTCCGCGACCCAGGCCAGGGAGAAGTACCAGTGAGTGACCGGCAAAAGGTCATAGAGCTGAGAGATGTAGGCGACGCAGTGCGCCCCCAGCTCCGGCTCCCGGTAGAAATCGCCGATGCGGAATCCGCAGGCGACGGTGGCGTGAGAGAGCATCATCGGGTCCACGCTTATCCGATCGAACTTGGTACCCAGGAACGGGCTGGCAAATCTCTTCCTCGATCTCTCCAGCCACTCCGTATCGATAGGGGGGAACAGAGCCTCGTATGACATGTTGATCCTGGACGGAAAAATCGCGCTCCTTGGAGAAATAGACTGTCCCGGAATATACCGAATATTCGTAGGATCGGATCCGGATCGCCCGCACCAGGATTAGGGGACGGGCGCACAGCACAATTTATCTCTCCTCCCGGGATTGAGCGAGCCATGCTCCGGCCCAGGGTGCTCGCTCCGTCCGACCTCCCCGAGGTCCTGCGCGTCCAGCGGAACGCCTATCATGAAGGGCTCCTCGAGCCCTCGGAAACATTCACTAAAAAGCTGTCATTGTTCCCTCAAGGGGCCTTGGGGTGCTTCGACGATGGTGCCCTTTTGGCCTACATCTTCTGCCACCCGTGGGTGCTCGGGGAGATCGTCCCCTTGAGGGCTGAGTCCTTAGAGCTACCCGAACAACCGACCTGCATGTACATCCATGACCTGGCGGTCGACCAGTACAGCCGCGGCCGGGGGCTGGCCGCGCGGCTCGTGAACGAGGTCTTTGAACTCGCTAGAGCGATGCGCCTGCCGGCCTGCACGCTCGTCTCTGTGCAAGGTTCTGAGAGGTTCTGGGAAACCCTCGGATTCACCTGCTCTAGGGAGCTGGAGTACCTACCAGACATCAGGGCTCACTACATGGTAAAAAGTATGATCTGAGATGGATCGGCTGACCGATCACAGATCGTCGCTGACCCTTCTTCGAACCGTGTTGCTATCGACAGAAGCAACGTGCCAGTAGCGTGTGCACGTTCAGCGGATTGCGGCGCCGATGCTTTGCTGCGAAGCTCCTAGCACATTTCTCGGCCGCCCCTTTGGTATTGTGCTTATGGCCGCACGGCCCCATAATCGTGGACCTGGCCTCGTAATAATCTATGGCGACAGCGGCATCAGTCCCGTTCGCTTTACCCTTGCGTTCAGTGCCTTGCGAGCTAACTGCCATGCATCCCGACCTTAGAGAGCGCCATCGCGGCCGTAGGTGAAAAAGGGTCGCCAACAATTTGCAAATATCAATATCAACGCACTAGGAAGAGCGAAAGAACGGCAGTGTCACGTCGATGCCGTTCCCTTGCTGCCGTTCTGGGCCAGAGCCAGCTCCTTGGTCCGCTCGATCGCTCCGATAAGGACCGACCACGTGCCGCCCCGGGAATCGTATCTCAGGTTGAGCTCGCGGGCGAACTGCTTCGAGAGGGCCTCGAACTTCTCGATCTCCCCCAGGCCGTCGTCGATGAACAGCACTCTCGAGTATCCTTCGAACATTCGTGCCAGGAACCAATCGACATCGATGCCTAGCTCCTCGTAGTTCGGCATCTGCGTCCGCATCTTGTTCTCGAACCATTCCCGCCCCATCTTGGCGAAGTAAGGAGTGTGATACATCGTCCCGGCGCAGATCTTCCTTTCTTTCTCGTACTCCTCGGGAGTGATGAGCACGCCGATGCAATCGTCCGCCAGCAATCGGACCGTGGGCACCTTCATCTGCTCGGTCACGTCCCGCAGCGAGTTACATATGCCATAGCCTAGAAGGACGGCGTCGACCTTTCCCTCCAGGGCATTGACCTTCTCGATGACCGCCTTCTTCAGGTCCTCGGGATACTCGTGAAGCCCGAACTCCAGGTACTCCTTGTGGACGATGTCCGGGTCATCCTTGGTCAGGAACTCCAGACCCCTTTCAAAAGTCTCACAGGCTACGATGCCGATCTTCATGGTTATCAATCCCCATAATATATCTGACCGGTTCGGACGCTTCCGGACCGATATATTCACATAAGCGATGGAAATATTTAGGTATTACTACGTTATATATTTCTATAACGGGGCAGGGACGTGAACGACGACATACAGAAACAGCTCGAAGCCCTTCTTGCTGAGGTCAGGCTGCTTAGCAGGTCCGTCACCCACCTGAGGGGTGACGATTTCAGGCTGGTGTTCAGCGAACAGATAAAACCGATACTTATCGAAAGGATCGAGAGATACTTCAGCGGGAAAGGGAAACCTAGCGACCTCGAGGCCAAGGCCCAGCTCATGGACCTCGTGGAGAGATACATCACCGATTTCCAGCAGAAGGGGACAGGGGCGGCGTCCCTCACCCTGGACGAGTTCATGAGCGTCCCGTCCTCTGATGACCCGTTGAAGCAGGACCCCCTGTTAACAGTGTTCATCTCCGCGCTGGTTGGCCAGATGAGAGAGTATCTGACCGCCTCGGACCGCATCTCCCAGCAGGCCCATCCGGCCGAACGGCCCATGGCCTCCCTGGTCCGAAACGAGAGAGCACTATCACCGGAATTAGTGGAGAGAACGCTGGGGCCGCTTTCCAGTGCCCACCGGATCAAGGTCATGTTGCGGTTGTCCAATGGCGATGAGAGCCTGTCCTCGCTCAGCAAGGACCTCGCCATGAAGAAAGGGCACTTGCAGTTCCACCTGAACGTCCTGACCGGCCCTGGGCTCATCGCCTACGACCGCAAGAGCCACCTGTACTCGATCACCGAGAAGGGCGCCCGAGCCTTGCTGGAGCTTTCGAAGCTCGTCGAGGCCCTCACCACCTAACGACGCCGTTCATATCGCCGGCCGGGCCGCTGCTAATTTCAAGAGCGTGGTCGGGACCGGACGGGCCAAGATGGTCGAGGACCTCGCCGAGAAACGCAAGGCTATGGAATCATCATGGCCCATATGTTCGGAAATGCCGCGTTAAAATATGCCGACGAGGGTGTTGGCGACATGGCCATCATCCGCGTCGACATCATGATCCTGACTGGCAAGAAAACAGGTTACTGATCTCAATGGGGGCGGCCGACCAGAGCGGCCTCGGCGCCCCTTTTTCATATTTCAATGACCGGGACCGTTGCCGTTCCCCACCGCGAGTCGTAGAAGCGGCCGCGATACTGGCCCGTGGCCGGGCAGCCCATACACCTCTCTTCCTCGAAGCTAGTGCAATCGAAGCACATGCCCTCCTTGCCGCAGGGCGCTTCATCGCATAGCTCCGGCTTCAGCTTGATAGCGATGGGGTACTCCTTTTCCGAGTTGATCACGATGTCAAAGTCCACGTCCTTGACCGACGGGTCCTGATAGCTGTAACAGTCGACGATGGACTCGGGCGTGGAGGCGCTCTCGCTGAAGAACAGCAGACAAAGGTTCCGGAGACGGAAAGCCGTTGGCGAAGAAGGAACAGTTCCGGAACTCCTTCAGGAGCCTATACGGCTCGGTGGAGGACACATCGGCCTTAGCCAGGAACATGCCCATCCTCATGGGGTTGACGCCCAGCAGCTTCCCCAGGCCACCGTTCTTGCGGAGCCACGCCACCCGAGCGGCGACGGCTGGCTGGGTCATGTGGATGCGGGTGGCGATCTTCTTTTACGATATATCGGGATCTTCCGCGTACATGGAGATGATGATGCGGTCCTTCTCGTCGAACTTTATCGGACTTCCTGCCGTTGCTGATGATGGATAATAAGGCTAATGATCTCCGACATCATATGTTATCGAGTCAACCCCCGTTTGAGGTGGAGGGCGCGTCGGATAACGAAGATCGTATGGTCCTTGCTTGGCAAAGCTCCTGCAGCGGAGAGCAAGTTCTTTGAAGTTCCCGGAACATGGACCGATCGTGAGCGGACCCTGGTCAATAGGCGCCGACATTGGTTGTACCAACACCCGCGTGGCGAAGGTCTCGCATGGCGAAGTGCTCGAGGTCTTGAAGTTCCCCACCAACGTCCCGGGCGGGCCGCGGAGCGTGATCGAACAGGTGAGATCGGCCGTCCTGACGCTACGTGAGAGCGAGACCTCTCCTCCGTCCGGAGTGGGTGTGGGGATCGCCGGTCAGGTCGACATCCGTCGGGGGGTGGTCCGGTACGGCCCCAACCTATGGTGGAACGATGAACCGTTAGAGCGCATGATTTCCGAAGCAACCAATCATCTTCCCACCATACTAAGGAACGATGTGGCTATGGCCACGGCGGGGGAGTGGAAGCACGGTGCCGGTCGTGGGAGCGGAAACCTAGTATGTCTGTTTGTTGGGACCGGCATAGGGGGCGGAGCTATCGTCAACGGGCAGCTTCTGGAAGGCGCTACCGGATGCGGCGGACACTTTGGTCACGTGTCGGTGCAGATAGACGGTCCGGCCTGCACCTGCGGTCGAAAAGGCTGCGTAGAGGCGTACGCCGGGGGGTGGGCGGTGGCCCGTCGCGCTCAGGAAGCGCTGAGCAAGGATTTCGGAGAGAGTGAGATGCTGCGTTCCCTATCGAGAGGGAAGGTGACGAGCATCGACTCCCGCCTGGTGGGGGAGGCCGCACACCGCGGCGACCGTTTCGCCCTGCGGGTCCGCGACGAAATGGCCGAGGCGCTATCATCGGCGGTGGCCAGCGTTATCAACTCATTGAATCCCGAACGGGTGGTGCTGGGCGGAACGGTGCTCGTTGGGTTCCCCCAGCTTTACGATATGGTAGTGGAGGGCTCATTGAGGTCGTGCCTCCGACCGGCACTGAACGGGCTGAGCATCGTTCCCGCCTCGCTCGGGGACCTGGCCGGGGCAGTGGGGGCGGCGACGATGGCCCTCTGACGAAAAGGTCCCGCGTCGATATATCGCAGGGCCTGTGCCGCGAGGATGGGCTCGGCCCATCGATCGGCCACGAAATAAAAAAGTAAAGGGGCGCGGGGATCCCCGCGCCATCATTTCGTGCTTATTTTATCAGACCCATCCTCAGCCCGCTACCGGCCAGGCCGAACAGACCCGCGGCGAACAAGAAGCCCCCGTAGAAGCCGACGTTGTTGGCGAACGTGGCCACCAGGCCCCAGAGCAGGAAGACCAGCGAGAACGCCAGGACCAGCATATCCATATTTTGTTCCAACGGCTTGAGCAGCTCGGGCATGACGACCATGGCCATCATGAGGAGTCCCCCCACGATGGCCACCAGACCTAGGATTATGTACTGGGCGCGAACGAAACCCGTGATGTTGCTGAAGTTCTCCAGCCCCACCCCTAACAGGAGCACGGCGGAGATGAGGAACAGCACATCTCCGAGGTGGACGCTCTTTATTGTCGGCACTTTCGGTTGCCGGTAGGGCCGTTGATATTGCGCCCCGTACTGCGACGGCCCCTGGTCATACCGCGGGGGTGCCGGGGGATACTGCTGCGGCGCGTATTGCTGCTGGGGGGGCCCCTGCGGTTGCGGCTGGACCGGCTGCGCTGGAGCGGCGGGTTGTACCGCCGGAGCTGCCGCGGCGACCAAACGACCGCCGCACTCCGTGCAGAACGTCGCTCCCTCGGCGTTAACATTTCCACAATTATTACATTTCATAGATGCATCCCTTTATTAATCAGCGTATGGCAACAGGCCTGATATATTTTGGCAACATGAATGATGATTTTTTTATAATATGAGGAAAGATCGGCCTGCCCTGACCGACCCTTTTAACGACGGCCGGCCTGTTGCTTCTCCCGCTTCCGGGACTCTGCATCGATGGTGTCCAGCAGCATCTTCAGCCGCTTTCCCTTGAGCTGCAGCTCTTGTCGGGTGATGCTCTTCGCCTCGGGGCACAGGCCATCGATGACGAACTCACCGTCCTCGTCGATGTTGACCGGGTAGAGGGCGCAGCCCAGCGGTCGCGATGAGTATTCACGGCACCTCTTCTTTTCCGGATCATAGAAGAAGCACCACACTTCCACGTTCCTCAGACGGGGGATCAGGTCCACGCCGATATAGCAGAAGTCCTGGCGCTTGTGACCGCGTCGCTCCAGGCGGGCGATGTCCGCCTCACAAAGCTCCATCATGGTGTCCTGACAGCACTTCTGGCAATGGGAGCATCGCATCGCTCCGCCAAGGTTCACCGGGCGTATTATGCTTTTTCCTAGCGCAGCTGACGGGCGTTGATCGCCACGACGATGGTCGATGCGCTCATCAGCGCCGCCCCTATGGCCGGGGTCAGTACAATGCCTTCGGTAGCGAGCACACCGGCGGCCAGCGGTATCGCCACCGCGTTGTAGCCGGTGGCGTAGAGCAGGTTCTGGACCATCTTGGAATAGGTCCGCGTCGATAGGGCGATGATCTTCGGCACGTCCCGGGGGTCGTTCCTGACCAGGATGATGTCCGCCGACTCCACCGCGACGTCGGTACCGGCACCAATGGCCACTCCGAGGTCCGCTTGGACCAGTGCCGGGGCATCATTGACCCCATCGCCGACCATGGCCACCACCTGTCCGTCCTGCATCTCTCTTATGACCTCGGCCTTGCGGGACGGAGCGACCTCGGCCCTGAACTCGTCGAGACCGAGCTCCCTCGAAACCGACTCGGCGACCGCGGCGCTGTCGCCGGTGAGCATGACGCACCGGACCCCCGCCCGCTGGAGGGTGACGATCGCCTCCTTCGATTCCTTTCGTATGCGATCGGCGACGGCGATAGCCCCCAACGCCCTGGTCCCTTCCACGAGGACGATCACCGTCCGCCCCCCAGAGGCTGCCTTGCTCAAGGCGCTTTCATCGATAGTGATGCCTCGTTCCCTCACCGCTCCCGGGGAAAGGAGGGCGTAATCGATACCATCCACGGTCCCCTGGACCCCTTTCCCAGGAACGGCCCGGAAGTTCTCCGGGTTACGGAGGGCTATGCCTCGCTCGTTCACCGAGGCCACGATCCCCCGGGCGATGGAATGTTCGGAGCGGGATTCCAACGCCCCAGCTATGGCGAGCACATCCTCCTCGCTCATCCCCATCGGCACAATGGACGCCACTCGGAAGCGGCCCTCGGTAAGGGTGCCAGTCTTGTCGAACACGACGATATCGACCTTCCTGGCCCGTTCGAACGCGTTCCGTTCTCGGATAAGGAAGCCCGAGCGCGCGGCAAGGACGGTGGATATGGCCACCACCAACGGTATGGCCAGCCCGAGCGCGTGGGGGCAGCAGATGACCATGACAGTAACGGCCCGCTCGATGGCGTAACCGGTCCCTGCGCCGACGAGGGCCCAGGCGATGAGGGTCACCACCCCTGAAGCGATCGCGACGATGGTTAGGGAGAGGGCGGCGCGGTCGGCGAGGTCCTGGCTGCGGGACCGGGATCCTTGGGCCTTCCGGACCAGGTCGATGACCTGGCTGAGGTACGTTTCCTCGCCAGTTTTGGTCACTCGGACCGTAAGGGAGCCTTCCCCATTGATAGCTCCGCCGATAACCCCGTTCCCCGGACGCTTGGGCACCGGGCGTGATTCGCCGGTGAGCAGGGCCTCGTTCACCTCGCTCTCCCCATCGACCACCTCGCCATCCACCGGAACCTTGGTCCCTGGACGAACGAGCACAAGGTCCCCGGGGCGCAGGCTTTCCACCGGCACCTTCCGGGTCTCGGTTCCGCTAACGAGGTCCGCATCGGCGGGCATTATCTTGGCCAGCTCCTCCAACGCTCTCGAGGCCCCCTGCACCGAACGCATCTCCAGCCAATGCCCGAGGAGCATGATGTCGATCAGGGTGGCCAGCTCCCAGAAGAACACGCTCCCGCCGAGGAACAGTACCGAGGCGGCGCTGTAGATGTAAGCGACGCTGATGGCCAGACCGATAAGGGTCATCATTCCCGGACGATGGGTCCTCAGCTCCTTGACCAGGCCCTTGAGGAACGGCCAGCCGCCGTACGCGAAGACGATGGTGGACAGGGCGAGCAATAGGAGATCCGAATAAGGGATGTCCAGTTTCAGCCCGAACAGGTCCTGGACCTCGGGAGTGAGGATGAGGATGGGCACGGTAAGTATGATACAGATCAGGAATCTCTTCCGCAGGTCCAGTAGCATCGACCCATGACCCTCGTGCCCCTTTGACATGTGGCCCCCGTCATGAGGCCCAGATCCCGATGGGGTGGACATTTCCATGTCATGATGGGGCCCGTGCTCCCCGTTCATGTTGATAATATCCTCTCTCGAACTTTATGATGATATCTCGGGCAACAAGGCACGGCTACGCCGGAGGAAGAGGTTCCAGCTGCACCGGCTCCGCCACCCGTTCTTCCATCCGCATGATCAGGGGCAGGAAGAACGACGCTGCACCTATGATGGTCATGACCAGCCCGCCCAGGATGAACCATAGTTGTATGCCGAACAGCTCCGCGATCGGGCCGGCCAGCACCAGGCCAAGGGGGCTCATGCCAGCCGATATGCTCCCCAACAACGCGAACACCCGACCCTGCATATCTGCCCGCACGCCTTTCTGCATGATGGCCATAGTCGTCCCATTGACGATGGCGAGGTTCAAGCCGATGACCAGGGTTGCGGCTACCGCGATCAGGAAGGCATCTGTTGGCAGGAACCCAATGACTAGGACCCCCCCGCCGGATAGGGTCAGCGCGGCCATGCAGGTAACGATCTTTTTCTTGCTCCCACCCCACACACCCAGCAATACCCCTCCCGTGATCATACCTACTCCTGCCATCGACTCGACCAGGGCCACCTCGTAGGGTCCTTGTCCAAAGTAGTTGAGGGTCAGGAGGGAGAACAGCGTGAAGGCCGGCGTGATCAGGAAGTTGACCACCGAGAAGATCGCCACAACCACGAGCATACCTCTCCATGAGCGGAGGTACCTAAAGGCGTCCTTAAGCTCGGCGATGACGGATGTGGTCGCCCTCACGGCCGCCCTCTGGACCTCCGGAATTCGCACGGCCACCAGCGAGGCTATCGCCACGGCTGCGGTGATCAGGTCGACGGAAAGGACCAGGAACATGGGCAAGGAGACGAAAAGGAGCGCCCCCAGCGCCGGAGCCAGGATGGTCGATAGGCCCAGTATGGTCTGGTTGAGCCCGCCGATGCGGGCCAGATGGTGCTCCGGCACCATCAGGGTGGTAGAGGCCTGCATGGCCGGCCAGTGGAACCCCTGCATGGCCGACCGGAAGAGCAATGCCAAGAACACCTGCCACAGCTCCACCGTGCCCAGGGCGAACGATATCATTAGAAGAAGCGTGGCGAAGGCGGTCAGGGCGTCAGCGGCGATCATCACCCGCTTGCGGTTCAGCCGGTCCACGTAGGCGCCGGCGAAAGGGGTCAGGAACACCTGCGGCAGTACACCCATCGCTGCCGCGATGGCCAGCATCACCGGGGAACCGGTGGTGACGGCCAACCAGAGCATGAGGGCGAACTGCACCAGCGCGCTCCCGACCAACGAGAAGGCCTGGCCGGTCCAAACGATAAAGAATCTTCTGGTCCACCCGTTCTCCACCCTCACGCCCCCCCTTGGTCTTGCGACATCGCGCCCACCCACCTTAATTCCTGCGTCTACAGGTAGCTGTGGTCACCGACCTTGGCCGGAGCGATCACGAGTGAACAAGTGTGATCCATGATCTCAGATTATCCAGATCGAAGAGATCTAGACGCCCCGTCTAGCGATGGTCCTTCGTTATCGGGTCCGCCGTAGCGGGCATTACTAGTGCGCTCTCCCTGCCCACCTCGGGCTCTGAGCCCTTTCAAACCTTTTAATTCTATAATGGTTCGCGAGGCCGCCATCCCAGCTTCTCGGCGCCGGGAAGGCGTTCTCCTGACAGGAGCGCTTTAAAAGCGTCCCCTCCCAGCGAAATATAGCTGGCCTTCTCGGCCTCGCCGGAGCGTTCCAGAGCGCTCACCGTTCCGCGACCTCCCACTATCGAGTAAGCGTGAGAGTTGGCGACGGCAAAGGCCATGGCCATGGTGCCCATGGAGAACTGCTCGATCTCCCACGCCCCCATCGTCCCGTTCCAAATGATGGTCTTGGCATCCTTGATGGCCGCCAGGAAGTGGTTCACCGTTACGGGCCCGATGTCCAGTCCCATCCAACGGGGATTGATGTCCTTGACCGAGACCACCTCCCCTTCGGCATCGGCATCCTTGGCCTTGGCCATGATCACGTCGGACGGCAGGACAAGAGTGGTGCCCTCCTCTTCGGCCATCTCTACGATCTCTTGGGCATCCGATATCAGATCATCTGCCACCGCGGAAAGGCCGACCTCCATCCCCTGGGCCTCCAGAAAGGTGAAGGCCACCGCTCCCCCTATCAATATGCGGTCCGCCCTGGTCACCAAGTGCCGCACCACCCTCAGCTTGGCGGGAGCGTCGTCCCCGCCGATGATGACCACCAATGGCCGGAGGGGATCGTTCATCGATCGATCCACCACGTCGAGTTCGCTCCACATCCGTGGCCCGATCACCTTCTCAGTTACCCGGTCGGCCACTCCGATGGTTGATGCCAGGCTATAGGGGGTCGAAGAAAAATCATCGTTCACAAAGACATCAGCAAGAGCGGCCAGCTCCTCGGCCAGAACGAGATCGTTGTCCCTTTCACCCGGATGAATGAACAGGTTCTCCAGCAGGATCACCTCGTCTTCCGCCACGCCTTCCAACGCGGCCGGCCAGGAGGACGGGGGGCCGCTCACCAGCCGGACAGTTCCAGCCCAGGAGCGCCGATAGGCCTTCGGCCATCGAACGCATGGTGGGGAACCCTCCTCCGATCGGCGAGCAATGCGAGGCGATTATGGGATGGCCGCCTTTGGATAGTATGTGGTCTATGGCCGGCGTGGCGGCCTTCAGCTTTCGTGCGAGGATGGTCCCGGCACCGTCCAGGTCCGCCCTGATCAGCACCCTCCGGTCCAGAAGCTCGACATCCTCCAATCGTTTCATTCCATGCCTCCACGTAGAGAATAACATCACCCCCATTTCCAGTTTACGTTGGATCATTCACTCCTTTTTGTCCGAGCCCACTCGCTGCCCGGAACCTGGATCATTCACACTGGCCAGCAAGGGAATTGCTAAAATAGCAGTTCCCTGATAACGACCAGGAATGACCATGGTCGATGTGAAGGCGATCGAGAAGGCCAAGGAGCACTTCGGCAAGATCCTCGAGGAACAGCTGAAGAGGGTCGAGGCCATGAAGTCCGGACAGGACTGGACCGACTACACCAAACTCGCGACGATCAAGATCGGCATCTGCGGCGGGGACGGCATCGGTCCGTACATCTCCGCCTCGGCCAGGACCGTACTTGAAGAGCTGCTCAAGGAGGAGATCAAGAGCGGCAGGGTCGAGATCAAGGTCATCGAGGGACTGACCATCGAGAACCGGGTCAAGGTCATGAAGGCCATTCCCGATGATGTCCTGGCAGAGATCAAGGAATGTCACGTCGTCCTCAAGGGACCGACCACCACGCCCAAGAAGGGCGACCCGTGGCCGAACATCGAGAGCGCCAACGTGGCCATGAGGCGGGAGCTGGACCTGTTCGCCAACGTTCGGCCGGTCAGAGTGCCGGAGATTGGCGTGGACTGGATGTTCTTTAGGGAGAACACCGAGGGAAGCTACGTTCTAGGCAGCAGGGGCGTCAACGTCACCGACGACCTGGCCATCGATTTCTGTGTCGCCACCTCCCAGGGCTCGGACCGCATCATCCGTCTCGCCTTCGACTACGCGAAGAAGAACGGTATCGATAAGGTCAGCGTGGTTACCAAAGCGAACGTGATCAAGGCCACCGACGGGAAGTTCCTGGCCTTCGCCGGACAAGTGGCCAAGGAGTACCCTGGCATCCAGTGGGACGACTGGTTCATCGACATCATGACCGCCAAGCTCATCGACCCCTACCGCCGCAAGGACTTCAAGGTCATCGTGCTCCCGAACCTCTATGGCGATATCCTGACCGACGAGGCAGCCCAGATCCAGGGCGGCGTGGGAACGGCCGGAAGCGCCAACATCGGTAAGAAGTATGCCATGTTCGAGGCCATCCATGGCTCCGCACCGCGCATGGTCGACGAGGGCAGGGCCCAATATGCTGATCCGTCCTCCATGATCAAGGCCACCGCCATGCTCATGAACCATATCGGCATGATCGAAAAGGCGAAGAAACTGGAGATGGCCCTGGAGGTCTGCACCCAGTACGAGAAGAGACAGGTCATGACCGGGCGGTCCAACGGCGCCACCGGGGAGGAGTTCGCCCGCTATGTCCTGGCCACCATCCAGGACCCCGATCTCGAGAAGAAGTGGAAGTCCTATCAAAAGGCGGCCTGAGCGACGATGGACGCCCCGGGCATCCTCATCGGCCTCATGGACGTGATGGTCGGAGGACTGGTCATCATCCTGGCCGGCCCCCTGATCAGGGGCCAGGTCAAGATGAACCACTGGTACGGGGTCCGGGTCCGCCGGGCCTTCGAGTCAGAGGAGAAATGGCGGGATGTCAATCGCTTCGGCGGGCGACAACTGAGGATGTGGGGGTCGATCATCCTTGCCGCCGGGTTCGTGGCCCTATTGTTCGATCTGGGCAGCAACCCAAGCCTGTTGCTCCTGTTCGCCTTCACGCCCCTCCTGATCCTGATCCCGGCCATGAGGGCGGTCGTTTACGCCCGACGGGCCTGAGCGCCTCTTTCTGACGACACCGGACCCCTCCTCGGGTGAACCGGGCCTGGGCGGGAGCCGCATTACTGGGCGTGGGCATCCGGGTACGCCCTATCGCCTCCAGGAGAGCCATGGTCTGTGGACCCGGCCCCGGCGGGAGCGAAGCCGGGGCAGGAACCTCCCTGTCAATGCCATGTATCGGGCGTACTCATCGCCGAACGCTTCCGGGGAGGAGAGCAGTTCCTCCTCCGTTCTCGCCCGGTACGACGCCATTAGAATGATGAGCAGCGCTACGACCAGGGCCGGAATGCTCAGGAAGATCGACCCGGCTCCCAGAGCCACCAGGATGATACCCGTGTAAACGGGGTGCCTGACCCGGGCGAACGGACCGGTCCTTACCAATCTCTGCCCCTCCAGCACCAGGACCTGGGGCCTCATGGCCTCCCCCATTGCCCTGGTCGCCCACAGGATGACCGCCCCTCCAGCACCCCACATGGCCAGGCCAAGCCACTGCACCAGGTCCGGTACATCCCCTACCGCAGGAAAAGCGTACGACCATTGCGGCAGGATGATGACGGCCAGGCTCCAGAACTGGGCCGCCATCACGGCCAGCGACCAAGCGACCTCGGTCGCCCGGTTCACTTTTCCAATGACCTTGACCGACCGAGGGGGTTTCAGGAAACCGCTCCAGCGGAAGAGGAGCACGGCCCCGGCCGCTGTTCCGACGAGCATGAACGCCGCCACCGCCTGCGCGAACTCCGGGGACCACATCACCGGACGTGAACGCCCGCCGGACCATAACGGTTCTTAGGCAAGGGCTATGAGCGGGGAAGGGATTGTCCCCTCGATGAGGAGAACGGACCGGGAGATCACCGACCGAACTGTGATCGACACCATACTGAGGTCGAATACCGTCTGCCACCTAGCCATGGTCGATGACGGCCTCCCATACGTCGTGCCGATGACCTATGCCTACGATGGCAATTGCCTCTACTTCCATTCGGCCAAAGAGGGCCGCAAGGTCGATGTGCTCCGCCGCACCGCCCGGGTCTGTTTTTCGATCTACGACGGCTTCCAGCCGGCCGGGGCGGACAAGGTCTGCCGCAAGGCGACCAGATATCGGAGCGTCATCGGCACCGGAAGAGCTTCGATCCTGGATGCCCCTGAGGAGAAGCTCGCGGCCCTGGACCTTCTGATGGAACAGGTGTATGGTCCGGGGTCTCGGGCCTATGTACTCGAGCAGGTCGATGGCCTAGTGATCATCAAAGTGGAGATCCACTCCCTTTCAGGCAAGATCTCTGGATACTGACCCCATCTTGGTCGGAGACCATTATCTACTCCAAATCCGATTAACCGAGGGTGGGAATCGATTGGTCGCCCATAAAGGAGTGGCAGGTCGGCCGGAGGATAGCACCATGCCTTTCTTGAACCGAGAGAAAGGCGTGGCCGAGTGCTGCCCCGCCACTATTCTATACATTGATGATGAGCCCATGCTTCTGGACGTGGCCAAGGCGTTCCTGGAGTTGGAGAAGGACATCATCGTGGACGTAGCTACCTCGGCCAAGGAAGGGCTCGAGAAGCTGACGGAACGATCCTACGAGGTCATCGTCTCCGACTTCCAGATGCCAGTGATGGATGGTTTGGCGCTTCTAAGATCGATTCGCCAGAGATGGGGCGATGTCCCGTTCGTTCTCTTCACCGGCAGGGGCCGCGAAGAGGTGGCCATGGAGGCCCTGAACAGCGGTGCGAACTTCTACCTCCAGAAAGGCGGGGACCCCCGTTCTCAATTCGGGGAACTGAGGCATGTGGTCCTACAATTGGCCCAGCGCCGACGGGCCGAAATGGCCCTGCACGACCGGGACAAGAAGCTCCGGATGATCACCGACAACATGCGGGACGTCGTGGTCCAGTTAGGGGCGGAGGGCGTAGTTCAGTACCTGAGCCCCTCCGTCTATAACATACTCGGATACCGGCCGGAAGACCTAATGGGGAGGACGGCCACCCGCCTGATACACCCCGATGACATGCCATCCGTATACGACGGACTAATGGGGACGGCCCTAGGGAATTCGACGATAAAAGCCGAGGTCCGGTTCCTTCACGCTCAAGGACATTACGTCTGGTTAGAAACATCGGGCAATGGCCTATATGATGCGGAGGGCAAATGCACCGGTTCGGTCATCATCAGCCGAGACGTCACCTCCCGCAAGGAGACCCAAGAGAGGTTAGAGGAAAGCGAACGGAAATACCGGGAACTAGTGGAGGGTTCCAACTCGATCGTGCTCCGCATGGACCTGTCCGGAAGGATCAGATACATAAATGAGTTCGCTAGGAACTTCTTCGGTTACACCGCCGAGGAGCTCATAGGTAAGAACGTGGTAGGGACGATTGTCCCATTACGGGACGAGACCAGCCTAGGTATGAACTGTGGGGGTCAGAGATATTATGGAACATATTGAGGCCCCTGCCACCATTATAAACCAGAGCATGAGGAAAGATGGTTCTAAGGCGTGGGTGGCCTGGACCAACAAGAGGGTGGACGATGAGGTTGGCCGTCCGAAAGAGATCCAATGCACCGGGGTCGACATTACCGCTAAACATCTGGCCGAAGTGGAGAGCGAGAGATCCGTGTCCTTGTTGCGAGCCACCTTGGACTCGACCGCTGACGCTATACTGGTGGTCGACATGAAGAGCCAGATCCAAGCATACAACCAAAGGTTCGTGGACCTGTGGAATCTTGGCTCAGAGGTTTTCGAGGGAGGGGATGACCGGCATCTACTAAAGCGGGTCCTTGAACAGGTCGATGAGCCACGGGCGTTCTTGGACCGGGTCGAGGAACTCTATTCCTGCCCAGAGAGGTCTGCCGAGGATATCATCAGGTTAAGGAATGGCCGGACCTATCGTCGCACCTCCAACCCCCAAACCATCGAGGGCCGTATCGTCGGCCGAGTATGGAGCTTCCATGACATCACCACGGCAACGAAGGCCGAGCAGGCCCTGGCCGAGAGGGAAGCACTTCTCAACGCGATATACCAGAGTACTACCATGGGCATCGTGGTGGCGGGGAAGGACCACTTGATAAAGGAAGCGAACCAGGCATTCCTGAACATGCTCGACCACAGCCTGGAAGAAATAAGGTCGAAGCGCGTAGAGGACATCACCTTTGCCGAGGACCGGGATAAGGATAGCGAACCCCTTCTCAGAATGGGCAAAGGAGAGTTGGGATCATACCAGACGGAGAAACGCTACGTCCGGCGGGACGGCTCGCCGGTATGGGGCCGGACTACCGTCGCACCTTTGAGATCGACCAATGGCGGTTCCAGATATCTCATCGCCACCATAGAGAACATCGACGAGCAGAAGAAGATCCAGGAAAGGTTGAGCCAGGAAGAGGGCATCTTCGACACGTTAGCTCAGAAACTATCCGAACGGCATGCTGGCCGTTTACGACCATGGCCTGCGGTACATCCGGGTCGGTGGACTGGGATTGGCCTCGTCCGGCCTGAGCCGAGAGACCATGGAGGGGAAGACCGTAGATGATGTGTTCCCTCCTGACACGGCCAGGGAGCTCAAGCGCATCTACAGAAAGGCGTTGGAAGGATTTCCATCGGTCGATGAGGCGCTCTTCAATGGGCTCACCTTCCTGACCCTGAATATTCCGGTCGTTGACGAGAACGGCCATGCCTTTGCCGGGATGACCCTGACCCAGGACATCACTGAACGCAAGGCCAACGAAGCCCGTCTGGCTAAGGCGAACCGATCGCTAAGGATGTTGACCGAGTGCAACCAAGCTCTGGTCCGGGTGAAGAACGAGAAGGACCTCCTAAGCGAGATCTGCCGCATGATCACCACCTTCGGCGACTATAAACTGGCCTGGGTCGGCCTGGCCGGCAAAGGGGGCCGGAGGACCGTCCACCCGGTAGCCAAAGCGGGGGAGGCCCAGGGGTTCATGAGAAGCCTTTCCATTTCCTATGGGGAAGGTGAGCACGGCCGAGGCCCAGCAGGGACGGCCATGAGGACGGGGAATGTCAGCATGGTGTCAGACCTATGGGCCGACGGGAGGTTCTTGGCCTGGAAGGACCGGGCCAAGGAGTTCGGCCTTCGATCGGGCATCGGCCTTCCCTTGTCCTACCGGGGGCGGCCCATCGGCGTACTGGCCATCTATTCAGGTGTTTCCGGAGCGTTCGAAGATAGGGACGAGGTCGTCCTGCTATCTGAGCTGGCCATGGACCTGTCATACGGCCTGTCCACCATCCGGCAGCAGGCCCGTAGGGCCCGCTCCGAGCTGGCCCTGGCCAGACGGGGGAATCAGCTGGAGCGGCTGACCTTGGCCACCCAAAGGCTGAACGCCGTTCTGGACCTGGAAACGATCATGGACACCTTGGTCACATCGGCAATGGACGTTGTAGGGGCCGCCTCGGGAATGGCCGGCAAGATGATCGAAGGTCGGATGGTCTATACGAAGATCAACCGCCGAGGGATGATCGAACCCTTGAATCTCTCCTTTGGGAGGGGTGAAGGAATCACTGGCCACGTCATGGACACCCAGCGGGCGTACCTGTCGAACCATCCGGAGACCGACCCATATGTCATCCCCAGCGCCCGACGGGATATCGGCTTCTTCAACCTGGCCATCGCCCCGGTGGTGGACCGGAAGGGCGATCTCGTCGGCTGCTTCTGGATGCAGGACAAGCCCGGAGACGGTTTCGATGGTGGTGATCTGGAGGCACTCAGCAGCCTGGCGGCCGGGGCGTCCGTGGCACTGGAGAACGCTCGCATGCTGGACGAACTTCGCAGCCGGGAGGCTGCGTTGGAGCAGGCCAATCGGAAGCTCGGCCTGATCGGACGGATAACGCGCCATGACCTGATGAACCAGCTCACTTCGCTGACCGGATATCTGGAGATAGTCCGGATGAAGGTCACCGATGAAAAGGTCCATTCATTCCTGGACAAAGCCTTGCGCTCCAGCGAGAACATCGAGAAGCACCTGTCCTTCGCCCGCGACTACCAGGAGGTGGGGACGGCCCGTCCGTCATGGATCAGCATAAAGGGCGCTGTGGGCAAGGGCGTCTCGACCCTCAATCTCGGACCGATCGCTTTGACCACCGAGGTGGCCAGGCTGGAGGTCCTGGCCGACCGCATGCTGGAGAAGGTCTTCCACAACCTGGTGGACGATTCGATAAGACATGGGGGCACCATAAAGAACATCAAGATATCCTACGCCGAGAGTGACGAGGGGCTGGTGATCACCTATGAGGACGATGGTGTGGGCATACCTGTGGAAAAGAAGACCTCCATCTTCGAGATGACCGCCGGCCATCACGGCCTCTACATGGCCAGAGAGATACTGGGCATTACTGGGATGAACATCCGGGAAATGGGCAAGGGAGGGGAGGGGGCGCGGTTTGAGATATCTGTGCCCAGGGGCAACTTCCGCATCAGGGCCGCTGGCCCCTAGGCCATTATTATTAAGGGTGTGGGTATTTGACCGGAGCATACACATGAGGCAAGGGCTCGGAGGGAAGGATGCCGCGCTGTCGGCCATGGCCATCGGCGTGATCATTATCGTAGTGTTAGCGCTCCTGGCCATACCATTCCTGTTCCTGCAGTACCGAACGGTGGAGGTCCGGGAGGAGCAGACCATCTCTCTGGCCGAGGGCGCAGATAGCATCGGGCTGAACGTCACCGCCACGGTCGGCCACCTAAAGGTCGTGTTCGTCGAGATGGTCGATGATGCGGTCAGGATCGTCGCCGAGGTGAGAGGGCATGCCGGGTTCTTCGGAGAGGCCAGCCCACTGAGGTTGGACATCACGGCGGAGAACAACACCGCGAGCGGAGGGAGGGACCTCAACGCTACGGTGCACTTCGATACCTACGCACCCTGGCCCCATTATTCCCTGAGCGACCGGTTCTTCACGGTAGAGATCAATAAGGACCTCCGTGCCGACCTAAATCTCAGTGTAGGGACCGGCGGAGTGGTCCTGACCACAACTCCAGGGGTCGTATTGGATGGATTGCGCCTCAGCGCCACCAATGACGGGGCCATCGTCTCACTGAACAACGGGACGGTGTTGGCCGGGGACATGAAGATAAGAACGGCCACCGGCGGGACCATGCTGAGGTGGAACAACGTCACGGTCCAGGGGGACCGTACCATCAGTCTCGGAGAATCGTCCGGCCGGATCGACGCCCAGTTCGATCAGACCATACCTATGGGCTCGAACATCACCTTGATCTCCAAGGACACTGCTGGAGAGAATCGGGTCGCATTCATCCTGGCCGGGGATGTCTCGGCCAATGTGGTGGTTAACGGCGGGATCGGCGGGGTCGAGCTCGTTCCGATCAGTGGCTTCGGTGGCACTGCCAAGTCGTTCCTCTCGAACAATCATCCCGCCACCAACAGCTTTGATGCCAGGTTGAACAACACCATCGGGGGGACCATTGTGGAAGGAACATGGACCTCGGGATGACCTCGATCACAACGAGGCCGATCGTTCGGGACCTTTGCAAGAAAAAAAGGGCACCGGCCCGGACCGCTGGGGGTGGCCCGGGCCTTATTGCTTGAGCGTCACTTCTCTGAAAGGTGGGTGGAGTAGTGGCCATCGGTGCTGGTGTAGCCACCCTGGGGGTCGTCACCCTCTGGCTCCTCGGCCTTCCGCCACTTCCGCTCGTACGGATCGACCCGCTTCCCTGTCGCCATGAACACCACGCGGTCGGCGATGTTGCAGGCGTGGTCGGCGATCCGTTTCTAGATAACGGGCGACCAGAATATAGTGGGTTCCGGCGCTGATGTTGCGAGGGTCTTCCATCATGTGGGTCAGGCTCTCTCGGAAGATGGAATCCCACAGGCCATCGACCTCGTCGTCCCTCTGGAAGATCCTTCGGGCCTTCCCGTCGTCCTTCTCTACAAAAGAGTCGATGGCATCATTGACCATGGCGATGGATAGCTCCGACATGAGCGGGACGGCCACCAGCTTCTTGATCCGTTTGCCTTGGTCAACATGGTCGGCCAGCTCTGCGATGTCCCTGCCATAGCGGCCGATGCGGTTCAGGTCGGTTATGATCTTCAGGCAGGTCGTTACGGTCCTCAGGTCCCCCGCCACCGGCTGATGGAGGGCGATGATGTCCACACAATGCTTTTCGATGGCCTGTTCGGAGAGATAGATCTCCTTGTCGAGCCGAGCGACCTCGGCCTTCAGCTCTATGTTCCCCTCCAGAAAAGCCTCGACCCCTTTCTTGATCATGGCCCTGGCCAGGTCGCCCATACGGACCGTCTCCCGGTTCAGTAGGTTCATCTCTTCGGTAAAAACTGTCCTCGACGGCATCAGCCCATCCTCCCTGTGATATACTGTTCGGTCAGCTCCTTCTCCGGCTTCTCGAATATCTTCTTTGTCACCCCATACTCGATCAGGTCGCCCAGGTAGAAGTAGGCGGTCTTGTCCGCGACCCGCGCGGCCTGTTGCATGTTGTGCGTGACGATCACCACCGTATAGTCATTCTTCAGATCGATCAGTAGGTCCTCGATCTTGGCCGTGGCGATAGGGTCGAGCGCTGAACAGGGCTCATCGAACAGGATGACCTCCGGCTTGATGGCCAGGGCCCGGGCGATGCACAGGCGCTGCTGCTGCCCTCCCGATAAAGTGTAGGCGCTCTTGTTCAGGCGGTCCTTGACCTCGTTCCAAAGGGCCGCTCGCTTCAGGGACCATTCGACGATCTGGTTCAGATCTTCTTTCTTCTTGGTCCCATGGATGCGGGGAGCGTAGGCAATGTTCTCATAGATGGACTTAGGAAATGGGTTCGGTTTCTGGAATACCATCCCGATCCTCTTGCGCAGGTCCACCACATCGACCGACGGGTCGTAGATGTTGAGGCCGTCGAACATTACCTCGCCTTCGACCCGGGCCGCCGGTATCAGATCGTTCATGCGGTTGATGCACCGGATGAACGTCGATTTACCGCAGCCGGAGGGGCCGATAATGGCGGTGATCCCGTTCTGGTCGATCTCCATGCTCACGTCCTTAAGGACGTGGTTCTTGTCGAAGTATACGTTAAGCTTATTGATCTTGATATTTGACATTTCTACCACCTGTATTTCTGTCTGTAGCGGTTGCGGAGCATGACGGCCCCCAGGTTCATGATCACGATCAGGCCGATCAGCACCAGCGCCGCGGCGTAGGCCATGGGTATGGCCGCCGCTCGGTCAGAGGTCTGGGTCATCAGATAGATGTAATACGGGAGCGCCTGGATAGAGTCGAACAGCGAGTTCGGGATAGCAGCGTTCACGGCCACCCCCGTCAGCAAGATGGGCGCGGTCTCTCCGGCAGCACGGGACAACGATAGGATCGCCCCGGTCAGGATGCCTGATGTGGAGTAGGGAAGGATGTGGCTTCGGATGGTCTGCCACTTGGTCGCTCCCAGGGCGATCGATGCCTCATAGATGGATGGAGGCACGGCCATCATGGCCTCCCGGGTCGCCACCATGATCAGAGGGAGCGCTAACAGGCTTAGGGTAATACCAGCAGCTATCAGGCTCAGCCCGAAGTTAAGATAGTATACCAATAACCCGACGCCGACCAGCCCCCAGACGATCGAAGGAACCCCGGCCAGGTTGTTCACGACCATCCACCAGATCCTGGAAATGCGGTTGTTGCCCCAATATTCCACCAGGAACACCGCTCCGAACACCCCTATCGGTATGGCGATGAGGAGGACAAGTGCCATGAGGAGGATCGTTCCGACTATGGGGCTGAGAAGACCTCCGGCGACCAGCGCCCCATGGCTGTTGGGGGCGGGGTCCTGAGTGAAGAGGTCGATGCTCAATTTCCCTACCCCGTTGACCACCACGTACCCCAGGATGATCACCAAGGTGAGGACCACAATGCCCGCACAGACTCGGAACAGGTTGAAGAACAATGCCTCCTTGTTCCTGCGGTTCACTGGTAGGCCTCCTTATACTTGCCCAGGACATGATCGGCGATCAGGTTCAGGCCGAAAGTGATCACGAACAGGACCAGGCCGACCGCGAAGAGCGAATAGTAGGGCATCGAGTTCACCGTGGCCTCGGGAACATCGATGGCCAGAGCGGCGGTCAACGGCCGCATGGAATAAAGGATATTGAAGGTGAACTGGGACGAGTTACCAGTGGCCATGATAACTGCCATGGTCTCTCCGACCGCCCGGCCGATGGACAGGACGATGGCGGCGATGATCCCGGGCAAAGCCGCGGGAATGACCGTCCGCCGTATGGTCTCCCACCGTGTGGCTCCCAAGGCGAAGGAGGCCTCCTTTAAGCTGCCCGGGACAGAGTTCATCGCCTCCTCGGCGATGGAGACCAGTATGGGGATCATCATCACGGACAGTATGATGGCCCCGTTGAGGGCGTTCAACCGCGTTGGCGGATTGAAGATATCCATGACCCATTCGGACAGGACCAGGGCTGCGAAGAGCCCATAGATGACCGATGGAACCCCGGCCAATATCTCGATAACCGGTTTTAGGATCTTCTTGACATCAGGGCTTGCGATCTCCGATAGATAGATGGTGCAACCGAGTCCGATGGGTATCGCGATCAGCGCTGCCACCATCGAGATCATGAAGGTCCCGACCAAGAGGGGCAATATCCCGTAGGACGGAAACTCGGAGAACGGACGCCAAACGGTCCCGGTCAAGAACGCTATGATATCGTTATTCGCGAAGAACGGGATCGAATTGTTCAATAGGAAATAGAACACCAACGCCAAGGTGATCATCGAGACCAGGGCACAGGCGAAAAGGACGCTGCTGATCCCGGCCTCAAATATGCCACGTAGACCTCTGCGAGGTTTCTTGAGCTTGATTGCTGACATCAAATCACCATTGTCCCGGACCTTACGGTTCGAGACCCCCCAGACTTGAAAGGAAGTTGGAAAAGATTTCTCGACCTTGCGGCCGGTGAAGGGCTTTCAGGAACCTACTGGTCCAGGAGCCTGACCGAGCAGACCAGGAACGAACTCATTCCCACGCTGCTCGATGTGCCGCTGGCTTCCTTGGCGTAACCGATACCGACGTATCCGATGCCACCCCTGTTGTTCTCCACCTCAGGCACGATGAGCGCGTTGGTGTTGAACTGCTGCATGGAAGCGCTGTAGTTCTCCTTCTTTACCAGAACGAGGTCGCTGAAGGAGGCATAGCTGCCAGAGGCGCTGTCCCTGCCGAACAGGTTGATCGCCTGGTCGTTCCCACCGACCTCGTTCCAGTTGGTGATGGTGCCGTTGAACATGGCCTCCAGCTGGCTCATGGTCAGGCTCCCGACCGGGTTGTCCTTGTGGGTGATGATGGCGATGCCATCGACGGCGACCTTCCACTCTACCGGCGTAATGCCGTTAGCGGCGGCACTGTCCTTCTCCGCGGAGGTCATGGCCCGGGAGGCCTGGGCGATGTCGACCTTGCCGGAATAGAAGTCCTTGATGCCTGCACCGGACCCAGGGGTGGACAGGGTAACGCTGATTCCGGTGTCAGCCTTGAACTTGAACGCCCATAAGGTGCTGATCTCGGCCATGGTGGTCGAGCCGGACTCCTTGAAGTCGCCGGTCACACTGGTGTTGGAGCCACCGGCCAGTTGGGCCTTCATGGCAGCGAGGTCCGAAGACTGCAGCTCATAGAACCCGGCATCGTTGACCAGCTGCTGTCCGGCCTCATTGAGCACGAAGTCCAACCACATATAAATCGAGCTAGAGCTTGCTGGTACACCGTCAGTGTACAGGTACAAGTAACGAGCCAGCGGGTAGCTGCCATTGTACACGGCGGCCTTGTCCAGCGGGGAATAGGCCGGTGAGGTCTCGTTCTTCTGCAATGTCAAGATGTTCACGGAGGTCTGGGAGGGCGAGCCGTTATTGTTACCCAATAACAGGACCGCTCCAACGGCCGCCATGATCACGACCGCTACGACCCCTATAACTGTCATCATTTTCTTATCCATGCAATTGCCTCTCCGAGCCAGGCATGGGACATTTCGCCACAATAGGTGCAAGTATTCGGGGCGGATCTGCATTCATCAGGAACGAGGCGCCGTTACATCTCATGTCTCAACCTAGCCTTACTTCCGTCGAGCAAGGTTGCCTACTATATTGCTATGTAAAGTAGAATATAGTTGTATATATTCTAGAATATATGTACATGTTTTGTATATACTATATATACATAGCATATTTGCAGGGACACATATGGTCAGGAAGCTCATGGAAACGAGAAAGGTGCAGAAGACCGGATTGTCCACCATCACGGTCTCCCTGCCCAAGGAGTGGGTCTCCTCTAACAACCTGAAGGCCGGCGATCAGGTCAATCTGGAAGTGATGTCCGATGGCTCTCTGACGATCGACCCTAAGGAGAGGAAGAAGAGGGAGCCCATCAGAAAGATAGTTACCGTCGACAGGGGGGAGCCGACCGAGCACCTAACGCGGAAGCTCATCGGCGCATACCTGGCTGGCTATAATATCATCGAGGTCCGCTCCAAGGAGCGCATGGACCTGGACACCAAGCACGCCGTAAAAGACTTCGCCCGCCTGGTCATTGGTCCGGAAGTGATCGAGGAAACGGCCAACACTTTAGTGATGCATCGATCTCTCCGATCCGGTCGAACTACCCCAGAAGAAGTGCGTGCGCAGGATGCACCTGATAGTCGACTCGATGCATCGTGACGCCATTATCGCTTTCGATGACGGTGACCTGGACCTGGCCCAGGATGTCATCGACCGGGACCAGGATGTCGATCGACTTTATTGGATGACCGTCAAGCAATACAACCTGATCCAGAAGGACCGCAGCCTGGCCGAGCGGATCGGCGTGGACATCTACGAGTCGATGAGCCTTATGTTGGTGGCCAGGATGATGGAGCGCATCGGGGACCACGCCGAGAAGATCGCCAAGCATGCCATCACTCAGGCGGAGAAGAAGCCTACCGAACGAGATCTAGGGGCGATCATAAAGATGAGCAACGAGGCCCTGGACATTCTCACCAAGTCCGTTGAATCTTTCTTCCTGAGGGACATTGCAGCGTCCAATGAAACCATAGATCGTGCCGAAGGGCTGGCCCATCAGGCCGAGATGCTCATCCCCGAGCTACAGGCCCAGACGAACAAGGGAGCGGTCACCAAGACCTCGGTCCTGGACAGCGTCATCAGGACGATCATGTACTCCACCGACATCGCCGAGCTGGCGATCAACGACGGCATGCGCCAAGAGCTGAAATGAAAAATTAAGGAAGGAGTTTGGGAGTTCACTCGAGCGCGAAGCCGCCGTGCTTCTTGATGTGCTCGGCCATCCCGCCATCGTTCAGGATCTTCATCATTACCGGGGGGAGGGGTTTCGCTTCCAGCGTCATGTTCTTGGTGACATTCCTTACGACCCCATTAGCGATGTCGACCTCCAGCACGTCGCCCTCGGCGATCTGCGAGGTGTCGACCTCCACCACTGGCAGGCCGACATTGATGCAGTTGCGGTAGAAGATGCGTGCGAACGATTTCGCCACTACCGCTCCGATACCCGCGGCCTTCAGTACCAGCGGCGCCTGTTCGCGGGACGAGCCGGCGCCCAGGTTCTCTCCGGCGACGACAAAGTCCCCGGCCTTGATCTCCCCATAGAACCCCGGCCGGATATCCTCCATGACATGCTTGGCCAGCTCGTTCATGTCCAGGGTCTTGAACTTGTATTTGCCAGAGATCACATAATCGGTGTTCAGGTTGTCCCCGAAGGTGTGGGCCCGGCCGCTCATCTTGCTCATTTCATTACCTCCCTGACATCGGCGATATGACCAAGCATGGCCGAATAGGCGGCGGTGGCTGGACTGCTCAGGTAGATCTCGGCCTTGGTGTTACCCATGCGGCCCTTGAAGTTACGGTTCGCGGTCGAGAGCACGGTCTCAGCGTCCGAAGGGATGCCGTTGCACGTCCCGACGCACGGGCCGCAGGACGGGGCAATGACCGTCGCGCCGGCCCTTACCAGCTTGTCGATGTACCCCTCCCTCATGGCGTCCAAAAGGACGTTCTTGGAGGCGGGGGCCACGATGAGGCGCAGGCCCCTGGCGACGCTCTTTCCCGCCAGCACGTTCGCGGCGATCCTGAGGTCCTCCAGCCGCCCGTTGGTGCAGGTACCGATGAACACTTGGTTCAGCTCGGTCCCGGCGACCTTGTCGACGTCGACGACGTTATCGACCTCGTGGGGCTTGGCGATCTGGGGCGGCAGGTTCGTCAGATCCTCCCTGATCACCCGGTCATAGATGGCGGATCCCGAGGCTTCCACCCCCTTGAACGGAGCGTTGGTCCTCTGCCGGACGTACTCGCGGACCTTGCCATCACAGGGCATCAGGCCTACCTTGGCGCCGACCTCGACCACCATGTTGGATATGGTCATCCTGGCATCCACCGACAGGTTGTCGATGATCGAGCCGTAGATCTCCAGAGCCTTGTAGGTCGCGCCCCTGGATGTCAGGGTCTTGCACATGTGGAGGATGACGTCCTTGGAATAGGTACCGTTCTGCAGCGTCCCGTCATAGACGAACTTGATAGTGCTCGGCACCCGGAACCAGATCTGGCCGGTCACCAGGGCGGCCGCCAGGTCGGTCGAGCCGACGCCGGTGGCGAAAACGTTCAATGCCCCATAGGTGCAGGTGTGCGAATCGCCACCGATCACCACGTTACCGGGGAGCACATGACCGCGCTCCGGCAACAGCTGGTGGCACACGCCCTCGCCGACGTCGTAGATCAGCGAGCCCTGCTTGTCAGCGAACTCCCGCATCTCCTTGTGGATGTTGGACACCGACTCCATGGGGGACGGCGAGTTGTGGTCGATGACCACAGCATACTTCTTGGGGTTGGCGATGACCTTGGCCTCCATCTGCTTGAAGGCCTTGATCGTCAATCCCGTGGTCCCATCCTGGGACATCATGAAGTCGACTGGTACGATGCATATGTCGCCCGCGGACACTTCCTTGCCAGCGTGCGCTGATAGAATCTTCTCAGATATTGTTCCCATCTCAATTCACCTTGCTTGAAGAGGAGTGGGGCTTTCCCCATCCTTGTAATCCTGATATATGTACACTAGTTCGTTCTCGGAGAGCGACCGCTTGAGCGACACGGAGGTGGCGCGGACGATCTCCAAGATGGCGCCGGCCGAGGTGTCATCGAGCTCGATCCCCTTGGCCTCCAATATCTGCTTTATGGTGCTCCGTCCGGAGTGTTTCCCGACGATGATCTTGCGAGCCATGCCGACCTCCTCGGGAGAGTACGGTTCATAGTTGGAGAGGAACTTCATGACGCCATCGGTATGGATCCCTGCCTCGTGGGCGAAGCAATTCTGACCCACGATAGGCTTCCAGGCAGGTATCTCCCGACTGGACGCACGGGCCACATATTCGGCCACTTCCCGCAACCGGCGGGTCTCGATGCCGGTATCGATCTTGAGCAGATGCTTGGAGGCCATGACCACTTCCTCCAACGGCGAGTTACCGGTACGCTCTCCTATACCCATTACGGTGGTGCTGAGGAAGGTCGCTCCGGCCTGAACGCCGGCGATGGCATTTGCTGTGGCCATGCCAAAGTCATTGTGAGTATGCATCTCGATGGGGATGTTGACCTTGTCGATGATATCCTTGATAGCATCGTACATCGCGGACGGGGTCATGATCCCGAGAGTATCGCAGTAGCGGACCCGATCGGCGCCGGCCTCCTTGGCAGTCCTGGCGAACTGAACCATGAATTCCGGATCGGCCCGGGAGGCGTCCTCCGCGTTGACGGAGATGTACATGCCATGGGACTTGGCGTACTCGACCGATTCCACGACCTTATCCAGGACCCATTGGCGAGTCTTCATGAGCTTGTGCTCGATGTGAATGTCAGAGGAGGACATGGAGATGGCGACCGAGTCGACGTCACAGTCGATGCTATGCGAGATATCCTCTACCGAGGCCCTATTCCAGCCCAGGATGGAAGCATCGAGTCCCATGTGAGCGATGCGCCTTATAGCGACCTTCTCATCGCCGCCCATCGCCGGGATGCCCGCTTCTATCTGCTGGACACCGATCTCGTCTAACAGCTTGGCTATGCGCACCTTTTCCAGGTTGGCGAACACGATCCCCGCTGCCTGCTCCCCATCTCTCAGGGTGGTGTCACAGACGATCAGCTTGCTCTTGGCCAGCTTGGCAAGGACTTTCTCCTTATCCTTCATCTTTCAATCCCTTTCCTATCTAACGCCGTTCCCGCGCCCATGTATATGACCTATTACGCACTCGGGATGACCGCTGCGAACCACGGCCTGCTATTTATCGAAAGCGCATGTCCTAGGAACAGGTCATCATGTCCAATGTCCCACTCGGAACAAGTGCAATTGTCTAGCAGATATCTGGTCTTGCCCTACACTAAGCAGAGCTATGGCGAGGGACCCTACCTTATTATGGGTTTTATACTAAATTCTTTTGTCATACCGTGCGGAAATTAGGTGGTGTCTGAGGGAAAATGATTAACATTGGAATCGAGCAAATATAATACGAATAATTTTCTGCGAATTTCGCATCAAGCCGGTTCAGGACGGTAGGCGGAACCGCAGCAGCGCGGCGATGCCGCCGATGGCCTCTAACTTCTTCCCGGCCTCGAACCTCTCGCTGATCACGACAACCTTGCCCCGGGAGTTCTCGACCTTGGACATCAACGGTCCGACCTTGTTCTGGCGGACCACGCTGTCCAGTACGACCAGGGTGTCCACCGCTCCCATCCTGATCGCTCGTTCCACCTCGGCCGGGCCGTACGCCACCGGGCCGTCCTTGGCGATCTCCGTGAGCACATCCTCCACGACCTTGGTCTCCACCGCGGCCCGGCTGTCCTGGACGATCTCAGTACCCAGACCCTCCTTCATCAGCTCGTGGACCCCGGCCATCCCGGCCTGTCCGGTGTGATATATGGAGACATGGGCGAAGAGTTCCGGTTCCTTCTCTTTGCCCATAGTAACTAGCGCTTCCTTGGCGAAGCCGGGACCGAGGATAACGATGGGCACCCCCGGCTCGGAGGCCTGCTTGATCTTCTGGATTATGTCCTCGAAGTAGTTGCGATCCTCCCTCTGCTCGTACATCTTGCCCGAGGAGGGAGCGTAGATGCGAGCGATCTCCTGCATCCCGAACTGGCGGGCCATGGCGATGACCGCCTCATCGTTCTCCAACGCGACGAACAGGATCTTGGGCTTCTTGGAATCCTCCACCGCCCGCCTGACACGGTCCAGCACCGCATTGCTCCAGTGGGCCTTGCGGATGGTGAGCGTGTCGCTCTCGCCCAGGTTGAGAGTATGGTACGAACCGACTGTCCTGCAGCCCTTCCACGATAACGCCGTGGACCCGGAGCCGGCTCTCTGTTTCGGCGAACTCCACCTTTTCGGTCCGGACCCCCAGGGTCATGCGCTTCTTCTCGCCCCGCTCGGCGCGCAGCTTGTCGGTCTTGGACTCGTCCCGACGATAGGTAGAGGAGATGATGATGTCTCCCATGGCGATGATGTTGTACAGGTGCCAAAGATCGTCGAGGGTCTCCACCTGGACCTTGATCTCTCCCGCCTGCCGGTCTTGGTGGAGGACGCGCATGCTAGGATACCATGGGGTGAGATTATTTCATTTTATCCATCCCTAGTGGATGGTGGCTCACTCAAGATGGGCAAGGATGTTTGCATCCTGGGCCCGAGCGACATCCGACAGAACGCCTCTGTGCTCAAGCCGCCCCGTAGCACATCAGAGTGAGCTCGACGATGATGTTCCTCTCCTGGAATATCGGGGGCCCCATCTCGAGTTTTCCATAGTACAAGATCGGGGACAGGTAACTCGAGTCCTGTCCGCTAGAGGGATGAAAGAATGCACCCAAGGTCACGTTCGGTTGGAACGTGGCCCTAGGCAACTGGACGTCATCGTGCTAGGCGGCGACATTTCCCGCGTGTTGAAATGATAAAGATCGATGTACGGCCAGATTGTGACCTTGTCCTTAACCCCTTTGTAGTCCTGGAGAATGGTGCTATCGATCTCAGGGCAACCATGGTTCGGATAGGGGACATCATAGGACATCCTACCGTTCTGTACCCAAAGTAGTAGGTCTTCCTGCACGAGGATCGTCTCTCTCCCTTGGACATTGGCCAGGCGGCCGTCCGGAGCCGGGAGGCGGGTGTAGCGGCCAATACTATCGCCAATTCGACTACCTGTGCGGAGATAGGATAAATGGATCCCTTCATTTCCTCTGAGCAGTTTAGCTCCCCTTCCAGTTTTCCCCAGCGGGAGGCGACTTGGGCGTTCATTATTCTAACGAACGGCCACCTGCCGAGCTGGGGTCAGGTAAATAGCGGCCAGTCAATATTGAGTGAACATTGGCGCACCATTATTGTCCCCGTCAAGACATTTTTATGGCGTTCCGTCCAGATGATCATGCCAAACCTTAAGTACAACACTCCTATTTTGCAAAATCTCGATGGTAAAGCAGTGCCACCTCATCCTCGAGAACGGGACAATAGCTGAGGGCACTGGCTTTGGTTTTGAGAAGACGGTGTACGGCGAGGTCGTGTTCAACACCGGCATGTGCGGTTACCAGGAGAGCCTGACCGACCCTTCCTACAAAGGCCAGATACTTATCATGTCCCACCCTATCATCGGTAATTACGGTGTAAATTCCAAATTCTCAGAATCTCCAGCGGTCCAAGTGTCCGGATATGTGGTGAGGGAGGCTTGCAGGGAGCCGTCCACCATGTATGGCGAAGATACCTTGGATGCTTTGCTGAAAAGGAACAAGGTGCCCGGCATATCGGAGCTCGACACCCGTTCCATCATCATCGCCATCCGGGAGCGGGGCGTGCTGCGCGGAGCGATCACCTTCGACGAGGAGCCGGAAGCGGTCCTGGAAAAGGTGCAGAAGATGCATTATCCTTCCGACTCCAACCTGGTGGCGGATGTCAGCACTAAGAAGATCCTCCGGTACGAGAGGCCGGGCGCCAAGAAGGTCGGCCTCATCGACTGCGGGGTCAAGTCCAATATCGTCAATGAACTGAGGAAGCGCTTCAGCGTGGTGCAGGTACCCTTCGACACCCCCGCCTCATTCCTGCGCAATGAAGAGATCGACGGGCTGTTCCTCTCGAACGGCCCCGGGGACCCCGCCCACCCGGACATCCAGGCCACCACGATTAGGACGATCAGGGACCTCAAGGAGGAGATGCCGATCATGGGCATCTGCCTGGGGAACCAGTTGCTGGCCCTCGCCTTCGGTGGCAAGACCTACAAGATGAAGTTCGGGCACCGTGGCGTCAACCAGCCGGTGAAGCACAACGGCCGGGTGTATATAACCTCCCAGAACCACGGCTATGTCGTCGATCCATTGTCCCTTGATGGCACGGGCTTCGAGGTCGATCATGTCAACGTCAACGACGGCACGGTGGACGGGATGAGGCACAAGGAACTGCCTATCTTCTCCGTGCAGTATCATCCCGAGGCCTCGGCCGGACCGAAGGACACCACTTTCCTGTTCGACGATTACGTCAAGATCCTGGAGACGCGGAAATGAAGCGCACCGACCTCAAGAAGATCATGGTCATCGGGTCCGGACCGATCGTCATCGGCCAGGCAGCCGAGTTCGACTTCTCCGGTTCCCAAGCCTGCCGCTCGCTGCGGGAGGAGGGGTACATCACCGTGCTGGTTAACTCAAACCCCGCCACCATCCAGACGGATGTGGAGATGGCGGACATCGTCTACATCGAACCCCTTAACGCCGAGACGGTCGCCCGCATTGCCGAGAAGGAAAAGGTCGACGGCATCCTCTCCGGCATGGGGGGGCAGACCGCCCTGAACATCTGCTCCGAGCTGGCCGAGAACGGCACCCTGGAGCGCCTGGGCATCAAGCTTCTGGGCACACAACCCAAGGCGATCGCCCTGTCCGAGGACCGCGAGCTGTTCCGAGATATGATGGTCCAGATCGGGGAACCGATCCCCAAGAGCAAGACCGTCCACACCGTGGAGGAGGCCAAGGAAGCGGCCAAAGCGCTGGGCAGGTACCCCGTGCTGGTACGACCGGCCTACACCCTCGGAGGGACGGGGGGAGGCATCGCCCACAACGAGGAGGAGTTGGTCAACATCACTGGCCGGGGGCTGATCTACTCGCGCATCCACCAGGTGCTCATCGAGGAGAGCGTGCTCGGCTGGAAGGAGTTCGAGTACGAGGTGATGAGGGACGGGCAGGACAACTGCGTCATCATCTGCAACATGGAGAACTTCGACGCCATGGGCATCCATACCGGGGAATCGATCGTCATCGCCCCGTCCCAGACCCTCAGCGACGAGGACCATCAGCGGCTGCGTAACGCCACCCTCAAGACCATCCGGGCCTTGGGCATCGAAGGCGGCTGCAATATCCAGTTCGCTCTTGACCCCGATACCAAGGAGTACCGGGTCATCGAAGTCAACCCTCGAGTGTCGCGGTCATCGGCTCTGGCGTCCAAGGCAACGGGGTACCCCATCGCCCGGGTGGCGGCCAAGATCGCGGTCGGCTACACCCTCGACGAGATCCCGAACCGCATCACCGGAAAGACGTTCGCCGCGTTCGAGCCTTCCCTGGATTATGTCGTTATCAAGATCCCTCGCTGGCCATTCGACAAGTTCCGCACCGTGGACCGCACCCTGGGCACCCAGATGAAGAGCACCGGGGAGGTCATGGCCATCGGGCGTACCATCGAGGAGGGACTGCTGAAGGCTGTCCGCTCCCTGGAGATCGACCAAGAATACCTGGAACCCGGGAACTGGACCGACGAGCAGATCCTGGAAGAGCTGACCAATGCCACCGATCAGCGCCTGTTCGTCATCGCCGAGGCATTGAGGCGGGGGGCGAGCATCGAGATGATCGCCGACATCACCAAGTGGGACGCTTTCTTCGTTCATAAGGTCAAGAACATCATGGGCATGGAAGCGACGCTGAAGGCCAGCAAGGACCTTAATCCTACCCTGGTCAAGAAGGCCAAGCGCATGGGATTCGCCGACGACGCCATCTCCTCTTTGACCGGAATCCCGACCGAATCGGTCAGATCGAAACGCAAGAGCATGGACATCCTGCCGACCTACAAGATGGTCGACACCTGCGCCGCGGAGTTCAAGGCCGAGACGCCGTACTTCTATTCGACCTATGAGAAGGAGAACGAGGCCCGCCCGTCCACTAACAAGAAGGTCGTTATCGTCGGGGGCGGACCGATCCGCATCGGGCAGGGCATCGAGTTCGACTACGCCTGCGTGCACGGCGTGATGGCACTCCAAGAGGAGGGTGTTGACGCCATCATCATCAACAACAACCCCGAGACCGTCTCGACCGACTACGATATCTCCGACCGCTTGTACTTCGAGCCGCTGACCCTGGAGGACGTGCTCAACATCCTCGAGAATGAGGACGCCGATGGTGTCATTCTGCAGTTCGGAGGGCAGACCGCGATCAACCTGGCCATGCCCCTGCTGAAGGCCTTGGAGGGCAAGAAGACCAAGGTGATGGGCACCTCCCCCATCGACGTGGACGTGGCCGAGAACCGCAAGCTGTTCTCGGCGCTCATGGACGAGCTGGGCGTTCTGCAACCCAAGTCCGGTACCGGGCATTCGTTCGAGGAGGTCCGGGAGATCGCCACGAGCATCGGCTACCCCGTACTGGTAAGGCCGTCCTATGTCATCGGCGGCCGGGCCATGGTGATCATCTACAGCGAGGACGAGCTGAGGACCTGACGTGGCCACCGCGGTGAAGGTGTCCAAGGCCCACCCCATCCTGGTCGACAAGTACCTATCACATGCCATCGAGATCGATGTGGACGTCGTTTCCGACGGCACTGACACCTTCATCGGCGGCATACTCGAGCACATTGAGGAGGCGGGGGTCCACTCCGGCGACGCGACCATGTCCATGCCTCCGCAGACCCTGTCCCCGGAGGTCATGAGCAAGATCGTGGAGATAGCCGATAAGGTCGCCAGGGCGCTCCGCATAAGGGGGCTGATGAACCTACAGCTGGCGGTCAAGGGAAGCGATGTCTACATGATCGAAGCGAACCCTCGAGCGTCCAGGACCGTTCCCTTCGTCTCTAAGGCCATCGGCATCCCTCTGGCCAAGATAGCCACCAAGGTGATGCTGGGCCGGACTCTCCAGGAACTGGGGTGCGTTGGCGTGGCCAAGTATGACCATGTCGCCGTAAAGGCGTCGGTGTTCCCGTTCCTGAAGCTCCCAGGCGTCGATTCTATCCTCGGGCCAGAGATGCGCTCCACCGGAGAGGTCATGGGCATCGCCCAGGAGTTCGATGCCGCGTGCTATAAGGCGCTCATCTCCGCGGGCCTCAAGCTGCCCAGCAAGGGCGGGGTGTACATCACCGTCAGCGATGAGGATAAACCGAAGATCCTCGAGACCGCCCGCCAGCTCCGGGAGATGGGGTTCAGGCTCTACGCCACCAAGGGCACCTCCACGTTCCTCAGAGAGAACGGGCTGACGATGACGACCGTCTACACCATCTCCCAGAAGATGGACCCAGACGCCCTGGGCCTGATGCGCCGGGGCGACATTAATCTCATAATCAATACGCCCAGTGAGGCATCGGGCACAAGGAGGGACGGTTACATGATGCGCCGGCTGGCGGTCGAACTGGAGATACCATTCCTGACCACGGTGCAGGGAGCCCGGGCCACTGTGGCGGCCATGAAACGTGCTCGGCTTGGTCCGCTGGACGTCACGGACTTGGGCTCGTACTAGGCAAAGGTCCGATCTCCGAGCCCGCGGTGAGCATGATGCCCGCTAGCACCATAGCTCCACCGATGGCCACTCCCACCGACGGCGTTTCCGAGAGCGGCAGATAGGCCAAGGATGCTCGCCCCCACCGGCTCGCCGAGCATGGACACGCTCACGAACGCCGCTGGAAGGTACCGGAGCGACCAGTTGAGGATTGTGCGCCCGAAGATCGTGGACATGATGGCCAGGGCGAAGAAGATGACAACCTGGCCACGGTCACTCCGAAGCATTGTTTATCGTGACCCTTCGTTTCCAGTCGACCACGCTCAGTGGATCAGAATGCTCTTAACGCCGCGGCAGTTCTTGATGCGAGGGATGAGCTCGGGGGGGACCGCGCTGTCGGTTATGACATATAGCCTCGGCTCCTCGCTCAGCTCGGGGTCGTCCACCAGCGCCTGCCGTACGCTGATGCCCGCTTCGGCGATCACCCCCGTCACGTCGGCCAGGATGCCCGGGACGTGAGCGTCGGTGGGAATGATCTCGATGCAACTCCAGCCCATGACCGGAGCGACCTCTTTTAGCATGGTGGTGGGGAGCAGGGCGGCGAACACCATTCTCAGCTCCTCCTCCGACTCGATGGTCTCGACCGCCGCACGCACGATCCGGCGGTCGACCTTGACCGCCCGGGCGATGGCCACATCCCCGACCTCCACGTCCCCGCTGTATACTCTTCCTCCCTTGACCCGGAGGCCGTTCGTTAGCAGCAGTTTTGCCACCTTGCCCTGGGAGGGGTAGCGGCCGAAATACTTGGAGAGGGAGAACCACATGCCCGTCGAATCGGCTCAGCCATAATTAGAGTTTCCGAAGTGTGCATCGGTCCGCAGAAAGGTCCATCCAAATCGACCATTTATATAATAATGCCCAAGTCCCTACGATACCCGTAGCAGTCTGGACAGATCTCCGGGCAAAAAAATGAAGAAAAGAGTATATACGTGCTAGATATTGTCTAGCATTCGAGGCGAACCAATGTCAGGCAAAAGCATCCGCATGGAGCGGATCATAGACCGCAACTCCGGCCGGGCCGTCATCGTGCCCGTGGACCATGGCATCTCCATGGGGCCGATCGAAGGGCTAGTGGATATGAAGACCACCATCGACAAGGTGTCCCAGGGAGGGGCCACCGCCGTCGTCATGCACAAGGGCGTGGTCCCCTATGGCCATCGATCTTTCGGCCGGGACATCGGACTTATCCTGCACCTCTCGGCCTCCACCTCCATTTCCCCCGACCCCAACTCCAAGGTGCTGGTCACCACGGTGGAGGAAGCCATCAAGATGGGCGCGGATGCTGTTTCCATCCACGTCAACATCGGTGCGGAAACGGAACCATACATGCTCCACGACTTTGGCCAGGTGTCTAGGGAATGCAACGAGTGGGGCATTCCGCTCCTGGTCATGATCTACCCTCGGGGAAAGGACATCAAGAACGGCTACGATGTAGACCTTATCAAGCAATGCGCCCGGGCAGGGATGGAACTGGGTGCGGACATCGTCAAGACCTCCTACAGCGGCGACGTCGATTCGTTCCGCGAGGTGGTCAAGGGTGCCATCATACCGGTGCTCATCGCTGGCGGACCGAAGATGTCGTCCGATAGGGACCTGTTGCAGATGGTCAAGGACTCTGTGGAGGCCGGAGGCATGGGAGTAAGTATCGGTAGGAACATATTCCAGCATCGCAACGTCACCGGTATCACCAAAGCAATGACCGAGATCGTGCTCCATGATGCCGAGGTCGACGAGGCGCTGAAGCTGCTTGAGTGATAGCATGTCCGCCAAGATGATCTGGGTCCGGGCCGATCTGCCCGAGGGGTACGAGGACCGTAAGAAGTTGGTCTCCTCGGCCCTCGAGGCCGGCCTGGTGAACATCGTGCTTCGAGAAGAGGATCAAGGGTTGAAGCGCCTGGGAAGGTTCGAGGCCATCACTGTAAAAGGCTCGGACCTTTTCTCCGGGGAAGAGAAGATCGGGGCGATGCTCAAGATCTCCAGCCCCGCGGACCTCAAGAAAGCGTCCGCTTTGAAAGATAAAGTGAACATCATCGTCATCTCCGCCCGCGACTGGAAGGTGATCCCCCTGGAGAACCTCATCGCCGAGTTCCAGGGCTCGGACACCAAGATCCTGGCATCCGCGTCCACTCCCGAAGAAGCGAAGCTTTTCCTGGAGACCATGGAGAAGGGTGCCGACGGAGTGGTCATAGAAACGAAGGACCCGTCCGCCCTACGCCATTTCTCTGCCCTGGAAGGACATGGGCCGGGGAAGATAGATCTCGTCCCGGTCACGGTGACCAAGATCATGCCCCTGACCATCGGCGACCGAGTGTGCGTGGACACCTGCTCCCTACTAATGGTCGGAGAGGGCATGCTGGTCGGTTCCCAGTCCTCCTGCCTCTTCCTGGTCAGCTCGGAGAGCATGGATTCGGAGTATGTGGCCTCCCGCCCCTTCCGGGTCAACGCCGGAGCGGTGCACTCCTATGTCATGACCGCCTCCGGCCGCACCAAATACCTGTCCGAGGTACGGGGAGGAGACGAGGTGCTGGCCGTGAACAAGGATGGCGCGGTCAGGAAGGTAGTGGTCGGACGCTCCAAGATCGAGCGCCGCCCCCTCCTGATGGTCGAGGTGGAAGAGAAAGGAAGAAGATACAGCACCATCCTACAGAACGCCGAGACGATCAGGATGTGCACGCCGGAAGGTCCCGTGTCCGTATCCGATCTCAAGGCCGGTCAGAAGGTATTGGTCCGCCTCGAGGAAGGGGGAAGGCATTTCGGCCACAGCATCGATGAAACGATAATGGAGATCTGATGCGGGTCTGCGTTTCCCTCGTAGAAAAGGGGGTGAAAGAGGCCCTGGCCGCAGGGGTCAGGGCCCAGGAGCTGGGGGCGGACCTGATCGAAGTGAGGTTCGACAGCATGGAGAAGCTCCCCGAGGACCTCTCCGCGTTCAGGAAGCTGACCGTGCCCAAGATAGCGACGCTACGGACCAGGGACCAGGGCGGTGCATCGGACCATGCCGATGAGGAGCGGTTACGGTTCTTCTGGCGGGCCGACCGTATCGGCTTCGAGTACGTCGATATCGAACTATCCTCACCGCTGTCATCTCGGCTCGGCCGGGAGCTGAGAAGGGCGCGCATCATCTGCTCGCACCATGATCTTTCGGGAACTCCCGAACTCCCGGCCATCATCGACGCCATGGTCTCCACCTCTTCCAGAGGGGACCTGGCCAAGGTGGCCTTCCAGATCGGCTCGGTCAACGATCTCTCCAGGCTCGTACAGGCCGCCAAGCTGTTCTCCGCGACCGGAGAGAGGCATGTCATCATTGGCATGGGGGAGCTCGGATCGGTGACCCGGATGCTCAGCAAGAGCTTTGGTAATGAGTTCACCTACGCCTCCCTGGAACCTGGAAAAGAATCGGCCCCGGGGCAGCTGGACATCGCCACCCTCAAGGCGTTAGGCGAACAGCCGATGATCACCGGTCTGACCGGACATCCCCTCGGCCATTCCCTCTCCCCGTCGCTCCATGATCTCGCGTTCAAGGAGATGAAGGTCCCGGGACGATATCTTCTGTTCCCGGCCAGGGAGGAAGAGCTGGGTGAGCTCATGGAACTGGTCCGCGAGCTGAAGATGAGGGGGCTCAATGTCACCATCCCGCACAAGGAAACGGTGATGAAGCATCTCGATGAGATCGATCCCCTCGCCAAGCGGGTCGGGGCAGTGAACGTTATCGTCAACGAGAAGGGAACGCTCATGGGCCACAACACCGACGTCACCGGTCTGGAGAAAGCCCTGTTAGCGGCGGGAGCGGACCCTCGGGGCAAGAGCGTCCTGGTCATCGGGGCGGGCGGGGCCGCTCGTGCCTGCTGCGCGGTCCTGGAGCGGAGAGGGGGTAAGATCTGGATAACGAACAGGACACCCTCTCGCGCCCAGGAGGTGGCCAGGGACTTCTCGGCCCGGGTGGCCTCCCACACCGATGCCCCCAAGATGGACTTCGAGATGATCATCAACTGCACCCCCCTGGGCATGCAGGGGTTCCCGGACGAGCTGCCCATCGACCCCCAGATCTTCCGGGCCAGGCAATGGGTCGTGGACCTGATCTACAATCCGGAAAGGACGCCGTTCCTTGCGGAAGCCGAAGCCCGGGGGGCCAAAACCCTCTCGGGAATGGAAATGTTAATCTATCAAGCCATGGATGCTTTCGAGACCTGGACTGGACTTAGACCTCCATACGAGGTCATGGCCGCCGGTGCAAGGAACGGATGACGATGAAGGGTACGGGAACCAGCCACGGGGCCGCCACCATAGTAAGCGCCTTTGCCAGCGGCAAGGGCGCTGCCTTCGGCATCGACCTCTCCACCACAGCGGAGGTGGAGCTGAGCGAGGGGGACGGGATCGAGGTAGTCATCGACGGCTTTTCCGGAGAGAGCACCAAGCTGGCCGAGAACTGCGTGCGGGCCGTCCTCGATCTGCACATGCCCGGCAAGCGTTACCACGTTCACATCACCACCCGCTCGGCCATCCCCGTCTCTCGGGGGCTGAAGAGCAGCAGCGCGGCCGCCAATGCCATCATCTTCGGAACGCTCGATGCGCTGGGGGTCGCCATGGATGAGACCCACGCCATCCGGCTGGGCACCCGGGCCGCCATCGATGCTGGCGTTTCGTTGACCGGCGCGTTCGATGATGCCTGCGCCTCCTGGTTCGGCGGCGTGGTCCTCACCGACAACCGCTCCGAGCAGATCCTGGCCCGGGACACCATGCCCGGCTACCTGAAGGTCCTTATCCATGTTCCCGACTTCCAGATCCGCAAAAGCTCCCTGCCCCGTGAACGGATCACGGCGGTCCGCGGAATCGTCGATCTGGCATTCCAGCAGGCCCTGCTCGGCGATTATGAACGGGCCCTGACCCTCAACGGCATGTGCTATTCGGCCGCCCTCGGCCTGGACCAGGAGGTCGCGCTGAGAGCACTGCAGAACGGAGCATTGGCCGCCGGACTGACCGGCAGCGGACCGGCCACGGTCATGCTGGTGGTCGAGGACAAGGTCCGCGAGTTCACCGCCGCCATGAAGGAGTTCAAGCTGCTGACCGTCGACCTGTACGATAGGAGGAACAAAGAATGAAGCTTCAGGTCAGACCGTCCGCGGTCCAGGGGACCGTCTCCGCGCCGCCCTCAAAAAGCTATACTCACCGCGCCATCGTCCTCGCCTCCCTGGCCCATGGCGATTCCCGATTGAATGGACCGCTACTGAGCGGCGATACCTTGGCCACCCTGAAGGGCATGGAGCAGTTCGGGGCCATTGTGAAGAGAGAGCATGACGACCTCATCATCCGGGGCGGCAAGCTCAAGGCGCCCACCGGTCCTGTCGATTGTGCCAACTCCGGGACGACCATCCGGCTGCTCTCAGGCATCGCCTCCCTGCTGCCTTACAATGTGACCCTGACCGGCGATGAGTCCCTGCAACAGAGGCCGATGAAGCCTTTGTTGAACGCCCTGACCGAACTGGGCGTGAGGGCCATATCGCAGCGCGGTGACGGGAATGCCCCCCTGATAATCCGAGGGCCGAACAAAGGACGATGGACCCATATCAAGGGGGACATCAGTTCGCAGTTCATCTCCTCCCTCCTGATATCCTCGGCGTTAAAGGAGCTGGACACCGAGATCGTCATCACCACGCCCCTGAGATCAAAGCCCTATGTGGAGATCACCAGGGACATGATGTCCCTGTTCGGTGCCATCAGCACCGAGACCAAGAACGGCTATCGCGTTCTGGGCGGCCAGAGGTATCGGCCCAAGGACTATATCATTCCGGGCGACTACTCCTCGGCGGCCTTCCCCCTGGTAGCGGCCGCCCTCACTGGCAAGGTGACCGTGAGCGGTCTCGATCCCAAGGACCGACAGGGCGACCGCATGGTGCTCGAAGTCCTATCCAGATTTGGAGCCAAGGTCGCCTGGTCCGGGAACAGCGTCACCGTTGAGAAGGGCGAGCTTCATGCCGGGGATGTTGATGTGGGCGATTCGCCGGACGCGTTCCCCATCCTGGCGGTGCTAGCGTCCCAATCAAAGGGCGAGACCAAGCTTACCAACGGGGCTCACCTGCGGTTCAAGGAGAGCGATCGCATCGCCACCACCGTGGCGTTCCTAAAGCTCATGGGCGCAGACATTGAGGAACGGGAGGACGGATGCGTGATCAAGGGGCCGGTCAAGCTCAAGGCCAGGACCATCAATCCCTCGGAAGATCACCGCATCCTCATGGCGGCCACGGTGGCGGGTCTGGTGGCCGACGGCGTCACCACCATCAACGACGGCGACTGCTATCGCATCTCTTATCCCCATTTCGTGGCGGACCTTAAGGCCCTGGGAGCGGCCGCGGAGGAGTCGGGTTGAACACCATCGGGAGGAGGCTCTGCCTCACCATCTTCGGTTCCAGCCACGGGCCGGGCATCGGCTGCGTGCTGGACGGTGTGCCGGCGGGGTTCGAGATCGAGAGGAGCGACATCCAGCGGGAATTGGACCTCAGACGGCCGTCCGGAGCGCTGGGGACCCCCCGCGCCGAGGAGGACCTGGTCGAGACTCTCGCCGGGGTCAAGGACGGCCGGAGCACCGGGGCGCCCGTGGTGCTGTTCATCGCTAACAGAGATACCGACTCATCGAAGTACGACCAGTTCAAGAACGTGCCGCGACCGGGGCATGCGGACCTGACCGCCATGAAGAAGTATGGAGAGTCGCACGACCTTCGGGGCGGGGGGCAGTTCTCCGGTCGGATGACCGCACCGATCGTCGCGGCCGGTGCGGTGGCCAAGGAGATCCTCCGGACCATCAACGTCCAGATCGCCGCCTACACTCAGGGACTGGGCAAGATCGAGGACGCTGAGGAGAGGACTTTCAAAGAGGTTCGCCGCCAGGCCAAGGAAAATCCCGTGCGGGCCGCGGACCCCGCCATCGCCTTGGACATGATCACCGAGATAATGGAGGCGAAGATGGACGGCGACAGCGTCGGCGGGATCGTCCGCTGCCTGAGCCTGGGCCTCCCCATCGGTGTGGGCGAGCCGTTCTTCGATTCGCTGGAAGGCGAGCTGGCCAAGATGATATTTGCCATCCCTGGCGTTAAGGGAATAGAGTTCGGAGCGGGCTTCCGGGCCGCGGCTATGAAAGGCTCTGAGCACAATGATTCGTTCCAGGTGAAGGACGGCGAGCTCGAAACTGTGACCAACAACGCCGGCGGAGTTCTCGGCGGTCTCTCGAGCGGCATGCCTCTGGACTTTAGGGTAGCTTTCAAGCCTACTGCGTCGATATCCCTCGAGCAGAAGAGCGTAGACCTAGTGAGAATGGAGGACACCACCATCAAGGTCGAGGGGCGGCATGACCCGTGCATCGTCCCCCGGGCCGTGGTAGTGGTGGAGGCGGCGACCGCACTGGTGCTCGCCGACCTGTGCCTCAGGGGTGATTTCATTGCGTGAGAGCATCGAAGACATTAGAAAAAGGATCGAGAAGATCGATTACGAGATCCTACGGATGATGGCCAATCGGACCGCTGCGGCAGTGGAGATGGGGCAAATGAAGGCCACTGACTCGCTGCCCCTCCGGGCCCCGTCGGTAGAAGAGAAGGTCATCGGCCGCTATGTTGAGCGGGCCAAGGAGTTCGGCATGTCGACCGAATCGGCCCGCCAGATCGCCATCCTTCTCATTCGCGAGTCGATCGAACAGCAGGGAAAGATCCCTCGCCCTCAGCTCTCCAAGCGCATGCTCATAGTTGGCGGCAGCGGACGGATGGGCAATTGGCTGTGCCGTTTCTTCGCCTCCCGGGGGCACCGCATCCGCGTTTACGATCAGGGCGAGAATCCTAATTTCCCGATGGAGAGGGATCTCGAGAGGGGCGTGCGCGACGCCGAGGTCGTCGTTCTCGCTACCCCCATCTCGGAGACGCCCGCAATCCTGCAACAGGTCCTATCCTACCAGCCGAAGGGGCTGGTGTTCGATATCGCCTCCATCAAGGCGCCCTTGACCGAGGAACTGGAGGACGGGGCCGGCCGCGGATACCTGGTCTGTTCGTTGCACCCCATGTTCGGCCCGGACACCGCGTCGATAATCGACCGCAATGTGGTGGTCTGCCACTGTGGATCGGCCGAGGCGGTCGAGAGGGCTAGGATCCTCGTCGACGGTGCCAACATAATCGATATGGACGTCAAGGAGCATGATCCCCTGATGGCCTATGTGCTCGGCTTGAGCCACGCTGTGAACATCGCGTTCTTCGAGGCGCTGCGGCAGAGCGGTAGGGGCTACGACGATCTGAACAGAGCGGCCTCCACCACCTTCCGCCGGCAGGTCGAGCACGTCCAGGGACGTGGCATCGGAGAACGCTCAGCTTTACTACGAGATACAGCACCTGAATCCCCACAACCAGGAAGCACTGTCGTTCCTGCAGCGAGCCGTGGCCGACCTAAAGGACGCCGCGGTCAAAGGGGACCGGGAGGCCTTCGAGCGCATGATGGCCGAGGGCAAGGGATACTTTGGAGGAAAGTAGATGGCAAAGGTGAAGGTCGCCGTTCTGGGCGCCACAGGGATGATAGGGCAAAGGTTCGTGCAGCTGCTGGAAGACCATCCTCGGTTCGAGATGGCCGGACTGTACGCCTCGGAGAGGTCCGAGGGCAAGAGGCTAGGGGACACCCTGAAGATCAGGGACCATGCGTTCAAGGATGAGACCCTGGAGATGAGGATAGAGCAGCTGGATGTGGCCAAGATCGCCAAGGTCAACCGCGTGGCGTTCTCCGGACTGCCGACGGACATCGCGGGCGACTTCGAGACCCAGCTGGCCAGGGGCGGCGTGGCCGTCTTCTCCAATGCTGCCCCCCACCGCATGGAATCCGATGTGCCCCTCCTCATCCCCGAGTGCAACGCTCCCCATCTAGACGTGGTCAAGAAGCAGAAGACATTCAAGGACGGCGGATATATCGTCACCAACGCCAACTGCTCCACCACGGGCATCGCACTGCCTCTTAAAGCGGTCGATGATGCCTTCGGGCTGAGGTTCGTGGTCGTGTCCACCTACCAGGCGGTCTCCGGGGCCGGTTACCCGGGCGTCCCGTCGCTGGACGCCCTCGGCAACGTAGTGCCGTTCATCAAGAACGAGGAGGAGAAGATGGAGGCCGAACTGGCCAAGATCCTTGGCCAGGTCAAGAACGGCAAGTTCGCCTACCACCCGGTGGAGGTCTACGCCAGCTGCGCCCGGGTGCCGGTCATCGACGGCCACCTAGAGTCGATCGTGCTGCGAACCGAAAAGGACGCCTCCGTCGAACAGATGATAAAGGCCTTGGAGACCTTCGAGGCCGAGCCGCAGAGGCTCAAGCTGCCCACTGCGCCTATCCAACCGGTCATCGTGCGGAGGGAGGAGAACCGCCCCCAGCCGACGATGGACGTGAACGCTGGCCGACCGACCAGGGCCAGGGGAATGAGCTCAGTGGTCGGACGGGTGCGTAAGAAGGACGACCATTTCAAGATGTTCGTGCTGTCGCACAACACCATCCGGGGCGGAGCGGGCGGGTCAGTATTGAACGCTGAGCTGGCGCTTGTAAAAAAGCTACTATAGGGTGAGAAATTGAAGAGGACCTACGAGGAGATCAACGCCAAGATCGAGAAGGGCGACGCGATCATAATGACCGCGGAGGAGGCCATCCGACTGGTGGAGAGCCAGGGGATCGAGAAGGCCACCGAGGAGGTGGACGTCGTAACTACGGGCACCTTCGGCGCCATGTGTTCCTCGGGAGCGTTCATCAATTTCGGCCATGCCGAGCCGCCCATCAGGATGAGCAAGGTGTGGCTGAACGACGTGCCCGCTTACACCGGCCTGGCGGCCGTCGACGCCTACATCGGCGCGACCGAGCAGCGGGATGGCGACGGCATGGACTATGGCGGCGCCCACGTTATCGAGTCGCTGGTCAGGGGCGAGGCCGTTCATCTAAGGGCCACGGCCCACGGCACCGACTGCTACCCGCGCAAGGACATCGATACCTACATCTCGCTGAAATCGGTGAACCAGGCGTACATGTACAATCCGCGGAACATGTACCAGAACTATGGAGTGGCCACGAACTCCTCGGAGAAGGCCCTGTTCACCTACATGGGCAAATTGTTGCCGCACTATGGTAACGCCACCTATTGTAGTGCCGGGCAGCTGTCCCCCTTGCTCAAGGACCCTAAGCTGCGCACGATCGGCATCGGCACCCGGATCTTCCTGGGCGGCGGGGTCGGCTATGTGGCATGGGAGGGGACGCAGTTCAAGACCAACGTGCCGTACCACAACGGCGTGCCGGCGTCATCGGCCCGGTCCCTTGCCGTCGTGGGTGATCTCAGAGGCATGAGCGACGAGTTCGTACGGGCGCTCAACTTCCATGGCTACGGCCTATCCCTCGGCGTAGGGATCGGCGTCCCCATCCCAATACTGGATGAGGACCTCATGAGAACCGCGACCGTCACCGATGATAAGATCTTCGCCCCCCTGCTCGATTATGCCATCCAGTCCCGGAACCGCAGGCCGATCATGGAGGTGAGCTATGCTCAATTGAAGAGCGGGACGGTGGAGCTGTTCGGCAAGAAGGTCCGCACCTCCTCGCTGTCCTCATATTACAAGGCAAGGATCATCGCCGGCCGTCTGAAGAAGATGATAGAGGAGAAGGAGTTCCTCCTGACCCAGCCGGTCGCTCCCCTGCCCTCGGAACGGGTGCAGAGACCGCTGGATGTCTGCTCCAAAGAGGAGGTGCTCTAGATGGCCAAACGCAAGTTCAACCTGTACTTCACCCCCGAGCTGGTCAACGAGTCGATCACCTACTGTCCTGGTCAAGGACTTCGACCTTAAGTTCAATATCCTGAGAGCGGAGATCATGGAGAAGGGCGGAGTGCTGCTCATCGAAGTGGACGGCAAGCCGGCCCAGATCACCAAGGGAGTGGCGTACCTTCAGTCGAAGGGGGTCGAGGTCAAGGAGCTGAACGAGTTCGTGACCAAGGACGAGTCCCGGTGCACCAATTGCGGCATGTGCGTCTCCATATGCCCGGCCGATGCCATCGAGATGGACCGCAAGGAGTGGAAGGTCATCTTCCATCTCGATAAGTGCATCGCCTGCGGGCTGTGCGTACGCTCCTGCCCCCCCGAGGCCATGAAGCTGCAGGCATGATCAGGAAGCACTTCGAGATCGGGGAGACGGCGGTCACCATCATCGCCGAGAGAGAGTTCATCCCGGCAGCGGAGGAGTCTATCTTCCACACCCGCGAGGTAGTGCAGGCGTTCATCCGCCGGGATCCCATCTTTCAGGTCACCCTGGAGCCATATCCCGCACCGGAGGATGCTCCCCCCCTCATAAAGAGGATGTGCGAAGCAACGGGCCGGGCAGGAGTGGGGCCGATGGCCAGCATCGCTGGGGCGATTGCGGAGAAGGCGGTCAAGGACCTGCAGGCCGCAGGGGCGAGACAGGCGATCGTCGACAACGGAGGGGACATCGCCATGTTGCTCGACCGGGAGGTCAATGTGGGCCTGTACGCCGGCGAGAAGGTCAGGGGTCTGGGGTTCGCCTGCGTTCCGAGGGAGGGGGTCTTCGGCATCTGCACCTCATCCGCCACGATCGGGCCCTCGATATCGTTCGGGACGTCGGACGCGGCGACGGTCATCTCCGCGAACGTCACGTTAGCGGACGCCTGCGCCACCCGCCTGGGAAACCTGCTCACATCGAGCGATGATGAGGTGCTGAACAAGGCTCTCGCCGAGGTGTGCTCGATTCCAGGCATAGAGGGAGCGTTGGGAGTGGTCGGAGAAAAGATCGCTCTGAAGGGACAGTTACCTCGATTGGTAAAGATGGATGTCCCCCCGGCCAAGGTGGCCAAGATCGAGCTACGGTGGTCCTGATAAGGCCCTGGGCGCTCCCTTCCCTCGTCTCAAAAGAGGGGCGACCGCGAGGGCGATCATAGTAGGTTATTAGCATCTCTTGCTCCAAATCATACTGCAGAACATTATGAACGAACATCACACCGAGGGCGTAGGAGCGATCAAGAGGATCCTGATACCGACCGACGATAGTCCGAACGCCAAAGCGGCGGTCGCCCGGGGGCTGGATCTCGCTAAGCTCATAGGTGCCGAGGTAACCGCGCTGAACGTTGTGGACATAAGCCCGTTCATCGGCTATGGCGATGCCATTGCCCTACCCAATCTACTCCCCATAATGGAGACAGAGGGTCAGGCCGCCGTGGAGTTCGTGCGGCAGGAGGGGGCGAAGAAAGGGGTTCACGTGACCACCCTGGTGGTGGATTCAGGTACTCCCGCCCACAAGATAGTGGAGATCGCCAAGGACTACGACCTCATCGTCATGGGTTCCCTGGGCCGCACCGGCATGGCCCACCTGCTACTGGGCAGCGTGGCGGAACGTGTCGTACGCCACGCGACATGTCCGGTCCTGGTGGTCAGGACACCCCCGGAGAGCTAAGTCCCTTCATGAATGACGGCCGGACGGTTCCTACCAGAGCGCAACGGGGTCAAGGTAACTGCTCCCTCCGTTCGAGCTGGACCTCACGTTCCTCCTTGGCCTGAATCATTTTTGACGATGGGAGCCGGTGTAAGTACTGCTGCCCATCCGGAACTTTCGGGAGAGGCAACGCGCTCTTTAAGGAGGGAATTAAAACCAAGGTGGTCAATATCAAATTATTATTATGATAATATCATAATTGATATTGTAGTGAAATGCATTCATAATCACCGACATTGTTTTTTAACCGCTTGACCGCCCCCGCGATACATGCCCTTTACATCGACGATGAGCCGGCCCTGCTCGAGGTCACCAAGGTATTCCTGGAGCTGGACGGAGGTATAGAGGTAACGGTCATGAATAGCGGTGTCGAAGCGCTCGCTTCCTTGCGGTCCCAGGCCTTCGATGTGATCGTATCTGATTACCAAATGCCGACGATGGACGGTGTAGAGCTGCTCAAGGCCCTGAAGGCCACGGGAGATATCACGCCGTTCATCCTCTTCACCGGCAAAGGACGTGAGGAGGTCGCTATCGAGGCGATCAACAACGGCGCTGACTTCTACCTGCAGAAAGGTGGGGACCCCAAGGTCCAGTTCCGGGAACTTCGGAACGCCATCGTCAAGCTCGCCCAGAAGAGCGCGACCGAGAAGGCCTTGCAGGAAAGCGAGCGGAAGTATCGCGAACTGGTCGAGTGCTCGAACTCCATCATCCTGAGGATAGACACCGAAGGGCGAGTCCAGTTCATCAACGAGTATGCCCAGACCTTTTTCGGCTACAAATGGGACGAGATCGTGGGACGATCGATCATCGGGACCATCACCCCCCTCATCGATGACCGCGGAAACAACCTGGTCGAGTCCCTCGACACTCTGGTGCAGAACCACATCGAGAACCCTTACACCATCAGTCAGAACATCAAGGGTAACGGGGAGAAGGTCTGGATCGCCTGGACCAATAAGGTCATCACCGACAAGGAAGGGCGGGTTAAGGAGATCCTGAGCATCGGAGGGGACATGACCGCCCTTCACCAAACGGAGGAGAAGCTCAAGAGCTCGGTCTCTCTGCTCAAGGCTACCCTTGAATCGACCACCGACGGTATATTAGTGGTTAACCTGGACCAGGACGTGGTGGCATACAACACCCAGTTCCTGGAGATGTGGAAGCTCCCCTCATCGTCGAAGGACGATGGCCGCAACCTACTGGGCGAGGTCCTGGACCAACTGAAGGACCCGGGCCTGTTCCAGAGAAGGGCAACCGAGCTGACCGAGGACCGGGAGATCTCTTCATCCGACGTGCTCGAGTTCATCGATGGAAGGGCGTTCGAGATGGTCACTCGTCCTCAACGGTCCGAGGAGGGGGTCATCGGCCGAGTATGGAGCTTCCATGACATCACCGACCGCCGCATGGCCGAGAACGCTCTAAAGGCCAACGAGTCCCGGCTCCGGGCCATCTTCGAGAACAGCGCCATCGGGATCGGGCTGGCCGACCCTGAGGGAAGGTTCTTAGAGATCAATCCGACCCTGGAGGCCATGACCGGTTACTCGCGCCGGGAGCTCATGTCCATGAGCTTCCAGGATATCACTCATCCGGGCGACCTGGGCAAGGACGCTGCCCTGTTCGGAGAGATGATCGAGGGAACCAGGGACGGCTACCAGATCGAGAAACGCCTGGTGACCAGGACGGGGCAGCACCTCAACGTCAGGCTGACCATCTCCGCGGTCAGGGACGATGAAGGCCGGATGCGATACGACATCGGCCTGGTGGAGGACCTGTCGGAGAAGATGCTGGTGGAGGGGGCCCTCAAGGTCAAACAGGAGGAGCTGGCCATCATCACATCGAACATGCAGGATCTCATCACTCGGGTAGATGAGGAGGGCAGGGTGGTGTACGCCAGTCCCTCCATCGCCCAGGTCCTGGGCTATTCGCCGGAGGAGTTCATCGGCAAGACCCATCTCGATATCATCCATCCTGATAGCCGCCACTCCCTGGCCGAGATCATTGCCAATGACGGGGTGACCAAGGGGAAGAGCAGGATAGTGGCCCGTTATCTACGCCGGGACGGGCGCTATGTGTGGATGGAGACGAGGGGCTCGGTCGTCCTCGACGAGGAGGGAGAGGCCTGTGGGGCCGTGCTTAGCTCACGAGACATCTCAGATGCCAAAGTCGCCGAGCTTGCCCTGCGGGAACGGGAGGAGAAGCTGCGCCTCATCACCGATAACATGAAAGATGTGATCACCCAGGTCGACCGTGACGGGATCATCAACTATTCCAGTCCTTCCGTCAGGACCGTCCTGGGCTATGAAATGGAGATCTGTCTGGGCCAAAATTATGTCCGCCATGTGCATCCGGAGGACCGAGATAGGGTCCATTGGTTCCTGGCCGAGGCCCTCAGAGGAATTACGGTGGCCTCCACCGAATTCCGTTACCTCCACTCCGACGGCAATTACATTTGGCTCGAAACGTTAGGCTCTCCCCTTAGAGGATCGAAAGGCCAGATCGAAGGCCTGGTGCTATGCTCCCGGGACGTGACGGAGAGACGGGAGGCCAAAGAGGACCTATACAACACGGAACGCAAGTTCCGCGACATCTTCGACCACGCCAATGATGCCATCTACATCATCGACCGCACCGGACGCCTCCTGGAAGTGAACAAGGTGGCCTGCCAGCGGCTCGGATATGCCTACCGCGAGCTGGTGCACATGAATGTGGCGGATTTTGACGGGCGATATCGCCTCGAGGAGACGGTCCAACAGATCGCTGGGCAGTTGAGCGGGTCCCAAGGCATGGTCGAAACGATACACCTAACCAGGGACGGCCGGGAGACGCCGGTCGAAGTGAACAGCACCCCCATCATATACGGCGATGGCAAGGTGCTTCTTTGCATCGCCCGGGACATCTCCGAACGTAAGGATGCAGAACGCCGGCTTCTCAGTTCGGAGCATCTCCTCCGGCAGACCCAGAGCACGGCCCACATCGGTGGCTACCACATAGATCTGGGGAAGGGCATCTCAGAATGGACGGACGAGGCGTTCCGCATCTGCGGGATCGATCCGATCAGAGAATGGTCCAGGAGGGAGGAGTATCTCAAACTGGTCCTTCCGCAGGACCGGGACATGGTGAACCAGGCCTGGTGGGAGATGCCGGAGAAGGACACGGAGATCGATTTCGTGTACCGACTGTTCACACCGGATGGCCGGCTAAGATACATCCATAATCGCGGGAAGATCGAACTGAACGAGGATGGGGATGTCGTCGGCATCTTCGGCACCATAATGGATGTGACCGACCTCAAGGAGGCGGAGCGAAAACTCCTGGAGAGCCAGAGACTGCTGGCCGAGGCCCAGAAGCAATCGCGAACTGGCAGCTACCGGTACAATATTGGTACCTGGGAGGTCAAGTGGTCGGAGGAGATGTTTCACCTCGTGGGCTTGGACCCCGGCCGGGACGAGCCGACCATTGAAGAATACTTTATGCTGGTGCACCCTGAGGACCTGCCCGGACTAAAGGGGGGAGTGAGGAGAGCGGTGGAGACCATGTCGCCATACGATATCATCTACCGTGTTCGTGTGGGCAATGGGTTCAAGATCTTCCAGAGCTCCGGCAAGGTCGTCGCCGCCGTGGATGGCACCCCCTCGTACATCATCGGCACGGTCACTGACATCACGGAAAAGAGGCAGGTGGAGGAGGAGAAACAGCTCATGGAGCGGAGGTTCCGCGAGATCTTTGACAACGCTAACGATATCATTCTGATCGTAGACCCCGAGGGTAAACTGCTGGAGGCGAACACCATGGCCTCCCGACGCCTGGACTATTCGCGGGAGGAGCTACTTGATGCTAGCTTGTCCGATATAGTCGAGCCGTCCCTCCGCCAGACCATGCGAGAGACCCTGGCCAAGATAATGCAGGAGGGGGAGCTGCTGTTCGAGTCCCGCCATTTCAGCAAGCACGGAGCGACCGTCCCTGTGGAGATAAGCAGCAAGGTCGTGAACATCGAGGGACGGGCGGCGATCCTTACGGTCGCTCGGGATATCACCGAACGCAAGGATGCAGAGCGCCACCTTATGGAGAGCCGGAGGTTGCTGGCAGAGGCCGAAAAGGCCTCCAAGGTGGGCAGCTTCAGGGTCAACTGGAACGATGGGTGGGTCCAGACCTCCGAGGAGCTGAAGAACATAATGGGGGTCGCTCACGGCCATAAAATGAATATGAACCTCGTGCAAAGAACGATCCATCCCGAGGACCGAGGACGCATGGCCGATGCCATCGAACGTGTAAAGAACGGACAGAACGAGGTGGACCTGGACTTTCGCCTGATCGTCGCCGACGGCACAATGAAGTACGTGCAGTCCAGGACCCGTCTGGAGTATGAGGAGAACGGCCAGGTGGTGGGGATATTCGGTACCATCATGGACATCACCGAACGGAAGAAGGCCGAACAGGCCGCCAAACTTGCGGAGCTCAAGATCTCACTTCTGGGTGACATCACCCGGCATGACGTTCATAACAAGATCACCGCGCTGTCGGGCTACCTGCAACTGGCCGAAGTGAGGTCCACCGACCCCGCGACCAGGGAGCTGATAGCCAAGGCTAGGCTGGCCGCCCAGAGCATCACTCACCAGATGGCCTTTGCCCGCGAATACCAGTCACTGGGGCAGAACGAGGCCCACTGGATGGACCTGGCCGAGGCTTACCGCAAGGGGGTGGCCAATCTGGACCTGGGCCGAGTAAGCGTCCATGGCGCCCTGGACGGCTACGAGGTGTTCGCCGACCCCATGCTGGAGAAGGTCTTCCACAACCTGGTGGAGAACTCGGTCCGCTATGGCCGGACGGCCACCTTCATAGGGCTGTCCACATCCATCACCGAGGCGGGCCTACGTATCGTTTGCCAGGACAATGGCGTTGGCATATCGGATGAGGACCGCCCCAAGCTGTTCGACTGGGAGTTCCGGGGGAGAAGAGGCCATGGCCTGCACCTCATCCAAGAGGTCCTGCGGATCTCCGGCATGACCATTAGAGAAACGGGGGAAGGCGGCCAGGGCTCCAGTTTCGAGATCCTGGTGCCGCCCGGCCGGTTCCGGGCCACCTCGGAAGGGTGCCGTACCTCTCAGGCCGAGAAGGCTCCCGGATAGCGAAAGTTTGATTGAAGAGGAACGCCTGGCGGTGTTGGCGAAAGATTTTGAAGGGATGGGGCAAGGTCCTAGTGGTACTGATAGTGGTCGGCCTGTTACTGCTGGCCGGTATCTATGTCTACGGTAAGGTAAAGAACAGCACGACCCCTGCCAAACAAGGGCAGGACGACGACCCACATCTGGTCAAGGTCAACGACAGCGTGGTGAGCATCTACCTCGGCGAGCTCGATCCCCAGCCCTCACTGAACGACATCACCATGAGGATCTACGCTCCCGGACTGGGCCACGTGGACCGGCCATTGACGGCGTCATCGCAGACCGGCATCTTCAGGTTCGACGACCTGTTCCCCGGGGTGGGCCTGTCGTACCATGATCTGAACAACGACAGCGCCGCCGGCAACGGAGACTATTTCAGCGTGATCTCCGAGAACGGTCCGCTCAGGCAAGGCATCTGGCATGCTGAGGTCCTCTATCCGGACCATGTATCGGGCAACGTTTCCTTTCAGCATCCACGTCCTCCCGCCCGGGGTGGAGAGCATCGTCGAGAACGCCGAGGTCGACTTCATCGATGTGGGCCAGGGAGATGCCGAGCTCATACAGACCTCAGACGGAAAGCACATCCTGATCGATGCCGGCCCGTCTGAAGCGGAGACGGACCTGCTCTCCTATCTGAGCAATCGCTCCGTGACCGTCCTCGACGCGCTCATCATCTCTCACCCCGACGAAGACCACCTGGGCGGGGCGGAGGAAGTGCTCCGAACACTGGAGGTCCGCAGCGTGTACCATCCGGGGCTGGTCAAGAACACCTCGTCGTACCGTAACTTCATCGATGCGGCCTTGGACGAGGGCTGCCCCGTATACACCAGCGGCGACGTGGATGCCGGGGATTACCTGGACCTCAGCCTCACCGAGGACTTCAGGGTCCTTTCGATCAACGCGTCCGCCGAAGCGAACGATGCCAGCATCGTGATAAGGATGGCCGCGTCCAGTCAGCACGTTCCTTTTCACCGGAGACATCGGCTTCGAGGTGGAGAACACATTATGCTCGATGTACAAGGAAGAGCTGGATGTGGACGTGCTGAAGGTAGCCCATCATGGCTCGGCATCCTCCTCTTCGACCACCTTCCTGAACGCAGTAACGCCGTCAATAGCGGTCATAGAGGTCGGGCAGAACAGTTATGGGCATCCCACTTCCACTGCCCTGGCCCGTCTGAGCGCTGTTCACGCCGTCATCGTCCGTACCGATCAGGCAGGAGACTACGCTGTGCTTTCGCAAGGTGGGGTGGTGCAGTGATCAGTGCTTTTCCTGATGCCTCAAGAGATTGAGACACTTCTTCGAGCCGCGCGATACTTTCTCGTCGCGGCACCGGACCTTGAAATGGCAGCTGAAGCAGCGAGTATGCCACTTTAGCACGTCGCTTCCGTCATCGTTATTGATCATAGTCCTCTGTCCCCCTCTAGAATAAGTGTTGGGATATGGCCTTACGCAGCATTTAATCCACCGTTGGAGTTTAAGGAACGGGTGCCTCTGATGGACCGACGGGACCGATTCTTCTATGGACTGAGCTTCGCAGGGGCGCTGGCCATCCTCAGCTCGACCATGGCCAAGAACCCGGTGCTCGCTCCCTTCGCGCGCAGCCTGGGCGCAGACACGGCCCTTCTGGGCCTAGTGGCAGCAGCGTCCACATTGCCAGGCATATTGGTCTCCCTACCAGCCGGCTCATTATCCGACTTCCTGGGCCGTCGGAAGGTCATATACTCGGCGGCCGTGGTCTTCGCCACTGCGCCCTTCCTCTACCTTTTCGTGACCAGCCCTGGTGAGCTCATGGCCGTCCGCTTCTACCATGGCTTCGCCACCGCCGTTTTCGGTACGGTGGCCAGCGCGGCCATAGTGGATAACTTCCCGGACCTTAAGGCCGCCAAGCTGTCCTTCTACTCATCCGCGACCATCGTCGGCCGCGGCATCGCACCTTTCCTCGGCGGTGCGGTCCTCGTGTTCACCAACTTCAACTACCGTGACGTCTACTGGGCGGTCGGCCTGGCCGGGGTGTCGGCGCTGATCGCCATCTTCGCCGTCTATCGCGAGGGGGAGGACCCTGGTGAAAAAGGGCCGAAGAACGCACCCATCCGAGAACAGCTGCGGTCCATCGTTACCGACCGAAAGGTCCTGGTAGCCTCATCGATGGAGGCGGCCCAGTATCTGGCATACGGCGCTTTCGAGGTATTCTCCATCGACTACGCCCTGAACCAGGGTCTGGCGCCGGTCTGGTGGGCCCTTATCGGAGGGGGGCAGCTGCTCACGGTCGTACTCACTAAACCGCTGATCGGGCGAATGTCCGACCGCCATGGACGGGACAGGTTCATCATCGCCGGCCTGCTGGCCTGCGCCGTCGCCGTGCTGCTGTTCCCGCTGACCATCGAGCCGGTCCTGCTGGTCGCCCTGTCGGCCATCTTCGGCCTGGGCTTTTCCTCGGTGACCTCATCGACGCAGGCGCTGGTCTCGGACCTGTCCACTCGATCCGGTTCAGGCTCATCGATGGGTTTCCTGCACACGGTGATGGACATTGGGCAGTTCATCGGCCCCATAATCACCGCCCTCATTGTGGGGAACGCCCTCTGGTATCTGGGTGGTTTCTGGTTCCTGGCCGCGATCCTGGTGTTCGGGGCAGCGGGGTTCGCGTGGACCTTCCGACCGAGGGCAACGAGGATAAAAGAATGATGGGGGCTAGCGCCCCATCAGGTTTGGAAAGTACCGTACTGCTTGACGGTGTCGACGCAGGTCTTGATGTTCTCGAGCTTGGTGGCGATCGCCGGAGGCACCTCGCAGCCGGAGGCGATGCAGTACCGGGCCCCGAGGCCCCGCTCCTTCAGGGCGGTGACGACCTCGTTGCACAGGTTCATCGTGGTCTTCTGCATCTTCTCGGTGCTCCACCGCACGTAGCCCTGGGGGTCGATGTTGCCGGCCATCAGACAGTTGTCCGCATAGCCCTTGGCGATGACCTCCTTGGCCGGCATCGAACCGGGGATCAAGGGGTACCAGGCCATCGAGTAGATGGCGGGCTTCATCTGCTTGACCTGAGTGTCCAGGTGGGGGAGGTCAGCGCAGTTGTGGATGCACGAGGCCATGCCCTCCTTGGCCACCAGCTCGTTCAGACAGCCGGCGTACTTGTGGTCGCCCTCGAACTCGGCGTACTCCTTGTCGCCGAGGCAGGAGTAGGAGCCCCATAGATAGTCCCACACCAGCCCGGCGGGTTTCTTCTGCCCGAACCCCTTGACCATCTCCTTGTCGTACTCAGTGATGGTCGCTAGGGCCTTGTGCACGGCGGCACGGGAGGACTCGTTGTCGTACATGTCCTTGAACACGAACTCGGCTCCACGGGTCTGCGTCAAAGCGAGCAGTGGGCCCTCCAGGAACGCGGCGGTCACGACCTCCTTACCGATCGCTTCCACGAACTTGCCCGTTCCCTCGACGAGAACATAGCTGCGGGACTTGGGATCCTTGATGTCGGGTACCTGCAGTTTCTCGTAGTCCTCGATCGTCTTGATGGCCGGATCATCGACGAACGGGGTGTTCTGCTCGTCCATTCTTACATGCGAACCGAGGTCGCCGGCCATGACCGACAGGTCCATGAGGCCGATGGCCCAGTCAAAGTCGAAGTAGCGCTGACCGGCCACGAAGGCGTCGGCGAACTTCTGCGGGTCGGTGACCCACTCGTGATAGGTGATCCCGGCGCCGTTGTTGAGCAAGCGGCGGCATACTCCCATGGCGAGCGGATATGTGGACAGTCGGTCGGCGGGCTTGTTGGTCAGCGCGGCCATGTCTCTCTCGATGTGATTCAATGCATCTACCATACAATTCCTCCCGGGTGACCGCGATAGGCGGACGGTTCGGCCGATGATCCGTTCGCTCTACCCGCCTGCATATCGCAGACCGCGACCACATATGCAGAACGGTTCCGAGAATATTTGAGTATTCTTACTTAATATTTTGTTATACTATATGCTGATGCCAGATTGTTTTTTTAACGTGGTCAAGCACTATAAAAGTCGATTCGCCAAGCCCTGAACGCCATCCAAGGCAGTGCTGCCCTTCAACTGTGATCGAGTACATCCTTCGCCGGGAGTTGTTCTTAATGCATCCCGCTTCCTGGAGGACCCTGAGATGGAACTGCAGGTGCCCGGTCTTTAGGTCGAGGGCCTTACTCATATCTGAGAAACTTTGTTCCTGCTGCGCCAGTAGCTTCAGCACCTCCAACCTCCAAGAGTTGGCCAACATGGAGATCGCGGCCGCCACCTCCATGCTGGTCGGTTCCTTCCTCTCTGCGGCCCAGTGGTTCGTCAACCGTCCATTGAAGGTCAGCCGGGAGAACGATGTCTCCGGCTGAATGTAGTTGCGAAATTTGAGATTGTCCGAAATGGAGAATAGTGCCTTGATCTGGCGTAATGTGTCCATGGTGTATCGGGAGCAACGCTTGTCGGTGCAAATCGAGTTGTCGTAGGTCAGTTGGGCCTCGGCGTCCTCCAGCACCATCAGTGCACCGTGCATGTCATCCCTCTGGAAGGCAGCTAGCACCTCCTTCCTGCTGCGTTCGAAGCTAGCCATGCACTCCTTCCTATTAACACAGGAAGAGAACTCGCTCATCGCATCCATGCCCGAATCGAACAACATTTTGCTGTGCCGTCCGAAGATGTTCTGGATATGTTCATAGAAGACGGTCTTGAAATCATCATACCTCACCCGGTCCAAGGTATCATTGAACGCTTCCATGCTCTTGCGTAGCTCGTCCAGCTTGGTCAGTACGGCCTCATTCTCCATCGTTTCTCAACAGGCAGAATGAGCGTGCTCCATATTTGATCATGACGAAAAGACCCCCTGATATTGGGTGTTCGTCCTCAGAAGGCTTTCAGCCCGTCGGTCAACGCCTTTCTGGCGGCCGGGTTGGTCAGGTTGCCGAAGATGACGCTGCGGGCGGTGGAATTGACCATGATGATGCGCAAGAACTCCAGGAGGCCCTCGCCGCTCTTCCACGCTCCGATGAAGGAGCCGTAACCTTCGTTCACCAACGCTTCCAGCTCCTCCTTGGAAGCGTTCTCCGGGAAGTACTCGTAGACCCGGTGGTTGGTGGTCCAGTCGCCCTCCTTGACTATCCCCTTTGCCTCCATCTCAGCCCATAGGGGTGTGCCCAACAGATAGTCCAAGATGTTGTACTGCACCCCATGGGGACGGAGGGATTGGGCGAAACCGATGGTGGCCTTGATCGCCTCCTTCGATTCCACCGGGGCGCCGATGATATATGAGGTTATGACCAGCATGCCGGCCTTCTTGGCATTGGCCACCGCCTCGGCCGTGCGGTCCGGGGTCTGCTTCTTATTGTAATACTTGAGCACCTGCGGGGATGCCGATTCGGCGCCGAAGTAGATGACATTGAACCCGGCGGCCTTCATCTTCTTGAGAAAGGGGAGCTGAGCATGACTGGTCCTCCCCTCACAGTAGAACTTCATTTTGAGGCCACGCTCCTTGATGAGCTGGCAGATCTCCTCGACCCTAGATATCTGGTGAGTGAAGTTGTCATCGATGAAGACGCATTCCCGATAGCCCTCCCCATACAGCATCTCTAGCTCGTCGACCACGTTCTTTGCGCTGCGATATCTCCACTTGCGTTCGGAGAACGCCGCGCAGGAGCAATACGAGCAGGTGAACGGGCATCCCCGGGACGTGGAGATGGTGGTGAACTTTCCGAAGGTCAACGGGATGCCTTGGAAATAATAACCGTACCGCAGATCCCCCAGCAGGTCGCGGTCCGGAAAGGGCAAGGAGTCGAGGTCCTCGATCAGGGATAACGGATTCTCGTGCCATTCCCCTCCCGACCGGCGGAAGGTGATGCCCTCCACGTCCAACGGTTCGCTTCCCTTCTCGATATGATTGAGGAGCTTGGGGAACGCCCTCTCCGCCTCCCCCTTGATGATGAAATCCACGAACGGATAGGCCTCAAGGATCTCTTTCGGTGCGAAGGTGGCATGGTAGCCCCCCAGGACGATGAGCATGCTAGGCAAACGGTCATGCGCATCTTTCAGCGCATCCATAGTGGCCTTGAAAGTATGAGTGGAGCAGTTCATGCCAAGTATGTCGGGGTGTTCCTTGACCACCCGCTCTACCAGCTGCTCCTTGGTATAGTTCTGGCAGAAGGCATCGACCACGATGACTTCGTCCCCGCGGGCCTCTTTTACACTACCCGCTATGTAGAGAAGTCCGAGGGGTGGCCACATTTCCGTGGTCTTCCATGGAGGAGTCGCCAATAATATCCTCAAGTTCAGTCCAGAGAGGCAGTTATGACACGGGCCACTATTAATATTTCCGTGGACGGCATAGTATTCTGAGAAGGGGAAGTTTATCGCGATATATGCTGGAGCGTTCCGATAAAAGGCCATATGTTATTTATGAGGACAGGTTATCACCTTCTGCAACTTTAGAGGGTGAATGGATGTCTATCAAGCTGGCCGTGCCCAATAAAGGACGACTGAACGAGCGATCTCTCGAGATCCTCAAACAGGCTGGCCTGGAAATCGAGGACGGGGGCGAAAGGAAGCTCTATGCCACCGTCAAGAATGGTGATATTTCGGTCATGTTCCTCCGAGCACAGGACATTGTGAGGTTCGTGCATAAGGGCGCGGTGGATATGGGCATCACCGGTTACGACCTTGTGCTGGAGTCCGGGCTGGACGTGCACAAGCTCCTGGATATGGGTTTCGGACGCTGCCGATTGTCGGTAGCGGTACCCGAGGGGAAAGGCATGGACACCGTCGCGGACATACCGGACGGTTCGATCGTTGCGACCTCGTTCCCCAACATGGCCCAGAAATACTTCAAGAAGCACGGCAAGCAGGTCGAGGTGACCACCATATCCGGCGCGGCCGAGGTGACGCCATACCTGGGGGTCGCGAACCTCATCGTGGACCTAGTATCCAGCGGGAGCACTCTTAAGACCAACCACCTGAAGGAGATCGCCATCATTGCCGAGTCCCAGGCGGTCATGATCACTTCCAAGGAAGCCATGGGGACCAAGAAAGAAGAGATGGAGGAGCTGGCCTCGGCGGTGAAAAGTGTCATTGAGGCCGAGGGGAAGCGCTACCTGATGGCCGATGTGCCGGTCGTCGCCCTTGACGGGATCCGCAAGTTCCTGCCGGGCATCGCCGGTCCCACGGTCATGAACATTGTGGGACGTTCGGACATCGTCGCCATCCATGTGGTGGTGGACAAGTCCAAGATCTACGAGTCGGTGAACAAGCTCAAGCGGCTGGGAGCAACGGGCATTCTGATCGTCCCCATCGACCGCATGGTACCCTAGAGGTGATCGCATGATGGACAACTGGGTCCGTAAGACCGTCCGGGATATTCCCCTTTACTACAATCCGAAGATCAAGGCCGTCCGCATGGACACCTCCACCAACTGTCCTCGGCCCTAACACTGTGCTGAAGGACGTGCTTGCCAAATGCATGGACCTGGACCTCAACCAGTACCCGACACCCTATTCCGACGGTCTGCGGCAGGCGCTGGCCGAACGCTACGCGCTGAAACCGGACAACTTCGTGGTCGGGAACGGTTCGGACGAGGACCTGGATATCATCTTCAAATCATTCCTCGAACCGGGAGAGACCGTCGTGGCACCGTACCCTTCGTACGTGCTCCACGGATTCTTCGTAAAGATCAATTGCGGCAGGTTCGTCACCGTGGACCTGAAACCAGGATTCCAGCTCGATCCTGACGCGCTGCTGAAGGCCCAAGGGAAGATCATCATCCTGTGCACGCCCAACAACCCGACGGCCAACATCTTCGACCACCGCGATGTGGAGAGGATCGTCAGCGAGCACAACGGCCCGGTCATCGTGGACGAGGCGTATGGGGAGTTCACCAGCGACTCGTTCATGTCCCGAGTGGAGGAGTTCGACAATCTCATCGTGACCCGCACGTTCTCCAAAGCCTATGGCCTAGCTGGCCTGAGGGTCGGGTATATGGCTTCGAACCTCCAGATGGCCGATGTGATGCAGCGGGTCAAGATCCCCTATTCATTGAACCGGGTCAGCGAGATGGCCGCCATCGCGGCGCTCCAGAACCCCGAGTACGTCGACAGGGCGATAGCCCTCGTCCGCAAGGAGAGGGGGCGCCTGTCCCACGGGCTCGAGGCGCTGGGCTTCCAGACGTACCCCTCGGAAAGCAATTTCATCCTGTTCAAGAGCATGAGGCCATCTGGCGAGCTGGTGGCCCGCCTGGCCGACAAGGGCGTTTTGATCCGGGACTTCGGTAAGCTACGGATGCTGGAGGACTGCGTGCGCACCACCATAGGCACGGCCGAGCTCAACGACCTCCTTCTTTCCAAATTGAAGGAGGTGCTGGAAGAATGGTGAACATCCGTCGCTCGGTCAAGTACCCCGAGGAGAACGATTCCTACCGCATCGGGCAGCGCCCCCGGGTCCGGGTCTCCATCGCCGACTATGGTGTGGGCAATCTGCACTCCATCAGAAAGGCACTGGAGCTGGCGGGAGCGCGCCCGGTCATCGAGTCCAACATGCGGAACCTGCTGAACGCCGAGGTGATCGTCTTCCCAGGGGTCGGCGCTTTCGACAGCGCCATGGAGAAGCTGCTCCCTTACAAGGACATCATCGTCGACCGCCTCGATGCTGGGACACCTTGCCTGGGCATCTGCATCGGGGCGCAGATCTTGTTCGAGGGGAGCGAGGAGGGGGAACACCCCGGCCTAGGGTTCATGAAAGGCCCGGTCGTCCGTCTTAAGGCCGAACGGGTCCCTCACATGGGCTGGAACGAGGTGAAGTCCAAGAGCAACGAGTTCGAGGGCGTCCCCTCACCATACTTCTACTTCGCCCACTCCTACCATGGCCAGCCATTAGAGGATGTGACCATCGCCACTACCGATTACTTCGGGGAGTTCCCCTCCGCGTTCAGAAAGAAGAATGTTATCGGAGTGCAATTTCACCCGGAAAAGAGCAGTGCTTCAGGGGCAGCGTTCCTGAAGAACTTCGTTAAATTTATCGAGGCCAAAATATGATCGTACTTCCCGCAGTGGACATAATGGACGGCAAGGTCGTGCAACTAGTGGGCGGCCGGCCGGGAACAGAGAAGATCTCCTTACCCAACCCCCGCGAGGTGGCCCTGAGCTGGGAGAGCAAGGGAGCGCCGGCCCTCCATGTGGTCGATCTCAACGCGGCCTTGGGGCGGGGCGACAACTTCGAGGCCATTACCTCGATCATGTCCAAAGTAAAGGTGCCCATACAAGTAGGCGGCGGGATACGAACGAACGAGGCGGCCGAGACCCTGCTGAACCTGGGGGCGGCGAGAGTGGTCGTCGGGACCAGGGCCATCACCGACCCAGAATGGTTCGCTGACCTGACCCGCTCCAACTACAACAAGATCATTCTGGCTCTGGACACCCGGGACGGGAAGATCCAGATGAGGGGTTGGAAAGAATCGTCGGAGAAAAAATTACGGGAGGTCCTCAAGGCCACCGAGGGATTGCCATTGGCGAGCGTGCTCCATACTAATGTCAATGTCGAAGGCAAGGCCGCTGGCATCGATCTTGAGGAAACGAAGCACTTCCTGGACCTATGTCCGCACCCCGTGATCGTTTCCGGCGGCATCACCACCATGAACGACCTCATCGCCCTGGAAAAGATCGGAGTGGGCACGACCATCGTCGGCCTGGCCCTTTACTCCGAAACGATCCGCCCCGAACAGGTATGGGGGGACCGGAAATGAGGGAGGCCAAGCTGACCAGGAAGACCAGGGAGACGAACATCTCCCTGACATTGTACCTGGATGGCGGCGGGAAAGCCTCCATTACTATTGAGGACCAGTTCCTACGGCACATGATGGAAACCCTGACCAAGTACGCCTCGTTCGACCTGACGCTCGATGCCGAAGGCGACAATCAGCACCACCTGGTGGAAGACGTGGCCATCGCACTGGGGACCTCCTTCCGCCAAGCGCTGGGAGACCGGCCGGTGGAGCGCATCGCCTCATCCCTGGTCCCCATGGATGACGCCTTGGTGACCGTGGCCGTGGACATCATCGACCGGCCGTACTGCGACGCGGACTGCCCGGACCCGCTCTACTCGCACTTCTTCCGCTCCTTCGCCATGTCCTCCGGGATCACGCTGCACATCATCATAGAGAGAGGGCTGGACGACCACCATGTGATCGAGGCCTCGTTCAAAGCCCTGGGAATGGCGTTGCGCCGGGCGGTCGTCCCTCGGGAGAACGTACTGAGCACCAAGGATGCGGTCAAGTTCAGGAGAGGTTAGGTTGCTGACCAAGCGAATCATACCGTGTCTGGACGTGACCGAGGGCAAAGTAGTAAAAGGGGTGAAGTTCCAGAACCTCACCGGGGTAGGGTACCCTCCCGAGCTCGCGGAGGCCTATGAAAAGCAGGGCGCGGACGAGATCGTGTTCCTGGACATCACCGCCTCGCTGGACGCGAGAAAGACCCTCCTGGAGTCGGTGGAGATGACGGCCGAACGGATGTTCGTGCCATTGACCGTCGGGGGCGGCATACGCTCGAAAGAGGACATGCGGCTAGCGCTCAACGCCGGCGCGGACAAGGTTTCGGTGAATACCGCCGCCGTACACGACCCCCTGCTGGTCAGTGCCTGCGCGGAGGACTTCGGAACGCAATGCGTGGTGGTGGCCATAGACGCCAAGCGCGAAGGGCGCAAATGGAAGGTGTACACTCACGGCGGCCACCAGCGCACCGAGCTGGACGCCGCCGACTGGGCCTACGAGGTGGAGGACCGGGGGGCCGGGGAGATACTCCTGACCAGCATGGATGCTGACGGTACCACTGCCGGTTATGATATCCCTCTTACCCAATTGGTTGCCGATTCGGTCAACATCCCGGTCATCGCCTCGGGGGGCTGCGGCAACCCGGAGCACATCTTCCAGGTGTTCGACCAGACCAATGCCTCGGCGGCCCTGGCCGCGTCCATATTCCACTACGGCACCTACACCGTGGGGGATGTAAAGAAGTACTTGGCGGACCGGGGGATGAGGGTCCGATGACCACACAATTCAAGTTCAATGCCGATGGGCTCATGCCAGTGATCGTTCAGGACGCCGAGACCAACGAGGTCCTGATGCTCGCTTGGACCAACGAGGAAGCGTATGGCCTGATGCTAAAGACGGGAAAGACCCATTTCTGGTCCCGTTCCCGACAGAAGCTGTGGATGAAGGGAGAGGAGTCCGGCCACGTTCAGGACATTGTCAGCATCCAGACCGACTGTGATGCCGATACGTTACTGGTCCGGGTCAAGCAGACCGGCAACGCCTGCCACCTGGAGCGACCGTCCTGTTTCGGGGAGGCCCTTCACGGCGACCTGGAGAACACCGCCGCGATCATACCCGAACTGAAGAGGATCATCCGGGACCGCAAGGAGCACCCCCAGGAGGGAAGCTACACCAACCAGCTGCTCAGCAATGAGGACAAGGTGCTCAAGAAGGTAGTGGAGGAAGCGGCCGAGCTGGCCATCGCCGGCAAGGGAAAGGACCATAAAGGAGAGGTCTGGGAGGCGGCGGACCTGATCTACCATCAGATGGTCCTGTTCGAGTATCTCGACCTGCCCATGGAAGAGGTTTTCAAGAAGCTCTCGGAGAGGCACCGGGGGGTAAAGAAATGAGAATAGATCTTCACACGCATACACTGATGAGCGACGGGGAACTGCTGCCGATCGAACTGGCCAGACGGGCCGCGGTCATGAAGCACGAGGCGCTGGCGATCACCGACCATGCCGACCCCAGCAACATCGGCCGGATCATCAAGGAGACCAAGAGGGACATCCCCTTGGCCAGGGAATGGGACCTCGATCTCCTAGTAGGCGTGGAGCTGACCCACATACCGGCCAGCAAGCTCGATGTTGTGATCAAGCAGGCCAAGAAGGCCGGGGCGGATATCATCGTCGTTCACGGGGAGACCATCTCCGAGCCGGTGGACAAGGGCACCAATCACGCGGCGGTCAACAACCCGGACGTCAACATCCTAGCCCATCCCGGCTTCATCACCATGGAGGACGCCCAGGCCGCCGCCGATAACGGTGTCGTGCTGGAGATCACCTCCCGGCCATCGCACTCCATTACCAATGGGCACGTCATCCGGATGGCCCGCAAGGTCGACGCCAAAATGGTCGTCAACAGCGACGCCCACGGGCCGAGCGATCTCATCACCGAGGAGCGAGCCCTGCAGATCGCGATGGGTGCAGGACTGACCAAGGACGAGGCGGAGCTGTGCGTCCAGCGCATGCCCAAGGACATCATACGGAGGCTCCGAAAAGGATGAAGGTGCTCAAGTTCGGGGGCTCCTCGCTCAAGGACGGGGCGAGCATGATCAGCGTCGGAGAGATCATTGCCTCCGATCCGGAGGAGAAGGTGATCGTCGTTTCCGCCATACAAGGCATCACCGACGCGCTCCTCAACTTCATGTCCACGGTGAGGAAGGAGGAAGAGGTCCAGCAGTTCACTAGGGACCTCCGGGACCGCCACCTCAAGATCCTCACCGAGGTCGCCGGTAGCATGGACGTCAAGCAGACCGCGATCAGCCAGTTGTCAGCACAACTGGTCCGCCTGGAACGCATCCTTTACGGGATAATCTATCTCGAGGAACTGACCCCTCGCACCAAGGACCTGGTGCAGTCGTTCGGCGAGCGGATGAGCGTCATCATCATGTCGGCGATGCTCCAGGAGATGGGCGTCAATGCCGTCCCGGTGGACGCCGATGAGCTAGGCATCATCACCGACGGGACCTTTGGCTCCGCCACGGTGGAGATGGAATCGACCCGCAGCAACTTGGCGCCGAAGATCTACGAGATATTCAAGCGGCAGGAAATGCCAGTGGTGACCGGTTTCTTCGGCAAGACCCACGAGGGCTTCATCACCCTGCTGGGACGCAACGGCACGGACTACAGTGCCAGCGTCATCGCCAACGCCATCGACGCCGAGACGCTGGAGATCTGGAAGGATGTGGACGGGTTCATGTCGGCCGACCCCAAGGTCGTGCCCGGGGCCGTGCCCATCGGACAGCTCTCGTACGAGGAAGCGGCAGAACTTTCGTACTTCGGAGCAAAGGTCCTCCATCCCAGGACGGTGGAGCCAGCTCGAGCCCGAGGCATCACCATCCGGATGAAGAACGTCTTCAAACCGGCGTACGAGGGGACGGCCATCGTGCCCGAGGGCGTCGAGGGTAACAAGATCATCAAGTCCATCAGCTGCATGGCCAACATGGCCACGGTCAAGGTCTACGGCGCGGGGCTGGGCTCCAAGTCCGGGGTCATGTCCGAGATCTCGGTGCTGCTATCAGATGCTGGGGTCAACGTCTATTCGGCGGCCACATCGCAGACCTGCATCTCACTGCTCATCGAGGAACGGGACCTCAAGTATGCCGAGAAAGCGCTAGAGGAGGCCAAGAAGGGCGTGGTGGACCGCATCGAGATAGTGCGGGACGTGGCGCTCCTGTGCCTGGTGGGTGAAGGTCTAGGTATGAAAGAAGGCATCGCCGGAAGGGTGTTCACCACCGTCGCGTCGAACGGCACTAACATCGGTCTGATCTCCGCTGGCGCGTCGACCGTAGCGCTGACCTTCACGGTCAAGCGCAAGGACCTGGAGAAGACGACGCGGACGCTCCACAAGGAGTTCTTCGGGGCCTGACATGATCAATGTCGCATTCCAGGGAGTGAGGGGCGCCTTCAGCGAGGATGCCGTCTATCAGTTCTTCGGCGAGGGCACCGGGACGGTCGCCTGCCCCGACTTCGAGTCGGTGTTCCGCGAGGTGGATTCCGGCCGCGCATCGCACGGCATGGTGCCAGTGGAGAACTCGCTGGAGGGCAGCGTCACCGCGGTGAACGACCTGCTCCTGGAGAACGACCTTAACGTGGTCGGAGAAGCCCTGGTGGCGGTCAATCACTGCCTGATCGTCCGCCCAGAAGCACAGATGGGCGATATCCGGCGGGTGTATTCCCATCCCCAGGCGCTGGGGCAATGCCGCTCCTTCCTGTCAAAACACCCGGAATGGGAGAAGGTCCCGGCCTTCGATACCGCTGGCTCGGTGAGCATGATCGCCGAACGGGGCCTCAAGGAAGAGGCAGCCATCGCCTCGAAACGGGCCGCATCGGTCTACGGCATGAAGGTGCTGCTCGAAGGCATCCAGAATCGCCAGGACAATTTCACCCGCTTTTTCGTCATTCAAAAGCTCCCTTCCCTTCTGACCGAGGGTGACAAGACCTCCATCGCCTTCGCCGCCCGCAATATTCCCGGAGCCCTGTACAATGCACTGGGGGCGTTCGCCTCAAGGGGCGTGAACATGACCAAACTGGAATCCCGCCCCCGCAAGGACCGGCCGTGGGAGTATGTCTTCTTCGTCGATCTGGACGGTCACGTGGACGATAGAGCCGTGGCCGACGCGCTCACCGACCTGGTGCGCAAGGCCTCGTTCGTCAAGGTGCTCGGAACGTACTACCGGGCCAGACCGCCCAAGTGACCACTTTGGACCGGGCCAGAGCTCGTTCTAAAAAAAGGAAAATGGAAGGGGTTTAGGGGTCCCGGTACCTTCTTACTCCTCCCGATCACTACGAACAGCACCAGGATCGCTCCGATCACCCCGAACACCACCCACGGGAACAGCGCGCCCAGGCTGGAAGCCTCGGCCACCAGGCTGGCCGGGGAGCTCATCGATGAACCTCCCGCCACATGTCCCGTTCAGGGCGGCCACGCGGTAGGTCGTCTCCCCGGTAGGGGCGTCGGTGTCGGTAAAGCTGGTCGCATCGCTGGAGTTGGCGTACCCGATGAGGACCTCGTTGCCGTCACTGCCACGGTAGATTGCAAAGCCGGTCACGGTGCCGCTCGTAGCGTTGCCCTCAGGCATGGTCCAGGTGAGCACGGCGCTGCTTCCCTCGCGAACGACCTGCAGAATCGGTGGGGGCGGGAGGCGGCCACAGCGACGCTGAGGTCACCGAGGCCACCTCTCCCCCTCCCTTGGCGTTGACCACGGAGACCCCGTAGACGTAGGAGGTGCCCGCTGTGCCGTTCTCGTCCACGTAGGCGAGCGAGGCGGTGGTAGCGAGCTTGACCATGGTGCCCAGGCTTGTTCCGCGGTAAACGTTGTACGCGATGACGGGCAGGCCGCCGTCGTCGGCCGGTGTCGACCAAGATAGAGTGACCGTTCCGACCGCCGCCACGGCCTCCAGGCCGGTAGGCTGTCCGGGAACGGCCGCCGGGACCATGTTCCCAGTGCTGTTCGAGCTGGGACCAGGGCCGACCGCGTTCACCGCTACGACCCGGTAGGAGTAGGTGTGACCGCGGACCACGGTGTCGTCAACCAACGACGTCCCGGTGGTAGTGATCGCGATCTCCATGCCAGTGGAGAGGCGGTACACGATGTAGCCCGTTATGGGGGCGCCTCCGTCGCTGGGTGCGGTCCAGTTCAGTTCCACCTCGTCTGTCCCGGCGGTGGCGCCGAGGTAGGTCGGAGCACCGGGAACGGTGGCCGGGACCGCCGAGATCTCGGGGCTCATCGTCCCGTTGCCGCGGACGTTGACCGCGGCCACCTGGAAGTAATAGGTCTGACCATTGGTCAGACCGTCGACCACGCAGGACGTTTCGGCGGCCGTGGCATAGTAAACCTCCGTGCCGCTGGTGGTGCCGACGTAGATGGCGTAGCCGATGATGGCCGAACCGCCGTCATGCTCCGGCGCGGTCCAGGACAGCGAGACCTGACCGTCGCCTCTCACGGCCTCCAGGCCGGTCGGGGCGTCGGGGGCCCGGGACGGGATGGCCGAGACCTCGTTGCTGAGGTTTCCGTCCCCCGCCGCGCTGAAGGCCTGGACCTGGCAGTAGTACGTTTGTCCATTGACCGCTTCAGTGTCGTTGAAGTAGACGACGGGACCGAGGGTCTGGAACAGCGTCAGGACGCCCGAAGTGGTTCCCCGGTACAGGTAGTAACCGAGGACGGGCGAGTCCGAGGCGGGCGAGGCCCAGGTGATGTTAATCCAACCGTCACCCGAGGATTGGTCCGCTACCGGCGCACCAGGCGCGGCGAAGGTGGTGGCGTTGGCCACCGCCCCCTCGCCATTACCGGCCGCGTTGACCGCCCGGACCACGGTGAAGTACTGCGTTCCATTCCTTAGGCCCTCGAAGGTGTACGAGTACACCAGTCCGGCGTTGATGGTCTGGACCTCGCCGCCGGTGGCGTTGCACAGGAACACGACGTACCCGGTGACCGCCGCGCCATTATCGCTGGCCGGTGCGGACCACGAGACGGTCACGTTCCTGAGGCCGCCGGTGATGACCACTTCGGTCGGCTCGGTCGGCACGTTGTACGGCCTGGCCGAGACCTCGCTCGAAAGATCGCTCTCGTAACCGCGGTTGAACGCGGTGACCTTGTAGTAGTAAAGAGTGCCGTTGACGACGTTCGTTTCATCATAGGAATAGCCCATGCCCATCGGGCCGTGGGTCGGCGGCATCAGTATCTCGATCAGCAAGGTCTCCTCCCCGCTCGTGGTAGAGCGGTATATGCGGAAACCTAACAGGGGGGAGTTGCCCGGTGAGGGTACTGCCCAGGTCAGGTGGACATAGTCGACATGGGCCGTGGCCGTTAGGAAGGTCGGGGGCGATGGCGGATAGATGGTCGATTCAGATGCGATCTCCGAGGCCGGTCCGGTGCCGGCCCAGTTCGATGCGACGATGCCGTAGTAATATGTCACCCCGACGATGACATCGCTATCGATATAGGACGTTACGTTCCCTATCATGACGATCGGTTCCATCTCTCCAGTGGTGGGGCCACGGTACACGGTGTAGTTCAGCACGCCGCCGCCCATGTCCGCCGGTGCGGACCAGTTCAGGTAGATGACCTCGATGCCACCATCGGTGATCAGGTCCAATGGCTGGGTCGGCGCCCTCGCCGGGATGGCGATGACCTCGCTGCTGAGGGCACCGTCCCCCGCCGCGCTGAACGCCCGTACCTGATAGAAATACGCCTGCCCGTTGGAGACATCGGTGTCGTTGTAGAAGTTCACCGCGCCCAGGGTCTGGTAGAGAGCTAGTTCGCCCGAGATCGCTCCCCGGTACAGGTAGTAGCCATCGATGGCGGCGCTGGAGTCAGGGGTCGTCCACGAGACATTCAGGCAACCGTCATCAGAGGCGATGAAGGCCACCGGAGCGGTCGGGGGGGCGTAGGTGGTCCCGTTGCGCTCGCCGGATAACGGGCCGTCGCCGACACCGTTCTTGGCGCACACCGCGAAGTAGTACTTGGTGCTGTCGGCCAGGCCGGTCAGGGTATAGCTGTTGACCACCCCGAGGTGCACGACGTCGGTATAGTCGGCCTCGGTCATACCATAGTAGAGGTCATAGCCAGTCAGAGCGTCACCGCCGTCGTACGGCGCGGTCCAGTTGAGGCAGATGGTGCGCACCCCGGTCGACGAGTTGATGATCGCCGGTGCGGATGGCAGCGTCTTGGGGACAGCGCTGACCGTGACGGAATCCTCGCTCTCGTAGATGCCGTTGGTCGCGTAGACCGCGAAGAAGTAGGTCGTGCCGTTAGCCAGGCCAGTGGCGTTGTAGTACAGGTCCATACTGGCTAGGTAGGTGCTCTCGAAGAATTCGGGGTTAGTGCCGTACCGGACGTAGTAGCCTTCGATGGCCCGGTGGCCGTCAAAGGTGGAGGCGCTCCAGGTCAGGTTGACGAACCCATCGCCGGAGACGACGCCAGTGATGACCGGCGCGCTCGGGACGCCGATCGTGGTGTTGGAGACCTCGCCCGAAAGCGGGCCGGGGCCCACGGCGTTGAGCGCCCTCACTTTGTAGCAGTAGGTGGTGTTGAGGACTAGATCGCCATCGGTGTAATCCAGTTCGGTGGTGTCTCCGACCAGGACCTCTTCTCCCGGGACGGTCGAGCGATATATGACATACCTGACCATCTCGAAGTTGTTCCAGGCCGGGGCGTTCCACGACAGCTGGACCGACCCGCCATCGATGACGCTTACCACCAAGTTGTCCGGCGCGGACGGGAGGCCGAGTGGGGTGGCGCTCGCCGGCTCGCTGAGCGGCCCGTCACCCACGTCGTTGTTGGCCGCGATCCAGTAATAGTACTGGGTTCCGTTGACGACCTCGGTGTCGTCGTAGGACGTCACTGGCCCCAGGTTCTTGAAGATCATTATCGAGCCGATGTCCTCGCTGCGGTACAGTGTGTAGCCGAGGATGGCGCTCCCACCATTTGATGGGGCGTTCCAGGCCAGATGGACGACGCTGTCGCCTCTGGTGCAGGAGGTGAACTCCGGCATTCCCGGCACCGCGAAGGTGGTGGCGGTGGAGACGTTGCTCAAGGCTCCCTCACCCTCAACGTTCTCGGCGGCCACGGCGAAGTAGTAGGTCGCGTTGTCGGCCAGCCCTTCGACGGTATAGGTGTTGATGACCCCGAGGTAGGCGGAGCTGGTCAACTCGTCCGGATCGGTGCCCCAGTAGAGCACGTAGCCAGTGATCTCGCTGCCGCCGTCGGCGGGGGTCATCCATGCTACGGTCGCCGCCCCTACGCTTCCGGTGGCGCCGGTCATCACGGGTGCGAACGGCACCCCGATCGGTGTGGCCGAGACCTCACCGGACAGGGGGCTCTCGTAAACGATGTTGAACTGGGTTATCTTGTAATAGTACAGCGTTCCGTTGATGACGTTCGTGTCATCATACGAGTAGCCCATGCCCATGGGGCCAGCCGTCGGCAAGATCAATTTCTCTACCAATGGGGTCTCTTCGCCGCTGATGGTCGAACGGTAGATCCGGAAGCCCAGCATAGGCGGGTCACCCGGCGAGGGCGATGACCAGGTCAGGTGAACGTATCCCACGTAGGCGGTGGCGGCGAGCCCGTTGACCGGTGCCGGATCGGTGTAGGACGTGGCCTGCCACGAGTTGGAGTAGCCGCTGTAGCCGGCCCAGTTGTGGGCCACGACCCGATAATACCAGGTGGCTCCCTTGGCCACCGTGTCAACGTAGCTGGTGACGTTGCCGAGGTTCACCAGAAGGTCCATGTCCAGGACATCGTCGGTGGTGCCTCTGTACAGATCATATCCGGTGATGCCTCCGCCCATGTCGGTCGGGGCGTTCCAGATGACGGTGATGTTCAAGAGGCCCCCGGTGGCGCGAAGCGTGGTGGGGTTCGTCGGGGAGCGGGCCGGGACGATGTATACCTCGTCACAATGAAATCCCTCGCCCACGGCGTTCACCGCGGAGATCTGATAGTAATAGGTCTGCCCGTTCACCAGATTGGTGTCTATCCAGGTGCAGTTGGAGCCACAGTTGGCCAGGAAGGACTCCTCTCCTGACGCGGTGCTGCGGTAGATCTTGTACATGATGATGCCCGAGCCACCGTTGTTGGCGGGCGGGGACCAGCTCAGGGTCGCCTGCGAGTCCCCGGTCATAGGGATCGGGTCCTCGGGGGCACCGGGCACTGTCGGCGGTCGTGGCGACAGCCGGGGTGCCCCTAGGGCCCGGACCACATGCGGTCACGGCGGCCACGGTGATGTAATACGTGGTGTTGTCCTCCAAGCCTCCGATGGAGTAGGAGGTAATCACGCCGAGCGACATGGAGTCGGAGTAGACCCCTTCTTCAGTACCCCAATATAGGATATAACTGGCGAGAGCCCTGCCGCCAGTGGAGTTGGGGGCCTGCCACGATATGCTCAGGCTGCCGTGACCGTTAGCGTTGGCGGCAATGTTGAACGGCTCGGAGGGACGCGCACCGAAGGTGATGGTTTGTGGCTCGGAGAAAGCGCCGTACTCGGCATCAGTGTACGCAGCGACCCGATAGTTGTAAGTCTCGTTCTCGACGACCGATGTGTCTAAATAGAACAGCTGGGGGGCTTCTACATAATCCATCCAATCCTCCACACCGAAGTCGGTTGTGGTGTTGGAGCGGTAGATTATATATCCCCAGATTGCCGACCCGCCGTCATCGATCGGCGCCTGCCAATCGAGCCGGATATGCTCGTCCTCCACAATGAGCTGCAGGTCCAGAGGGGCACTGGCAGGTGGTAAGTACGATGCGGTTACTTCTGTGCTGTTCGCACTCTCACCTACAGAATTGACCGCTCTGATAACATAGTAATATGTGTTACCATACTCGGCGCTGTGGTCATCATAGGTAGTGTTGTCTCCACCTGTCGAACCCAGTAAAACCTCTGCTCCAGAAGTCGTTGACCTGAATATCAGATAGTCCGTGATTGCTGAACCCCCATTGGATGTGGGGTTAGACCAGCTCAATGTGATCGATCCGTCTCCACGAATCCAATTGGGCCAATTAGGGGCAGTTGGAGCAGTACATGGGGTGGTTGCAGTGACTTCGACAGTCAAGGGGCTAGTGTAGCCGTTGTAGGCGGCCACCTTGTAATAGTAGGTCTGACCGCTCACAACGTTGAAGTCATCATAGGTAAGCGTGGCCCCTGAGACCGAAGAGATCTGGGTCTCGGCACCGGAGGTGGTGGAACGATAGATGTAGTAATTGTTGAGATTTCCCCCTCCAGTGGAGGCCGGGGCGTTCCAGGTGAGAGCAATGGAATCGCTGTCAGCAACCGCTTGAAGGTTCTGGGGGGCGCTTGGGGTGCTTAATGGAGATAGCGGACCAGACCATGGACCATCTATCCAGGGACTTCCAGGCTCGTTCTGGTACCATGCGGAGATGTAAAAATACATCACATCACCTGGAGAAAGGCCTTCCACCCGCCAAGACAATCCAGTGATTCCAGCCCCATTATAGGTTGGAGCACCCCCCGAGGTAGCCGCACCATGGACAAAATAATAGCTTGGTGATCCAGGTGCCGCAGCCCAGGTCAACTGGATCGTACCCACGCCAGGAGTGCCAGATGGTGCACCTGGAGTGCCAGTAGCTCCAGCCTCAGAATTTTCGCTCATTAGAGCCAATCCGGCAATCATTAGCATCAAAGTCAGGACGCCCACGAGGATTCTCTTCACATCAATCACCGTCGAGGATTTGTTGAATTACAAATCAAGAGGCCGTTACCACGGAATGACCCAGTAACAATCGAGCATCGGGGAATATCATGGCTCGGCCCATTTGGGTGTTGATATTAATGTAATTATATAATGGAGAATGAAGTAATATTCAACGATGATAACAATGGAGTTTGATCTTCATTCCGTTATCTCAGTGAGCTCCAGGTGCTACTGAGCTGATAAAAATGGAATTGTATGAGTATTCACTCAGAACTTGGACTGGGGTCACTAGCAACATTGCTACCATTACTCCATGGCATCCTTCGTTAACGCATCAACGTCCCCGGATGATCTCCCCGAGAGTTCGGAACTCCCCGGCCCAATAGATCAACGCCCTCTCCCGGTCATAGTTCTCGACCGTCTGGGCGCACACCACCTCACCGATGAACCAAGTGTGGTCGCCAGTGTCGAACACCTGGACCTTCTTGCATTCCAGGTTCACGATGCACTCGGCGATGACCGGGGTGCCGATGTGCTTTCCCGGGATGGCCGTCAATCCGGTCTCCTCGAACTTGTCGTAGTCCTTGCCGGACATCTCTCCGCAGAAGATGGTCTCCTCGACCAGATCCTTGGATGGGATGTTAATGCTGAAATCAGGAGAACGATGAAGCAGCTCATGGCTGTAGCGAGATGGCGAGACCCCGATCCCCACGAGGGGGGGATTGAACGAGAACACATGGACCAACGCGATGGTGATAATATTCTTCTCTTCCTTGCCAACGACCGCCAATACTACGGGGAAGGCGGGGAAGGTCCTGATACCCCGGACCGGGTTCATCTCTGTTTTCGCTGCCATGCTCTTCAGGACTTGGATATTGGGCCGCAATAAAAAAGCCTCGCTTCTTTCGTTCGTCGGGGACGGCATCAATTATAATTATGCTGTGGAAATATCCCCGCCCTATGGCACTCCGAATTGGAATCATCGGTGGAACCGGCGTATATGACCCCCAAATGTTCGACCTCAAGGAGAAGGTCACCATGTCCACGCCCTACGGGGCGCCGTCCGATGCCATCCAGGTCGGAAAGATCGACGGTGTGGAGGTCGCCTTCCTATCCCGCCACGGCAGCGGTCATATCTACCCACCTCACAAGGTGAACTATCGGGCGAACATCTGGGCGCTCAAGCAGCTAGGCGTGGAGAGGATCATCTCTCCTTGCGCGGTCGGCTCGCTCAAAGAGGAGTATAAGCCAGGGGAACTGGTGATCGTAGACCAGTTCATCGATTTCACCAAGCGCCGGGACCTCACATTCTATGATGGTGCCAAGACGGTCCATATCTCCGTGGCCGACCCGTTCTGCTCGGAGCTCAACGCCCTTTTCGCCAAGGAGGCGAAGCGTCTGAAGCTTCCGCATCATGTCGGCGGTACCTATATCTGCATCGAGGGACCGAGGTTCTCCACCCGCGCCGAGTCCAAGATGTTCCGTCAGTTCGCCGACATCATCGGCATGACCCTCGTTCCGGAGTGCCAACTGGCCAGAGAACTGGATATGTGCTACACCTCCCTCGCCACTATAACCGACTATGATGTATGGGCCGAGGAGCCGGTCGATGTCGCCACGGTGCTCAGGGTCATGGCCGACAACGTGGAGAAGGTTCGCAAGCTCATTTCCGCCGCTCTTCCTAAGATACCGGAGGCGAGGAAGAAGTGCCCCTGTCCCCACACGCTGAAGGATGCGGGGATCTAGGGCCTGACCCCATCGGCAAATAATCGTGTCCAAAGGATTATAGCTGGCCATCCGCCCTTCCGCACGGTAAGCGATGATGGACGGGTGCGAGGTGGTCAGGGTTCTCTACGTGGACGATGAGCCCGGCTTGCTGGAGGTGACCAGAGAGTTCCTCCAGATGGAGGGGGGAATTATCGTGGAGATCTCGGAGGATGCCCAGAAGGCGCTGGGGAATCTGACCAAGCAGCGCTTCGACGTCATCATCTCCGACTACCAGATGCCCACCATGGACGGCCTTTCCTTCCTCAAGGCCGTTAGAGCGAGGGGGGACGCTGTCCCGTTCATCCTGTTCACCGGCAAGGGCCGCGAGGATGTCGCCATCCAGGCCCTTAACAACGGTGCCGATTTCTACCTCCAGAAGGGAGGGGACCCCATCGTCCAGTTCAAGGAACTGCGCAACATTGTGATGCAGCTGCACAAGCGCACCGAGGCGGAGCGGATGGTCACCACCCGCGAGGAGCAGCTGGAGATGCTGTATCACGCCAGCCAACAACTTTACGCGACCTTGGACCTGGACACCATTTACCGGACCATGCGCAACTTCCTATCGACGGTCATGGACTGCGACGGTATGATCGTCTCCTCCTACTCGCCTCGGGACAAAGCCATCACCTGCCGGCACTTCTGGACCGGGGCGAACGCCCTGGACGTGTCCGAGTTGCCGCCGATCCCCCTGGAGGATGAGGGCATGGGGATACAGTCCAGGGTTATCCGCTCGGGGAAGCCTCTGCTCATCGATGACTACGTCAAGAGCATCCAGACCGCCCGTTCCAACTACTACATCAGTGACGATGGCGAAATCAGCAACAAGACCCCCGATGAGGGCGGTATGTCGACCCGCTCGGCCGTTATCGCCCCCCTCAAGCACGAGAACCAGGTCATCGGGGTGATCCAAGTACTGAGCAACCGGAAGGGCCGCTACAATGAGGGCCACCTCAAGCTCCTAGAGTCGATCTCGTCCCATGCCAGCGCAGCCATCTCTATCGCCTCGTACTACAACCAGATGAAGTTCGAGAACGCCGAGCGGTCCCGGGCCGAATCGCTGACGAACCTCTACCGCAATATCGTCATGGACATGCGGGAAGGATTTATCCTGGGCCGGTGCCTCTACCCCACCGAGAACATGAGCGTGGTGGCGGTGATCATGAACCCCTCGGCAGCGCTGATAATGGAGGTCAAGGCCGAGGACTACATGGGTCAAGACATCTCAGGCCGCTTCCGGCAGCGCTTCGGCGTCGAGCTGACCTCAGATTGCGAGAATGTCATGAGGACCGGCGAGCCGATCACCATTCGCGGCCAAGGGTCGAAGGGCACCAAACTGAGGCTCTTTCCCTTGGGAAGCGACTGCGTGGGGATCGTGCTGGATTTGGAAAAAAAGATTTGATCTACTCGCCGAGGACCTTGCGGTAGGCAGGGGCGTCGAGGAGCTTTTCAGCCGCGGACGGGTCGTCCATCTTGATGATCGCGAACCACCCGCTCTCGTATGGCGATTCGTTGATCAGCTGGGTCTGGTTCTCCAGCTCAGAGTTCGCCTCTATAACTTCGCCGCTCACCGGAGCATAGACCGAAGCGACGGTCTTGACGCTCTCCACCTGCCCGAGTACGTCCCCGCGCTGGCACTTCTTCCCGACCTTGGGCAATTCCACGAACACGATCTCGGTCAGCTCCTTCTGGGCATGGTCAGTGATGCCCATGCGGGCGTTGCCACCCTCGACCTTGACCCACTCGTGATCGACCGTATACCTTAGCCCGTCCTTGACGACGCTCTTATCAGCCATTCTCTTTCCTCTTTATGCAGGTCCATCTAGTACCAACGATATATTCCTTATTGGAAAAAGGACTTATAAGTCCCTGACGTTGGAATGCTGTCATGAGGATCACCATCCATGGGATCGTTCAAGGAGTGGGTTTCCGCCCCACCGTGCACCGCATTGCTTCGTCGATGGGGTTGCGCGGCTCGGTGCAGAACAATGGCTCCAACGTGGTGATCCTGGTCGATCGGGACGGGGAGGAGTTCGTTCGACGCCTCAGGGCCGAGTTGCCACCGCTGGCGCGGCTTGATTCTGTCGAGATCGATAAGAGCGGCGACGTTCTCGGAGAAGGATTCCGGATCGTCCCGAGCTCGGCCGGACAGAAGGGGGTGGGCATCCCCAATGATGTGGCGGTCTGCGACGATTGCCTCCGGGAGCTGTTCGATCCCCTCGATCGCAGATACCTCTACCCGTTCACCAACTGCACGAACTGCGGAGCACGGTTCACGGTCATCGCCGACCTGCCCTATGATCGAGAAAAGACCGCCATGCGGGACTTCCCCATGGACCCCGACTGCCGCAACGAGTATGCCGACCCGTCCAACCGGCGGTTCCATCATCAGACCATCTCCTGCCCCCGCTGCGGACCATCCTACTATTTACTGGACGCGGGGGGCAATCATATCGACGGGGCGGAGCCCATCGCTCGATTCGCCGACCTCCTGCACTGCGGTTCCATCGGGGTGGCCAAGAGCTGGGGCGGGATGCATATCTGTTCCACACTGCCGACCCTACCCCGACTGAGGGGTTGGTACCACCGCAAGGAGAAACCATTCGCCATAATGGTCAGGGATATGGATGCGGCCAGGCATTACGGCATACCGACCGCCTTCGAGGAGAGGCTGCTGGCCTCATCCCACCGCCCCGTGGTGCTGGTACGAAAGAGCGGACTGCCGGTCAACGATATCATCTCCCCCGGGCTGAGCACCATTGGTATGTTCCTGCCGTACTCGGGCATGCACCATCTTCTGTTCCACAACATGAAGGAGGACGCCTTGGTCATGACCTCGGCCAACATACCGGGCGAGCCGATGGTGCTTCGGGACTCGGACGCGCTCGAGCTGAACGCCGAGGCCTACCTGATGCATGATCGGGAGATCATCAACCGGTGCGATGATTCCGTACTACGGACCTTTGGCGAACGGTACTTATTTCGTCCGCCGCTCCCGCGGCCACATCCCCTCGTCGATCGATATCCCGCTGAAGGGCCAGGCCGTGGGCCTGGGGGCGCAGGAGAACCTGTGCGGTGCGGTGGCCAAGGATGGCCGGATGTTCACCACCCAGTACATAGGGGATGGGGATTCTCTGCGGGTGATCGAGTTCCTGGAATCGTCCATCGACTACTTCCGGACCCTACTGGGCGTGGAAAAGGTGCAGGCGGTGGGCATAGATCTGCACCCTGGATATACCAATCGAAAGCTTGGGAAGAAGCTGGCCATCAGCTCAGGTGCCCAGCTGGTGGAGGTGCAGCATCATTGGGCCCACGCCGCCGCGCTCATGCTCGAGTCCGGCCAGGACGAGCTCATCGCCCTCACCCTGGACGGCACCGGGTACGGCAGCGATGGTCAGGCCTGGGGCGGCGAGGTGTTGCGGGCTGATCTGGACTCCTTCGACCGGATCGCCCATCTGCAGGGCATCCCCCTGCTGGGCGGAGAGATGGCCGTGCGGGACCCCCGCCGCCTGGTGTTCGCCCTGGACGAGCTGGCCGGACGGCCGGGAGAAAATTTCAGCGATAAGGAGGCCGCGGTGCTCCGCAAGATCATGACCACCAGTCCGATGACCACCAGCTTCGGACGCATCCTGGACGCGCTGTCCTGCCATTTCGACATCTGCCGCAAGCGAACCTATGATGGGGAGCCGGCCATGAAGCTCGAACCGGCCCTGGAACGGGGGCGTCGGTTGCCCGGGCTGGTGGCCGATAGAAAGAACGGGGTCATCCAGACCGTGCCGCTGTTCCAGCATATGCGCGAGATGAGCGGGTCCCGGGAGGACCTGGCCCTCACCTATGTCGCCGCCTTGCTCGAATCGATGGTCGAGGCTGCCGCCGAGGAGGCCGAGAGCAAGGGGCTGAAGGCCGTGGGGCTCACCGGCGGTGTCTCCTACAACGGGGTGGTTTCATCCCTGGTACAGAAGATGGTCGAGGCCCGGGGATTGAAGTTTATCTGCCCGGACCGCCTGCCCAACGGGGACGGCGGCATCTCGAGCGGGCAGTGCGCCATCGCTCTCAAAAAAATACAGTAAAATGAAAATAATAATGGAAAGGGTTTTCTAAGGACCGTCTAACGGGTGCCGTCCACCAGCAGGGGCAGGGGCTTCTCGAACCACTTGTGCGAGCCCAGGTCCTTGACGCATTTGCCAAGGCAGGCGCCTTCCTTTGGCGAGGGGGCGATGGCCCACTTCTCGTCCTCCCTCTGGAGCCATAGGGTCGCGCCGGGGAAGCCCTTCTCAGGGACCCACTTCTCGGCCACGATCCGCTCTTCCTCTTCATCCTGGTACTCGGCGAGAACGCCCGCGACCGCGGCCACGACCTCGTGGACCTCGCTCCTGTCGTCCTGAACGAACTGCATATCCAGCAGGAAATCGTACAGCTGCCTCAGCCGGACCCCGTCCTGAACCCTGAACGGCCCCCTGCGGATGTCCTCCAGCAGGTTCTGGGTCGAGGAACCCAGGGCTTGGTATTTCTTTGCCAGCGCCAGAAACTCTTCGAAAGTTATGTTCATCATTTTCTCCATCCCTTCTTGTGCTTTCGCAACGGTCATTTCGGCAACATTCTTTAACTAGCATGTTCGGACCTGGTTATCAAGAACGAAATCAGTAAAATGCGAATAAGAATAGTTGAGTTGGATATGAATTATCAATTATTAACAAATGAATAAATCTATCATCCCCCAGCTATAGCGACCATTTATTTCTGGGGGCCGGAAGGGCGGGATATTTCTAAGAATCGTGACAAGGGGATACGCCGCCCCGCCGGCCCTTACCAGTGCTTTCTTCTTATACGTATATGGTGGACAGGGGGGCTAAGTGCCATCTAGTTCGTTCTCATCCTTCGAGCGCATGATCATCGCCTTGCCCAGCACCCTCTTGACCAGCTTACCATCCTTATCGTAATAGGAGGTGATGGTCCGGGAGGCCTGGGACGGGTCAGTGACCGGACTGTCCGAAAGGGTCGAACATCTCGACAACCTTCTTCAGCTCCGCTCCTTCCGCCAATCCGTATCCCTTGTCGACTATCGGTATGTATTGCGGAATATAAATGATATCCTGAGATTTCTCACTTCGATGGATTCGACGGCACCCGACGTCGTTCCGTCATTCGTCCCGGATGACGAACCCCCACGGTCACCATCTCCTTCGTGAAACGCGATCGAAGTGGCTCTACGGTCCGATCGGCATTCAGCATTGCGAGAGGCCTGGTGCTCCCTGAGGCCTTGGCTCCTCGATGGCCCCTGTTATTGTCGCCTGCGCGGCTCGGGGGAAGGGGCGGCCCCCTCCTGCACCAGAAAGCGACCGCTGCCCGCTCCTTGCTATCCCTATTGACCAAGGCCCTCGCTCGATGACCCGAGACCCACGATATAGGCGACTGTAGCTCGCTGATCTCCATACTTTAAAGCGCGTTATCCTGCGTCATGCCTCCTGTTCTAGCCATTTGTCCCCCTTCAGTTCATAGGGTTGGATGAACCAGTCTAGAAAGCATCCAATCGTTACCGAAACCTTATTATCCAGACGTTATATCTGGTCTCGAAACGATAGTGAAGAGGGGAAGATTTTGAACACTCTCATTATTCTCTTGGACGGGGCGGCCGATGATAAGATCCCGGAACTCGGCGGGATGACCCCTTTAGAGTCCTTCGAGAAAAAGTTCATCGACAATGTGGCCTCCCATGGCGAGTTCGGATGGACCGACGGCCGAGAGTATACCCATCTCTTCCTCCTGGAATTCTTGACCGGCCAGAGCCTAAACGTCCCTCGGGGGCTGGTCGAGGCCGTCGGACTGGGCGTTCCGGTCGAGCCGAACCAGGTCGCTTATCGTTTCTCCCCCGTACGGATGGGGGATACCAACATCGAGTGGCTATACCGCGTTTCCAGGGAGATGCATGCCGAGCTACAGGACTCCATGATCCGCAACCTGGACTGTGCTAGGGGATCTGAACCCTCGCCTCTATTTCTATGAGGATGGTCGAGGGGTGATGACCGTGGAGACGGACCACATCCAGGGATTCCCCAACCCCCCCGCTCCGGTGCTCAACAAGATCGTCCAGCTGGGAGAGTTCGACCGCTACATCAACCGCATGGCCAAGGAAATGGACGGTATGACCATCCTTCCGTGGGGCGGCGGTTCCATCAGCGATGCCGGCAAGCATCGTCCAGTGGCCCCGGCAAAGAACCTGGTCATGGTGTCCAAGAGCCCCTCGGCGCTGGGCGTCGGAGGTCTGCTGAACATCCACCGCGAGGTCGTCGACAACATGTGGAGCGGGTTCCAGGAATCGTTCCGTTTACTTAGCTCGTCCAATGTGTTCATGCACGTCGAGGAGACGGACGACATCTCGCACCGCCGAGCGCCAGATCAAAAGGTCGCCCTGCTCAAGGAGGTCGACGATCTGCTGATGGAGAATCTGGACCGAATGATGGGGCATCGTGTGGCCTTCATCATAGACCACGGGACCTCGTCCCTGACGGGGCAGCATATCCGCATGAACGTGCCCTTCGCCGTGGCTGAGGTCACCGAGCCAGGTAAGCCCACCGTACGGTTCTGCGAGAAGGCCACGAACTACCGCCCCCTGACCCAACTGTTCAACTCTCTTGTCCAATAGTCCAGCTGCGACAAAATTTAATAAGCCCTAGTCGTTCCAGTTGGATGTATTATCCAACTTATGGGAGCTGGAGCTGAACAAGATGTCGTTCAAGGTACCGGAAGATATAATCGTCTGCTTGGAGGATGAGCTGGCCAGGAAGTTCCTGGAGCGTATCTGGGGCAAGAATCCGACCTACGCCTGCGTCATCGGGAACACTGAAACGGCCAAGATCCCGGGCATCTCTGCCGCCGGCGCCAATCCAGACTTCACCGATTACACCCCGGCCGCGGACATGGAGCTCCTGTTCTACGGGAAGTGCAAGTGCATCGAGGGCGTGCCAGTGACGCCCGACGGGATCCCCACTCCCGGCCTCATTACCATGTCATCGATCAAGCTGGCCTCGATGCCCATCTTCGTCATGAACGGCGGGCGTGAGGGTCCGCCCCCACGTCCCGTACTTCGAGGTCGATGGCACCCCCGGCGAGGACATCCGCACTGGTCGGGCGGTCAAGGACCCCGAGAAGAGCTTCGACCGGGCGGTCCTGGCGGGCAAGAACCTGGCCAAGGTGAGCGATTACCTGGTGGTCGGCGAGTCCATCGCCGGAGGGACGACGACGGCCCTGGGGGTGCTCATGGCCCTGGGCTATGACGCCACGGGCAAGATATCTAGCAGCTTTCCCACCAACCCCCATGACCTGAAGAACCGAGTGGTCGAAGAGGGCCTCAAAGCGAGCGGCATGAGTAGGGAGGCGTTCAAGAAGGACCCTATGGCGGCCATCGAGGCCGTCGGCGACCCCATGATGGCCGCGGCGGCCGGGTTGGTGGTCGGGGCGGCCGAGTCCATCCCGGTGATCATGGCCGGCGGCACCCAGATGGCCGCGGTCCTCGCCATCGTAAAAGGAATGGATCACTCGGTCCTGGAGAACGTGGCCATCGGCACTACCCGATGGATATCCAAGGACACCACCTCCGACATCCGCTATCTGGTCTCCAAGATCGGCAAGGTGCCGGTACTAGCCGCTAACCTGAACTTCTCTCTTTCCCGCTATGACGGCCTGAAGATCTATGAGACCGGGCTGGTCGAAGGAAGGAGTGGGCGCCGGAGGCTCGGCCATCGCGGCGATCGCCAAGAGCGAGGGCAAGATCACTTCCAGGACGCTGCTCGACGAGATCGAGAAGAACTACGCCCGGCTGGTCTCCCGGCGCTGAACGCCACAGGGGCCCTCCGTCCTCCTCCTTTTTGGACGGGGGGCCATCAGCTCATTCCATCTTGATTCATATCGTAGACCGATCTCAGCCCTCGAACGTGACAGCTCCAGCTCTTAGTTACGCTCATTCTCCATGCTCGGTGCAATTATCCGCCGCAGGTGCGTCCAACGTATTTTCACCATGCGTTTGGCACGTCGGTCATGATCCCTTGGCCGGGCCGCAAGGTGGCTCCTGGCAGGGACACCGAGGTGAAATGAAATGCGCGAACCGTTCAGAGGAGTTATTAATATTGATATCCGGGATTCCGTCCCCGATTGGGGGCCCTATGAGCAACCGAGCGCCCCTGAGGGTTCGCCCAACGTGTTGTTCATCGTCTGGGATGATGTGGGCTTCGGGGCTATGGAGCCCTTCGGAGGGAGCATCGAGACCCCCACGATGAAGAGGTTGGCGGACGCCGGGCTTCGCTATAGCCAGTTCCACACCACAGCGCTGTGCTCGCCCACCCGGGCCTGCCTGCTCACTGGCCGCAACCATACCACGGTGGGCATGGTCGCGATCACCGAGGCGACGACAGGGTTCCCAGGCTCCAATGGACGGATACCGCAGGAAACTGCTACACTGGCCGAGATACTCGTGGAGCGCGGGTACAATACCTATGCCGTCGGCAAGTGGCACCTCACGCCAGAGGAGGAGAGCCATCAAGCCTCGTCCAAAAGGAACTGGCCGACCGATCGGGGCTTCGAACGATTCTACGGCTTCATGGGCGGCGAGACCAACCAATGGTATCCGGACCTGTTGTATGACAACCACATGGTCGACCCCCCGGCCACCCCAGAGGAAGGGTATCATCTCAGTAAGGACCTCACGGACCAGGCCATTAAGATGATCCAGGATGCAAAACAGATCGCTCCGGACAAGCCGTTCTTCATGCATTTCTGCCCCGGGTGCGCGCATGCCCCCCACCATGTTTTCAAGGAGTGGGCGGACAAGTACAAGGGGAAGTTCGATGAAGGCTATGAGAAATACCGCGAGGCGACCCTGGAGAGGCAGAAGAAGATGGGGCTGTTGCCCAAGGATACCGAGCTCACCCCCATTAACCCCCTGATAGGCGAGAAGGGGCCGGAAGGCCAGGACTGGCCGGTCCTCGACACCGTTCGGCCGTGGGATACTCTCTCGGACGAGGAAAGGAAGCTGTTCGCCCGCATGGCAGAGGTCTACGCCGGTTTCGTGAGCTATACGGACCATGAGATCGGGCGGCTCATCGACTACCTCGAGCAGTCGGGCCAGCTGGACAATACTATCATCATCACATTGTCCGATAACGGTGCCAGTGGGGAGGGCGGCCCTAATGGCTCGGTGAACGAGAACCTGTTCTTCAATGGCATCCCCGACGATATCAAGGCCAACCTGAAGATGATCGATGAGCTCGGGGGCGTCAATACCTACAACCATTACCCCACCGGCTGGGCCACGGCGTTCTGCACTCCGTTCAAGATGTACAAGCGGTATGCTGCCTATAGCGGAGGGACCTGCGACATGCTCATAGTCTCCTGGCCCAAAGGGATCAAGGGGGAGGGGGTCAGGCAACAGTACCACCATGTCACGGACATCGTGCCCACCGTTCTGGATTGCCTGAACATATCCCTGCCGGAAGCGGTGAAGGGCTACACCCAATGGCCGCTGGAAGGCGTCAGCATGCGGTACTCCTTCGATAGTGTCTTTGCCCCCACCAAGAAGGACACCCAATATTACCAAATGATCGGCAGCAGGGGCATGTGGAGCAAAGGCTGGAAGGCCAGCACGACCCATCCCACGCTCAGCAACTGGGGCCATTTCAGCCAGGATCACTGGGAGCTTTTCAAGGTTGACGAGGACCGTTCGGAATCAATGGATCTGGCCGCCCAGAACCCGGATAAACTTGAGGAGCTCAGGGCCTTGTGGTATGCTGCGGCAGGCCGCTACAACGGGCTACCCATCGACGACCGGGGTCCGGTGGAGATACTGACCTCGCCACGACCCCAGCTGGCCAAGCACATGAACCGCTATGTATATTTCCCGGGGACCGACCCGGTGCCCGAGGCCGTTGCCCCCAATATCCTGAACCGATCGTTCAAGATCGGCGCTGTTGTCAACGTCCCTGAAGGAGGGGGGCAGGGCATCCTGTTCCAGGAAGGCACCCGCTTCGGTGGCCATGTGCTGTACATGAAGGACGGTCACCTCAAGTATGCCTACAACTTCGTGGGCATCGAGACCACGACCATCACTTCCGAGGAGAAGATCCCGGCAGGAGAGAACCTCATCCTAGCGGCGACCTTCGACCGGGAGGGCGAGAAGCCCAAGGGCGTGGCCTATGGCACGCTGACCCTGTTCGTGAACGAAGAGAAAGTAGGCGAGGGCAAGATCCGGACCCAGCCCGGCCGGTTCGGCCTGGGTTCCTACTGCACCGTAGGCCGTGGGTACGGCGAGGGAGTGACCGCCGATCTGCCCGGCGAACGACCTTGGACCTTCAATGGAGCCATCAACAGGGTGGCCATCGACCTGAGCGGCCGAGCGTATGTGGACCTGGAGAAGGAGGCAATGGCGATCATAGCCCGATTTTAGAGCAACCGCTGCATCGGCCACCGGCGAACCCCCTGTTCCGAACCGTTTCAAATCTTGGAGCAGAACGGGGCGCCGGTCGGTCGAGCAGATCATTAAGGGGCCATCTCAGAGATCATTGGGATATGGTAATTTCAGGACGTTTCTTCGGCATGGCCCGCTAGAAGATCGCGGGCCTGCGCGGAAAGGACGGCTAAGCATGAAGATAATCGCCGTTCGAGTGAATCATTGATACATCCATGTCCAACCGAGTTTAAATAAGAGCGATCATCCGACCAGGGTCCGTCGGATCGACCCCATAACGGTAAGAGGGCCGTGAGGTGTGACATGACAACCCAGACGGAGCAAGCAACGATTAAGCCCCGTCCCAGGTAATACTCGACACGCGGCACCTGGTGCAGGGCGAGAAGGCGATATGGGGGGACAGACCAGCAATGACCGTGGTTCTGCTCAAACCCATTATTCTGATCGTCCTAGCTCCCATCTACGCAGCCATAATAATGACATATAACGGCACCCTGGCCTACCTGGTGGCCGCATTGGTCCTGACCGGACTGATGACTCCCTTCGACCGGCGGTTCGGGATCCCCGCGGCGATCGCGGGGGTGGCGCCATCGCGTTCCTGGTCTCCGTCCACCGCTCCCTGGCCAGCATACCGGCGGTCCTGGGGGCACTGCCGCTGATCACGACGTACCTCCAATGGAGGAACACCGTGTTCGCTCTCACTGACCGGCGGATCATCAATCAGTATGGTTTCCTAAGCCGGCACTATAGCGATACCGGTCTCGACAAGGTGCAGAACATCTCCCTCAATCAACCGTTCATGGAAAGGGTCTTCGGCTTCGGGGACATCACATCGCGACCTCCGCCCAGATCGGCCGCGCCGTTAGAAGGATGCCGGGCATCCAGTTCCATTCGGGGGGTGGCGTGGTCTGGGAGAACGTTCCCAAACCCTTCGAGACCGAGAAGATGCTATCCCAATATGTCTACCGCCCAGTAACCATGGGGAAACCGATCGCTACCTGAGGGGGTTCATCGTAGGAGATCGACCAGAAGGTCGGGTGGGCCGACATCGGACGGGCTCAGCGCTCCCCAGGAGGCGCTCGACGCCATGAGCCCTTACCTTGAACGTTACCAAGCGATCCTCGAAGGGCGATCGTACGCCCGATACCTGCTAGCTCGCTCGCTGGAGGCCAATCAGGATGATGACCTTTCCCTAGCAAAGATGTGGCAGGCCCACGGTCAGATGATGGAGAGATACAGGGAACTCGTCATTGACAATTCCATTCCCAGGGTGGTGGAAAATAGCCTATTGGATCTAAAGAGGAAGATCGGGAAGGAGCTGCTGAAGGCGTGTTGCTTCTGTGAGCACGATTGCCGAGTGGGCCGCACCATCGGGACCAGGGGACGATGCGGTGTGCTTGAGCCAAGGGTGGCCAGCCATTTCGTCCACTGGGGAGAGGAGGAGCCGCTGGTACCATCCTACACCATCTTCTTCGCCGGTTGCAACATCCAGTGCGCATTCTGCCAGAACTACGAGATCAGCACCCACCCGGACCGTGGGCGGAAGGTCCCCGTTGAGGAGACGGCTCTGCACATAGAGAGATTGGTCGCAGGAGCTGTGGGGGTCGAGAGGTCAGCTCCTGATCGCGAGGCAAAGATAAGGAACGTCAACTGGGTCGGAGGGGATCCCACGCCTGACATTCCCTATATTCTGGAGGTCCTCGGCCATATGGGCGCGAACATAGCCCAGGTCTGGAACTCCAACATGTACCTGTCGGAGAAGGCCATGGCCCTGCTGGACGGCACCATTGATATCTATCTGACCGACCTCAAGTATGGAAACGATTCCTGTGCCCTTCGGCTATCGGGCACCAGGGACTACATGCGCATAGTTACCAGGAACCATCTGGTGGCCTGCCACTCAAGGCGAGGTCGATCGTCCGTCACCTGATGCTGCCGGGACATCTGGAGTGTTGCACCCTGCCGGTTTTGGACTGGCTGGCCGACCATATGCCCAATTCCCTGGTGAACATCATGGCCCAATACCATCCCGAGCATCGGGCCAATGCCTATCCTGAGCTGAGAGGGCGGGTTTCCCGAAGGGAGCATAAGGTGGCCATGGAGCATGGCCCGTAGGCTGGGGCTCCACCTCACCTAGGGCGGAAAGGACAGCAATATATACGCCGAGGTTCCAGATGATTATCGACATAGCCCAGATAGGTGGCTTGTCAGGGCGAACCAAGAATGGCCGATCTCCTCACCACCCTCATCGCAGTGTTCGGTCTGACCTTCGTGGTCGGGAGCATGCTATCCATGGGACTGAGCCTGACCCCCCAGAAGATCGCCCAGCCTCTGAGGAACGTAAGACTTGTATTTTCGGCATTGCTAGCTAATTTCATCATCGTGCCGGCCTTGATCATCATCCTGAGCACCATCATCCCCCTGGACGATGATGTCAAGATAGGAATGTTCATTCTCGCTCTGGCTGCCGGGGCGCCATTCATCCCAAAGCTGACCCAGTTCGCCAGGGGCAACATCGCCTTCGGGGTAGGGGTCATGACCCTGCTGATGGTCGTCACGGTCATCGTTCTCCCCACCGTTCTGCCGTTGATCATCCCTGGTGTAAAGGTCGATCCCTGGGCGATCGCCCAGCCTCTGATATTCCTGATGTTGATACCTTTAGGCATCGGGCTTGCGGTCAAATGGCGCTACGATGAGTTCGCCGAGCATGCCGCTGGCATATTGAACCGTGTGACCACGGTAAGCATCCTCTTCCTGCTCTTCCTCTTCCTGGGGGCGTACTGGGACCGCATCACTGGCACCTTCGGCACGGGGGCCATCGTGTTCTCCTTGATCTTCGTGGTCCTCGCCCTGATCATCGGTTATTTCTTAGGGGGACGTGACCTCGGCACCAGAAGGGTCCTCGGCATCGCCACGGCCCAACGCAATATATCGGCGGGCATCCTGACCGCAGCGACCAACTTCGCCGACCGCCCCCTGGTCGGGGTGACCGTATTGCTGGTGTCGGTGGTATCCCTGACCATCCTGACGATCGCTGCGGGAGAGTGGGGCAGAAAGGAAAGGAAGGGGACCGTTCCGAACGAGAAGGGGGCGATGAAGTGACCTTGGGAGGGAGCTCTTGAACGACCCGTTCATCTCGTTGATAAAAAAGTCAATCGACTATCTGGAGCGGAGGATTCCTGGGTACCGATTCGTGTCGTTATGGTTCCTTTTTGCTCTGCTTATAGTCCTCTTTCCTTTCGTCAAAGGTGATATCGGGGCGTTCGTATTCTCGATATTATTCTCTTTAATTCTGATATCCAGCGTCCTAACAGCTGGCGATAATCCCCGAGTAAGGCTCCTTGGATTGAGCCTGATGGCCATTGCGGTGGGCAGTAGATGGGCCTATTTCCTCGTCGGCGGATTGATCCTCAACGAAATAGCTTACCTGTTCGGGACCCTGACCTTGGCCCTGGTATCACTGCTGCTGTTCCTTGCCCTGTTCACGACCAAAGAGGTCTCCTCTCGCACCATATGGCAGGCTATATCGGCCTATCTGTTGCTCGGTCTTGCCTGGGCTAGCTTTTATGCATCAATAGAAGCATTGGTCCCAGGATCGTTCAGGGACAGCGTTTTCCCGGACGTGGCGATGAGCTTCTCCACAATGATCTACTTTAGCTTCGTTACCTTGGCCACCCTGGGATATGGGGACATATTGCCGACCACCCAGGAGGCTCGGGGGCTAATCATCATCGAGGTCCTGATGGGAGTTTTGTACATGGCAATCCTGATCTCCCGGCTCGTAGGGACGTGGCAACCGGGTGAGAAGAAAGAGTGAGTGGATCTTAGTGAGCAACGATGGCTTAGTGGCCCGAGCATTAGAACCTTAAACGATTGGCAGAAAAATAGTTGTCCGCACCGCTAGATACCATTGGAGATATCTAGGGGCGGCCACGTGAAATAATTAACCTCAACCCGACAGTAGCTTCTGCTTGGCTGCAGCGAACTCCTGGTCGGAAAGAGCTCCAGATTGGTGTAGCTGGGTCAGCTTCTGGAGCTCAGCCGTGATGTCCGGTGCTGCCGCCGCAGCCGGAGCGGCCGGCGCTGGTGCAGGTGCCTGCTGCTGGGCCGCTTGGGCCTGCTGTTGTTGCTGCGCCTGCGCCTGCTGCTCGCCCCTCTTCTGTCCCATTCTCATTCCTGCCACCAGGGCTATACCTCTGCCTCTCATGAACCATACCTCCTATCCTCTCGCCTTTGGGGAAATCCGTTCGTTGAACACCTCGTCGACCCGGTCGGCAGTGATGCGTCCCTGCTCCAGGAGCTCGGCCCCATTCTCCCGGAATGCCTCAACGAGCTTTGCCGCCCAGGTATTCTCGTAGAGAATTGCCCCGGCCGATGTGCCGTTTGGTAATCCGGCCCCGATGATATCCACATCGTTCTGGGAAAACCACTCGCTGTTGACATTCTCCATTAAGGCCTCAAAATCCTTCTTCACATCCTCCCCTAGGTCCGCATCTCGATCGGCTCGACGTTCCCGGCCTCATCCTTGCGAATGATAAGGAAGTCAATTATCCTGACTATCCCCTCATCTTGTAGCCGGTGCATTTCTGGAGCGATCGTGCCCGTGAACTTGTTCCCGGGGAATCTCACGACCAGGTAATCCACGGGCCCCACGACCTTTTGTTTCTGCATAGCCTCCATCGTCATAATGTGCCTCCGTACGCTGGCCTCTCAAACTCAGCTAATCGACTGTTCGGAGTGGAGAATAGTTAAACGTTATCTAATTAAAAAATGATAAACTAAGGCTAACTGGCCTAAATGATTGGAACTTCCCGCCTTGACCGCCAAGCCGCTTACCCCGAGGAAATGTCCAACGGGATCTCCTCCCCCAGGGCCTCCGCCACGTCCTTTTCCAGGATGGACACGAAGTCGACGATGATCGGATAGGTCGGCAGGAACCCGAACAGGTCCTTGTAGGCCACCTTGTATATCCTGGACACCCGGAACCTCTTCTGGAGAGCTCTGAATCTTGCCGATCTATCCGGGCCCGGTTCCTCCTTCTCGATCGATTCCAATCCCGATAGGATATCGTTTCGGAGGAAGTCCAGCTTGTTCTTGATGAAATGGGTCGTTATATTCGCGCTGTCGAACCCTTGGATATAGCGGACGATGACGAATCGGGAAATGAAGATCACCACCGTCCGAGCAATGTCAGAGCGAAGTCCTCGTCCATGTGGGAGAGGACGGCATCGATGGATTGTTTTGGTAGGAAGATGGCACTGATGAGGAAGATGACGAAAACGGTCAATAGGGCGAGGACGATGAATACACCCTTCAGTTAGACTATCCATCTCGCTTCCTTGCTCCGATCGCGTCTCACCCTGGCCACGGTCTTTAGGAAGTCCTTGGAATAGGGCCGGTAATGGATTATGACCCAATAGTAGCCCATTATGGCCATTGCCTGGATGACGACGACAGCGGTGGAGAAGAGGTCCGGGACTCCCAGAACAGACCGCTGAGCAGGGCGAAGGCCATGCTTATGGATAATATCAGAATTATCCCTCTAGCCAGGGTCTGGGTGCCAATGAAGAAGCTGTTCCAGAAGGCGACCACCACGGCCTTCTTGCCCCTCATGACCACTCCCCTGAGCCCTTTGGTCCTCTTCCCCCTCGGCAAGGCCCTTCGACCTTCCTTCTTGTCCGCAGGGGTCCGCACCCGCCGGGTGGTGGGAAAGAGCAGCACGATAAAGTAGTACATGTAAACGAAGAAGCTGGCAACGATCCAGGTAACGGCATAATGCGGTTGGACGAAGGCCAAAATGACATTGAGGGCGATCAGGGCCACGAGGAGCGGCAACAGGCGTCTGGCCCGTAGAACATGCCGGCCGATAAGCGATAGGTTCTCCTCTTCCGTATCTGATCTCCCTCATCACCTCTTCGCGAAGGGTCTCCGAGATCGGCAGACTTGATACCCTGTCGATCACGTCTCCGACGTCGATATTCCCTTACCCTGCCCCTCGAGCTTTGAACCTATCAACGGTCGACCCCTGCCTCAGACTAGCCTAGGCTGCTCTTACCAAACTTGCCTTTGGAGCTTCTGATATAAGCAGCTGGTGGCCACCGTATAGGTGGGGACATGCCTGGACCGGAACGGTCCCCGATTTTCTTCGGAGATAGGTCAGGGCTGGTGATGGGTAAGGCCGCCATAGGTAGTAATACCAGGTCCACTCCACACTGTCGGACAGAAAAGGAGCGCTGTCGATGGAAACGAGCACAACCCAAAAAGCGGACCTGAGCCCATTGCTTGGAAAGATCGTGCCGGTCGCCCAGATGATCATGGAAGAGGCGATGAAGGCGGGGGGCCTGGGTCTGACCTCATCCCTCCGGGAGAGCGAGGCCGTGGCCAAATATATGCACCTGTCCGAGACCACCTACAAGGGCAACCCCCTGGTCGAAGGCATCATCGGCGAGTTCAGCCACATGAGGGGGCAGCACCGGCAGAAGATCGACATCAACAAGCTAGATTCTAGCAAGGTCATGAAGAGCGTGGACGAGGTTGTGCCCCTTCTCGACAACGAGGGCATTGCCGGAACGCAGACCAAGAGCTTCCTCTACGGCCTCGGGGAAAGCATCGCGGGGTCCTCGGGCCGCCACATGTTCAGCTCAAAACAGACCGAGACCGAAGAAGAGAAAATATTCCTAGCCGATCTGAAGACTCACCTCAATATCTAGGCCATCCTTAAGGTAGATCATCTTATGAAGAGGTGGGCATCCAGAGACCAGCTTTACGGATCCGAATGGATGGGGCGACTCACTTCCCCTTTTTGCCCCGGTCACAGGGCAGCACCCGTTTCGGGCCTGGGGTCTTGCCATTTGTGAGCATCATTACGTTACCGGCATCCCGGCCAGCCCGGATCTCATTGGCCATTTTCGCCAGCCACGGATCGACGGTAGTGAAGAACTGGAAGAGACCTTTGCACAGATAGTTCAGGTTGGGTTCCCCATCGGGCGTCCGTAGGAGCCGGTTCTTGGGGCATTCTCCCCGACAAGCGAAATGAACCGGACATTCTCGGCAGTATCGAGGAAGGCTCTCCTGCTTCTCCTTGCCGAAGCGGACCTGGCGGTCCGAGGTCACCAAGCCTCCGAGGTCATTATGGCCGATATCGCCCAATCGGTACTCGGGGTAAACGTAGTGGTCACAGGAATAGACGCTTCCATCATGTTCGATCGCTAGGGCCCGACCACAGCTCTTCGAGAAAGTGCAAGCGGACGCAGGAAGACCCATCCATGCTCCCACCGCCACCTCGAAGTTGATCACGAAGACCCGTCCCACATCCTTCCTTACCCATTCGTCGAATATGGCGGTAAGGAAGGAGCCGTAGTCTTCCGGGTCCACCGACCACTCGGTCACCACCGACCGCTCGGTCCCCGGGCGGCCCGCAGGATCGTCGAGGAACGGAAGCGTAGCGGGGTCCCATTGTTGGGGTGGGATGTTCTCGAAGCCCTTGGGTTCGACGCAGGGTATGAACTGCATGTACCGGGCCCCGATAACATTTCTAAGGAACCGATACACCTGCAGCGGGTGGCGGGCGTTCTGACGATTGACCACCGTGAGGGTGTTGAACTCCACCTGGTGCTTACGGAGCAGTCTCGACGCCTGGATGACCTTGTCCGAGGTCGGCCTTCCCTTCTTGTCCCTCCGATAGATGTCGTGCAGGGCGCCTGGGGCCGTCAACACTGAGACCGACCAGGAAGCGGTTGTCATGCAGGAACCGGCACCACTGGTCGTCCAACAGCGTCCCGTTGGTCTGCAGGGTGTTCTCGATGATCATACCCGGGCGCCGGTACTTGTCCTGGAGCTCCAAGGCCTTCTGGAAGAACTCCTGGCCCATCAGGGTGGGCTCGCCCCCCTGCCAGGCGAAGGATATCACCTTGCCCTCCTGGGATCCGATGTACTGACGGGTGAGCTCTTCCAGGGTTCGTTCGGACATTCTCCGGTCGCCAGGAGGGAACAGCTTGTCCTTCGGGAGATAGAAGCAGTATTTGCAATCGAGGTTGCAGGCCGGGCCGCCCGGCTTTATCATCATCTGGTAAATGGCCAAGTCAATCGGCTCCGATGGTCCTACCATGACCTAGGGACGCTACCGATATTTTAACCGAGGGGAGACCTCCAGCCGACCATAGTGGATTCGATATCGGAGGAGGTTGGGGTCCGGCGAGCTATCTTCGGTAGGGAAGCTTTATCTCAGAAGATAATGAATATTATCGGTCTGGGCCTTCGTTAGGGCCGGGATGTTCCAGATGGAAGGGAGGCGAAGGGGCGGAACGGATCAGCATCAGGAGCAGGCCGTTCTACAAATTGCTGGTGGTGTCCGCCATCTTCTCCGTACCGGCCGTATTTCTCTTCCTTATCTTTGCCATTGTGTTCCAGTACGGCATCCAGTTCATCTGGGGGGATCTGGCCCATGCCTTCGGCCTTTCCTATGGCACGGACTCGGCGATCTTCACCATCGTGCTCTGTACGCTCGGCGGGCTCCTGGTCGGATTAGTTACCCATTATTCTAGGTCAAAGCCACGGCTGCTCATGGAGGAGTTCAATGAGTTCCAGGAGACACTGCGTATCTCCCCCCGCAGCGGGTTCGCCGGTCTGATTCGAGGGTTGGTCGGCCTGATCTTCGGGGGGTCGATCGGCCCGGAGGGGCCGATGACCGGGGGCAGCGGGGCCCTGGGTAGCTGGTTGGCGGAGCGAAGGAAACTGCCTAAACTTGTGGAAGGGGTGCTTACTTATGCGAGCATCAGCGGTTTCTTCGGAGCATTTCTCAATTCTCCGTTCGGCATGGCCATGCTTACCATCGAGCCCGGCCTGGAGACGGGGAAGCTGAGCTGGAAGCTTCTGCTCCCCGGCCTGGTGGCCGCAGCGGTCGGCTATGCGATCTTCTTTGCCCTGACCGGTTATGTCTTCGGAGGTCTGTACAAATTCCCTGCCTACGAGGGACATCCAGGTCGTTCAGCTCCTTTATGCGGTGGTCCTGGGCCTCATCGGTGGGCTGGTCGGCCTCCTTTTCATCTATCTCTACAGAGGGTTGAAGAGGGTCACCCGGCCACTAGCATCCCATCCCATCGAGCTGGCCATGCTGGCCGGCCTGATCCTTGGAGTGGTGGGAGCGATCTTCCCTCTAACCTTGTTCGACGGCGACAAACAGATCCAACCCCTGATAGACCAGGCGGCCGTGCTGGGGGTCGTCATGCTCATCGCCCTCGGCCTGGTGAAGGTGTTCCTCACGGCCATGTGCCTATCGTTCGGCTGGTCCGGTGGCTACATCTTTCCATCGTTCTTCATGGGGGCCTCCCTGGGTTTGGCCATCCACATTCTCCTACCGTTCATCCCCGAGGTAGTATGCATGGCGTGTTTGATGGCGGGCGTCTCGGTCGTGCTGCTGCGGGCCCCCATCGCCATGACCTTGATCGTCCAGACCATGTTCGACATACGCATGGCCCCGATAATAGCCATCGCGATCGTCACGGCCTTCCTCCTGAGCTACGGGACCAATCTAGTACCGCTACCGAGCGCTAGAAAGGACCCTTGATGGCAGCAGGGTCGCTCCTCTCCTAACGGTCCGATTGGCCGCCCCATCGGTACATGCTCACCCCTGCCGCCACCTGCTCCCGGAGCCGTTCGAGGACCTCCTTCTCGAAGGATGTCCTCGCATAATTGGTCAGGTGAGCCCTTCGGGCATTGCGGTGGCTGACATTCCCGACCTTTCCGACATGGGCCAGTGTAACCGCGGAATTGATGACCCCTAGGTGAGAGAAGGCCTGGGGAAAGTTGCCTATCTGAGCACCGGTCCCTGGATCGATCTCTTCGGCGAAGAGTCCCAGAGGGCTTGCCCGAGCCAGGATGCCATCCAGTATCTTCTTTCCCTCCTCAACGCGGCCGGCCAGGACCAGGGCGTTGATCAGCCAGAATGTACACAAGGTGAAGGCTGATTCTTTACCGCTGAGCCCCACGGGGGCGTCATTATACCTGTAGCAGAGCCCATTTACCACCAGGTGTTCCAAGGTGGCATCGATGGTGGACAGCATTCGAGGGTCCTTCCCGTCGATGAAGCCGATGATAGGCAGCATTAGATTGGCCGCGTCGAGGGTCTCGTCCTCGTAGGACTGTTTGAAGGCCCCTAGCTTGTCGCTCCATCCCTTGGCCATCACTTCATTGAAGATCGCATCGCGCTCCTGACGCCAGCGTTGGACATCACCTTGAAGGCCGAGCTCCTCAAAGACCTCCACCCCGCACTTGAGCGCGTACCACAGCATGGCCTTGCCGTAAACGAAATGGCGGAGACCACCCCGGACCTCCCATAGGCCGCTATCGGGCTCATGCCAGTGATCGCATACCCAATCCATGATGGCCCTTATCCGGTATCCGCCCTCATCAGAGGTCAGTATGCCGATGCGCCAGGCGAAATATAGTTCACTCGCCAGCTCACCATATATGTCCAGCTGCACCTGATTGGCGGCGTCATTACCGATCCGCACCGGCCGCGAGTTCATGTAGCCGCTCAGATGGTCCAGCGTCCTTTCGGTGGTGTCCCCGTCAGATGTTATCGGATAGAGGATCTTCAGTTCCGGCCCTCTGAGGCCCTTCAGCCAGTGGATGAAGGCCTGCTCGTCGTCGAGGTACCCGGATAGCAGCAGGGCGTACAGAGAAAAGGAGCCGTCGCGGATCCAGGTGTACCGATAGTCCCAGTTCAACTGTCCACCGATCATTTCCGGGAGCGAGGTGGTGGGGGCGGCCACGATGGCCCCGGAAGGGGCATAGGTCATCATCTGAAGGGTCAGGGCACTGCGGACGACCGCATCCCGGTACGGCCCCTCGTAAGAGCACTTACTGGCCCATTTTCGCCAATAGCCGAGGGTCGCTCTCAGAGCCTGGCCGGGCGAGCCATAGGACGTGACATTGCCGTCGAAAGAATTCAGGGTGAACGCTATCTCGTCCCCGCTGCTCAACCGATGGTTGCTTACCACCATTCCCATTCTCTCATCGACATTCCAGCTCCCCGGTCCAGTCAACGAGAACGGCCCGATGCGGACATCGATGCCACCCACCTCGAAGGAGGGCTCGGTCAGAGCGTAGTTGGGACGAGGCTGGCACACGCTCTCGATGTCGATTGTCCCTTCCTGGCAGCGGACCAGACGGACCAAACGGCCAGGAGGCTTGTTCTCTATACCATGCCTCATTCCGGTCATGTCCATGAAATCGATCAGGACCGCCCTTCCCTCCGGAACTACCATCTCCATCTCCAGGACAGAAGTCTCCTCGGCATATCGGTGAGAGCTTCGGAACGGGGAGGAGGGTCGGATGGCCCAGTAGCCTCCTTTTTCCGAGTCCAATATCCTGGCGAATATCGACGGTGAGTCGAAGCGCGGCCAGCACAGCCAATCCATCGAACCTTGATGGTTGACGAGGGCCCCGGTGTGCCGATTTCCGATCAGCCCATAGTCCCCTATGGGGGAGTATCCATCACTCGTTCCGTTCATGGTCGATCCCGTCCCTCGCATCCTGCGTTCCTTCGCCCACTTCTCATGTCCTATCCTCCAGTTAGTTCCTTCTTGCCATTCGAGCCGCAACTCATCTTTCCTTCTTGGCCTTGCTAGAGGTCGAGGATGCCCCCAGTTTGCGGGGGTGCTTTCCCTTCTTGAAGTGCTCCTCGATCTGCTCCAGGCTCAACCCCTTGGTCTCCGGTACTAGACGCAGGGTGAAGATGAAGGCGACGACCCCGATCACCGCGAAGAGCCAGAAGGTCCCGGCCTGACCCAGCAGGTCCACCAGTTCCAGGAAGGTCAGGGTAATGACGAAGTTGGCGCCCCAGTTGGCCACGGTGGCCACGCTCATCGCCGCCCCCCTCGCCTGCAGGGGGAATATCTCCGATATCAGCAACCAGAACACCGGTCCCAGACCGATGGCAAAGAACGATATGTAAGCAATGAGACTGATAGCCGTGACCTCACCGATCACTCCGCTTTCCTGCCCCGAGGCCAGGGCGAACCCTGCCCCCAGGACGAGTAGGGAAACAACCATGCCTGCGATGCCCACCAGGAGCATGGGGCGGCGCCCCACTCGATCCACGATGAGCAGAGCTAGAAGGGTCACCAGGAAATTGGCCAAACCGACCCCGGTGGTCGCCGCGATCGAGGCGGAGGCGGAGCCAAGGCCGGCGAACTGGAAGATCGTCGGGGCGTAGTAGATGATGGTGTTGACCCCGGTAACCTGCTGGAATATCGCCAGCCCAACACCGATGATGAGCGGATATCTCACCATGTTCGATCTTAAGGCCTTCAGCCCCTTGGTCTCGACCTTGATGGTCTCTTTGATCTCCTGGACTTCATCTTTCACGTCGGGGCTCCTTCGCACCTCCTGCAGCACCTTTCCCGCTTGGGCATCCCGATGTTTGTAGACCAGCCACCGGGGGCTGAACGGCATGAGCAACATCCCCGCCAGGAGGACGGTTGCCGGAACCAGACCGATGGCGAACATGGCCTGCCAGTCACCGGACGCGGAGAAGAGGTTGTTGACGCCGTAGGAAATTAGGATGCCCGCTGTAACGAACAGCTGGTTCATGGAGACGAGGGCACCCCGTATCCGTTCCGGAGCCAGTTCGGAGATGTACATCGGGACGATGAACGACGCCAGGCCGATGGCCATCCCGATAAGTATCCGGCCTGGCACGAAGACGGCAAGGCCGGTGGAACCGACCACGACGAGGGTACCAATGATGAACAGGACCGCCCCGGCGATGATCGACCATTTTCGGCCCAATCGATCGGCCAGGGAGCCCCCCAGCGCTGCCCCGATGATCGCCCCGATAAGAACGGAGCTAGTGGCTATCGATTCCTGGCTGGCAGTTAGGCCCCAATCCTGCTGAATGAAAAGGATGGCCCCAGATATCACACCGGTATCGAAGCCGAACAGTATGCCGCCGACGGCAGATATCGCCGTAGCAACGATCAGGACCCTGGTGAGCTTCTGCTTATCTTGGACCATACTACCCTCAGCGTAGTTCCCTTGGTTTGCCAGGCTAATTATTTAATGAGTGGCCGATGAACTCGCAATAAGGTCGGTGAAAGTGGTTACAGGAGCGAGAAACCTGATGCTTTTCCCCATGGGCAGCTTCATCCTAAATCATACTATACTCACCAGATCTAAGTGGTCCCGCTGAAGTCATACGGTGCGCTCACTGTCCCCCGCGGTGAGTCGAAGAAGACCGTTCCCATGAGCCTCCATTCCACTCCGCCATTCCATATGGCGGCCACAACGCTCTGGGCTAGTCCGGAATAGGATAAGGTGAAAGGTATAGGGATGACCTCGAAACCGCCGGCCGGGATGGTCACCTTCTGTAGGTTCTGCCCGCTTCCCGGGCTGACGTTGTTGATGAGGACCGTGCAGTAGGTCCTATCGATGGCGGCATTGCTACCAGGATCGGTGAGCCACAAGGAGAAGAGCAGGCTGGCGCTGCTCCACAGTGCAAATGGCCGAACCTCACTACAATGACACCGAAGTACTGGTGATGTTGTAGGGCACGCTAACCGTTCCTAGCAGCGTGTCGAAGTAGGCCGTGCCCACTAGTCTCCACTCCGCATTCCTTGTTGTCAAATAGGACCACGCGGTTATAGCCGCTCCTTTGTACAGGACGGTGAACAGGATTTGGACGTCCTGCGATGCCCCGGCCGGGATGGTCACCTTCTGTAGGTTCTGCCCGCTGCCCAGGCTAATATTATTGATGAAGACGGTGAAGTCGGTCCGGTCGAGGGTAGCTGGATTGGAATTGGGATTGGTCAAGAGCAAGGAAAGGTTCAGCGTGGCGCTGCTCAGGTTGATGCTCTCCACCTGGACCCCGTTCAAGCTATACTGTATGTTCTTCAAGGCATCCCTTTGCTGGACCTGCTGATAACCAAAAACGCCCACGACGGCCAATATGATGACCACGACGACGACGATTACGATGATGGTGTTTCTCTTCAAGACGATCACCTGACCGATCGCGGACCTCGCTGGCGTCCGCGATCATTTTTCAATTCGAGCGACTTCCTATCTAATGCTTTTGCCATGTTGCCTCTTATAAGAACGGTCCCGGTCATCCCCCTTTCTTGGCGGCACCCTTGGAGGCCTGGACAGCGCTCTCTCCGATCTCCTTTTTGATCTCCTCCTCCACCTCTGCTTCCGAGTCGGGGGATTCCTCAGCATCCAGTTCGGCCACCGAGATGCCTTCCTTTTCGGCCTTCAGCGCTCGCTTTTTTTCTTTTTCCATTATCTTCTGCTCCTTCCGCAGGTTCTCGACCTCCTTCGATGCCACAGGACGATAATCGTTAGCGATCCAATCCTTACGATAGAGCAGATATTCCACGAGGACGGTCACCGCATACAGGGTCCAGCCGATGAGAAAAGCGTTAACGATGAAGGAGAAATCGATCGACAGTCCGGCCTTCACCGCACCGAGGTCGCCCCCCCGCACCAGTTGGCCGCCCTGGAGGCCAAGGTAGGTGTAGGACGCCCCCACCAGGACCACCAGCATACCGAATGCTACTTTCGACGTGGAGCCGGCCGGGTAGAAGCCGTACATCGCCCTCACCGCTGCTAACGGTATTGCCAGCAGGACGATGGCGATATAGGTTTGTCGGAGATCGGTGTCCAGACCAGAAAGGTCGATGCCACCGATGGAGAAGCTGGTGCTTTCGATGATGGTCAGTATGACAATGAGTATTATGGTTGTGTAGTAGAGGTAGCGGACCATGCCCTTACGGGCCCATGCGGTGCCTTCGTAAGTGCTACCGAACCGGAAGCGGAACTCCTGCGACCGGGTCATCTTCTTGATCGGTTTCAATGGTTTGGTCTTCTTACCCACTGATTCCAACCAGGCCCTCCGGGCATCGATGAACTCGGTCACTTGTAAAAAGCCCACGAAAAGGATGGATACTATTACCAGGACGGCCACCAGATTGAAGGGGACGATCAATCCGGCCGTTCTGCACGCATCCTGGACAGCCGAGGTAATGAAGGTAAAGAAGATATAGAAGAAAAGGCCGGGAACGAGGAGCAGTCCTACGAACATACGCCCCAGGCTACCGGCAGGGTAGAACCCCCGGCCAAAGGAAATAAGCGTCAGTAGTAGACCTAACCATAGCACCAGGGAAACTACATTCACCATCGCCGAGAACAGAGGCCCGGTATCTGCGCCGGCGGCCCGCGCGGCCCCCAGACCGAGAAGGAGAAGGATCTCGACCAGGGTGACGGACCGGAAGAAGGTCCTCTGGGCGCTGACCAGTCCCCGGCTGGTCTTGCCGATCTCCGGACTGAACTCATAGAGGGGAGAATCAGGATGAACCAGTCTGGACTGCTTCTTTCTCTTTACTTCGTAACCGGCCCGCACCTTCCAGGTCCGGCGCTCATCCCGGTACTCCCCGATGGCCCGGAGGACACCGATCGCCGCCCATAGGGCCAGAGCAAGGCCGATGGGGAGTAGGGGAAAATCGCTCCCGGTGGACCGGGCGGCCTGGGTCAGCCCGCTCTGGGCAAATAGCAGGAAGATCAGGAGCACCAGGCTCAGGGACAGGGCGACATCGGCGACGGTCCTTGAGATGGTCCCCTTAGGATAGAATCCCTTGAACCAGGCGAAGATGGTCATTGGTATGCTCACCAACAGGATGATCCCGACCATGTTGACGAGGATGTTCAGATACCCTGACTCTGCCGGATTTGAGCCGAACCCGGTGAAGGACAATAACCAGGCGATCAGAAGGATGATGACCGAAAATCGCACCACCACCCGCCGAATGAAGATATAGGCGACAGAGGAGGCGGAGCTGATGCTCCCCAATCGCAGATCGAACTCTCCCCAACCGAGCGTGGGTTTAAAGACGACCTCCTTCTGCTCGGACCGGATCAGCGCTTTCCGGAAGAACTGGTAATCTCGAACGAACTTCAGGGCACTGCCCAGGGCAAAGTAGCAAGCGATACCGAAGAGCATAACCCCGGGGAGGGTCCAGCCCAGACCATCCATGGCCTTGTTGAAACCCCCGGTCAGGAACACTGCAAAGCCGTACACGACCAGAAGACCGGCTCCGATCAGACCGAACAGAAGGCGGGCCTTGGTGGACCGGAGGTGGTAGGCCCAGGCGAAGGATATCACTACCAGGGCCGATCCGAAGATGAGCACATTGGTCCGCACCTCCTGCAGTCCGGAGATGGTCTGGTCGGTATTGGCTCCAGACAATAGAAGCGCGATGAGAAGGACCGGGACCACGATGAACAGCACCGCGCGCACGATCGCGGTGATCAAGGCGTCGGTGACCGTTCCCCGGGCCAGGCCGAGGTCCCTGAACCTTTTCCTAAGGGAAGAAGGGACGCTGGAGATGCCACCATCTTCCATTTTGATCACCTGGCCGTGGGCGGTTGCCAGTCACGCTCGGTCTGGTAGGTCCAGACAAAGGTATCCAGGGTCACGGTCGCATTTATTATCAGATGATCACTGGATGTGGTCAAGTGATCATAGGCTGCTCTGGAGAGATTAACCGTCAAATTGTTCTGGGCCTGCCCCGGAACGTAGCTCTGATTGAAAGCCCCGAGTTCTTGAGTATCATTGCTTATGGTGCCAGAGATGCTCAGGTTATGGCTTCCCAGAAGGGTAGAGTTGATCGATGAAGGTAGGGTCAGGGTGGCATTGTCCCCGACCAGGGACATGGTAGTCCTATTGATGTCAAAGCTCGCCGGTTTGATGACCGGACCCAGGGCAATGGAGCCGTTGACGCCCAGCTGGGCTCGGAAATCGAGCAGGTACTTCGCATTGAAGTAGATCAGGCCGCCGAAGGTCACCTTTTCGAAAAGTATGTCGCGCAGTCTGTTGTTCTCGATGTTCGACCGGTTGATCTCGAAGGTGAGGGGGATCTGGACCCAAGTATTCGAGGGCAGATTGGTCGGGGCGGAGCTGAACTTAGCCAAGGTGGAGCCATTGTCGCCGTAGAGATCGACGACGAAGAATAGGTCGGAGAACGGATAGAGGCCGCCGTTGCGGATGCTCACATTATTGGTCATCGTGACCGTCTGGTTGTCAATAGAGGTGACCCAACTTTCCGATGGGGGGAGACTCACCTGGACCACGCCTGGAACGACGGGGAGGAGCATTAGTCCGATCAGGACAAAGATTAGAAGGGTCCAGACCGTGGTAATGGTACGCATGACCCTCAATCCAGGCTTCATCTACCATTTTCATTGACGTCTCAGGGTATTTGTTTCCTTCGATACTGCCATCCCCGGGGACCGCCAGTTTTTTTACCATGCCATTGGTAATAATTACTAGTTAGCCGTCATGGCCATCGACCTGAAACAGCTCGTGCTTCCTTGGCGGTTTCAACATCGGAGACGAATATCTGGGGAAAGGGCCCCCGGGCTTCTGGCGCGATCGCAGTAGGGATCAAAGGGCCAGGGGTCAAGGCACTGCAGTTCCGCTTCCTCCAGGATTGGAACTCCGCCACCAAGGAAAATATCCCTCATGACGGCGCATACTTTCTCGGCATTCCAGGCCACGGCAGGTCCACGATCCACGTTGTCAGCGGCGGACCGGACCACAGATGGACCCCCATCAAGGAGGACTACTGAAGCTCATCGGCATCGCCAAGGGGCACATCTTCCTGCAAACGCCATATTTTATCCCGGACCAGAGCGTCCAGGACGCTCTTCGCGTCGCCGCCTTGTCGGGGGTCGACGTTCGCATCATGTTCCCCCGTATGCCCGATCATCCCTTCGTGTACTGGGCCAGTTATTCCTATATCGCCGACCTGCTCGATGCGAGGGTCCGGACCTACACCTACGACAATGGCCTCATCCATGCCAAGACGGCGACGGTCGATGACCTCGTCTCCTCCATAGGTACGGCCAATTGAGATATCCGCAGCTTCCGCCTGAATTTCGAGACCGATGCGGCCATCTACGACAAAGAGCTCGCAGAACAACAGAGGAATATCTTTGAGGAGGACATCAAGCTCTCAACAGAGGCCACCATGAGCACTACGGGCATAGGTCCCTAGGTGTCCGTTTCAAGGAGGATGTTTCCCGATTGTTCCCCTCGGTGCTGTGCGCGAAACGATAGAACCATCGACTCCAATTTAGCATGGACCGAACTCGTTCAGTTCAAAGCATCGAGCGGCGACTCAGGATCTGCTCCGCACGTTTCAGGTCCTCGCGGGCGTTCACGTTCAGAGCGAACTGTTCGTTCTCCGTGATCATGTAACCCTGGCTGAGCATCTTCTCGGTGAGCATCTGTTCGCGGTCAACAACACTAACACCGCACAGCACGACCTCACGACCTTCCACCTCGAGGGTGAAGGAAGGCACCGCACCCAGAGACCGCACTATGCTCGAAGGGACCGCCACCGAAAGGGAGGCAGCATCGTAGTTTCGGTAGGATGAGAGGACCGCATCGATCCCCTGGCCGGTGATGAGCGGCATGTCGGCGGGGCAGATCAGAACATCATGGGCCTGGAGATGACCCAAGGCCTGGTTCAGGTCGGGGACGTAGCCGGTACCGGAGGTCTCCACGACCCTGATGCCTTTTTGCGCCAGATACTCCCTGGTCCGGGGCGCGTTGTCGCTCACGGAGACGCATATCCGACCGGTCCGTTCCGAGGATCTGAGAGCATCCAGCACCCAGTCGATCATCGGCCTTCCCAGTATGGGTTGCAGGGGTTTCTCACCCTCCACGTCCCTCATCCTGGTCCCCTTCCCCCCGGCGGTTACCAAGGCATCGACTAGATCCAAGCCAGCACCGCCAGCGCGGTCAGCAGGACCGCAGCCTTGGCCAGCTCGTTGGTGGCGCCCATCACATCGCCGTTGACGCAACCGAAGTTGCGATGGGCCACCTTTGACATGAGCCAACCCACGAGCGACGCTGGCCATGAGCATGGCGATGATGACAACGAGCAACTTGGCCCCATCGATACTGCCTAGGTTGACCGTCACCAGGGCGAATGGAAGCAGGAGAGCGAACGAGAGCAGGGCCGAGGCGACGGCTGAAGAGGGCTCGGTGCTCTTTACGAACGGACTACCCAGCCCTTCCCGTTCCTTGCCGAACGCGGCCACCGTCAGCAGGGAGTTCTTGGCCAGGACCTCCATGGCCACAGGTATAAAGAACAGATAGCTCGGAAGCGAGGCCAGAGAGGCGATGATGAGCAGGCTGAAAAGGATGCCATAGCTGACCCCTCCGGCCCCAACCCGCGTATCCTTCATCGCCGCCAGCTTCTTTTCCGGAGTCCCAGTAGCCACCAATCCATCGCCAAGGTCGATAAGGCCGTCGAAGTGCAGGAAGCGGTTCAGGATGTGTACGACCAGTATGACGATGATGGCCGAGACCAAACCGTTGAACGTTTCTTGTCAGAAACGTAGAATAGGGATCCGGCCACCAGGCCGTAGAACAGGCCGACGATCGGCACCAGCCAAAAGTTCTTCGACAGATCGTCGACGTCCTCTCCGGACACATCGGCCGGTACGATCGTGAACAGCGAGAACTGGGTCTTGATCGCCCTCAGGAGCCTAATTTATCCTCACTCTCCAGCAGTTCGGTGTATATCCTCGACATGACCGATCCGATCAGGGAGGCGACGATATCATCAAGGAACGGCCCCAGCGTTCCCAAGATGCCGGGCTTCTTCTTGTCATAGCGCACGTACTCGAACAAGCCCTTTGTACCGGCGATATACTCGGCCAGCGCGATACCCAGCAGCTCGTCGGCCACCAGGTGCACGGGGTCCTGGTGGAACCTGCCGTGGTCCAGGCCGAACATTTCGTCGCGGTTCCCCATGTCCTCCATGTTGATGGCCGCGTACATCATGGCGTTGACGTTGATGTCCTTCCTCAGCACGCTGAGGTGCTTCATGAACCGGGCCTTGATCATCTCGGTGTCCCAGGTGGGGTCCGGGACAGTATAGGCCTAAAGCCGCCCCCCACATCTCCTCCAACCCTATGCCCAGCTCGTCCAGGCGGTAGATGAAGTCGCGGGCATTCTTGCAGTTGCCATTCCACTTGCGGATCGATTCACTGACCGCCTCGCGGACGGTCCGGGCCATGACCATTCCCGCATCCGTCGCCGGACCGCAGTACTTGTCCCCATTGCCCACCGGGCAGGCGATGGCCACCGCATCGCTGGTCGTCCCCGTGCCCTTGATGCCCATGTCCATGAGGGAGGCGCTCTTGGCCTCGGTCATGGCTATTATGCCGCCAGCCAGTCCGCAGTCCTGCAATGGCGCGTCGAGCACGGCCACTATGTTGATGGTCCCCGCCACATGCTTGGGCAACAGGTCGATAAGCTCCTGGGGAAGCCGCTCCCCGGCAAAAACGGCGTTGGTGACGCCGGCGGTGACGATGACGATGACCCGTTTGCCGTTCAGCTCGTCCCTCTTTACCGTGAGCACCCGCTTGACGTCGGCAGCGGTCATGAATCCCACGCTGTCCGCCGGTAGACCGTACATCTGGACCACCTTCTCGAGGTCCTCCTCCGGTCGGCAGTTATCATAACCAAGTTTGACCTCCAGGATGAAGATCGTGTCGGTCTCCACGAACCCGCCGCCCATGATGGTCGAGCTCAGGACCCGGTACCGCCCGGGCAGGCGCACCATGGCCACCGGCTTTCCTAGATATTCTCCCATCTCGACCTTGACATCGAACTCCATCATCACACCTCAGATCAGACCCAGCAGCGCGTTCTCCAGGAATAGCTGGACATGTATGCCCATGAACACAAATAAAGGAAGCAGGACCAGGACGAAGAACAGTCCGGCGGTCAGTTTCATCACCCGCAGGGTATCGCGGATCGTGTCCGGGTTGGTGGGTACATCCCCGTCGCCCATGGAGTAATAGCCGATCTTCTCGAACTTGACGTGCAGGCCCCCGGCCACCGCGGCCATGGGCCAACCCTTGTTCGGCGAGGAGGTCTGCTTCCGGTCCCGCAGGGCCGTGCGCCAGGCGTTCTTCCAATCCTTGCCCAGGATGGCCAAGGCGAGCATGATGAACGGAAGGGATAGACGCGCTACCACATAGTGCATGCAGTCGTCCAGGCGGGCGGAGAACCATCCGACGTTACGGTGCTTCTCGCTAAGGTAGCCGACCATACCGTCCTCGGTGTTGGAGACCCTCAGGAACGTAGCTCCCGGGATGCCGGCGAGCCCGAAATAGAACATGGGAGAAAGAACGGAATCGACCAGGTTCTCCGATATGGTCTCCACTGCGCAGGAGGTTATGTGCGCCTTGTCCAGCTTGCTGACGTCCCTCGACACGACCATCGATGCCTTCCTCCTGGCGGCATCTAGATCATTGTTCTTGAGATCATCGATCATCGGGGCGGTGTGCGTTTCCAGCGCCCGGATGGCGAACAGCGTCTTGAACAGCACCGCGCAACCCACGGCCCACACGATCATGCCGAGCCACTCCCGCAATAGCGCTAAGAGCAGGGTGAAAGTAACAACGAAAAAGATGATGGGGATCAGGCCCACCAGTACTCCAAGGGCCTTCTCTTTGTGGGGACGGCGAGGGCTCTCCCTCTTCACCGCTCGGTCCAAGGACCCGATGAGCAGCCCCATCCACACCACCGGATGGAACCGGTTGGGCGGCTCCCCCAGCACCAGGTCAATGGCCAAAGCCGCCACTGGGATGAAGATCGCATAGAGCCAGAGTTCCACATGCTCACCTTCCGGCCTCGATGCCCTCGACCGTGTTCCGCAACGCTTGCAGGAACTCATCGTCCTTCTCTTTGGTCTTCACGCAGAACCGAGAGTAGCGGCCGCATGGCCCACCGAAAGAGGAACAGTCCCGGACCAGCACGTTGTTCTGGAGCATCCGGGAGCGGAACTCCGTGGACGTCACCCCCAGCGGATGGACGGGGCTGAAGAAGAAGTACGAGTCCGGAACAGGGATGCGGTATGGCAGGATGCGCGAGACCTCCGCATGCATCCGTTGCTTTTCGTCCACGAGTGTGCGCACCGCCTTTCGAACTGTGCTCCTGCTCCTCGGACATGAGCCTTGTTGCAACGCGCTGCTCGATGGTCCCGAGGTTCCAGGACAGCCGGGCCACCTCCATGTAGCGGACCATCTCCTTGCTGCCGAACCCATAGCCGATACGCAGCCCGGGCATGGCGAAGGATTTGGTGAACGAGCGGATGAGGAAGATGTTGTCATGGCCTTCCACCTCGGCCATGCAGGTGAGGTCCTGGTCCCGCTCGGACAGCTCCAGCAGCGTTTCGTCCAGGAAGACCATGGCGTTCCGGCGACTGGCCTCGGTCACTAGCTCCATGACCTCCTTACGGGAGATCATCCGGGCGGTGGGGTTGTTGGGATTGCAAACGTAAACGACCTTGGTGCCGGGAACGATGGCGTTGACCATGCTCCCTACGTCCATCTGGAAGCCGTTCTCCTCGGGGAGGGCGAGATCGATGATGTCCGCCCCCATGAGCCGACAGCCGAACCCGTACTCGGAGAAGGTCGGCCGGGGCATTATCACCTTATCGCCCGCGCGGACGAACACTTCGGGGAATAGACGGATCAGCTCGGCCGAACCGGCCCCCACCATGATGTTGTCCACCGGAACGGAATAGCGTAGAGCTATGGCCCCCTTGAGCTCGGCGCATGAGTCGTCAGGGTAATCGGTCAGGTCCTGGGCCGCCTCGGCGATATATTCGGTCAACCGCTCGGGAGCTCCGAGAGGGTTGACGTTGGAGCTGTAGTCCCGTACCTTGCCGTAGCTCCACACGTCCCCACCGTGCCGCGGCCTGGCCATGTTCAACACCTCGGGACGAACCCTCTGCTCCATGCTCATGCTCCAGCCTCCTTCCTTCTCGTCCGTTTAGGAATGGCATAGATATCGTCCCCGTCCTTTAGGATCACGACCTCCACGCCGTACACCTGCTCGACCATCTCCGAGGTGATCACTTCCGCCGGACGGCCGAAAGCGACGATCTTACCCTTGGAGAGGATCATGACCTTGTCGCAGTACTTGGCCAGAAGGTTCACATCATGCGATGCGATGATGATGGTGACATTACCGCTGAGCAGATCCCTGAGGTGCTCCATGACCTCCAGTTTATATTTGAGGTCCAGGTGCGCCGAGGGCTCATCGACCAGCATCACTCGAGGACATTGCACCACAGCCTTGGCCAGCAGCACCCGTTGAGCCTCGCCGGACGACAGCTCGGAGAACCGGCGGTCCTTAAGAGAGTAGACGCCGAACTTCTTCATTGCCTCCACCACCAGGCCCTCGTCCTCCTTATTGTCCCACCACAATCCCTTGGCGAAGGGGTACCTCCCGAGGAAAATAAGCTCCTGGACGGACATGTTGAAGTCCTCGGTGAACTCGGTAGGGACGTTGGCGCAAACCTTGGCGATCTCCTCGACCTTCATCTTGTCGAGGTCCTTGCCTTCCATCATGATGGTGCCCATCTTCGGCTTGAGCAGGCCATTGATGAGGCGCAGGAGCGTGCTCTTCCCTGAGCCGTTCGGACCGATGAGACCGATGAACTCTCCCGGCCTGCCTACGAACTCAACGTTTCTTCAGGACGTCAGTGCCATTATAGCCGAACTGGACGCCCTCGATGCTGATGGATACCTGAGGTTCATCCGGCATATTCCTTCCCCCTTCTGATCATGAGATAGATGAAGAACGGTGCGCCGATGAGCGAGATGACCGCACCGATGGGGAGCTCGTTCGGACGCACTGCCAGTCGGGAAAATATGTCCGCTGCCAGTAGGACAGTTCGCCCCCAGCACCATCGATGCCGGGATGAGCAGTCGATGATCCCCACCCACGAGCATACGGGCGGTGTGCGGGACGATAAGGCCGAGGAAGGCGATGATACCGCAGAACGCCACCGAGACGGCGGTGAGGACCGAGACGATCAGCACGGTCATCCGCTTGAACGCCCTGACCTCAAGGCCGAGGTGCCGGGCATGCTCGTCGCCAAGCAATATGACATTGAGCTCCCGGGCGTACATCAGGATGATGACCGAGAGCAATAGGACCGGGATGATGATGAGCAGAGCCTCATTCCAGGAAATGAAGGCGAACGAGCCGAACAGCCAGGACAACGCGCCATGCAGCTGGGCGTCCTGGCTGGATACGATGAGGATAGTGGTGAGCGAAGAGATGGCGATGCCTATGATAATGCCGCTGAGGACGAAGTTGATGGAGCGGCCCCCCGCCGCCTCCGCCAATGTCATGGTGAGGAAGAAGGCAGCGATCGCTCCCACGAACGCCGCAAGGGGGGTGGTGAAATTGGCCAGCGTTCACAAGCGTCACCCCGGCCAGTATGGACAATATGGCCCCCAAGGCGGCGCCCGAGGACACCCCGGTCACGTATGGATCTACGAGCGGGTTCCGGATCAGGGCCTGCATGACCACTCCAGAGACCGAGAGCCCGATACCTACGCCGATGACCGCCACCGATCGCACCATGCGGGACCAGATGATCTGTTCCTGCGGGTTGGAGGGGGTCGGTCCAAGGTTGATGATGATATGGCCGAGGTGCCCGAGCACGGATGGGAAATCGATATCCACCGCACCGACCGACCAGGAGATCACGAGCAATAAGAAAAGAGAAAAGAGGCCGATGGCTAGGACTAGGAGCAGCTTGGCCTGTGTCCTTCTGACCATCGAGCCTTCCATTGAGTTTTCCCCAGACACCTAATCGCGCGAGCATGTCGCTACTATTGCCATGGAGGAGGATTGCGACGAGGTCCCCGAGGAGATGTAGTTCGCGTACTCGTCCCCGATCAGCGTTGACCCCGCTGGGATCATGAGGGATCGTGGAGTTGAAGATGGTCGGATGCAGGATCTCGGCCATCAACTGGACCGCGTCGACCATCCTAACCGTCTGCCGGTTGAAGATGCTCTCGCCCTGCCCCTGGAGGTAATATATCGTATTATTGATTACCGCCGGACTATTCTTCCAGATGGGGTCGGCCTTAAAGAACGCGGTCATGTTCTCAGCGTCGCTGCCGGAGTACATGCTGGTGATGATCAGGCAGTCGACCGACGCCGCCCGGTCGATGAACACTTCGTTCGAGGGGTTGATCCATCCGTTCTGGTCGGCGAAGACGTTCGTCCCGCCGGCAAGGGAGATGATCTGGTCGACCGCGGTGCCGGCCCCGGACGGCCACACGTTGGTGAACCCGGACTCGGCGTACGAGACGTACATGACGCTGGGCTTGTAGGCGTCAGAGGCGACCTTGTCACCTATGTCAGAGATCCTGTTCTCCATGTCGGTGATGACCTCGGTGGCCTTGGCCTTCTTACCGGAGATCTCGCCGACCAGCTCGATGCTCTTGTAGACCTCTTCCAGGTTAGCCTGGGCGTACAGCTGCATGACGGTGTACCCGGCATCCTTCAGCTGCTGGGCCAAGCTCTGGTGCGACGGCACTCCGGAGTTCACCAGCACGAGGTCTGGAGCGTAGGAGATGATGCTTTCGAAGTTAGGAGTGTAGAACCCGCCGATGGTGTGGTTCTCCGCCACCAGGGCGCTCGCTTCCGCCGGATAGTCGTCATAGGACGTCACCGCTACCAGCTTGTCCCCGAGGCCGAGCGAGCAGACGATCTCACTAATGGCCGGCGAGCAGGAAACGATGCGTTCGGGCATTTTGCTCATCGAGACGGTTCTGCCCCGAGGCGTCGGTCACTGACGCGCCGTACTGGGCAGACCGTATTGCTCCACTCATCAACACCACCGCGGCCCCGGCTACCACGAGCACAGCGACCAAAGCAATGGCGACCATCTTGCGCTTTCCTGACCCCATATGAACTTCCTCCGAAGAGTGATCATCCAAGGATGTTGGATGATACATCCAACTGTCGGTTAATGTTGGACCATATATATTATCCTTGCCGCAGTTGGATGCATCTAGAGCGTGCGACCAATGGAAAAATGAGAAGATGGGAAGGCGTTTCAGACGTCGACATGACGGACCCAGCCGAAGGGGTCGGGCCGTTCGCCGTACTGGATGCCAGTGATCTCGTCGAACAGCTTTTGGGCCATCGGGCCGATCTTGTTCTCGTTGATGATGGCCGTCTCGCCCTTGTGGAATATCTCCCCCACCGGCGAGATGACCGCCGCGGTGCCGGTCCCGAAGACCTCGGTCATGCTGCCGTCCTTAATGGAGGACATGACCTCGTCGATGGTGATGCGGCGTTCCTCGACCCCCATGCCCCAGTGCCGGGCGAGATGCAGAACGCTGTCCCTGGTGATACCGGCGAGGATGGTCCCACCTTCCAGCGGCGGGGTGATGAGCTTGCCGTCCTTGACGAAACAGATGTTCATCGTGCCCACCTCATCGATGTACTTCTCCTCGATGCCATCCAACCAGATGACCTGGGCGTACCCTTTCTTCTTGGCCTCGTAGGCGGGCAGCAGGGACGCGGCGTAGTTGGCCGCGGTCTTCGCTTCGCCGAGACCACCTCGGACCGCCCGGACGAACTCCCCGGAGGTCATCAGGCGGACCGGGTTGAACCCTTCTTTGTAGTATGCACCGACCGGCCCGGTCATGATGTAGAACGAGTACTTTTCCGAGACCCGCACCCCGATGTAGTCCTCGGTCGCGAAGGTCAATGGTCTGATGTAAAGCGACGTCCCCTTGCTGGAGGGTATCCACTTGTAGTCCAGCTTGACCAGGGCATCCACGGCCTCGATGAACACATCCTTGTCCACCCGGGGGATGCACAGCCGGTCAGAAGAGTGCCACATCCTCTCGGCGTGCTTGTCCGGCCGGAAGATGTTCACACCGCCGTTCTTGGCTCGGAAGGCCTTCAGGCCCTCGAAGACGCTCTGCCCATAGTGGAGAGTGGACAAAGAAGGCAATACCTCGATCTTGCCGAAAGGGACGATCTTTGGTTCCTGCCACGTCCCCTGGGCATAGTCCATCTGGAACATATGATCGGAGAAGGTCTCCCCGAAGCTCAGATGGTCGAAGTCGACCTCGCTTAGCCTGCTCTTCCTAACCTTACGGGTCTTTATATTCACTTATATCGCCACTGTGGCTGAGCGTAACAACTAGACCCTCTATTTTAATTTGTACGATACCTAAAACGCACTGGATGATGTCATGCTCCAGCGATATCGATCGATATGCTGGAAGGGAAAGTCTCAGCGGGGGAGATGGTTAGGAGGAGGCATAAGCATAACGGAATGCTATGGGGCTTCTCCCCGCTGTAACTTTTATCGCGTTCCAGAGTATAAGATCGTCCGGAAACGGTTGTCATTAGTGATGCCCAGTGCCTGGGACGGGAATGGCGGCCAACGTGCGGCTTGACCCGGCCGCCACGGCCCCACCATGAGTTCCATTTTTTACCAGGATGTCGATGAGGGTACATGTGCGTCCTGCCCGACCATGAGATCCTCGAACGTGTCAAGAACGGCGAGCTGAAGATCGAGAACTACTCGGATGCGTCCCTCACCCCCAACGGCTATGACCTACGCATCGCCGAGGTCTCGGTCCCCGGCGGCCCAGTGGTCAGGGAGGGGCTTGGCGGTCATCGCTCCCGGCTCGATGTTCTTCATCTCCACCGTGGAAGGGGTCGAGCTCCCGTCCTCGTTGTGCGCCCAGCTGTGGCTGCGGACCTCGTGGATCAGAAAGGGCTCCTGGCCGGGCTGGGCAAGGTGGATGCGGGGTTCAGGGGGACCCTCACGTTCATGGCCGTCAACGTATCGCCGAACCCGGTCGAGGTCCCCATCGGTAGCCGGTTCGTGCAGATGATCTTCGAGACGCTGCACTCCCCAGCCCACCTCACCTACGAGAAGAGGAGCGGGAACTATCAGGGACAGAACGGGATCACACTAGCACCAGTCAACCAGGCCGATGTCCGCGGAGAAGACGCTCATCGACGGTGAGTAGGTCTTCAGCTCCTCCCGGCGCATGATGGTCACCAGCACCCCCATGCCCGCGGCCTCGGTGACCATGCGTTCGAGGATGGCATCGATGTCGTCCCGCTCGCAGATGGTGTAGAAGTGGATCATCCCCCCCAGCTTCAGACGGGTGAGCGCGTCGTGAAAGAACTCCCTCGCCGAGTGGGGCAGGTTCATGATGATCCGGTCCGCACATGGTACATCGAACACCAGCTGGCGGGCGTCGCCCTCGATCGGCAGCACCGTGGTCACCTTGTTCAGCTGAATGTTCATCTTCATGTACTCCACCGCATCATGGTTCAGGTCCATGGCGTAGACGATCTCCGGCTTGGCGTGCTTGGCGATCATGATGGAGAAGGGACCGACCCCCGCGAACATGTCCACCACGGTCTCGCCGTCCCGCACCAGGGCGGCGATCCTGCTACGCTCGTTCGAGAGTCGAGGGTTGAAGTACACCTTGGCCGGGTCGATAAGGAGCCGAATGCCGAACTCGGTGTGTACCGTTTCGGTGCGCTCCTCCCCTGCCACCACCTCCAGGTCGCGGACCCTCAGCTCGCCCTTGACCCCGCGGTCCAGTGCCACCGTCCGCAACCGAGGAAAGGTCCTCATGAGCGCCTGCCCCACCGCCCGAGCGTGCGGCAGGACTTCGTCGTCCAACCGGACGATGGCGACGTCCCCGATGACGTCGAAGGACGTGGGGAGCCTTTCCCGGACCTCGGCGGGCACGGCCATCATGGCGCGGTAGTCGGTCTCGGCCACCTCTCGAGCGTCCAGTTCCAGTTCGACGATCTCGTATCCCAGCCCCGCAGCCTTATCCGAGGTGACCGGAAGAAAAATGTACTCCCCATCCCTGTGGATGCGCAGGGAGATGTCCAGAAGGCCGTCCGTTAAAAGCCTCTTACGGGTGGACTCTGCTTCACCTCTCGGCACCTTCAGGCAGATGGAGCGCACGGTGTTGCCAATGGGCGAATTGATATTTGTCGGTTTAGGGATGTCCAAACCCGAGGACATGAGCGTAAGGGCCTTGACCACCCTGCGCAACAGCGATGAGATCTTTGCCGAGTTCTATACCTCGAAGCTGATCGATTCCACGGCCAAAGAGCTGGAGTCGTTCATCGGCAAGAAGATCACCGTGCTCAAGAGGAGCGACGTGGAAGAGAAGGACATCATCGTGGCCGCCGCCAGGACCAAGCGGGTGGCGTTCATCACCGCCGGCGATCCCATGTCCGCCACGACGCATGTGGACCTCAGACTTAGGGCCATCGAGGCGGGCATACATACCGACCTCGTCCATGGTGTATCGATCTTCGTGGCCTGCGCCGCGGCGTTCGGCCTGCAGCCCTACAAGTTCGGCCGAACGGTGACGATACCGTTCCCGGAGCCGGGATTCCTGCCGTCGTCCCCATACGATAACATCATGGAGAATTTCTCCCGAGGCCTTCACACCCTGATCCTCCTGGACATCAAGGAGGAGGAGAGCCGCTATATGACCGCGCCCATGGCCATGCGGTGGCTGCTGGATGCCGAGAAGCGGCTCGGCAAGGGGCTGGTGACCGAGCGGTCGTTGTTCTGCGCAGCGGCCCGGGTGGGCTCGACCCGCCAGGCGCTGTTCGCCGGCTATCCAGAAGAGATCTCCACCGTGGACCTAGGTCCGCCGCTGCACTGCATGATCATGCCAGGGAAGCTCCACTTCATGGAAGCGCAGGCCCTGGTAGCGTTGGCTAACGCTCCTGATGAGATCTTGAAGGAAGAATGATCAGGGGCTGAAACCCAGGAGGAGCATGACCCGCAGCTTGTCCCCCAGCAACTGGTCGGTCTTGGTGGCATAACGGATCTTCGCGCCCGGGATGCGGGGGATGAGACGATCCATGACCGCTTTCACCGAGTAGTGGTCCACCTCCCCTCCAGAAATGATCACGATCGCCAGGTTGACCTTTTGCAAAGGGAAATTGAGCCAGGGGGAGGTGAGGGCATCAGCCACGGCCAACTCTTCTTTCCTGATGCCAGACCCCTGGCCCATGCCGAAGCGCATGTGGCGAGAGCCAGCCAGATCGGCGCGCAGGGCGGTGATGTCGTCCCGGGTGATAACCTGGGCCAGCTCCATGGCGGGTATGGACATGATCTCGTCCATGACCTTGAAGGCGCGACGAAGGGGGAGATTAGGTGTAAGCTCCAAGAGGCCATCATTCGGATATGTGATGGTAAGATGGGCCGCGTCCAGGATATCTGGCAGGACCTTTTTGGCCACTTCCCGCCGTCCCAATCCCTCGACCGAGAACGGCAGTGCCGCCGAAACGACCACCAGTCCGCTGGAACGGCGGGCAAAATGAGCGATCCCGGGGGTCAGATGACTTCCAGTTTCCCCACCAAGTCCGGTGAACAGGAACAGGAGATCGCTCTCCCCGACCGCCTCCTTCAACTTGTGGGTGCATTCGTGGTCCATGCTCCCCAACAGTCGTGGCGAGGTGGACCGCACGAAATCGATATGCTCATCCGTGAGCGTGATCCTGCGGTGGTGAGGGGCGGAATGAAAGGAATCATGGGCGTTGCACAGTGCCACCGCGTCGAAGGAACAGCTAGATATGGCGTTGCAGCCCGCTCCACCTATGCCGATAGCGCGTAACCTGGGCCGGGCCTTGCCCTCTCCCAAACCCAGTGGGATCAGCTCGATCGACATACCCTTGGCCTATCAACAGAGGCAACATAAACCTTTTTGACCAGGAGCTGATTATCAAGAACCTTCTTGGCCGCTTATCCCTTGGTTCAGACAATTAGGACCCATTGCTGAGGTGATTGCCCCTTATGCCCAGAATCGTTCTTATCGCTGATGTATGGCCAGACTAAATCACCTATGCTGGAGGCGTACCTCGCCCTGACCATTGGGGGGGAAGAACGCTGTGAAAGAACGGTCACCGGCCGGCCTAGATGGATGATGAATATTCTTAATAGCTTGAAGAGGACCTCCCATACTGGAGCTGGAGGCATCCTGACCAGCTCATGTGAGGAGGTTGTTGAAGATAACGATTGTCGGAGAGCTGGAGGCCCTTGGACCATTGGTTACTGTCATCCTAGTGGCTCTCCTTTTGTTCCGAGAGTTACTCTCCGTTTCCGGTAGAGGGACCCCCTTGTTACGCAAATTGTTGAATGCGGCTATCATCCCTCTTCTGTTCCTGTTCATCTTGCAGATCGTCCTTTTCATTCAGTCCTCGGGCTGATGGACGGCCTATCGGCGGCCGACTTCCATGATGGTCCCTGACGTTGGCTACCTAGCCAATTGGTATAATCTCTAGAGATAATGATAAATAGCCTATCGTCCCACCTAGTCATCCGACCTGCCCGGTATGGATAATAAGTGCCCCTTAAGGCAGGAACCCTGCTCACCATAAGGTGTTTCGGAACCACTTTAGATAAACAGACTACAAGCCCCCCAGGTGCAAACATGTCCGACATCGAATCCCACAGAACAATACATGGAGAAATCGTAGCTGTGATCCCCGCATTTAATGAGGAGCTGACTATAGGTTCTGTGGTCTTGGGGGTGGCGAAACATGTGTCAAAGGTCATAGTGGTCGACGATGGGTCTTCCGATCGGACAGTCCGACATCGCGGCCATGGCCGGGGCCGAGGTCATTAAGTTGCAGGAGAACCGGGGCAAGGCCAATGCGGTCATGAGGGGATTGGCCAGGATAAAGAACCAAAATTATGATGTGGTGGTTCTGATCGATGCCGATGGCCAACATAATTCCGATGAGATCGTAAAGATCGTGCAGCCGGTGCTCGACGGAGAAGCGGACCTGGTTATTGGCTCGAGGTTCATCGCGAACACCCACCAGATTCCAATGTACCGGCAGATCGGTCAAAGAGTGCTCAATAAAGCCACCAGTATAGGTGCCCGAAAGAAGGTCACAGATACTCAATCAGGGTTCAGGGCCTTGAACACCAATGCCATGCAGAACATGGACTTCACTTCAGATGGATATGGTTTGGAGTCCAGCATGATCGTCCATTTTGCTTCCAGAGGCCTGAAGATCAAAGAGGTTCCCATCAGCGTTAGTTACGACGTTCCCCATAAGCATAAGAAGCACCCGGTGACCATGGGCTTTGGTCTGATGAACCACGTCATCACCCTGGTCAGCCTGAAAAGGCCTCTGATGTATATTGGCGTACCAGGGGTGACCGTGGGGATCTTGGGACTGATGCTAGGCTTTGCCTGCATCAATGGAGCGTACCTGTTCGGATGGTCCTGGATATTCGAGTCCATTTTGGCCGGTTTCATGACCACCATGGGCGCCATATTGGCAATTTCCAGCCTTACCCTGAACTCGATTGCGCACATCATTGGCACGCCAAATACCGATTTTTCTGAGGCCTTGAACTATCGCCGAGACGAGGATAAGCATGGTCAAAAGATGGCTGAGCCAGAGGCAAACAAGATTGCACGATGAGCTTTCGGGGCCATCTTGACACCGCATATTTGCGGGAATATTTCGGCGGGGTTCCTCGGGAGTAGCTATTCAGAATGGTAAACGACGTCCCCCGTATGGGCCGTTCACCGCTAATCGGGCCATTCCTCCCGGATATGGGGCCCCTGACGCCAGGCCCTTTGTCACCCCCTGCTCACCTGTTGGATCAGCCCTGGACCTGGACGAGAGTGCCTAGGTTGGTGTCTCCATGCCAGTTGTTGGAGGCCGAACAGCTGTAAAGGCGTATATCGTGCCTCGGTGCGTCCTTGTAGATGGTAAACCCCCATCCTGCCCCCGTGCCGTCCGGGGCCCCTTTAGCCCGACCGTTATCGTTGGATGAGCAGCTTCGGAGAACTGCATTGTTGACGGTGCTGACCATTTCAAAATGGAAACCGGACTGCCAGTTGTTGGAGGAATCACAGTCCTGGAGGCTCATACCCCTCACATTGACAAGCTCGGCCAGGTCGAATCCCACCACCCAATCGTTGTACCGTTCTTTCAGGCCGCAACCGATGGCCCTACATTGTTGGTATGATATGTTCTCAACCCATCCCCGGTCCAGATTACCGTTGTTCATAAACCCCGTGGTACCGCAGTTGAGCGCAGTACAACGGACGAATGAGATGTTGGATACGACCTCGCTCAACGAGAGGAGGTAGAAAACCCCCTCGGGAAGAGAATCGATGGTGGCGGTTATCTCCTCGATATGGACGTCACTGACAGGGGCGTTGATGCCCGCCACCAGGATGTTGCCGCTGCCCCGGAGGGTGAACCAGCCCACGGTAATGTTAGACCGTCCTTCGATGAGCAAACTGACGCTGGTTTGACCCATTAGGACCGTGTCGGGGCCGACCCCCCGAAGCTCAGTATCATTAGCCATTTCCACAGTGTGGGTAAGAAGGTAATCTCCCGCTCTCACCAGCACCTTTCCACCTTGAGGTAGGGAGGCCAGAGCATACTGGATGGCGTCGCTACCATCAGGGGAGGAGAAGCTCACCTCGCCGGATGAGGCATTTAGGCACCTGATCTCGGAACCATCTCTATAGACTATGAATGAGAAATCCCGTTCGTCCAGGGTTGGAGCGCTTTTTTGACCGTCCGAATATATGAACAATACCATAACGGACAGCAAAAGGACCGCAACAATGGCGACGGCAGCACCGCCCTTCATAAAGCTCATGGATGAAGGTAAAAAAAGTATTGGACCCTAGAATAAACTATCTCCTGGCTACGTTGAAGGACAGTTCAAACTGGAAATCAACGGAACAATGTTTGTTCTCGACCGCCCCGAACGCAAAGTTCCGAACCCTTAATGCCCCATCTGGAATCAATGTAGCTCCCCCATTCGATCATACTTATGATACCTGCGGCCTAAGGTCGAAAAATGCCAACATGTTCGACTTTCATCACAAAGAACTATCTATGGATGCCTCTAATCGATTCGTTTACTCGCTGAACGACCAACTATATCTCCTTACGGTAGGAAAGGGGTACCCACATTTGTATGTGTACGGATGGGAAAACCTATTTGGAGCCCTTGTGACCAGAGGGAACGTCATAAATCGATCGGATGGTAACACGGGTGTCATACAAGGAATTCGCTAAGGAAGCCATAGTCATCGGTCTTGCCCAGGTACTTACTGGGTTAGCCAACTTTCTGATACTCCCTCTGATCACCAAGACCCTGGGGGTGGAGGATTATGGCATCTGGATCCAGATTTCGGTCACGGTCCTGTTGCTAACCCAGGTAGTCCTGCTCGAACAGCAGATGGCCCTTATCAGATTTCTTTCGTCAAAGACCGATAAAAAGGAGATCCGGGATGAGTTCTTCACCCTCTTCAGTTTCGTGGCCATAACGGGTTTTGGGGTCGCCTTGATCGTTATGGCCATAGCCCATGAGGCTACGGCCCTCGGCCTATTTCAGGATGGAAGAATGACCCAACCGTTCATGGTCGCTGCCCTGATCATACCATTCTCTGCGTTCGGGGCGCTATCCACGGCCTATTTTATGACCGTTCGAAGGTTCAAGACATTTGCCGCCCTCACGGTGTTCAGCTCATTCGGTCAGCTCATTGTGATGCTGGTCCTCCTTGCGCAAGGTTATGGGTTGATGGGGGTGATCATCGGATCCTTGGTGATGAACATCGTGACCTTCGTCATTGCCATCAGCCTGGTCATATCTCATATCGGTATTTGCCTGCCAAAATTCCATCTGCTTAAGCCCAATCTAAAGTTCGCCCTGCCGCTGACCCCCAGTTCTCTGATCTCATGGGTGACGGATTCAAGTGACCGGTACTTTGTGGCATTCATCCTGGGTCTGAGCTTGGCCGGCATATATTCCGCGGCCTATGGTATTGGATCGGTAGTTTTCCTGGTCATTACTCCAATCCAGATAGTCCTATTCCCGACCTTGTCGAGGCTGTACGACAACAACGAGCTCGACGAGGTCCGGAGCTACCTGAGTAAGTCTCTGAGGTACTTCCTCATGCTTGCCATCCCTGCGGTGGCCGGCCTATCTGCGCTGGCGGAACCGTTGCTCGTGGCCCTGACGACATCCGACTTCGCTGCAGGCTCCCCGATCATACCATTTGTCGCCATGGCCGGCCTTTTTAGCGGAATCCTGAGCATTCTGACCACCATACTCTATTTGGTAAAGAAGACCCATCTGAACCTGGCCATATACACCATACCGGCGTTAGCGAATGTTCTTTTGGTAATCTTTTTGACGCCGATCCTGGGGATCGTCGGTACCGCCTTTGCAACAACGCTTGCGTATGCAGCCATGCTTCTGCTGGGGGCATTCCTGTCCTTCAAATACATTAGGTTCCCGGCGGACTGGTCGTTCATTGTGAAGAGCGTAGCTTCGGCCGCCCTCATGGTGGGAGTGATTTTGGTGCTCAACCCCCAAGAAATGATCCAGATCCTGTTAAGCATAGGGGTTGGCCTGCTGGTCTATTTTGGCTCTCTCATTATTACGAGGGGCATTACCGGGGAGGAAATCCACCTTGTCAGGAGTACGACCTACCAGATCTACCGGACAATCCGGGGCAAAAGGACCGGCCTCTCCGATGCAGGAGATCAGGACGTGGAGGGCCCCTTGATGAGGAGCGATAAGGATGACTCCGGCCCATAGGTTCCCCGCAAGGGGTCTGGTCATCGCTGAACGGGCCATCCAAACAATCGATTGCCGACCACTGGGTTTATGTTGGATACCTTTCAGTAAAGATGGTGGTGTAAGCCGGTGAGATGTGTCTGCATAGAATCGCTCGATGAACTGGCCGATTATGAGGAGCGCTGGGAGGCCTTGCGTAAAAAATGTGTTGGGCCGATATACACTTCCTTTGATCTTGCAACCCTATGGCTAGAGGCGTACGGCAAGGATCTAACCCCTCAGATACTGGCCGTCGAGGACCAAGGCGACCTGGTCGGAATGGCACAATTATACCTTAAGCGCCATCGCACCTCGGCCATATCGATCAGCATCCTCTCCTACGTAGGCCAGGGGGGCGATTTAGGCTTTAATAACCTCAGGGTCCTTTTCGAACCTTCACGTCCAGAAGTTCTCGATCGCATAGTGGTGGAAACGGGGAAACTAGATTGGAATATAATGCAGACCAGCTACATGGAGGATAATTGGTACAACCGCCTGATGGTGGACCGGCTAAAATCGAGCTGGAACACACAGGAGATTGCTCCAGTGGCCATGACCATCTATCCATTCCCTGAGTCCGGCGACATCCTGGGGGGCTTCGGGAAAAAGACTCGAAGCAATATCCATAATCGAATGAACAATCTGGAAAAGGCGGATCGGGTCAAGCTAAGGCCCATCCCGGTGGATGATCTGGATCGGGCCATCGAGATATATGGTGAACAACACATCGGCCGTTGGCAGGAGAGGGGGGGCAGTATCTTCAACGAGCGTAAGAACTTCGAATTCCTGAAACGCGTGCTACAGGTATCCTTGAACAAGCATTTTGGGTTTGCCTACGAGCTGTTGATCGATGACCAGGTGGCCGCCCAGACCTTCGGATTCTTAGAGGGTGATTTTGCACGGGGGTACATGATGGGCATGAACAACGACTTTGCCAAGTACTCTCCCGGCCTACTGATGATGACGTATGCCATGGACGACCTCCGGACCAAGGGGGTCAGGGCCGTGGACACGGGTGCAGGAATGGAAGGGTACAAGCAGCATATGGGGGGCTATCAGATTCCGATGATCGGATTGCAGGCAAAAAGAGGCATGGTCTCCTTCCTCTCCAATGTTGCCAACTCCTGGGCGGCCCGACGCATCGATTCGGCATTTGGGCTCAAGGGCCGGCTGTTCAATGACATCTATGAATAAACCCTCTTGGCATTAACTGAAGGGAGCAAAGGGCCGGACAGGAGCGGAATAGGTTAGGACGGGGGCGGTGGTGAACCATCGGCTTAGGTCGGGGGCCCGACCAACCTCCCATTTCGTTAGTCAATGCCGGCCATCAGATTAATTGTCGACACTTGTTCTTGTTGTCCTTAACAGTCCCTGATCGCCCCATTCCATGCCCATATGGGGATTCTCTAAGGTATTTTCACATCATGATGATGGGAAGGTGGAGCATTTGTCGACCCCCAACAAAATCGCGTTATATTTTGAAAAAACCGCCGCTGGGTCGGTTGGGCGTTAAGGTCACCATATATTCATAGTAAACCCTGATGAAACTGAAACGATCGCGGTCTGATATGCTGTATAGGTTCTCAGATCTGATGCAACATATGGTCATTGAGTTTCCATTGCCAGGAATCACCTCCACTTGGGCAACATTCTATCGAATGGCCCTACCGGAAAACCCTTCGGTCATGCCCAAGAGGGGTGTGCTTCCGAATGGGCGGCCCTATGAAATCCGGTGTATGGATGTGACCGCCCCGGAAGATATGGATAAGGGGATCAAGCACTATTACGTCTATTGCAATTCAGAAGGTAAGGACGTTGGGCATGCCCGTTTCTGGTTCGGGGACAAGTACCTCGATGAATTTGACCGGACCGTTCACTTTGATGGATGGTACCTGTTCGAAGCGTTCGTGGAACCTCAGTTCAGGAGGAATGGAATTTACCGTTTGCTCATCGAGCGGGGCAGCAGGATCGCGAGGAATGCCAATCAAGGCGGTAGATACATTTCAGCTTATACGCATAAATTGAACCTGGCCTCAAGCAAGGCCCTTGAATCAATCGGATTCTCCAACGAATCCACCGTCCTCTTCATCAATATCTTTGGGACCAAAAAATTGTTCGAAAAGAATAGCGCGGACCATTGAGGAAGGGTCGAGATACCAGTATGGGGAACAATCGGAGCGGCCCTATGGATTATGAGAATTGAGCGCACCCTTTTCATTTGATCGACGTGGGGGCGGCGGGTCAGACCCCCCTATCCCCCGTTTGTTGATTGACCAGCCCATGTATTCGGCAGCGAGCGAGTGGGGACCACAGACGGACTCTCTTTTCTGCCTCTCGGAGATGATCCGATCATTAATTATTGGGCTCACTAAAAACAAGGTATTAGTATGATGTGGATCTAAATAATATGAGGAGGACATATGCATTGTACCTGCATCACAGCTCTCGATGAGTTGGATGATTATGAGGAACGCTGGGAGGCCTTGCGTACGTCTTGCCAGGGGCCCATCTATTCTACCTATGGCCTCTCAAAGGCCTGGCTGGAGGTTTTCCACGATTTCGCTTCCCCCCGCATCATCCTGGTCGAGGAAGGGGGTGATCTGGTTGGGGCAGCCCCTCTCTATCTCAGATCTAGTCGTACCGCGGGCATACCTGTTAAAACACTTTCTCTGGTGGGCGAAGGAGGTAGGTTCGGGTACAATGAGGTCAGCATACTCACGGGGCCGGACCGAAACGATGTGGTCGATAGGATAACGGCCGAGGTTTCGGGCATTGACTGGAATATCCTGCGGACCAATTACATGAAGTACGCCCCACAGGTGAGACGATTCATGGACCACTTCAGAACCACCTCGAATTGGCTGGAATACCCGACTATGAACACGACCTACTGTTCTTTTCCTCCGTCCGGGGATATAACTGCTAACTTCCAAAAACGTTCCAGGGAGCATATCAATAGTAGGATGAGAGAGCTACAGAAAGAGAACCAAGTATCATTGAGACCGGTTAATAAAGATGATGTGGATAAAGCGGTCGATGTGTACGCTACGATGCACAAGGAACGATGGAAGAGAAAGGGAGGAAGCATCTTCCATAATCCGGTCAATATCCAGTTCCTCAAACATGTCTTAAAATTGTCCTTATCTCAAAACTTTGGATATGCCTACGAGCTGCTGATCGATGATCGAGTGGCCGCCCAGACCTTCGGTTTCGTAGAGAACGAATTGGCCATATCCTACTTGATGGGCATGGACGATGCCTACGAATGGTATTCGCCTGGCTCGCTCGCGCTGACCTTGACCATGGAGGACCTTAGGTCCAAGGGCTGTAGGGCGATCGACCTGGGCGCGGGGTCAGAACCATATAAACGGCGCATGGGAGAACGGACCGTACCACTGGAAGGGCTGCAGGCAAAAAGGGGGATGATCGCGCACCTCTCCCGCATTGCGGACTCCGGAACGATGAAGCGCATCGATTCCATTTTCGGGGTCAAAGAAAAATTGTTCAAGAACATATATGAATGAATGCTCGGTCAACCCCGAAAAAAGTTTTCGAGCGGTCCAGGAATTCGGGACGGGGATTATTCAAATGGCCCATAACCATAGCTTGCTAAAACGGATGCTGGACAGCGACCGATACCCCGGCGAAGTTCATCGGCTACGTTCGAACGATGTTGGAGACCGTGGCGGTAGAGCATCGATCAGACCTAAAGGTGGTCTAAGCAACACTGCTAGCAAGGCCCATTCCAACGAAACATTTATCTTGCTCCATCTGGAGTTCTTTTTAAATGATTCCCGAAACACCCCTCGCGTACTGCTAGGGAGGTGAGGCCCAAGCAGATTAACGTGGTTAAAAAAGGTACCAATGAGACATGGTTGGCCCGTTTCCGATCAATCAGAAAACGATCAACCTGAGAAATGTGGCCCCCGGGTTAGCATAGTGATGGGCAGTCTGCAACTATGACCTCGTTCGGTCAGAACGACATTGACCTCATTTGCCCCACAATGTTGCGAAGAGGAACGGACCCACTAAATGGTCGGACCTACCTATTGAAGAGGATGGAATACCAGTCATCCCCTGTAGGAAGATATCGGCTCCATCGAGCCATTAAAGATGCCCTTGGAGGGAGACAGACGATAAACGACGAGATCGCTCACGGAACATCAGACGGAAAAAAGACGATTGGCGAGGTCCTCGATCCAGTTATTCGAAGGTATCGAACCATCATGGTCATGGCCTTTCATCGAAGAGTCCCTGCAAGGGACATATTCCGATCCGTCATCGGAGTTTCATCGGGAGCTGTCAGCTATCCTAAGCTAGAGGCACCTGAGGGAGCCAAGAAAAAGAGGATATTGATATTTGCCCCCCATCCGGACGATGAGGTATTGGGTTGTGGAGGCACCATTGCCAAGTATGCAACGGAGGGCTCCTCGATCAAGGTCGCCTATGTGACCGATGGAAGGAACGGCAACCCACGGTTTTCAGCCGAGGAGATGGTCATTGAGAGAAAGAAAGAGGGCATTGAAGGATTGAGGGCCCTCGGCTGTGGGGATAACGTGTTCATGGATTATCCCGACTCTGGTTTGAAAGCCAACAAGGAATCGATTGAGCGAACATTGCGCCTCATAGAGGAATACGGGCCAGATGCCATTTTTACCCCAAATCCGCTTGACAATCACCCAGATCATATCTGCACCACACAAATGGTGGCGGCCGCGCTCAAGAGCTATACCGAAGATACAGATTGCTATTGCTATGAGGTGTGGAGCGCACTTACTCCCAATACGCTCGTGGACATAACTGATGAGATGGAGAAAAAGGTCGAGGCCATCGGCAAACATCGATCTCAGATCGAGATCATCGACTATACGGAGAAGATCGTTGGACTGAATGCCTTCAGATCCTTGACCGCTGGAAATGGGATAAGATACTGCGAAGCATTCTACAAGAGCTCTCGGGAGGATTTCATCAAATTGGTCGAGAGGTCGAGGACGAGTGGGTGATTCTTTGAGGGTCTTGATGGTCACTCCTCTCTATTGGCCCCATCTAGGGGGGGTGGAGAATCATACCAAGAGAGTTTCGGAAGAGCTTACTAGTCAGGGGCATGATGTCACCATCCTCACAACCAGGCATGAGGATGCACTTCCGGCCATGGAGTATCGAAATGGGGTCAAGATACTGCGTTTTCCAGGCCGGCGCCTATCTCAGGGAAGATCCTTTCTCATGAAAAACCGGGGCCTATTGAAGGACAACGATGTGGTGCACTGTCATGATTATTCTTCGTTCATCAATCTGGTCTTGCCGTTCAGGTTCATCTATCCATGGAAGCCCATCTATGTAACATTCCATGGGCATGAAGGTATCCTGCCCATTCCTCGTAACATCATAATGCAAAGAAGATTGACAGCGTTCCTGACCAAGGGCAACATATGCATAGGCGATTTCATACCGAAATGGTACGGAACCAAGGAGGACTTCATCCTGTATGGGGGAACAGATGAGGCCCCTAAGGAGGGCGAGATGGGCCCAGGGGCGGCGTTCATAGGGCGCTTGGAGCCGGACACCGGGATACAGTACCTACATTGAAGCGGTCAGGATCCTGAAGGTTGAAAAGGACATCGAACTTGAAGTCGACATCTATGGAGATGGGAGCCTTAGGGATTGGGTCGAGAAAATGTCAAGGGCACATGGCCTGCGAATCAATGTCCATGGGTGGGTGGAAAACCCGTGGAAGGTCGCTGAGAAGAGACATTTCGCCTTTGTCTCAGGTTATCTTTCGATATTGGAGGCAATGGCGAGGAAGAGGTTGGTGTTCGCCACCTATGACAACGATCTCAAGCGCGATTACCTGAGACTGATGCCAGGTGCTGAAGACATGATGAACATCTCATCGTCGCCAGAAGGCCTGGCTGAGAGCATAGCGGACCATTACGTAGACCGGTCCAAGAGCGTGAGAAAGCTGGAGAGGGGCTATGCTTTTTCGAAGGACAACACTTGGAAGAATGTTACCGATACATATCTTCGCCTCTGGGGTGTAAACTTTGGCGATTAGGGCATCTCTTATCTGCACCGTCAAGAACGAGGAGGGCTCCATAAGAACGCTCCTGGATTCGTTCCTAGCTCAAACAAAACCGTCCGATGACATCGTCATCGTCGATGGCGGGTCGACGGACCGTACTCAGGAGATTATCAGGTCCTACATTGAGAAGGGAGCGCCGTTCCGGCTGATCGTGGAGGAGGGGGCGAACATCTCCCGGGGCAGGAATACCGCGGTCAGGAACTCGAAGTATGACATCATCGCCTCGACCGATGCAGGGTGCGTGCTGGAAAAAACCTGGTTGGAATATATCATCGCTCCGTTAGAGGAGGATAGGACGGTGGATGTCTCCTGCGGCTCATACCGATACACTGGCGACACACACTTCGAAAAGGCGGTTGCTCGGATCATCTCCAAAAGGATGCCCATGATAGATGATGTGATAATGCCATCGAGCCGGAGCATTGCGTTCAGGAAAAGCGCATGGCAGAAGGTGGGCGGCTATCCGGAGGACCTTCAGATCGCCGAGGATACCACGTTCGACCATAATCTCAAGGCCGCGGGGTGTAAGTTCAAGATGGCGGAGGACGCCATAGTCTTGGCCAAGACAAGAGCGAACCCAAAAGGCGTTTACAAACAGTACTTCAACTACAGCAAATGGGACATGATCGCCAATAATCTGAACTCCAAGGGGCGAACGCATAAGGCCGCCCTCCTCACCTCGTTGGTAGCCATCCTTATCATAATAACGATCGCGGATGCGCCCCTCGGTTTGCTTATGATGGGATTGGCCACCCTCTACTATGTCATCAGATACGGAATGCTGGTGAGTCTGAAGACATATGTGCTACATGACGTTTCTTAATGGGCCCCTGGCCATATTCTCCATCATGCTGGGAGAGACCATGGGTGCCATATCGGGGGTACTCGAGAGATGGATGTGAAGACAGTCACCTCATATTCGGTATGGCATGCACAAGCCGTACAGGGATCGGTCAATGGATGGCCCACCAGCATTCAAAAGCAGATATCCTCCAGACTCCCGCTTGGCCTAGTGTTCATTTAATCCGCACCGAGAAGATGCAATGTCGGCAATTGGAATCGATCTGTGCATCCGTCAGGGACCTTTCTATCGATCTGAACTGAGGGGAGATGAACAGGTCCCTATATTCACCGCCATTCAGATCGCCCAGTTCATACTTCAATCCAAAGTCGTTGAAGCAGAGATGGACCCGGCCGTCGGGCAGGAGCACATTGACCCTGTGCCTGCAGAGGGCCTCGATCCTTCCATTCTTAAGGTGAGGCTTTGATATGCCCCCATCATCGATCGTAAGATTGCCAACTCTGTCGGTCACCTGGATAATGACCACGGTGAACCCTCGGGGGGACAGGATGCCAGATATTCTTGGGTCGAGATTACGGCCAAGGATACAGAACCTGAGCCCCGATGGAGGGTTGCTGGCGATGGCTTCGAGCAATTCCAGATACTCGGCCGTTATCGGGATATTGCTCGTCTGTTCCATATCCGGCAGATGAACCACGAATTCCTTGAAGGGTATCGATCGGATCTTCTGGTAGGCTCCCAGGTCGAGACCGACCAATGTGGTGTACACCGCCATCTGATGGCCCTTGCTGTCAGCCCTCATTATCATGTTCGAAGTATCCGGATTAAGGAACGGCTCGGAGAAGCCACTGAATGTGATGCTCGTATCTGGCGGGACGGTCCTGATACAATTCTCAAAGGTTTCCAGACTCATCTTCATCGGAGGCTGGTTCCCCGTTGCCAGGTACCTCTCGATGATCAATTGTTGGGGGCAATAATGGCAATTGACCCTGCATCCGATATTGGTGGATATCTCCAGCACATTCCCAGAGAATGAATAAGGGACATCTTCAGGCCGATATTTTCGAAACGCGGTTCTAGATATCTCGATCCGATCGATGAGGGGGCCGACCAATGGCAGACGTCGATGTGCGGGTACAAATTTGACCATGTGATGTATACAATTGAGCTCAGAGGTTATATGGCCCCACCATTCGACCACCGATGAAAACTAATGAGAGGCGTATAAGCCCGGGCCTTTGGTCGTCATGGTCCTATGAACTTGAGGCAATCCCTTCAAAATCGTCTCTATCTTCTCGGCCAAGGAGTCCCAATCGTGTTCCCTCGCCATTGATCTCCTCCGGTCCCGTAGAGCAGCATCATCTTCAGCCACGGCCGAATCGATCTCTCCGATGAAGCCTTCGTTCGTACCATCGGAGACATATACTAGGTCAGAGAACTCAAGCACCCCGTCAAGAGGCGTGGTCACGATAGGCTTGCCCAAGGAAGCATACTCGAACAGCTTGACCGGATTGGCCAGGTTGGTCAAGGTCTGGAGCTTGAACGGAATGGTGCACACATCGAAGGCCTCGATGTAGTTGGGTACGAGGGCATACTCCTTCGTACCCAGGAAGTGCACATTGCTCGCCTCGGCCAACTTCTTGATCCGATCATCCTTGCAATCCACCGGCCCGATTAGAACGATGGAGTATTCGGGCCGAGCTTGGGCGAGCCTCGACAGTAGATCGTAATCGACCCAATCCCCTAAACGCCCCAGGTAGCCGATGACGGGCCTTTTTATAGCCTTGATATCGACCGGTACCTCGCCATTGGTGGAGAGCATAGAGGTCCCGTTCGAGATGAGATGGGAATTGTCATTGCTATGGGCGCTCCGCTCCAATAGGCCTTTGGAAACAGCAAAGACCGCGTCCGCCTCCCCAATCAGATCACCCTCTCTCTTGAGTAACCAGTTTATTGCCGGATCATTGGAACGGTCCTTCGAGAACACCCCGTCACAAGCATCCACACAATCGTAGACCAGGGATGAGGTCGGCCATTTCCCTAACATGAAGTTGGAGTACGGAGAGTATACCCAGAGAACATTTGGCTCTGTTGATCCCAGCTCATGAAGGGCCTTGTTGATCAGGCGAGTGGTGACCAGGCTGTCCACCTTCTCCAGGATGGTGAGCCGGTAATGCAATGGCATGAACAATGGTCTGACCACGATGATGTTCTCATCTACCTTCTCGATCCTCTGAGATCTGATCTCCCGGTTCCTGAGGGCGGGTAGAAGGTTCGTGGGATCGACATAGACTATTCGGTGTCCTCTCTCAGCTAGCCGTGACATCAACTGTTGATGTCTCTGCCACAGGCCGTGCCAAGGCTCCGAACCGAAGCAAACGATGAAAAGTGGATCCACCGCCGACACCATCAGATCGTCAATGACCCGGAGGACCAGGTATATAATTTTTATCGGAGTCGGAGGCTATTCAGATCCCTAATGATTGGTTTCCCACCTAGCGCCCATGGCGAGGCCGCCAAGCCACAACTAGATCGAAAAGGGCATGGGGTTTCCAATGGCCGGCTAAAATTATGAACATGTTATTTCCGTTAATATCTAAATAGTCCCTGCTTTCATCATTCATCGAATCGAAGGAAACATGTCCGATCCGGGGAAAAAGGTGCCCATATATGATGTCGGGCGACTGGCCCCGGGCATTTACATCATAGAGAAGCATTGACCCGCTCGTAGGGCAGGATGGCAGATGAATAAAAGGCCCCATTGGAACCTGACCCTAGAGGAATGGGGAAGATCGAACGGTGGGGAGAGGACACTCATAGCGAGCCATTGGCTCCAAAAGGAGGGCGGAGGGCCATTATTATCAATCTCACAAGAAGGATGAGGGACCTTATCATCGAGATGAACCTCGACAAGGTCCTGGCCCTAGTAGGACTGGTAGTGGCCTTGCTCCTGACCGTCTTCTCAGTTGTGGTGCTCAGGAGGCCCGTGTATGCCGTCTTCGGCGTATTGCTGGCCATTACCTGCACCTCGTGGTTCCTTCTACGAAGAGGCAGAATGGTAGAGGAAGCGCGGTTCGTCCAAAAAAGATCGTTGGTCTACGCGCTAGGTACTTTGTTTTTTGTTATCTTCCTCGTAACGATCGCGATCTACTACCTCAGGCCGGAGCCGTACTCACGCCCCATTCTATATTTCGTTTTGACCTCGATCATGGCCGGGATAGTCGCAATAGAGGTTTTGGTCACCCCTCTCAGTCGCAAATATCTCTTGCTGATGATCCTTCAGGTGCTGATATTGGGCTTCAGCATAGAGTTAACACAGATATTCATGTTCCCCGATGTGGTCGGGATCGACCCGGCCATCCACCAGGGCCTTGTGAGGGGGATCGTATTCAACGGTTTCCTTACCTCCGGTGTTGACTACTCGACGACCCCTTTGTTCCAGATCGCCATTGCCATTGGCTCGTTGATAGGTGGTCTTGATTACAAGACCTCCTCCGCGCTCATCATAACTTTCACCGAGATTGTTCTTCCCCCGCTCTCGGTGTTCCTCTTCGGCAGGTTCCTGTTCAATGATAGGGTCGGACTGATGGCGGCCCTCCTCCTGTCTGTGGCACCTTACCATATCTACTTCGGCATCTGGGCAGTACCGAACACCCTAGCGGTCCTCACCGTCCCTATAATACTATACCTGCTGCTGAAGATAAGAAAGGAGAGAGGCTTGACCAGCCTCCTGCTCGCTGTCCTCCTGATGACCGCCCTGATATTGACCCATCCAGTGGTGGCGATGGGGTTGTCGATACTCCTTTTCGCCATTTGGGCAGTGGAATGGTCCTACCGGCTTATGATCTTCAGGGGGGCGAAGCCATCGGTGTCCCTCCTATTGGCCCTGTTCTTCTCCGTCTTCATGTTCGGATGGTGGACCTATGTGGGCAATCAGATCATCTATATCGGGACCCAGATCTTCGGAGGCTTTCAGATCGAGTATCTTTCCAACGTGCCATCGACCGTATCCAACTATGTGTATGATGTTCCGCTCGTCGAGCAATCGCTCCGGTACCTGGGTATGTTCGTCTTCTTTTCGCTCGCCCTGATCGGATGTTTCTACTTGATCTCTAAAAGGTATCGTAATCTGAACAGGCTGATCATCGTCGTCATTTCATTGATACCGCTGGCGGCGGGATTCGTCTCTCTCGCCTTCGCCCTGACGGGCCTGGATGCTCGTTGGTTCTACATGACGGAGGTCATCATAGCAGTACCGATGGCCTTTGGCCTTATCGCCCTCTTCGTCAAGCTCGGTTCCAGGGCGATCTCCGGAGCCTTGATCATTATCGTAGTCTCTTCCGTGACGTTCCTGGCCATGGCGAGCCCCAGCGGCAGCATAGATAACCATGACCTGTTCCCGAGCACAGGGATCCGTTTCGCCTTCACTCAATCGGAACTAAGCGGAGGGTCCTTCCTCGCTCAGACCTGGGATGGACCCTTTGCCTCGGACTTTGACTATTCGACCGACAGTTAGCAGCAGCGTTTTCATCAATTACCATGGGGTGGACGTAGGACGGATCGAGTCCTTAGACCAAAAGCTGCTGGAGCATAATTTTACCAGAGATGGGTCCATGATCGTTATTCGAAGTGAGATCGCTCAAGAGCCCATCCGCGTTTTTGCTCTGCCCTATCGCCTGGATTATGACCCCCGGACCGAGCTCTCCGGGTCCGATTGGGACCAGGTCTACAACAGCGGCAGTATCACCGCCTATGTGTGACCTCCCAGGCGCCATGGTCCGCCCTGGCTCCCCAACGGCCACCGTTCCATGCAGATTGGCGAGCAGACCCGGCGAGGACCAGCGGAGAGCCTTCGGAAGCCTGACCCGATACATCCCCGGCCAATAGCTAAGGAGGAGAACATTGGCCTCGAGAGCATTGCTCATCCGGTCGTTCTCTAGATGCTCCCTGCTAGGCAGACCAGATGGGGGCATCTCTCACTTCATGGCCATTTCATATTCTTTGATTAGCCCTTGGACCGCCCTTTCCCAAGAAAAAGAGGACAAATGATCGAGGTCCCCTTTAGATGGAATGGAGGCACCGGAAGGGAACGGGTCGAGGGAATCCAGGATGGCTGAGGCCAGGTCAACGATATCGTTCGGTTCCACCAATCTGGTGCTGGGCGAGGCGATCTCGGGAATCGGCCCTATCCGGGTGGCGATGACCTTTTTTGCATATGTCTGAGCATCGAGGACGGTGATCCCAAATCCTTCAAGACGGGAGGGACATACATAAACGTCGCACGACCTGTACAGGCCCAGCAGGAGAGAATCTTCGACATATCCGATGAATGCAACATTGTTCTCGATCCCGAGGCTGCTGCATAGGGACCTCGACTCGCTCTGGTCCCCTTTACCGGCCACGATGAGCATGGCGTCGGTCCGGTCAAGCACCAGCCTCATTGCCTTCACTAGAAGGTCAAGCCCCTTGCGATTGTCATTTACTCTACCAACGAACAAGATGGTCTTTTTTCCCTTAGATACCGCCAGACATTTCTGTGCCCCCGGCATATCGATGGGGGTGGATGGATCGAAACTACCACCATTATATGTGACCCCGATCTTGTCCGGGTCGACCCCGTACCCGTCGACAATCCGTTTTTTTGTGTATTCGCTCACCGCCACTATCCTGGTCGATCGGTCCATGGCCCTCTTCTCGATCAGGGTGAGGAGCACCCCCACTCCCCGGTCATGACGCAGGGAATCCTTTGCCAGATGGTGGATCGTCACCACCTTAGTGGTCTCCGTCAGCCCGTTGAGAAACCAATAGGAGGTGCCATTAAAGTGAATGATATCGAATTTATTCCTCCCTTCGGCCCGTTCGATGACATCGGGGAGGCCTAACCAGAACTGGAGCGCCCCGAGAGGGCGTTTATTATTGCTGGGTACGCTTTCCATCGTAACGTTGGGGGGAACCAAGTAGGGAGTCATTTCAGGAGTGAATACATGCACATCGTGGCCTAGGCTGGCCATCTCCTTGGTTATTTTGTAAGCGTAAGTTCCAGCACCCCCTACTATGTGGGGAGGGTACTCGAAGGTCACGAAGGCGATCCTCATCTTCTCCATCTCAGCACAACATCACACGGAGCGACCATGGTTCAATCTCGATTACATCGGAGGAGGCCATATTTTGAATTGCACCTATTAGAAAGCTGTTAATGATGCCGGAGGTCCCGCTGTACGACCCAGGCTCCGAGCATATCAGGATTAAATAGGGTAAACTGCACATAATACTGTTTTGGGACCCCTCTGAGGCCCCCAGGGAAAGTGGATGAACACGTACCGGTGGTGCATTGTGTTCCTCCTTCCGCGGATCATGAGAACGGATTTTCCTTCCGTCTCTGCCAGCCCTAGTGACCATCCGCCACATCCGCCCCAGGATCGATCGATGGCGTGTGGGGTGCCCTGGACAAGTGGAGGAAATAGAATGATAATGGCGGTAGTAACAGAATATCTCGCAAAGAAAGAAGACCCTTTGTTCGGCGGTGTGGATTCCCGGGTGATCAATCTATGCAAGGAGCTGGCCAAACGGAACGAGGTTCATGTGTTCGCCAGCCTCCAGAGCGGGAAAGAGGGCATCGAGCAATACGACGACATAATTGTGCATCGGGTCGGTAAATCGAGACCGTTTGTTCAGGGGGGACAGTTTCTGTCCCGAATGGATTTCAACAAGAGATGTGCAAAGGAAGTGGCTAAACTTAATCCAGATGTCATCGAAGCGAGCGGATTTGTTTCCTATTCTGCCGGCACATACTGCCGAAAGCTGACCTCTATACCGACCATGGTGACCGTCCATGAAGTATGGCAGGGGGAGTGGGCAAGGAACATGGGCCTTTTGAACGGGGCCGTCGGGAACTTGCTGGAGAGGAGGAACTTGATGAAACCGTTCGATAAGTACATCGCGGTAAGCGAGTTCACGAAGGGGAAGCTGGTCGAGAACCTTGGCATAGATCCAGAGAACGTTTGCGTGATCCGTAATGGCGTGGACCGGGCCTATTACGATTCGATTGATATCGAGGCTAAATTCGCCTCCCCGACCATAGTTACCATCTGCAGGCTGGTATCATACAAGAGAGTGGACAGTCCTCATACAAGCGGTCAGCCTTTTGCGAGCGAGGATCCCTGACATCAGATTGCTGATCGTGGGCAGAGGCCCAGAAGAGGCCAATCTGAGGCAGCTGGTCCAAAAATTGGGGTCTGACCCAGAATGTGGAGTTCGTGGGTAAGTTCCCAGAGATTCGAGACCTGGTCAGGACCCTGAAGAGATCTCACGCTTTCGCTCTGCCGAGCACGGTGGAAGGATTCGGCATCGTGGTGATCGAGGCCATGGCTGCCGGGATCCCATATGTCGCCTCGGATATTCCGCCCATTAGGGAGGCCACCCAGGGCGGAGTGGGAGGGCAGCTCTTCACGCCGCTTGACGCCCACGATCTGGCGGAGAGGCTCGGAGAGACTCTAGAAGGGCGAGCTGATCAGAATGATTCGCGCACATCCCAGGTCCTCGATGAGTACGATTGGAAGAACCTCGCCCTGGCCTATGAAATAGAAGCCCAAGAGCTGGTCGACACAGCCCGGCCCAATGTCACGCCCTCCAGAGGACAGCCCGTGGATTGGCAAAAGGCCATCGGCCAGGATATGAGGAGATAGTAGTAGGACGGACCTTGGTGACCATTATGGCCCCGACCGACCGCGCTGATTGCCCGGAGGATCCGACGGGCCGTTCGGGCCGATGTGCTCTCGGTCCGAACCTGGGAGTGACCATGAGGATCGGACTCTTTACCACCGATTTTCCCTTCAGGGCCCCGTTCACAGTAGAGGACCAGGACATGAGCATGTACCGATGGGGGGGTGTGGCCGAGGTGGTTTATCATCTTGCGCTTTCGCTAAACGCCCAGGGCCATTCGGTCAAAGTCTTCACGACCTCCCCGACCCGGGAGGACCTGGTACAAGAGTACGAGGGGATCACCGTATACCGCTATAGCAGAGACTTCCAGGTCGCAAGCACGATCGTATCCTCCGGGCTGCTCTGGAAACCGCTCCAACACGAGCTGGACCTGGTGCACGGCCATCTTGGTACGCCGCCGGGAGCCTTCGCGGCCCTGGCCTACTCGAGGGCAAAGGTCAAACCCTTGGTGGTCACCATCCACACCACCTACAATGACGTCTCCCTGGAGGGGGGCTCTTACGTTCGAAGGCTGGCCCTTTTGGTCTTCATGAACTACCTTTGCTCCCCGCTCCTGAAGCATGCGGACGCCATCACCGCGGTCTCGCTGACCGCACTGGAGGACTCGCCAACCTACCGGGAGATCATTCCCCGGGCCCAGATTGTACCGAATGGAGTGGACCTCGCCAGCCTTTATCTCGACCTGCCCAAGGGAGAGTGCAGGCGTCGTCTCGGGATCCCTCTTGGGAAGCGGGTCGTTCTCTATGTGGGAAGTCTTTCGACCTATAAGAACCCGGAGATATTGCTCGGCGCGTTCAGCCAGTTGAACATGAGCGATGTCGATCCCTACCTGGTCATGGTCGGTGATGGCCCCCTTCGCAGTAGCCTCATCGATTCGGCAAAACGGATGGGCATAGAGGACAGGGTCAGCCTGCCTGGTTTCGTATCCGAGGAGGATAAGCGCCTCTACTATGGTGGTGCAGACATCTTCGTCCTGCCTTCGCTGGGCGATACCTTCGGCATCGTCATCCTCGAGGCCTCGGCCTGTGGCCTCCCGGTGATCGCTAGCGATCTAGAGGTCTTCAAGGCGCTCATCAAGGACGGGCATAGCGGCCTGATCTTTAAAAGAGGGGATGAAACGGACCTATTCTTGAAGCTTGAGGCTCTGCTCAAGGACGACGGAGCGAGGAGGGCCATGGAACATAATGCTCGAATGAACGCGGAGCAATACGACTGGCCCATCATACTCGGGAGATATCGGGACATCTACGAGGCCCTAACCGCCCGAGCAGGTCAATTGGCCTTCGACCCACATACTGAGAGGTCAGGATGGTAGGGGAAGCAAACCAGATGCTTATCCAAGAGGATCATAGACTGGTGGCCCATCACAACGAGAGGTCCGTAGTGATTCCCGGGCGAATCCTTAAAAAAAGAAAATTAGAAAGAGGTTTAGCCGGTTGGTGGCAGGTCTCCGTTCTTGTATCCTAGAGGGTTCGGGGTGGTGGCATCGTGATATAGGTCACCCCTGGCGTTCCCGGTTCCCTGACAGTTGATCAGAGTTATGTGGATCTGCGACTGGTACGGGGACCAGAAGTAGCCCTGACCGAAGTAGGGTCCTGGAGGCAGCCCTTCCGGGTTGACGAAGTTGGCCGGTTTCTGACCGCAGTAGTTGGAAACGCAGTCCTGGATGACGACGTTGTTGGCTGCGATCGGCTCACAATGGAAGCCTGCTTCCCAGATGTACTGTGAGGTGCACCGGAGATACTTCACGTTCTCCACCTTGGCGCTCTCGGCGATGTCAAAGCCACAGACCCACGGGTTAAAGCGGGTGTTCGAGTCCAGGCCCAGATGGTCGCATAGGCAGTCCTCGTAGTAGGCGTTCTTGACCCAGCCGGTGAAGTCACCGTAGGGCTCGAAGCCTATGCCGCCACCGTTAATGGCCTTGCAGCGGTAGAAAGAGATGCCATCAAGGACACCATTGCTCAACACCGTCATCTTCCAGGAAGCTTCATGCCTCCCATTGGGCTGATTGATGTTGAGCTGATAGCTGGTGACGTCCTCGAAGCGGAAGTTCTTGATTGTGCCTCCGCTTACGTACATCTCGATCGATCCACTGACGATCCTGACCTTCTTCATGGCAACGTTGCTCACACCGTTCATGTTGATCCTGGAGGCGCTTTCGGCCCCACTGGTGAAGGTGAGCACCGTTCCGGTGGTCCCGTCCCCATCACCGATGAGGGTGGTGGATACCGAGGTGGTGCCGCTGGCGAAGTTAAGCGATCCGGTGACCGAATAGCTGCCTGCGGGCACATAGGTGATCTTGCCACCCTGGCTTACGGCCCACTGCAGAGCAGCGGTGAAGCTGCTACCAGTGTAGGCAGTGGCGCCGCTGGCGGTCTTGACCACATTGCTCGACACGAGGTAATCGTAGGTGGTTGTCGGAGCGGGTGGCGGAGTGGGCGGAGCCGTGGCGGTGAAGGTCGCCGTTTTGGACGAATCAGTATACTGGCTGTCACCCGCAAAGGTCACCGTATATGTGTAGGTCCCGACCTTGGTCGGTACATAGGCCATGGTGAACTTGCCGGTGCTGTCGGTGGTGACGGTCGCTCCCTGGGTAGGGTTTGCAGTCGTACCATCAGGCAGGGTGACCTTCAGGCTGACGGTCGCTCCAGCGATACCAGAGGTTCCGGACAGCACACCGTTGGCCTGCATGTTCTTGTTCGTCTCCACGCTGGTGGAGGCGAGCGAGAGGGACAGGGTCGATGGGCTCTTTGTCGGGACCGGCACCGCGGTCGCGCTTAACGAAGCACTTGTGGTCGATCCGCTATAGGCCGTGTTCCCGGCGTAGGTCGTCACGAACGAATAGGTACCAACCTGGGTCGGAACGTAATCCGTGGCGAATGTTCCGCTGGCATCGGTGGTGATGGTCGCGATCTGGGTCGGGCTGGCGACCGCTCCACCGGGCGTCGAAACGGTCAGGCTGACCGAGGCGCCCGCGATTCCGGACGTGCTCGAGGAGCTGACGCCACTCAGAGTGCCGGTGATGTGAACGGTTCGTGCCAACCTGTACGCTCGAGGTCGTGCTGAGGACGATGTTCGAAGTGCCCTTCGTCACCGGTGCCGGCAGAGTGGCCAAATTGGTCAGGCCTCCCTTGTTACCGGTACCGGTGCTGTCGACCAGGGATACCGTTGCGTCGAGCAGATAGCCATAGCCTTCCTGGGCCGTTGGCTTCTGACCGTTGGAGTTCGCAATGCAGTCCTGAAGGACCACGTTGGTCTTAGTCACCGACGGTTTTAGGAAGAATCCGTTCTCCCAGTTGCTGGATGCTTCGCATTTCACGACGTTAATGTTCTTTACCACAGCGTTCTGCGCGAGTATGAATCCAGATACCCAGTCGTTGAATCTGGTGCTCTGACCCGATCCGATGACCTTGCAGGAATCAAAGGTTATGTCACTGATCATGGCGCTGCCTGACAGCATGAAACCGCTGGCACCGCTGTTCGTGACGGTGTCTCTGATGAACTTCACGCCGGACACCTTGTAGTTGTTCGTAATCACGCTGTTTGCTGCCTCGATCGTGCCCACGGTCGCCGATACATCCTGGACGATTATGTTGGAAATGTCCGCGGTCGTCGGGGTGATCAATATGTGGCAGGTTCCCGTCATCTTCAGGGAGGTGATGACCACGTTCGAGACATAGACATCGATCTCCCCATTATTTAGGACCGTTCCGGCCCCCGCTCCAGAGATGGTGACGCCAGCTTTTGCCTTCAGGAGGCCGCTCAGCGTGTAGGTGCCTTCCTTGATCAGGACGATGCCACCGTTGGAGGTGCGGTCAATGGCATACTGGATTGCGGTAGAAGAGGAGGAAGAGGATGTTAAAGTCCTCCCCCTGCTGTCCTGAACGATAGTCTTGCCCGCCGTATTTTTACTGACGGTGTAACTGGACGACTGTCGCAGCATCCACAGCGGTCACAGAAAATACCAATATGGAACCCAAAAGGAGGGTCACTGCCAAAATCGCACCAATTTTATATAATCGTTTTCCCATCCGTTTTTCAATACTTTTCTCCATTAGATCAACTCAATATTTTCTTTCACCTTCTTTGTTCAGTTCAACTTGCTAAGTGCCAAGTTCAACTCGTTCGACCACAATCACTTTTTCTCAGAATCCTTATACTGGCTACCTACCCTTTTTCTAATCCACCCTGGCGGCAGATAGGGCGGTCGCTTAAAAATGGCTACCAAGTGGACGTCATTTATGATTATTTAGAAGGATATCTATAAAATTCCATTTAGAAGGGGCGATAAATATTCATGATTATAATCATTCCGGATTAATATTATAGAGAAATAATACAATAATTTGTAAAGATATGGCTCTTGTTGAGCTTGAGCGCGCGCCCTGCCCTTGAGGGGCCCGATCGGATCTGTGCGATGGACCGAACGACCCCGACCAGCAGGGCTATCCGGGATCAAGAATGAAAAGATGGATGGAGTGGGGACACTAGGATTTGAACCTAGATCGACAGGTTTCCCCTCAGTGAGTAGATCCACATGGGCTGGGGCCCGCCAGGATGAGCGATTACCCTATGCCCCCACAAGTTGTACTTAACAAATAGACTGGCCCTCGTTAAAATAAGTTATGGTTGATCCACGCTCAAGGGCATGGGGGGACGATGAGCGCACCATCCCCAGTCCGGTTAGGAAAATGAGCTCAGAAAGCGTTTTTAATAGGAACCCGATTGAGGATTGGATTCGCATAGGCTTGTAGGGAGGGGGTTCGTTTGCACATCGGTAGGGTCGTCGGTAACAGCGTCATGGAGACGCGTTTCAGGATGAACTTCGGAGAACAGTTGCAGGTCGGGGAGATGCTGGTGGTGGAGAACGGCACCTCGCCGGACCGTTACCTGATCCGAGTCATGGACATCGAGCACGGGGCCGATTCCGTCGAGAAGAACTGGCTGATCACCGAGGCCGGCCAGATCATGAAGATGGACGCCGGTGACCGGGACTTCGACGTCGATGTGGTGAAAGGCCAGCTCTTCGCCACGGGCGTATCGATCCCCCTGGGCTGCATCGGTTCGACATTCAAGAAGACCAAGACCATCCCCAACCACTTCGCCAAGGTGCGGCGGACCAACATCGATGACTACAATTTCCTCAAGGACAGTCTTGGGGACATCCAGGTGGGGAACCTGCGCTCCGGCGATCAGGTCCTGGACTTCCCGGTCGGCATCACCGGGCAGGCCATCCCGCACCACATCGGCATCTTCGCCACCACCGGCATGGGCAAGAGCAATCTGATGAAGAATCTCGCCCTCTCCTGCATGAGCCTTAGGAAGTACGGCTTCCTGATCCTCGACCCGCACGGCGAATACTATGACGGGGGCGAGGCCAAGAAGCGCGGCCTGAAGCACGCTGGCTATCCTGATGCCCTAGTAGTGTTCTCCTCCCGCAAGCTCGACGGCCCGTACAACACCCTGAACCTGGCCGCGTCCGAGATCGAGATCGCCGACCTGCAGAACCTCTATGAGTTCACCGAACCCCAGAAGGAGTGCATGCAGTCGGCCCAGTACCGCTACGGCGAGAACTGGCTGGTCGAACTGAACGACCGGACGGTGGCGGCCATCGGCAAGGACCTGGGGGAGAACAAGTACCATGAGGGCACGATCAATGTCATCAAGCGCCGCCTGGAGAACCTCTTCCGGCTGAACCTTATCACCAGGGACCCCAAGCTGTCAGTCACCAAGAACATCATCGACTGCCTGCATGACGGAAAGGTGGTGCTGGTGGACACGTCGAACATGTACGAGACCGAGGAGCTGCTCATCTCCACCGTGCTATCACGGGCGATCTTCGAGCGCAACAAGGAGCTGTACGGCGACCAGGACAAGTTCGCCAAGCTGCCCCCGGTGCTCATCGCCCTGGAGGAAGCGCAGCGGGTGCTGACCGAGGCGAAGGGGAGCATATTCGCTCAGATCGCCCGGGAAGGGCGCAAGTTCAAGACCGGCCTATGCGCCGTTTCCCAGCAGCCTAAGCTTATCGACAGCGAGATCATCTCACAGTTCAACACCCTGTTCATCCTCGGGCTGGCGGACAAGCGGGACCGGGACATCCTTCAGAACTCGGCCAAGCAGGACATCTCTCAGCTAGAGAACGAGATACAGATGTTGATGCCCGGTGAGGCCTTGATCGCATCGCCGTTCACGCCTTTCGCCGTTCCGGTCAAGATACACCTTTATGAGGAGTACCTGGCCCGGGCGGGCGGGAAGGTCGAGAAGAAGAACGCCAGGACCACACCGGACAAAGGGTTCTACTGACGGTGCCAGGCAAGGGCATCATCCCCGACTTGGGGGGGGGCAAATGCCCCAAACGCAGGTTTCCTCCCGGGAGAGCGGCAAGTGAGCGGAAACGAAGAACCATAGCAAAAGGCTAAAAGTGGGACGCCGCGTTCACTCGTCCGTTGACGGGGGTTCGGTCCTGAAGGTCGTCCATGTCGCGGACACCCATATCGGTTTCTCGGCCTACCGCAAGGTCTGCGACGAGGACGGCCCTTACAAGGGGCTGAACCAGCGGGAGGTCGATACCTACCTGGCGTTCGAGCGATTCGTCGACCGGGTGCTGGAGATCCGTCCCGACGTGGTCCTGCACAGTGGCGACCTGTTCGATACAGTGAGGCCGTCGAACCGGGCGCTGAGCTTTGCGCTCGACCAACTGGTCCGCCTATCGGAAGCGGATATCCCGTTCATCGTCATCGCCGGAAACCATTCCACTCCCAGGCTGAGAGAGACGGGGAGCGCTTTACGGCTGTTCGAGCACCTCAAAGGGCGTCCGGACGGTGTACAAGGGCATCTACGAGCGCATCGTGGTCGGCGACCTGACCGTACACGCCGTCCCCCACTCCGAGGGGGAGGGATTCAAGGGGCAGCTGCCCCTGATCGAGAAATGCCCCGATACGAGGTACAACATCGCTATGCTGCACGCCGGTGTGGTGGGCTTCGACGAGTTCAGGATGAACGAGTTCAACGAGCAGCTGGTCGACACCTGTTATCTGAAGGAGGATCTCGACTACATCGCCCTGGGGCATTTCCACCAGCGTTACGAAGTGCTGAAGAACACCTGTTACTCTGGTTCCACCGAGCGGTTCTCGTTCACCGAGGCCGGGCACCCCAAGGGCTTCTACCTCCTGGACCTCGACAACCGCAAGCGGGACTTCATCGAACTGCCCACCCGGCCGATGGTGGACCTGGGGCCGATCGATGCCCGGGGCCTCGACCCGGCATCGCTCCGGGCGGAGACCGAGTCGCTGCTATCTGGCGACCTCGATGGAAAGATCGTGCGGCTGGTGGTGAAGAACGTCCCCCGGACCCTTGTACGTGACGGTGGACTTCCGTCGGCTCCGGGACCTGGCCTCGACGGCCACCCATTTCGAGCCGAAGTTCGATGTGGTCCAGGATGACATCTCGGTGCAGCCGGGGTCCACGACGCTGAACTCCCTGGAAGAGGAGTTCGTCTCCTTCCTGGAACACTATCCCATCGGCAACGTCAGCAAGGACGAGCTGAAGCTCCGCGGCCTGGAATATCTGAAGAGGGGGCTGGAAGGATCCGACTGAGCTACCTCGAGCTGCACAATTACCGGAAGTTCCGGGACGCCCGCATACGAGTTCCCTGACGGCGTGATCGGCATCATGGGCCCGAACGGGGCGGGGAAGAGCACGCTGATCGAGGCGGTCTCCTGGGCGCTGTACGGGAACAGGACCGAGAACCGCGACGGGAAGGAGGGGATCAGGAGGAGCGGGGCCGGCCCCCACGAGGATTGCTCGGTGGAGCTGGAGTTCGAGCTCGGCCGGGTGCAGTACCGCCTCAAGCGATCGCTCCGGGGCAAGGACCTCAAGGCCGAGGCCGAGCTGACCGCCGCAGGAGGCATCATCGCCAAGACCGAACGGGCGGTCACCCAGAAGATCGAGGAGATCCTGGGGATGGACCATCAGGCCTTCTTCATCTCGGTGTTCGCCCGCCAGAAGGACCTCTCCGCCCTCTCGGTGCTGACGCCGGCGGAGCGGAAGAAACTGGTGATGCGGATGCTCGAGCTGGACATCCTCCAGGATGTGGTGGATGGCATAAGGAAGGATGGGCGGGAGGAGAAGCTCGTCCTGCAGTCGGTGAACGAGCAGCTGATGACCACCGACCGCCGCCCCCGGAAGGAGGTCCTGGCCGAGGAGATCGGTCAACTCGAGGAGCGGGGGGAGCAGCTGAGGAAGGAGCTGGAGGCGGCCAATCAAGCGTCCAGGGAAAGGGATGCTGGCCTGGAGAAGGCCCGCGGCCACAAGGAGTGGACGGCCCTCAAGGAGACCGACTACCGAGCGGTGGAGAAGCGGGCCCTGGGCAAGAACAAGGAGATCGAGGAGGCCCGCCGCACCGCGGCCCTGATCGACCAGGACCTTCTCGCCCTGAAGGAGAGATTGAGCTCGCTCCCGGAGCTGGAAGGGAGGGAGAAGGAGCTGGAGGAGGCGAACGCCTGCAAGGAGGCCATGGATAGCGACCGGGTCCGCTTCGAGCAGCGGAAGAATGCTGCCCAGAACCTCAACCGGGTCAAGGAAGAGCTCCGCCGCACCGAGGAAACGCTGACCAAGGCCGTGGAAGAAAGGTCCAAGCTAAAAAGCCCTCAGGACCGCCTGACCACGGTGGCGGCGACGCTAGAGGCATTGGACTCCGACACTAGCGCGAAGCGCGAGCGGGCCGGCCTGCTCGACTCAGAGGTCAAGAGGTTAAGCCGGGAGATCGATGAGCTCGGCCGCAAGAGGATGGACATCTCCAGCATGGGGCCGGAGAGCATGTGCCCCACCTGCGAACGGCAGCTGGGGGAGCATCACCATCACCTCGTCTCCCAGCTCGATAAGGAAGGAACGGAGAAGGCCACCCAAGCGGAAGCCCTGGTCAAGGATTGGACGGCCCTCAAAGAAGAGATCGATCTCTCCATCCGCCGAAAAGGAGCGCTGGACGAGAGAAGGAAGAAGCTCCAGAACGAGGTGGGACAGGAGCAGCGGCTTTCCATCACCATCGAGACGCAGCAGCAGCGGACCAGGGACCTGGCCCGGGAGCTGGCCACGGCCCAACAGGCCCTGGATGGCATCGGCGAAGTGAATTTCGACCCGAAGGCCTTCAATGACCTCAAGGCGAAGATAGCGACACTACGCCCCCTGGCGGAGAGATGCAAGTCCCTACGCGGCGAAGGCTCCCGGCTTCCGGACCTGGAAGGGCGGAAGAAGGACATGGCCCACATACTGGCCGTGAAGGATTCGGAGTTGGTGCGGGTCCGGTCGGACCTCGCCGCGGTCGGCTACACGGAGGGGGACCTGAGATCGGCCCAGGACGCCTATGATGCGGCCTACCATGCCCGGGAGGCCGCCTACGGCGAGGTATCCCGGCAAGCCTCTGCCCTGGACTACGCCATTAAATATCTAGGTGACCGGAAGACTGCGCTCGAGGAAGTGCTAGAGAAGGAGAGGAGCATAGCCCAACGGGCCAAAAAGGTCGAGCAGCTCGCCACCCTCGAAAAGGTCATGATCGACTTCAAACAGAACGTGATGGAGCGAGTGGTCCCCACGCTGTCTGAGGTATCTTCGCAGTTCTTCTCCGAGATGACCGATTCCAAGTACGGCGGGATCGAACTGGACGAGGACTACGAGATGCACATCTATGATGGCAAGGACAAGTACCCGCTGTCCCGGTTCTCCGGAGGCGAGGGGGACCTGGCGAACCTGAGCCTCCGCCTGGCGATCTCCCGGGTCCTCGCCGATCGGTCCGGGAACGACATCAACTTCCTCATCCTGGACGAGATCTTCGGCTCCCAGGACCAGGTCCGCAAGCGGAACATCATGAGCACGCTCAACCGCCTGGAGAAGCAGTTCCATCAGATCATCCTGATCACCCACATCGACGACACCAAGGACTACATGAACAATGTGATCACCATAAGGGAGCTGGAGGACGGCACCAGCGCCGTCGAGCAGTGATCAGGCTCTTCATCGATGCCCGGGAGAGGGACTTCCTCAGTTACATCGGCGACCTAGGTCAGGTGACCGTAACGAACCTGGAGGCGGGTGACTACATCGTGGTTGCCGACGATCGGGCGGTGGTAGTGGAAAGGAAGACCTTTCGCGATTTCATCACCTCGTATCGCAACGGCCGGCTATGGGAGCAGCTGGTCCGGATGCTCGCTCAGGACCGGTTCGAGAACATCCCGGTGGTCCGCCGCCTGCTGATCATCGAGCGGAGCGAGCTGGACACCTCGTCCGAGGAGCTGACCCGTCTGGAATCGTCGGTCATCGGCGCGCAGCTGGAATGCATCTTCACCTACCACGTCCCAGTGATCTTCCTGGAAGGACGCAACAGCGTGGAGCGGTTCCTCCGCGTACTGGTCAAAAGGGAGGAGGATGGTAAGAACGACAGGGAGATACCGTCCCGCTGGTACCGGCCGCGATTCCATAAGGAACTGCCGGAAAAGGACCAGCGGTGCTACTTCCTGGGCGCCATCCCGGGAGTGGGCGACCAGTTGGCCAGCCAACTGATGGAGCGGTACGGCAGCGTGGACGATCTATGCAGAGCGAGCGTCAAGGACTTGCAGAAGGTCCCCGGGTTCGGAAAGAAGCGCGCCGAGCGGCTGCACCAGTTCCTGCACTGATCACAGCCGACCCAGTATCTCCTGTCTCTTCTGCTGGTACTCCACCTCGGAGATGAGGTTCTTCTCCCGCATCTCCTTTAGCTTCACCAGTCTCTCCTCGGCCTCGACGGACTGGATCGGGGCGGGGAGCGGGGATTGAACGTAAGGCTGAGGAACGTACTGCACGGTCGGCTTGGTCGATCGGAAGATGATCTCTTCGGCGATCTTCCTGACCTCGAACGGTCGGGGGACGTCCTCCCAGACGATGGCGCCGCCGGCCCGCAACCTCTCCTTCGGGTCGTCGCTCTTGATCCCGCCCATCTCCCCGGAGGTGGCGAACATCACGTCCCCATACCCAAAGATGCGCTCCATGATCGGCTGAACCACCGATACGTTCTGAACGCGGTCGATCTGGGTGTCGGCGAACATCAGGCTGAACACCCCATACTGGGTCATGATGCGGCGGTCCGATATGGCGAAGTAGGTGTGGGACCACAGAACGTACTCGAACAGGAACGCCACCAGCCCGATGATCATCGGGCCGAGATAGAACGCCGGGTTCAGGTCAAAGCTCAGGAACAGCAGGACCACCAGCACCAGGGCGATCAGGGCCTCAAGAGCGCCCCAGCGGCGGTGGGCCCCGACCATCAGCATGATCAGGACGAACATCGCGATGAGGAAGATGTAGGAGCTTAGAACGGCGAAGTCAATGGTCGTGTCCTTCTGCAGGAATGCCAGTATCCCAAATGCCGCTCCGAACAGGAACAGCAGCAGGGAACGCAGGAAGTACACGATGATGGAGGGCCTTCCTTCCCACTGGATACTTTCCCCGCTGACCAGGTGCTTGGTCGGAAATTTGCTTCTTTTAACTTGCATCGATGGCATTTCAACGGTCATGGCATCCCCTCTCACTATCGGCCGAACATCGCTACGGCAGTATTTCTATCATCTTATGCAGATTCAGGCTTTCCAGACCGCGTCCAGGTCGACGTATTGCTTCACGACCTGAGCGATGCGATCGATCTTGCTAACATCATTGGGATCGATGCGAGCGATGAGATGGTCGATCATCTCCGCCGCCTCCATGGTGTTGTGTCTCGTTACCAGTATAGGGACGCCGACCTCGTAGGCCTTGGCGATCACTGGCTTTGCGGGGTACAACCCGCCGGTCAGCACCAGGCAAGAGGTGTCGGTGGAGAGGGCCGCCAGCTGTATATCGGCCCGGTCGCCCCCGGTGATGATGGCCTTCCTCGAGACACGGCGCATGTACAGCATCGCCATCTCGGGGTCATAGCGCCGATCATCACTCTCTCCACGACCCCATCCATGCCCCGGTCGCCGTTCAGGACCTCGGCCCCCAGCGCCTCGGCCACTTCCCGGACATGGAACGTGCGGAGATCCTTCACCGGCGGTATCGTTCCGAGCACGCGGACCCCCCGCTTCTCCAGCAGCTTCCCCAGCTTGAGGCCCTCGGCCTGGTTGAGGACCACCCCTAGGAAATGAACCGAGTACTGGTCCATCACCCGGCGTAGCATGCAGATCTTGTCAAGGGCCGATGGCTGGGCCGACGATACCAGAATGACCTGGGCATCCACCGCCTGGGCGATGGCCATGCCCGACACCGAGCCCATGCAGCCAGTGGTGATGTCCCTGGTGCCCTCGACCAGCATCGCTTCCGCGCTTCCCTTGACCTGAGCATAGGAACGCAGGATGTCATCCATGCCCACCGGCTGATAGATATCGTAGGTCAGAGGGCAGAGCTGCTCCTCGTCGAACGGCAGGTGCAGTGCCTTTCTCATAAGATAGGCATCCTGATCGACCACCCGGCCCTCCAGGGGCATGACCACCTCCTTGAACGGCTTGAAGTAGCCGACCTTGACGGGGCAGTTCTTGGCCAGCCCCAGGGCCACCATGCTCTTGCCCGACCTTTCCACAACCGATCCCAGAAACAGGGTCCTCATTTGCTCACCCTCCTGATGGTCGCCAGCGCGTCCACCGCGCCGCAACCCTGCCCCTCGTCACCGACCATGACGGGGTTGATCTCGAACTCCATGATCTCGGGGAAGTCCAGAGCGATCTGGGCGACCCCGAATATGACCTTCTTGAGTGCCGCGATGTCCGCCGGGCGGCGGCCTCTGGCCCCGGCCAGGATGGGATAGGCGCGGATGGAACGGATCATCTCGTCCACGCCCTCCTCGGTGATGGGCGCGATGCGCTGGCTGACGTCCTTCATCACCTCAACGAATATGCCGCCCAGCCCGAACGTGATCACCGGTCCGAAGGTCTCGTCCCGGACCATCCCGACGATGACCTCCCGCCCGGCGAACATCTTCTCGATCGATACGCCGTTCAGGATGGCACTGGGCATTCGGACCCGGACCTGCGACATCATCAGCTCGAAGCTGCGCCGGACCTCGTCATCGCTGCGCAGGTTGACCGCGACCCCGCCGACATCGGTCTTGTGAGCGATGTCCGGAGAGGCGATCTTCATGACCACCGGATAGCCGATCACGTGGGCCAGTTTTACCGCCTCGTCGGCCGAGCGGGCCGTCCCTTCGGCAGGCACAGGTATGCCATAGGCCATGAGGATGGCCTTGCCCTCCTCCTCGCTGAGACCGGTGCGGTCCTCGGCCCTTACCTTGTCCAGAACCTTCCTGGCCGCCACCAGGTCCCCCTCGGCATGGACCTCCTGGGGCTCGCTCCTCCGCGCTAGCAGCTCGCGATAGTGTACCATCGCGGCGAGGGCGCGAACGGCGCGGTCCGGAGAGTCGTAGTTGGGCACTCCCGCCTCCATCAGCAGGCGGGCCCCTTCGGCCACGTCCTCACCGCCCACGAATGCGGTGGCCACCGGCACGCGGGTGCGCCCGGCGAACGAGGCAATGGTCCTCGCCACAGACGTGATATCCAGGATATCGGTCGGGGCCAGCATCGCCAGCACCATGTGGACGTTCGGATCGTCCATCACCGTCCGCATGGCGAACTCGTAGCGCTTGGCATCGGCATCCCCGATGACGTCCACCGGGTTGTAGAAGTTCGCCTCCTCCGGCAGCCCGGCCTTCAGCTTTTCGATCGTCTGTGGGGCGAACGAGGCCAGGCTCAGGCCGTTGTCCGAAACGGCATCGGCGGCCATGACCCCCAGACCGCCGGCGTTGGTTACGATGGCGAGACCTTCTCCCTCCGGGACGGGCATGGTGCCGAACACCTGCAACAGGTCGAACATCTCGTCGAGGGTCTTGACCCGCACCACCCCGGACTGGGCGAGCGCGGCATCGTAGACCTTATCACTTCCGGATAGGGCACCGGTGTGGGATGAAGCGGCCTTGGCCCCAGAGCTGGTCCGGCCGGCCTTGAGAGCAATGATCGGCTTGGTGCGGGAGGCTTCCCGGGCGACCTGCATGAACTCTTGTCCCCGTCGCATGCCTTCGATGTACATGCCGATGACGGCCGTCTGCTCATCGTCCTTGAGGTACGACAACAGGTCCGCCTCGTCGATGTCCAGTTTGTTGCCCACCGATACGAACTTGGAGAACCCGATCCGGGTCGCCCTGGCCCAGTCCAGGACCACCGAGCAGATCGCCCCCGACTGCGACGTGATGGCCACCGTGCCGGAGCGGGGATAATCGTTGGTGAACGTGGCGTTCATGGCATTAGAGGTGCTGATCACGCCCAGACAGTTCGGGCCGAGGACCCTGAGCCCGTACTTCGAGGCGATCTGTCCGACGGTCCGTTCCAGCGCCGCCCCTTCCTTCCCGATCTCCCTGAAACCGGCCGAGATGACCACCGCGACCTTGACGCCCTTTGCACCAGCCGCTTCCATGACCTGCGGCACCAGGATGTTGGGCACCACCACTACGGCCAGCTCTACCCTTCCCGGAATAGAGGCCAGGTCGGGATAGCACTTCAGGCCCAGCACCTCCGAGACCTTAGGATTGACCGGGTACAGCGAGCCCCTGTAACCGGAGCCCAGCAGGTTCTTGACAATGATGTTGCCGACCTTGCCTTCCTTCTGGGACGCCCCGACCACGGCGATGGACGTTGCTTCGAATAGTTCCCTCATCCCTTCGACCGACCCTACGCCCATGGTTATCGCCTATTCTGCACTTATTGTTTCTGACCTTGACGAGAAATTTTCCGCCATCCCGGAACGTTCGATACCGCATGGGAGGCCCACGCCAATCACTTCTTGGCCATGAGGAACGGGCCCAGGGTGGTCTGTTCCACCACCGGGACCTCCTTCTCGCGGTGATGAATGCTCAGCAGATCCATCATCTGGAAAGCGTTCCTGGCCCCCTTGGCCTTGCCATTGTTGTTGAAGTACACCCGCACCTGTTTCATGAGGCCGTTGAGCTTGGCGATGGCCTCGCTCCAATTCTTCAGCTCCTCCTCGGAGTAAAGATAGTCATAGCGGCTGTGATGGGAGTCCTCCTCCCGATCCTCATCGAACCATATGTCGTCGTTGCGACCGTGGAATCGCAGGTAGGCGTGATCGGCGGTACAGTCCCGGACGAACGGGAACCCGGGACCATCCACGATGACATTGGCCACGTTGAACGAGGCCAGCAGCTCGGCCGCTCGGGGGTCGAGCTTACCTTTGGCGTCGTCCAGCCAGGAACGGTGACGGAACTCGACCGCGTAACGGTATTTGTCAGTATCAAGCGCTTCGAGCGTTTGGCGTAGGGTCTTGCGGGAAGCGTCCTCATTATGGAAGAACGGGGAGAGCTGCAGGAGGCCCGTGCCCAGGAGGTTGTTCTCCGCCAACGGCTTGAGGCAGGAGACCTCGAACGCCGAAGCAGTGATGCCCGCCCGGGGACCATCCTGTTTGACCATGGCCTCATGAGTGACCAGGGAGGGCATCTTGACCGAGTACTCGAAACCTTTCAACCCAGAACCTTTCTTGATCCACCCATTGACAATGTAATCGTTCGGTGGGTGGTAGAAGGTACTGTTGATCTCCACGGTAGTGAAGTAGTTGGCATAGTAGCGCAGCCACTCCTCCTTCTTCCTGGCCAGATTCACGGGATAGAATCTTCCTACCCAATCATCATATGACCACCCACTGCAACCGACGAGCACGGACACCCCTTATTGATTTCTTCCCAGCCTACATATATTTTCGTGTGTTGTTCGAAGGACACCTGGACTCCAGTATTTCCACTATTGAATTTTTCAAGAGCTACGCCGACACCCTGCTGGTCAGGGTGCTCAGGGCGCCTGCGAAGATGGTAGCACCGACACGGAACGGTCCCTTCCCTAGCTCGCTCAGGGCTCCCCCCCGCTTCCGAATGTTCGAGGGCTGTGAAAAGGGAAGGAAGTTTAGTGGCATGGGGCGGCACCACCCGCTACCCTACTCACCCGACCATTGGACTGCCCAACGGGGGGGGTTGAAAGGGTGGATCGAGAGCATGAAGGGGCATTAAGCCCTCCACCGCATCGGTTGATGGATCCCTGGCGTTCGCGTTCCTCTGCCTGCCGGTCGACGATCAGTGGCCTTACCGGAACTCGAGCTGCCCTGGAAGCGCGGATCGAGCCCCTACCTGATACCTAGGATGACGGCCGGCCATCTTTGGTAAAATCTCCATGAGCTTTCTACTGACGGGGCTGGCCCGAGGGCAGGTCCTCGCCCCTATTCCGGGGTTCCAACACCCCGAACAGAGCAGCCCGAACCCCGGCACGGCCGGGCCCTCGATGCACGAGAGTACCGAGACTAGGACGGATACCACCAGAAGGCCTACGCAGCTCAGGATGCCCAGGACCGACACGACCCTGGAGTATCGGAGCGGGCCGGGTAACCGCCAAACGGCCAGAATGCTCATGATATAATAAAAAAGTTGGGCGAAGGTGCTTAGGATGATAATGATGTCGAGGCTGAGCACCAGCAGAACAGCACTAACCTCCCACGAAGATCCGGAAATGATCCTGTAATGATCTGGCCGTTCCCGCAATGATATTAGATTTCATATTAGAAAGATTGGCACCTGGCTTCTACAATCAAGGTGTTCATGATTCCCATAGGTTCATGGAAGAAAGGGTAGAAGAACTATTGTTGGTCTAAAAATAGCCTTGGCCGTGGGTGGGGCAGGTAGATCCGCCCTTGACCGAACCCCCGGCAAGGATCGGGCTAGCCCCGATGGAGCGGGCAAAACATTAAGTCCTCCGCGGCCTTGTTTATAAGGCCCTTAGAGACCGGGGAGGATCCGTGAATCCCCTTGCATGCTAGGGGCGCACAGTGTGTCGTTATTATGGGTCTTTCCATGAACAACGATGTGACATCGAGTCATGAATGGGAAACAACCCCGACGCACGACAACAAACCCCCGGCTCGGGTCAGTGTGGGGAGAATAGGCATTCGCCGTCCATGAACCAATCTGTTAGAGCCCGGGGGACACTGCGATCCCCTTCATCGTGCCGCCATTAGCAAGGTCGGCCGTCTCATTTCCATCTTTTCCGGCTGATCGTTCCAGATGGACAGCGCATCGGGGTCCAGGTCCCTAGCCTCCTGCAGGAACAGGGCCGCTTCGTCTTCCTTCCCCATCCGGTCCAGGACGATGGCGATCTTGACCTTGCTGATCGCCTCCTCATTGTCGTTGTTGCTGGTGCCAAGGCCCCGACCGAACGAACGCAGGGCGGCAGGGAGGTCATCGGCCTCTAGGAATCGCTCCCCGGAGGCCATAGCGTTTTGGTGGTCGCTCGGACCGTCGATTACTGGGGGGAGGGCTCGGATCGGAGCCCTGACCGGTGCCGTTGACCCCGTAGCGTTGTGAGTGGCAAGCGTTATGATCACAGGGCCAAAGCCAGGGAGCTTCCCGACCGCTGTCCTGATCCTGGCGGGGCCGAACAGCATAAGGCCCACCAACGAGACGGCCCAGGCCAGGATCGCCCCCCACCCCATCATCCCAAAGAGAGCGAAGAACGCGTCAAGGGTCATGTGCCCCTTCGAAGTGATATCGCTTAGGCCTAGGACCAACGGGATGGTCAGAACGATCAGGCCGACCAGCTGGATGATGAAAGCCTTCTTCCACACCAACAGGGCGACCGTACCGATCAGGTACAGCCCACCGAACAACATGAAATAGAGCGAAATGGACGCGTAGCTGGTGTTCATGGTCATGAAGTTCAGCAGGGAGAAGTTGATCGAGAACACATTCAGGTCCACAACCAGCCATGGTAGGAAGGCGCTCAACAGTCCCAGTCCACATAGTGCCATTTGGATCCGATCAGGTCCCTTCATGCTCACAACCTAGACCGTCGAAGGTGTGGGCGATTGAACTAGGCTGCCGCTACAATGAGACTACGATCGCAACGGATGTGATCGAGGCAAGGCTTAAACCCCATCGCCTGCCATGTGAATTCCAGTGTTCAGATGGATCCCTCAGGTCTAGCCAAGATGTTCCGCGAGAACCGCATGCAGGATAACCCCCCGGGTGATTTTCGGCCGAACGAGGCGCTCATCGAGGCGGTGGCCTCTCGCCTGATGCCGGGAGGCCGGGCCTTGGACCTCAGCAACGATGACGGTATCGACGCCCTGTATCTCGCTCAGTCCGGTTATGCCGTGGCCCTGGTGGGCATATTTCCTGGCGAGATAGAACTGGCCCGTCAGCGCGTAGAAGAGGCCCAGGCCAAGGTCGTGACCTACTCGACCGAGCCGACCAAGATGCCCTTCCACTCCGGCGAGTTCGACATCGTGTTCGACCCCCGCCTGACCGACTCATTGAAAGGAGAGGAAAGGGACCTGTTCATCCGGGAAGTGCACAGGGTGCTCCGCCCCGGCGGTGTCCTGGTCCTTCTGATACCCAACTATAAGGATACCACTACTCGAGGCTGCGTTACCCAACAGTCCGTGGAAGAGATGTTCCATCCTCTCTTCGAAGTGATGAGAGTGGTGGACACCGGTACCGTTGAACATGGTGGAGGGCTGAGATATTATTACTCGGCCTGGCTGAGGAAGCGCTGATCAGCCCAGATAGACCTTCGTCCCCAGTTGATGGTCCATGACGAACAGGTCCTCCGGTCCGCCGCTGCCGCGTGCCCGTATGAACCGCTCGAGCTTGGCATCCATCTCGTCAGCGAAGTTCAATGCCAGCGCTTCCGGTATCGACGGCTCGGTGGGCGAGCCCTTCTCATTGCTGCCATGACTGGCCAGTACCATGTGCACCAGTTTGGTGCGCAGTGGTTCGGGAAATCCTTGGCACCGGGCACAGGTTTCCTCGACCATCTGGGCCCCGATCATCAGGTGCCCCTTGAGCCGTCCGTCCACCGACTCGGTGATGGTCGTGGACACCGCATAGCAGCGCACCTTTCCGATATCGTGAAGAACGGCCGATGCCAGTAATAGGTCCCGGTCCAGCTCGGTATAGAGCTGGGCGATGAAGTTACAGGTACGCAGCACGTTGAGAGTGTGCTCTAAGAGCCCACCGACCCAGGCGCAGTGGTACGACACCGAAGCAGGGGCGGACTTGAACAGACGTACGAATACGGCGTCAGAGAGCAGGATGTCCATGAGCTCGTGGATATGGGGCTCCTTGATCGTGTCGATGTGGGAGCATAGCTCGGCGTACATCTCCTCAGGGTCCTTCTTGGTCGAGGCGACAAAGTCGGCCATGTCAAACTCCCCGGACCGGGCCAGGTCCAATACATCCCCGTTCGCTTGGTTCACCTGGATGACCATCGATTCCCCGAACAGGTCGCTGGTGCCCCTTATCCGCACCATGCCCCCCTCCCTGACCGAGTCGAAGGCCCTCCGCACCAGGGCCTCATCACCCTTGCCCCAGAAGTTGACCTTGATGTCGCCGGTGGCATCGCTGACCACCAGGGTGAAGAAATAACCGGCCTTCTTGCCCTTCCGAGGAGGGTCCTTCTTTCGGACAGCGTAGATCTCGTTGACCTCCAGACCCTTGGAGACAATGTCGCGAACCCATAATCGTCCTTCTGACAACCCTCGTACCTCCGAGGTGGATTGTTTCCTATATAAATATAAAAAAGGGTCACGGTCATCCCGGCCGCTCAGGACAGGTCGACCTTACGAGCGGCCAGACGCTTCAACCAGTCCTCCGACTCGCGCCACCTCGGATACATGCGCTCCCTGGCCCGAAAAGAAGAGGGATGGTGCCTCCTTCCAATCCCCAGACCGTCCTCGAGGTGAAGCAGCTCGTGGTACAGGACGTACTCGTGCACGAAGTCCGGCACCTTCTCGTTGTCCAGCACGGATGAGATGGTCACCACCTTCATGAGCACACTGCAGTAGCCGACCCGCAGCCGATTCCCGCTTTTTGTCCAATTGAGCGACGCATCGCCACATTCCCTCACCATGCCTCGAGCAAGCAGGCTCTGGTATGTTTCCTTTAGATCGTAGTGCGAACCATGGGGGGTGCGGGACAGGTTCCTGCTCCGCTTTAGGTAAATCGGCTGGTTGCGGGCCACGAACTCCGGTGACTGCAGATATGTGCTCAATCTCTCACTGTAGGACTGCGGCGGACCGTTCCGGGCGATCCTTGTGTACAAGGACCGGGCAAAATCTCCCAGGACCCAAGTATCCGCGTCCCCCAGATAATCGGATATCTGGAATGAGACCTTCTTGCCGCATCGCCTCCAGGTGCTCTTGAACTCCTTGTATGCGGCGAAATCGGCATCGATCTCCTCATACCCATAGGTCGTCCCGATCGACCTGAACGTCATGTCCAGGTCCACGTCCTCAGCGATCAGCCCCGCCGCCCCCTCGTGGCAATAGGATGTATCCGTCATCATGCTCTCCGACGACCAGCGAACGGATGCCGGCGTATAGCCGATGACGATACAGTAAGACTGCGGCCATCAGCGCATCCATGCGGTCGACCGCTCCTTTCCCGTCCACGAGAGGGGGGATCGCCGAAGGAGGTAATTGAAGGCTGGGCTCCCATTCCTGAAGCTGACGTAGGAGGACCTCGGAGCCGGTCCTTCGCTCATCCCGAGGACCTTTCTTATACTGCCGAGGGAAGGTGAGCAACAGCCTCGCCACCGAGTATGGGTAGATCTCGAAGAACGAACGCGGTCCGTCGCCGAAATACTCGTAGCCCATGTCTTCCAGCCTTTGGGCGAGGACCTCGCCCCGGCAACCTCCATAGTGCCGGTGGTAGAACTCCCGGGAGGTCGGGAGCGCCTTGAGCCCCAGCGACCTCAGCGCCCTCTCGCAGTTCCTTAGGTTCCTACCGGTGGGGACCTTGAGCGAAGCATCTAGGCCAATCCACGCATCTTCGGCCATGGCCAGCTCGATGATCCCCTCGTCAGTGGTGAGCAGCCCGAGGTCGGTCACCAGGCCCTGCTCATCGATGATGCAATAGCCGGTCCCCTGTTCCTTGGGCGGAGCTACCTTCCAGGCGAGATCGACGCCAATGAATCTCACTGCCGGGAGAATGCCACGCATCTAGATGGATGTTGCCCATTCAATGTTATCCATTGTGATAACTGGTTAGGGACGTTCATAATGCTCGCCGGGGTCAAGTATCTCGGATGGGAGAACATCAAGACCCTTGGAGCAGGCATCTTATCACCAGGGGCAACCTGGACGGCATGGCCTGCGCGGCAGTCTTCCTGCAACGATTCCCGGGATCCTGGGTCAGCTTCGTGACCTCGCCCCCCGCGGCACTGCGGGAGATGAAGGGCGATGGCCGTTCCAGAGAGATCTACCTTGCCGACATTCCGCTGACCGCCGAGCTGGCCGAGGCGATGGGTGATGATAAAAGGCCGACCTTGCTGGTCGACCACCATCCCACCGCCCAGCGGTCCGATCGCGCCGTCATTGATCTGGAGCGGAGCGCGGCCGGCACCCTCCACGCTTTCCTCGGTCAGCCGGCCATCAGTTCCAACATCGCGGCGCTAGCCGATCTCTACGAGCGCTCGGAGACCCCCCTACTGGAAGCAAGGTCGGAGCTCTACGGTCGGGAGCGGATGGAGGCCGAGGCTACGGTCCTGGACTTCGCCTGGCGTTTCAACGTCGAAGATGACGCGTTCCGCCTGCTAGCCGCCCGATCCCTGTCCGAGGGATGCTGGCCCTCCGAAGTGTCCCTTATCACAGAGAGGTGGGAAGCGGTATTGGCTGGCGGCCGGTGGGGCAAGGCATTGGACCGAGTACGGAATAGCCTGGAGGTCCGAGGGGACCTGGGACTGCTGGACCTGCGAGGAAGGAAGCTGTCCCTACAGGGATTCGGCTCGGCTGCACTGAGCAAGGTGGCCAGGGAGCTTGAGTGCGACTACACCCTCATGCTCCACGATTCTAAGGACACTGCCACCGCATCCCTCCGCTCTTCGAGAAAGGATGGCCTGGACCTGGGGCAGTTTGCCGAAGCGTTCACCAGGGAGAACGGTGTAGGCGGCGGCGGGCATCGGTCCAGCGCCGGTGCCCGGGTGCCTGTTCACGCTGCGGACCTGCTCATCGATCAGCTCATTGCCGCGGTCTGCTAGATCATTCTTCTTCATCCGGGGCATCAGGAGTGCCCGGAGCGACCCGCTTGTACACCAGCACGGGGCACTTGGCGTTCTTGGCAATTACGTCCTGGATGGCCCCAAAGGCGAACTGGTCCCACCGCTTGGCGGCGGAGGAACCGATGACCAGCAGGTCCGTCTCCAGCGATTCGGCCACCACCCCGCCAATGAACGATTCCGGTCGCGTTTCCTTTACGATGACCGGCACCTTTCTCGACTCCACGATCTTCTTAAGGCGCTTGGAGTACTCGGCCGCGCGGACCAGATAACGTTCATTGATGATGACGTTGAGGATGGTGACCCTTGAATCATTCATCTGGGCGATGTCCGCCGCCACTTCCGTGGCCTTGCTGACGTGCCACAACCCACCCGACAGTATCATGATCCGGGCCGGCTTCAGCTTGCTCTCGGCCTTCAGCACCATGATGTCACAGGGGGTCCTTCGCACGATGTCGTCCAGCTTGCGGCCCAGGACCCTCTTCTGAGTGTTGGTGTAGCCCTTCCAGCCGACAATGATGGCATTGACCGACTGGTCCTTGGCCGTGTCGATAATGCTGGTGACCACATCGTGAGACACCAGGACGATGGCCCGGGTTCGAATTCCCCTTATCTCCGCGTATTCTTTCAGTTTCTCCAGGGTCCTTCTCTTCTCCTCGACCCTCTTCTTCTCGACCGCGCTCAGGGGGACGCTGTTGGGCACTTCGACCACATTGGTCAGGAGGATCTCACCATCATTCTTAGCGGCGAGAGTGACCGCCAGGTCGATGAGGCCCTCGTTCTTCGCATCATCCAAGGGGACGAGCACACGATATCGGGCTTTGGCCTCCTCAGATAGCAGGGCGGGGGCGGGGGCTACGAACTTCTCGATGACCCGGCGGCCCTTGGCGAAGTAGTGGACCAGAAGGCCGGCGAAGATGACCGCTAGGGCGATGTACCAGGCCAGCGGATCGAGTTCAAACAGCATGACCGCCAGGAACATCTTTGTCCCCACTCCCACGATGGGTATCCACGGGAATAATGGGGTAATGAAGGACCTCTTGACGTCCGGGCGCTTTTTGCGGAGGGTTATCACCGATATGTTGACCAGAACGAACAGCAGTAGGATCATGACGTCGGCGACGGTGGCCACCTTGCGGATGTCAAAGAAGACGGCCATGAATATTATGATAATTCCACTTATAATAATTGCCGTTGCCGGAGTGTGCTTTTCGGGATGCAGTTTACCGAAGAACGATGGAAGATTGCCATCCCTGCCCATTGCAAAGGAGACCCTCGACGCGGAGAAGACGATCGAATTGACCGCGGCCACGGAGCCAATGATCATTCCGATGGACATCAATGCCCCGCCGATCAGCGGGATCGAGCGATCGGCCGCGATGTTCAACGCGTGGTCCCCCCGGCCGCGGTGGCCTGCCAACCTATCGTTGCGAAGGTTACGGCCGCCACCACGATGAAAAGGACGGTAGATATGACGATACAGAGGAACATGGCACGAGGGACCGTTTTCTCGGGGTTCTTGGCCTCCTCGCCGGTCTGAGCCACGACCTCGTATCCTTCGAAGATCATGAAGGTAAATCCCATGGATGTCGCGATGGACAGATATCCGAACGGGAGCAACATCGGGCCGAAGCCAGATGCCCCCGCTGCGCTGGGATCCCCGAAGATGAATGCTATGCAAAAGAGACAGAACAGGATGATGATGCCGATGAGGAACGCGGAAACCAATATCTCCGACTTGCCCGCCCCTTTCACTCCGCGATAGTTGAGATAGCAGAAGGCCACCGCAATGAAGATAGTGAACAAGGTCGACACGAGCTGTGGTGGGAGACCGAAGACGGTTATGTTATACTGGCCCAGCAGTAGACCGACACCGGTACCGAAACCAATGGCGTAAACGCTACAGGCGATGCAATGGCCGATCCAGGACATCCATCCGCCCAGGAAGCCCAGGGGTTCGAACAAGCCTTCTTTGACCCATAGGTATCCCCCACCGGTCTCGGGGAATGCGCTGGCCAGCTCCGCGTAGGCAAGGGCCGTGAATATGGTCACGACGAAGTTCAGAGCAAAAGTGATGAGCAATGCCGGACCGACATATTGGGTGGCAAGCCCGATGAGCAGGAAGATGGAGGAACCTATGTTGGGCCCGATCCCGATCATGAGGACCTCGGCCAAGCCCAGGTCCCGGCTGAGTTTAACCTCTACTCCACTCGAGCGAGGGGCGTGCTCATCGGTCATAAGGAATGCCGATGGAAGATGGTACCGTATGATAAGGATTTCTAGTATCCTTCTCCTCGTTAGCCGCGGCCCATAGGGCCATGGCCTCCGGCTCCCCAAATCGCCGGTGCTCCGAGTAGGCGCTGAACAGGCCGGAGTCGTCATCCTTCCTGATGCTTAGGCAATATAGCAAGTCGACCTCGTTGATCAGACGCATGATCGCCCGTCCGGGGGCAGTGGGCACCGCGACGATGATCGTCGCTGCCCCCATCCTCCGGAGGGACTTGACCGCGGCCAGCATGCTGTTGCCGGAGATCATGCCCTCGTCCGCCAGGATCACCGTCTTCCCTTCCACCTCAGGGATCCGAACGCCATACTTCCTGGCCCGCTGCCGTATGGCCTCGAGTTTCTGGCGTTTCAGCCGGCGCATCTCCCTTGGAGCGAGCTTGCGGCGGTCCAAGACCCGCCGATCAAGGACCGAGCCCCCGCCCCAGGCCACGCTGCCGAAGCCTTCATCAACATCAGACATCACGAGCCGTTCCGTGAAGAACAGATCCAATGGCAGAGCGTGCCTCTCCGCCATCTCCAGGGCTATCGGGACCCCCCCTGGAGGAATGGCCAGGATTGTCGCTCCAGAAAGGCCCTGGGACGACAGGGAATCGGCCAGGGCCTTCCCGGCCTCGGTCCGGTCACGAAAGGGTTGTCGCCGGTCCCTCAGCGCCGGATCCTCACGAAGCTCGCCCAATTAGAAGAACCTCCTCGTGTTGCCGTTGTCCAGCACCCGCCGCATGAGGTAGTTGTTACCTTGTCGGGAGATCATCCGATAGCCCATGTGTCGATAGAACTCCATGGCCGATCGGTTGGTGGTCTGCACCCACAACTCTATCGCCCTAAGCTTCCTTGCCTTGGCCAGGTCCTCGACGCGTCTCATCATCTCTCTTCCTAGGCCCTGCCCCTGGAAGGCCCTCATGACCTGGATGGAGTTAATGAACAGACCGTCGTTGCGCGTATCCACGGAGTAGTAGGCGATGATCTTACCGTCCATTTCCAGCACCTCGGTGAACGCCGACGGCTCCAGGATGACGTGCAGAAGGTCCTCGTCGCGAAACTCCACACCCCAGGACGAGAAGATGATCTCGGTCATGTTGTCCCTGCTGATGGAGAGGATCTGAGGGAGGTCCTTGCGGGTCATTTCGCGGGAGACGGTCTCGATCATGGCCTCCTCTGCTTATACGCCCAGGGGCGATAAATGCTTCGCGGCCGTCGCCCCCACGGCGGAAAAGGAGATGGGTTTGCATTAGTGCGGCAATTATCTTAAATATCTTGACGGAACTCAAGTCAAACGGTGTATTGGACATGGTAGAAGTCAGCACTGAAGCGATCAAGTTCATCAACGAACTGTTGGAGAAGAACGACAAGAAGGGCTATGGTATCAGGATATACCTGGCCGGCATGGGCTGCTCCGGCCCCCAGTTCGGGATGGCCTTCCAAGAGAAGAAGAACGATGAGGACACCGAGCAGAAAGTGGACGGCTTCGCGTTCTATTTCGACGGCGAGACCAAGGAGATGTTGGAGGGATCGACGGTAGACTACATCGAGACCCCCAGCGGAACGGGGCTCATTGTCAACAATCCCAACCTTAAGTCATCCTGCGGTGGCTCCTGCTCCGGTTGCCATTAAGGCCAACCCCAACGGCCTGGTAGAACCGGGCCCTTCAAGCTTTCTTTTTTGGATTATTATGCGAACGAATGGCGGCCAGGTTTCTCCCGGGTGAAATCAAAGGAGATGAATGCCCAAAATGCGATCTTGTGGCCAATGGAGAGGGTTGGAACGCCGTCAAGGATCAGCTAAAGGGGCACATGAAGAGCCATCACAACGTGGATGAGCGCAGCATAGAAGGTATGCTCGGCGACATGAAAGCCAAGATCACCGGCATGTTCCGCCGGTAGGCAAAGCGGCCCTGGCCGGCCATCGCCACCTCTCCTTGATCCTATTCAACGGAAAAGAGATAACTGGTCAGTGCAGTTCATGATCTGTGTGCGGCCGCTTCACCATCGGGGAGATCAAGGATCTCCTTCCCAGATTCTCAGTGGAGTCTCCCGTAGCAGACATGCCCCGGCCGAGATACAACGTCGCTCCCACCCAGGACGTTCCGATCATCATCAGAAGGAGCCCCAATCAGCTGGTCATGATGCGCTGGGGCCTCATACCGTTCTGGTCGAGGGAAGAGAAGATCGGCTCCAAGCTCATCAACGCCCGGGCTGAGACCGTGGCGGAGAGGCCGGCGTTCCGAACGTCCTTGAAGGACAAGCGGTGCCTCGTCCCGACCACTGGGTTTTATGAGTGGAAGGATACGGGCAAGGGCAAGATACCTTATCTAGCACGAAGGACCGATGAAAAACTGTTCGCCATGGCCGGCCTGTACGACCACTGGAAGGACCCCTATGGAAAGGAGGTCCTCAGCTTCACCATTCTCACCACCGCCGCCGACGAGCTGATGGCCGATATCCACGAACGCATGCCAGTGATCCTGTCACGGGGGGATGAGAACGAGTGGCTAGAGCCGTCGCCGTTGCAGAAGGACGAGCTGGAGAGGCTGTTCCGACCGTATCCTTCAGAACATATGGAAGCATACCCGGTCTCCAAGGCGGTCAACGACATCTCGAAGGATTCAGCGGACCTGATGAGGCCGGCCGAGACGGCTGAGCAGTGGTTCTGAGACCCCACTTTCGGCAGTTACGGTGCCCCCACCGTAAGATACTTCAAGGCCACCCCTTTATCCAGTGGTGTGTTCGTCGAGCACCCCCTCATCCGAATGAACAGCATCGAGGAGAGGGACTATCAGCGGAATCTGGTGAGCTCGTGCCTGAGTTCTTCCACCCTAGTGGTCGTCCCCACCGGCATGGGCAAGACGGTCATCGCCCTGCGGGTGGTCGCGGATGTTCTATCTAAGAGAAAGGGCAAGGTACTTTTCCTAGCTCCCACAAAGCCGCTGGTGGAGCAGCACGCCATGTTCCTCAAGGACAAGCTGGTGGGGAAGAAGGTGACCGTCCTGACCGGGGAGATCGAGCCGGAGGAACGGGAGGCGGAATGGGTACAGAGCGATGTGATCACATCCACGCCCCAGGTCATCGCCAACGATCTTCGGACGGAGCGCATTTCCTTACGGGACGTGCGTTTGATCATATTCGATGAGGCGCACCGGGGCGTGGGCAATTACGCTTACGTCCCTATCGCCCAGGAGTACATGGGGATGAACGGACTGGTGATGGGCATGACCGCTTCGCCGGGTTCCAGCATGGCCAAGATCAAAGAGGTCTGCGGTAACCTGGGCATCGAGAACATCGAGGTCCGATCGGAAGTAGACCCCGACGTCGCCAAGTACGTCCACGACATCCACATGGACTGGGTGGAAGTGGAGGTCCCGATCGGCATGCGCAAGGTGGCCGACGTGCTACGGAGGCTGCACGGCCGATACATCCAGGAGCTGGTGGCCATGGGCGTAATGACCGCGGCCAGGCCGCCCTCGGTCAAGTACCTGTTGGAGGTGCAAAGTGCCATCCAGGTGCGGCTGAACAAGGGGGAAAAGAGCAGGACACTGTACAACGCCCTCTCAGTGCAAGCGCGGGCCATCAAGATCGGGCACGCGCTAGAGCTGGCGGAGACGCAGGGCGTCACCTCCCTCACTAGCTACCTTGAAAAGCTCAAGACCGAAGCGACCTCCGAGGACGGCTCCAAGGCCTCGAGGGCCATCGTTGCCTCGGAGGAATTCGAGGAGCTGGAGAGAATGCTCTCCACCCTCAAGATGGAGCATCCCAAGATCTCCCGGGTCATGGGCATCGTGAGCAACCAGATCCAGGTAAAACCAGACTCGCGCATCCTGGTGTTCACCCAATACAGGGACACCTGCGAAATGGTCTCGAACTACATCTCCAAGATCGAGGGGGCCCGGGTCACCAAGTTGATCGGCCAATCCGGACGATGTGGGGAGAAGGGGCTCAAGCAGAAGGAGCAGGTCAGCGTGCTGGGTCGGTTCCGCAACGGCGAGTTCAACGTGCTGGTGGCGACGTCCGTAGGCGAGGAGGGCCTAGACGTCGCCAACACCGACCTGGTCATCTTTTATGAACCGGTGCCGTCGGAGATCCGGTCGATCCAAAGAAGGGGGCGTACCGGTCGTTCGCGGGCCGGCCGGGTCGTCGTACTGGTGACCGCCGGGACCCGAGATGAGGCCTCGCTCCATTCCAGCGAGAAGAAGGAGCGGGAGATGCACAAGCGGCTGTACTCGCTCAAGCAGCAGTGGGACCGGGAGACCGCAAAAGAGAAGGTCAAGAAAGTAGAGAAGAAGGGGCAGCTCAACCTCTCCGATTTCCCCTCCGGCGTAGATAGCTAGCATTCGATTTATATGCCCCTCACCGTTCCGGCAGTCATGCTCTACCAGGACCTGGTCAAGGTCTACGAGGCCCTCGAGTCCACCACCTCCCGTTTGGAGATGACCGATATCCTGGCCTCGCTCTTCCGTTCCTCCGATTGCTCTCACATCAAGAAGATAGTGTACATGACCCAAGGCGGGATCGTCCCGGACTTCTACCCGGAGAAACTCGGCCTGGCCGACAAGCTCTACCTCCGGACGTTGCTGGCGGCCACCGGCGCGAACGAAGCAGCGGTGCGCCAGCTGTGGGCTCAGGAGGGCGACCCCGGTACCGTCACTGAGAAGGTCTTTGAGACCAAACGGCAGACAACTCTGTTCTCCCAACCATTGACCTTGGACCGAGTATATGATGCCCTGCTGAAGGTGGCCCGCTCGGAGGGCAGTGGTTCCCAGGAGACGAAGATGAGGATGCTGGCCGATATCCTCCACGACGCCAAGCCGAACGAGGCCAAATACATCGCCCGTATCGTCACCGGCCGCATGCGATTGGGGGTCGCCGCTCAGACGGTCATCGACTCCCTGGCCTTGGCCTTCGCTACCAAGGAACAGAAGCCGGCGGTGGAGAGGGCGTTCAACATCACCTCGGACCTCGGATTGGTCGGCGAGAAGCTGTGCCAGAAGGGGATCGGGGGGCTGGACGAGGTGCACGTCCTGATCGGCAACCCCATCCGGGCGATGCTGGCCGAGCGCCTGCCATCCCCTGAGGAGATCCTGGAGAAGATGGGGGGGCGGGCCATGTTCGAGTACAAGTACGACGGCCTGAGGGTCCAGGCGCATATCGATGAGAAAGGCATAAAGCTGTACTCCCGCCGCCTGGAGGACCTGACCGGTCAGTTCCCCGATGTGGTCAAGGCCCTGAAGTCCGCGTTCACCTGCCAGAACGCTATCCTAGAAGGAGAGTGCGTCCCTGTCGACATCAACACCGGCGAGCTTCTGCCATTCCAAGAGGTCTCGCACCGTCGCGGCAGGAAGCATGGCCTGACCGAGGCGATCGAGGATTATCCCGTCCGCATCCATCTGTTCGATTGCCTGTACCTGGACGGGAGGGACATGACCACGCTTCCGCTTCCGGACCGTCGGACCGCACTGACCCGATGCATCACGGTCACCGAGAACACCAGGTTCTCTGAGGCGAAGGTCCTGGATGATGTGGACGCCATCCAGGAGTTCTTCCGCGAGGCCCTCAACGCCGGCTGCGAGGGCCTCATGGCGAAGTCCATCAATGATGACTCGGTGTACCGCGCTGGTTCGCGGGGCTATCTCTGGATCAAGTACAAGAAAGAGTATCGGTCAGAGATGAACGACACCGTGGACCTGGCCGTCGTCGGCGCGTTCCATGGGCGGGGGAAGAGGGGCGGGGTCTACGGCGCGCTGCTGATGGCCACGTATAACACTGAGGAGGACCGCTTTGAAACGGTCAGCAAGCTGGGGAGCGGGTTCGACGACGCCACGCTGGCCGCGTTACCGGAAAAGCTGAACAAGTTCCGGCAACCAACGAAGCACCCGCTGGTCGAATCGAAGATGGAGGCGGACGTGTGGTTCGAACCGGCCCTCGTGCTCGAAGTGCTGGGGGCGGAGATCGAGCATCTCCCCCATACACACCTGCGCTCATAGCAGGATCAGGGAGGGCGCCGGGTTGGCCATCCGGTTCCCTCGATTCACCGGCACATTCCGTGACGATAAATCGCCGAGGGACGCCACGACCAGCCAGGAGCTGCTGGAGATGTACAATAAGCAGCTCCGAAAAGTGGAAGGATAGTGTTCAAGGGCGGGCCAATAAGAAGCACCGATGACCCTGCCAGAACGCCAAAGGCCGCGGTCTTACTGCCCTGCCTGTGCAACTCTTTAAACGAGGAGCCCTCATGCGTAGCTCGCACCTGCCCCCAAAGAAGCTTGCCAGCAGCGCATCCCAATAGCCAGCAATGGGCCGTACGTTGAAGAAAACCTTTATAGTAAGATGAAGTATTGAGCGCCACTATGCAACTTCAGCTCCTTGAAAAGGATAAGGACTCCATTCATGTCCAGGTCCGCGAAGCCGACATGACCCTGATCCAGCCGCTCATCAGTGAGCTACTGGCCGACGAGGGCGTGGAGGAAGTGAAGTATACCACCGGACACCCCGAACTGGACATCCCTGTGCTGTTCGTAAAGGTCAAGAACGGAAAGCCCCAAACCGCGCTCAAGAGGGCCGCCAAGACCTTGTCCAACGAGTTCAAGGAAGCGCGGGACAAGCTCGAAAAGAGCAAGTGACATGCTGGAGTGCAAAACTAGAGAGGCCGTCATCGGCCTCGAGGTCTTTTATTCTGACACCCCCGGCATCGGGGGCCGACTAAAGCGTTTTCCCGAGGACTTCCTGGTGGAGGAAATCTCCACTTACCCGGAGAAGGTCGAGAACGGCGCTTATACCATCGCCAAGGTCACTGCCCAGAACTGGGAGATGAACCGACTGGTCCGGGAGCTATCCAGGGCGTTGGGCATATCTCGGGAAAGGATCGGGTTCGCTGGAACCAAGGACAAGCGGGCGATCACATCGCAGCTCATGTCGTTCCAAGCACCGTTGGACCGCGTCATGGCCGTCCAGGTGCATCAGGTCCGGATCGAGGATGCCTATCTCGCCAAGAAGGCCATCACCATCGGAGACCTGTCCGGCAACAAGTTCATAATCAAGGTCACCGAAACCGCCCTCCAAGGGCAGGAGATTAGCGAGTCACTGAACGGAACGGCCAGGAAGCTCAAGGAGCTGGGGGGTTTCCCGAACTTCTTTGGGGTGCAGCGGTTCGGCGCGGTTCGGCCGGTCACCCACGAGGTCGGTAAGTGGATCATAAAGGGCGACTTCGAGCGGGCAGTGATGACCTACGCTGCGAACCCCGTCCCCCAGGAGAACGAGGAGACCAGGGCCGCCCGGGCAAAGCTTGAGGAGACCAGGGACTTCGAGCAAGCGATCGACTACTTCCCACGCATATTGACGTTCGAGAGGATGATCATCGGCTTCCTGGCCCGTAACCCTGGCGACTACGCCGGGGCGATACAAGTGATGCCTCCGAACCTCCAGATGATGTTCGTCCACGCTTACCAATCATACCTTTTCAACCGCACCCTCAGCGAGCGCATCCGGAGAGGATTGCCGATCAACAAGCCACTGGTCGGGGACGTTGTTCTACCGGCGGACCGGCTGGGCCTTCCCGATCACGACCATGGCGTGCCGGTGACCTCTCAGAACATTGACCTGGTCGAACGGCAGGTCCGTCTGGGAAGGGCATTCGTCAGCGGAACGCTGTTCGGCTCGGAGTCAGTGCTCTCGGAGGGCGTTATGGGCGACATCGAGCGGAAGGTGATCGACGAGGAGGGCTTGCAGAAGAGGGACTTCATGGTCCCCCAGCTGCACCAGTGTTCGTCCAAGGGGAGCAAGAGGGAACTTCTGGCCCGCATCACCGACCTCAGGTACGATGCCCAGGACGATGGCGCCACTTTCGCCTTCTCCCTGAACAAGGGCTGCTACGCCACCTGCCTGCTCCGGGAGTTCATGAAGAAGGGCGAGCTCATGGATTACTGAGATTTCCGGTCCACGCGAGTACCGTCCCAATATATCCGGAGATCATTTTCGTGGATGACAACGAGGTGCTTCTGCATTTGCCGATTATAGGCATGACCGTTACCTCGACTCAGGCGCTCCATAACCCGATCGCCGATCTTCAGAACCGGACCGGCGAGCTAGGGGGCCGACCGGGCGGGGGAGACCACGTCCTGCTGGTAGCGGCCATCGTGTTGTTGAGTTCTTGATGGCGCGGCGCAGGGCCCTTTGAAACCCCTTCTCTGCATTTTTCCAAAGGGCTTTATCGGAACGATCCGTTCTCCTGATGCCGATGGATACCACCGATCTTTCTCTCATCAAGACATTGCTGGTCGATTCGAGGACCCCCTATCGAGAGCTGGCAGAGAAGCTGGACCTGTCAGTGAACGCCGTGCACAAGCGCATCCAATCATTGATGGAGACCGGCATCATATCCAAGTTCACCACGAAGGTCAGCTTGCCGGCAGTAGGGGCGACTTCAGCCCTCATCTACGGATTCAGCCGTGGCAAGACGGATGAGGTCAGCGCCCGGCTGGGCGAGGACGACCATATCTACTGGGTCGCCCAGGCCAGCGGGGGGATGATCTACGTTGGGGCGTACCTCAGGGACATTGGGGAGTTGGAGAGCGTGGTGTCCTCGGTCAAGCTCACGTGGCCTTATCGACAACCCTACCGTGGGGATCCTGGCCGGCCCGCCCCCGTCCAAGGAGGATAATAAACTGAACAAGCTGGACCTTCGGATAATCGAGAAAATGAAGGATGACTCCCGCAAACCGGTCTCGGACATCGCAGAGGAGCTCAATACCTCGGCCAAGACCGTACGACGCCGGCTGGACCACTTGCTCGAAAAGCACCTGATCGAGTGCTCTCTAGAATGGTATCCAGATAAGTCGAACGATATCCTTTCCATGTTCCACATCCGCGTCCTCCCTTCGGTGGACCGCATCCAGTTCGCCTACTCCCTTCTGACCAGATACTCACCGGAAGGCTTGTTCTTCTTTCTGTTCAGTAACCTGCCGGATACGATCATATTCTGCTCCTGGTCAGCCTCGATGAAGGACATGAACGACCTCAGAAAGAGGCTGGACGATGAGAAAGGGGCCATTTCTTCCGTTCCGTTCATCCTTTACAGCGGTCAGGTATTTGAGACCTGGAGGGAGCGGTTGACCAAGAACAGTCCATTACAAAAGGATTGAGAATTTTCGCTGGCCGGACAATTGTCCACCGGTCGGTTCATGTTCTGCCCCTTTTCAACCCAGTAATGTTCATTCTATCAACCACCCCATGAACACAGACCCAAGCCTCGTTCGTCGATGGTATCCGCCGAGGCATCAAAATGGACGCTAACATCGAGATCGTGTCGCTCACCAAGCAGTATGGGGACTTCGTTGCCTTGAACGGCATAAACCTGAACATCCGAAAGGGAGAGGTGTTCGGTCTCCTGGGCCCCAATGGGGCCGGAAAGACCACCACCATTAGCATCTTGTGTGGTCTGGACCGGCCCACCAGTGGCATGGCCAGTGTGGGCGGGCATGATGTGGTGAGAGAGACCGCCAAGGTCAAGCAGCTCATAGGGGTTTGCACTCAGAGCAGCTCAGTGCTCTCGCACCTCACTGGCCGGGAGAACGTCGAGCTGTTCGGGGCACTGCACTCCCTCTCTCGCCGGGAGGCGAAGAAGCAGGCCATCGAGCAATTGGACAGGATGGGGCTAGGGGAGGACCTGGATCGCCGGGCCGGCAAATATAGCGAGGGTATGAAAAGGCGGCTGAGCCTAGCGATGGCATTGGTGTCCGATCCGCCCATAGTGTTCCTGGACGAGCCCACCGCAGCCATGGACCCCCAGTCCAGGAGGGCAGTGTGGGATGTGATCAAGGAGCTGAAGAAGGAAGGACGGACCTGTATCCTGACCACCCATTACATCGAGGAAGCCGAGTCCCTTTGTGATCGTGTCGGGATCATCGACCACGGTCGATTGATCGCGTTGGATGACCCGAAAAGCTTGATCGCCCAGTATGGCCAGAAGGACCTGGAGGACAGTGTTCATACAGCTCACCGGTCGCCGCATTCGGGAGGTGTCGGCATGAACCTGCGCCGGATCACTGCCCTTACCGGTTCCAACCTTAAGCGGACCCTCCGGGAGCCGTCCTTTCTGTTCATGGTGCTCATGTTCCCCATTGCGCTGACCATCCTGTTCGGCACGGCCTTCGGGGCGATGGGTGGGGGGGCCGCAACCTACAAGATAGGGGTGGTGGACATGGACCATCCTTCCCTGGACCAACACTGGTCCGAGGAATTTACCACCAACCTGGCGGCCACTAACATTCTCTCACTCCAGAACTACAAGGACAACGTAACGGCCCAGAATGACCTGTCCGAGGGAAAGCTCCAGGCGGTGATCGTATTGCCAGAGGGCTTCGGGAGCGGTTGCTCGGCCTACGCCCTCTATGCCGATGACCCACTCCAGTGGACCCCGGTTCAGGTGCAGCTATACCTGGATCCGGCCTCCATGGTCTCCACTCAGGCAGTGCCGCCCATCGTCCATCAGGTACTGGCTGCCACCATTTATGGGCCGTCGGTGCAGGTGGACGGTCCGATCGCCCTGGGCACGACGCAGGTCACCACTTCCATTCATCTGACCACCTTCGACCACATGGCTCCGGGGGTCATCACCTTCGCCGCTGTGTTCCTCACCATGATCATCGGACAATCCTTTGCCCTGGACCGCGAGAAAGGTCTGCTCAGGAGGATGAACACCACTCCCGTCACATCGGGCGAGTTCATCCTGTCCAACGTCCTGTCGAACATGGTCATCGCCGTACTCCAGCTGAGTCTTGTTATCGCCCTGGTGCTAGCCCTGGGATTCCACTCCACTTCCTCCATCGAGGGTTTAGCCTTTGCGTTCATACTGGTATTGGTATTCTCCATCTGTTCCGTAGGGTTCGGACTGATCACCGCCTCGGTGGCCAGGAGCCCCAGTCAGGCCACGATGATCGCCTTCGCCTTCATTATGCCCCAGATGTTCCTGGGGACGTTCATGGGATCCAGCCTATCCGGGGCGGCCCAGTCGGTCGGTGCTCTCTTGCCGGCCTACTATGTAACGGATGGCCTGAACACCATACTGCTGCGGGGAGCCACGCTCACCAGTACGGCCCTCGTCCTAGACCTGGCCATTGTGGCGTTCTTTGCCGCCTTCTCGCTCATCGCCGGCACTGCGCTGTTCCGCCGTTTCGGGAACCGGTGATCGCTTGACGACGATAGATACCAAGGGGTTGATGGAGAAGGCCACCTGCTCGGAAGAGATGGAGGCATTCCAGACCATGGGCCGGAGACCGGGGCTCCGGATCGGGGCGGGGGCCCGGGCCCCTGAGACCTACTTTGTGGAGGTGCTCATCGACCTGTTCCCGGACGGCCGCGTGGACCTCATCAGGATCGAAGAGGCCTTAGTGCAGTTGCGATGGCTGGAGGCTAGGGGCTACCGGCTGAGCTGTCGGGATGATCGGGCAGTGTGTGGAGAAAGAGCCATACTCGAAGGCGATATGGAAATGGAGGTGGCCGCCGTCCAGCACCACACCGGGGGCGGCCCTTGAAAAAGGTTATAGCCGGGAGAGGTCCCGGGACTCTTCCTGAGCATCGTGCTCCTGCTCTAGCAGTTCCCGGAGCTTCTCCCTCTTCTCGTCGACCTTCTTGTTGACCGGCGGGGCGGGAGCAGGCTCCTCGGGCAGGATCTCCTCCGGGGCGGGCTCGAGCTCGGCTACGGGCTCCTCGGCCGGCGGGGGGGCCTCGAACGTCTGGGCGGCGGCCCGATAGGCCTGCTGGGGAGGTTCTTGCACCGGCGGGTTGTTGTACCTCTTATTGGCCTCCCGCATCAACCTCTCCACCTGGAGGTCCTTGTCCGGCATCAGGGTCTGGCGTTCCTTGTCCCTGACATGGGTGTCGGCCTCGGCCAGTCGCTTCATGGCCCACCGCTGCTGGATGGCCTTCCGCTGGGCCTCCGTCTCGATGACCTCATGGTCGTCCACTGCCACCACCTGCTTGCTTCCGTCGACGAAATTGATCGCCATACGACAGCGGGGGCAGGCGTCCAGGCGGGTGACGCATTCCATACAGAACAGAGTACCGCAGTTCGGGCACACCGACACTACGTTCTCGCCATGGAACAGGCAATTACGGCCGTGATACTGATCGGAGCTGGGGTAGAAATTGACGGCCACCGCGTTGGTACGGTCAACCGGGTGGGCGGGCTCGAACTCTTCCTTCTTCTTATTTCTCCTGAACATCGGTCTTACCTCCTCGGGTTGCTCAATCGTCTCGCCGACGGCCTCGTGATCGCTCCGCGGTCTCGTTCCCCTGGTCTCCTGCTTCGTCGGGGCGGGGGCCTCAGGCAATTCCTCGGGCAGGGAGGCGCGCTCGTGAACGGAGCGTTGGCTCCTCGTTACGGGGGCCTCATCATTGAAGCTCTTGAGTATGCTGACGATGCGGCGGGCGGTGTACAGGCCAACCTCCATGTGCTGCATCACTCCAATCGTGGAGTGAGCGTCGGACGGCAGGTCCATGGCCGCCCGTACCATTTTCTCGGTCTTCTTGTCCACCGCCTCCGCGGGAAAGTCCATTTTATTGACCGTCTCGATGTAGGTCATTATCTTCTTCGCCTTGCCCATGTCCCGGTCCGACATGCTCATATAAACGTCGGCGAGGCGGACTCCCTGCTTATGGTAGTTGGGGTTTCCCAGCGTGGCCATGAGCACCTCGTGGGACAGCACCTCATAGGCGTGGAACCGTTCTTCGTCCAACGCGTCGACATCCACCTGCTCCTTGTTCTGCAGGTAGGTCGTCACCTCATCAAGCGCACTGAAGGGCAGTCCGCATTCCTTGAACGCTTCTTCCCGGGTGACCTTCCGGTTCTGGCGATATTCGTACTCGAGCACCCTGGCCGCATAGATGGACACCTGCCGCTCCTTGAGCTTCTTGTCCAGTACGCCAGCGCCTTCGATCGCCGATTCCAATTTGGGGTCGATCTCCAAGGCCTTGTCGAACGCCCGCTTGGCCTGGTCGAGCTTGTCCATCTTCATGAGGATGCGACCTTTGCCACTCCAGGCGTACCGGTCATGGGGTTCGTTGCCGAGAACAGTATCGTAGCAGCGCAACGCTTCCTCGTCCTCTTCGAGCTTCTCGAGAAGCGCAGCCTTGTTCAACCAGGCCCGGTTGTTGGTGCGATCGATCGCTATGGACCGATCCAGGCTCTCCACCGCTTCCGGCAGATGCTTCATCTTGGCCTGGACCACTCCGATGCGCATCCACAGGGAGGCATCGTTCTGGTCGACCTCGGCCGCGCTCTGGTACGAGACCAACGCGTCCTCCGGCCGGCCAAGCTCCTCTTCGGCCTTGCCCTTGGAGAGCAGGGTGGCGGCGGTGGCAGCCCCCAGCTCGATGGCCCGGTCGTAGCTCCTCACGGCCTGCTCCTTGCTGCCCATCTTGAAGAGCACATTGCCCTTGTACCTCCAGATCTGGCCATCGTTGGCGTTGAGCTGGAGCCCCTCGTCCAAGGCGGCCAGTGCATCCTCGTATTTGCCCAGGGACGCGAGGGCGCGTCCCTGGTCCATCCGGAAGGTGTGATTGTTCGGCGCGATCCGAGCGGCCTCGTTGAACGCCTGCAGCGCTCCTCCTGGGTCACGGCCCATAAGCATCGCCCGGCCCTTGTTATCGAGCATGATGGAGTCGCCAGGGTCGAGTCTCCATCCCAGGTCAAAGGCCTCGGCCGCAGCCGAGTAGTTCTCCATCTGCATGAGGGCCAGCCCCTTTTTGTTGTATAGGGTCCGGTCATTGGGGTCGAGCTTCAGGGCGAAATCGAACTCCACCGCGGCGTCCTGGACCCTCCCGAGGGCCAGTAATGCCTCTCCACGATCGGCATGGGCCTGCTTGGAGCGCGGTTCGATCTGCAACAGGATGTTGCACACCTCGACCGCTCCGGAGTAGTCACCCTTGACCATGAGAGCATCTTTCTTCCGCTCCAGGACCGCAGCGTCCCGGGGGTCGGTATCCAATACTCTATTGTACGCTTTCAGGGCGTCATCCACCCTTCCAAGCGTCTGGAGGGAGATCGCCTTGTCCACGACCGCAGCCTTGTTCTTGGGGTCGAGCTTCAATATCTGATCGCAGGTGGAAATGATCTCCTCGGTGCGGGACAGGTTCTTGAGCGATTCCTTCTTTGCTTCTAGCACCTCGAGGTCCTTGTGCCCGAGGGCCAAGGCGCGGTTGTAGGCGATCACTGCCTCGGCGTGCATGCCAATGCGGGCCAGAGACTTACCCCTCAGAGTATGGGCGAATTTGTTGTCCTCATCGATGGAGATCGCTTGATCGAAGGCCTGCAAGGCCAACGAATGGCGGTCCATGGAAGCGAGAGCGCTGCCCTTGGTGACCCAGATGTTGTAGTCATTGGGGTCGAGCTTCAGTGCCTCTTCGTAGGAGACCAGCGCCTCCTCGAACCGCTGGTCGGAGACCAGGGCCATGCCGCGGGACCACCACAGCTTCTTGTCGGTGGGATCGAGGGAGATAGCCTTAGCAAGGGCCTCCGCCCCCTCGGAGAATCGGCTGGTAGCGAAAAGCGTGTCGCCCTTGACCCGCCAGAAAGCGGGGTCGTTGGGGAACAGCTCGGTGCCGGCCACCGATCGCTCCAATGCCCTCTCGAGCTTCCTGAGGTTGAACAGTGATATGCACAGGTTGCGCAGAGCGTCCTGGTTCCCCGGCTCTAGCTCCAGCGCATCCTCGTAGATGTGGATGGCGTCGTCCCGCCGACCCAAGCGGTCCAAGGCGATGCCCGCATCTACCAGGCCGCCGGTGTTCTTGGGGTTGACCTTGAGCAATCGCTCGCACACATCCAGGACGTCCTTGTCCTTGCCGATGCCCTTGTATGCGTCCTTCAACGCCACCAGGACCCTCTCCTTGTCCGGGTGGTTCTTCAGCGACTTTTCCAGGACCTTGACCCCTTCATGGAACCGCAGTGCCTTGGTGTAAGCGACTCCGAGCTCGTACATGGTCTCGGGATCGTGGGGGTTCTGTGAGAGTATCTCCTCGCAGTTCTTCACGGTCTCATCGCCCATGCCCAACGCCACTGAGATGTCCCTCTTGCGGGACATCAGCTCCGGCTCCTTGGGGAAGGCCTGCAGGGCAGTGTTCACCGCGTCCAGGGCCTCCTTGAAGCGTTGGACCTTGACCAGGGCGTTGACCTTGCCCTTGTGAACGGCCAGCTCAGGCTTCTGACCCAGCAGCAGAGAGGCGGCCTCGGCCACCTCTGGCCACTTCTCCTCGGCCAACAGGGTGCGATATTGACCTTCCTGGGCCGCCAGATACCGGGGATCGATCTCCAGCGCCTTTGCGTATACTTTTTCTGCCTCGTCCAGGCGCTTGAGCTGTTCCAGAAGATGCCCCACCTCGACCCAGGTCTCCTTGCGTCGCACGTCGGCCCTCAGGGCCTCTTTGTAATACTTTACGGCATGCTCCAGCTCTCCCGAGGCCCGGAGCACTTGGGCCTTGCCCAAATTCCCACTGAAGGAGGTTGGCTCCGCTTCCAGTGCCCGATCATAGATGGCAGAGGCCTCATCGAACCGCCGCTGCTCAAGAAGGATCCTACCCTTGACCAGCATGACGTCGATGTTCTTGGGGTCCTGGACCAGGATCTCGTCGAGCGCCTTGAGGGAATCCTCGGTCCGCTTGGCCCGCATTAACGCCTCGGCCTTCTGTAAGGACCACTTTAGCTTGTCATCCAGGGTGATGAGCATATCATAGGTCTCGATGTCCGCTGGGTCTATCTCCACGACCTTTTTGTAGGCGGCAACGGCCTGCTCCTTCTTTCCGGCCCGTTCCAGTACCCGGGCCTTGTCGAAGTAGAGCCCCTTGTCATCCCCCTTCAGCTCCATCGCTTTGCCCAGCAGAGCGATTGCCTCCGAGTAGGAGCCCTTGGCAGCGAGCACGCGGGCCCGCGCCGCCATGGCCAGAGGGTCCGATGGCATGAGCGTCAGCGCCTTGTCTGTCGCCTTCATAGCGTCGTCCAAGGCCTGGGCCTTGACCAGGATCCCCGACAGGATGATCAGCACGTCCGCGTGGTCCTTGGAGTGGAGGCTACCCCTCTGCCCTTCCTTGAACAACATCTCCTTGGCCTTATCGAGCTCGGCATGTGCCTCTGGACCGCGACCGTTTGCGAGCTGCAGGTCTGCGTTCTCTATCAGCTTTCGAGCCCTAAAGAGCCCTCTAAGCTCCTTGTCGCGGAGCGATTCTAGAAATCCCATCCCATCACCGTAATTGCGCGCTGATTGTGGTATGTACATAAAAAGGCTTTTCTAGTCAGACGCGCCGGACGGAACATGGCGGCCGAGTGTCGGACGAGCTTGTTGGACCACAGGCCCAAATGCCATCTGGGAGGTTCATCTTACGATGCTGAATAAATTACATGGAAATCATTATATAGTAAATATCCTCTTTCCTGTCTTTGTCTGACCAACGTCGGACGAATATCTTCGATGGGATGCAAGCAATGAATAACAGGCACGCGTCGATCCGCAACAACGATTTCGATCCCGAAGTCATCGCTTGGATGAAAACCCATACCGTTAGTGATCTGAAGAACCTTGCCAGAGAACTGGAGAACAAGGGCGAGATCGTTAACGGGATCATGGAGACCGTCCAAGCCTTGGAAGAGATCGAGCAGGGACAGCTGCCAAGGATGGGAGACAGCTGAACTAATCGCGATCGTGGAATGAAAACGGCCGCCTTTTGGAGGAGGCGCAGGATGGGGCGCCTCCTCACCCCCTCTATTTTTCATCTCCAGCCTCAGAGTTTTAAAAGTACTCCTCCGCTTCCCACTTTCAATAATTCCAATATTGATGGAGTACGATGTCCGCCGACAAAGCATCCTTCATGCCCGCGACTGCTCTGGCTTTTCTCCGACGGAGTCGGCACTTCGCCACATATTTCCGAACAAAGTACCGTTGCCTTTCCAATAGTAGGTCGGAAGAACCGATGTCGACGACTTGTCTGATATATTGCTACCATTGACCTATTGCGCGAATGGCAGAGGCTTAAAATGATGCAGAGGGGCTCCCTTTAAGAAGAGCGAACAGCTCAACAAGAGTTAAAAAGGGGAAGTGAGTCAGGATAGAACGCGCAGGTGTAATCTAGTTGGTTAGGATTTTAGCCTTCCAAGCTAAACGCCCGGGTTCGAATCCCGGCACCTGCACTTTTCATTTCTTCTATATTGCATGAATCACATTATCGTTCCATGGTCAATTCCTCGTTAAAGGGCCAAGCTCCATCTGCGGCCGATTTCGATGGGGAGAAGTACAAGGCCGCCTCCCGCCACCAGAAGGAGTGGGGCATGAAGCTCATCGATGAGCTTGCGCTTCGCGGCAACGAGCAGGTCATCGACCTAGGCTGTGGTGATGGCATACTGACCCGTCAGATAGCGGAACGCGTTCCTGGGGGATCGGTCCTGGGGGTGGACTCATCACCTTCTATGATCAACACTGCGAAGAAATTGGAGGGTGGCAATCTTCGGTTCGAGGTCCTGAACATCAATGATCTCACCTTCGAGGGAGAGTTCGATGTGGCCTTCTCGAACGCAGCATTACACTGGGTCAAGGACCATGGCCGTTTGTTGGATCATGTCCGGAGCGGACTTCGCGCCGGCGGGAGGATACGCTTCAACTTCGCCGGGGACGGCAACTGCTCGAACTTCTTCGCCGTGGCCCGAGAGGTCATGGAGCTACCTCGCTACCGAAGATATTTTGAACAGGCACAATGGCCCTGGTTCATGCCTACCTTGGAAGAGTATGAGTTCCTGGTCCGCAGCAAGAAGTTCTCAGAACACCGAACTTGGACCGAGAACGCCGATCGATTCTTCACCGAGGATGAGCTATTGAGTTGGATAGACCAACCTTCCCTTGTTCCTTTGCTTGCATTGGTCCATGAGAATGATAAGAAAGGGATGCGCGACCTGGTTGTAGAGAAGATGAAGGAGAGGACCAGGGCTCCGGACGGCAGTTACTTCGAGACCTTTCGAAGAATGAACCTATCCGCCACGAAATGATCTAAGCGAAGACGTCCAGTGGCGTGATGTTGCGTCCGATCCACCGTTCCGAGCGGTGGTTAGAAAAGGGAAAGGGGTTGACGAGGGGGGTCGGGCAAACCCCGCGCTCGTCTAGGGATGACACATCTACTTCGATGTCACAACGGACGCCCATAGCTCGGTAGACTTCCTCCCAGCTACATTCCTCTTCCTTGGGGTCCGTCATCACATCACTGATACTGTGATAGATGACCCTTTTTATATGCCGAACGGGGGGAGGTCTCCGAAAACCGCAACGTTAAGCCCCTCTCTGGCTGCCAATATCGAAGACCGAAAGTGCCCTATCGCTTCCGTTTGTGCCGGATCCGGACCGCCTCGCCCCTCTTGCTGCCGACCATCTCCGCTCCGGACATGGCGGCCACACCTACGCCCTCCAGGTCGCCTTTTCGGATGAGGGCCACCTCATCGCCGGCCCTTATCCGTTCGTCCGCCCCGCTGACCCCCACGGCAAAGAGGTTACCGCCCAGATCGAAGTCGCCCATCTGCACGGTGTGGATGCCCTGATCCAAAAGGACCTTACCCCCATCCATGGTAAGAGAGAGCATTCCCCGGTCGGGAGTTAGCATACCGATCTGGCTGTTGCCCTTCATGAACTTCAGATAGGGATACTTTCCGACCACCGTGCACCCATCTAGGAGCGCTTCGCCTTCCTTTCCGAACTGGTAGCGAGCCTGTGAACGCAGGAACTCCACGCGGTCGGCGGCCCGGGGCGCCTTCTCCACCGAGGCGCAGGCCGAGACGAGCTCATGCCTCATTCGCTCCAACGCCTCGTTCGTGGTGGTACCCTGACCCTCGGTGGTGTCAACGCAGTCGACCGCTTCCCGTACGAAGTCGCTCTCCGACCCCAGGTGAGAGATGATCTTGGTAAAACCGAACGAGGCGGCCCGCTTGACCAGCTGCTGTATCATCGCCACCTCCTCCCGGTCCCAGTTGCCGGTGACCGGGATATCGTACTGCGATGCCGGATAGAATAGTTCCAGTTCCCGGGGGACCGCGCCGAGCGGCGAGGTGATGATCAGCTCCTGCACCGCGCAGGAGTTCGGAACGGACAAAAGGACCTCCTCGAAGGTCCGGTGGCTCTTTGAGGTGTAGTAAGGCTTCTTGGCCGAGCAGGGAATGAGCAACAGCACCTTCTTATGCGGCGCCGGCTCCCATCGCTCCATGATCCTGCGCCGGAACCTCCAAACGTCCGGGCGGAACAGCGAAGCTTTCGAGTTGCAATAGAACGGCGGACCCACGACCGCGGTTCGTTTTTCCTGGAAGCCGTAGTGCTCGAGGTCGAAGAGCCTCAGCGCGGCGACCATCCACGGGCTGGCGTTGACCCGGGTCTCCACCAGCTCTCGAAGCCGGCCGACCCTGATCATATGGCGAACCAGCTTCAGCTCCCTCCAGGCGGCCTCCAGATTATGAGCCTGTGTTTGCTCCGGACCAGTGACCAGCCAAGAGGCGTCCTCTGCCGCGAGAGAGCCCTCGGTCAGCAGCACCTTCCCCCGAGTGGATTGGTACAGTGGTAAGGAAGAATCGAACAGGTCCACCCCCAGGTACGATAGCAGCGCGAGGTTGGACGGCTCCATGATGCCAGGGGCGTAGATCAGGCGATCATAACCGATGGCCTCACGCAGTGAGACCACTGTATCAACGAAAGCGCGGGCGTCCCGCCGGAGCTCGAAGGCGTTGCCCAGGACGAACACTTCCTCTGAGCGCTCGGTCATGTTCTTGTCCAGTTTCCCACGGACGACGACCACATTGGTGCCTTCTTCGACCACTGCTTCTTCCCTGCCTACATCAAGAGGGCGAATGACGTGCTGCTCGAAGCCAGCCAGCTCTTCCTTGCCAGGTGGGGAAATAGAGAGCCTCGGCTGCCCTCCGATGGTCAGCTCGGCGTACGACGGAGCGGGGAAGACCGCTGAATTGTGGAACATGATGTTTGGAATATCGATCTTGGACTGTCCGGTCAGCCATCGTCCGGCGCGGGCCGGTCCGGAGCGGTCAGTGACATCGAGCATGCACGTTGATTGGCCTTGTCCTTAAAAAACAATGGGGGAAGGAGTTTTTGGGAAAGTTCAGAAGGTATTGACCAGCTGGTGCTTCTTGACAAGATCCCTGGCCTCGGCCCAGGACACCATCTTCACACCTTCCAGGGCATCCATGTCCCCGACCCTCTGGCGCAGGTCCGATTCGACACAGTAGACCTCCCCCTCGAGGTCCATGACATCCTGCAGGGCGGCCAGGTTCGAGGGCATCCCCACTGCCTCATTGTTCTGGGCCGCCAGCGCGTTCAAGGTGCCATCGCCCATCAGCAGGATGTTGGAGGTCTCCATCAACCCGCTGACCTTCCCGCCCAGCGCTAGCCGGGCACCGGCAAACGCCTCTTCCAGACCATACGGCCCCTTGGTGATCAATACGAGCAAGCTATCGGCCATTCTTTCACCTCGCGATCGTTACCAGACGATCCGATTCGGACGCCATCCGGGAGAAGTCGTTGGTGATGCTGCCGATCTTCGTTCCCTTGATCTCCTCGCCCCGGTGCATGCCCCGGGCAGCGCAACAGGTCTCGCACACGACGGCTTCCAGCCCCTGCTCGACCAGTTCTTCGGTTAGCTTCCCAACGTTGGGGAAGCGCTTGGGGTCCTGCCCGCTCTTGATCAGGAACACGCCTTCGCCGTAACCGAATATCTTGACCTTGTGACCCTTATCTATGGCCGCCTTGGCGAGCTTGACGGCGACGTTGGAATCCATGTTCATCATGGTGCCGGTCCTCAACTGAATGCATAATGTTGCCATTGTTCCACCTCACAGTGTGATGGTCTGGTCGTACTCCTCCATGATAAGGTCGACCGCCCTAGAGTAATCTATCACCTTGAACCCACGTCCGGCCCGCCCCTTGAAGCCCCGGGCTTCCAGGTCGTCGCCCATGACGTAGATATCGTCAGCAACGTCGAGGATCTCATCCCGCTTGTCCTTGTAAACGGGGTAAAGGGTCGCGTCCTCGAACAGGAGGATGCCAATCTTGTCCTCACCACCCAGGGCGGCCACGGCGTCAAGGTCGTGGTACTCATGGGGCGCCTTCATTAGAATGAATAGCGTAGAAGACAAACGCTCACCTTCAGCCGATGAAGTACTGCATGTCAGTGTCCGCGGCGATGTTGAGGAAGCCTGCAGCTCCGAGCACCTTGACCCCGTCCACCATCTTCTCCTTGGTGACGTTCATCAAGGTCATGGTCGTGCTGCAGGCGTATAGGTTCACGCCCAGATCGATGGCCGTCTGTATCTGGTCATTGTAGTCCGTTATGCCGCCCTTGGCCATCCGCTTAACGAACATGCCGGTGAACAGGCGATACATACCAGGCAGCTTCGGCTTCACTCCTTTCTTCAACAGGCTCAGACCGAAGAAGGTGTAGAACACATGTACTTCCATTCCCATGCTCGCCGCGGTGTTGGCGATGATCATCGCCTCCATGCCCTTGTCGAACGTTCCTTCTGATACCACTATCGCCAATTTCTTTGTATCTGCCATATGATTGCCTCCGTAGTGATCTTCAATATGTGATTACTGACCGGATTTCCCGGTCTCCTTGATCATGGTCGGGGCGCTGACTATGGTCACGCCGTCCACCAGGTCCCCTTGCTTCAGTCCTCTCCTCTTGGCGCTGGGTCCGCAGACCAGGATCTCGTCCTCTGCTCACCAGAGACCTGCTCGTGAGGCCCACAGGGGGCGGGAACGCGGAGCCCCGGACAAGCTGGGCCTGATCATCCCTGGCCAGCCACGCCCCTTCCATCTGCAACGGTGTGGTCGGTTCCATGTCCGAGACAATGGCCATCGTTCCGGGAACGAACGGAAGGGTGGACCGCCCTGCATCGTCCGTCGCATGGGTCGTGATCAGCGACTGCTTGTCCATGATGTCGCTCACTTCAGCTTTTTGATACGGTAGGTGTAAACGCCACCCGCTTCCTTCTGTTCGACCAGCTGGTTACCGGTCCTCTGGCACCACGCCGGCACATCTTCTTTGGAACCGACATCATCCGAGATGAGCTCAAGTTCGTCCCCGACCTTCATGGTCTTGATCTTCTTCGCCAGCTGTACGATGGGCATCGGGCACATCAATCCTTTGGCATCCAGTATCTCTACCATATGTTCACATCCTATCGGTTTTGCACGGTTTTGCACTAACTATATATAACCGTCACTTTATAAGACTTTTCCAAGAAAGTTACGGCATAAGGAAGGTAATAATAGGTGCCCCCTCAGAAATCTATAACGGAAATATCTTCATGCAAAGATATTGTCCAGTGCGCATTCAACCTCAATGATTTCGAGATCGAGGTGTTCCGGGCCGCTTCCGCGTTAGGCCCTTTGCGGGCTGATGACCTGGCCGACAAGATCGGCAAGGAGCGATCGACCGTATATCGTGCACTTCAGAAGCTGATCAGTTGCGGGATGTGCTATCGGGAGACGAGGAGCCTGGAGAAAGGTGGCTATTACCATGTGTACAGTGCCGTCAGCAAAGATATACTCAAGATGAAGATGCAGCACTGTGTCGAAGAATGGAACAGAAGGATGCAGGATGCGCTAGCCCACTTCGATGAGCATCTTTTCTAGTTATGGGGTCTAGCCCCCCAATATGTTGAAATAGCTATTATTACCCCCATCGGCCATTCTCAATCGACCGCCATGACGTTCAAAGGGATGGATGTCGTTTCCGTTCGTGACCTGACCAGGGAGCAGATCGAACAGATCCTTGACCTCGCTCAGAAGATGATCCCCTACGCTAGAGGGGAGAAACTGACCAAGGCCCTGGAAGGGAAGGTCTTGGCCAATCTGTTCTTCGAACCGTCCACTAGGACCCGGCTCTCATTCGAGAGCGCCGTGGTCAGAGCGGGCGGCAAGTACATCGAGATCGCTACGCCAGAGAGCTCCTCGACCGTCAAGGGAGAGACGCTGGCCGATACCATCCGCATGGTGGAAGGCTACTCGGATGCCATCGTGCTGCGGCACCCCCATGAGGGAGCGGCCCGTCTGGCGGCCCATTTCTCATCCAAGCCAGTCATCAACGCCGGGGATGGGGCAGGTCAACATCCAACCCAAACTTTACTGGACCTGTTCACAATCAAGCAGCAGACCGGGAGCATCGCCGGCAAGAAGGTCGTCCTGGTGGGCGATCTGAAATATGGGCGGACGGCGCACTCGCTCGCTGAAGCGCTGGCCATGTTCGGAGCGGACCTGACCTTCGTTGCCCCGCCCCTGCTTCAGATGCCGAAGGAAACTGCCAAGCATCTCGAGAAGGAGGGTGTGAAGGCACGGCTCTGTTCCAAGCTTGAAGATGTCATCGCTGATGCCGACGTCCTCTATGTCACCAGGATCCAGAGGGAGAGGTTTCCCGATCCGTCCGAATACCTGAAGGTGGCGGGCTGCTACCGTGTGGACAATGTTCTGCTGAGAGAGGCCAAAAAGGACCTGGTCATCATGCACCCTCTGCCCCGGGTCGACGAGATCGCCCCAGAAGTGGACTATACTGAGAACGCCAAATACTTCCAACAGGCCTTCAACGGAGTGCCGGTGAGAATGGCCCTGCTCAATCTAGTGCTAGGAGGCGAGCTCTAATGAAGGACTTCAGGGTCACGCCCATCCGGAATGGGACGGTCATCGACCACATCGACTGTGGACAGGCGCTCAAGGTGCTCAGGATCATCGGCGTCACCGGTGATGTACAATCGACGGTATCGGTGCTCATGCACGTCCCCTCGAAAGTAGATGGTTGGAAGGACGTTGTAAAGGTCGAGGACCGCGAGCTTGAACCCCAGCAGGTGGATAAGATCTCGCTCATTGCTCCCAAGGCCACTATCAATATCATCCGGGACTTCAACGTCGCCGAGAAGTACCAGGTCAAGATGCCGGACATCGTCAGGGGTATCGTCAAGTGCGGCAATCCCAACTGCATCACCAATAAGTGCGAGCCGGTGGACCCCGAATTCGTCGTCGAGTCCAAGAGGCCAGTGGTGCTACGCTGCTTGTACTGTGACCGCATCCAGGAAGACTTCGCCGACCGCCTGGTCTGAACAGGCCGGCGTGTCTCGATAGGGCATTATAATCTATTGAACGGGGAGCGCGAGCAAGCAAGGTGATGAACCCGTGAGCAAAAGGTATGATCTATATGTCATCACAGATGAGAAACTATCACACGGCCTAAGACATGATGAAATCGCAAGAAAGGCCGTGAGTGGGGGAGCTGATGTCGTCCAGCTCCGTGACAAAGAGCTTTCGGCCAAGGACCTTTATGATGTCGCCATTAAGATCAGATCGATCACCAGTAGTACAGAAACAATGTTCATCGTAAACGACAGGATGGATGTGGCTTTAGCCAGTAAAGCAGATGGTGTGCATCTGGGGCAGGACGACATACCGTTGTCAGCTGCGCGGATGTTGGCTCCAAGGGATTTTATCATCGGCGTTTCCGTGTCGAATATCGAAGAAGCGATCCGGGCAGAGGGCTTCGGCGCGGATTATGTGGCCTTAGGCCCCATCTTCCCTACATCCTCAAAGAACGATGCTGGGCCGGGAGTGGGACTAGATTCCCTCCGCGATATGAGGGCAGCAGTCTCCATTCCGCTCGTCGCAATTGGGGGGATCGGGGCGAGTGACATCAATGATGTCATAATGGCGGGGGCCGATGGCATCGCGGTCATTTCAGCAGTGGTTAGCCAACCCGATATTGCTTTGGCGGCTAGGTCCTTAAGATCATTGATTGTTCGGGCTAAGAAAGATGGGGTTAAAGTTGAATAAGCCATCCCTCATCACATAGAGGTACTGGTGCTATTGAAGGCGTGCTCCGGCCAGGGCTGCCCATGGTTTTCCAGAGATTGAGGGGACAACGATGGAAATAGACGAGATCAAAGTGACCCGGAAGATCGTTGAACGATTCGCTGATGAATTCCTGAACAATCTGGATGTTGATGTTGTGATCGCTGGAGCAGGGCCAGCCTCACTCACTGCGGCGAGATACCTGGCTAAGTCGGGTCTAAAGGTAACGATATTCGAGAGGAAACTAACGCCTGGCGGAGGGATGTGGGGTGGCGGGATGACCTTTCCGGTAATAGTTGTGCAGGAAGCATCCAAGCATCTCCTCGAGGAGATAGGGGTGAAACTGACGGACGCTGGCGAGGGGTACTACACCGCCGATTCTGTAGAGGCTGCATCCAAGCTCATCGCATCTGCCATCGATGCTGGTGCGAGATTGTTCAACACCATCTCCGTTGAGGACGTCATCATCCGTGGGAAAGAGGTGCACGGCGTGGTCATCAACTCTAGCGCTGTCGAGGTGGCTGGCCTGCATGTCGACCCATTGGCGATCCGTTCGAAATACGTAATAGATGGCACGGGGCATCCGGCCGAGGTCGTCCACATCGTGCAGCGCAAGGCTGGAAGGTTGTCCACACCATCCGGTTCGATAGAAGGAGAGAAGAGCATGTGGGCCGAGGTCGGGGAAAATATGACGGTGCAAAACACCATGGAAGTGTTCCCCAACCTATACGTTACAGGGATGTGCTGCAATGCTGTGATGGGCTCACCGCGCATGGGTCCGATATTTGGTGGCATGCTATTGTCGGGAAAGAAGGTCGCCGAACTGATCATCGAAAGGGAGAAGGGCAAGTCCGAGAAGAGAAAGAGCGAGTAGGTGTTGGCGTGGGAGTCGGACCTCTGAGGACAGAAACCATTTTCCCCTTTTATTCAATCTGGAAATAATCAAAACATGTCCGTTCAATAATTAAATATTCAGAACTTAGAATCCCTCGTCTGAAGGCCCACTGTTCAGCCATTATAACGATTGAAATAAAGGATGGGGGCGGTACGCCCACTATTTTCTTAGGGTTCTACCGAAGCCAGACCAGTTCTTCCTTGGTCTTGGTGACGATGCGGCCCATGCTTTCCAGGATCTTGCCATCGTCGATCTCCCGGTCCACGGTGGCGACGATCAACATGCTGGACGAGAGCTCAGATATGAAGAGCTTGGTGTTGCGGAAAACAGCGAGAACGTAGTCGATCTTGTCCTTGAAGATGTCGTTCTTGGTCGCCTCGGCGGCTGAGAACATAATGGCGGCCATGGCTGAAAAGGTCTCGGCCCGAGCTGAGGACGCTGCCTTACCGGCAATCATCAGACCCGTCTTCGATACGATGGAGACGCTCTGGATGTTCTTGCCCTGGGGGAACTCCCCATGGATTATCTCCTCTAGGATATTTTCTACTGATTTAGCGTCCTGCACTGACTTTCCTCCACGACATTAACACTAGGAATTCCCTAGGACGAAGGTAGATAGCGATAGCATGATTATAAATCCATTCGTCAAAGAACCAAGGCCGCCAACCAGGTCCGATGGAAGGTGCAGATACCCTCGACCGTACACATCAAAGTTGAGGCGAATGCTGCTACCCTCTGGCCTTCGAAAGCTCGACACTAAAATCTCTCCAATGCTTATGTTAAAGGCCAGGAGCATGTTTTTGGCCCTCAGACGAAGTCGATATTTTTAGGGCGATGATCACAGACAGGTTACGAGCTGCGGAGCTGAAGAAGGAGCGGGCTCACAGCGATGAGGGAGCGGACATTGTCAGCAATGATGCCCTATTTGCAACATCATTCGGCATTTGTCCCGATTCATCCAACGATCGAGATCGTGAGCCTTCTTGCGATATCGATTTGTAATAAGCAGGTATTGGCCCTTTGAGGAAAAGAGCGGTTCACATGTCCAAGGTCTTCGTCCTGACCGGAATGCCCGGAGCGGGCAAGGAAGAGTTCGTCAAGGTGGCCCAGCAGGACGGTTACTCCGTCATCCGAATGGGCGATGTGGTTCGGCTGGAAGCGGAGAAGCGCAAGGTGGCCATGGACGACCGGGGGGTCGGTGGGTTCGCCAGTTCGGAACGGCAGGCCCACGGTCCGGGATCTGGGCCGAACGTTGTCTCCCTCTTCTTGGGAAAGGAAATGTCGTCATCGATGGCTCCAGGAGCGTGGCGGAGATCGAGCTTTTCCGATCTGCCCTTGGCAAGGGCGTTAGACTGGTGGCCGTCCACACTTCCCCAGAGCGCCGATTCGACCGGCTGCGGAGCAGGGGCCGTTACGACGCCCCCCACACCTGGCAAGAGTTCAAGGAAAGGGACGAACGCGAGCTGGGCTGGGGCCTAGGAGCGTTGATCGCCCTGGCCGATGTGATGATCGTCAATGAGAGCTCGCTGGAGGAGTTCCACGCGAAGGCGAAAGAGGAGCTGGACCGGGCATGGTGAAGTTCAAGCTGGTCCGGTTGTGCAAACAGGATGCCATGTCCGTGGTTCCGAGCGAGAGCGTGCGGTACGACCTGAACAAAGCTGCCGAACTACTAGAACAGAAGGGTTACCAGACCACCATGCAGGGACCCATGCTCATCGCCAGATCCGCCGACTTTGAGATAACCCTGTACACCAGTGGGCGCATGCTCATCTCTCGGATCGAGTCCAAGGAGGGGGCTGCCTCGGCGGCCGACCTGATCTACGAGGCAGTGGAAGGCTCGCTGGAATCATTGGTCGCCAGAAGACCTTGAGGTAAAGAGGCCGGGGCGGCCCTCTCAAGGTCCTCTGGACCCAGCCGAAGCTCGGTCCTGGTTCCATCCCGGTAGTCGACGGTAAGGAAGATATGGTCGTCCTCCAGGCTGAGCTCGATGGAGCGCAGGTTCGAGATATACGAGGCCTCGCGCCCGTCCACCTCGGCCCGTCGTAGGATCCGGTAGTCCTCCATCTCCCTTATCATGCGGTAGCACCGGGAGATGGACATATGGCAGGTCTGAGCGATCTCCTTGGCCGATCTTGGTTTTCTGTCTATGGAAGACAGAATGCGCCTGCTGTCCACATCACAGGTCAACTGAGCTATATCGAAATACATTGCATCCCATCCTGTAGAATGCTACTGGGAGGCAGATATATAGGGCTTGGTCTCCAATTATCCGCGTTGATTTTATTAAGACCGTTTTAGTATATCCAGATGTGTCGATCTCTTATTTTTTATTTAGACGTTGAATTATCCTGATTAGGATTATATACACACTCGCCGCTTTCCATCTGGCCGTCTTGGGATGCGGATGAGAAGAGCCAGTGGTTTAGCGTGGTTGCTGTCCATACTAGCGTTAGCACTGCTCCTAATGGCCCAGAGCGTAATGCCTGACCTACCAGATCATAAAGATGATATTGCATCAGAGGCCCCACAGTACGATCAATCGACCATATTCGAACAGGGAACGATCTTCTCGAACCACTCGATCTCATATCCCATGCCCGCTGAGGTGCGGGACATGGCACTCGGCGACCTCAACCATGACTCATTGACCGATGTGGTGGTGGCGAACCGAACGAACATTTTCATCTACTTCGGTTCCTCCGATGGTCATTTACAGGTGACCCCGAGAATAATATCAAAAATCGGTATGTCGAATTTGGTCCGTATCGCCATCGGAGACCTTACGAACGATGGCAAGGACGACATCGCAGCTTCCTATACTGACAACCTTGGCAACCCCATCGTCTCGATCTTCAACCAGAGCAATGACTTCAACTTACTGGTTGATGTGAACATCATCATACCAAATCCGTATCAGGTCGTGATCGGCCACTTTGACAATTCCATCACCAACGATATCGCTGTCGTATGCGGAGGGGACAGAGACCTGGGGTTCTTCTCATCTGTGGTCTTGGTAAAATCGCCGTTCTTCGGTGCTGGCACGAAGGCCATCATAGGGCTCACAAATCAGAACAACCCCCAACTTATAACGGCCGGCTACATTAATTCGGACGGCTTACAGGATCTCGTAGTTGGAGATTTCAACGGTCCAAATGTGACCTTGCTCGTGCAACCTTCGCCTGCGGGTACCCTCACTTCGGCCTGGAGCAACTATGGCACGATCAATGTGGGAGGGGCGATCGTCGATCTTCGGATGATCAACAATACCGGCAGTGGCATCAGAGACCTTGCGATTGCCAATGCGGCCTACGACCGCGTGGAGATAAGGAACAACACAGGATCGACAGTTCCCAACGCAGCTACCCGGTTGGTTCTAGGTGCTACCGGATTATGCTCGATGAGCTTCGGTAGATTGAGCGGCAGCAGTCTTCCAGATCTGGTAATCATATCGTCCCAGAACAATGATTGCAAGATTTATCCTCGTCAATCAGGCATTCTGGACCAGAACATCTACTCTAGATTTCCGGTGAACAAGGCGCCCGTCCGGACAATCACTATCGATTCAGGGACGGTAATGAAGGGCATTTATGTCCTCTCTGCAGGGGGTGGGGGAGTTCCTACTGCCCTTGAATTCTTCCAGTATAGTTCAAATGGTATAGGAAATGCGGATAAGAGCATCTTCCAAAACGGCAAACCATCCGGCATAGTGGCGGGCAACGTCTCCGTTGCTGTGATTGCATCCATCATCCAAGACCAAAATGCCGTTCGTGTCACCGACCTTGCCGGCACAATTGCCACTACGCTGACCACACAAAACGGACCATGCGGACTCTTCATTGGCGACTTGGATAGGGATGGCATCGGCGACCTCGCTGTGATAAACCGATTGAGCAGCAGCATCAGTATCTATCGTGGTGGGCCGGATTTCATGACCCGAACCGCGCCGGATTTCAACATCGACCTACACACGGGGGAGCCATGGTCGATCACCGGAGGATGGGTCCAAGACATAGACCAGACAGTACTGGTGATCGGTTGCAGGAATGGGGTCGAAATCATCTACGATGCTTTTTCCAACCCGGTCCATGAAGTGCTTGGGCTCGCTTCACCAGGTGACAGGACCGAAGTAATCCTTGGCAACTTCAATCCACTAGGATCAAGGTGGAGATATTGCCGCATTGAATCTAGGAACGGGTCAAGTAGAGGTTTTCTACAAGAACGCTAGCGAGTCCATTGGAAGCTGCTTCCAACATGGACCGAACGCTGGCTCAATATGGTCTCCCGAACGCCGATTTCGATGGCCAGTGGTGATTTCAATTGCGACGGCAGGGACGATATCGCCGTGACATCCTCCTCCAATTCGGCCTATATATTCACGAACAGCGAGATCGGATTCTATATCAACACTCCACCTTCGAGCTCCTTCCCTCTCGCTGGCACAGGAAACCAGGTGCGTTCAGCAGACCTCAATGACGATGGTTTGACGGACCTCTTGATCAGCTACTCTGGAAGACCTGAAATCGCACTGTTCCTTAGCAAGGGGGCCTCCGGCTTCGTCAATCCGATCAACATGACCACAGGGGGGCCAGCCAACGGTTCATTCGCGGGGGACGTCAACGGTGACGGACGGGATGATTTCATAGCGTCATCGTCCGCATCCTCAGCCATTAGCTACTGGTTGCAGCATAACTTGGTACCGAAAGCGGACAGGTGGCTCTCGACCCTTACGCTCACCGAGGGAAACTCGATAAGGTATGATGCATCGAATTCCACTGACTCGATCTCCGACCGGGATTCGCTCCAATACTACTGGTTCTTCGAACAGGGCGGCACATCGACGCTCAAGAGCGGGCAGTACCTTTTTGCGAAGAGCGGGACCTATGATGGCTACCTGAGGGTCACCGACCGCGGCGGGCTCACCAACTTCACTTATTTCCAGGTCGTGGTCGCCGACATCGCCCCAGTGGCCTCGTTCACCTTCGTACCGGACAATGGTCCGGAGAACAACACCGTATGGTTCAACGATACCTCGATCCACTATGACGCGATAACCTGGAGGTGGGACTTCGGCCATGGCAACTATGCCTACACCCAGAACACTACCTACAAGTACGCCCAGGACGGCACTTATCGGGTGTGGCTGAACATCACCGACACTGACGGAAAATTTGACAACGCCTCCCAGTACGTCCATGTGGCCGACCTGTCCCCGACCGCCGGCATCAGGGTTTCCGCCTCTGCGATCGACGAGAACGACACGGTCTCGTTCTATGATGATTCGTACTCATCTCCAGACACCATAACCTCGTACTCTTGGAACTTTGACGATGGCAGCCAGCCGGACCCGAGCGAGGACGCCATCCACTGGTTCCCCATCAAGGGCGCATATAATGTCACACTCACCATCACCGATTCGGACGGTGACCAGGCGGTCGCTAACGTTACCATCGTTGTGAGGGACACCCCGCCAACCGCTTCGTTCACCCCGTCCAAACTGAACCCCGTGGAGGGGGAGACCATCATCCTCACCGATATGTCATACTCCTACGATGGGGTATCCTCCTTGTTCTGGGAGCTGGGTGATGGTCGGACATTCATCACCAAGAACGTCACCTGCAGCTACATGGACTCGGGGACCTACCTGGTCAACCTGACAGTGACCGACCTGGACGGGGTCGTGTCGAAGACCAGCCGCACCATTGTTGTTCAGCCGACCTCGCCCACCGTGGACGAAATTATCGCGGACGGAGGAAAAATCACCTTCAACATGGACGAGCAGATCAGCTTCCAGATCTCGGCCCAGCAGGCTCCCCGTGTACCCATCACCAAGTTCGCCTGGGACTTTGACTACGATGCCGTCAGGGTCTTCGTCGAGGCCTCAGGGATCTCGATTAACCAGACCTCCTGGTCGTACCACGCGTCCAAGCAATATGTAGTCTGTGTTAGGGTCTACGATTCGAAAACGATCCGAACTCCTTCAACGAGCGGATTCTTACCATGGTGGTCCAGAACGTGAAGCCAGTGGCGTCGGTCACCGCCCTGGAGTTCAACCCGGCAACTACAGCTTCGACGCCAGTAAGTAGCTGGGACACCGTAGCGACAATTCATCGCTTCTGTTCAGATGGAACTTTCGCTGAAGGGAACGGCTGGACCGAGTGGTCCTCGAGCAAGAACGCCTGGAAGAACTACACCGCTAGACGGCAGCTACTCCGTGAGCCTTGGAGGTCCGCGACCAGGGGGGATGGTGGGAAGCCCGACACATTGTACTGGTGGATAACGAAGGCCCGGAACATCGAACTGGACACCGCTGCTGTACTGACCAAGGCCTATCGCGGGGACGATCTGATGGTGACCGTCAACGTAACCGATGTGTCCACTATAGTCAGAGTCACTCCTCTACTTTGATGGAGACAATCGAGAGCTATTCGATGGTCATGAGTCGGATATCCGGTACCGATACCTCATTGGCCACCATACGGCGCTCAACTTCACCGGTCCGCTGACCTTTCAATTGGGCCGAGGACGCTGGAGGACACAACGCTCCGTCTCCACGCCACTGACCATTTCCGTCTGGAGCGGCCGGCGACACCTGGATCTACCTCCTGGCAGTGGCCTTGGCTACTATTTCGCGCTACTCTGCTTGCTCTACTTCCGCGCCCTCAAGATGGTCGTCGACGAGGTCTTCTTCATCTACGAGGACGGCAACCTGATCGCCCACCAGACCCGCAGGCTCAAGCCGGGCATGGACGACCAGATCCTGGGCAGCATGTTGGTGGCGATCCAGAACTTCGTACGTGATTCGTTCAAGGACGAGGCCTCCACCGGCCTGAACCGTATGGACTTCGGGGAGAAGAAGGTCCTAGTGGAGAAGGGCGACCATATCTACTTGGCAGTGATTCTCCACGGCACGCGCGAGGGGAAGGTGCCCCAGCGCATGAGGGATACCATATTCCAGGCGGAATCCGATTTCCACGATGCCCTGCATGACTGGGACGGCGACCTGGACAAGGTCCGGGGGATCAAGGATCGGGCCGGGCCCCTGTTGAAGGGCAGTATCAAGGACATCATTCCCATAAAGGAGGAGAACGAGCCAGAAGTTCCAGGTCCCCCAGCCGAGACGATCGAGTGCCCGGTATGCGATGCCACCGTCGGGCTGGACTCGACCAAGTGCCCCAACTGCGGCGCCTCATTGACCTTGGCAGGGACGAGCGAGCTGGCAGACCTGGCCGATGAGATCAGGAAAGATGGCCAGTAGAACCTATCTCAGCAACATCTGGCGTCGGAAAAGGCACCCAACATTAATATTTAGCCATCCTGTTTTACCCCCATGCTAAGCCTGGAGAGCCTGGCCATCGTGCTCGTGTTATGCGCGGCGCTCTCGGTGCTCTCGTACCGGTTCGGACTGCTCACGATGAGCGGCGCCTTGGCCTCGTTCATCGTAGGGATGGTTATCGGCTTGCTGGGTTCGGTCGGCTGGCTCCTTACCCTCATTGTCTTCACGTTTCCTGGGGTTCTTCGTCACCAAGTTCCGCTTCCAGATGAAGGAGAAGAAAGGAGTCCAGGAAGGGAAGAAAGGAGAGAGAACATACCGGAACGTATTGGCCAACGGCCTCGTGCCGGTCCTCGTAGCGGTCATCACCTATCTCCTGGGCGCCCAGGACTCCACCCTGGCCGCCATAGCGTACATCACGGCAGTGGCGGTGGCCGCGTCGGATACCACCGCCAGCGAGCTGGGCGTTCTCTCCGATCGCACCTATCTGATAACCACCGGCAAACGTGTACCGCCGGGAACGGACGGCGGGATATCTGGCGTGGGCACACTGGCGTGCATAGTGGCCTCGGCCTTCGCCTCCTACATCGGTTGGATCATCATCCAGCAACAGCTGTTCAACCCCTTGATCCTCATCCCCGTCGTCATGGGGGTGGCCGGATGCATGATCGATAGCCTCATCGGTGCGACCTTGGAACGGAGAGGTCTGGTGAACAAGCTGCACGTCAACATGCTCTCCATGGCCATCAGCAGCCTGCTCGCCTGCGCGATATTCGTTATGCTCTAGGCAGCGAGAATGGCAGGGGCCTCGGAGAGAAATGCTTATATACATGTTCTCTATTGTGAGGGTTGGTGTGACGGCCATAGCGGCGGGGATACACCCGGTCCCATTCGAACCCGGAAGTTAAGCCCGCCAACGTTCCATGCTGTACTGCGGTGCGCGAGCCCGCGGGAACCATGGAGCGCTGTCAGCCACTTTTTATCTCTCTTGTTCAATGCTACACGTATCGAAAAACTTCTACTAACCCGTGGAGCAAGAAAACCACAATTTATTAATTGTAGACTGACTGGAGTCAAATCCTTTATGTATTCTCAGGGTAATCCTCCGTTAGTCACTATACTGCCGCAATTCAATGGGCGTGCAAGTTCTGACATTAACTGCGTAGGTTTGTCCTTAGGGACGACCAGGCAGTTGACCACGCTGACGCCAACGCGTCGTTCAATATCGCGTTGCGTCCTTCCTTGGAAGAAGGCATGTGTCGATTGCACCAAGACAGAGATTGGTGCAAGGGCCGCATTGATACGCCCCAGGAGGCAACGCCGTGAACGACGGTGGCCTCAGAATCCCACGAACTTCATTCGTGGGAGTGTCAAGCTAGGTGACGGTTACTCGACTAGCCGGTGCAAGTATGGACTTACCCCCTGAGACGATAATTCTCATCTTGGCCGTTATTATCGTAGCCGCCGTCGCCTACATTCAGCTTCGTTACATCCGTTCAAAGAAGGCGGTGAAGCTCGATGGCGCGTTGGAGATGGACGATGCATACAATGCGGTCGCTACCACCAAGGCCGTGGCGACCTCCCTGCGCGCAGCGGGAAGGGACACTACCGAGGCGGACGTGCTCATTTACCAGGCCGAGAGCGCCTACGAACGCCACGAGTTCACAAACAGTATCGATCTGGCCACGCGGGCCAAGACCGTCCTGCGCAACTGCAAGGAGAAGGACCTGTTGACCCTTCCCGTTCCTCCACCCAGTGCGGATAAGGAATGCGAGGGGAGCAAGGAAGTTCCCGCCCATGCCATACGCAAGCTGCCCGCCAACTATCTGGAATCCAAGTTCGTCATCGATACCGTCCGCGACCTGATCCCCGAGGCCCGAGCAGAGACGAGGGAGGAAGCGCAGCGATCCCTGGACCTCGCCCAGGCCAGTTTTGACGGTGAGGACTACAACGAAGCGCTGAAGCAGGCCATGAAGGCCAAGAGGGCGCTGACCTGCGGCCAAAAAGCAGAGAGTGCTAAGGCGGTCACGGTCATCGGCGAAACGCCGAAGGTGCCTTCGAGCACGGTTTCTGAGAGCTGCCGTAAATGCGGGGCCGACCTTGGTCCCGACGACGAGTTCTGCCATGCCTGCGGCACCAGGAAGGAGGCCAGGACCTGCCCGAACTGCTCCCGTGAAGCATCCGTGGAGGATGTCTTCTGTCGTAAGTGTGGAGCGAAGATCTGAGGCATCCGTGTCGGGCTCCGAGATAACATTGGATGGGCCTCGACGATCGCTGCCCCATAACTGTCACTTTTTTATACGGCTCGGCTCATGTTCCGAGCGTTCACCATGATGCTGGTCAAGCTGGGCGGCAGTGTCATAACCGACAAGATGAGCTACCGGACGCTGCGAGACGAGACGGTCCACCGGTTGGCCAAAGAGATCGCCGATTCCGGGCAAGCGGCAATAGTGGTCCACGGTGCCGGTTCTTTCGGCCATGTGATCGCCGCCGAGCACCAGCTGCAGAAAGGTTACCGCAACGATTCCCAGATCTCCGCCATGGCCCGGGTCATGGAGGACGTCAGGACCTTGAACCTGGCGGTCATCGCAGCATTGAACGCCGCGGGCGTCCCGTCCGTCTCCATCCCTCCCTCGGCGGTGGCGGAGCTGTCGAACGGAGAGCTGGCCTGCATCGACCTCTCGATCTTTCGACACTATCGGGAGCTGGGCATCGCCCCGGTCACCTTCGGGGACGTCGCTCTGGACCGCGAGAGGCGGTTCGGCATCTGTTCCGGGGACCAGCTGATGGAAGCGCTGGCGAGGGAGTTCGCTCCCGAGCGCATCATCTTTTGCGCAGATGTCGATGGGGTGTTCACCGAGGACCCCAACTGTGATCCAGAGGCCCAGCTCATCGAGGTGGTGGACCGTTCCGCCCTGGATGTGCTCCCGCGGACCCAGCGGTGCGCGGACGTCACCGGCAGCATCTTCGCCAAGATCGAGACCATGATGAGGATAACCTCGTACGGCGGAGAGGCGATCGTAATTAATGGTCTCAAACCCGGCCGTCTTGCCTCGGCCCTGCGGGGCGAAAAAGTAATCGGCTCGAAAGTAGTGGGTGATGAGCGATGAAGGGCATTGAGCAGCGTAAGGCCGACCACATCCAGGTAACCTTGGAAGAGGACGTGACATCCTGCCATGACTACTGGGACGACGTCAAGCTGGTCCATGACGCTCTGCCCGAGATCGACCTGGACGACGTAGATACCTCCACGGAGCTGTTCGGCCGGAAGCTCGCCTGCCCCCTGATGGTCACGGCCATCACCGGCGGCTATGCCAAAGCGGAGAAGATCAACAGCAATCTGGCGGAGGCGTGCGCGAACCTGGGAATCGGTCTGGGGGTCGGCAGCCAACGGGCCGCCCTGGAGAAGGGCGACCGCAAGAGCTACGAGATCATCAAGGAGTTCGACGTTCCGCTAAAGGTCGGCAACATCGGCGCTCCTCAGCTCATTTCCCAGAAGCGCAAGCGCGCCTTCGGTCCGGAGGACGCCCGCGAGGCCATGGACATGATCGGGGCCGACCTCCTGGCCATCCATCTGAACTTCCTGCAGGAGATCGCTCAACCGGAAGGAGACACGAGGGCCAAGGGTTGCTATGACGGCATACGTTCGCTCTCTCGCGAGCTGCCCATCATCGTCAAGGAGACCGGGGCAGGCATCTCCCGGCCGGTGGCGATGCGTCTCAAGGGCATCGGGGTGCGCGGTCTCGACGTTTCCGGATCGGGGGGCACCAGCTTCGCCAAGGTGGAAGGAGCAAGGGCGAAGAACATGGGGGACCGGAGATGCGAGCGGATCGGCGAGACGTTCGGGGAGTGGGGCATACCGGCGCCCATTTCCGTGCTGTGGGCCGATGTGGGCCTGCCGATCATTGCCAGTGGGGGCATCGTCAATGGCCTCCAGGCGGCCAAGAGCATCGTGGTGGGCGCCGAGTGCGCCGGGACCGCGCGAGCGGTCCTCAAAGAGGCGATGGAGTCCTCGAAGGCAGTGGAGGAGCGTCTCGGTCTGATGATCGAGGAGCTTCGGATCGCCATGTTCCTGACCGGAGCGGCAAACGTCCGGGAGCTGGGGACCAGAGATTACATTCTTACCAGTTCCACCAGGGAGTGGGCATGGTTCGACCAGGAGGGTGGGCAATGGATGTCCTGAAAGAGATCACCAAGCGAGCTAAAGTTGTAGATGGGCAGGTCATGTCGTACCTTGCGGGGGACGATGATAAGAAGCTGATGATGGCCGTCAGGCATTATCCGAGCGCGGGCGGAAAACGCCTACGGCCGGTACTGGCGGAGGTCGTGGCGCAGGCGGTGGGAAAGGCCGGAGAGAGGGCCATACCGTTCGCCTGTTCGCTCGAGATCATTCACAACTTCACCCTGGTCCATGATGATGTTATGGACAACGATTCGATGCGGCGGGGACGGCCGGCAGTGCACGTGCTGTTCGACATACCCACCGCCATCATCGCCGGCGACGCTCTGTTCGCCCGCGCCTTCGAGGTATTGTCCGAGAGCGATGTGTCGCCTCAGCAAATGAAGCGTCTCCTCAAGATCACGGCCCACACCGTCTGGCTCATCGCGGAAGGGCAGCAGGAGGACATGGACTTCGAAAAGATCCCCGCGGCCCAACTGGCCATGGACGATTACATGAGCATGATCTACAAGAAGACCGCCGTGCTGTTCGAGTGCGCGGCGGAGGGCGGCACGCTCATCGCCGGCGGGACCGAAGAGCAGATCACCAGCATGAAGGAATACGCCCGCCTGCTGGGCATGGGCTTCCAGGTATGGGACGATATTCTGGCCCTCACCGGCGACGAGAAGACGCTAGGGAAACCGGTCGGCAACGACATCCGCAACGGCAAGCGGACACTGATCGTGCTCCATGCGCTCCACAGCCTCGATGGATCGGACCCCCGGCGCAAGACCCTGCTGAAAGCGCTGGGCAACGCCAAGGCCACCTCTGAAGAGATCGAAGCGGCCATCAACGCCCTGCAGGACTGCGGGGCCATAGACCATGCCCGCCAGACCGCCGCGGATTATGCCGAGAAGGCCAAAAAGGAGCTGGAATGCCTCCCGCCCAGCAAGGAGAGGGAGTTCCTAAGCGGACTGATGGATTTCGCCGTGGGCAGGACGACCTAGCATCTGATCCCGGTGCCAGTGAGCTTGAAGTCCGCCACCAGGCCTTCGGGCAGATGGCGCGCCTTCATCAGCACCGCCCTCCTCATCCCGCCGGACCCGGCCTTGTCGACGCGCACGATGAGCTTGGCGTTGTGATGCAGGGCATGCCCGCCCAGCGCTTCGAACGTTCCCGTCTCCACGTCGGTGTAGACCTGAGAAGTGACCAGAACAGGGATGGACTTCTCCCGGGCCAGGTTGGTAAGCTTGGTCGACTGACCGGCTAACGATTTTCGCTCCCCGCGGTCCTCTTCCCGGCTGGTCAATCGATAGTGCATGGATATGGAGTCGATGATGACCATGCCCACGTCCACGCTGCTCTGGGCGAGCTTGATCGCTTTGTCCACCATCCGCTCCTGCTCGTCAAAGCTGCTGATGGCGGAGAACAGGATGTTCTTGGCCACCCCCTCGAAATCAGGTCCAGCCACCTGGCGCAGCCGATCCATCGACACCCCCTCGGTGTCGAGATAGATCACTTTCTTGCCCGCCCTGGCCACGTCCTTGGCCAGCAGGAGGCAGAGCGTGGTCTTGCCGGTGCCGGCCTCACCGTAGAGCATGGTGACGCAACCGGCTTCCACGCCGCCTTCCAGCATGGCGTCGAGGCTCCCGCAGCCGAAGGGCAGCTTGTCCATGGCAATTTAAAACGAGTTCAATTATGATAATCTTTCTCTCCTCGCTCAGGGAGAGGGCACTTAGCCTCTCGCTCGTATATCTTAAACCTCAGGATGACCACCCCGCTCAAGATCAGGAGGAATGCGAGCAAGAAGAAGGCCGAATTGTAAGAGCCGGTCATCAGCACCACCAGGCCGACGAGGATGGGGCCCAGTGCCCCCAAACCGTTGGCGATCCCATTCTCTATCCCTGTCGCTGAACAGGTCAGTCGGGAAGTGCAGCACCCCTGAAGTAACATCGCTACGTTCGGCCCCACCAACGCAATGAAGAAGAACTCCACACCCAGGGCAGCGATGGTCTCCCACTTTCCGACCAGAGGGATCATAAGGAAGAAAACCGCGGCACCGGCCAGGCAGAACAGACCAGTGACCCGGGACCGCTTGCCGGTGCGGTCGCTAAGGAAGGAACCGACGATCAGGCCGACTATATATCCAAAGTATGGAAGCGCGGCCGCCCACACTAGCTCGTCGGGGGAAAAGCCACGAGCCATCACCAAGAAGGTCGGCAACCACATGGAGAGGCCCCAGAATACGATCGATTCCAGAGCGTGGCCCAGCGTAAGGACGAACAACCCCTTGACCCGGATGGCCTCCTTCAGATTTTTGAAGGCATATACCACGTTATCGGCCAGGGTCTTCTGCTCGCAGCTTGCCGGCCCTTCGGGAGAGTCCCTGAGCCAGAGGAACATCGGCACCAGAAGGGCGAACCCGAGGCCCGCCAGGACGATGAACATGATGTTCCAGGAAGTAAGGATGATGAGCGGGATCAGCAGGAGCGGCGACAGAATATTGGCCAGAGCGATGGCACCATAGTACAGCGCATTCATCCGGGACCTCTGCTCCGGGGGGGACCAGGCCTGAGTGATCTTTCCTGCGGCGGGGAATACCACCCCCTGGGCCAGCCCCAGAGATGTACGCAGCAGGATGAACGCGGCGTAGTACATTCCCACCACACCGGTCAGCAAGGTCAGTATGGACCACGACAGCACGGCAATGAGCAATCCTTTCCGTGGACCGTAGCAATCGGCGAGCGGGCTGATGAATATGTTCGATAGTCCGTAACCGACCAGGAATATGCCCAGCAATACTCCGCCCAGCCCGCCCAACTGCTCGGCGGACCACCCGTAGTCCAGGGCGATGAACGGCAACGCGACCGAGAGCGATATGCGGGCCAGATAGGCCGAAAGGACGGTCAAGAATAGAATCGCGGCGATCTGCACCCCCTGCCGCTGCCGATCGACCCGTCCCCGCTCCATCGTTCAGTTTTACACAAGCGACGCGGTTATTACTGTTTCTGAGCGCAGCTTACGGTTAGTCACAATCGATGGCTAGGGGCTAGCGACATCGACCAGTCATGGAAGCCTGCGAGGTACATCTTAGGGTAGAGGAGGGGCGGGCATCAGGCTTGTTCCCCCACCGGGTTGTCCGCGGGGGACAAGAGAGGTTCCTCGAGGATGCCCGGATGTGCATGGCCCAAAGAACGCATCTGGTTGCCCATGCCCCCACCGGGCTGGGCAAGACCGCGGTGGCCTTGACCGCAGCGGTGGAGACGGCCCTGGCCTGCGGTGGGGTGGTGCTGTTCCTGACCTCTCGGCAGGCCCAGCATGCCATCGCCATCGAGACGCTGAGGGGCATATGGAAGAAGAGCCGGATCGGAGTGGTCGACCTCATAGCCAGGGAAGATATGTGCCTGGCGCGTCACGAGGGCAGGAGAGCACCATGCGCCGAAGGGCGCCAATGCTTCTTCTCGCGGGACCCCGAGGGCTCCCAGTCGCTTCTCCTCGACTATCCGCTCCACACTCAGGAAGGCATGCGCCTATGCCTTCGGGCCGGCCTCTGCCCGCATCGCGTGGCGCTACGGGCTGCAGCGGAAGCGACGGTAATCATCGGGGACTATAACCAGATCTTCGGCCGAGGGCCCAATCTGCTGCAGCGCCTGGGGCGCCGGGAGGATGAGGCGGTCGTAGTGGTGGACGAGGCCCACAACCTGCCGAATAGGGTGATGGACGGAGGGAGCGGTTCTTTGACGGCCGCAGCCCTCCAGAGGGCTCGGTCATCTCCATCGTTGAAACACTTCACCGAGGACCTGGACATCATTGCCGAGATCCTCTCCCGAATGGAGAAGAGACGCCCCGAGAAGATGACAGCGGAGGACCTGGACGGGCCGCTGAAGCATGCCTGTGGCGTTGACACCGGAGGTCTGGCCGAAGAGATCGAGGCCGCCTCCCGAGGGGCGGACCTGGATGGGCTGGTCGATTTCCTATATGCCTGGAGCGCTCCGAACCAGGCCACGGTGCGCTATGTTGACGGCGACCCCGCCCGCCTGGTGGTCGGCCTGATCGACCCATCCTTGGTGACCGCTCCGGTGTTGGCCCGGGTGCGCAGCACACTGATCATGAGCGGCACGCTCCACCCGCCGGAGATGTTCGCCGAAGTGCTGGGAGCAGAGGGAGCGATCTGCCGCCGCTATCCCTCCCCCTTCCCTCCGGAGAACCGGCTGGTGCTTGCATCCGGGGGGGTGTCGTCCCGTTTCCGGTTGCGGACCCCGGCGATGTATGAATCAGTGGCCCGAGAGGTGGCAAGATGCGTTGAGAACGTACCGGGCAATGTTGCTGTGTTCTTCCCCTCCTACGATTTCCTGGGGAAAGTGGAAAAGCTCCTCGAGCCGTCCGTCCGGGACCGCCGCCTGGTCGTCGAGAGGAGAGAGCACGGCAAGAACGAACGGGACGCTGTGCTCTGCCAGCTGCGGGAAGGGCGGAACCTATTATTGGGGGCGATCAGCGGATCACTTTCGGAAGGGGTGGACTTTCGCGACAACCTATTGAGCATGGTCATCGTGGTCGGCCTGCCCCTGTCGCCGCCCTCGCGAGAGCAGGAGGGGATGCTCGACCGCATGGAGAAGCGTTTTGGACCTAGGAAGGCAAATCTCTACGTACAGGTGTACCCGGCCGTTTCGAAGGTGCTGCAGGCCGCCGGACGGGCCATAAGGGGAGAGAGGGACCGGGCGGCGGTGATACTGATGGACGATCGCTACCTGCTGTCGGCGGTGCGTGCATCGTTCCCCGATGACGTCGACATAGAGCGGGTGGGGGACCTTGAGCAGCGCCTCGTGGAGTTCTATTCCCTGCCCATGGTGGGCGATCGCGAAGGGGCGGAGGGAGCGGCCTGAAAGATTATTAGGCCGGCCGCGCTTAGCACGCTCGTGGCAGTGATACGCAGAGGCGCGGAGGCCGAGATCCGGTCCGGAGAATGGATGGGCCGGGCGGTAGTGGTCAAGAGCAGGGTGCCTAAGAGCTATAGGCATCCGGACCTGGACCGCGCACTACGGGTCACCCGCACCCGCAACGAGGCCCGCCTGATCCATGAGGCCCGCGAGCACGGTGTGCCGACGCCAGTCATCTATGACATCGACATGGTCAACGCCGAGATAACCATGGAAGAGGTGAAGGGTCCACGGGTCAAGGACGAGCTGGACCGCGCCGTCCCTGAAGAGGTCGAAGCACTATGCCAGGAGATGGGGCGGTTAATCGCTCTGCTGCACCGGGCGGGCATCGTGCACGGCGACCTGACCATGTCCAACATGATCATGAGCGAAGGAAGGATGTGGTTCATTGACTTCTCTTTGGGCTCGAGATGCGCCATGACCGAGGAGATGGGCGTGGACATCCATCTGCTCAAGGAAGCATTCCAGTCCGCTCACTCCACGCTCATGGACAAGTTCCCCCTCATCCTCGGAGCCTACCGTCTGAACTTCGATCGGGCCGATGAGGTCATCAAGAAGATGAAGGAGATCGAGGGTCGGGGGAGATACACCTGAAGCTCCGTTTGGTAACCTCGAACCAGGGCAAGCTACGAGAGTTCCGCTCGGCGCTCTCGCCCCTGGGATACGAGGTGGAGCACTCGTCCGAGGACTGCGACGAGATCCAGGCCGACTCTTTGCAGGAGGTGGTGCTCTCCTGTCTCCAGCAGCTCAAGGACAAGGAGCTGAAGGACTTCGTCATCGACGACTCGGGGCTGTTCGTTCACACCCTGAAAGGCTTCCCCGGGGTCTACTCCTCATACGCGCTGAAGACCATCGGGCTGGACGGCGTGCTCCGATTGCTCGAGGGTCGGGATGATCGCTCCGCTCACTTCGAATGCTGCATCGGCGCCTCCATCGACGGCGAGGAGTTCACCGTCACCGGGCGATGCGACGGCTCCATGGCGCTGAGGCCGTCCGGGACCGATGGCTTCGGCTTCGATCCCCTGTTCGTGCCATCTGGCTACATGCAAACATTTGCCGAAATATCAATAGAGGAGAAGAATCGTATATCCCACCGGGGGAAGGCTGTCCAAGCCTTCTCTGCGGAACTAAGGAGAAGGTTCGATGAGGCTCAGTGATAGGAAGATAATGGTCACGGGATGTGCCGGTTTCATAGCCAGCCATTTGGCCGAGGAGCTGTTAGCCCGCGGCAACCGCGTGGTAGGTCTGGATAATCTCTCCGCCGGAAAGCGGGAATTCATGACCGGCATGCTCGAGAACGACAACTTCGAGTTCATCGAAGGCGATCTTCTCACCATGGACCTGGCCCCCGCGCTCAGGGACGTGGAGGTAGTGTGCCATCTCGCCGCCAATCCCGACGTCAGGCTGGGGGCGAAGAACACCAGGGTGCATTTCGAGCAGAACATCGAGGTCACGTACCGGCTGCTGGAGGCGGGGAAGGACCATGGGGTCAAGGACCTCATGTTCCCTTCCACCTCGACCATCTACGGCGAGACGGAGGTCATCCCGACCCCGGAGGATTACGGACCGCTCATCCCCATATCGATCTACGGCGCATCGAAGCTAGCCTGCGAGGCGCTTATCTCATCCTACTGTCACACGTTCGATCAGAATGCGGTCATCTACCGCTTCGCTAACTGTGGTGGGCACGAGATCGACGCATAACGTGCTCCATGACTTCATCCGCAAGCTGAGGGAAGACCCGCAGCACCTGGAGATCCTGGGGGCCGAGCCGGGGACGACCAAATCGTACGTCCATGTCAAGGACTGCGTCAGCGGCATGGTCGCCGGTGCGGAAGCGGCAAAGGAACAGGTCGAGATATACAACATCGGTTCCAAGGACTGGATGACGGTCAAGGACATCGCCGATATCGTGATCGATGAGATGCGGCTGCCGGACAGTTGAGTATCGGTGGACCGGCGGGGTGAAGGGCGGTCGTGGTTGGGTCGGGGATGTCAAGAAGATGCTACTGGCCGTCGATAAGCTGACCGCCCGCGGTTGGGAGCCCCGGCTGAACAGCAGGGAAGCGATCCGCCAGGCCGTCCAGGATATCCTGGCCTAGAACAGGCCGAACGGGTCGTTGGACGCGGGGACGCCGGTCGCGTCGATCAAGTATAGGTAGCTCGATTGAACGGTCCAGTTCCCGTCGGCGGTGGTCGGTTCTGATTTGGCGGGGATGCCCCCGACATACGGGAAGCCGGTGGTATCGATGACCAGCCAGTAACCATTGTCATCGGTCAGGTAGGCCATCTTGAAGGTGGCGGCGTCCACACCATAATACGAGGCTAGAGACAGCTTTACCTTCATCAGGTCGGCGTAGGTGGAAGCGACGAACACGGTGGGGAAAGCGTGCTCCTGGATCACATTGACCCGGGCGCTTCCGCCCAGGGCACCGATGATGCTCGCCATCAATATGGCGTGGTCCTCACAATCGCCCGTCCTCAGGTCCAGCGTTTCTTTGGCGCTCTGCCAGTAGTCGCCCGATTGGTCCGTGAGATAGTTCACGTTCTGCTTCACCCAGGCGTACGCCTCGGCGATCTGCAGGACGCTGTAGCTACCCGGATACTTCGCCTCGACATAGTTGGCCACTACCGAAACGTCGGTGTAGCTCACCCGCTCGTTGATGCGGTTGTAGAAGCTGCCGACATTGAGATCGACGTTATAGTTGATGGGATCGCCCATATCGATTATCAGGGCTTCGTTGGAAGTGCTAGGCAGCTCTCCGATGTCATGCCACGCGGTTCCCAGTACATTGGAGACGGCGGCCTTGATCACGAGCTTGTAGTCGCGGTTCCCGGCGGAGGGAGCCCCGAAGATCAGCAACCCTACATGCGTCTTCTGGTTGTGGTCGATGGTGACGCTGCAATTGCGGAAGTAGGAGCTGCCGTCGGTAACCCATTGTAGGCCAAAAGAATAAACAAACATCTTTCCGGGATTCTTGTTTTGGATGGTGAGGTCCAGCGCTCCGCCGAAGCCAGCATAGACGTCCTCCGTGATGTTCCAGAAAAGGTTAACATCGTCGTATGTCGGGACCGTGGCGGTCAGCGGCGTCGGCAGGGTGTTGTCGACAACCTGGGCATAGTTGATGGTGGGCTTGTTTAGCTCGGTGGGATCGAACCCGACGGCCCTGCCGTTCATCGACAACACCACGATGTAGAACCCCGCCCCGATCAGGATGGCCGCCAACACTATGACGGCGGCGATGACCCCTACCTTTCTCATCTCGCTGCCATCGCCGACCAAGCTAAAAAGTGTTCCTAAATCACGATCAAGAACGCTGGCCCGGAATAGACCAAAAGATAAGCTTTATTGATGAGGTCGCCTTACACCGGTAGCACGGGTCTGTGGGGTAGCTTGGTCCATCCTTGGGGCTTTGGGAGCCTTAGACCCCGATTCAAATTCGGGCAGACCCACCACTATCCATCTCAAGTAATGATTGGATCCTGCTTTCTCTATATTTTCCTCCCGTTTTTCGGAGAGTACGGTCTATGATGGGCAAAGAGGGGTTGCAAACGATCGAGCATCCGAGCTCGATCGTTCTAATAGGCCTTGGTTACAGGACGCGTACCTGGCTCAGTTTCACTTTTGGGCCGTGGTGCTGACCACCATGGGCCTTCCTTCCTCGCTACTCCCGTACACCTTATTGGCCACCTCCCTGAGGTCGAATTCTATTTTGCCGATGCCTCCGAAGTAGGCAAGGTTGACCGCCGCATGTATGACCCCCAGATGGGAGAAGGCCTGCGGGAAATTGCCGACGTGCGCTCCAGTCTCCGGGTCGAGCTCCTCGGCGAACAATCCGAGGGGAGTGGCCTTAGCCAGCAGATTATCGTAGATCTTGCGGGCCTCCTCGACCCGACCGGCCATGATCATAGCACTAACCAGCCAGAAGGTACATAATGTGAAGGTCGCCTCCTTCCCGGCCACCCCCACCGGAGCTTCGTTGTACCGGTAGCACAGGCCGTTGACCACCAAGTTCTTCAATGTGGCGTCGATGGTCGACTGCATGCGGGGATCCTTCCCATCGATGAAGCCCATGATGGGAAGCATGAGATTGACCGCGTCCAGGTACTCGTCCTCGAACGATTGTTTGAAGGCGTTGAGCTTAGTGCTCCATCCCTTGGTCATGATCTCCTCGCGGATAATGTCCTTCGTCTCCCGCCAGCGCTTGATATCACCTTCTAGATCCATCGCCTCGAACATCTGGATCCCTCGGTCCAGCGCTAACCACAGCATGGCCTTTCCATAGACGAAATTGCGGTTGCCTCCCCGCACCTCCCAGATACCGGCGTCCGGCATTTGCCAGTTATCGCATACCCAATCAAGGACCGCGCGTATCCTCTTTCCGCCATCCGGAGGGGTGAACAAGCCCGACCGCCATGCGAAGTATCCCGCTCCCATCAGCTCGCCGTACACATCGAGTTGCACCTGGTTGGCCGCCTCGTTGCCGATGCGGACCGGCCTCGAATCACGGTACCCTCTCAGATGGTCCAGGGTCTCCTCCTTGGTCTGCCCCTCAGGGACGATGGGGTAGAGGATCTGTACGTTACCTGGTTGGACGGTCTTGTACACCCATTTGGCATATCTTTCGACAAAGTCAGGGTAGCCGGCCATTACCAGGCTGAGCAGCGTGTAGGAGCCGTCCCGGAGCCAGGTGAAGCGATAGTCCCAGTTCATCTCACCACCGATCGTCTCGGGGAGCGAGGTGGTCGGCGCGGCCACGATCGCTCCCGAGGGCGGGTAGGTCATCAACTGAAGGGTCAAGGCGCTGCGGACTACCATGTCGCGGTAAGGGCCCTGGAGCATGCACTTATCAGCCCATCCCCTCCAGTAGCTCATGGTCGACTGCAGCGCTGCCGAGATGGAGGCCAGCGGGCTCTTGTCCAGGTCGTTGGCCAAAGTGAAGTAGAGCTGCTCTCCCGGACGGACCACGAAGGTCTGATTAAGAGACATGTCGTTCTCATCTTTCAGCCACCCCTGAGGCCCGGTGATCACGAACTGGCCAATGGATGCCTCGGTGCCTCCTAGATTGATTCTCGGGGTGTCGCGGGCATAGTTGGGTCGCGGCCGGCAGATGCATTTCATCTCCACGTTGCCGTCCAGACCTCTCACGATTCTTATCAGCTTTCCCGGCGGGCCGCCTTCCACATCCTGTTCCGCCCAGGTCATGTCCATGAAATCGAGCAACGCAACCTTGCCCTGAGAACACTCGAAGACCGTCTCCAGGACGTTGGTGTCCTTCAGGTACCGATGATGGCTCTTGAAATCGCTTGTCGGCTGGATGTCCCAGTTCCCACCCTTGTCCGGATCCAATATACCTGCGAATATGGATGGGGAGTCGAATCGGGGCCAGCACAGCCAATCGATCGAGCCGACGCTGTTCACGAGAGCGGCCGCATGCCGGTTGCCTATGAGCCCATAGTCTTCGATGGGCCAGTAACCATTCAATGGTCCAGAAATCAACACAATCGCCTCCTGGATGACTTAGCACAACACATCTTCATTAGCTCCATCGTTTTCATTTCTGCTTCAACTTGTTCTATGTTTGACTTACTCTGGGTGAGACCAAGCCAGGGCACGAACCGATTCTCATCGAAGGTCGCAGTGACATATTTACTCGACCATTTCCCATGCTTAAGCCGCATTTTCACCCTCCTCAACTTTCTTTTCGGATCGGGCGGCACTATCGCGAGGAATAAGGATTGCCGCGATCAGGCCGACGATCGAAACGAGGATGATCGCGATGAGCGCAAACCCATAGGTCTGGGTCTCCGGGAGAATCGTCGTGATCAGTATCGATCCTGCAACCGCTGTCCCGAAGGAAGAGCCCAGGTTCGACATGCTCCTCGATAGGCCAGAGATCTCACCCTGGTCTTTCTCTGGAAACGCCGATTGGACGACATTAACGGAGGATGTGAGCATGGTCCCGATCCCCAGCCCCATCAGGAACAGACCTGGAACGAAATACCACACGCTGGCAGTGACTGCACCCGATGCGAGGTATGGTAGCAATATCACCAGGATCATACCGACAGTGGTCAGAACGAAGCCGATGCGGATGAGCCTCCTCTGAGTGGTTCTCGTAGCCAGCTTCCTCGCTCTCGTGCCTGTCAGCAGTATGCCGATCGTTGCAGGTGTAACTATCAGGCCTGCCGAAACCGCACTGAACCCGCGAACGGTTTGGAAGAACACAGAGATCACATAGAAGGCCCCTTGAAGTACCATCCATTGGACAAACTGCGTCACCAGCCCGAGGTTAGAGGTGCGGTTACGGAATATGTGGGCCGAGAGGAGCGGTGACTTCCCCTTTCTCTCCGCGGACCGGATGTGCAGGAAGAAGAGGCCAATAATGATCATGCCTATCGCAACAAGTATCCAGACCGTCGCTGAGAACCATCCATAGGTTCCCGTTGCGAGGATACCGAATACCACAAAGAATAGTCCCGATGCCGAGAGTATGGTTCCAATAATATCGAGCTTGGGCTTGGTACCCTGTACGCCAGGATCGGAGATCCGGCGGGCCAGGACGAAGATCAGCAAAACGATCAGGGCCTGTAGGATGAAGGAAGCTCTCCAGCTGATCGCGGTAGTCAAGAAGCCGCCGACTAGCGGGCCGAGTGCAGCTCCGATCCCCCCCGCGGCGCTGATCCCTCCAAAGGCTTTCGCGCGCGATTCCGTACCAGTGTAGTTCACTGTGGCCAAGATATAGACCGGCGGGATCAAGAGGGCCGATCCTACACCTTGCATAATCGAATAACCGATGTATAGGATGCCTATGCCAGGTGCCAATGCCCCCACCAGCGCACCCAAGCCGTAAACGATGAGCCCGATTCGGAAAGTGAACTTGCGGCCCCAGATGTCGGTCAGCTTGCTGCCGGGGATCATCAAGGCGGCCATGGTGAGCGTGAAAAGAGTAATGGCTATCTGGACGCCGTGCACAGTCCGTGCCCAGGTCACTGGCAATACTGTTGACCGCCACAGTTCATATTTGAGCCGGCGTAGCTACACACGAACTGAGCCAGCACCAGAGGAAAAAGGATCGACCCTAGAAGGGCCGCCCTCTTTGAGTTGGCGCTCCTCACCGTCGACGCCTCCTAGGCATTGAATCAACGTTATTGGTGGAGGGTTATATCAGTATCTATTATGATAAAGTGCAACCTTGGTCGTTTGGTGAGAGAAAAACCTCTTCAATCCGGGCATAACACCTAATGGGGCTATTTGCCCATAAACAGTAGGAACAGTGACAATTATCCTGTTAAGTTCCTGTTCTGTTTTGCCAGAATATTGACGGAAATGGGAGAACAGGAGAGTACTACTTTTTCAAAGAAAAAAGAAAGAAGGAATAGGTTATACCGAGTAAGGAGCTAAAGTTCCATCCTAATACCATTGACCAAGATAATGAGACATCTGGCTAGTCAGTGGTGGAAGTCCGGGCAGACCCACCATCACTCTCATCCAGCACCATTATCTTCATGTGTATATAGAAAATATGTTCTATCTGGATTGACCTCGAAGGGGCGGCATTGGACTGTTAGCTACCCCCCATCATGAGCATCCTGTCCTGCTCTTCGTAGAACACATCCCTCTGAAGTTGCGCATAGAAGGGGCGTGTCTCATCCGGTCCCGAATGCCCGAGCTACTTCGTCGCTATCTCAACCGACCATTTGTTGCGCGACCTTATCATCTGGGCGCGGGTGGAGGGGGAGCGATCGACATGTTATGCCCGCAAGGCAGTCGGGAGATTTATTATCGCGAAGAACCGAGAGTATCATGTGCGCGAGTTCTCGAAGGACCTATGGGTATTTGAAGGCCCGATAGTCCATGATATGGGATTGCCATTCACAACCCGGATGGTTGCCGTCAAGCTCGATGGCGGCGCCCTCTGGGTGGATTCTCCTGTTCCTTTGTCTTTCAGCACATTGCAATACCTTGGGTCACTGGGACCAGTGAGATACATCGTGGCAGGGACGCCAAGACACCTATGGAGGTTAGAGTCGTGGCATACGCTGTTCCCAGAGGCGGAGCTATGGGGGCCCCCTCAAACCAAGGGCAGATTCAGAGGCGCCATGGTGCTGGGAAAGAGAGGATTGCCGCTCACGGGAACCCTGGGCGACTTTCCAGCCTCAGGCTGGGCAAGAGACATCGACCAGATGGTCTTTAGGGGCAATCCTCTGATCGAGGAGGTGATCTTCTTTCATAGGGGGTCCAGGACCCTAATCCTGGACGACCTGATACAGATCAGCCATCGGACTGATGGCAAACGCCTCCGTAGTAGGTTGCTCAGGGTCGCCGGTGTTGCGTATCCCTACGGCGGCGTGCCCCTCGACATCGAGATGTCCTTCATTGACCGAGATCGGGCGAGGGAGTCGCTTGAGAGGCTGCTGTCGTGGGACTTTGATAAGGTGATAATCGCGCATGGCCGCTGCATTGAGCATGACGGCAAGGAGTTCATCGAGCACGCTTTCCGATGGCTCCTCCGCCACTAGTTGTCAGTCGCTATACCACGAAAAGTGGCATGGTCAGTGCTAGGCCACAAGCATCTCGGGGACACAGTGGGTTAAACTTCGCTGCGTGCCGTTCCTTTGAAAGCGAAGAGTATCGCATAGGAAAGGAGGGGAGTAGTTCAACCCTTACAAGGAGATCTATGACCCAAGCAATAAGAATACATCAGCCAGCAACAACCCTAGCCCCAACCAAATCATGACCGACATTCTCACTCCGAACTCAATTATGATGAGTTCCGGATCGATGCTTATGGCCAGCTTTCAGCTCGAGAAGATCGACCGCCATCTCGTTGGGTTGGATAAGGGATGGGCTTCAGCTCAAGAAACGCCGAAAAGGGAGTTATTGCTGCGAATTAAATACCATATGGATGGGTGGCGTTACCGGTCCAGGCAGACCCGCCATCATCTATATCCAGACATCACAAATCTGTTGTCATTAGGGGGTGTCGGACACTATTACCAGCGCCTCCCCGCCCAGATCACTTAGCTTCTTGCTAGCGAAGAACCATTGCTTCATCTATCGACCCGCGCTCCGTCCTCATGCCTTCGGCGTTACGGTGCGACGGCTCGTGCGCTTCGATCGTTAGGTATTGACCTTCCGTTTGTCCGTGGTCAATTGGTGGTGTTCAAGCGGACATCCACCGAGGCTTTGTCGGGACGTCGTTCTACGAGTAGGCCATGTGGGAGCAGGGGCGGCAGTCTTAGGCTTCATTACCGCGAAAGGCGTTCGGGCGGACATGATAACCCGCGCTAAAGCGCTCTTGGCCATCTTGGTAGTGGTCCTTCTCATTGCCACCTCGGTATCCGTTGTCCTGCTCACCTCCGATGCACAGCTGAGCAAGGATAGCACAGCTTCCTCCACAAAGCTGCAGATGAACACCATTTTGGACAAGGGAAGGACGGCGGTCGAAGAAGAGATAGGTATGGTAAGAAACCTCACTTACGACCTCGCCCTCCAGTTGCGCGCGACCGGCTTGAACGGAACGATGGCGCGAGATGAGATCAATCATACCTTGGCGCTCAATCCCTTCGCCATCGACATCTTGACATTCGATACGAACGGCATCGTGCAGGCTGTGGAGCCGGCACAGTACAGCTATCTCGAAGGCGTGGACCTGAGCGGTGGCAACAAGACCGCCGAGCTCCTTTTGTACAAGGTCCCCACAATGAGCAATACCTTCCAATCTCGGGGAATCGAACGCGGCTCTGGGTATGCCTGTCCCGTGTTCGACAATGAAGGCAAGTTCATCGGCGCGGTGAGCACTCTCTATAATGTCAGCGCTCTTATGAATGCCACTCTGCCGCAGCTTGTGGCCGGTACGGGTTTTACCTACTGGTGCATGCAGTCCGATGGCGTGGAGATCTATGACGCCGATGCGTCGCAGATCGGCATGAACATCATCTACGGTCCGGACTACCAAGCCTTCCCGCAGGTGCAGGCGATTGGTTGGAGAATGGTCAATGAGTCCACGGGCTTTGGCACTTACTCTTACTTTATAAGCCTGAGCTCGCAGACGACGGTCGACAAAGAGTGCTATTGGACGAGCTTGGGCGCGGAAGGTATCGCCTGGCGGCTGGCGATCGTGCACATAATGGAGAATTGAGGCCCAGATCAAGAGGACGACAATGCCGGTAACCTCTCCACCGCAAAAATGGTAGGTGAAGGTGCGCAACAAGGAAATGGGCTGCGAAACTACTTCCCTCTTTCATTAATGAATATGTCACTACTTTACAGCTATTTGATGAAGAAAGGAGGGGGGGTCTGGTTCCTTCTTACTTTTCGTGTCCGCAGCCCACTATTTTCTGTTTAAGGAAATTTATTTCTTTAGCCAGTCATCTTCAAGATACTTGATATCATTAGGCCCCCATGGCAATCACATTCCTGTTTAATGTCATGTTATTGAAGCCAAACAGCTGTCTTGAGTGTTAGAACAGGAGAGCAGCAGTTATTAAAAAGAAAAAGAAGAAGGAGGTTTTACCGAGTAAGGAGCTAAAGTTCTATCCTAGAGCTTTGACTAAGATAATGAGGCCATCTAGATGGCCAGGGGCTTAAGTTCGGGCAGACCGATCACCATCCATTATAGTAAATAATAATCTAATTTCAACAGTTCCCATATTGCATAGCTCAACTGCCCCATCATTCGTTAGGCTGCCGAACTAGGTCCTTCCCGGCATTGTAACCCCCAGGGCGCTAGATATCCATTTTATAATGGTGTGGACCAAATGAACGTCCGATCGATATTATGGGCATGATCGTAGAGGAGCCGAGGTACCGGGATAAGCGATTCGTCTTCGAGGACCGGACCGATGCCGGCAGGATGCTGGTCCGCTTCCTAAGTCCATACAGGGGGGCCGATGCTATCGTCCTGGCGATACCATCGGGAGGCATCCCGGTCGGGACCGAGATAGCGAAGGGCCTCGGATTATCTATGGACGTGGTCATCGTCCGTAAGTTACAGATACCCTATGAGCCGGAAGCGGGATTCGGGGCGGTGGACCTTAACGGAGGCCTGATACTGAACGATGATCTGATGACGGAGCTGGGGCTCACGGCAGCGGACAGTCGAACTAGCAAAAAAGAGGGCCATCGAAGCGGGTCGGTCCCGGGACCGGGCCTTGAGGGGCGACCGGCCCTTTCCTTCCTTGAACGGAAAGGTCGTCATCCTCGTCGATGATGGGCTCGCATCGGGCTACACCATGCTGGCGGCTATTAAAAGGGTGAGTGTCGATCGTCCTAAAAAGATCGTGGTAGCGGTTCCGACCGGCTCGGGCAATACGGCCAAAATGATCGCTGGATACGTCGATGAGCTGTTCTGCCTTAACGTCCGCTCGCCTCCTTTCGCCGTGGCGGACGCCTACAAACGATGGCATGACCTCACTGAGGAGGAGGCGGTTAAGTTGCTACGGGCCGTGGCTTAGGACAAAGGGTTCATTTTTTATCAGGAGAGCACCCTTTTTTACATGCTAGAGGGTTCGCCATTGACCGATGTACTATGTCCGCTATGTAATCAGAAGATCACGGGAGAGGGGATCGTCGACCTCAGCCTAACGCTGCAGGTCCATATGCGTGATGTGCATGAGATCAAGGACCTCTGTGATCTAGGAAGCAGGACTGCTACCCCCGATCATGGGAAGGATCCGTGGACCGAGGTCAGGGAGGAGGACCTCTCTCCTCTTTCCTTCGAAGACGAGGCGATCAAAGAGTCCCATGGTCCAGTGGAAAGGCGCCTGCCGGGGGAGGATGTTCCCCAGGCGGTGCGATGTCCCTTCTGCGGCGAAATGGTAAGGGGGTTCGCTTTCGATGATTTCTCCTATAATCTAGCTAAGCACGTGAACTTCACCCATGCGCTCAAGGTCAAATGGATGGGGAAGGGATAAGCGAAGCCTACGGCTGCGTTGACCTGCCCCATCGCCGTTCGGAAGAAGTGAGGCTTAGCTCCCTAGTTCTTCCCTCCCTTCGTTCTCCTTCGGACCAACTATGAATTGTGCGAGGAGGAATGCGCGGTCAGAACCACCGGTGTGCCCAGGGCCGGGGCCCAATCCCTGCTGTTGGCCGCCCCCTGCTGTACCTACTCCTCGCGTATTGATAGATGATCGCCCCTATCGACCAGGCCTGGAGCGAGGGTCCGATGAAAGTAGGTCTGTGACGACGAGGTGATCGTGGCCCATAGGAATCGGAAGGAACGTCGACCCGGTCGATGGAGACCTCACCTTGACGAAAGAAGGTGCTGTAAAGTACGATCGCTCATCTGATTCTTCGTACGGTTGGCCCATGGGGTACCTGAAAGACTGACCGGGTAGCCGGTCCGGTCCACCGGATCTCTCCCGATCATATGCGCCCGGTCGCGACTTGAACGGCCAAGGACAGGATGCTGCCGAAGTCCTGTGGGTAGTCATGACCAATGCCCTTGGAGATGTGCAGCAGGTTGGGCAGCTGAACGCGGTCAAGTGCATCGGCCAGCATCTTCGTTCCAGGCAGGCATTCAGTGTCCTGGTCACCGATGAGGGTGAAAATGCCCTTTCCCGACAGGGTGTCGACCTTGGGCAACCAGTCCTCGATCTCCGGTAGCCAGGGACCGACCAGGATCGCTCCCTTGACATCGATGAGGTCGTTCAGGACCACATGAAGGGCCAAACGGGCCCCCGCCGAGAAACCGGCGAGAATGACCTCACGACCTTCCAGCTCCCCCTGGGCCTTCAACGCCCCATAGGCGGCATTCAGGTCCTTTACGCCCGTCTCAAGATCGTCCCAGACGAACGCTTCGTAGAAGGAGACCTGCGAGGATTGAACGAACGCCATATCAAAGCCGGCATCGGTGGCGGCGGACCAGTCCTCTTGCGCGATGGCTGCATTCTGCATGTTGCCGTGAAGCATGATGATGAGCGGTTTCCGCTCGCCGGTCTCCTTCCCTTTGACCAAGAAAAGCTTGCTTCTCGACTGGGCCTTCGTTTCCTTCTCCCGCTCCGCACAGACGTCCAGCAACCGCAGGAATCCAGGCAGTTCGGTCGCCGGCTCGATGTCCTCGTCCTCAAGGAGGTACTTGCTGGTGTACCAGCACCCCTTCTCGAACACTGCCTCCTCCAGTAAGGCACGGCCCAGCTCAGGACGACCGGCGCAGCAGGCCAGGGAAACCCGGAAGTCGTACACCTGGGCGTCGTTCCGCGGGATGTGGTCAGCGTTATCGGTCATCAGGAGGTACCCCTCCCAGAACTTTCCTTCGCGATACAGGCCCATACCCTTGTTGATCAGATTGGTGAACGTCATGCCGGACATGGTGAGACCGAAATGTGAACGACGACATTGATTAATAGTTTGGTCCAGCGTGTCTTTTCGCTTTACAGCCTTGCTACTTGCTAGTATGCTACTTGTTACCATGTAGCATATATTATAAATATGGGGATTGATTTAGGTCCTCCCGTTCACCAGGTGACCATATGCTGGGTATCGACGACCCCCTGATTATTATCGGATACGCCTTGTCCATAGGGCTGGCGGCAGTCTGCGTCCTATATGGCTGGTTAAAGAAGAATAGAGGAGAGGAAAGCAGTGGTTAATACCTTACTTTTCGGCTTCTGCGCCGCCCTCTATCTTGGAGTGACGCTCTACCTCGGCTATCTTGGATACAAGCAGACCAAGAGCGCCCAAGACTACATGGTGGCTGGAAAGAAGGTAAGCCCGATCGTCCTGGCCCTATCGTACGGAGCAACGTTCATCAGCACATCGGCCATCGTCGGTTTTGGCGGCATGGCCGCCCTCTATGGCATGGGCCTGATCTGGCTCACCGTCCTGTGCATCGGCATGGGCGTTCTTATCGCCTTCATCGTCTTCGGGCAGAAGACCCGTGAGATCGGACAGAAGCTCAACGCCATTACCTTCCCTGATCTGCTGGGAAAGCGTTTCAACTCGCCGTTCATGCAGTACACCACCGGCGCGATGATCATCATCGCCATGCCCCTGTACTGCGCCGCCATCATCATCGGTGGGGCCACTTTCATCAGGACCACCTTCGGGATGGATTACAGCCTGGCGTTGATCGGGTTCGCCGTGATAACTGCGGCCTACGTCGTGTTCGGCGGCCTCATCGCGGTCATGTACACCGATGCGATGCAGGGCATCCTGATGCTCTTCGGCATGACCATCCTGCTCGTCCTCACCTTCATCGCTGTAGGCGGCATCGGAGAAGGATTCGCTGCCCTGTCCAATCTCTCCCCGCAGATCCCTAGTTTCATGCAAAGCGGGGGCCTGCACGCCTGGACCTCCATGCCCGATCTGGGTTCCACGACCTGGTACACCCTGGTGACGACCATCGTCATGGGCGTTGGGATCGGGGTGCTAGCCCAGCCCCAGCTCTCCGTCAGGTTCCTGACCGCTAAGGACGACCGGTCCATCTACCGAGCCGTAGCGATAGGCGGACCGTTCCTGCTGGTGATGACCGGCGTCGCCTTCACCGTTGGAGCGCTGACCAACGTCTGGTTCTGGAACAACACCGGAATGATCGCTTACGATGCAGCGGGTAAGAACGTCGACAACATCATACCGTTGTTCATCAACTCCGCTACCCCCGAGCTGTTCATCGTGACCTTCCTGCTCGTACTATTGGCGGCGGCCATGAGCACGCTGAGCTCGCTGTTCCACACCATGGGCACCACTGCCGGTTACGATCTATACAAGCACATCACTAAGAGAGAACATCCCTCCAAGAAGGTGGCCCAGATCGGGACGATCATCATGATCGTGATCAGCGTTGCGCTGGCCTTCGTGATGCCGCTCAACATCATCGCCCGGGCCACCGCGATGTTCATGGGCCTGTGCGCCTGTTCCTTCCTTCCAGCGCTCACCTATGCCCTGTATAGCAAGCATCCAGCGGCGTTCCCAGCAAAGCTCAGCCTGATGACCGGAGCAGTCTCTTGGTTCCTGTGGACCGTGTTCGTCCACACGGCCGAAGCATCCCAGCTGGGCATCTGCAAGGCGTTGTTCGGGCAAGTGACCCTACTGGGCGCGCCCTTCAACGTCATCGACCCCTTGATCATCGGCCTCCCGCTGGCCATAGCTTCCTTGGTGGTCGGCATCGCGATGGGGGCCCAGTCCAACGAGGACATAAAAGAGACAATAGGGGCGGGCTAAACCCTTTCCCATTTTCTTCTCGACCATGGGGCCAGAATTGTCGATGCCGACACCGCGTCTCCCAGCGCGACCGGGACGAGTGGGGCGGCGATCCAGAAGGAGCTCGACCCGTCATCGAACGAGACCCAACGGCCATCATATAATATATTATTATAGATAATTATCTGCGGCAATGGCTTATACGTCTCATCCTCATCATGTGGGGCGTCATGACACCGGGACCGATGGTAGGAGAAAAGGCGCCGGACTTTGAGCTTCCTGAGGCTTACGGCGGTTCGATACACCTATCTGACCTGGTGCAGGACAGATCGGCCGTCCTGGTCTTCTACAGCGGAGACTTTGGCATCATCTGCTCGGTAGAGATGAAGCAGCTCCAGAGCATGTACGATGAATTCAAGCAGGCCGGGGCAGAGATAGTTGGCATAGCGACCAATAGCCTGTTCGTTCACAGCGCTTGGAAGAGCCACCTCGACCTGCCGTTCCCCTTGTTGTCTGATTTCGACGGGCGAGTTAGCGACGAGTATGGGGTGCTGATGGGCGAAGAAGGGTATCTTAAAGGGCGGTCTCGCCGCTCCGTCTTCATCGTTGACCGGCAGGGTGTCATGCGCTACGTTTGGATCTCCTACGATACCTCCCAGACCGATGAGCCGAACTACGATGAGGTTCTGAGGAAATGCCAAGAGTTAGGCTCGATCAGCGAACGAGTTCCAGCTGATAGAATTCCGGGAAGCTCCACCCCTTGACCTTCTCGAACCCTGGAAAAGCGGCCAGCATCTCCCCCTCGCTCATCCGCTCATGCAACGGCGGACCGAAGCTGGTCTCCCTCTTAGGGAAGTCCACGATGCTCAGCCTCCCCCCCGTCCGCAGGCAGCGCTTTAGTTCTGATACCAGGAGCGGTTTATCCTCCACCTCATGGGCGACATTGATCAGGACAGCCCGGTCGATGGAGCGATCCTCGAAGGGGAGATTAGGAAGCTCGCCGAGAACGGGAACGACCTTGTGTGCTAGATCAGCGGGCACATTCGTCATGAGAGCGTTCAACATCTCCTGCTGAGCGTCCAACCCTAAGACCCTTGAGACCCGGCGGGCCAGCGGAATGGTCACATAGCCGGTCCCACATCCCAGGTCCGCGGCGATCTCGGTCGGGGCGGGGTCCATTCGTTCCACCATCCCCTCGGCCGGCTGGACCTTCTGGCGATGCTCATCGTTCAATCGCTTCTTCTCCCCCGCAGGGAACCTGTGTCCGGTCATGTCTTATCCTCCAACACCGCTTTCTTGACCTTCAACGACCCTCCGTCCCGGGTCGTTTCCACTTCCTGATCGACGATCCGAAGCACCCTGCGGTGCAACGGGGAATCGATGGTCAGGGTCTCGTACTCTCCGCCCTCGCCGGCTAAGTTCATCCCCCGCTTGCGGGCGATGGCCTTAAGCTCGACGAGCGAGCGGGCGTCGATCTCCCGTCCCAGCCAGGCGCTGTCGAGCCCTTCCGCTGAGACGCTGACCATGATGGCCCTTATCCCGGCGTCCACCATCTCCTCCATGAGCGTGCTCTGGTCCTTCCTCCACAGTGGGGAGAACGCCCGCAGGCCAAGGCCTTCGCACACATGATTGATGCGGTCCCACTGGTAGTCCGAGGCGATGGCCCCGGTGATCACGCCGTCCACATCAAGCCGAGAAAGAACGTCCTTCAGCGCCCGGAGATCGTCCTCCTCCGTTCCGACGCTCCCGGCCACGACCAGCTCTTTTCCCATGGCTTCGGCCATCAGCGGAAGGATGTCAAGGTTCGGGGTGTGGAAAACCCAGGAATGCGGGTCGCTCGGCCGGATGTTGACCAGGACATCGACGGAGTGGCCCTGCTGCTCCATGAGGTAGGTGGCGAACGTGGAATCCTTTCCACCGGAGAACAGGGCGGCCAAACGCATGGTTGCGGATGGCAACTCCCTGCCTTATATCTTCAGCCTAATGAAGCTTAATATCGAGGAAATCCAATGGACGGTCCATGTACTGCCCGCGCTGTGAACGGAGCATCAAGAACAAGAACCTGGACGAATTGAACAAGGAGTTGAAGGATAAATTCGACCAGGATTCGTTGGAGCATGGCGACTGCCCCGTTTGCGGCACCCCGCTCATAAGTCTGAACAAGAAGGTGCAATCGTGAAGTTGGATGAGCTCACCTCCACCGAGTTCAAGAAGCTGATGAAGAAGAGACCGATCGTCTTCCTACCCATCGGCGGTACCGAGGCCCACTCCTCCCATCTTCCGCTTTGCACCGACTCCCTGCAGCCGGAGTTCGTCGCAGATGCCGTCGCTGAAAGGGTCGGCGGGTTGGTCGCCCCGCCCCTTCGCTATGCATTCCACTCATCGACCAGGAACATGCCCGGTACCATCGGCCTCGGTTTCGAGACCACCATCCGGGTGATAAGGGACATCCTTGGATCATTGGTAGACAACGGAGCAGACAAACTGGTGGTCATCAGCGGTCATGCCGGCTCCTCGCACATGAACGCGCTGAGGCAGGCATGCGTAGAAGTGGTGGAGGAAAATGGCGTCAAGCTAATGCTCCTGACCGACTATGATATCGCCAAGCGATTCCCCGAGGACCAAAGAGGGGATGGCCACGGCGGCAAGATGGAAACGTCCCGGATGATGGCCATCGCCCCGCAACTGGTCAAGCCACAGAAAAAGGTGGGAAAGTACGTCAGCCAGGGATACATGATCGTATCAGACCCGGAACGATCCATGCCCGATGGCTTCGTGGGCGATGCTCCCGCCGCCTCGGCCGAGCTGGGGGAACGGTTAAATTCATACATCATCGACCAGTTGACCAGCGAAGTACGGGAGTCCTTCGGGGTGGAACGATGAGCGAGAAGAAGCTTCAGGCGGCCAGGAAGGCCGTGGAGTTCGTGCAGGACGGTATGGTGCTCGGCCTGGGTACCGGATCGACCACTAGGCTGGCGGTAGACGAGATCGGCAAGCTGGTCAAGGAAGGCTACAAGCTCGTGGGCATACCCACCTCGGTGGAAACGGAGAAGCAGGCCCGCTCACTGGGCATTCCTCTGACCACCCTGGACCAGGTCGAACACATCGACCTGACCATCGACGGTGCGGACGAGGTGGACCCTCAGTTCCGGCTGATCAAGGGGCTGGGCGGAGCGTTGCTCCGGGAGAAGGTCGTGGCCTATTATTCTAAACGGGAGATAATCATCGTGGACGACTCCAAGATGGTCGAGACCCTGGGGGTCAAGACCCCTCTGCCGGTGGAGGTCGTACAGTTCAGCCACCTACGGACCAAACGAGCCATCGAGGCACTGGGTTGCGTAGCGACCCTGAGGGGCGGGGCCACTCCGTTCATCACCGACAATGGCAATGCCATCTATGACTGTAAGTTCGAAGAGATAGGTGAGCCGGAGAGGCTTGAGTCCAAGCTCAACTCGATCCCGGGCGTTGTGGAGAGCGGCCTATTCCTCGGTCTGGTGACCTGCGTGGTCGTAGGGACGAATGAGGGAACGATAGTGAAGGAGAAAGTTTAGCCCTGCTGCACGGCAGCCTGCTTCAGGGCCTTGACATTGTTCTGGATATCCTCTATCCTCTTCATCTCTTCCTTCTCTAACGTTTCAATGATCTTATCGAACGGCAGGGCCAGCTTATAGGAGTGGACCGGTCTGCCCTTTCCCTCTTTCTTGATGTCCCGCTTGATGACCCACTTGCGGCGGCGCAGCTCCTGCATGGCAATAGAGACCTCGGGCTGCCTTAATGCCGTGGAAATCTCTATCTCCACCGAGGTGGTCTCTTCCTTCTTGCGCAGGAACACTAAGGTCTTCGCCACGTTCTTGGGCATATCGGTGCGCATAAGGAGCTTGACGAGCGTTTCGTCCTTTTTCGTGAAGCCTCTCTCATTCATAATTTATCTTAATCAATTATTAATGACAGCATATATATCACTTTCTATTTCAGCTAGTGATATCGTGCAACCACACCGAGCCAGCTATGTTTTTTCCATTCATATGGTGACCTTAGTATCAAATCTTACAAACAAAAGATGTAGGGGCTAATTTAGTGTTATCTATATAGATTATTATTAAAAATCATGCTTCATGAGCTGCTCGTAACACCCTGTGTGGTCAATGATGGTGCATTTATGGGGGTGAGGGGTATGCCGGCGTCATAAGTCCTGACGAATATCTGCCGCGGGATGGTAAAAAAAGCGTCATCCAGATGACCAATTTTAACCCCCTTCCCCGTTGCTAACATTTTAAATAGATAATGCGTATTAGGAGAGTTCACTTCGTTAGGTGTTAGTATGAAAATGCCTCACACTGTCAAGACATATTGCCCCTGGTGCAAACTTCACACGGATCATGAAGTTGAGAGAGTAAAGAAGAGAAAGGCCAGTGAGCTGAAGTGGGGGCAGAGGAGATTCAGACGCGCGACTTCCGGATATGGCGGATTCCCCAGGCCAAAGCCAGAGGGGAGAGAGAAGCCGACCAAGAGGGTTTCTCTCCGTTACCGGTGCAAGATTTGCAAGAAGGCGTTGCAAAGACCCTGCTTTAGGGCTAAGAAGTTCGAACTGGAGGAGTGATTTACATGGTAGAAGTTCACACTGGTAAGTTCATCAAGGTGAAGTGCCCCGACTGCGGCAATGAACAGATCACCTTTAAGAACCCCGCCAGCAACGTAGCATGCAACGTATGCGGGTCCACCCTCGTTAAGGCCAGGGGCGGCGCGGGCGAACTGCGCGGCACGCTGGTTGAGGTGGTCGATTAAGAATGTCGCGGGTTAGCGATTTCCCTGAAGAGAGCGAACTGGTCGTCTGTACGGTCCAGAGCGTCAAGAACTTCGGTGCCTTCGTATCGCTCGATGAGTACGACGGCAAGGAGGGCTTCATCCACATCAGGGATGTCGCTACCGGTTGGGTAAAGTACATACGCGACTACGTCCGGGAAGGACAAAAGATAGTGTGCAAGGTCCTGGGCGTCGATTCGTCCAAGGGACACATCGATCTCTCCCTCAAGTCGGTCAACGAGCACCAGAAGAGAGAGAAGATCCAGCAGTGGAAGAACGAGAACAAGGCCGACAAGCTTATCGAGATAGTGGCCGAGCGCCTAGGCATCAAGAAGGATGACTCCTATGACCAGTTCGGTTATGACCTCATCGACAGGTTCGGCACTCTTTTCGGAGCGTTCGAGACGGTGGCGACACACCCTCCGTCCCTCGAGGAAGAGGGATTGGAAGGCAACTGGACTGCAGTGTTCATCGATGTGGCTAAGGAGAACGTCACCCCGTCATACGTCCAGATCGATGGTTACATGGAGATGACCTGCTACACGCCGGACGGCGTGGATCGCATCAAGGACGCGCTCATCGCCGGAATAGTCTCTTCTAAGGAACAGGTCAAGATACAGTATATCGGCGCCCCCAAATACCGAGTGGTAGTGGCCGCGCCGGACTACAAGACCGCGGAAGAAGAGATGAAGGTGGTGACCGGACAAATTATCAACAATCTGCAGTCCTGCGGCGGCAAGGCGACCTTCCACCGCGAGGCAAAATGATAATATCCGGAACCTCATGTGATATTTCTGGAAAGCGGACCGGGAGCCGGTCTGGCCAGACTCGAAAGGTCTAAGCATGAGAACGTCCCTAAGAAAATGCCCCAAGTGCGTGGAGTACACCCTATCGGATCAGTGCCCCCGCTGCGGGTCCAGGACGGACACACCCATACCCCCCAGATATTCCCCTGAGGACCGGTATGGAGAATACCGAAGGAGATTGAGAAAGGAGTGTGATGGTTGTGGAAAAGATCAAGGCAGTATTCAGTGAGGAACCTCAGTTCGACGGCCCCGTGCTGGTCGAGGGACTCCCAGGCGTAGGCAACGTCGGAAAGCTCGCTGCGGAGCACCTCCTGGACCAGTTGAAGGCGAAGAAGTTCGCTGACATATACTCCTCGCACTTCCCCCCTCAGGTCATCGTTGACGAGGAGGGGATCACTAAGCTCGTTAACAACGAGATCTACTATTCAAAGGCCGACGGGAAACACCCTGACCTCATCATCCTAGTAGGTGACTACCAGGGCCTCACCCCGGAAGGACAATATGACCTTTCGGACCACATCCTGCAGCTGTGCAAGACCTGGGGAGTAAAGACCATTTACACCCTAGGGGGGTATGGCATCGGTAAGATGGTCGAGCACCCCAGGGTGCTCGGGGCTGCCACCAGCAAGGAACTGGTCGAGGAGATGAAAGGCAAAGGCGTCATCTTCTCCAAGGGAGAGCCGGGCTCAGGCATCGTCGGTGCCAGCGGACTGTTGCTCGGCCTAGGTAAGGTCTATGGCCTCAACGCCGTCTGCCTGATGGGCGAGACCTCCGGTTACTTTGTCGATCCCAAGGGAGCAGAGGCGGTGTTGCGCATACTAGCAACCATACTGAACTGTCGAGATAGATTTCTCTGACCTGGAGAGCAAGGCTGAGCAGATCGATCTCATCACCTCAAAGCTCAAGGAGATCGAGAACCCCGCCGAGCCAAGGCGCGAAGACCTTGGCTACATCGGTTGAAACAACTTCCATTACCTTTTCTTTCTACCATCACGATCCAGATCACAGTGGATTAGAACGACAAAGTGATTCGTTCCATAAGTTCTGCCAACGAATTGCTGCATTATCAACGCGGTGCAATGTACCAGGCGCAAGCACATGGCATCTTAGCAAATTAAAAAAAAAGAGGGGGAGGTTGAAGGCAGGCTATTGTTCGAGTGCATCCCATCCCAATCTTACAGCCCTACTTCCTTAAGTATTCCGATTCGAACTGTTCCATGGCGGCGAGGGTCTTCTCTGCCTCCTCCATCTTCTTGACCTTATCCATTACGACATCGACCCGTATGTAGATGAAATCCCTGATCGCTGCCCGGATAGCCTCCGAGCGCGAGGGGAAATCATCCACCTTGACCAGGAAGTCCAATGCTCTCACGTAGCGTTCGGGAAGGCGTACTGTCACCTTCTCCAACTCTGGCTCTTCCATCATCGCACCATGTAACAGAAGAGGTCTATCCGACCTCTTTTGTCTGACAAAGGTATACTCGGAGAACTATATATAAATTGGTGAATGTAAATTATCATAAATGATAATAATATAATGCCATAAAGAGACCAGGATATGTATCTGGCCAACATCAATAGCACCCTAGGCCCAGGGGAAGTTCTAAATACACTATCCGTAATTAGGACACAGCACCCCGACTTAGCTCAGTCTGGCTAGAGCGGCTGACTGTAGTGGGTTTCCGGTTTTCCGGTATCACAGCCGCCGATATCAGCAGGCCCCCGGTTCAAATCCGGGAGTCGGGACCATCCCTATCTTCCATCTTCTAGGTACTTCTCGATCTTTTTCTGAAGCTCTTGCATCCGGACAGGTTTTGACAATATCTCCTTGGCCCCGGCCTTGAGCATCTGCTCGCCCTTGACCGCAGCGAAGGCGCTTACGCCCAGGACAATGGCCCGGTCGTCGATCTGAAGTATCTTCCTAGTAGCCTCTATGCCGTCCATGTCGGGCATGAGGATATCCATGAGGACCAGACGAGGGTGTTTATCCCTGAACACTTGGACCGCCTGCCCCCCATTGTCCGCTTCCACCAGGTCATAATTGGATAGCATCTCCCGGAATACCTCTCTGATGAAATCATCATCATCTACGACTAGGATCAGGGGGCTCATTCGCATAACATAGGCTTCGGATTGGATTATATATTCTCGGCACCCAAGAAAGAGATTGGTGGTGCTTTGCTTACTATTGGTCCCAGCTCTGACTATATGAGCCAGGGGGGTTGACGGCGGTCGAGAGGTCGAGTGAGGAGCACCGGACCAGGGCCCGGCAGACCGAATCTCCGTTCTGGGCGGCGTTCATGATCTCCTCAGATGTCATTCTGATCCATGAACTTGACGGGAACATCCTAGAAGCAAATCCCATGGCCCAAGAGAAGCTCGGCTACAGCGTCGAAGAGTTGGAAGGGATGAACATCCTCGACCTGGTCCTGGTGAACGAAACGGAAATGAAGAAGAGAGTAAGGCAGGTCGAAGAGGATGAGGAACTGGCCTTCCGAGCCCGCCATAGGAGAAAGGATGGGACCACCTTCGAGACAGAGGTCCGGACCAGGAGGATGGTGATCGATGGGCGCAGTATCATCGTGCGCGTGGGGAAGGACATCACAGATCTCCGCCTTGCCGAGATGCTCAATTCTACCCTGGACCGAATGAGCTCATCGATAAGCTCCCGCTTAGATTTTGACGACATCATGAGATCGACCGTGATGACTGCTCGAACCGCCCTCGGATCGGACAGCGCCATAATCGTCCTCAAGGAAGGCGATACATGGACCACCCGTTACGAGGACGGCCTCACCCGGTACCTTAGGACGGGCACCTTCACCTGCGATGAATCGGCCGCCGCCAGGATCGTGGAGAGGACCGGGCGGATGCTTCTGGTCAACGACGTACCGGCCGACCCCAGGGTGAATCGAGATTTCGTCGCCCGCTTGGGGATCCGTTCCCTCCTTATGGCTCCTCTAAGGACGAAAGGGAGGACCATCGGGATCTTAGGGTTCTTCTGCCACCACCGGGAGGGAACCTTCACCGATGCCCATGTCGATTTCGCCAACAAGCTGGCCTATTCCATCACATTGTTGCTGGAGAACGCCCGATTGTCCGAGTCGGAGGGCGCCGTGGAGGGCTTCCTGCGAGGGCTTGTGGAAACGGTCCCCGATGCCATAGTCGTTCTAGACCGAGGGGGCCGGTTCACCTTCGCCAACAAAGAGGCCGAACGGCTCCTCGATCTTCCGCGCGATTCGATCCTCGAGCGCCATCACGATGATCCTCGATGGGGGCTGCGGTCCATGAACGATGAGCCCATGTCCGCCGATAACACCCCCTTCGGCCAGGCGTTGAAAAGCAAGCAGGCAGTTCACGGACTGGAGTTCAAGCTCGAACAAGGTGGCCAGAGGGAGATTGCCCTCTCGATGAACATTACTCCGTTGTTCGATCCGAAGGGGGAGTTCAACGGGGCCATCGCCTCCGTGACCGACATCACTGACTGGAAGAGGTCGGAGGATGCCCTTAGGCAACGCACTCACCAGTTGGAGGTCCTTACTGAGATGAGCAACAATCTGAACTCCCATCTGCAGACCGACATCATCATGCGCTCCCTAGTGGGAGCGGCCTTGGAGCTGACCGAGGGGACCTCAGGGACATCTGGCCGATATATGGATGGGCGCATGGAGTTCAGGGAGTACAATGAGAAAGGGAGGCTCTTCCCCATCGAGTTCTCCTTCCCCAGAGGTTATGGTGTCCCCGGCTGGATCATCAATACCAGAAATTCTTACATGACCAATAACGCGGCCCAGGATATCCATGTCGTTCCCGACATCCGGGAGCAGCTGAAGTTCACCAACGTAATCAACGTCCCGATCCTAGACCCCCGCGGCGAGCTCCTGGGCTGCTTAGAGGTTCACAATAAGGCCAATGGAAAGGACTTCACCGCTGATGACGTCACCATCCTGGAGGGGCTTGCTTCGAGCGCGGCGATCGCCCTGGAGAACGCTAGAACCCTAGAGCAGAAGGCCAGGTACGAGGTGGCCATTCAAAAGCAGAGAAGGGACTACCAGACGGTCTTTGAATCGGTGCCGGCGTTGATCGCCATTAAGGACGGTCAGAACAGGGTGATGATGGCCAACCACACCTTCCTGGACAAGTTCGGCCTGACCGAAGATAGCGTCGGAAAATGGGCAGTCTCCCAGGATCCTGAGGTCCAGGCACAGCAGTATCGGGACGACATTGAAGTGATCGAACAGAACCGGCCGAAGCTGGGTATCTTGGAGAGGGCCAAGGACGGCCACGGGGACTTCATCTGGCTAAAGACAGACAAGATGCCATACCTCGACGGAGCTGGGAACGTGGTGGGGGTCATTATGTTCAGTTCGGACATAACTGAGCAGAGGAGGGCCCAGGAGCAGCTGGTCCAGGAGAAGGAACAGATGTCCGCACTGATGGAGACCACCCCCTCGGGCATCGCTCTCATCGACAGGGAAGGCCGCATCGTTTTCGTCAACCGCTCCGCCGAGGTCATACTAGGCCTCAGTAGGGAAAGGATCATCGGACGGACATATGACAGCCCCGAATGGTCCATCACCGACTACGATGGTCGGCCGTTCCCACCGGAGGAGCTGCCGTTCGCCGTGGTCACCTCTACCGGCCGGCCGGCCTATGGGTTGCGGCATGCCATACGATGGCCGAATGGAAGGATGATCATGCTCCTGTTGAACGCCGCGCCCATCTACGATGGTTCGGGCACTATGAACGGGGTCATCATGTCCATGGAGGACGTTACCGCGGCGATGATGACGGAAAGGGCTCTTCGAGTCTCCCTGAAGACCTCTAACGACATCATCCAGCAGATACCTTCAGGCATACTGCTCTTTCAGTATCGGGAACCGGATCGCCTGAGCCTGCTGAGCGTGAACCCGACCGCCAATGTCCTGCTGGGGGGTATGGAGAACAGGCTGGGCCAGGACTTCGATCAGATCTGGAGAGAAGGTGCGTTCTTCGCCACCAAGGAAGAGTTCCTGGATGTGGTAAGGAGCGGAAGGACCATCTGGAGAGATGGAGTGTATTACTCGGACCTCACGACCAATGGCAATTTCTCCTTCCGGGCGTTCTCTCTGCCTGACGAGCGATTATGTGTCAACTTCGATGACGTCACCGAGCGCATTCGGGAGGCCGAACTGCGACGCCAGGCATTTGCTCAGATCGAAAAGAACATAGAGCACTTCGCCACCCTGGTCGACCGGATAAGGAATCCTCTGTCCGCGATCGTGGCCCAGGCCGACACCGGAGGAATCGACGTCTCACTAAAGATACAGCCGAGGGCCTCGGAGATCGAGGGCATACTGAGCCAATTGGACCAGGGATGGCTGGAATCAGAGAAAGTGAGGGACTTCCTAAAGAAGAGCCTCTAACCAAGGAGGGCCTGGGCCGCTTCCTCTGCCTCTTGTAACGCATTCTCCTCGTCCACCGTAGTCACCTTGTGGTCTAGCATGACCGCCTTCCCATCGCATAGCACGGTCTTGACGTTCAGACCATAGGATGAGTATACGATGTTGGATACAACGGTGTCTAACCGGGCCGGGCGCAGGTTCGCGGCCCTACCATCCAGGATGACCAGGTCGGCCTTCTTGCCCACCTCCACCGAACCGATCATATGGTCCATTCGCACGGCCTTGGCCGCCTCGATGGTAGCCAGGTCCAGGACCTTCTGGGCGGGGAGGACTGTGGGATCCCAGCGGCTGGCCTTCTGCAGGAGGGACAGCATCTTCATCTCTCCGAACATGTCAAGGCCATTATTGGTCGTAGAGCCATCAGTACCGATGGAGACGGTGACGCCGTTGCTCAGCATCTCCGGTATCGGGGCGACCCCACCAGTAGCCAGCTTCATGTTGGAGACCGGGCAGGTGGCCACCTTGGTACCGCGGCGAGCGATCTCGCGGACCTCGTTGATCGTGAGCCAGGCGGAGTGGGCGGCCACGCAGTGATCGTTCAGAAAGTCAATGGAAGCGAGGTAGTCGCCCGGCCGCTTGCCCTCCTTGCGCTTGCAGTCGGACACCTCTTTCCGGGTCTCCGAGAGGTGGAAGGTAAGCAATAGGTCATTCTCCAGGGCATACTCCTTCGCTCCCTGGAAGGTCTCGGTCGAGCACACGTAGACCCCCTGAAGCCCTACTGCCGGGTAGATACGCGGCCGGCCCTTGAACTGCTGGTGGAACCGCTTGCAATTCTCGAGGGGGACCCCGCTCTGGGTAGTGAACTGCTGGTCGAGCACTGCCCAGCCCAATATCCCGCGGATGCCTGCCTCTTCCACCGCCCGGGCAATGATATCCTCGGAGTAATAGAGATCGAGGAACTGTGGTCGTCCCCGACCGGATCATCTCCAGGCAGCCCTGCATGGCGCCGGCCTCAATGTCCCGCTCAGTGCGCTTGGCATCCACCGCGAACACCTTGTCCAGGAACTTGGGGAACGGGAGGTCGTCGGCGATGCCCTTGAGGATGGACATCGAGACATGGGTGTGAGTGTTTATCAGACCGGGGATGATGACATCCCCAGAGGCGTCAATCTCCACATCAGCGGAGCCCCGTACCCGCCCCCCCACCTGTCTGATAATGCCATCCTCGACCATAATGTCCCCATCGATCACCTGGCGTCCAGCATTCTGGGTAACGATCCTGGCATCCTTGATTAGCGTGAGCATCTATATCGTCCGAACAATGATTTTGGTTCTAATGAACCTATCTTCGACCACGAAAAGCTTAGTTATCGATGAAAGGCGTTAGGGTCGCTAATCTAAATGGGGCAGGGACACGACCAGCATAACATTCTTGGGAACCGGGGGCGGCCGATTCGCCACCATCTATCAGATCAGGGCAACTGGAGGCATCTACATCAACGACGGCACCAGAATACATCTGGATCCCGGGCCATCGGCGCTGATGAACATGCGTCGCCTGGCCCTGGACCCGGCCAAGACCGATGCGGTCCTCATCTCCCATTGTCACCCGGACCACTACGCTGACGCGGAGATGCTCATCGAGGGTATGACCAAGGGCGGGTTCAAAAAGGCCGGCGTGCTGGTCGGGAGCCAGAGCGCCATCGAGGGGGCCAACGGCTTCAGCCCCGCGGTGTCGACCTATCACCAATCCATCACTGCCAAGGTCCTCAAAGTCAAGGCGGGGACATCGTTCGAGATCAAGGGCATGCAAATCGAGGCCACCTGGACCTCGCACAGCGATCCCACAGGGGTGGGTTTCCGATTCCACACCTCCACCGGAGACATCTCCTACGTCGGAGACTCCGAGCTGACCCCTGAGCTGGCCACGGCCCATAAAGGGTGCCGCGTGCTCATACTGAACTTGACCAGGCCCCTGGGCTCTCGGGTACCGAAGCATCTGTGCACCGAGGACGCCGCCACCCTCGCCAAGGAGGTCGGACCGGAGGTCGTTCTTCTCACCCACTTCGGGATGCGCCTGGTCCATGAGGGGATCAAGACGCAGGCCTCTTACATCGAGGAACACTCAGGTGCTCGTACCCTGCCGGCCGAGGACCTTATGACCGTGCAGGTCGGGAAGATCATTCGATCGACCCGGTCGAGGGGCCAGGAGCTTGTCGAAGAGGCGAAGGGGCCGGTGGACCTCGACAAGTGACGCAGCCATCTCCATAACTATTGGATTTCCCATCAATAACTATCGTTGACTACTTTCGATGGTAACAATTATATGAGGAACAGGCCCTAAAAATTATGATGATAATCTGCCAGCTTGCGGGCTTTTTAGGTAGCGGAAAGACTACTTTGCTAGTAAGAATAGGCACGGACCTCAGTAAGGCTGGCAAGAAAGTCGCCATCATTGTTAATGAGGTGGGTGAAGTGGGAGTGGATGGAGCGGTCATCGATTCCTTCGGCCTGAAGAGCGTGGAGATCACCGAAGGATGCATCTGCTGCTCCCTGTCCGGCAGCCTTCAGAATACACTCCGACAACTGGCCAAGGAGTATCAGCCGGACTTCATCATCATTGAGCCGACCGGCATTGCCCTGCCATCAAAGATTAAACAGTTCGTCCGAACCGCCATGGTGGGTGAGGAACGGATGTTCACCATATGTCTCATCGATGCCTTCCGGGCAGTGAAGCTGTTCAATGAGACCCATCTGTTCCTGAGCCGGCAGATCGCCGGGGCGGACATCGTCGCAGTGAACAAGATCGATCTGGCGGACGACCAGCTGCGTGAGCGGGTGACCCGGATCATCCAGGACATCAGCCCGCAGTCCAAGATCGCCTACATATCGGCCAAGGATGGGACGGGAGTGGATCAGCTGGTCCAAATACTGGTGGGTGGAAAATGAGCGAGGATTCCAAGGAACTGGCCGATGCTGGATCGTTCGGCATGAAATTAAATTTCCAATGTCACAAAGAAATACCAACAGAACAGTTCGTATCCATGATCGAGGATGTCTTGATCGATGTCGGGAAGAAGGTCATGGAAAGACGTGGAAGTCTGCTGGGGCACATCAAGGCATTCATCTCCACGCCCTACGGCTCACTGAAGGTCAACCTAATAGATCTGGAGCTGGGCACGGATATTGTGAACCGCATCACCTCGCCTTCGGTGGACGAAGGAGAGATGAAGTTTATGGCAGCGCTGATAGGTCTGAGCGACGAAGAGTTGGAAGAGCTAATGGAGGAAAGCCTGGGGGCCCTCAAGGGCCCCCTGGACCTTGAGATCGAGGAGCACGAACACGGGCATTGAGGTGGGTGGAATGTACGGATTAGCTATAGACGTGGGAACTAGCGGGACGAGAATACACGCAGTGGACTTAGAATCGAAGAAGATCATCTCGACGGCCATCACCGTAAGGCACCCTGTGCCTGGAGCGAATGTGATGGACCATCTCACTTTTTGCATAGAGGTGGACCAGGACCTCGCGCACAAGCTTCTGATCGATACGTCCAACAAGCTCATGAAAATGTTGGATATAGATCTGAGCAAGGTTGAAAGGGTGGCCATCTGCGGGAACCCCATCCAGCTTTCCATATATCAGAACATGGAGGTTCGAGATCTCGCATTCGCGATGCCGACCGCGCTTAAGACCCGGGGTGTTGAAGTACAAAGGCGCGATGCAGCGGTGCTTAATGCGGTGGACCTGGGGCTTGACCTCCCCGATAAGACCCAGCTATATGTCCCTCCAGCCATCCGCCACGAGATAGGCGCGGATGCGCTGGCCATGATGTACAAGACCGGGCTCCTGGAGAGGAAAGAGAACGTCCTTGTGACCGACTATGGCACTAACGCCGAAATGGCCCTCAAGGTCGGAGATGACATTTACACGGGATCGGCCGCAGCCGGTCCAGCCATCGAAGGCCAGTCGATCAAGGCAGGCATGCTTGCTTCGCCCGGCGCCATAAGCGACGTGAACGCTGAACTTGATTGGAAGTGCACCGTCCTTGACGACGGCATCCTCCCTCAGGAGGGGGACACTGTTGATCCCAGCACTGGCGCACCCCTTACGGAAGGCATTATGCACGGGAAGGCCGTGGGCATTACCGGAACGGGGGTCATAGCGGCGATTGCAGAGGGCTTGGTCAACGGAATGGTCAAGATGCCCCACATCAACACGATCGATAACAAGCTACACCTCCAGGACGGCATCGTCCTCGAGGAGCACGACGTAGTCGAGGCGGCAAAGACCTTCGGGGCCATGAGGGCAGGCCACTTCACCCTGCTCGAGCATGCTGGCCTTAAATTCGAGGAGCTGGACATCATGTACATGAGCGGGGCGTCGGGCACCTATGTCGACGCCGTGAAGGCCCAGAGGGTCGGTCTTGTACCGCCTTCCTGTGGTCAGATCTACCAGTTCGGTAACACTTCTCTGGCCCTGGCCCTTGATCTGGTAAGGGACCCTGAACTCATGGATAAACTCCAGAGCCTGGCAAACTCAATAAGGGCAAACCACAGTCATGTTCGCCACCGACAAGGTATTCGAGAAGGTGTTCATCCAAGAGCTCGCCTACTGGACCGAAGGGATGCCCATTGAAGCCTACAATATGATGCTCGAAATGGCGGACATACAGCCATTGCCGGCCATCACCAAGACGCCCAAGGTCACCAGGACCGTTCTGAGGGACATTCCTGATCTCGGTTTCAAGGGACTGCAGGTCCTCAAAGACATCGGCATCTACATCAAAGGTAGCTTCACGGGTTGCACCGGCTGTGAATCCTGTGTTAATGATTGCCCCGAGAATGCTATCAAAATTCACCAGGGGGGAGTCTCTGGCTTCGAGTTGGAGGTCGCCTCGGACCTGTGCAACGGTACTGCCTGCCTGAGGTGCGAGCGCATCTGCCCTGAGAAGTGCTTCAAGTTCAAGGAGCTGACCAAGAACCTGGTGAAGACCTGAACCGTTAAAGAAACCTTTTCTTTCTCCCTTTCTTCTAACCCGCATTTAGACGTGCTTTACGATTTCGACGCTCAACATGAATGCGTTTTAACCCATCATATACTGAAACACCACAAACCAATCACGGCCGTACTTGATCTGGAATCATGATGACCGCGTCCCCGCTCATGGTGGAGCCCGAACGACCGGCGCCTGGTCACACGCATTTGCCGAGGGATCTGACCGGTTGACGGCAATTAATTCAAACGAGAGCAGTAGCTCACAATAAAAAAATGATAAAGGAAAGGGTTTGGCTAGGAGGGAATCAGACAATTCGACCTTATAGCCCGTAGTTCTTGGGGTTGAACATCGGGACGTCCTTGTACGCCTTGAGGCACTGTTCCTCAAACTTGGACGCCTCGTCAGGCAGGGCAGCCAGATCGGTTATCATCTTCCGGAGCATGTCCTGCTCGTGCTTGGACAGCTTCAGCTTCCCCGACTTGTTCTCTTCCTCGATGAGCCTGGCTGCGGTCATACCGGCAGCCTTGCTCCTCAGGTATATGTCGTTGCCGTTCTCCACAATGGCCTGGCCGATCTTGTACGCGTTGTCGTAGGCCAGGATGAAGGCCTCAGGGCAGCGGTACCTGTCGGTTGCCATGTATATATCACGGAGCAGCTTGTCCTGCTTGAGCTGCTTGGCCGTGTTCATCAGGGCGCACTCGTAGCCGATGTTGCCAAGCCAGCACTGGACGGACGATCCGCCGAACTCTGGGTGGTACTCAACGGACTCGTTGGACCATAGGTCGCACACCTGAGCGATAAGGTTACCCATCAGGTCGGCGTGAGCGCACTGGGCACCCTTGCCTTCCTGAGCGCAGGGCTTACCGGCGATGGACTTCACGATCGGTCCCTCGTAGCCGCAGTCCTTGTCCGGACCAGTGGCACCGCACTCCCAGGCCACTAGGGTCCTGGCGGAAGCGATGGCACGGGTGACGGCAGAGAACGTCCTGGGGATATCCTTGTCCAGGTAGCCGCCGGCCATGAACATCGAGGTGTTGGCACCGGCGCAGTTGGTGTCGCCACCAGCGCGTACCTTGTTCTTCTTGGCGATCTCCACGATCTGGGGCCAGATCCATTCCATGTCCATGCTGCCCAGGTAACCGATACCGAACAGCCAGCCACGGATATCCTGGTGTAGGATGGCGTAGTCAGCGACTTCCTTGCCGCCCATGGTCTCGACAGAGAGCAGGTCGGCGCCGTTCGCTGCAGCGACCTCGAAGGCCTCGATGGTCTTCTCAGGGTAGCTGTGCTTCTTATCCATGCCGGGCCTGAGGCCCTCTTCAGCGAGCCTTGGGTCAGCGATGGTGTGCCTGATGGACAGGGCGATACCATATTCATCGTGGTACTTCTGCATCAGTTCCTTCTGGCCGGCGACGACGGGCTTCTCGAACTTCTCCGGGTCATTGACCATCTGGAAGATGTGCTCATTCTCCAGCTGCACCGCGGGGAATCCCAGGGTGATGGCCCTGTCAAGGATATCCTTGGTGATGTAGTCTACATACTCCCTTCTTAGGGTCTCAGGGTTCTTCTCAGCGCCAGGCCTGGGGGCGAAGTTGATTTCAGGAACGACCATACCCGCACCTACGGTCTGTCCGAGACCATAGGAAACTGGGTACTTTGCCTCACCGAAGACCATCTCGTCCGGAGAACCGTATTCCATCTTGGTGTACCTCTTGATTGCCATTTGTGTCACCTCTTACTCCTTAGCTGCGGTCAGCTTGTCCCAGTTCTCCCTGAGCTTTCTCCAGTCGGATCCCCCGAGGGCCGCATTGGCCAGAACGGGGCCCTGTATGGCCTTAGACGCATAGACACCCATAGGGAAGGACTCCACATAGGCCCTGTTAACTGCACCGCCAGCGCAGATGAACGGGATGTTTATTCCGCTCTCCTGCAGCCTCTCCGCGACCTTGGGGAACGCGGACATGGTGGTGGTCATCAGAGCAGTGCCGGTCACCAGCTGGGGCTTTTCCTTCTCAACGGTAGCGACAACGTCTGCGACGGCGATGTCTCTTCCCATGTCAACGACACTGTAGCCGTTGGACTTGAGCAGAACAGCTGCGATGTTCTTGCCGATGTCGTGGGGGTCTCCCTCGGCAACGTGCATAACAACCTTTCCCTTGGTCTCACGGGCGCCCTTCATCTTGGACTCGCAAAGCTTTACACCACGGTCCATGGCGTCAGCGGCTACCATGACGTGCGGAAGGTAGTAGATACCGCGCCCGTACAATTCACCGACAACATCCATTCCCTTGATCAAGCCCTGCTCGATTACTTCCTCCGGGCTGAAATTCTTAAGCGCCGCGGTCACGTCGTCGTTCACGTTCTTATAACGCATGAACACAACGTCTTCTGCGATCTTCTTAAGAAGTGGGTCCTTCGGAACCATTCTTCCTGCAATATCCTCCGGGGTCTCCTTCGATTCCATTTGGATATCGTACCTTCTGAGAACCCGGTCGTAGTTCACACTCTTTAGGTCTAACATGCTCGCACCTCAACCCTATCCTCCAATAGGGCAAAGAGCATCTCTTGACGCTCTCTAATTGGAGACTTTATTCCGGCATATATGAAATTAACCATCGTTTGTAAGACAATTAACACCAACTAGGGAAAATGTATTTTTCTACTCATTATCTGGTAAGATAATCTAATTTTCCATCACCCGTCCAGATGATTCTGCGGGAGGTGTAAAGTGTATGATCCTCCCACCAGGCGCATAAGATAAAATATTGGCCAACGGGATGTCAGAAGCGGTCATCGATGACGCCTATTTCCCCAATTTACCCTCCGGTCTGCACCGATTTATATCGAAACACTCCCAACCCGCCTGAATATTCATTATTACATATCTGACCGCTTTTTTTATCAGGATTTTTCAAATAACCGGCAATGATTGTTTCATCATGGTGTCCGAGGTCGGCGGCTCAACTTTCCTCCTAAGCAACTTTTTCTGAATCCCCACCACGCCGACCTTGGACACTAAGCGAATGGATTCCCATTGTTCCAGTCGAGCAAAACCTTTTCGTCAAGGATGTTCATGACCACGATATGACTCTGGAACAGGAGGTCCTGGACGAGATATTGCCCTCTTCGGAGAGAAGAGAAGATATCGGCAGGAAGGTAAGGACCCTACTGACCAGAACGGAAGAGGAAGCTCAAAAGGAGGGGATCGGCCTGGAGGTGACCCTAGTAGGGTCGGTGGCCAAAGATACTTTCCTCCGAGAGCCAGATATAGACATTTTTCTGCTCTTCCCGGAAGGAGTGTCCCGAGCCCGCCTAGAGACCATCGGCCTTGAGCTAGGAAGACGCGTTTTGGGAAAGGGAGAGGAACGTTACGCCGAGCATCCCTACATCCACGGTCGGTGGGGAGGCCTGGAGGTCGACATGGTGCCTTGTTACCACATCAAGGACACCACACGGTTAATGTCGGCAGTAGATCGAACTCCGTTCCACACCCGGTATGTCAAGGCCAACCTCCGAGAGGAGCAGAAGGACCAGGTCCGACTGCTGAAACAGTTCGCCAAGGGAGTGGGGGTGTACGGGGCCGAAGCCAAGACCCAGGGCATCTCCGGATATCTTATCGAACTGCTCACTATGAGATATGGAAGCTTCCGGAAGGTGTTGGAGGCCGCCTCCAAGTGGAGAAAGGGGACGATCCTTGGCTTGGACGACCGGGGCGTAAAAAAGTTTAACGAGCCACTTGTCTTCTACGACCCAGTGGACAACAACAGGAACGTAGCATCGGCAGTCTCCCACCAAAGCCTGGCTGTGTTCATCCATGCTGCGCGCTCATATCTCCATGATCCTTCAGCTCGGTTCTTCCTCCCCTGCCCCAGGGAGCCATTGGACCTGCTTTCGATAGAGGGGATATTAAGGGTGCGGGGGACCGGGACCATCGTGGCCACAATGGAAAGACCGGAACTGATTGACGACAACCTATATCCTCAGGTGAGAAGGAGCCTGGATGGATTGTGCGCCCTGTTGGAGTCTCAGGACTTCAAAATCGTCGACCGCGCCTATCACGTGGACGAGAGGTTGCGATTCGTCGTCGAGCTAGAATCGCTAAAGCTCTCCCCGGTCCGGAGGCATGCAGGGCCACCGGCCTGGATAGAGAACGCCTCCTCATTCTTGGAGCGTTGGAACCAGGAGGGAGTGAGCAGGCCGTTCCTGGACAACGGCCATTGGGTGGTCATCGCCCCCCGCGACCATCCCACCGCCGCCGGCCTGGTCCAGGCCAGGTTCTCGACCGCGGCGCTAGGCAGCGGCCTCAGAGCGCTCAAGGGACTTAAGGTCGAAGCCGGCCCCGACGCAATAAATGAATGGAATAGAGAAGCCCTTTCTGCGCTCCTCGATAAAAGGATGAACTGGGAGCTTTGACCCATCTTCTCGATAGGTCATATGTTCATCAGGATGATCCAGATGCCCAGGGCCAGGAGGAAATATAGAACGATGTTGCCGATCATGGTCTTCTTCTCGATATCTGCCCGGTCGATCTTCAAGAATCGATAAGAATAATTGACCACCAGGGCACCAGCAACGTATGCGATGAACCCAACGGCGTTGGCGATCGCGGCGCCCACTGCAAAAGCAATGATGCCGAAGACGATGGCCATAACCGCGGTGATCATCAAGGCCTTCGTACCCACGATGTCCTTCAGGAGAAAGGCTTTCTCATCGAACTCTGGAGGGACCCACTCGTACTCTTCCTCCTTCTCTTCCTTTCTCTTCTTTCGGGCCATGGGGTCTCCCTAAACACAATCGCATAATAAACCTTTTCTGAACCCCTAACCCCTAAAGAAACGTCCAGTCGCATTATTGCCTCTGGCGTTAAGAATTAAGAGCAGAGTGGAGAGATAAGGGGCGTTATGGTTTTGCTTTCAGGAGGATACTTGCTCCACCCTGCTGGGGATGCCAATAATGATCATCGATTGTGTCAATATAATCACTCCCTGAATCAAGAAACCACCCGTATACATATCATGGATGTTAACGAACCTTCTGAGCGCCTCGCTTTTCAGTCGCCTGTTATGTGCTGGCCTGCTAATTGTAACAGGTACTTTCAGCTATCCGAGGGGGTCCTTTTATATTCAGATGAAGTTCGTGAAAAAGAAGGTGCATAAATGCCCGCAAACAGCATAGAAGAGTTGCCTGGAGTAGGACCCGCAACTGCAGAGAAGCTGCGCGATGCCGGCTATATCGACCTGATGGCGATAGCAGTAGAATCTCCCAAGGTTCTCGCCGAAGTGGCGGAGATCGGGGAGAGCACCGCAGTGAAGATAATCGCTGCGGCCAAACAAGCTGCGGACGTCGGTGGGTTCGAGACCGGAGATCTGATACTTGAAAGAAGGAGGAACATCCATAAGCTGACCTCCTGTTCCAAAGCTTTCGATGAGCTCATGGGTGGAGGCCTGGAGACGCAGGCCATCACTGAGTTCTTCGGTGAGTTTGGCAGCGGAAAGACCCAGATGTGTTTCCAGCTGGCCGTGAATGCCGGGCGCCCTGTGAGCGAGGGCGGGCTCAATGGCAATGTGTTCATCATCGACACCGAGAATACGTTCCGCCCGGAGAGGATTGTCCAGATGGCCACCGCCCTGGACCTCGACCCAGAGGAATGCCTCAAGAAGATACATGTGGCGAGAGCGTTCAATTCTCATCACCAGATGTTGCTGGTGGACAAGGCCCAGGAACTGGCCCATGAACTGAACGTCCGCCTGATGATCGTCGACTCACTTACGGCCCACTTCAGAGCCGAGTACGTCGGACGAGGTGCCCTGGCCGAAAGGCAACAGAACCTCAACAAGCACATGCACGACCTGCTTAGGTTCGGGGACCTGCACAACGCGGTCATCGCCGTGACCAACCAGGTGTCGGCCAAGCCCGATGCGTTCTTCGGCGATCCGACCAGACCGATCGGCGGACATATCGTCGGTCATGCTGCCACTTACCGGCTGTATCTGAGGAAGAGCAAGGGAGGGAAGCGCATAGCAAGGTTAATTGACTCCCCTAACCTTCCCGAGGCCGAGGCGGTCATTAGCGTTGGCGAAGAGGGTATTAGAGACTGAACGAGGAAATAAGGCCACGCCCCCTCCCAACGGAGGTATGGCGTGAGCCTTGTTCCATATTTTTTCGAACTATCCGGCGAACATCCTACGCTTCCGCAGGCGGAGGCATATGGCTGCTGTGTGGCGGAGTGCGACTGTTTCAAGTTCACAACTTTCGGTCCGGGATACGCTGTTCTGGGATTCGACCCATCGGCCCTTAAGGGCATCGCCTCCAGGCTGGCGCTCACTCATCGACTGGGTCGGTACCTAGGTTCCTGCCACCCATGCGAAGCTGAACAGATGGCCGGGAGGCTGGAGCTACCAGAAGGCTCGATCGCGGTCCGGGTCAAGAGATATCAGGAGAACCATCTCGATGTGGATGCAGGGAAGTTGGCGGCCCGTGTCGGCGGAGTGGTAGCACAGGGGAGGAAGGTCGATCTGGACCATCCGGAGATAGAGCTTCGGATGTTCGTCTCTGACCGGGTGCATTTTTTCCTGTCCGAAGCGGAGATCGATCGCGGCCAGTTCGAGAAGCGCAAGGTTGCCGAGAGGCCATTCTTCTCCCCGATCTCCCTGCACCCGAAGTTCGCCCGGGCGCTTGTTAACATGACCTTCGTCAAGCGGGGCGACCGTCTTCTGGACCCATTCTGTGGCACCGGGGGCGTGCTGATCGAGGCCGCCTCCATAGGAGTCAAGGCCTGCGGTTCTGACCTCTCCCCGGAGATGGTCGAGGGATGCATTCAGAACATGGAGCATTTTGGACTTCCGTTCGAGAAGATGGAGGTCGCCGATATCGGTGAGATAGCCGACATCATCGGCATGGTGGACACAGTGGCGACCGATCCGTCCCTACGGGCGGGCTACCAGCACGAACAAGGAACCTCTGGGCGACCTGTACGCCCGGGCACTTCCTTCCATCGCAACGGTCCTTGAAAGAGGCAGTCGCGCCGGCATCGTCCTTCCATGCTCCTGCCCGGAGGGGCATGACGGCCTTGAGCTGGTGCACCATCACTCCCAGAAGGTGCACCGCTCCCTGTCCCGTAACTACTGCATCTTCAGGAAACGTTGACCGTCAGGGTCTGTTCCTTGATCACGTCCGAGGCCGTGGCGGTCAGCAACAGCTCCTTCTGGACCGCAGTGGTCGATGCCACATGCATGAGCACGGTGACCGAGGCGTTGGACTCGTGGTCCAATTGGAACATGAGCACGTTTGGTGGCATTATCGGCCGTCCCATTAGTGAGGAACACCGAAGCGGTCCAGTCCCACGGGATATGGTCCAGGGTCAAGCCTCATCTGACTGTTGGTGTTCCCCGTGTTGTTGATCAGGAGATGGTACTCGGCGATCCCCCCGGCCATGACCGTGGTGTTGTTATCGCCGACCACATTCATGTCGAACGAATGGTCGGGAGTGATGGTCACGATGGGCTGGGGCACGAATGTTGCAAGCAAGATCACCAGCCCAAGCACCCCGATCGCCTTGGTGCGCAGGCTGAGCTTGGATATATCGTTCAGTGGTGCCGGGTGCTTGAGGCCCAGGAAGAACACCAGTAGGGCGAACAGGATCCAGCCATCGAAGAACAGGGCGAGAAAGACAAGGATACCAAATGTCGCATAGCCCAGGTATTTGGCATTCCCACCGAACAGACCCCGAGCCACGTGGCCACCGTCCAGCTGACCGATCGGCAACAGGTTGATGGCAGTTACCAAGAATCCCACCCACGCGGCGAATGCCGTGGGATGCAGGGCCATATTGTCGGCCATCGGCACGAACAAGGCGAGGAGCTGGTAGAGGGGCTGGATCATTACGGCCATGACGCCGCTATCACCGATCGGACCGGAGACCGAGTGTCCGTTGGCGGTCAAGAACAACCCGAGCAGGGCCACCGGTATGGTGACCGCCAACCCGCCCAAGGGGCCGGCGATGCCAATGTCCACTAACGCCTTACGATTGGGCATGGGGTCGCGCATGGAGATGAACGCCCCGAAGGTGCCGAATGGAGGGATGGACGGTATGAAGTATGGAAGGGACGCTTCCACCCCGTGGCGCTTGGCCATGAGGTAGTGGGATAGCTCGTGCACTCCCAGGATGGCCATTAGGGGGATAGCGAAGAATATCGCTCCCATGACAAAGTTATTGAGAGTGAAGAGTTCGACCGCCCCATCATAGTCGGCCCATAGGACCATGCCAGCCAGGGTGGTGGTGAGGAAGGTGACGATCAGGAGCGCCCGGTTGATCCACAGGTTGCTCTTCTTGGTCTCAGGGAATCGGACCACCGAGATGGTATACTCTCCCCCCGAATAGTTGATGAGAGGAATGTACTTCTTGACCTTCAAGTCCTTTCGCAGGCTCTCGAAGTTCGCCTCTAGTGTGCTTTTGTCGGGGCTAACTAGTAAGGTCACGGCCTCGTAGCTGACCTTGACATCGTAGATGGGAAAATACTTGGCCACCAGCGACCGGACCAGCTCGACATCGGCAGCGACATCGATCTGAGACATCGTTGCCCACAATCGGGCTAACGCATTTATAGTCACCGGAAACGCCCATTCAGCATCCGAACGCTCCAATCAAGGCAAGATTCTATAGTTCCCAGGGCGATTCGGATGGTGCTCATGCGCTACGATGACCTGGACGAGGAAACGAGGCGGTGGATGCTCGTCGAGCTTCGGGAGGAGGAGACCAGAGGCCCCTACCGGAGTCCGAGCCTATCGGCCATGGGGCGGGGCCGATTCCTGGAGATCATGGAACGGGCCATATCCACCGGCAGCGAGAACTCACTGGCCACGAACCTGGAGCCAGGAGAGCTTTGGTCGGAGTACGAGCCCTCACCCCTGGGCGGAGTGAGAAAGACCGAACCCCTTCGCGCCGCCCATGCACTGGCCCATCAGGAGTTCAACACATGGTACGTCCGAGGCCTGTGCCGCCGGCTCATGGAAGAAGGAGAGAAGCGCGTCCAGGTGTACCTAGCGGGCGACGCCGAGGTCCCCGGCGATGAATGCGGCGCCTACGAGAACATGGTCCTGGAGGTCCGGTTCCTCTATAATGGCCATCGAGCAAAGTACTGGCCGAAGACAAACCCCAAGGCGTTCTCCGTTCCCTGCAGCCCTCAATGCCAGCATTCGATACGCCGCCTGCCCGCAGACATGAAGGCGATGCTGGAGCTTGAGGAGAGGCAGTTCGGGGCGGCCTTCCGGCGATCGTAGCAGGAGAGCAATTTCCACGGACCAGCCGCGGCCGATCATGCCCTATCGCCTATCCGATGTTTCTGTTAAGGAAAAAAGGTATGGTTCCGCTGGATCGGTTATGGGTGGGCCAATTGTATTATTCACCATGATTGCTGTATATTAAGTGACCTCGGCCGGACAGACCAATGCGTACGGCCGGGTCTGGAGACCAGTATGACGAAGATAAAGATCGGAAGACCGACCTATCCTTTCCCGATGGTCCTTGTCGGGGCGAACGTCGAGGGCCGGGCGAACTTCATGGCGGTGGGCTGGTTCAGTATGATGAACGCCGAACCACCCATCATCGGGATATCGATCGGCCGGGAGCGACATACTCTGGAAGGGATAATGGAGAACGGAACTTTCTCAGTGAACATCGTTTCTTTGGAGATGACGGAGAGGGCGGACTATTGCGGCATGGTCTCCGGCAGGGATGTGGACAAGTCCAAACTATTCGAGGTGACCTATCGAGACCTGGAGACTGCCCCCCTGATAGAGGAGTCCCCGCTCTACATGGAGTGCCGTTTGAACGATATCATCGAGATGAGGGACCATAACTGGATCATGGCCGATGTGGCCGGGGTGTACGTGGAGGAGGACCTGATGACGGAGAGGGGCTTGGACTATGACAGGATGGCCCCATTGCTCCTAACTATACCGGACCGCGATAAACGGGTCAAAGACAAGCCACGGGTCCCTGCGGTAATCACCAGGAGGAGAACAGGGTGAACCTTGGGGATGCAATGGAAAAGAATTATTAGGCCCACATTAATCGACCCACGTGAACAGGTACATCCAGCTGATCCGTATCGGCAACTGCGTAATGGGTGTGGTAGGCCTCATCCTAGGGACCCTGGTGGCCCAGGGTACTGATATAGTCAACGATTCTGCCGATCTGATCATCGCCGCCGCTGTGGTCTTCATGTTCATCGTGGGGGGCAACTCCCTGAACGACTACCTGGACCGGGAGGTCGATAAACAGGCCCATCCGGAGAGGCCCATACCATCTGGCCGGATAAGACCGGAGACCGCCCGCAACATCTCCATCGCCTCGTTCGTCCTGGCATTCGCCTTGTCGGTACTCCTTGATTGGATCTCGTTCCTTATCGTGGCATCGGCCATCGGCGTCATACTAGCCTATGAATTCAAGACGAAGAAGCTGGGGCTGACTGGCAACCTCTCTATCGCCTGGCTCACCGGGGCCCTGTTCCTCTTAGGTGGTGCGGTCGTGGGCAAGGTCGAGTCGACCGTGGCCATAGGCCTGATGGCATTCCTGGCCACCTTGGGACGAGAGATCGTCAAGGACAGTCCAGGACATGGGCTCCGACTTTGACCGGCGTACCCTACCACAAAGGATAGGTGCCCGCAACGCCGGGATCGTGGCCAGCGCTGCCTTCCTGATCGCCGTTTCCCTTTCTTTCGAGCCGGTGGTCCTGGGCATCTTTGGAATAGAGTATCTGGTGGCAGTATTGTTTGCCGATGCAATATTTATATACTGCTCCATAGTTCATTTTCGAAATCCCAAGCAGGGGCAGAGATGGGCCAAGTATGGGATGCTCGTGGCCCTGATAGCGTTCTTGTTGGGAGGTTTGCTATGACCGTGAAAGAGATCCTTAAGGAGAAGATGAAGAAGGGGGCGCTCCACATGACCCTGATCGACCCGGCCAAGCAAGAGCCTTCCCGGGCTGGGGAGATCGCCAAGGTCGCCAACGACCTGGGGACCGACGCCATAATGGTCGGCGGTTCCACCGGTGTGACCCAGCAGAACTTGGACCAGACTGTGCTGGCGATCAAGGCTCAGGTCAAGGTACCGGTCATCTACTTTCCGTCGGGAGCGAACGCGATCTCACCTTATAGCGATGCTATCTTCTTCATGAGCATGCTGAACTCCCGGAATATCAAGATGGTCATCGGTGAGCAGATCATGGGAGCACCGATCGTCCGGAAGCTGAACCTAGAGCCGCTGTCGATGGGGTACGTCATTGTCGCCCCAGGCATGAAGGTCGGCGAGGTCGGAGAAGCGGATGTCATACCCAGAGACCAGCCCAAGATCGCGGCCGCCTACGCGCTGGCCGCTCAGTACCTGGGCATGGAATATGTGTATCTCGAGGCAGGCAGCGGCGCACCGCAACCGGTTCCGGAGGACATGATAACGACCGTTAGAGCGGCCATCGACAGTTACCTTGCTGGTCGGTGGGGGCATCAGGGATGCAGAGTCCGCGGCCCGAGCCAAGAACGCCGGGGCCAACATTGTGGTGACCGGCACGGTCGTTGAGAACGGCAACTACGCCAGCCGACTGGAGAGCATCATCAGGGCGATCAAGTCCTGAGCATCAGACCAGGGACAGCAGCATTTCGTGTATCCGGGCATCGCCGGATAGCTCAGGATGGAAGCTGAGGGCCATGATGTTATTTTGCCTGGCCATCACGATCTTGTCACCGTAGCTGGCCAGCACCTCGCAGTCACCCCAGACCTTTCGGATGACCGGTCCGCGGATGAACACCCCTGGGAATGGCGCGCTCAACCCTTTGATATCAAGGGGGGCCTCGAAGCTTTCCCTTTGCCGGCCGAATGCGTTGCGGTCCACGCCCATGTCCATGAGGTCCAGAAGCCTGGTGCCGGTCTTCTCCACTTCTAGGTCGCCCTCTTTGGCCAGAAGGACGCATCCAGCGCAGGTGCCCATGATGGGCATGCCCTCCAGACCCCTCTTGACCAATGGCTCGTGGAGCTCGAAACGGCGGAGGAGCTTGGAGATGGTTGTGCTCTCTCCTCCCGGTATCACCACGCAGGAGATCTGGGCCAGTTCCTCTGGCCTCCTGACGGTGATGACGCTCCCCTTTATGCCCAGCCCGATCATGGCGTTCTGCAGCGCCTTGACGTGCTCAGGGGCAGCCCCCTGGACGGCGATGACCCCGGCCTTCATGCGGCCCATTGAAACGGCATAGTGGTCAAGAAGCTTTCGCCTCGGCCGCCCCGTCGTACCCGCCCCGATGGTCCTCGATGACCTTGTTCTTCGGAGCGAACGTCACACTTCCCGCAGCGACCAGCTCGATCACCGGCGGCAGGATGAGATCGTTTTCCAGGGCATCCTTGATCTCGTCGAGCGCTATCAGCGCATCGAAGATCTTCTCCCGACCGGTCACGGGATCGCCCTTGTACTCCACTATGAAGGTCAGTCTATCGCGGTATCCGTCCTTTTCCAGCGAGAGCCTGTAAGCGATCACCCCCGGAATGCTCAGCAAGGCCTCGTCGAACAGCACCGGGTAGATCTTCTGCCCATAGCCGATCTTGGTCTGGGCGTCCATGCGGCCCTGCACCTTACCCATGCGGCCGATCGTGCGGAAGTCACAATGGCAGGGCGGTTCGATAGTGAACGAGAGATCGTGGGTGCGGTAACGGATCAGGGGGGTGCCCTGCATAGACAAGGAGGTGAACACCAGCTCGCCCTGCTGCCGGTCCGGCAAATGCTTGCCGGTGACCGGATCGATGACCTCGGCCAGGAAGTCGGCATCGTTGATATGCAACCCGTCCGCCGCCTCGCACTCGATCGATGTGGCCAACCCCATCTCGGTCATGCCGAAGTGACTGAGCACCTTGCAACCCCAGGCCGCCTGCATCTCGCGACGCATCGCCTCTGGCAGCGGTTCCGCCGAACAGATGATGGCCTTCATGCCGAATGCCCTCAGGTCATACTTGTCCTTGGCCAGCACGGTGATGCGATAAAGGAACGAGGTGAGTCCGATCATCAGCCTGGTGCCCTGCTCTCGCATCATCCTTACCTGCTCATCGACGTCGACAGCGCTACACACCACCGAGCGCATACCGGCGACCTTACAGGCGCCGTCCAGCATAAGGCCGGGGTCCCAGGCCGACACCGCAGGGAACATGATCTGCAGGGTGTCGTCGCCGGACATGCCTACCGATTTGAGCGCGGCAGCGATGGAGTCGATGATGTTGAGCACGTCGTCCTGGGTGTAGAACAGACGCTTCCTGGTTCCTGACGTCCCGGAGGTGGTGAATGCCCTCATGACCTTGCTCTGCGAGACGCATAGGAATGTGAGCGGCTCGGCCGCCAGGTCGGCCGGATCGGTCATGGGGATCTTATCCAGATCATCCCAAGTCTGGATGTCCTCAGGCCGGACACCGGCCTCTTGAAACTTCCTCTTGTAATAATATGAATTCTCGATCGTGTATGTCATCAGCTGCCGGAGTCGGTGCAGCTGGAACTCCCGAACGTCCTGTCTGCTTATCTCCCCGAACTCCGCCCTGCCGATCGAACCGCGGAACTCCCTGGACTCTTTGAACTCCTTCCGCATCTTGTTATGTATCCACTCTTCCAGGGGATTTCCGTTTCCCTCCACCTTCAAGGAGGTCAGCCTGCGCCGGGCGATGGATATCTTCAACCTCTGAAGCAGGGGCATCGGCGCTCTGGATGACATGGGGAAGTAATAGGTTTTGCCCTACGGTCCGGGAGGCGAGGACGCTGGCTACGACATTTGATAGGACGTCGGCGGCATAGGGCTTGGGGATCGCCGCAGCGAATCCCGTCGATACCGGGTCGGTGACGTATCCGCTAGAGATGATCAGCCTGAGGCCGGGGTGATCGGCCCGGAGCCTCTGCCCGGCCTCTATCCCACCCATTCCCGCAGCGATTTCCAGATCGAGTATGGCTAGCTCGAACGGTTGCTTGGCATCCTGTGCTTCCTTGCACATCGTCAGCGCTTCCTCCCCGTCCCTGGCTACGTCAACGGTATAACCCAGGTACCGAAGGAGATCACCGGTGGCCTCCAGGATGCTCTCGTCATCGTCCATCAGCAGCACCTTGCCTTTTCCCTTGACCATGGGGGTGGACGGCCCAGGGATGGCCGCTTCGCCCGCCGGGCCCCCCTTGGCCGTGGCCATCATGCGGCTTGCTAGGTCCCGGGCGGTGACCGAGGCGCTCTCGATCTGCATCAGCTTGTTGTACATCCTCCCTTCGGGGATGACGTACTCCTTGGCCAGGGAAACGCTGCCCATGATGACGGTAAGAGAATTGTTGAGATCATGAGCTAGGCTTTCCGAGGGCATGCTCCTGGCCTCGCTCTTCGCCACCTCCGGTATCTTCACGACCTCAACGAACGTGAGGACCGTTCCTTCCCCTGAATCCAGTGGCGACGGGACAACTTCCAGCTCCTTCTCCCGACCATCGACCGTGACCTTGGTCCTGAACGTGGCACCGAGGTCCGGTGACGGGACCACCTCGCCGATAAGACGGCCCTCCAGTCCCGACATTCCCAGCAGGCGCTCCAGCGTCGCGCTCGCCATGACGACCCGGCCATCGGGGGACACCGCTGCGAACGGCGAATGAATTGCGCCGATCATCGCCTTCAGCAGGGCCGCTTCCTTCAAGGTCGCGGACCGAGACGCCTCGGCCAGGACCTCCTTGGCCTTCAGTGCGGTGATGTCGTTGACCAGGCCGATGGCGCCCTTGCTAAGCCCCGCCTGGTCCAGAATAGGAATGGAAGAGATGATGACCCACAGGTCGGTCCCATCCTTGCGAGTGAACCGAACCTCGTTCCCGAAGCTCTCAGGATCGTTCTCCTGCTGCTCCATCCATTGGGAGTTCATATACCTAGATGCCGGCTGGCCCATCAGATCCTCCGGCGCATAGCCAAGCATAGCAGCGACCCGCTGGTTGACGAAGGTCGTCTTTCCTTCGATGTCCAGGACCCAAACACCTTCCGGCGCGTTCTCGATGACGTTCTTGCAACGTTTCCTCGCTCTCCCTGTCCTCCTTCTCCTTGAGTGCGAGCTCTGCCAACATCTGGTCGGTCCGGTCATCGACTATGGCCATTATGTATCGCGGGCTCCCTTGGGCGTCCCGGACCGAGGACATGGTGACATTGGCCCAGACGGTCGAGCCGAGCTTGCGGACATACCTCTTCATGGCCGATACCGAGCTAACTTCCCCGCTGACCAGCTGCTGATACATCAGCGCGCTCTCGGCCAGGTCATCGCGATGGGTGATGTCTCGGAAGGTCTTTCCCTCCAGGTCCTGGGCCGTATATCCGAACAGATCGTAGAACTTGTCGTTCGCCTCTAGTAAACGGCCATCCAGACCAACGCGAGCTATGCCCGCCCCGGCCTGCTCGAAGATGGCTTGGTAACGATCATTGCTTTCTGAGAGCGCTTCCTGCTTGACCAGCAGCTCGGCATCCCGGCCGCCCAGAGCCGCGCGGGCGGCACAAAGCTCGCTCCCCAGGAGGTCGACTGTTCGCCTTAGCCTCAGGGATTCCGCCTCGGTAGCTGCCATCGCATCCTTCACTGCTTTCGCTCCAGCCAGCTTGACGTCGTCCTCTGCGTCCCGCCTGGCCAATGCTTCCCGGAGACCGAAGACCACGGCATCCTGGGCTACGAGGTCCAGACGCAGCTTTTCGAACCTGACCCGTAATGCGATGATGTCGTTCTCCATTTCTGCCGTCGATCTCTTGAAAGCGGCCAGCTCCTCTACCTTCAGATCCAGATCAAGGCTGCGCTGCTCGGCCAGGGCCATCTGCCCCACCCGAGCATGCTCCGTCTCGGCCAATCGGACCCCTAGGGCCTGCAGAGCCTCCTCCTTGGCCTTTAGCTCGCTAGCGACGCGGGCGGTGGCGGTCTGTTGTACGACCAGGTCGGAATCACGTTCCTGTACCAGCTGGATGAGCTGATCCTTCTGCCCTTCCAGAAGCTCCTGGGCCTCTCTGAGCTGCTGGGCCTCCTCGCTCCGGAAGGCCAGGTCTGCCTTGGCCCCCTCGTACAGGGCGATGGTCTCGACCAGGGCGGCCTCTTTGACGGCCAGTTCGGCCTTCGTGCTGGCGAGAGATTCAGTGGCCTCGCGAGCTTCCTCTTGGCGCGCCCCCAGTTCCTTCTCCCGGGAGTTCAGTGTGATCTGCAGGGCGTTCACCGCGGCCAGCGTCTCGGCTAGAGTGGCGTCCTTGGCCTGGATCTCCTCGGCCCCCTTGGTCATCTCTCGGGCATTCAGGTCCAACGCATCGCTGAGCTGCTTTACTCGGTCCTGGGCCTGCACCAGGTCCCCCGCCTTGGACACGAACGCCTGCTTAGCATCCCGGAGCTCGATCTCCATCCGATCCATCTGCTGGTGGAGTGTGACCAGTTCTTCCTCCTTCCGGTTGATGCCTTCTCCCATACCGCTTAGGGAGCCGCGGGCGGCGATCAGCTCCAGGGCCTGCACCTTGTAGCTGGCTGTGATCTCGTTTAACGCCGCGTCCTTCTCCCGATATTGACCCCTGGCCTGTTCCAAATCGGCGCGCATTGACGAAAGCTCGACCTCCTTGTCCACGAGGTTCTGTTGCAGGAGTGTCAAACTGGAGCGGTGTTTCTCCACCGAGGTTTGGGTCGCCGCGATCTCCTCCTCTCGAGAACGGAGCGCGTCGCGCAGTCGCCCGAGGTCCTCTCCGGCCCTGGTTAGCTCCAGCTGGCTCGCCTTCAACGTCTCCTTGATAGAGGTCAGTGCGGCGTCCCGGTCGGCCTGTGCGGCCCTCAATTGGGAGATCGCTTCCTCCAAACCATGGATCCTTAGATCCCTGGCCTGGACCTCGGCCACCGATTCCTCAGTCCGCTTACGGCTCTCATCGATGGCGAACTTAGCGGTCTTCCGACCGGTGATGTCCCGGTCGATGCCACGATAGCCAACGAAGTTGCCTTCCCGATCGAGAAGGGGCGTGCCGTTCATCTCCAAGAAGACCGCATGGCCATCCTTGTGGTCGCATCTCCTTTTCCAATGCGGTGATGGGGGCGCGGGATTCCATGGTCCTGGTCAGGATGGCCGACACCCGGTCAGCTTCCTCCTGGGACACCAGGTCCAGAGTGGTCCGGCCCAACACTTCCTCGGGCTGCAGGCCTAGGATGTCCTTGACCCGCGGCGATGAATAGGTATAGGCGCCATGCTCGTCCAGTTCCCAAGCCCAGTCGGAAGACCTCTCAGCGAACTCGCTGAAGCGGCGGCGGGATTCTTCCAACGCCAGCTCCACTTTCCTTTTGGCGGCGTTGGTGGTCTCCACATGCTTGCGCATCTGGTCGATGAGCTGGTCCCGGTTCTGCAGCTCGGATTCGGAGCTGTTGGACAGACGGATGCTATCCAGCATGCGCTCCAGCTCCAGAGCGGCAAAGTCGCCGCTGAGCAGCCGATCGGCCGGAACTGTAGAAGGAGTTCTTGCTGATCGAACCCTGGGACACCACCTTGGGGTGTGTCCGGATGGCCGCCAACATGGCCTCGGGAGGGAAAGCGTTTCGATCATACTGGCATATGATGCGGAGAGATATTCCCACATTGAGCGAGTTCATCTTGGCCTCATACTCCGGCCAGCGCTCCACCCCCGGGACCTTCTCCTGGGTCCAGGTCATCTCCGACATGATACGCATAGCGGTAAAACCATAGGACTTGGCGAGGTCGGCAATGTTATTGAGCACCCGGATGGTCCAGTCGGGATCGAACCGTCCCAGCTTGAAGTACATCTCCTTCTTACTGGTCAGGATCAATCCACCGGTGCCTACGGCTTTTTCCACGTCTATGTGCTCGGCCTTGAGCGCTTCGACGATGCCTCGGTCGTTCTCGTCATTAGATATATAGAGGCAAAGCTCTCCTTTCTCCAGACCGACCTTGATCAAGGGAGTGATAGCCGCGAGACGCTCCTCAGCGGTCTCATAGATAAGCGCTATATGATCTTCGAAAACGTTCTGCTCAGCCTCTGGGCCTGGCAGCGGCTGGTCACTGATTGAATCTACCATGATGTGCATCCTCCGTTTGCCCGAATCCCTTATCGGGCCATCCCCATGGGTATATAAGGATGCACCCCCAGTAGCTTTTCGAGAGATAAACCCTCGCTCCCAGACGCGGCGTGAGCCAACAGAATAATGAATCCGAAGTACCATCAACCACCTATGCCCGGGAAGGATTGGAAGGCCCTGACCAAGGAGCTGAGGGACCTAGTATGCCTTCCCGCTTACCCCGTGGCCATCAAGCTTCTGCCCTTGGCACGGGAGCTTATCGATTACAATGAGGCGAGACTGTTGACCAACACCACGCCCTGCCATATGGTCGCTATCGCCCGTTACAACCGGAAGGATGGCGTGGTGGGCGCCTCCAGTCAGGGGACCAAATGTCTTTGGGGAGCGGCCTGCCTGGGCCTCTGCAAGACCCCGACCAGGCTGGCCGAGGGGGATCTGAACCTCCCGTACGTTCAGGACGTACCGGCGGCGCAGAGGCTCCATGAGAACATGACCATGCTAGGCAACAGGGGCAAAATGTACGAAGGAGTGGTCGTGGCCCCCCTGGACCTCGCCCCCTTCGAACCGGACGTCATCGCCATCTACCTGTCCCCGGCCAGGGTGCTGCGCCTGATCATCGCCTTCGCCTATGAGAAAGGAGAGGCAATAGTGACCAAGATGACCGGCCAGGCCTCGCTCTGCTCGGGCATCGCCCGCGCCATGGACGAGGGCGTGGTTACCGTGGACGTGCCTTGCATGGGTGACCGAGCCTACGGCCTGGTGCAGGAGTTCGAGGTCCTCATCGTCTTCCCCGCTTCGAGGATCGACGAGCTCATGGAGGGCCTCAGGAACACAGAGCCTGTTGCCTCCTATCCTTACAAACCGTTCCTCCGATGGGGGGCCATCTTCCCACCTAATTTTGAGCCTCGAGAGAACGACCTGGAGGAATAAGGGGGAAATTCACCAAAGTCTTATTAACGGTAACTGGATATTCGTGACGCCGGAGCTGAAAATATGGTACTGACCGATCATATGAGGGAACAAGGCATCACGCCCGCCCTTATGAAGACCACCAAGAAGATAAAGTGCCCGAACTGCGGCCTGGAGTTCTCATTGTTCCAGTCACGAGCCATCGCCTGCAAGGGCTGCAAGAAGGGTGCTTTCGGTTGCCAGCTGGCTCGTTGCCTTCGGTGTGATACCGAGTTCCCGCTCGAAGGACCGCTGACCAAGGACTGGGAAAGGCAAAAGTTGCTGGCCGATTATATGAACAACATCGTCAACAATTACAACAAGAGCGTGGGCAAGAAGGGCACGCGGTAACGCGGTCCTTCCCTACCTGTATCTCTAGAATATTGCTTAGCACACTCTGGGAATCGGAAACGGCCAGGTTCCTAGCCGCATCTACCTTTTATTCTTAAAATAGCTTCGCAGTAGGTTGCGTTCACCACGCTTAAGCATGTCCCCGAACGTTGCCGGGGTGATCCCACATAGTTTGGCCAGATCCTTGGCCTTGATCCGTCGAGGGGTGTCGAAATAACCTTTTTCCAAAGCGAGCCGAACGACCTCTTCCTGCTTCTCCGTTAGCGGATCGTGCTCCTCGGTCCGGCTCAGGCTTAGCAGTTCCGCATTGATGCCTATGGCCTCCAGCTTGCGGAACAGGTCAGGAAGGGAGCCTTCGCTGCCGACCGCAACGCGGAATCGAACCCTGCCGTCCCCGTCCGCCTCCGCCTTCTCGAGGAAACAGCCCGCTGAGAGCATCAACCGGATGATGGCACAACTGCTCATCCCTACCATTCCTCGTAGTCTCCCCCCTTCCGGGGGATTCATGTCGATGCTGGTGATGTCCGGGTGCTCCTTGATGTCCCGTATCATGTACATCGCCCTTCCCCGGCTGCCCTCGATTTCGAAGATGGCCTGACCACCTTGAGATCCCCACGGTATGCAGTCGATTATGCGCACAGTGGCCAGGTACTTTTGGGAGATATCGTTTATCCAGGCGCTCATGCCGTTGACAGAGAACTCTGCGATGGTCATGCCGTTGCTCTGGAACCAACTATCAGAAGAAGAGCTTTACTGAATGCCCCCGCCGATTATGCAGTTGTTTTTCATCCCCTAGAGTGTCTGAAATTGGACATCAAAATAAGTGGTCATCCTAAACCTCTGGTGGGCCCATCATCGATGCAGGTAAGATGATGAAATTAGGCATACTGGGATGTGATGCCATCCGGGACGAGATCGAGGCGGTCACGGCCGGGGAGCATGATGTGGTATTTCGAGAATACATCGAGTTCGGATTGCACATAAGGCCAGATGACCTTAGGAAGGTGATCATCGAGAAGCTCATCGGCCTCGAGGGAAAGGTGGACGTTGTCTTCCTGGGCTACGGCTATTGCCAGAGCCTTAAGGACATCAAGGGGGTGGTCGGAGTGCCCGTGGTCATGCTGGAATTCGAGGACTGCATCGCCGCCATGCTGACCACCGAGAGATATCATACTGAGAAGAAGAACGGGGGGATAACCTGGTTTTATCCCGCAGGGTGGGCCAAGAATGGCATGCCCGGAATGATCAGGTTGTTCGATCTCGACTGTATGAAGGGGGAGGGGTATCAACCAGACTATTTCCTGAAGATGATGTTCGACGGCTTCTCCCGCTGCCTGTTCATAGAGACTGGCGTGGGCGATACCGAAGCGTGCCGATGTCATTCGGAAAAGTTCGCCCAGACCCTGTGCATGAGGCATGAGCGGACCGTCGGCTCCCTTGACCTTATGCGAGAGGCGTGGTCCAAGGCCAAGGCTCTGGCACGGGAGATCGACGAGCGCGGTCTGGCCGTTCGGTGAGGGGGTTCCCCCCTGACGTTGAGCATCAAGCTCGTCAGACTAGGCACCAATGTGGTATCGCTCATGTAGTATGGAGCGACGATCTCAAGCTCCGATCCCCACCCCTGAGCGACCCACCCGGCGACATCGCCGCTGCCTTCAGGGTGCTCGATCTGGCCGAGGAGAGCTTCGACCACGGATTCACCAAGAGGGCTCTGTACTTGGCAGGCCCGAGATTGGAGTGATCCATAGCCGGTGAATCGAGGACCGATGGCTGAGCCATACTACAATGGGGTCAAAACCATCTACCGATCGGTGTTCCGACCGGCCCCCCCAGCTCCCGGTGAAAACAATCACTCCCTCTGCGGGGGAATGGCACCATGGCCGAGCTTGTTTGAGCTTGACCATGGCGGTTGGTCAGTGGGGGGCAGTGAAGGTGGTCTCCTAAGCGCTGCCGCCCTTCGTGGCGTACTTCTCCAGGATCTCATGACGGTAGAGGGTCTTCCCATGGATGCTGTTAATGTTGAACAGGCAGAACGGGATGAGCTTGCCATCCGGGGTTACGGTGTGGATGCAACAGCCCTTGAGCCGATCGGTGTCCACGTTCCAGACATCCTGGAAGGGCATGCTAGAGATAGTAAGATAGTTGGTCCGGGCCCTCTGGATGAACTCATCCCAGGTGCCCTTGGCCTCCCCACTGTCCGAGCCCATGCTCTCGTCGATGTACCGCCACAGATCACTGATCTCCTTCCTCGTCTTCGTTGCTATGCAGCAGGTATCCTTGGGGGGGCCCATCGCCCGGTGGGTCAGGGGGAACAGCGTACCGTCCTCCATCAGCACAGACATGGACTTGACGTCACAGTGAACATTGGTGCAGGAGGTGGGAATGAAGTTGTCCATCCTCAGCTCGCCCTTGGTCTGCCGCTCGATCTCCTTCAGGAGGTCCGGCAGCACCGTGCGATTTTCGTCCTTCGGTACGATCGGGAAGCGGCCGAAGTAGCTGAGCGGCTGGAAGTGGATGCCCTTCACGGTGGGGATGTTCTTCTTGGCAAAGTTGATCAGATCACCGATCTGATTGAGATTGATGTCCGGTGAGACGACCGTCACCAGGGTTACCCCGACGCCGGCCTCGCGGCAGTTCTCGATGGTCTTCAGCTTAGAGGCCAGCAGGTCCTTTCCGCAGGTCTTCATGTAAATTTCGCTGCTCAGGCCGTCGAACGAGAAATATATAGAGTCCATTCCGGCCTCCTTACACCTCTTCAGGAAGTCCAGGTCCTGAGCGAAGCGTACGCCGTTGGTGTTGACCTCGATATAGTCGATGCCCATGCTCTTGCCAAGGCTCAGGATGTCCGGCAGATCGTCTCGGATGGTCGGCTCTCCTCCGCTGATCTGGATGCAGATGGGATGATTGACATAGTCAAGGGTGGTCTGGAACATGCCCTTGATCATTTCCATGGTTGGATTGAAGTGATAGCGCTCGTTGGCCGAGGCAAAGCAGATGGGGCATTTGAGATTGCAATCGTTGGTGACCTCCAGCACCACTAGGCAGGTGTGCTGGGTATGGTCCTGGCACAAGCCACAGTCGATGGGGCAGGTGGCCTTGTTCTTCACGGCGTACTTCTCGGGCTTGGAGGGAACGCAGGCATAGGCCTTCATCGATTTGTAATCAGAAACCCCTCTCCAGATCAGGACCTTATAGTAGCCATGCTCTGGGCAGGTCTTCTCCAGATAAACGTTATCGTTCTCGGCGAACTTTGACGCCGGGATGACCTTCAGGCACTCCGGGCACAGACTCTCGCTTTCCCCCAAATTCTCTCTCATGATCGGCACCAGAACTAGAAGCTTCAATGGCTTCAGCATAGTTATGGTTTTCTGAGAAAGCCCAGGTATCTAGAAGCGTTATAAAAAAAGGAAAAATGTGGAAAGGGGCCGCGATGCGGCCATAAGTTGTTTAAGCCTTCTTCTTTTCGAAGAGGCCTTCGGCGGCTGCAATGGTCTTGGTGGCGAGGTATTCCTCGACCCAGGAGTCACCGCACTTCTGGCAGACGATGGCCGGTCCGGACCTGGTGACCCCCATATAGGTCATGTTGACGGTTCCGGAGATAGCCTTTTCCTTGCAGTGCGTGCATTCCCAGGCGGTGACCTCAGGGGTATCGGTGGTCTTCACCGGCTCGCCCAGCACCATGCGGTGGGAGTATGCGGACTCGACGTTGCCATCATTGTCGTAGAAGGCGTATACGGTAACTTCGCCGATGCGCTTCTTGGCAATGTTGTTCTTGCCGTCGGTAATCTTCCTGTTGGTGGTTACAGCGGTCTTGACGACGTCAGCGACGTCGGCTTCCTTCAGACCCCTCTTACCCATCAGGTCCTTGGCGTTAGCGGAGAACTTTGCGTCCATTTTGCTCACCTCAGAACTTCCCATACGTTCCATGGTCCCTAGCCGCCCTGGTCATAGCCAGGATGCTGGACGGAAGCGTATACATGGGGCATTCGCAAGCCGAACCAAGGATGTAACCTCTCGGGCTGTCGCGACCGGCCTTGACCGATGTTGCGGCCTGGTCGTATACTGCCTTGGGGTTCGGGTTGATCATCAGCTTGGTGTCAACCGATCCCATGATGGTGGCCTTGTTGCCGAATTCCTTCTTCAGCAGCTCGGTCGGGAAAACGTCCCGGCCCTTGTAGCCGATGTGGAACACAGTGAACGGCGACCAGATCAGGTTGTGGAACTCCTTGTAGCAGGTCTCGTTGTTACCGCAGCAGTGATAGAATATCTGCGGACCGGCGCCTCCCCTGAAGGCCTTGTCGATGAAGTACCGCATGTTGTTGACACCGTACTCGCGAACAGCCTCATCAGAGAAGATATCGTTGTTGGTCAGAACGGAACCCAGCACGAGCATGGCCATACCGTAGTCCTTGGCGGTACAGAGGGCACCGTTGACGGCAGTGTCGGTGAACTTCGTCACTAGCTTGTGGGCCGCTTCCGGTTCGGTGAAGGTCCACATAACGAAGTTCTCTACACCGCAGATGTGGGACGCCTCGGCGACCGGGTCAAACCCGTATGAGATCGGCACAAATGTCTGGGGTATGTTCTTCTGCACGTAAGAATAGAGCCTCTGATACTGAGTATAGGTGTAGCCCTTCCTTACTTCATCAATGTCCGGAACCCGTATGTTGTCGACCTCGCCCGGCTCACTGATGATCGGAGTCTCGGCGATTGGCGGCAGAGTGTCCTTCTGGGTCAATTCCATTCCCAGCTCCTTGAGCCAAGGTGTGGAGTAGAACCAGTGGGAAACAGGCAGCAGGTCGTACAGCTGATAGATGTACGCCAGGCAGTGTATCCCGAGTTCCGGTTTTTCATAGAAATCCCTAATCGAGTAGCCGCATGCCACCGCAGCGTGCGATAGCATGACGGGGTCTACATCGACCCTGTCGAACTTGTTGTCGACAAAGGGATTCGCAAAGCGCTTAGTGGCCTTACCGTGCCACTCCATGTCATATGGCGGAAATAGCTCCTCGTAGCCCATATAATCCCTATTGCTTCACTGGGTTTGTAGATATTTAATCCTTGTTACTCACGAATCGCAACAATGTTCCAAACTGAGAATCTATATATTGTTAATATGCAACATTGTTGCATTCACAATCGGTTTTTTGGTATATGTTTGCTTTTTCTTTGTAGAGTTTTGAATAGTATCTACACTTCGTATTAATACTTAGGTCGGACCACGTTGACTGGCCGCGTGACCTACTTGATCGTAGGGAGGCCTGCCTTCTTCCATCCACTTATTCCTCCTAATACATTGAACATCAGACCGTATCCCTCGCTTTGCAGCATGCTCGCCCCAAGACTGCCTCGCAATCCAGATGAGCACATTACCGCTACGGGGCGATCCCTAGGCACCTCACCTATCCTCTCCCTCAGATATCCAGCGAAGATGTGGACCGCTCCTTCGACCCGCTCCTCGGCCCATTCCTTGTTCGTACGCACATCGAGCACGAAGATGTCCTCGCCGGCTGCACGGCGGTCGGAAAGAGTTCGTCCAGTGATGGCAGGGAATGAGTCTATAGGCAGTCCGGCCTTGGTCCATCCCTCCATGCCATCGCGTAGATATCCATCGATATGGTCATAGCCGATCCTGATGAGCTCAGCCACCACCTTTTGAATATCCCGGTTCTCGTCCAGCACGATCAGTAATGGGTGATCGTAATCGAACGTCCAGCCGGCATAGTTTGGCAACACCTCCTCGGGGATACTTATGGCACCAGTTACATGGGCGGTGGCAAAGCCAGCGGGGGCTCGAACATCGAGGATCACTCGACCATTCCCGGCCAGCTCCTTGAACTCCTTCGGCGAGAGGGCGGGGGGCTGGGGCAACCGGCCGAGGATCGGTTGCCCTCGAAGATTGATCGCTTCCATGGTGGAGAAGTAGTAAGGCTTCTCCATCCTCTCTGCCGATTTCATAGCTACGAAGCTCATCTTATCATCGATCTGGAGGGCAGGATTCTGGGCCATCTCAAGGCCAATGGTGCTCTCCTCGCGGTTGGAGATGCTTCCTCCACAGGCTGAGCCAGCCCCATGGGCAGGGTAGATGATCGCTCCGAGACCGAGCGGTTTCAACTTTTTGTGTAGTGAGTCGAACAATTGGGCGGCTAGTTCCCCGATCTGATCATGTCCAAAGAGGTCGGTCCGGCCCACCTCGCCGACAAAAAGGGCATCTCCTGTGAAGACCCCGATGACCTCCGACCCTGCGGAACGGTCCAGAATTGCATAGGACATGCTCTCAGGAGTGTGTCCAGGCGTTTCAAGGGCTCGTAGAACGGCCTGCCCCAGATATATCTCCTCCCCCTCACGGATCAGCTGCCCATACTCGAAATCCAGCTGTCCATGATGTATGGACGCTCCGGTCATCGAGGCCAACTCTCGGGAACCGGTGACATAGTCCTCATTGCGGTGGGTCTCCAGGATGTCTGTGATCCTCAACCCCTCCTCCTCGGCCATGTTGAGGTATACTTGGCAATCCCTCCGGGGGTCGATCACGGCCGCCTTACCGTCCGATCCCACCAGATAAGATAGGTGCGCGAGGCCTTCCGATTTTACCTTCTTCAATATCAAAGATGCTACCCCATATGATATCGATAGCTGACCTTACAATAATTACGCCCAGGCCGACCGGGGACCGATCCGATCAATCCAAGCCATCTGAGATCTGGTGCAGCATATCGGCGGGAGTGGGCACGGGGAAATTCATACGGTCCAGGATGTCCTTGATGTCATTTCCTTTGACCATGACCCCTTCCAGCCTCTCCCTGGCCTCGACTTCATCAAGTGGGAAATGTGCTCCCTTCAATCTTGAGGCCACATCCACTGCCCAGTTGACCGGCTTTGTTGTTGTCCTTGCCATCTGCCACCCTTGTTCCGCCCGAGGACCGGAAGGTGAGACTGGCCCCTCCTGGCTCAACGGCCGATATTTTTTCACCAACATTGTTTATCTAAATTCTCAAGTCTTTGCTTGGCCGCGGTGGCCTGCCCGCGGTCCTGCGGCGTAATATCCACAATATTGGAGCAATTGGGGCCAATCCAGCATCATCGTGCTGAGGGCGCCGCCCTGGCCCGGGCTAACGGTTTATTATTCCCTGACCACATCCCATGCCCGGCATGGAGCGGTTTCCTAATTCCTCGGAGAAAGAGCGGGCGAAGGATCTGAGCGTCCTCTGCGATTTCGACGGCACTATTACCCTGATCGACACCGCGGAGTACATCCTGGACAAGTTCGCCGACGGTGATTGGAGGGGGGTCGAACGCCTTCTGGAGGAGGGGGTGATCACCATCGAGGAATGCATGGGGCGCCAGTTCGAGATGATCCAGATGTCCAGGGAGCGCATGGTCCAGATACTCGACGAGGTGACCTATCCTCGGCCGGGATTCCAAGAGATCCTCGATCTGTGCAGGGCCGACGACCACCGTTTCCGAATCACCAGTGCTGGCCTGGACTTTTATATCCGACATTTCCTGGCAGCCCACGGGTGGGACAGGAAAGCGGAGGTGGTAGCCCCCAGGGTCACCGATTCTGGCCCAGGAGTGAGGTTCGAGTTCCCGCCGAAGAAGCACCATCAGGCCCGCAATTTCAAGGAGGACAACGTTCTTGAAGAGAGGGCGGCGGGGCGGCGGGTCGCCTATATCGGGGACGGCACATCGGACCACTGGGCGGCCATGTCGGCCGACCTGGCCTTCGCAGTCAGGGGCTCGAAGCTCGACCGTTCACTGGAACGCGACGGCAAGGAGCATCGCACCTTCACCGATTTTTATCAGGTCATCGAGGTCCTGAAAGGCCGTTGAGCTACTTCTTTGGAAGGAAATCCATGGCCCCGGAGTTCATGCAGTAGCGCATGCCAGTGGGGGGTGGGCCGTCATTGAACACATGACCGAGATGGCCGCCACAACGAGCGCATTCCACGGCGGTCCGCCTCATCCCGAAGCGGTCGTCAGACTTGGTCTCTATAGCCTGATCGGATATCGGCTTGTTGAAGCTCGGCCACCCGGTGCCGGACTCAAACTTATCTTCCGACGAGAACAATGGGAGCCGGCATCCGCCGCATACATAGGTCCCGGCGTCATGATTGTTCCAATACTTGTTCTGGAATGCAGGCTCGGTGCCCTCCTTCCGCAATAGGATGAACCGTTCCGGACCTAGCAGGCGCCTCCATTCATCCTCCGATTTGACCACCTTCTCTAGTTTCTGAGCACTCATCGTGGACATGTGATACGCACCTGAGGGAGACGTTAGTAGAAGTTTTATAAATACGGGCGGTCCAAATCTCAGAGGGGGAGGGACGTTTTTGAACGAACGGCCGGAGACGACCATCACCATCGCCAATTGGGCAGGTGTCAATTCAGGAGATGACGCCATCTTCTCTTCCCTGCTTTCGGCCCTTCGCGCGAGCATTCCAGGCAAGCTTCACATCTTCGTTCTTTCGGACAATGAACGGGAGATCGATCGCAAATACCAGATCGACGGCGTTGCTCCTCTGTTCGAGTACTACCGCCCGGAGAACCTGTTCCGTGTCCTCGAGTTCCTGAGGCGTTCCGATCTGGTCGTTTACGGTGGCGGCGACCTGCTCAACGGCGACCTGACGAGCCTTTCGTTCCTTCGAATGGCCAAGATGCTCGGTGTACCGGTGGTCTGTTGCGGAGTAGGAGCGCTGCCCATCGAGAAACCGTTGCAGAGGGCCCTGGCAAGGAGCGCGCTCAATTCCCTGGACCTGATCACCCTCCGGGACCCTGACTCCATGAAGCGGCTGGCTGAGCTGGGAGCAACCTCAGTACCGACCAAGTTGACTGCCGATCTGGCCTTTCTCCTACTTCCGAAGCTGCATGGTGACCACCTTACGGGGGTCAAAGGAGACAATGGGGCATCCATCACCGTGGGGATCAATGTACGTTCACAGGACCCCATGTATCGTTTTTACTCACAATGGGACGAGGAACAGTTCCTCGAGACAGTAACCGGCACCTGCAACATGCTCATCGAGGAGCTGGATGCCCATATCTTGTTCCTGCCCATGGAGACCTGCGGGCGGGGGAAAGAGTATCACCACCACATCTTCGACGACATGTTGGGCCGCCGAGTCCAAGAGAACATCGGCCGCAAGGACCGCTTCTCCATGTTGGAAAAGGAGTATGCGCCGGATGAGCTGAAAGGATTGCTTAGCCATTTGGACCTGCTCATCGCCATGCGCCTGCACACCCTGTTGATCGCCTCGGACCAGGGCATCCCTATGGTCGCTTTCGACTACGCCCCTAAGCTGCGTTCCTTCATGGCCTCTATCGGTCGGGAAGACTATCTGATCCCAACGGAGGACCTCAACGTCTCGACGATCATGACCACCATCCGAAAGGCCATGTCCGACCAGGGATGGAGGGACCGGGAAAAGGTGCAGGCCCTCTACTTGCGTTCCCAAGAGAACATCCGCCTGATCGTCAACATGCTTGAATGAAGGAAGGAAATCGAAAGGGAGGTTTTTCGCATTCCTGCCCCTTGTACCTGCCTTTGTCATTTCGAACTATGCAATGGACATTGCCCACGGCTTCAGGGACATGGTGACGGGGGGAAGGCCCTACCGAAGAATAGCTCCGAAATATGTTCCGAAAGGGGGAGACCACAAGGTATTTACACAACAATATAATCCCGCCATTTATGGTATCACCTCAGGTTGAGAAACTATTCAACGCGATGAAGACTGGTGGCGCCATCTCCGAGGACAAAGCTGTCACCGCCGAGAAGGCAACATCACTATCCAAGCTTCCCAAGGCCCAGTGCATGAACGCGCTGGCCGAGCTGGAAAAGATGGGGATCGCCAAGAAGCGGAAGAACAACAATGCCGTAGCCTACTTCTTGGTAAAGACCAGTCTCCAGTAAAACTCTTTCATAACCGGTCCATGGCCCCTGTGGCCACAAGACCTTTCACTCATTTTTGCTCATCCGCCCCCATATGTAGTGTTCTTGCAACCCAGATAAATGATCGACCATGGGGCCTAGCGGCAGGGCGGAGCAGGGAACCCCGGTAGCTGGCCAGGGCCCCTCCTCGGAGCCAGAGGTCTGGCAGGTCAAAGGCAATGGCGACCCTCATTCCTGGCGATAGGCCTTCCCGATCTGAAAGGCATCGGCGATCCTGTCGCCGAGCCGATGGTATGCTGATGCCGAGGACAGGTAAAGCAACGGGTCAAGCACGGTGGGGTCCGGCCGCCCGTCACTGCGCAGGGAGCCGTCCTCGGCGTAAACCTCGATCACCTCTCCGACCACCATATCGGTTCCTTCGAACTCCACGATACTCTTGAGCGTGCATTCCATAGTGAGGGGGCAGTCCTCGACCATGGGGGCGGTCTTGAGCTTGCCATAGAAGGTCCGGAACACCTCTGATTTGTCGACCTTGTAACCGGAGCGTATGCCGCAGTAATCAACCGGCACGGCCAGCTCGGTGCCCGGGACGTTGACGCTGAACGTCTTGTTCTCCATGATGCCATCCTTGGTCCGGCGCCGCTTGCCCATCACCAGTCCGATGGTGGGCGGCTCATCGTCTATCATGGTGAACCAGGCGATGGTGCAGAAGTTGGCCTTGCCCGCCACGTTCGCTCCCACCAGGCAGATGGGCAGGGCGAGCGGGGGCATGCGGTTTCCGTGAGCGATCTTGGACATAGCGATCGGATAATGATGCTCGTTCGCGACTATTGTATCTTCTTATCTCCTGGTCGTTCACCGCGTAGATTTAAGTACGCTCGACCTTTTTCTGGACGGAAACCATGAGCGCCGCCAAAGAGGTCCCTCGACCGGTCATCATCGAGGATGAGTGCAAGGGGTGTGGCCGCTGCATCGCCGCCTGCCCCAAGAAGGTCCTTCGACCTGCCAAGCACGTGAACCGCAGGGGCTTCGTCCCCGCCGAGTACGCGGGAGAGGGTTGTACCGGCTGCGCCATCTGCTTCTACAACTGTCCGGAGATCTACGCCATCGAGGTCCACACTGCCGATAAGGAGGGAAGCTCGTGAGGAAGTTCGTCAAAGGCAACGACGCGGTGGTCATCGGAGCGCTCTACGCTGGCTGCGACGTATACTTCGGTTATCCCATCACCCCCGCCAGCGAGATCGCCCATGGCGCGGCCGAGTACTTCCCCCAGCTAGGGAAGGAGTACCTCCAGGCGGAGTGCGAGACCGGGTCCATCAACATGATCTATGGCGCAGCCAGCGCTGGAAAGCTGGCCATGACCGCGTCCTCGGGACCGGGGATAAGCCTCATGCAAGAGGGGATATCCTACCTGGCCGGTGCTCAGCTGCCCGCGGTCATCATCAATGTCATGCGTACCGGTCCCGGCCTGGGCAACATCGGGCCGGAACAAGGCGACTACAACCAGGCAGTGAAGGGCGGAGGACATGGCAATTACAAGAGCATGGTCCTGGCCCCTAGCTCCGTCCAGGAGATGTGCGATCTGACCATCAGGGCGTTCGAGCTGGCGTTCAAGTACCGCGGCCCAGTGGTCGTCCTGGCCGACGCTGTCCTGGGCCAGATGATGGAATCTCTGCGACTGCCGGAACGAATAGCGCCCCGCCCGGCGACAACCTCCTGGGCGGTCCATGGGGACGCGGCCACGAGAGAGAACCTCATCACTTCCATCTATCTCGAACCGGACCGCCATGAGCAACATAATCTCGTGCTCCAGAGGAAGTATGAGTCCTGGAAGGTAGAGACCCAGGCCGAGAGCTACCTGACCGAGGATGCGGACATCGTGCTCACTGGCTACGGTTCCTCGGCCCGGATCGCCCGCTCGGCGGTGGACCGACTGAGGAGCGAGGGCGTAAAGGCCGGGCTGTTCCGCCCGGTGACCCTGGCGCCCTTCCCGATCACCCAGCTCAACGAAGCGATCGGGGACCGCGATGTCCTGGTAGTGGAGATGAGCAACGGCCAGTACCGCGACGACGTGCTCCTGCATCTGGACCGCTGCGGAAAGGCCAAGGTGGGCCTGGTGAACCGCATGGGCGGCAACATGATCAGGGTCGAGGACAGTGGTCAAGGCCGCCCGTGACATGACGGAGGCGAGAGCATGATCAGAAAGGCCCAGGGATTCTACGAGACGTTCGACCGCAAGGACGGCAGCAGGACGACCACAGTTCTGCGCGGGATGTGGCCACGGCATCATCCACAAGCTGATCGGCGAGGCCATGGCCGAGCTGGGGCTCCAGGACCGCGCGGTGTTCGTTTCACCGGTGGGATGCGCTGCTTTCTGCTACTATTACTTCGATTGCGGCAACGTCGCTGCACCCCATGGCCGCGCATCGGCCGTGGCCACCGGCCTGTCTAGAGTACTTCCCGACAAGGTCGTGGTCGCTTACCAGGGAGACGGCGATCTAGGAGCGATCGGTTTTAATAACGCGTTCCAAGCGGCCAACCGCGGTGAGAAGTTCGCCTGCTTCTTCGTGAACAACTCCATTTTCGCCATGACCGGTGGACAGATGGCCCCTACGACCCTTCCCGGGCAGAAGACCACGACCACACCCTTTGGGCGGGACGTGGTCAAGACCGGTCACCCCCTTAAGGTGTGCGAGGTCTTTTCCCAGCTGGAAGCCCCGGTGTACATCGAGCGCGTGTCGGTCGCCGACACCAAGAGGATCATGCAGGCCAAGAAGGCGATCAGGAAGGCGCTGGAGATCCAACGCGATGGGAAGGGCTACGCGTTCGTAGAGTTCCTTTCCCCCTGCCCTACCAACTGGAAGATGGACGCCCTCAAGGCCGCCGAGTATGTGAACCAGGAGATGGAGAAGGTCTTCCCTCTGGGCTGCTTCCGAGACCACAGTCGACGAGCCGACCCCCGAAGCGGCTCGGATCGACCTCAAGGAGCTGGGTTCACTCATCCACGCCTCAGAGGGCGGGACCGAGCCGCACCCCGACCCGGCGTACCGGGAGAGACGTTTCAAGTTCTCCGGGTTCGGCGGGCAGGGTGTGCTCAGCCTCGGGCTGGTCGTGGCCGAATCGGCCGGCAAAGCCGGGCGTTATGTCTCCTGGTTCCCCAGTTACGGGCCGGAGCAGAGAGGGGGGGCAGCATCCTGCTCGGTAGTGGTCGGAGGCCGTGAGATCGGCTCACCCACTGTCGATAACCCCGACGTGCTAGTTGCCATGAACCAGCCGTCCCTGGAGAAGTTCCTGCCCACTGTGGCCAAGGGTGGGGTCGCCATATATGAGGCGTCTATCTCCCTTAACCTCAAGGCGCCGGAAGGAGTGACGGTGAAAGCATTCCCGGCCATGAAGGTCGCCAGCGAGGCCGGTGTGCCTAAGGCCGCCAACACCGCGCTGCTCGGAGCACTGGCCGCCCTGGACCTGTTGGATATTCCAGAAAAGGAGGTCCTGACCGCCCTGGACGAGAGCTTCGCCGAGAAGCCCGCCCTGGTGGAGAAGAACAGGAGGGTCTTCGAGGCGGCCCGATCCTGGGCGGAAGCCAATCTGAGATAGGCCATTTACGAGAACCGTAGAGCAATGGACGTTCCTCCTAGGCTAGCCTGGGCGGTCGTTCCCCCTACGAATTTCGAAAAGGAGAAACTATATTAGAGAATGAGCGGATTCGCCGAAGGACCAGTGGCCGCTGCTCGGGCATGACCTTGGCCTTTTCTGGTTGGAACAAAGCCCTGGAGAATCAGCATGTCATCTTCTCAGATACTGGGAACCCGTATACGCACCTACCGTGAGCGCCTAGGCTTCTCCATTGAGGACCTAGCCAAGAATGCCGGCATCGATGCAGCTCTCGAAAAGAACATTGAAGAAGGGACAGTATACCCTTCCCTGAGCGTATTGGTAAAGCTGTCGCGGGCCCTCGGACAGAGGCTCGGCACCTTCATGGACGACCAGTACATCGAGGACCCCCTCGTTGTCCGTGCCGGCGAACGTAAGGAGGAGACCACCCCGCATCATGGGGCTGGACCCGGTAACTATCACTATTATCTTCTGGGCAAGGGCAAGACCGACCGCCACATGGAGCCATTCTATATCGTCATCGAGCCGTCCTCGGACCACTCGCTCGTCGTCGCATGAGGGCGAAGAGTTCATCATCGTCGTCTCTGGTGAAGTCGAGTTGGTCTACGGCAAGGAAACCCATGCCCTGAAGGCCGGGGACTCGCATCTACTACAACTCCATGGTCCCCCACCATGTCGGAGCCGCCGGGAACACCAAGGCCGCCATCTACGCGGTCGTGTACATCCCCGTTCTGAGGCTGTGATCGATGTTCAGAAAAGATTTAACCAGGGAAGCCACCCTGGGCCAGCTTCTGGATGAGACCTTGGCCCGTTGCCCGACAACGAGGCCGTCGTCTATGTGGACCGCGATTACCGCCTGACCTGGCGGGAATTCTGCAAGACCGTGGACCGGATGGCCAAGGGGCTCATGGCCCTGGGCGTGAAGAAGGGCGAGAAGGTCGCCGTATGGGCCACCAACGTGCCCTATTGGGTAACCCTGCAGTTCGCCACCGCGCCAAGATCGGCGCCATCCTGCTGACCATCAACATCAACTACAAGATCGCGGAGACTCGACTACCTGCTGCAGCAGTCCGAGGCCGAGAACCCTCTTCATCATCGACGGTTACCGGGACACCGATTACGTCGCAGACCCTCTACGAGCTGGTGCCCGAGCTCAAGACCCAGCCACGCGGCAATCTCAAGAGTCGGCCAATTCCCTCATCTGAAGCGGGTGCTCTTCCTTGGCCCGGAGAAGCACCGCGGGCTTTACTCGATGAACGAGGTCATGGCCCTGGCCGTCCATGATCGACCGACGCCGAGTACCAAGCGCGGCAGTCGCAGCTCTCGTTGCCACGACGTGGTCAACATGCAGTACACCTCGGGCACCACCGGGCTTTCCCAAAGGAGTCATGCTGACCCATCACAACATCGGCAACAACGGCTACTGGATCGGCGCGTACCAGAACTTCAGCCCATGCCGACCGGATCTGCCTGCCGGTGCCGCTGTTCCACTGCTTCGGCTGCGTGCTGGGCGTGATGGCCGCGGTGAACTCGCGGCGCCACCATGGTCATCCTGGAAACGCTTCGATCCGGTCGACCGTCATGTGCCATCGAGAAGGAGAGAGTGCACCGCGCTCTACGGCGTCCCGACCATGTTCATCGCCATGCTCGACCACCAGCTCTTCGAGAAATTCGACTTCTCCACGCTGCGCACCGGCATCATGGCCGGCTCGCCCTGCCCCGTCAAGAGCATGCACGAGGTAATGGACAAGATGAACATGCGCGAGATCACCATCGGCTTCGGCCTGACCGAATCGTCACCCGGTGATCACCCAGACCAGGTGGGACGAGCCCGACCTGAACAAGATGCTCCACGGTGGGACAGGCCATGCCGGGCATCGAGGTGCAGGTTGATGAACCCCGATACGGCCACACCTGTGCGGTCGGTGAGCAGGGCGAAGTCTGCTGCCGCGGCTACAACGTCATGAAAGGCTACTACAACATGCCCGAGGACACGGCCAAGGCCATCGACAAAGATGGCTGGCTGCACTCGGGCGACATCGGAATGGTCGACGAGAAAGGTTACCTGGCCATCACCGGCCGGCTCAAGGACATGATCATCCGGGGCGGGGAGAACATCTATCCCAAGGAAGTGGAGGAGTTCCTCCACCACATGCCGGGTATCGCGGACGTCCAAGTGGTGGGCGTGCCCAGCAAGAAATATGGCGAGCAGTGCGGGGCGTTCATCATCTTGAAGAAGAACGTCCAGATGACCCCAGAGGACGTCCAGGACTTCTGCCGCGGAAAGATCATCGTGGTACAAGATCCCCAAATACGTGGCTTTCGTGGACTCGTACCCCATGACCGCCTGCGGCAAGATCATGAAGTATAAGCTCCGCGAGGACTCGGCAGGACGCTGGCCTGACGCCTAATGGACATAAATCGTAAATAGTCCATCATGCTTCGAGGCCGCTAGATGCCTAAGATCGAGGTCGGGGATGCGACGATCCATTACCACCTGCACGGTCAAGGTGAGCCCCTCATGCTCATCACTGGATTTAGCGGCGACCAATATAACTGGAAGAAGGCCATCCCGCTACTGGACAAAGACTATGAGGTCATCACCTTCGATAACCGGGGCAGCGGGTTCACCGAGGCCCCTCACACGCCTTTTACCATGAAGACCATGGCCGACGACGCCGCGGGGCTTCTCGATGCCCTTGACATTGACAGGGCCCACGTGCTCGGCTGGTCCATGGGCGGCAATGTGGCCCAGGAGCTGACCATGGAGCACCCCCAGAAGGTGGGGACCCTTATCCTGATGTCCACTTACATTCGGGAGCCCGATCGGTCACGATTCGCCATCGATGCTATGATCCATGCAGTAAAAGAGGGGGCGAGCATGGATACATTCCAGACCATGATGCAGACCTGGTGCTCCACTGAACATTTCTTCAAGGGTAAGTTGTCAGTATGTGAGATCGGGAAGGGCTGCGACATCAATGTCCTCGATGGCTTCACCCGACAGAAGACGGCCCTTGACGCCTTCGACAGCCGAGGTAGGCTTCACAGGATCGCTGTTCCGACCCTTGTCGTGCATGGTGATGAAGATATAATGGTCCCCATCCACTTCGGAGAGGAGCTTGCCGCAGGAATCGCTAACTCTCAGTTCGAGGTAGTGGAGCGGGCGGGTCATTTCCTTCCGCCATCGGGATACATCCCTCTGGTACTGGACTTCTTGGCCAAGCACCCCTTGGAAGAGGAGAGCATTGACCGTGCCTCGGCCCGGGCCCAGATGTGATCCTACCGGCCCACCTTATCGAACGACGAGGCGCTAATGCACCTTTGCCCTTAGGTAATTTTTTTCTTTTCCCTTTTAAACAACCCACAGGTCCGGGACCATGGAAGTAAATGGCCCCCAGCACCCGGGTTGCATCGGCGATTATATGGATCGAGGAATATGGGCAGCATCGAGCCGGCCCGCAGGTAGAGGGACAAGTATCCAACGGTTAGTATGAACTGCGATGCGAAAAATATCTGGGACCACGGGGCCACGTTCTCGAAGGAAGGGAAGAACTCACCTCAGAAGAGAGCATGGATGAGACCTACGAACATGAGGGTCAGGAAGATGCCCATCAGGCCACCGACAATTGCTTCCTCCGATCGGTCCACCGGGTCTCGAACGCGTCGAATATGTATCCCCACAGAAGCTGCTCGGCGAAGGCGTTCACCGGCACCCAGATCGGGAGGGTCAGCACCACCCCCGGAAGATCATTGTTTCGGGGGACGATAGTGAGCGCGCCGCCGACCTGGCTGACGAGCCACGCTGCCAGCAGTAGGATGAATAGTGGTAAGACCCATGCCACCGGCCGCACATAGTCCAGAGAGCCTTTCCTCCCAGAGCACTACCACGAAGCAGAACACGCCATAGTAAAGCAGGAGCGGGAGGAGCGCACCGGCGCTTCTCGGAAGGAATTAGCAGGCCCCCGGCAGCAAGAAGGTAGCAATCAGTGCGATGAGTATATCTAGGTTCGTGGCCCCGAACTTCAACCTATCGACGCAGTAGGACAGCAGCCCTGGTAGATCCGTGGGGGTTAATATCGAAGTTCGATAGAGTATTTCCTTTCCCTGAACCACATCAGATATTGGTCCAGAAGAATGAGGTCGAACCGAATAAAAGGAACAGTTATAGCTTGCCATCCTTTCTTACACCGATCACGATGTCCATCTCACTTCAGGATAATTACGACCAACTATTGGCCAAGTACAAGGAAATGACCGTCCTGCGGACAGCCGGCGATATCGTCTACTGGGACATGGAGACCAAGATGCCGGCCAAGGGATTGGAGCTCCGTAGCGAGCAGCTCTCCCTGATCAGCCTCATGACCCATCGCATGCTCACCGACCCCAAGGTGGGCGCTCATCTGGACGCCATCGAGAAAGATAGTAAGCTCTCGTCAATGGTCCAGGAGCAGAGAAGGAACGTCCACCTATTGCGCAAAGCGTTCGACGAGGAGTCGAAGCTCCCTGACACATTGGTCGCCGAGATGTCCAAGCAGCAGATCATGGCGGTAGGGGCGTGGAAGAAGGCCAAGGAGGCTAAGGATTTCTCTATTTACCGGACCGACCTCCAGAAGAACATCGAGCTGAAGAAGAAGGCTGCCGAGATCCTGATGAAGGTCAAAGGGACCAAAACGCCCTACGATGCGCTGCTTGACATATTCGAGCCGGGCATGACCGCGGAACGCATCAGCGAGGTCTTCAGCGGCATGAAGGACGGGCTAATCAAGCTCGTGGAGAAGGTGGAGGCCTGCCTAGACAAACCGGACCGGTCGATCCTGTCAAGGAAGGTCCCCGTGGAGGCGCAGAAGAAGATCAGCGCCATGGCCATGGGCTTCATCGGCTACGAGACCTCCGGACCGAACGCATGGGGCCGGCTGGACGAGACGGAGCATCCGTTCTCCAACGGCTACTACACCGACGTCCGCATCACCACCCACTACTATGAGAGCAATTTCAAGTCCAGCCTGTTCAGCGTGCTGCACGAAGGAGGCCATGCGCTGTATGAAGGCGATCTCCCTGCGCGGTGGATGTTTCAACCCATCGGAAGCGCCGCCAGCTACGGCATCCATGAGTCCCAGAGCCGGTTCGTTGAGAACATGGTTGGTAGAAGTCCGGAGTTCATCGGCTACATGCTGCCGAAGCTTCGCAAGGTCACCGGTAAGGCGCTGACGGGCGCTAGCCTTGGCGAGTTCACCAGGGCGGTCAATGCGACCGAGCCGTCCAAGATCCGGATCGAGGCCGACGAGGTGACCTATGGGCTGCACATCATCGTAAGGTTCGAGCTGGAGCGGGACATCTTCGCCGACAAGATCACCGTGGACGAGATACCCCACGCCTGGAACGAGAAGTACTCCAAGTACCTGGGAGTCAATATCGAGAACGACTCCGAGGGCGTAATGCAGGACACCCACTGGGCGGGCGGGAGCTTCGGATATTTCCCCAGCTATGCTCTGGGCAACATCTATGGCGGCATGTTCTTGAGGAAGCTCGACAGAGATGTTCCGACCTGGAGAACATCGGTCCGGAAGGGGGACTTCAAACCGGTCCGCCAGTGGCTCGTGGATAACATCCACTCCAAAGGTAACCTCTACGACCCCGCCGACCTGGTGAAGGTCGTTACCGGAGAGGGACTGACCATCGAGCCGTTCCTTGATTATCTGAACGATAAGGTGGAGCGTACCTACGGGGTCTGAGAAGACCCCTACCAACCACCATAGTAATTGACCATCCAGTATCTTAGGAGACCCAGCGCGATCAGCAGAACGAGCCCGATCGCCAGGATGATCAATACGATCTTCCAGATGCCCCCTCGTTCTCCTTCGTCATCCTCTCCGGAGAATGGATCGTCCGGGTCCATCCCTACTTCCTCTCCATGAATGTAGAAAAGATTTGCCGAGGCATGAATATTCTGGCCAGACGCTAACATATCTTAATATTGTGAAGTAAAAAATTAATATCAAGGTCGTCGGTTGGCCGGCGGTGAGAGAATGAACCTGCCCAAGGTCCAGGGATTTTCCATTGTGCTCGTCCTTTTGTTGGTGATGTCCGGGATCGGGTTCACCGTGTTGTACGTGCAGAGCGCTAACTCGGCTAAGGAAAAGAGCGATCTTACAGCTAAAGTGGAGATGACCGAGGCGCTGAACAGCATCCAGGCCCGAGCCTGGTCGGAGCTGGTCAAAGCGGATGAGAACCTGACCAAGGCGAGCGTTTCCCTAAGGTCAACGGGACTTAACGGCACGGCGGCCAGAGCGATCATGACCGGCCTGCTAGAGAATATTTCATATGGCGTGGACATAGTAACGGTGGATAGCGACGGAAGGATCGTTGCCGCGGAACCGTCCAAATACCAGAGCTCGGAGGGAGAGGACATCGGCGGCCAGGCCCAGGTCGTCCGGCTACACGAGACCCTCATGCCCGTGATGAGCGATGTGTTCACCATGGTCGAGGGTTTCGAGGCCACCGATATGCAGGTCCCGGTCTTTGACCAAGGGGGCAAGTTCGTCGGCAGCATCTCGGTCACCATTAACCTCCAGGAGATGCTCAAAGATATTGTGGGGGAGGAGCTTGCCGGTACTTCGTTCCAGTTCACCTGCCTTCAAACGGACGGTGCAGAGCTTTATGATACCGACGAGAGTCAGATAGGACGCAACCTGTTCACTGACCCCATCTATCAGAACTACACCGAGACCCTGACATTCATGCACCAGGTCGTCCTCGTCTCCCAAGGGCACGGAACTTATCAATATTACCGGTCCGTAGCATCGGGAGAGCTGGTCAACAAGGAAGTATACTGGAGCTCCTTCGGCCTTCATGGGGCAGAGTGGCGGTTGCTGGTGATCCGGGCGATGTGAGCCAGGACAACGGCCGTGGTTAGTCGTCTTGGCATTCCAGACAGAGGATGATTATTTACCATGTGGTCATGACCCCCCTTATGAAGGGAGAGGGGCAGGGCATTGACCGCAATGTAGGCCATATGGACGAGCCCATGCTCATCTCGTACGACGAGCAATTCGCCCGGCACCAGGATCTCCTTTCCGAGATCGTTGCAGGTGCGGAAAGCTCTGCCGTTTACAAAGGAAGGATAGGTGCGATCTCCCGTCTGGAGGACCTCTCCAAGGTCCCGCTCACTTCCTACTTGATGATGGATCAGGCCATCGAACTTCATGGCCTGGACGCTTGCCTCCTGAGGGCCCCGGACCACACCTTCAAGACCTCCGGCTCTACCGGCAATCCCAAGCGGATGTTCTATAGCCAATCTGATGTCGATCGCGTGGCCAAGGACTTCGCTGTTTTCTGCCGTATCGTCGGTATAAACAAGGGGACATCGGCTGGAACCTTGGCGGCGCATTTCCCAATGTCTCCGGGGCGATCCTGGACCGGACCTGTGATGTGGCAGAGATCGAAAGGCTGACCACCCTTCTCAACCGGGACTCCGACCTGGTCCGGGCGATGAAAAGGGCATCAAAGGCCGATCGAATCGACAGTTATGGCCAGCGCGGCCCTGGTATTCTACTTCGTCGGCAGGACGGTCAAGGACCCCGAGTTCCTGAGGGGCGTGGTCCGGGAGAAGCTCAAGCGCGATTACCACCTGCCGGGACCGCTGGCCAAGTTGATCGGCCAGCTGTACCTCCGAGGGCTTGACGACCAGCGGCTGGCCCGCACCCTCTCCCGATGCAGGATCGCCTTCACCTATGCCGAACCGCTCACCCCCTACCTGCACGACCTGCGGGAAAGCTTCCCCAGCATGGCATTCCACGATGTCTTCGGCAGTACCGAGAATCCCATACTGGCAGCCCAGCTGGACCCGGGCAAGGCCGGCCTGAGCTTGTTCCTCAACTCGATCATACCTGAGATCGCCGTCCCCGCCGAGGTCGCCGAGGCCAAGGAGGGGCTGAGACAGAAGGTCGATGGAGTTCCTTGGTTCGAATGGACCAAGGGGCTGCGGGGCGAGCTAATTATCACCAGACCCGGGGGGTGCCTGCCTCTGGTCCGATACCCCACTGGGGACCTGATAGAGGTCTTGGACCCCGCATGGACCCATCGGGGGGTCGTGGACGGGCAGGATGTCACGGTCACCCTGCCCCTCATCAAGGTGCTGGGACGCGAGGTGGAAGCGCTGGACTTCGAGGTGCAGGACGAGGGCGGGTGCTTCCTGGGCAATAAAATCTACTCCCGGCACATCCACGAGGCCCTGCAGCGCCCGTACAACATCCGATGGTGGGAACTTTATAACATCAAGGGACGGCCGGGCCGACTATGCTTCCTGATCATCCCGGACCATGATGTCAGCGATACGGCCAAGTTCAAGAAAGAGACTTTGCGCCACCTGCTTACCGAGTGCGATGACCCCAACCATACCTTGGCGATCGGCCACGAGCTTGGCAGATTGGATATAGTCGTGACCAAGGCCCACGCCTACAGCATGGTTCAGCAGGACATCGATCGCCGGATGAAGGAGGGCCGCTCCCTGGGGCAGCTCAAGCCAAAGCGCATCCATGTCCTGGAGGACGAGGAGGCCTTCCGTGAGGCGGTCAAGGAGAAGGTCGAGGTTTAGCTCTCCATGCTCACCGGCCGAAGTGGTTATCGACATATTCCAGAAGCTCTCGGCCCAGCAGCTCGATCGACGAGGCCCCCGAGCGAACATAGAACTCTTCCTTGCTGCCATTTCTGAGGAAGGACGGGGGGAGGCCCGAAGGCAACGTGACCTCGAGCGACGGTCACCCCGTCGATGCCGACCAGCCTGCTATCGATGAATGGCAAGATCTCTTTCCCCAAGCCTCCTCCCACCAGATTTGTGAAGTGTAGGTAGAACTTGTCCAGATTATCGAAGTGCTGAACGTCCACCCCCTGCACCGCGCCGTCGTCCTTGACCCCCACCAGCAAGGTCCCTCCGTCCGAATTGAGGAACCCGGCGATGGTCTTGAGCACGGCGTGTTCCATGCGGCGGTCTGCCTCCCCGGTCCTCATATTGGTCCGCAGGGAAGACTTGAACTCCAGCCGTTCGCTCTCGCCCCTGGCGATAGTGGTGCGCACCATTTCGGCATCGTTCCTTCTCCCGATTATCCCAGGGGTCCCGGCGGCCATTCCTTCAAGCAATCGATGGAACAGCGAGGGGCGGGGGTTCCTCATGTATGCCAGCGCGGAGATCGCCACCGCTCCAGCCCCAACCGCAGCGGCCATCAGGTCGGCCATGGTCTCCGCCAGTCCTCCCTGCAGGTTCCAGGTGAGGACTGTGTCAAGCATGAACTCGATGATCTCCCATAAGGCTCCGATGGCCAGCCCGATACAGAAAGTTAGCCCCGCTACCGCCAAGGGGGCCACATGGCCCGCTTCGATCTCGTTACGGAGAAGAGCGTAGGCCATCAAGAAGCCGATGCCACCGACCATAGCCCCGGCCACCAGCTGAGAGACCACAGCCCATAGTCCCCCTAGTCCCTATAGCCGTGAGCAAGAAGCCGCTGACCAAGGAGAAGTACGCCAGAATGAGCAGGAGTAGATTGTAGATGTTCGGATATTCCCATCGGGCCCTGCGGGCTTTGATGCTCGGCAGCAACAACATGTAACCGGCCAGACAGCTCAACACGAAGACCAGGATATTGTTCATCAACGCAGCCACCAGTGCGGCGGCTCCGGTTGCGATCAGGAGAACGATGCTAACTGACCCCTTGGCCCCTGATCCGGGATCCTGCATGGGCAAAGAACCGATGAAGGGTTTATGGTAGTATCCTTGAGCGGCACTAAAGTTCAATTATGGCCACAGTATTAACGGATGATATGCCCGGGTCCAAGAAGAGGGATGATACGCAGGAGATCTTGAAAGCAGCCCTTACCGTTTTTGCCCAGAAAGGTTTCGCCAAGACATCCATGGCCGATATCGCCAAGACCGCGGGCCACCCAGTTGCCGAGATAGAGGAGAAGTTTCCGAGCAAGGAGGAGTTGCTGATCGCCGCTTTCCGGACCGGGCAGAAAGAAGATGGAGACGATCTTCGCAAGGTCATCAGCGGCGACCTGGATGATCATATCGCCTTGATGTTCGACTCCATATTGGCCGGGCTCATGCCCTTCGGTCCGGAGATCCACCTGAACCTGACGCTCCAGGCCACCAAGGATAAGATCCTGATGGAGATCGTAAAACGGTCATCCCGGAACGTCAATTTCGCGGTGAAGGCGTACCTGGCCCAAATGGTCTCTTTGAGCATCATGGAGCCGGTCGATGAGGTTGAGAAGGTCAACGACGAGATGGTAGCCAGCTTCATCCAGTACATGGCCGGCCTCCTGGAAGGAAAGAAGCTCCCGGCCATTAAGAAGGCCTGGGTGGCCAGCGTCCGGAAGATGCTGAAGACCTCGCCTAAGACCACCGTTCAAGCCGGCCCGTAGGTGACTGATCCATCCACCTCGGCCCGATCTAAATAATGCCTTCCTTTCCGGCCGCGGCCGGAACAGCTTTATACCGTGCGTTCCGAGCAGCCAGGCATGCCTAGGATAGACATCGAGGAAATCGTTGAGCAGAGGCTGGAAATGATCCAGACCGAGACCCCCGGAGTTATCACCAAACATGACATCGAGGAGGATGGTGACATCGAGTGGGGAGTGATCACGGTAACCGACGAGGACGGCAAGACATTGTATGTCGAGTTCGTCGAGTCCGTCGAAAGCCTATCCCGGCCGGACGCGCTTGAACATTACAACGAGGCCGCCCAGTCGTGTGGCAGGGTGCTCGTTATCGTCCCTGACCGCGCCCATTCCCGGGCCGCTGAGCTTCTTTTTCAAGAGAGCAATCCATCCATCGAGCTGGCTAGCTACGGCGTGGTCGGTATATCGATAGTGGCCTGAGATCGTTTCATTTCAGGCTTTTACAATAAATGTTAAACCATCCCGCACATTTCCCGTGAGCTTGAGAACGGCGGGAATATGAAAAAGAAAGACGGTCTGGCTCAGACCATCTTACGGCCGGAGTCCCAAGTCGGGCTCTCGTTCCAGACCTCTTCAGGCCTCAAGAGCCACAGTCCCTTGAGGTCGAACTTCATCGCCGCGAAGGTCTCCTTCATCTGATCGAACATCGGACCGGATGTAACGTGGTCCTTAATGCTACAGCGGACCTCATACGACTCGGGACCCTTGCTTACTAGAAGCGAGGCCTTGGTGCCTTCCTTCTTCGCCAGGTTAAGGTTCTCTCCAGTTGCCTTCATGAAGATCTCACCGACGAATATGGTCTCTGGGTCTACCGCCCCAGCGCCGCCGACAGTTTATGATGTGCACATCGTTCTTGTTCGTCCTCGTTCCCAGGATCTTGGTCGATGCGCGATCGTTCAACAATTTGAATACTGCGTCAGGTAGTGCTACCATTGTTTCACCATTCATAGGAGGGCCAAGAGAATACATAAATATTCGTAATGAATACTTTTCTATTCAATAACTATGACCCGCCAAGATGTCCTAGCCGAGATCAGATCGCTCAAGAGCGAGCTGAACACATTCAGTGACCATATGGTGCGCCTTCGCTACGAGGACCTGAAAGGCGCCTTCCTGGAACAGATGAGGATGGCGGTTGGAGAGGAGGGGAGGCGAACATTTCCAGAACGATGCAAGCACCCTTCGTGACAGCTCGGAATGCGAGCTTAAGGCACAGTGTCTCCGAAAGCTCGGAGAGGCCGTGGATGGGGCTGCCGGCTCGTTCATGAGGGACGATCTGCCCGGAGCAAGGAAGATATTGGACGAGGTCGAAGGGCTGATGCAAAGGCGATTGCTCGCCCTGCCAGGACGGAGACTGCTCTCAGACGGCCGTGGAGACCCTGCGTAGGGTACGGGCCATCCTCCAGGTCTATGAAGGCCTGGCCGAAAGGTTCGGCCCTGAGATCAATATGAAGAGGGGGACGGACCCGGCCGCTTTCCAGTGCTCCGCTGAGGAGATGGAATCGGTCCTGGACCCCCTGGCGAACGCCTGGCGCATCAAGGTCCTTGCCGCCCTGCGCCGCGGGGACCGCAGCCTATCCGAGCTGGGGCGGGCAGTAGAGCTGAAGACCGGGCACCTGCAATTCCATCTGCGAACACTGGTGGATGCAGAGTACAGTCATGCTCGATCGCCGGAAGCATCGCTACTCCCTGACCGCGAGGGGAGCACTGGCACTGAGCTGCACCGAGGACATGGTGTCGAAATTAGGACCGGCTAACCCCGATTCCCTGAGGAAGGGAGCAGGCCAGTTAGTGAGAGGAGGGTAGCCAATGCCCTCTGACATGGTCCTCGGCATCATAGGCTGTCCGATATTGGAGGATGAGATCGTTTATGCCGTGAGTAAGGACGAGAGCATCAAAAAGGTCATAGCGGTCAGGTCCGACGACTCCGTCAATCTGGTCAGGAAGCTGAACGCCCTGAAAGGGCATCCACCCGTCGAGCTGATCGAGCCAGAGAACATAGGTTCGGTCGAGGAGCGGGAGTTCACTCTGCTGGTGCTCATGAAGCCCATGGCGCTCCACGAGGACCCCAAGGTCCTTCGCGAAGAGGTCTCCAAGACAATTTCCGAGGTGGCAAGGGTCAGCCGCTCCATCCTCCTGTTCTACGGCCTCTGCGGCAATGCGTTCAAGGATGTAGGGCCGCTGATGGAGATCGCGAACCTCCCCATCACAGTATTATCCGATCGAGAGGGGCGTCCGGTGGACGACTGCATCGCCGCGGTGCTAGGTGGAACTGACGGCTACCTCCGACTTCTGAAACGGTACCCCGGGGTGTTCTACCTCACCCCCGCGTGGGCGGAGAACTGGCGGGAGCTGATGAGCAAGATGGAGATCACCAAGGGGGTGGACAAGGACGACCTGTCGACCATCAAGTGGATGTTCGAGCTGGCCGGCTACAAGCTCGCACTCAAGATCCCCACCGGACTGGGGGACCAGGACGTGTTCGACCAAAAGGTCGACGAGTTCGCCCAGGTGTTCAACTTCGAGCGCGGCGAGCTGGAGGAAGAGCACATCACCCTGGACTGCGTGGACCGTTCCTATGAGCGAGCCAAAGCGTTATTAAAGGGGTAAGGCCGAGAACCGCGTCCTGGCGTCTCTCCCGGTCACCCTTCGGCAATCGGCTTCCGGGCATCCTCCCGCATGGCCGATATCAACCGGAGGTCCAGGTACGTCAGCGCATCCCCCGGGGCGGCTGGCGGGGTGGGCATGATACCGACCTGGGCATCGTGAAGGGACGCTGCCTTCTGGGTGAAGGACACTAGCTGGGCGAGATCGGTGGCGTCCCGTACCGAGCTTGATATAGAGAAGTTACCGCTAGCGATCTGGAAGACCGCGACGGACCGTTTCACCCTTAGCTTCTCGGCCACATCGTTCATCGAGGGGGCTTTGGACCACCCGTATATCATGACCCACATCCGACCGAAGGCCCGGATGCTCGGAAGGCCGTCGTGCCCTTCACGATGCCCGCCTCGGTGAGCGACTGGACCCGGCGGTGGATCGCTTGCGGAGTAAGCCCTAACGTCTTGCCGAGCTCAGAGTACGGCGTACGCGAGTTCTTCAGTAGGCTTCTGCACAGGGCGATGTCGACCTCGTCCACGACCCCTCTCTAGCCTGCGAGGTAATAATCCTTGTGCTGGGTCACCATGGGTCGGGTCTTGGTGTGGGACCCCCCTCAGTTCGGAATGACCACCGAGATCGAGCTGCCCCGGCCCACCTTGGCGGTCAAGCTCGCTTTCGGCAGGAAAGCCATAGCATTCAGGATCTACGAGCCCAACCGTCCTCGCCCTGCCCTCTGGCGCCAACGCCACATGTCCTGAGGTCCGACCGAGCCCTCGCGATATCAGGACCGACACTAAAAAGGGCCGGGGTCGCTCAGTAAGCACATGCGAGCAGATGCATTGGGGGGGCGGATTGGGTGTACCATTTAAGGGACGGCCCAATATGAGCGAGAAACGAAGCTTCAGCGGTCACCCCGGTTCTCGCTCGATCTCTTGAGAGCGTCCCTAAACTTCTGATCTCGCCTTTAAGGGACCCGAGGGCCTCGGCCAGTGCTGTTTCGAAAAATCCCCATCGCCGTTATTAACGCTGTTAGGAGAAAGGTTCATAACTAAGCCATCCAATATTTTTTATGAGGGACAAGATGAACAAGGGGATCAGCAATAAGAAAGAACAGAGGGGGTCAGGACCGTGCAGAGTGGCCTTCACTTCCGACGGCAGGACACTGGACAGCAAGGTCTCCTCATCTCTGGCCCGGGCAACCTACTTCATCATCGCGGAGGGCGGCCCCGACAAACTCGAGGTGATCGAGAATGGGGGGAAGGGCATGGGATCGGCCGCTGGGCTCAAAGGTGCTAGAACGCTCGTGGATGAGAAAGTGGACACAGTGGTGACGGGCAATATAGGGCCGAAGGCCTCGGCCATCCTGGAGACGGCACACATCAAGGTCCATGCGGGTTGCTCCGGAACCATATCCGAAGCCATGTCCAAGTGCCTGGCCGGCGCGCTTGTGGAGACCAAAGGGGCCAGCTATTCCGGCTGTCTGGAGAGTCCAGGAACCTCCAAGGCCGACCAGTAGTCGGGCAAATCGAGGACCTGTGGATATCGACCATCGCCCTAGTCGAAAACTGTTGTGTATTTGATAAGGATCGACCAAAAAAAGGTTCTTAACGGGGCGGGGCAGATCTTGGGGGAAATCAACGCCTACGGAGGAATAATGCGCATGCTTTATGGCTGCGCCCCGTCCCGATAAGAGTGATCAGTGATTATGCTTGCACATGCTGTCGCGGGAGGGTGGGACCAATTGGCCATTCCTCAGCTGCTCAAGAACCTCGCTGACCCTGCCGCTGGCGCCGCAAATAACGGTTATGCCTAGCTCCGCACAGCGCAGGGCGGCCTTCTCACCAAGATGGCCGACGGCCACGGCATCCGCGCCGGAGGCCTTGATCAGCTCCGGAGGGCTCCCCGTGCCGCCCATGTGGTCGCTTGTGTTATCGATCACTGTGAGCCCGCCGGTCACCAGATCAGTGATGGTGAAGGTAGGGGCTTTTCCGAAATGGCCGAACAGTTGGTCGTCCAGGCCTTTGTTTCCACTTGTAGGTATAGCGACGATCATAGGTTCACGGCCGGTCCGGCCTGTGCGCCGATGTGGCGACCTTCCTGGCCAGGAAGCCGAATAACGGCTACCCAACTATCATGATTGCTCCGGATATGTCCGGCCCTAGCGCCTGCTCAGGTAATCGTCGATGACCGTCCGCTCGGCCCGCTTGAGTATCTCCCCGAGGGTGGACGGGCTTACCTGAAGCATCTTAGCCAGGCCGACCAGATAGATGCGCTTGGGCGATTCGTAGTATCCTTCTCGGAGGGCCACGGCCAGCACCTCCTCCTGTCGTTTTGTTAGGATGTTGTCGTCGTTGATGGACCGCACCCGCTCCACCTCAACTTCACAGCCGGAGTCTCTAAGGGCGTTCACCAGAGATTTAAGGGAGCCTTCCCGTCCGGTCACCAGCCGCCAGCGCACCCGCCCGTCGCTCAGGCTCTGCGCCGAGACCAGGAAGCAGTCGGAGGAGGCCAGGACCTGGCTTGCGCGGCAGTTGCGGTTCACCACGGTGGCCGATATCTTGCCCCCGTCGCTCCGGGAGACCTCTACTCTTTCGACCGATGGATGCCTGCTGATCTCCGCGATCATCTCCCGGGCCTCGGTCTCGCCCTCGTTGAACTCGATCAGGCTCCGACCGCCATGCTCCCCATAGGGGATGCACCGGTGGAACTGAATCACCGTATCGCGACGGTTGCACACCTCTGAGACCCAAGTATCGGGGAGGCGGACGATGAGGGCAGCTTCCATCATAGTGGGACAGTGAATGGGCCCAGGCTACTTCAATTAAGGGCCTGTTGTATAGTGATGGGGCGGACCATCTGATGTGGACACCGTATCGGCCTTCGACCGATGACCGGGCAGAACATTTAACTGGGCCTTGATCTTGCCCCCTTCCGGCATCCCTCATGACCAGCGTTGAAGGCGGCAGGAACAGATATGTCATCCTGACCATCGTCCTGGCCGGGGTGTTCATGTCAGTCCTGGACTCCGTGGTAGTGAACATCGCCCTACCCGATATCACAACTTATTTCAACGTCAACATCGCCGACTCCCAATGGGTGGTGACCACTTATCTGGTGGCCCAGACCGGTTTCCTGATCATTGCTGGTAAGATCTCCGAGCGGACCGGCCGGGCCAGGATGTTCGCCCTCGGCCTCGGTGTCTTCACCACCTCCTCCCTTTTGTGTGGCCTATCCATCAGCATGCCCGGGCTCATCGTCTTTCGCCTCATCCAGGGATTGGGAGCCTCAATGCTGTTCAGCATCTCTGCGGCCATCATCTTCCAGGTCTTCGGCCATCAGGAGCGGGGGAAGGCCATGGGCCTCATGGGGTCCACCGTGGCCGTGGCCGGGATGATCGGGCCGGCCATCGGAGGTTTCATCGTCGGCACCCTGGGCTGGCAATATATCTTCCTCATCAACGTCCCCATCGGGATCATCACCCTGGCGGCAGCACTAAAAATGCTGAAGATCGAGGAGCATTGTTCAGACCACCTGCGCATGGACTATGCCGGAGCTGGCCTGTGGATCGCGTCCATCATGTTCCTTATCCTCATGCTAGGCATAGTGGGCGAGACGGGGTCGCTGACCTTCAACGCCCTCGTGTTTCTGGTACTCTTCGTTTCAGCCCTCGGCCTGTTCGTGCGCCGAGAGCGAAGGGCGGCCTATCCTCTGCTGGACATCTCCGTGTTCCGGGTCCGACGTTTCACCTTGGCGGGGCTGAGCATGGCCATGTTCTTCATATCAATGAGCATGGTCACCATACTAGGGCCGTTCTATTATGAAGGCGTCCTCAACTATCGCCCGGAGCAGATCGGCCTTATCTTCATGGTGTTGCCGGCGGTCATGATGATCGGCTCGCCTCTGGCCGGCCGCATGTACGACCGCACGCACTCGCCATACTATGCGCCATTAGGACACATCACCAGGGGCGCCTCCCTCCTGCTCCTGGCCTATGCATTCCTGAGCGTGAACGTTCCGCTGACCCTGATAGCGTTCTTCATTATGGGTATCGGCTCCTCCCTGTTCCAGAGCCCTAACAACACCGAGATGATGGTGTCCCTTCCCAAGGAGAAAACGGGAGTGGCATCGAGTGTACAGGCCACCCTGCGCAACCTGAGCATGGCGCTGGGGGTCTCCCTGGCCACCATCATGATGACGCTGCTGATCGGTTCGATGGACTATAGTGTCATAGCCGGCGGCCCCCTGTCGGGTGAGCTGGCCGCGGCCATCTCTCTGGCCGTTGTGGTGAGCGGCCTCCTTTCGATGATCGGAGCATTGCTATCGTACCAGCGAGGGCAACCTTCCGAACGAGCACTTTGAAGGACCGGGGAGGGCCGCTAGGATATTACCCGGAGATCATAACATGATATGATGATATCAGAGTATCAGAGTATCAGAGCCACCATCGGTCGCGGCCCAAGTAGCGCTCCAGAATATTGAGATGATTGTCAGCCCAGGCTCCCCGGGCCGTTCTGACCAGAGCGGCTATCCTCGCCATGGCCTCGTCATATGTTCGGTGATAACGGCCGTCCTTCAGCAGGTCACGCCTCAAGCCCTCGATCTCCGACCGGAGCCTCCGCTCCACCTGCAGCTTCAGTCCGGAGGTGCCTAAGGCTCCCTCCATCGAAGAGAGGTCGTTGATCAGCTGATCGGCGTTCAGTTTGGCCACCAGGCCGGTGGCCTCGTTCTCCAGGAGGTTGCTGATATGCTGGCGGAAGGAGGGCTCGAGGGGGCGGCCGGTCCGGGCATGAACGCCCCGATCGTACCAGCTGGCGGTGTTTTCCTTGGCCTCTTCGATCAGGTGGCGCTCGTTGCGCTCGCCGACGGTCAGCTCGGCGAGCCGTTGGTCGAACCAGGCAATGATGCTCGGCAGGTCCTCGTTCCTCAATGAAACAAGTTCCGGCTCATGCTGGCTATCGGACAGGCGGTTCATCATGATGTAGTAGGCTCGCCACCTACAAGAAAGTAGTCTCGAAGGGCTAGATCCTCAGGAACTCCGAAGGGGCAAGGCTGGTGGCCAGCATCACCGCGTTGATGTCCTCATGATCCTTCCAGGTCGCGGCGAGCCTATTCCGGGGGTCGGCCCAGAACCTCTCCACCTTTTTGGCCAGAGGTGCGAAGCCCTGCAGGAGGTCGACCTGTTCGGCCAGGACCCCGTCAACGGTCCGCTCCATCCCCTTATTTAGCCACGCTCCCAGCAACTCGACCGCGTCCAGACCGATGGCCAGCCCCAGTTCCCGGAAGGCCAGCCGCTGTCCCGCCGATCCCTCGAGATCGCTGTCTCCGGCGATCGCTCCCACGCTCACCAGGGACGCGCTGGTGAGCCTCTTCAGCAGGGCCAGGAGATCCCCATCGTTGAGCATCTGGGCCACTCGCCACCCATCGATGAGCAACCCTCCCGCCCCCAGAGCGTCGTCGGTGGCCCAGCCTCCCTCACGGCATATCCCTGCCATGTCCTCGATCTCAGGCCCGAGGTCCGGCAGACTGGCGCCCTTGAAGCGCCCGGAGGCGTGCCGAAGCTCGCAATACGTCACATAGCCGTCGAGGGCGTCGTGTTGCCCCATCGAGGTCACCAGTGGATAGCTCAGGTCGATGCTCATCTTCCAGTACATCCTCTTCTCCCCGGGAGCTGGAGTAGCGTGGGTGAACCGAGGGTGGGTCCCTCGCGCCAGTTCAATCGCCCATCGAAGATATCGGGGATCTCCGGTGACCTCACTGACGCGAGACAGGGCGTGCATCCACTTGGTCAGGTAGTGATAGTATTGCCCGTCCTGCTCCCACTCAAGGAAGGGGTCCGGTGCCTCGCTCCTGCCCCGCTCCTTCAGCTTCTTTCCGATGCGCAGCCCGCCCACGGTAGGATGCCTGGCGCCTTCCTCCTCATCGAGACCGCTGATCCATCCCTGCCGCTCATCGTCCCCCCGATGGCGGCCCAGTACATTATGGACCTGATCGACCAGCCGGAGAGCAAGGACCCGGAACCGCTCTTCCTCGGTGCGATGGTACAGCGATAGGTAATTGCACACCGCGAAAGCGTCCGTCCACAGGTACCGCTTTGCCTTGACGATAGCGGACTCCAGACCGGTGCGGTGAGCGAAGTCCGACATGATCTCCTGAACGAACGATACGGTGGCGGCCTGATCCACGTTCAAACCTCATTAGAGTATGTTGAGCGAGCATGTCAAGAAGTTGTCGGCCCCTCCCTGCCCGTTCAAGGGCCCAAGGCAAAGAGTTCGGCGATACCGGCAAACGATCCAGAACTTAACTTTCAATTACCATTTCCCCAATATCGGTCCGGTCCGATTTATGCGCCAATCTCGACACGTTGCCGGCATCCTGTTCTTCGTGCTCTCTGCCCAGTTCCTGTTGTTCCTCATGATCGGTGAGTCTATGGCGCCCGGATACAGCATGCATGACAATGCCATCAGTGATCTGGGCGTGATCCAGGAGACGGCAGCGATATTTACCGCTTCCATGGTCATCGTCGGCCTGCTCAACATCATTGGCGGCTACCTGTTCTACCAGACACATCAGAAGGTCGGAACACTGGCCCTATTCGTCCTGGCCGGTATCGGGGCGATCGGTGCCGGGATCATATCGTTGGACAACCCCTCAGGGCTCCATAGTCTGTTCGCCCTGGCAGCGTTCCTGTTCTTCAACGGTGAAGCCATCGCTACTGCCCAATTGGTCAGGGGGCCCATGAAGGCCATATCGGCTCTCGCCGGTATCATCGGTCTGACCTTTGTGGTCGTAATGTTACTCGGCGACGCCGATATCGTGAACCTCTTTGGCCCCATAGGCCATGGCGGCTCGGAGCGCATGATCGTCTACCCCGCCCTCCTGTGGATGGTGGCCCTCGGCGGTTACCTGATGGCATCGCCCGCGGAGACGGAGCAACCGATCACCTGAGCTAGATCTCGAAAAATACGGATATGCTTTGATGACCGAGGAATGCTAAATAGGTCGTTCGCCAATAGCGCCAGACAGAGACCACATCATGACCGAGGAAGAGATCTACCAGGCCATCTTCAAGAGAAAGTCGGTCAGGAAGTTCGAGGCCGCACCACTGGACGAAGCCACCCTATCCAAGATCAGATCGTTCATCTCCACCCTGAGACCCCTGTTCCCGGAGATCCAGACCGAGCTGAGGTTCCTGAACGGGGATGATGTCCGAGGCATGTTCAAAGTGACCGCCCCCCACTACCTGGCCATATTCTCAGAGGAAAGGGGGAGCTATGCGGCCAACGCGGGATTCCTCCTTCAGCAGGTGGACCTGTTCCTCTCGGCCAATGGCATCGGATGTTGCTGGCAGGGCGGTCCTAAACCAATAAGGAAGGTCAGGGGCGGGGAAGGCCTCGAATACATCATCATGATAGCGTTTGGCAGGCCGACGGAGCCGATCCATCGCTCTGGCATTGCGGATTTCAAACGCGAGCCGATCTCCCAGATCACCGACATCAAGGGATTGGACGACATCCTCGAACCGGCCCGCCTTGCTCCTTCCGGCATGAACAACCAGTCATGGTACTTCACCGGCGGGAACGGCATCATTCATGCGCATAGCGCCAAGTCCCTGGTGACCGACAGTATGAACCGGGTCAACGTAGGCATCGCGCTCTGCCATATGTGGCTGGCCGCGACCCATGCCGGCCGGGACGTCGAGTTCGCCTTCGATCCGACGGCAATCGCGCCGAAGGGCTACGTTTACGCCGCCTCATTGATCATGAAGTGAGCAGCCACGACGATCAGGCCCCGTCCATGGGCCCCTGGGGCAGGGGTGCCTTTTACCCATCGTCCCGATCAACGTCATTCGGCGAGGTTCGGCCCATTTTATCCCATCCAGCCAGAACGCCGTTCTCCTGATACATCGAGATGACGAACAGTACGACAAGAGATAGGATCACTACCGCCGAGAATATGGCATCGATGCCTTGGAGCAAGTAGAGGATCTAACAGGCTAGAGCGCTGCCCGCTATGGGGAGCGAAGTGAGCAGCAAACGTACTCGCCCCCGGTGTTCGGTGCTCTCGAACATCATATCGCCCCTTCCCACCTATAGAACTTAATAATTTTCCCGGACCTCAGACCAGCCGCCGTCGCAGCATATATACTTCCAGGATCTTTCTCTGAGAGTCCTGGAGAGTTTCGTATAGGGTGGACTGGGTGATGTTCAACCGTCGGGCCAGTTCCCGGCCGGTGACTCTGCGAGGATAGTCGAAGTAGCCCATTTCAAGCGCCTTCTCGATGACCACTTCCTGTCTACCGGTTAGCAACTTCGCCTCGTTGACCTTGCTCTTACGAACGAGCTTGACCTTGCATCCCTCCTTCTCGAGATCTTGCACGACCTTACGAAGCATGACCTCGTCTACGACCATGAGACGCCACTCAATTGCTCCATCCTTCCGGGTCTGCGCGCCCTGGATATAGCAGTTGAGCCGATACATGGAGGTTAGTACTATCCACTTTTTCACCTTCAGACTGGCTAGTATTGCACCTCCCATCTCCTCGAAGAAGTGAACATCCCCAACGTCAGGATGCTTGGCCAGCCCCTCGACTATGGAGCCCTTTGATGCATTGTCCAGGCTGAATTCGACCAGGCCGCTCACTTCCCCATTTTGGTCGATGTTACAGTCCACCACCCGGATGGCGGTCCTCAGTCGATTAGATATGTCCACCGCCCAGCTATCTAGGGGGCGGATGAGCAGGGTCGCCTTGATCATTCTGTGCCTCTCATGATATTTGGGTGTACGGATGTGGTCATGACATGAAAAGACATCGGAAAAATAGGGAAGGGGTTTGGTCGGGCGTTCATGTCGAGGTTCCGTGAAGCCATTCCTCCACTACGCTACGGTGGTTGTCGATCCACTTCTGGGCCGCCACTTTCTCATCCATGCCGCTGGAGATGTCCAACATCACCGACTGGATATCGGACTGGGTCCAGTTGAATCGCTCGATGATGGCATAGGCCCCGGGCTGTTCGGCCTGGAAGCCCTGACGGGCCAGGGTACGTACCTCTTCGGCACCGCCGAAAACTTCCTGGGGGTCTTCAAGATACTTGAGGTCCCACTTGTCGAAGGCCCAGTGAGGGGACCAAAGCGTAACTACGATCCATTCGTTGTTATCGTAGGCACTGGTCAGCTCGGCGAGCATGCCCGCGCTGCTGCTAGCCTCCAGCTCGAGGCTCAACCCATACTGATCGATGGCGTCCTGGGTGTTAGTCATCATGCCCGCTCCGGGGTCGATGCCAACGATCTGTCCACCGAAGTTATCGGCATAGGTTTCCAGGTCGGCGATACTGTTCACCTCAGTGAGGTAACTGGGCACGGCCAGGCCGATCTTGCAACCCTCTAGATTGGTAGCCACCATGTCTATGTCCTCGCCGTAGACATCCCAGTAGTTCTTCTGAGTTGCGGGCAGCCAGGCAGATGTGGTGAAGTCAAGCTCACCCTTGGCCAGTCCCTGGTACAGGATGCCTGCGTCCACGTTGACCATGTCCACGTCGTAACCTGCCTCCTGAAGCACCAGGGTCAGCACGTTGGTGCTGGCGATCTCGCCGTCCCACAGCACATAGCCGAACTGTAGGGATTTCTTGCCGCTGGCCGGAGAGCCGGACAGGGCCACGCTGATCAATACCAGAGCGACCACGACGGCCGCTCCCGTCATTACCATATTTCTAACATTCTTTTTCATCTTTTTTCCTCTCCAATATGGCCGGCCAGGGCCGGCCCATGAGTGTCACTCCACGCTCCTTCCCATGCTCTGGGAGATGCGGTCCAGTATGACCGCGATGATCACGATGGCCACCCCGGCCTCGAACCCAAGGCCGATGTCCACCCGCTGGATGGCAATGAGCACGTTACGGCCCAGCCCTCTGGCCCCGATCATCGAGGCGATGACCACCATAGATAGGGAGAGCATCACGCACTGGTTCACCCCGGCCATGATCGTAGCCTTGGCTACGGGGAGCTGGACCCACAACAACTTTTGCAACCTGGAGCCGCCGAAGGCCTCGGCGACCTCGTCCAACTCCCGAGGCACCTGCCTTATTCCCAGGTCGGTCAGCCGGACCACCGGGGGGAGGGCGAACACTATGGTGGCGATGATCCCCGGTACGTTGCCCAGGCCGAAGAAGATGACCACCGGGATCAGGTAGACAAAGGAGGGCATGGTCTGCATGAAGTCCAAGCCGACCTTCAGTACCGCCTTGAGCCTGTCACTCCGGGAAGACATTATGCCCAGAGGCAACCCCACCAGGATGGCCATTCCCGCAGACACGAGCACCAGGGAGAGGGTCTCCATAGAGAGGCCCCACAGCCCGAGATTGTCGATAAGTAGTAAAGCCAATGCCACTCCGACCGAGAGCAGGACCTTCCGGGTGAGTAACAGAGCTATGAAGGCGATGAGAACCGCCATAACCGGGGCGGGGAGGCTATCCAACAGAGAGCTTACCGCGCCGAACAGCGAACGGAACATGTCGGATAGAGCGTCCAGGGCGAACCCCATATTGTTCTCGATCCAGTCCACCGCCCCCTGGGCCAGATCGCCCAACGGAAGCTTGTCCGCGCTCATGCTTCTACCTCGCCCATACGGATGCGGCCCATCACCGAGGCCGGATAGATGACCCCCATCAGCCGATTCGCCTCATTGAGCACCGGTATAGGATGGTCCGTCTCCACCAGGATGGGGATCAGATCCTCCACCAGAGTGCTCGGAGTTACCGACCTCACCAAGGAGACCATGCTGCCCACTGTTCTCTCCCCAGGCACGGCCTTGAGGAGGTCATCCGCCCTCACCATACCGATGAAGCCCCGGTCCCGGTCGACCACGAAGCCGGTGGTCTGGCCGATGTCCTCGAGCATCTTGAGAGCGGTACGTGGTCCGGTCTTCGGAGGAATGATCAGCTCGGGCGCCTTCATGACATTCTCGCAGGTCATGACCTTAGAGCGGTCGACGCCATCCAGGAACTTAGCCACATAGTCGTCTGCGGGCTTGGAGAGGATCTCTTCCGGAGTACCGACCTGGACGATGACCCCGTCCCGCATGATGGCGATGCGGTCGCCCATCCTCAGAGCCTCGTCGAGGTCGTGGGTGACGAAGACAATGGTCTTGTGCACCTTGGCCTGGAGGTCCAGCAGCTCCTCCTGCATGTTCTTGCGGATGAGCGGGTCGAGGGCACTGAACGCCTCGTCCATGAGCAGAATCTCGGGATCGGTGGCCAAAGCCCTGGCCAGACCAACGCGCTGCTTCATGCCCCCGCTGAGCGTGGATGGACGGACATGCTCGTAGCCCTTAAGACCGACCAGCGCCAGGGCATTCATCGACCTCTCCAGCCGCCCCTCCCTGGTCACCCCCTGGACCTCCAGGCCGAAGGCCACATTTTCCACCACCGAGCGATGGGGCAGCAGACCAAAGTTCTGAAAGACCATGCCGATGTGGCGGCGACGGAAAGCCCTCAGTCCAACCTCATCCAGAGTAGTGATCTCAGTACCATTGATAATGATTCGTCCCCGTGTCGGCTCGACCAGGCGATTGAGACATCGCTCCAGGGTCGACTTACCACATCCGGACAGGCCCATGATGACGAATATCTCGCCCTCGTACACCTCTAGGTCGATGCTTTTCAGACCGACCACCCCACCGGTGCTCTCCAATATCTCATTCTTGGTGGCCCCGCGGTCCATCATCGCAAGCGAGGTCTTGAGCTCCGGACCGAAGACCTTGGTGAGGCCCTCGATGCAGATGACGACCTTTCGCTCAGACAGGTGGACGGGGTCTAGGGTGGCCCGGGGCTGCGCCTTCTTCGATCTCTCTGGCTCCTCCGACAGGCCAGAGTATAGCCTTATCTGAAGTTCGTTCCACCGCTCCCCCAAGGGAGCGAGCCATCCGTCGATCCGGTCGGAAAAAGCTGCCTCGAAACGAGCGAGGCCTTTACCGACCGCGGTCTTCCTCATGTGCATTAATGTAATCTCCTGATCATCTTCCGGCGACACGGTCGAACCAAACAAGACGGGCCGCGTCGGGATGGAGGAGCGTTTTCCTTTCGAGGGACGCTCCGCCGGTTCGATTTTGGCTACAGTATATAGTGGTTTTCCCGAAACTTTTCCTATAGGTAGGATTTTAATAAATCTTGATCAACAGCGGTCCAGGCGCTGACTTTGACCATGGCAGGGGCGACAGAATAGAAACAGATCGAAGGTGCGATGAGGGGGGCGGGCATTGAATAGCTCCTTATCCTAATTTGAGCATGCCATCAAGGCGACAGGATGGGGGCATCGGAGCCCGGTCAATAATTTCGGATATCGGGAAGTGGCCGATCATCGGGTGCGACCGTCTTCTGCAGCCCGAACGGGCCCTGAGAACAAATATCTTCATCAATTTGTTTTCGTGGTACTATCGTCCGACTCGATCTTGGCCTGCTCGTCCGTCCCGATGAACTTCTTCAGTAGTACACATAGTAGGAACATACCGATACTGATAAGGACGATAGCGCCCCCCGTTGCGATATCATAGATGTAGGACGATATCAGGCCCAGCACCACGGCGATCATGCCGAACACTATGCTTATCATCACCGTCGAACGGAACGATCTGGATAACTGCATGGCCGATGAGGCGGGTATGATCAGGAGGGCGGATACCAGAAGGGAGCCGACGATCTTTATGGACACCACCACCGTGAAAGCAAGAACGATGTTGAAGGCAAGGTCGAAGATGAGCACGGGGACCCCTGACAGCCGGGCGCCCTGCTCATCGAAGGTCATATGCATGAGTTCGTTAAAGAACAGGAGGACGAACCCCAGCACCCCTATGGACAAGGCGATAATGAGAAGAAGATCGTTGCTCGAGATTGTCAGAACTGAACCAAACAGGTAGGAGAATAGGTCCACGTTGAACCCGCCAGCGAGGCTGGCCAATACAGCGCCCAACCCAAGGCCGAAGGAGATCATTATGCCTATGGCCATCTCCGAGTAGACAATCTTCTTCCGTTGCATATAGGCGATGGCCAAGATCCCCAGCAAGGACAGAAGAAGAGCGGTGTCCAAAGGATATATCGACAAGAAAAGACCGAGGGCTATTCCGCCGAAAGATAGGTGAGCTACACCTTCCCCGATGAGGGCCGCTCTTCTCAGCACTATGAACACTCCTAATATCGAGCATAGTGTAGCCGCACATATGCCGCCTATGAATGCGCGCTGGAAGAAGGCATAATCGAACATCGAGAGCATATCGAGGGAAAAGGTCATTTTCTCACCTACCCACTATGGATGATACAGTCGTCCCTATGCCTGTGGAAGACGAACGTGAAATGCTCACCGTATGCATCCCGTAGCGCCTCGGTAGGGTCCATGCCCTCGGTGATCTCTGTTTGCAACAGCTTCTTGTTGACGATGGCCAGCTTATTGGCCTGACACATAACACTGGACAGATCGTGTGAAACCGTGATTATCGTTACCCCGGCCTCGTCTCTCAGCTTCCTGAGCAGACCCACGAAACGATCTTGAATAGAGACGTCCAATCCACTGGTCGCCTCGTCCAGGATGAGGAGCTCGGGGTTCTTGACCAATGCTTTAGCGATGAATATGCGTTGCTTTTGACCCCCTGACAATTCGCTTATCTTCCTGTTCCGGATGTTGTCGATACCGGCAACCTCCATCGCCCTACTGACGGCAATTTTATCCTCTGAGGTCAATCTTCTCCCCAATCTCTTTCTGGATATGCAGCCCAAGCGCACGATCTCCTCGACGGTGGCCGGAAAAAGGGGGTCGAACTGGATGGCATGCTGGGCCACATAGCCAATCTTATGATAGTCCTTGAACTTGCCAATCTCGGTCCCGAAGAGCCTAATTTCCCCGGACGTGACGTTGAGGTTACCCAAGAGGGCGTTCAGGAGGGTCGTTTTCCCACCCCCGTTGGGGCCAACTATGCCGAGAAAATCCCCTTTCATGACGTCAAGCGATACACTATCAAGAACAGTTATGCCGTTGTACTTGACAACGACATCCTTGGCCTCTACGATCTTTTCCGTCATGGTTGTCCGCCGGTCTCGAGTTTTTAGATCGATAATGCCACCCTTGTGGTAAGGAGGTCGTAGTCCACCTGGAACCGCCACGGGATTGGCGATCCATAGCATTACTTCCCATCTGCACGAGATAACGATCTTGCTTTATGTTATCAATGGATAAAGATTCTGCTATTAACAAATTGCAGGTATTTTTAATATTGACTATTAACTTCAACATAAATTAGTCAATGTAATTAACAATTTGTGATCATTGCTCACTAACCTAGGTCCTGCATTGTGCTTAACAATACACGGTCAGCTGTGCTATTGGGTCGTCCACCGGGTTTTCTTGACCGGCGGTCCCCGATATTGTTGCTCGAACATAACCCGAGAAGGCGACCTATGGGGAGAAGAAAAGGTTTCAGGAAGGGACCTCTAGGCCGATCTTCAATGCCTCCAGATTGGCTCGCATTATCTGGAAATAATCCATGCCCGCATGGACCCCGGACCTCCCGTGAATGCCATCGAGGACCAACACCTGCGTCCCCGTCTCCGATGCGATCGTTTCCATCACTGAGTCCGAGAATATGGGCTCGGAATATACGTATTTCAGATCGAGCTCCCGGACCATGTCGGCCAGGTCTGCCAGGTCCTGGGCGCTAGGCTGGGAATCGGCCGATATGCCAATGGCCGCGTATGCTTCGAAACCGTAGCGTTCGGCGAGATAGTCGAAGCCCTCATGCGTGGTGATTATGGCGTTCTTGTTCCGGCCGGACAGACCATCGACGAATTCTTGGTTCAATGCATCCAGACGAGAGTTCAGGTCCGCCGCGTTCTGCTCATAGAATGTGGCGTTCCCCGGATCAGTATGGACGAACGCCTGCAGGATGTTGTCCACTTGGACCTTTGCGCTCAGCGGATCTAACCAGAAGTGAGGATCGTTCAGACCGTGGTGGTGTTCCTCGCCTCCCTCGGTGCTGCCCTCTTGACCTGCAACGATGATCAATCCGGTGCCGTCCGAATCGCTGGGCCCGAAGGAGACATCGTAGGCAGTGCCAGCCTCCAGTTCGACGAATTTCGAACCGTTGAACATGGGATACCAGCTGACCTTTCCATTATCAAGCTCAGACGCCACCTCGGTTCCGTCGGGCGAGGTTATCGTAAATGAGGTGGCATTGGTGACAAAGAACCGGAGGTCCCCTCCATCCATTGACTGGACCTTGATGTAACCCCCGTTACCTCCAGAGATCGGTACTAGATTAACGGCGATGAAGCCATTAGCGTCCACCGTTGTCGCAGAATCCGCGGAGGCCGTTGCCGTGACCTCGGAGGTTGTTCCCGTCCCCAGGACCGCCATCGCCGCTTCGTACACCTCACGGACCTCCACGGACATGTGCAGAGAGACGTTTTTGCTGGTGTCCACGAGGACCAGGTCCGGGTTATCCGCCGATCCTAGGAACGCATCCATCCATGGCTCGAATCCCTGCCCATTGTACACGAGCACATCCGCATCGTTCACTTTTCTTATATCGGAAGGGCTTGGCTCCCAGGAATGAGGTTCCGAGTTGTCCGGGATCAGCATGCTGGCCTCGACACGATCTTTCCCGATCTCTGATGAAAAATAATAAAGTGGGTAGAAACTTGCCACGACGCTCATCTTACCCGATTTCGATGAACTGCTCGAGGAGAGCATGACCGTGGTCCCGGCTACCACCAGTACGCCAACGAGAACTATTGACAAGAATATCCTGGTGTTCCTTTTTAGAGCCACTTTTTCCCACCGTTGATGCAATAAGATATCAACAGATATAACAATGACTATTAACTTCAATACAGCGTCTTATAAATATGCTATTAACAGTTACCACATCATGCGCAACATGACTGTTATCAGTGTTTCCTTGACCGATAAGAACATTGAGGACCTGGACAAGCTCCAACAGTTACTGGGCCTGGCGGGCAGGAGCGAAGCGATACGGGTGTGTCTTCGTTCTGCCGAGGCGGAGATCAAGGAGAGGGAGAAAATGGATGGCGAGGTCGAAGGGATCATGATCGCGGTACATAATGCCCAGGAAGGCCATGGTCTGGACGAGGCCCGGCACGAATACCAGGGGAACATAAAAACCCAGGTCCATTCCCACCTGAAGGACGGTAAGTGCCTGGATGTCTTCTTGATCGGGGGCACCGCGGGATCGATCAGGGAGATGTTGGCGACCTTCCAGAAGGATGAGACTCTAGAATATATCAAGTTCCTAAAGTCATAGACCATGAGCACTAGGGCGGATCGAGCGTCCAATTCGCTTAGGTAGACGAGAGGACCGCAAGCGAAGTCTTCGAACGTATGATGCGATTTGCTACTTACGGTCTGTTTTGACCCATCTCCTTCATCTTTTAATCAATGACCATCACAATCCCAGCGCCTTGCGCTTCGTCTCGATATGATCGTAGATCAGAGCTGCCGCCTTCTTGGGATCAGGCTCCACCCAGAACTTGGCGTTCATGGAGCTTTCGATGCCATCGGTCAGCAACTTGGTCACCTTAGGGCTTCCTCCGACGCGGGGCATCACTCCCAGCACGGTGCTCACACCACTGCCTACGAAGTACTCGGCGATCGATACTGCCTTGGGAGAGTACCACTCAGGGGCTGCCCCGGCCACCGGAAGCTGATCGATGCGCACGCCGGCCAGGCGGGCCAGCTCGGCCACCAGGTTCAGGATGCGCGTGTTGTCTACACAGGAGCCCATGTGTAGGACCGGCGGGATGCCTAATGAGCCGCACACCTCCTGTATGCCCTTCCCGGCCTGGGATATCGACTCGGGGAGCATCAGACCAGCCTTGGCGCAGGCGATCGATGCACACCCCGTCTCCACGCATAGGATATCACGCTTGATCAGCTCCTTGGCCAGAGCCACGTGGGAGGCGTCGTGCCGGATGTGGGGGTTATTGCATCCGACGATCCCCGCGCACCCTCTGATCTTACCGGAGAGGATGACGTCAAGCAGCGGTTTCAGGCTACCCCCTAGGGCATTGGCGATCGATTCCACCGAGAACCCGACCATGACGTCGACCGGCTTATCCGGGATGAACACCCTCTCCTTCACCCGGTTGGGATAGTTGTCGATGGCCAGCTCGAGGATGCGCTGCGATTGCTGGAAGGCGTTCTCCGGGCTGATCTCCATGTACACGGCCCCGGACATGTTGGCCTTGGGCGAGGTCGCTATTACCTTGGTGTGGTAGCATGCGGCTGTGTAAGCTAACGACGGAAAGATGCACTGGTAGTCCACGACCATCGCTTCCAGCGCCCCGGTGGTGATGACCAGTTCCTGGTCCAGGTGATTGCCGGCCTGCGGGATTCCCTTTCTCTGAAGAAGCTCATTGCCGGTGCAACAAAGCCCGACGAGATTGATGCCTGTGGCGCCGACGCTCTTGGCCCTAGCCTGCAGCTCGGGGAGGGAGGCGGCCCGGAGGACCATCTCTGATAGGATGGGGTTGTGACCATGCAGCGAGACGTTTACCTGGTCGTGCTTCAGCACCCCCAGGTTGACCTTGGAACGCTTCGGTTCGGGCGTCCCGAACATGACGTCTGATATCTCCGTGCCCATCATCGACCCGCCCCATCCGTCGCCCATCGACGCCTTGAAGCCGTGCATCACCACACCGGTGGGCTCGTTACCCACGCCCATGTGCACCCGGTGCATCGCTTCGACGATCTCGCGGTCAATGCTGCGCGGAAGGATGTTGATCGACCTCCAGAGGTCGACATTGGCGGCCGGTGCGCGCTTGATCAGCTGCAGTTCGCCCTTTATGGTACCGAACTCTTCGAGCATGGCCAATGCGAGCATCTCGGCGATCTTGTTGACCGGTCCGGACGTGTCGATGCCATACTCCTGGGCGATCTTCTTGAGCTTCACCGTGTCGGAGACCGCATATTCGGGAGCTTGTCCCCGGGCGGCCTTGAGCATCGCCTCTACGACCTCGCGGCCGTGATCGGAGTGGGCGGCCGCCCCCATGGACACCCAGTCAAGGAGATTTCGGGCCACTATAAGATCGGCATCGTTCCCACACACGCCCCTGGTGCGGTCGCCACCCATTATCCTACAAGGCCCCATGGCGCACCGCTGGCAGGATATGCCTTGCGAGCAGAACTTGCAGTGAGGGGTCTGCCTCTCCAAACGGTCCCATACCGTCTCGGTGCCCTCGCGCATGGCCTTCTTGAGCACCGCCTGCGACGAGGGGTCCAGGGTTCGGTCCTCCGCCTTCTGGTCCACCTCCTCCGGCTTCAACTGCTTGGGCGGGACTCTTAGACACTCGACAGAAAGGATCTCCGGGTACTCGTCGCTCATACTGTCCAAGTTGTCAGCATCATTTATAACAAACCTTTGGCGTCATCATTGCCCCAATGCGAATCGATCCGTTCCTTCAGCCGGGCCACCGCCTCCAGCGCCCCTTCGGCCCCCGAGCCCATGGTGGCCCTCCCGGCCAGGTCCGCCTCCACCATCCTCGCGTCCAGGGGGACCACCCCCATACATTCCAAGGACCTTTCGCCGAGCAAACGACGCAGCTCGGCCTCCTGCTCCGGCGAGGAGACCTTGTTCAGCACGGCGTAGATGTTCCTGACCCCCAGCTCCCGGGCCATCGACGCTATTCTCGCGGCGGTGTCGATCGATCGCTGGCCAGGCTCGGCCACTACCAGGAGGATATCGACCCCCTGCAGTGTCGATCGGCCCAGATGCTCCAGCCCGGCCTCCATGTCGATTATGAGCAGATGGTCGTCCTCCAGGACGAGGTGCCGGAGCAGGCTTTTCAGCAGGGAGCTCTCCGGACAGAAGCAGCCGGTGCCGGGGCCCTTGATGGTGCCCAGGACGAGAAGCCGGACCCCTTCCTGTCCCCGTAGGCCATACCGGTCCACCAGGTCGTCGACCCGGGGGTTCAGCGAGAACAACCCGCCCGAACCATCCCCTGGCCTGGCCCCCGTCCTCTCCTCGATCAGGTCGAGCATCTGCGACAGAGGGACCAGGCCGGCCCGCTCCGCCTCCGGCACCCCCAGGGCGGCCGGGAGCGATGAGGCCGGGTCGGCGTCCACGGCGATCACCTTGCGGCCCTCCCGCGCATACAGCGATGCCAGGATGGCGGCTACGGTGGTCTTGCCCACCCCTCCCTTGCCGGACACGGCGACCTTCAGCGCCATTCACACCCTCTCGAGGATGACGCGATGCCGGAGCAGGTCCATTTCCAACAGGCGGACCCGGTCGAGGTCCTTGGTTTCGCCAAGGACATTGACGCACCGGAGGCCGCCCCTGACCGGAACGATGGCGACAGCATCGGGCATGATCGTGCTAATCCCCTTGTCCTCCTTGAGCAGTACCACCGACTCACACATATTTGTGCCTAGTAGCAACCGATGGCAATAAAACACGCCCACGAAGGAACGTTCACACGATCGCCGGGGCGCGGTCTGCTCCGAGCACGATAAGGGTCCCAGGGCCCCGTTCGGACCTATGGCGTTGGTCGCATCGATCAGTGTCTATCGCCATTCGAGCCGATCTCTCCAGCCACCCTACTTATCTGGGAGAACGGCACGACCAGAACGACCAGTTCACCCCATCCCGTGGCCGCCTACACTGATTCGAGGGGGTCCCGGTGCCCGAAAACCTGGTCTCGTGTCCCACGCGGTCCAGGCCGGCGGCGATGACCTTGCCCACATGACCTTTTCCTTTGGCTGCGACCTCATCGTTTTCACCATTCCGATGGTTCATCGAGCAACTGGAACCCGGCCGCTAATGTGCATTTCGGCCATAGGATGGAGGCCGGAGCTGCTTCCGAGAAAGGCGTGAAAGGACCAGCCCAGTCTTAGAACATGGAGTTGAAGAGCACCGGCCGAGCATCCTTATGACCAAGACAATAACTAACATACTTGAGCATGGAGCGCACAAAAGATAAGCTAACGAGGTGGAGTAGTGACAAATCCTGAGAGTAGGATCGATTAAGGAACCTTTACCGACGGAGTTGTCCGAGCGCATCGAGGAGGACGCCCTCCTCCGATCGCTGTTCGCCTCGACCCCCACCCTCGCTTTTTTCCAGGACCTAAGCGGCCGGTTCAGGTTCGTGACCTCCGACGCTGCTCGGCTTTTTGGCCTGGCCCGAGATGAGCTGGAGAGCGGGACCTGGTCGGAGCTCGATCATAGATCGGACCTGATGAGCGCCATCGATGGTCTTAGAAATGAGGCCATTATCACAGGGGAGCCCTCGAAAGGAGAGCTGTCCTCCATGCATGATGGCACGAGATATTACGAGTTTCGCATAGTGCCAGTTGCGGGAGCTGATGGAAAGGTTCGAGGGACAGTTCACGACTGCCGCGGACATCACCGAACGAAAGGAATTGGAGAGTCTGCGAGATAGAGAAGAACGACTTCAAGCCATTCTGGATGGTGCTGGTGATCCTATTTTCATCAAGGATCAAAGGGGCCGCTACCTGATGGTCAACCCTGCCACCTTGGAGGCGTTCGGCTTGTCACTGGACGACGTTATGGGAAAGAACGACCTCGAGATCAACTTAGATCCCGAGGTTGCCAGGAACGCCATGGTCAACGACCGCCGCATCTTGCGGTCCGGTATCGGTGAGGTGATGGAGGAGAGCATACGGACCCCTAGCGGTTACCGTACTTTTCTCACTTCCAAGACACCGTATCGCGACCGCCATGGACGGACCATCGGCGTGGTCGGGATCGCCCGGGACATCACCGATCGTAAACAAATGGAGGAAGGGTTGAGAGCCGGGGAGAGGTGGTTCAGCTCGCTCATCGAGAACGCCCCCGTGGCCATAGCCATGTCCCGTAACGGGATGACCACCTTCGGCAACCCTCGATACCTGGAGATGTTCGGCTATGGGAGCCTCGAAGAGCTAAATGGCCGCCCGTTCATAGAGCAGATCGCCCAGGAGGACCGAAAAAGAGCCTTGGAGTTCGCCCTTAGTATGGAGGAAGGCCGCAAAACAGGGGCCGAGATGGAACTCCGCGGGCTTCGAAAGGATGGCTCGACCTTCCCTTTTCAAGCGGCCATTACCCGCGTGGACCTGGGCGATGGTCCGGTCGTTCTGGGGTTCTTTACCGATATCACCGAACGTAAGAAGGCCGAGGAGGAGATGGTCCATGCCCGAAGGAAGTTCGAGTCGTTGTTCTATGCCAGCAACGAAGGGATAGCACTCCATGACGCCGTTTATGACGAAAAGGGCAGGATCATCGACTATCGCATCCTCGATGTCAATCCCGCCTATGAGCGCATCACCGGCATAACCAAGAGCAAGGCCGCGGGTAAACTGGCCTCTGAGCTGTACGGCACTGACGAGCCTCCCTACTTGGACATCTACTCCAAGGTATGCGTGACCGGGAAGCCAGCGACGCTGGAGACCTATTTCGCTCCCATGGACAGGTACTTTTTCATTTCCATCTCCTCGCCGATTAAGGGTCAGTTCGCCACGATCTTCATCGACATAACCGAGCGGAAACGGCTTGAAAAGGACCTGGAGGAGGCCAAGTCGAGGGCCGAGATCTATGTCGATCTGCTCACCCACGATATCAGCAATTACAACACCGCGGCCTTAGGCTACCTGCAGCTTGCGGAGATGAGGCTCAAGTTGGACGAGAAGGACCGAAAGCTCATCGTCGGTCCCCTACAGGTGTTGGGCAACAGCTCAGAGCTGATCGCCAATGTCCGGGACCTGAAGATGGTGGAAGCGGGAAGGGAGAAGGCCCAACCCATTGATCTATGCAGGATACTCAGGGAGGTCAAGGAAGCCTATGAGAACCCGCCGGATCGGAAGGTCATCATCAATCTTGAGAAACTGGACCACTGTTGGGCGCAGGCCTCCGGCCTTCTCCGGGATGCCTTTTCGAACATTGTCAGCAATGCGATAAAACACTCTTCCGGGCCGGTCACCGTGAATATCTCGGTGAACCGACTGGACCAAGATGGGACGGAACGGCTACGGGTGAGCGTCGAGGACACCGGTCCGGGTATTCCCGACGAACGCAAGGACAAGATCTTCGACCGATCATTGATGGGATTGACCAAGCCGGTGAGCCGGGGCCTGGGACTATATCTGGTGAAACGCCTGGTCGAGGAATTTGAGGGGGAGGTTTGGGTCGAGGACCGTGTGCCCGGAGATCACACCAAGGGGGCTAGGTTCGTGATCGTTCTTCCTGCGGCATCGGGCGACTGATCGTTCGCTTTCACCTCCAGAAACAGAACCCGGCCGAGCCCGCCCAGGGATCACCGGTCAGGTCCACTTCCAGGACCTAACGTGCATCCTCTCACTAACCGTTCCAGAACCGCCCGGGCACTCGTATCTCGACAGTTGTGCCCATAACTATCCATCTGGAGAACGGTAGTGTCGCAGACCGAACGCAGGTGCTTCCACAGCCACGACGAGCCATAATCGTCGATGTCCGCAGGCATGCTGTCCAGCAAGCTCCTCGAACAGACCACGATCAGCCGCTCCTGGGCCCGTGAGAAGATGACGTTGGTGCGGTTGAGGTCCAGTATGAACTCGGCGTTGTTGCTTATCGCCCCGGTATCGGACTGCGTCCCCGAGACGATGATGGTCTCGCACTCCCCGCCCTGCAATCGCTCCACCGTATCGATCAGTTTGAGATGATAGCCGAACTCATCGTTCAGCAGGTTCCGGAGCAGGCCTCTCTGGGCCCGGTGAGGAGTCATTATCGATACCGTCTGGGGTGGCACCTGGTGCTCCGCAACGCCTCGTGACCTCATGATATCTCTGATGAGAGACGCCTCGAACTCATTGCTCTTGCGAGACAGCGCTTCATCGTGGACGACCAGGAACACCCCGCCGCTCGACCACAGGTCCTTCAATGAGGCGATCTCTGCCCCCTTGAGGTCTGGTCGCTTTTCCGAACGGAGAGTGACGCCCTCGCCCTCGTAGACGCCGGAAATGAGGTGGGTGAGCTCCGGGGTCAGGCGGTAGGTGACGGTCAAGGCCGACCGTTTGATCGATGCCGGCGTGCAACGGGAGCACAGGTTATTGATCGCCTGGTAGGCGGACTGGTGCGGACCGAGGCGGACGACCTGCTCCCGGCATTCCTGCTCCCAGTCGTGCGCCGTGATGGGGGAGAGTTGCATATGGTCCCCCGCCAGCATCATCTCCCCGTCCTCGGCGATCAGTGTGGCCAGAGCGAGGAAATCGGGGAAGACCATCATGCTCGCCTCGTCTATGATCAGGCCGTCCACATGGAACGGTTCGAACTCCGACATCTTCTCCGCGACCTTTAGCAGTTCGTTGACACTGCCGCACAGGACCACGTCCCCTTGCTCCAGCTCCTTCCGGAGGCGGGGCATGTCCCACAGCCCCAGCGCCTCTTCCGATTCGGGGGTGTCGCCGGTGAGCCGCATCACCCTGACCGTGTGGTGCTCCACTCCGTTCTCGTCGGCGGCCTTGAGGAAGAACGGGAGTGCCTCGCGGATGCGCCCGGTCAGCTCGTTGACCGCGGTGTGGGTGTTCGCCGATAGCAGGAACAATTTCTTCCTGGGGCGGGCGGCCAGGCGGAGCAGCACGGCCGCGGCGGCAGTGTTCGTCTTCCCCGTGCCGGGAGGACCGAGGAGCAGCTGCACTGTGCATGACAGCCCGTCTAGACAGGCCTGCACCTGGATGTCGTCCAAGCCGTGATCCCGCAGCTTCATGGAGCGAAGCACCTGCTCGTATCCCCGCATGGATTCGGTGGAGGGCGGGGCGCGAGCAGGGACCGAAGGCGCTTCGGGATCGAACCAGCGAGCGGTCCGCGAGTCGGTGTGCCTACTAAGCCACTTATCGATACGGGCGCGGGCGAAGTTCGCGAGGCTGTCACTCGCCAGCGCTAGCGTCATGTCCTCGACCTGCTTGGGGAATGACAGTGGCACGTAACGGCTCACCGCCGCGTCCTTTCCGTAGTTCCCGATTATCGACGCCTTGAACGCGCCGGTGACCGGGTCGAGCAATTCGATGTGGGCCGTCACCCCGAGAGAGACCAGGTCTCGGACAGTCTGGCCGGAGTCCACGTCCCCGGAGTATGGTGCGATGCGAACGAAGCTCCCCTCCTCAACGGTGCACGACGAGAAGAACACCTTCGGGTCGGTGGAGAACCGTACCAGATCGAGGGACCCACATGCAAAGCTCTTGCCCTCGTCCTCGAAGAAGAACATGTCCTTGAGGGGGAGACAGGAGCCTTGGGCAACTCGAGCGGAGGGCGAGCGCAGGCTATCGATCAGCCACTCGGTCTTCTTGACATGGTGATCGAGCCGCAGGAAGTCTAGCGACGCCGCCACGACAGTCGTAGCGGCCTTCGAACCGCGTCTCAATGCTTGTCAGGTCGCCCAGCGGCACCGGGGGCTTGGATATCTTGGAGTTCTGGTACAATCTCTCTTCCAGCCACCGCAGCGCCTGGCACTTGGCGACGAGGAACGAGGAGATCAATTCAGCGCTTCCGCCGCGACGGTAGTCCTCCAGGGCCCGCGGGAGCATGTGGTCCTTGGTCCGCTCCTGAGGAAGTATTCCCCACATGGCGTACCAGTAGGGAGCGTTGACGTCGGAGCTGAAGTGGGTGCGGACCTCAAAGAACTGCTTGGTGGCCGAGGGATCATCGCGGTCGCTCCACTCGCCCTTCTCATCCAAGTATAGGGAGGTCCGAAAGTCAAAGATGTCCCGGCGGAAGGCCGAGGACAGGTCGACCGGCACACCGTTCACAGCGCGGACCCAGTGGAAGCGGGGAAACCCGAACCACGAAAGGGACGTGGCGATGACCGGGCTGAGACCGGTGTAACCGAGCATGACCTTTGCCTCGATCTCGTCCCGCAGCGGGGTGAAGATCATCTGCTCGAGGTCCGCTCGGCACTCCGCGCGGCAGCCCAGCAGCTCGGTCAGATTGTGCAGGAGGGGGCCACCGGCACGGGAGCACGAATCGATCAGATGGTCCATCTCTCCTTTCGACCAAGTGTAGAAGTGCAGGGGCCGGAGACCAGTACCGCCGATGCGGACGATGGCGTCGACCAGCTGTTCGAAGAACGATCGGAGCATGGCGCCCTCGGCCTGGTCGTCCTCGTTCGCATTTCCGGACCACGGCCGTTCCATGATGCGGACGACCTCGACCGCGCGCATAGGCCCTTCAACGGCGCTCTTGGGAACGCATTCCCTCGGCACGGGGTCCGACTCTCCCGGTTCACCGTAACGGGGCATGCGGGTGTAAAGGGACATGCCGCTGTCGGTGACGTGGGCGGCCATGCCAACCAACCGGTCCTCGATGTAATCGTACTCGATATTCAGGAACACCCGGACGAGGCGGTTGCCGCACTCGTCATCGTGGGACGGCAGCAGCCCGGGGCCGGAGTGCCTCTTGGCCATGACTCCCCAGTCCCCGCTCCGCTTGTCGGCGAGGGTGGAGCGCCGCGCCCTCGCTCTGATCACGAGGTCGTCCAGGTCTGCGGTGAAGCCGACCGTGCTTCGGAGGGCCAGGGCCCTCGAGCCCTTAGGGTCCAGGTCGGCCAGGTCATCGACCGTCCGGACCGCAGCTCCGGTCAGCAGACGGACCGTAGAAGGCTCCAGGCCCAATAGCTCCAGGCGGCGCTGCCGGGCGCTCTCCGGCAGGCAGATGGGGCAATGAACGCACGAATCACACTTCGACTCGAGGCAGTATCCAAGATCGTCCAGCTCGGTCCGCGAGATGCGGGACAGCGGCCCCCGGGCGGAGAGGAGATTGCGCAGGTCGCCGATCTCCTCCTCGAGATCCAGGGACGGGAGCGCGAGGGCGTCCTGAACTTCATTGGTCGCCTCGTCGATCCGCGCCACCACTGATTCTAGGACAACGTCATCGAAATGCTTCCCGCCGATGTCCAGGCCATCCTGCTCGATCATCTCCGAGACCATGGCGCGGTAGGCAGCGAGCTGGACGCGGTGATAGGTCTTGTCCTTCCGGCTGGCCTTGCACTCCACGATCCGTACGTGCGGCACTTCCCCGTCCCACCGGAGGGTGACGAAATCCATACGACCGGAGATGACGAACTGCCCGATGGGCCGCTCGATCTCGACCTCGCGAGCAAAGCAGTCCTGTCCCGCGGGAGTGCGGTTCAGCGCGTCCAGGTACTGCTCCCAGCTGATCCGGATCGCTTCCTCGTTCTCGCCGTGAGGGTTGAGGAGCAGCATGCTCGCCCTCATGCCCGACTCGAGGTCGTTCTCCCTCATACGGCCCATGGTCGCCAGGATCGGGTTCAAGGGACTGCGCACGGTAGCGTAGAACGGGAAGCGCCGAGCGACCTCGGCCTTGTTCAGACGCAGTTTGAAGCTCCTTTCGCAGCAATGCTGGTTGATGTACTCTCCGATATCGGTGACCACTACTTGCTGCTTCGGCGCTGACATAATCCCCATCCCCACGCTCGATCTTGGCCTCGATGCGCTCTCCCCTGAGCATCGCGGATAAGATGGACCAACGGAGATTGGAACGTCGGTCCCAGTAGTTAATTCATCTGGCCGACGAATGATATCCTAGAATGCCTTGAGCGCCGGCGATCGCCCATAATTTTGGAAGAAGGAGATGGGTCGATCCGTTCGACCCCTGGAGAGCCCAGATAATAGTACAGTCCCCCTTATGTAGCGGATAACTGAGTTCCCACTCATGAGCATCTCGAAGAACGACCTGAAAAAGCGCAAGGACGAGAAAGGGGAGAAGCTTGCCGGCCTTGAAACGCTGGCCGCATCGGGGAACAAGAGGGCCAAAAAGAAGCTGGTAAAGGAAAAGCGCAAGTGAGCACTCTCCAATAGGAGCACGATAGGGTGAGATCCGATGGAACAACATTCCATGCTCAGAACATTTCGGAACGGCATTACTCGGCATGGATGGACGTCGCAGGGGACGGTCCTGCGCAAGACCGTTATTATCTTTCTCCATCCGGAGTGCACCGAACGGCCCAATGTTGCCTTATCTATCCTTTATAATTCTCCGCATCGCCGATCGCTTAAAGCGATCGGGGGGAACATGCTTCGACCGCCCCAAGGAAATGGACCCAGTCCTTTTTCCCCGGTCGCAGTTCCATGATCGAGAGTCTCCCAGATCCATGACCATGATCTCCCTGGCTAAGAGTAAGGAGATATGGCAGATCCACGATGGCCAGATGAATGATATCATCTGGTCCCGCAGACGGCCTTCCCGACGCTCATTTACGTTATCACTGTGCTGAAGATGATGAGGAACCGGGCGAAGGCGTGTCTCAACGCTCCCGAGGCCCCCTTCGTCAACATGCTTTTCAGATCATCGATGGGCAAGACCCCTCCCGACGAGCTTTGTTAGGAAAAAAATAAGGACGGTCAGCTTCAAACATAGAGCCGGACGGACAGAACATGGGAAGAACGGCCACATTAGGAAGGTGTATTGCGAAAGGAGGAGGCGCCATTGATCTGGAGGACCTTGATGCGTTCATCCTGGATATGGATGGGGTGGTCACCGACACCGCCAGCATCCATGCCGCCGCATGGAAGCAGACGCTCGACAGCTATCTGCGGGAGCGCGCGGCCCGGTCCGGAGAGGTTTTCGTCCCTTTTGAGACAAATATCGATTACCTTCGCTATGTGGATGGGAAGCCCCGTTACGATGGGGTCAGGAGCTTCCTGGAATCCCGGCACATCTCGATACCTGATGGGACTCCCCGAGACCCCCCGGAACAAGAGACGGTCTACGGGATAGGCAACCGGAAGAACGCCCTATTCCTTGAACAGCTGGAGATCCAAGGGGTGGAACCATACCCAGAAAGCCTGAGATTTATCCGGAGGCTGAGAGCGAGGGGGACTCGAGTTGCCCTTATATCGGCCAGCCGCAACGCCAAGAAGGTGCTGGAGAAAGCAGGCCTGACGGGCCTGTTCGACGCGGTGGTGGACGGCATCGATGCAAAGGCGCTCGGGCTCAAGGGGAAACCGGCCCCAGACATCTTTCTAGAAGCGGCGAGGAGGCTCAAGGTCAGCCCCGAAATGTCAGCGATCATCGAGGACGCTCTCGCCGGGGTGGAAGCTGGGAAGGCTGGTGGCTTCGCGGTGGTGATCGGGGTCGACCGGGTGGGCCAAGAGAGCGCCCTGAGGGACCACGGGGCCGATGTGGTGGTCAAGGACCTATCCGAGATCCCGATTGGCGATGGCGCTGAGGAGGGGATTGCCTTCTGCATTGGTCGAGGAGGAGAGCCTGTTCAGGCAACTGCAGGAGGGAGTGCCAGCGATATTCCTCGACTACGATGGTACTCTCACGCCCATAGTGAGCGAACCTTCCCTGGCCATCCTGTCGGAAAATATGCGTGATGCCCTCCGAGAACTGGCCCATCATTGCCGTGTATCGGTGGTGAGCGGACGCGATCTCGAGGATGTCCGGAAGATGGTTGGCTTGCCCGACCTGGCTTACGTAGGAAGCCATGGTTTCGAGGTATTGGGGCCAGGCGAGGTCACTCCCGACCAGGAGCGGGGCCTGGAATATCTGCCCGCGCTCGATAGGACGGAAAGGGAGCTCAAAACGGCGGTCGAGGTGGTAAAGGGGGCCTGGGTAGAGCGGAAGAAGTTCGCCATGGCCGTACACTATCGTTCGGTCGATGATGGGGATGTCCCCCGGTTGGAAGCCTTGTTCAATGAAGTGGCCCACCGACACCCCGAACTGAAGAAGATGGGGGGTAAGAAGGTGTTCGAACTCCGCCCGAACGTGGACTGGGATAAGGGCAAGGTGGTCCTGTACCTCTTGGACAAGCTCCATATGAACGGCTCCCGGGTGGTGCCCCTGTACATCGGGGATGATGTGACCGATGAGGATGCCTTCCGGGCCATCGGGGATCGGGGCATCACCATACTCGTTGGGGATGCGGGCCAGACCACCAGGGCAAGCCACGTCCTGAGCGACGTCGGGGAGGTGTACACTTTCCTGAAGGACCTGGTAGGGCTCTTTAATAGGGAGACGACCCACGGGATCTGGACCCTGGACTACGAGGGATTCGTGCCTGAAAAGGAGAAGTTGCGGGAGTCCCTATGTACGGTCGGCAATGGCTATTTTGCGACCAGAGGGGCCGCGCCCGAATCGGTGGCGGGAAAATCCCACTACCCTGGAACGTACCTGGCAGGAGTCTATAATCGACTGGATAGCGAGATCTTCGACCACACCATAGAGAACGAGAGCATGGTGAACATCCCTAACTGGCTGTCCCTCTCCTTCCGCCTTGGAGAAGACCAGTGGTTCGATGTCAGCCGGGTCGAGCTGGAAGATTATCATCAGGAGCTGGACATGCGAAAAGGCGTGCTGAGCAGAACCATGAGGTTCACCGATGAGCACGGCCACCGGACCTTTCTCAAACAGCGGCGTTTCATTAGCATGGACTCGCCCCACCTGGCCGGGCTGGAGACTACGCTCACCCCGGAGAACTGGTCGGGGGCCCTCATGCTGCGCTCGGCTGTGGATGGAAGGGTGGATAATACCCTTGTTAAACGCTATCGCCAGCTGAACAACCACCATTTTGGGCAGGTCATCGCCGGATCCTCCGGTCGAGAGGTGATCTGGATCCAAGGAGAGACCAAACAATCCCACATCAAGATCGCCGTGGCGGCCCGAACCAGGGTCTTCCAGGATAACCGGCCCATCGACCTGGAACGGGGGACCATCGAGGAGCTCGGTTACATCGGCCAGGATTTGAAAATACCGTTGAAGGCGGGGAGATCGACACGCATCGAGAAGATCGCTTCGGTCTTCTCGTCCAAGGACAGGGCCATTTCGGAGAGCCTACTGGAGGCCGTCGACGAGGTGAACCGCGCGGAGAGCTTTGAGAATCTACGCCAAAGCCATGAGAAGGAGTGGGAGAATCTGTGGAGCCGGTGCCAAATAAACGTGGAGGCCGACCATGGAAAGCTGGCTCAAATCTTGAACCTTCACGTCTTCCATCTGCTTCAGACCGTGTCGATCCATTCCATCGATCTGGACGTGGGGGTTCCCCCCGAGGCCTGCATGGAGAAGCATACCGGGGCCTCATCATGTGGGACGAGATCTTCATTTTCCCGTTCCTGAACCTTCGCATCCCGGATATTCCTCGCTCCCTCCTCCTGTACCGTTACCGACGACTGCCCATGGCCCGCTGGGCGGCCAAACAGGTGGGACTTGCCGGTGCCATGTTCCCATGGCAGAGCGGCAGCGATGGCCGGGAGGAGGGGCAGGTGCTGCACTTGAACCCCCTGTCGGGGCGTTGGATAACGGACAATTCGCAGCTGGAACGGCACATCAACCTGGCCGTGGCATACAACATTTGGCAATACTACCAGGTCACCGGGGACCTGGATTTCCTGTCGTTCTACGGAGCGGAGATGCTGATCGAGATAGCCCGGTTCTGGGCGAGCATGGCCAAGTACAATGAGTCGATCGACCGCTATGAGATCTGCAAGGTGATGGGTCCGGACGAATACCACGAAAGGTATCCGGATGCGACCGAGCCGGGCATCGATAACAACGCCTACACCAATGTGATGGTCATGTGGCTGATGTGTCGGACCCTGGATACCCTTCACCTGCTACCCATGGAGCAATGCAAGGCCGTGTGGGCGGACCTCTCGCTGACCAAGGAGGAGCTGAACCACTGGAGACAGATCAGCCGTAAGATGTTCGTCCCCTTCCACGGGGACGGGATAATCAGCCAGTTCCAGGGCTACGAGAAGCTCAAAGAGCTGGAATGGGAGAAGTATCGCAACAAGTATGGCAATATACAGCGCCTAGATCGGATCCTTGAGGCGGATGGTGATTCCCCCAACCGGTACAAGCTCTCGAAGCAAGCGGACGTGTTGATGCTGTTCTACTTGCTTTCCGAGGACGAGCTGCGGGAACTGTTCGACCGCCTGGGCTATAGGTTGGGGGAGGATATGATCTCCAAGACCATCGATTACTATTTGGCGCGAACCTCTCATGGTTCCACGCTCAGTCGGGTGGTCCACGCCTGGGTGCTGTCCAGATCCAACCGGGAGGAATCGTGGAATCTTTTCCGGGAGGCCCTTCAGAGCGACATATCGGACACCCAGGGCGGAACCACCCACGAGGGGATCCACCTGGGGGCCATGGCCGGCACAGTGGACATGATCCAGAGGTGCTATTCCGGACTGGAGGCCCGGGGTGAGGTCCTGCGGTTCAATCCCACCCTCCCCAAGGAGCTTAACCGATTACAGTTCGATATCATGTACCGTCGCCACCGGTTAAAGGTGGAGATCGACCACGAGAAACTGAGATTGTCCAGTCGGTCACAAGATATCGCCCCGATCTCGATCGGCTTCCGGGCAGAGGTCCGCACTTTAGCGCCAGGTGACCAGTTGGAGTTCGATTTGAGCCCCCCGAACGATTGATCGGCCCCCGCAACGGTCGTTCCCTGGCGAGGGGGAGGGAACGCCCCCTCCATACTGTTTTATTCCTCTTCCCCACAAAAGGACCTATGTGTGCCTATGAGATTCGTGGACCGGATGGACATAGCGGGAAGAAGACTGCTGCTGCGTGTAGATTTCAACGTGCCGCTGGAGGGGGGTCGAGGTTATGGATGACTCCCGAATGCGGGCGGCCCTACCCACCATTCGATTAGCTCTAGAGAAGGGGAGCAAGGTCATCATCATCTCTCATCTGGATAGGCCCAAAGGAAAGGTGGTCCCCCAACTGAGCCTGGCCCCCGTGGCCGAGCGGCTCACCGAGATGCTGGGAACCGAGGTTGCCTTCATTGATGAGGTGGCCGGCCCCCGAGCGAGGGATGCGGCGATGCAAATGCACCCTGGCGCGGTGGTCATGCTCGAGAACCTTAGGTTCGACCCCGGCGAAGAGGAGAACGATGATACGCTGTCGCGAAGCCTAGCCTCCCTAGCCGAGGTCTATATCGACGATGCCTTCGCCAATGCCCACCGCCAGCATGCCTCCAACTGTCGGGGTGACCAAATATGTGGGGGAGAAGGGCGGCGGCCTCTTGATGAAGAGGGAGCTCGAAACACTTGAGAAGGCGCTGGATGCCCCCCGCCGACCGCTGGTGGCGGTAATGGGGGGAGGGAAGGTCACATCCAAGATCGAGGTGCTCGCCCACCTGGCTAGAAGAGTGGATGCTCTGCTGATAGGGGGCGCGATGGCCCTACCCTTCCTAAAGGCCAGGGGCCTGAAGGTGGGCAAGGCAGATGTCCCCTCGGATGCGGTCGAGAAAGCTCGGGGCATCCTCAAAGGGGACGAGGGAGTGGGGGGGCGACTATTCCTTCCCGTGGACCTCGTGACGGCGGACCAGAAAGCCGAGGGGGCGGTGATCGAGACCGTACCGTCAAGTGGGATCGAAGCGGACCGCCTGGCCTTGGATATTGGCCCCGAGACGATCGACCTGTTCGTTTCTAAGCTAGAAGGTGCCGGCACCATCGTGTGGAACGGACCCCTGGGAGTGTTCGAGATGGAACCCTTCAGCAAGGGGACCCGCGCAGTCGCCGAGGCCATCGCCCGCTCACCGGCCTTTTCCCTGGTGGGAGGCGGGGACACCGGATCGGCCATTGACCGATACGGGCTGAGAGATCGCATCTCCTACGTTTCCACAGGTGGGGGGGCGTTCCTGGATATGCTAGCAGGGAGAGAGCTTCCGGCAGTGAGGGCGCTGGAGATGGCGCACGACCGGGTGGCCAACGAGACCCGTACCTGATACTCCTCCGCGTACCTCTATCCCCTTTCAGTGGCCCAGGCCATATCGCCCTCTTATGCCAGATATCGGTGCTCCATCACGGTTCCTTGCTCCATTTCGTAGATCAGGGGTGCCGATGGAGCTGTTCAACTCGGCCAACTGTCCCCTCCCTGCAGCGCCCCGTCGTGACGCTCGTTCGGGCGCCAGGCATCGATCTGGCAAATACCAAGGAAAGGCCTCTTTCAAAATACAGTTCCTATACATGGCCGGAGAATTAGCTAATAAATACGATCCATCTACATCGGTCCAGACCAGGTCTGGGCCCGGATGAATAGAAAGCATAGCGGCGAAGGGGCGGTGCCCACGAAGCCTTAGAAAGAGCGTGACCTTGGCTCGGGGCAAGTCTTCCGATCGCGTTTTCGGAGGGGGACGGACATCCCTCCATGCCGAAAGGGATCCCCGAACTATGCCTCTTTCAGAAATCGACTAGGCCAAAGGTTCCCATCTCTACGCTGAGAAGGGACCCATCATTGCTGCGCTGCCGTTGGACCGTTATAAAATAAAGCTAGGGGGCGGGCTTTTCTTTGAGCCGATAGGCCAGCCGCCGGTCCTTCGGCTCGGCGACGATGTTGGGATATTGCTTGACCAGCTTGCTGATCTGGTTCGCATCGACGCGGGGTTTGGCCGTCTTGAACGGCCATTTCTCATCGATGTAGGCAGTAAGGATCTGCCGGGCGGTCATCCTGCCATATTTCGACAGGAGCTGCTCAATGAATTGGCCGATCCGCTCATGCCTTTTGTGCGTCCTGATCGTTTCGAGGCCCCTGAGGTCCTCCACGGGTAACGTCATCTCTTCTTCCCTCAAAGATATCCATTGATAGATATGACATCGACCTATCGTCGGACCAACAACTTCAATATTTCGGACCATAAAAAGTTACCCCCGTGGAATGGCTGTTAGTCCAATAAATGGCCGAAGTTCGGAAGAAAGGGGGAGGTGGGTCACTGGCCCATCGCTTCTTTTTATCCTAAGGAGCTCCGATGATTATACGACCGCCATGAACGATGTTCTCAGGCTCATTCGGGACCGCCGATCGGTCCGGACCCCCTTCGACCCTTACCGCACCATAGGCCTCGATGACCTTAGAAATATCCTGGAATCGGGCCGGTGGGCCCCCACTGCCCACAACATGCAGAACTTCGAGATCCTGATGGTCGATGACCGGAAGGTCCTGGAGACGCTGGGAAGCATAAGATCCCCGGTCTCGGAGACCTTCCTCCGGGAGAACTATGAGCAGCTTTCCTTCTCGGAAGAGGAACTGCGGCGAAAGAAGGTTGGCATTCTGGCCGCCGATCTCCCACCGTCCTGGGCCGACCCCTCCAAGTTCGGTGAGGTCGCGGAGAAGAGCCATGCCAATAGACTGGAACAGACCATAGCTGGCAGCCCGCTCGTTCTGATCGTGATCTATGATCCTGTAAGGAGAGCCCCCGATTCTGAGGGTGACCTGCTGGGCCTGGTAAGTCTGGGCTGCCTCATGGAGAACATGTGGCTTATGGCGACGTCCCTTGGGATCAGCGTCCGCATCATGAGCGACCTCGGTGATGTTTCGGTGCAGGATGAGGTAAAAAGGACCCTCGGCATCCCTGACCACCTGCGGATCGTTTACGGCCTGCGCCTGGGCTATCCAGCGTCCTCACCGGCAAAGGGGCTCCGGGTACGCCGGGACCTGGTGGATCTCACCCACCGCAATCTATATGGAAATAGGGGGCTGGAATGATGGGGGGATCGATATCATGCCCAGACAAATAAAAGAGGATCAGGGCTTCGCTCCCTTTCTTCAAAGAGGGGGCGTATCTATTGAGGCCATATCTCGCACGGCCGATCATCAAGGAGGGCCCTATGGAAACTAGCGGCAACACCATTTTGATAACCGGTGGTTCGACCGGGATCGGGTTCGCGTTGGCCAGGACGTTCCTGGAACGCGACAACGAGGTCATCGTATGTGCTCGGTCGGAAGTGAACCTGAGACGGGCTAAGGAAGAACTGCCGGGACTGAACATTATAAGGAGCGACTTGTCCAGAGAGGATGAGAGAGTGCGACTTCACGACTGGGTGCGTTCCAACTTTCCTCGTATGAATGTGCTGGTCAACAACGCCGGGATCCAGCGGATGATCGACCTGAGGAAGGGGACCGAGGACCTCTTGAGGAATCAGCAGGCCGACGAGGAGGACGAGATCGACATCAATTTCAAGGCCTATGTTTACCTGGCCGCCCATTTCATTCCCGACCTGCTCAAGAGAGATAAAGCGGCCATCGTGAACTGTGAGCTCCGGCCTTGGCTTCGTCCCCATCGCCTCCATGCCCATCTACTGCGCCACCAAAGCGGCCATTCATTCCTTCAGCATTTCCCTGCGGCACCAACTGAAGGACACCTCCATCCGGGTCTTCGAGGTCATCCCGCCCACGGTCGACACCAACCTGGACAAGGGGGCAAGAAAAAGAAGGGGACAGACCGATCGGGGTATCCCGCCCGAGGAGGTGGCCAAAGCGACGCTGGTCGGCCTGGAGAAGGACGAGGACGAGATCGCTGTGGGCAGGGCCCATGGACTAAGGCAGGGCTCGAGGGAGAACTTCGACCAGATCTTCTCCCGGATGAACGGGTGAACGCCCAAGGATGCGTCGAGCGCAATGGAAGAGGGAACGAGCCGCACTTTCGACCCTGAACATTACATGCCCCTCTTGGCGGCGGCCGGGGCGGCGGGTACGAGCGTCCCGGCAAAGAAGATCCACGGAAGCTGGGGATCGGGGCGACCTGGGAATGGGAGCTTACGAGTTCTTGGGCGTCCGTATCCAGATCGTCCATAGTAATGGCCGTATCATTAGTATGGGGGAGAGATCATCCCACCTTGGTTTGGAACATTCTCTAATATCGGCGAGACAATTCCCATCCATGGAAATAAAATGCAGCGAATGCGGAAATAGCTTCGCGAGGAGCGTTAGCTACCGGTATCGATACATGATGTTGGTGACCGCTGCAGCGTTCGTTATATTCGCTCTGGTGTTAGTGATGGGATTGTCAACTGGGACGGTGGCCACGACCCCAACGCTTCTCTCCCTCTATGGGGTGGTCTTCACCGGCCTATTCATCGTTGTTTTCTATGCCCTCGCCCAGGGTGAGAAGAGAAGGAACACCCTGTGCCCCGATTGCATCAAAAAGGCCGAAAAAAGAGATGAGAAGAGGAGGATAACTTGGCGATGATATCTTTCTTGACCGCCACGTAATATATGGCCAACAAATGGGCCGATCGTCCGGAACCTCGGCTCATTTTCTATTTTATCCCATTGGCACACGGCCATCGAGCTTCATTCAAGTGCATGATGATCCCATCATTGCACCGATGGTGCGGGTGGATCTGAACCAACGAACTACCAAGGACGGGATCTCAAGTCCCAGAGGAGGAGTGGGATCATCGGCATTGGCCGTTTCCACCCCTCCACCATGCTCTGTCGCCGCGCGCCGCCATTGAAGATTTGACCATACCTGCAGAATGCCCATACTTACCAGGGGGGCCATCATCCTGCATGTTCCCACGCCGCCGCGGGCGCTTCCTGGGGGGATCATCTGCCCATTGTTCTTAGCACAGCCGTTACTGCCTAGCGAGTCGGGTGCCACAATTTCGTCCGATCACTAATTATCTGGCATTAAGTTAAAAATCCAGATGATAGTAATGAAATGTCACGATGACCGAAAAGCGGATTGAGAAGATCAAGGTCGGATCAATTATGACCCAGAATGTGGTGACCATTGATACTGATGCCAGTATCGAAGAGGTTCATGATCTCTTTGTCAAGTATGACTACAATGCGATCCCCGTGGTACACGAGGGGGCAATGAAGGGCATCATCACCAAACTCGACCTGATGAAGATATTCAGTACTGGAACGGAGTTCAGGATAAGCGGGTATTTTCAGGCCTTCTCAGAGAAGGCCTCCGAGATAATGCACACCGCGACCGTAACGGTCGGCCCCGAGGATGATCTCGGAACGGTGGTCGACTACATGGTCGAGTTCAAACTGAGAAGCATTCCAGTTATGGAGGGCGAGACCCTGGTAGGCATCGTTTCAAGAGGGGATGTCATCAAACACCTGATAGTGGAAGATGGGAAATGATGCCTTCATATCTGGTGGTAAGGGTCTGCGGGATGGGGTGCCCCGCGGTGAAAGGGCAGACCATATTGTTCTAACCTTGGCACCGCCAGTTAGTGCATATATTCGGTACTGGACTTGCCCAAGGACATCCTAGTTACGATAGTTGGGTTACCTGCTGAAGGGGAGACCTTCCCTACGTAGGAAATTGGATGCAAAGGGGGCACCCCTCTCAGGAAATACCCTGAAGGTCTCCTCTTAGGAACTCGGAGAACCACTACTCGCGCCCCACCTATCATTAAGGATAGCGAGCGACAGATGGTGGGAGCAGTGGCCCTACCTGTGGTCATGTTGCACATCTCGGTGTAGCTTTGCACGGTACACCGTTCTGCGTTCACCAGAACCGCGAGCATCTCAGTGATGCTCTTTGGGCCCTTCGACGATCTGGCCGGCCTTCATGGCAAATGAGCGTGGATATCAACCCTGCCCTCCGACAGCCTGCCCCGACCATACTTGCAAAGTAATGGGCCCAGGGCTAGCGACCATTCATCCGGTGAATTCACCCCGTGTTGATATTCGCATCCTCAATAATGATCTAGGAGCTTCTGGATCATCTCGGCCGCCCGACTTGCCCCGTCCAATCGCATCGGCCTGTGCTCCATCTCCCTGCCGATCCACCGAGTAACCTCTTCTGCCAGCGACCGTGAGTTGGTTCGGGCGAAATCCATCCTTACGCCTGCAGCGAACCTCTCGCACCTCGGTGCGACTATCTTCTGCTGCTCGAAGTGGTTCAGAAGGGGGAAGTAAAGGAACGGCCTGCCTAGAGCGGTCGCCTCCAAGGTAGTGGTGCCGCCTCCCGAGCAGACGATCAGATCGGCCGCGGCCATCCGTTCGTACAGCAACGGCTCATATCCCAGCGCCTCGATGCCGGGAGGGAGCGCTAACCCCTCCTTCTCGAGATGGGGCCCCAGGGCCAGTATCACCTTCAGATCGGGTACGCATTCCTTAATGATAGGATAGGCATCTATGCACAGCCCCACCAATGGCCTCCCGACCGCGGTACCGCCTACGGTGCACAGGACCACCTTCTCATCCCCATATCCGAATTTCTTCCTCAGGGCGCTCCGGTCGATCTCCTGGGGATCGAACTGCAGCGGATATCCAACGAACTGCATCTTCCCTCGGGACGCGAGCCTCCTGGCATTGGGCAGGAACAGTCCGAGGTTCTGGTCCGGGACGTCCTCCAGCTCGCCGAAGAACAGGTAGAGGTCAGGTATCGGCATGGACCTCTTGATGTAACGGATCCAGTATCTATTCCTCTTCCAGCGGACCCAGTGCTCCCTCAGGTCCTTGGGATCGGAATAGGTGCCGAAGAAGTCCACCAGGCCGACGATCGGCACCCGGTCGATCTTGTCCTGGTTCCGGTCAGCGTAGATCGCCACCTCATAGGCCTCGTCATAAATTACTAGATCGTAGCCGCCATCCTCGATGGTGTCCCATACCCGCTTGCCGTTCCGGTCGAATGAGATCATTAGCTCGGTGGTGAACTCAAGGAGGTCGGCGGTATACCCCTTAGCGCTTTTCTCCAGGACCTCCGTCCCCTGATCAAAGTCCTTCGAGCCAGGGGCGAGCATCTCTCCCCGACACTTTAGATGGAGGCGAGCGGGATCACCGGCCATCCAATGTATCACCGTCCCCGGCCTGAGATCGCGGAGGTGGTTGGCCACTGCCACGTCCCTCCCCACGTGCCCAAGCCCCACGGACCCGCTTACAAACAGGACCTTCTTCGGTGTGGACATCGCCATTAAGCATCACGCTCGGGCTAAATATAACGGGCCGTGTCCGAGGATCGATTTGCTCGCGAGAAGGCCTAAGACCTACATCGCGGCGACCAGATCGCCCGGTGAGGAGCATTGGCCTGACCCGCCCGCTTCTCGATTCCGTGCGATCCTTTCAAGGACCAACATCCAATGAGCACCAGATCGATGAAATACTGCATCTCCCATTCCAAGGCTGATGCCATCTACCTACCTGTGCGGGGTACCTCAGACAAGATAGTAACCCACCCCTTACCAGATTTAGATATTGACTTTTCTCTTCACCATACTGAACGACCTCTCATTACCATGATCATCCTGGAGCACCATCTCAAGGAAGCCCACAGGTCTCTGAGGCAAGAGGGATCGACCAAACAGCATTATGACGAGCCAAATGAGTATCGAGCTAAACTCGGATACATCGTTGTGTAGAACGATCTCAGAAAAGGATGGCCGGGAGTCACCGCTCTGCAATGGGCCGGAAGCTCAGGTCGAGAACAGATACGCTTCCTACAATAGCTACCACACCTGGAGCTGGCCCGATTGTACCGGGCCGGATCAAGAACGAATCGACTAGAGGGCAAGGAAGAAGAGCGGGCGGTCGATGGGCGACGGCCCTTGACCATAGTCCGGAGAAGGGTTCAGGACCTCCGGAACCCTCAGGAGGACGAATGGAGGTCTGGCTCCTCCTCGCCCCGTGATAATATTACCGATCGACCGACTTCTCGAGCTTACAGTATAACAAATAAGAAATACTCGCGGGTTCGGAAAATTACCCTAGAGTTTGCAGGCGTTCATGTCAAAAATGAACCGTAAAGACAGTGGGCCAATGCTGGACCCGTCCACCGATGCATCATAACCATTGATGAGGGAGAGCAGAACATCTAGCCCTGTAACCTCAGCTCCCTTCAAACCTGGGCGAATCGGCATTGTCAGGAGAGATGCAACTATGGCTACTATGACCAAGACGCAGATCAGCTATGTGGAGAAGACGATCGAGAGCTGCAGAGACTGCCGTGATATCTGCGAGGAGACCATATTCTATGCGATCAATAGGGGCGGGGAGCTCGCTCAGATGGACGTGCTCGGCGTGCTCATGGACTGTGCTGGAGCCAGCAAGCTGAGCGAGAAGATGATGCTTCGAGGGTCCCCGTATTTCAGGCGATTGGCTCCTTCGGTGATAGAGATATGCGAGGCATGTGCGACGATGTGCGACACCGTCCCGAGGGACAATTATTTCAGCACCTGTGCCAACAGTGCCAGACGCTGTGCCGATAACCTAAAGCAATTGACTTGAAGATGGAAAGGGACTGAATGAAAGGGCATGGGAGATTTCCCGGTGAAACTATCTAATGGGATGGTCGAGGGCATGCTACCCATATTGACCAATCGATGATGGGATACACCATCGGTCGATCAAACGTTCATTAGTAGATGAAGTGGGCCAGAGCCTCTTCATTTAGAACGAAATGGCCCTCACAGCATTTTTTCATCAAGATCCTCCGTCAGGAGCTGTCAATAATGATGGATTTGGAGCCACTAACAAAGCGGACCATATATATTATTGGAGATAATATATATTCCTTTTCGTATCTAATAATCCTATATGGGCTACGGTGGCGAAGGGGTCCCTGGCCCCGAACCGGTGCCCTTAATGCAACCATAACGGAGCGATAATCGTTTTTGTTCTAGTGCATCTGGGAATAGTGGAGCACCTGACCGAGGGGAACTGTTTTGTTCACAATATCGACGGGTCATGGTTGCAGCACCTCACGGCTTGGTAAACCCTTCACAGGCCCCGGTCCTGAGGGCGAAGAACACGAGGTGAACATAGTGGGCTAGTTCCACTACGGCAAACTGGAGTTCAATTGCTTCGACCCCTTCATATCGTTAGGGGACCAAAGCTTCCTTAGGCTGGACGAGGAGCTGGAGGGGTGGATGGGGCTCTCCACTTCTTGTTGATAGAATGCCAGGAGGATCTCCATATCTAGGCGATCCGACGCGATACTCTCAGAGCCAGAGCCGCCGCGGTCAACATGGTGGGAAGGCCCTGAGAGCGGGGAAGTAAGGAGAGGTCGGCCACCCACAAGCCTTCAGGCAGGATGGACGGGTGCATGCTGTCGACGTCCTCTTTCCGGAGAGGCACGGTGCCTCCCAGGTGGCCACCGTGGAGCAGGCCATCGACATAGGGGGCCCGGACCCCCGCCCTCTCCATCATCCCCCTGACCTCGTCACCGGCCTTCTGCAGCCGCTCCCGATCCTCCTCGTCGATCGGCTTCTCTACCGACCCGTCCTCTCGCACCTTACCGTTGGCCGCCTCGGCCAGCTTGATCATCACTCCGGCCCGGTCGCGGAGCCCCACGTCCCTCCAGGGGCGGTGGAACCAGTGGGAGAGCACGTCCAAGTATGGAGAGATGATATATCCGTCCCGCTGGGCGAACCACACCATGGGCGGCTCCTCCAGCTGCCTCGCTCCCTTGACCATTCCACCGATGGTGAGGACGAGATCGGCCCACAGCGTGTCGCTGGGAGCTATACCGGATGCCCTCAGGATCTGGGCCGTGCCGATGCCCCCCGCGGCCAGGACCACCGCATCCCCTCTGACCGTTTCTAAGCGCCCCGCCAGCTCCACCTGCACTCCGACAGCCTTACCCCCATCGAAGACGACCCTGTTCACTTTAGCCTCAGGGTGCACCCTGCAACCCTCCCTCACGGCCTCACCCAGGAACCGCCGGGAGTCCCATCTCGCCCCCGTAGAGCATCCGACCTCGCACAGCCCGCAGGAGGTGCACCGGTCCATGTTCACGGCCTTCGGCGTCGCCATGGGCTCGAGCCCCATCTCCTGTGCTACCTTGAACATCTCCATGGTGAGAGGGCGCCACCTCTCCTGGGGGACCGTTCTCACCTTGATACAGCTCTCCAGTTCCTCGTACTCCTTGGTGAGGTCAAGCCCGATCTCCCTTAGGCCACCCTCCGCCCGGACCATGTTCCCGCAGGAGACCACTGTGCACCCGCCCACAGCCACGGACCGCACGAGCAACAGCTCCTCGCTCGACCGCGCGGTACGGTAGGCACTGAGGAACCTAGGAACGTTCTCGTTCCCCTCCCAGCAGCCCGGCCCGGCGGAGGGGCTCGGTCCACCCCACTCGACGGGTGAACGGCTTGAACTTCGCGCCCGCCTCCAAGACTACGACCTCCATCCCTCTCATGACCATATCTCGCGCGGCGGTTGCCCCGCCAGCTCCCGAGCCGACCACGATCGCTCTCATCTGTCCTCCTGGAAAGTGATCCTGGCCACGCACCTAGGGGATCCGTCGGTGATACGCTCCTCGAACAGCATGCCCGCCCGCGGACTGAGGCCACTGACCGTCCCCTCGTCCACCGCGCTCAGGATCATGCAGGCCTCTTGCGAGTAGTGCTGGGACAGCGCGCAGCGGGACACCTCCATCCCGTCACCCTCGGGACCGCCGACCATATTGAACTCGATGCCCAGTATTCGGTATAGCACCCCCGCCGCCCGTAGCAGGTCGCTCTTCGTATCCTTCACCCCCAGACGGCCCTTGGCCTCCTCTCCTAATGCCAGGCCGGTGCGGAACAGGGCCTCTCTCCCCAGTGTGATGGCCCGTTCCCGGCCCACCCCCTCGATCAATGCCCTGACCTTCCTCTCGTGGCCCCGGGCCATGGCCGCTCTCCGCTCCTCCAGCCGGCGGCACGGCCCCTCTCGCTCTTCCTTCAGTGACCCCGGGGCGTGCTCGGCCAGCAGGTCGTCCAGCGCCGCATCGGTGCTTGACCGGATCCTCTCGATCTCCCGGACCATCATAAAGCGAGGCATCCAGAGCGATGCCAGCCGCAGTCGCGCGCTCATACTTTCCTCCCCGCCCTGCCCAGGTGCAGCACCTCGTGAGGGGGCGCAGACCCCGAGTAAATGGCCTCGATCACCGAGGCATAGCGCTCCAGCACCCGCGGCCTCCGGAGCTTCATGTTGGCGGTGAGTTCGCCGCCATCGACCGATAGGGTGTTCGGGAGCACCGCCCATGCCTTGATCTGCTCGGGATGCGACAGGTGCGCGTTCAGCTGCTCGACAAGGCGGTCGATGCCAGGGGACGCTCCTTTCTCCGACCAGACCAGCGCGGTACAGTAAGGGCGACCCTCTCCCACGATCATGGCCTCAAACACCCCGGGCAGGTCGCGCAGCATCGTCTCCACCTTCAAGGGGTTCACGAACTTCCCGTAGGCGGTCTTGATGAGCTCTTTCTTACGACCATCCAGGACCAGACTGCCCTCGGCGGTGAGACGGCCGATGTCGCCGGTGCGAAGAAAACCATCGCGGAACGGCTGCTCCCCGTCGCCAAAGTAACCACAGGTCACCTGCGGTCCCTTGACCAACACCTCGCCGTCCTCGGCGATGGCCACTTCGGTCAAAGGAAGCGGTTCACCCACCGTACCGATCCGGTTGCGGCCGGGGTAGTTGATGGTGACCAGGGGAGCTTCAGTTAGTCCGTAGGCGTTGTGCACCTCGATGCCCAGTTGGTGAAAGGAAGCCTGTATCTCAGGGCTCAGGGGGCCGGAGCCGGAGATCAGGTAGGCGCAACGGTCCAGGCCCGCGGCCCGCAGTGTCCGCCTCCTGATCAGGGGTGCGAGCACCCACTGTCTGATCCCACCGGGCCTCTCCAGGTATCTCCTTGCCAGGCCGTTCGCCATCAGGCCGTCCCTCATCTTCTCGTAGAACCGGGGGACCGAGAAGAACACAGTGGGCCTCACCTTGACCAGGGCGTCCTGTAATCCCCGGAAGTCCTCCAGGAAGTAGAGGTTCACCGCGGCCGGGGCGTAGAAGGGAGAGTAGGTGGCGAGGATGCCCTCCACCACGTGGTTCATGGGCAGGAAGGAAAGGTAGAAGACCTCAGAGTTGCGGGTCTTCCATGGTGGCAGGGACGCCGTGGACTCGGCCATGTAACGCAGGTGCTCGTGCTTGAACAACACCCCCTTGGCCTTCCCAGTGGTGCTGGAGGTGTACCGCAGCGTGGCCGCGTCCCCGAACCCCGCCGGGGAGCCATCGCACCCCTCACCACCCCGCCCTAGGAACTCCTCCCAGGGAATCACCTGCTTTCCTGCTTCCTCGGGCACGGAGCGGCAGAAGGAGACAACGGGCGCGGACGACCTCATCGCACCGACCATCTTAAGCACCGCCTCGGAGCCGATCAGCACCAGCTTAGCCCCACTGGCCTCGATGAGCTCGTCCAGTTCCCGGGGCGGGCTGGTATAGTACAGTGGCACGCTCACCGCGCCGACCAGGCCGATGGCCACGTCCAGGACGAGGTAGCGGGTACTGTTCGTTCCGACGATGGCCACCCGGTCGCCTTGCCCTATCCCCCGCGACCGGAGTGCGGCGGTTGCCTTGAGCATCTCCATCCGGACCTCCTCGGCCGGGCGGGCGATCACCGAGCCACCCACGATGTCATGCAAGCGGACCGGCCTCCGCCTGCTCTTAAGTCGGAACAGCACCTGTTCGTGCACCGTCCGGTCGCTCCGGTGCAGGAAGCCGCTGTACGTCCCGAACTCCAGCAGACGGGGAAGGAGCTCGTGCCAGTCCACCATATAGGGGCCGAGCAACTCGTCCCCATTGTCCCTTCGGAACTCGCGGCGCTCCCGCAGGTAGGGGGCGAGCACGCTGAGGTCCTCCGAGGAGCCTCGTCCCATGAGGCCCATGGCCGCGGGAAAATAGATCGGCCGGGGGAGATCGACGCCCAGTTCCTCCCTGGCCCATGATCTGGTGAGGTCGACCACCTCCTTCACGGTGGGGAGCGCGTCGGGCGCTCCGACCAGATGGAAGGTGCGCCCCTCTGCCCGGGGGTCCAAGGTCAGGCGACCGATTGCCGCGGCAACGTGGTCGACCGGGACCAGGTTAACCTTCTGTGACGGTGAAAGGGGAACGACCCTCAGCTTACCAGTGAGATATAGGCGGAGAGGATAGTACAGGGTGTTGAAGGTGCGGACATGACCATCCTCGGAGCTGCCCACCACCATCCCCGGGCGGAATACCGAGGTCGGGAGATGTTTCGCTTCCCGGACCAGCATCTCACCCTCGAACTTGCTTCGCTCGTAGTTGCTGAGGAAACCATATCGGTCGGTCAGGTCCTCCTCCGAGACCGGACCTTGGCGTCGACCGGCCACGTAGGCCGTGGAGACGTGAGAGAGGCGGCCGAGACCGTGATCGCGATGCACGTCATTGGCGAGCTTGAGGACGTTCCTCACACCGTCCACGTTGGTCCTCCGCAGTTCGTCCAGGGGCGCATTGAGCCTGATGTCGGCGGCAACGTGGACGATGTCGCCGACCTTCCTCACCAGCTCATCGTACCTTCGATCATCGAGGCCGAAATGCTCCCGTTCGACGTTTCCAGTCAAAACCTCGATCCTGGTTCCCATCGCGCCCGTGAGCTCGGACCAGTCCCACCACGCTCTCGCCAGACGGCGCTTCGCGGCCTCGTCGTCCTGGGCCCGGACCAGTGCTATGATGGAGCGGTCGGTGTTGCCGATCAGCCAACGGGCGACGTAGGTGCCGATGAAACCCGCCCCTCCGGTGAGAAGGACCGAGGTCATATCCGTACATCCCACCCTTTGGACCTTAGGAACTCGCCGACCAGCTGGCGGGACCGGAGGGCCCGTGCCACCTGCTCGCGATGCGCAGTGGCCAGCCTTTCCCTGACCTCACCGGGGTCATTGAGGAGCCTCTCCGCCCTCTCCCTTACCATCGGGAACAGGGACGTGGCATCACGCTCGAAGAAGAACTCCTCCTTCATCCCTATCTCGTCATAGAGGTCGGCCAGCCGGACGTCGTGGGCGATGGCGACCTGAGGTACATGACCTTCCAGGGACAGTACCCCAGCGTGGTAGCGGGAGGTGATGAGCAGGTCCAATCCCCGAAGCACCGAGGCCATCTGGGAGGCGTTGTACTTGCTGGCGGAGAAGATGCGCGCCCTGTCCCGATGCCTCATCCGGGCGAGGATGTCACGGGCCAGGGCGTCGTCCACCGATTCCATGCACAGGAGGGCGACGGCCTTGCCGTGCTTCTCCACGGCCCAGTCCCCAAGCTCGGCGAAGTCCTGGGCCAGTCGGGCCGCGGCCTCCCTCCTCTCCTTTGTCCAGGAGAAGTAGAAGGGCCACTTGTAGCACCTGGCCCGGCGCCCCCACAGACGAGGGACCACGGGAAAGAGATGGAAGTCCACTGCAGCGATGCCCACCACCCCTGCCGACGGCAGCTCCTGCTTGAGGAGGCCCGCGTCGGACGGGTCTGGCTTGAACAGGAAGGCGGTGTCGGCCGCCACCTCGATGGGGGCGGTGACGCCCCATTTCCTCATGCGCTCCGCCCCGGCGTACGTGCGCATGATGATGAGATCGGTCTTGCTGGCGTCGACCCTGATCTTTTCCTGACTGGCTGACGAGACCAGCCCCGAGTCGACCGCGTAGGCGATGCAAGGTTTTCCGAACTCGGCGGCGTACCGGGTGGCCGACAGATACGCGTCCAGGAGGGCCTTGGTGAAGGTCTCGATATAGCAGCTGCCCTCGACCAGAACGGTCAGGTCGTGCTCGCGCACCAGCCGGCGGACCGTCCGCCTGTACATGGTAGGGATCCTGACGATCCTAAGATTCTCGTCCTCCTTGATGTAGCGGCGGAGCTTGGTCACATCCAGGCTCGGTACGGTCAAGAGAGCGGAGGGGCCGAGCAGCGAGCGCATGTCCGCTATGGTCGCCAGAAGTTTAGCCTCCGCCCCGGTGTTGTTCGCTCCGTTGTACCCGAACAGGAGGACCTTGGGAGCCTTCATGAAACCCTCGACCATAGCACCATCCTCTGAAATCATTGAAGCGAAAGCCGCTATTAAATCTAACCTTGGAGAAAAGAGAGAGGACCCGGATACGTTCCTTCCCGGAAAATTAGATCAGGCCGGTCCGGCATGATCTTCGCTGGCCTGATCGCTCGAGATCGTGTTCTCGGCCGTGAAACGAATGCTGGGCGAAGCGCTGCGCTCACGGCGCAGCGACTTGATGCTGCGCGAGGCGCAGCACAAGTTCATCACGTACAACCGGCTGGTGTTCGCACAGGATCCAGTCAACTAAGTTCACCAATGCCAATATTCAAATATCCCGCATTTCAAAATCAATGCCTAGCTTACAGTGTGGCATCTAGGGCCCCATCAATCAGGGCTAACCGCTTGCCTCACGGGAAGGGAAGGAGATCGATACGATGATCCATGTGCTGATTCAGACATGAGGTGAAGGATTACGAGGTATGGAGGAAGGGCTTCGACGATGATGCCGGCAATCGCAAGTCGGCAGGATCGACGGGGGGGCACATCTTCCGCTCGAAGAACGATCCCAATGATATATTCATCCTGATGGAAATGGAAGACCTGGAAAAGGTCCAGAAGTTCGTCAGATCGGACCAGCTGAAGATGACGATGGAGGAGGCCGGAGTGATAGGGAAGCCGGACATTCACTTCCTGGACGAAGGAGCAAGGTTCAGCCACTAGGCTCCTCGGACGCCCCATCCAGAGGACCTCTGAGAGGTGAGGACTCATGGGAAATGACAACATCAAAAAGGAGAATAGTTGGAACAAGCATGGTGGGGCGTTGGGCAAGGAGAACAGGGAAGTGTTCAGTGAGGCGACAAGTATAGCATGGTCCAATTCTCCTGCCCCGCAATATTCGACTATTGACCGATTGGAGAAAATGATCCTCGTCCTTCTCCCTGAGCAAGAGAAGACCATCTACCGATCGAGATGCGATTCCGGTCCGCCCTGCGGGTCTTTAAAGTGTCATCAAATTAAGTTCAATAAAATGAAAATGAAACATCCCCGCACAGCTGGATGAGCGCTACTGACCCCATCATTGATATCTCGGATGAGGACCCCCTACGGCAATAACCCCAGCGAACCACATCCAAAAGCCCATAATTGCTTGTTTTCGACCCAAAAATCCGCTTAAAAAGCGTACAAACCATAAGCCCAATGCGTTCTCAATAGTTGTTCTAGGGGGCGGGGCTACCTCCTAGCCAGCCCTTGCATAGGGCCGGTGGTGATCCGTCAGATTATTGCTCGCCAACCCACCGCTCCCTCCGTAGCCCGTTCATTCATGAACTATGATTCTTCAAAATATCGAGCCGCTCCCAGTTCAGTTATGTTCACACTAATGGCCCATCCGTGCCCGGTTCCCTCGACCGCCACAGGGGGAGCTTGTCACAGGACGGGGGGCCACCGGTACGCCATCGACCGGCCTACCAAAGCCTAGTATATGAGCAGCTCAAATAATAATTGCCCGAGACCTGGCGGGCACAAATGGATCTTCATACCAATTGCTCCAATATCCGGGCCGCATTGTTCCTTCCGTATAATCTCCTCGGACGCCCGGCAACGCATCCTTACATGCTTTCGTTCCCATTTCTCAATGGGGCAGGTCGATCAGGACAGACGGGTAACATGGAGACGTGCATCGATTGCTATCACGAACATGCCGACGATCATTTGCGCGGCCTCCATATCGCGATGGGGCTGAGGGAGGGAAGCATATTTGACGCCGTCATCGCCTTGATCAACAAGGGTAACATGAAGATTAATGCCACTAAGCTCCCTGCCCGCGCTGTGGATCGTTGGTCGCACCAAGAGACCCTCTGTGAGTGATCCGAACTGCGACCTAACGTTCACCAGGGCCGCCGGTCCCAACGGTCTGCCGGTGCTGATCCGGCCTTAGGTTTCATAACACGTTAACGGCGGCGATAGCCGATCAAAACAGTGAATATTTCTTTTAGGGTAGAAATTTCTGTAAAAAATCAGAATTTCCGCACCATATTGGAGAGGATCGATTGGAGTTGAGCCATGACGCATTACTTGATTTGGAGGCGAGTCAGTTCTGGGCAGAATCGGACAAGTCCAATTCATCTCGTCTTCTCTCTCCCCTCCGTGAGGTGAACTCAGATAAAAATTGCTCCTGTTCGGTCATAATGATCAGTTCCTTGAAACACCTCATGAGCGACCGATTATGGTCGATAAAAAATGATTTGGAGATATGGCATGTCGCCTTGCAACCATGATCCTCGATCATTTCCTTACTGCAAGATGCAGAAGAGAGCATGATAAAGGGGATGGCACGAAGACAAGCGTTCGATTTTACTTCCATCAAAAGATCATGTCCATCCATTCGAGGCATTCTCATATCGGAGATGATGATGTCTGGCAAATAGCCAGTGGAAAGCATTTTCAAAGCCTCTTGCCCATCCTCAGCGTGAATGATCTCAACACCTGATCCATTTTCATTCAACAACTCATTTATCAGCTCGGCCCAAGTGGCACTATCCTCAACCAATAATATCTTCATTTATCATTCACCCTATGATAGAGTTCTATAGCCACCATAATCATGATAGATAATACTTGTTACTCGTTTGGCCAGATTGTATCGCCCTGAGCATCGTAGGCCTGTAGTTAAGGAGGAAGCCGATGAGAACGCTTTTAATAATATTGATAAATGTTCAGACCCCGAACCGCTCTTCGAAGATTACGCAAAGGTCACCGATCGACCCCATGTTGCCCATAGACATGCTTCGATAACTGCCCTGGCCAGGATGGGGGCACAGTAAAGCGTTTTGATATGATCCTCCTGACCAGCTCGTTGGAGTCTGGTCGGGGTTAATCTACACGGCCACCCTCTTGATGCTACCAGGCCGTTGACCAACATCCTTTGCTCCGGACCATGGGCCGAAAATTTGAAAGATTAAACGAACCCAATTCAGAGAGGGTTAACGATGACATATCTCCGAGTGACGATTGCCAAATGGAACATCGATCTATATTCGCCAGAGGCCTTTGAATTATTCCAACGGATAGATGAAGATGGGGTCAGAGTCTTCCGAGCTCAACCTGGTTTTGTTAGATACCGACTCATGCGTTCAGACCAACATACCACGATAGCAGTGGCAGAGTGGGAATCCGAGTTACTTGGTAAGCCAGGTGCGCAAGCTTACCGGGATTGGCTTAGAGAAAGCGGGATCGCCGAAAAGATAGTTCTTCAGACCTACGATGGTGAGATCGTCGCTTCATCATAACAATACATCTTTGATGATGTGCACATATGAGCCATTCGGCTGCCACGAAACCATAAAGAAAACTATGTAGAACTGAGAATTCTTGTGTGAGGACTTTTGATCAACGGACCACTAGGGCGGGATGTTAAGTCCTTGATCTGATGAACATGAAAGATGACGATCACCTGGACCTCAATAAACAATTATCTTCTCGCAGGAAACTACCATACTGTTCGCGGGAGACCCGATGGGCACTAGGGGGATCTCATAGAATCATTATCGAGGGAGGACCTACAGGCTAACTCCGATGCAACAATGAGAGATCCTCTGGCACAACGGCTGAGCTTAAACTAAAGGTCCTGGCGTGGAAAGGTTTGTTGACCTGTGTCCCGAAAGAAAGCATCCGAAGGATCTGCGGTGCTCATGGCCTTCGCACGGATCTTTCGAAAGATGAGCTGATCGATCAGACAGTACTGTCAAAACCCAGGCCCCCATCAAGAGGTAACCCGCTTAGAAACCTATTCAATAGATGGGCGGGAGACTGATCTTTATTGAAAAGTCTCGATCGGCAAGATGCAGCGATACGGCATGACAGGACGGCATGTAACGCGGGAATATGTGATCCTGATGCAAACTCCCTGGTAATAAGTTCGAATGGCCAGGCACCTGGCACCTAGGATCGGGAAAGGATTCTGGCCCACGAACGACCAAGGACGGAGCATTAGGTCCCCCGTCGTGGGCCGTCTTGACTACACTGACCAGTTCACATATCATGGTGTAGGATGGAGATCACGTTCAGTGCACGGCCCGAGATCACTTCCATCGAGATGCTCGCATCATCGGTGACGACGATCTCAAGCTTTGCTCCCCCCTCTCGCGACCCTATTGTCGGCCTTTTGTTCGATCCGGGGTACGCTTCCGTCCGATCGGACCTCACAGGCTCAGGCCTGAGCCTTGCACTCCGGGATGCCTTTTAAGTCCTGGAGGTTCTGGTTCAGGGTCACCACATTACCAAACTTGTTCACATAGGATGTGGGTAAGCAGATCCTGATGGAGCTCAGGAACGGCTTCTTCAATCCGAACTCCTGTACCGTTTCCTCGGTAAGCGCGACCCTCAGATGGGTCACTTTCCAGGCCACGGTGTCGATCTCGGTCCCCTCGATCTCACCCAAGATATAGGCGTCCGCGGTGATCACGTTCATTCCGTCCAATCTCATTCCTGCGACCATTTTCTATTACCGGTTTAACATCAGAGATGAGTATAAAATGGATTCTGAATGGCTAAATAATATTTATGATTATAAATTAAATAGTTGTAAATAGGATCGTAGAGCCAGATATAAAGATCATAACAGGCGGCTTCACGTTTCAGGACAGATAGCCACCCCATGTTGCACAAAGGCCGTTTCGATGCGAATGATTTGAAGGCATTCTGATCAATATTTCATGGAGGCCCGTATAATTCCATTCTGATCACAGTGGTCCCATATCACGTATCCGCGGTCGTTCGGTCTTCTAAAATTACTCACCCAGTCTGCGAGACCGGCGCTATGGGCGAGATGCCTGTGAGGACAGAAAATCGAGGAGCGCGGCGGAGAACGGGCCCGGCACCTCAGCCTGGGGATAATGACCAGCGCCATCGATGAGCACGACCGAACCTTTGAGGCGCTTGGCAATATAATTCGCTTCTTCGACGGGGTTGGTAAAGTCCGGATCTGCCGTGCCCATCACGACCATCACTGGTGCTCTCACGCGATCGAGCCGGGCCTCGGCCGCAGAATGGGAGGTCGCCGCCATCCGCTGGAACGCCTTCATTCGTCCGGGCTCCTTAAGGTTCGCCTTCAAGGACCTGCTGTGATCGGCCATATCGCCGGGAGGGGTCGAGGGGTAGAGCGCCTTGGCCTGATACCCCACCCATACGGTGGCTCCCCAAGGGCGAGCGAGGGCTAGGATAAAGGACCACTTCTTCCACGCCGATATCGGCACGTTCCGAACGAACGGCCCGATGAGCACGAGACTCGAGACGCTCTGGGGAGCCTCGGCCGCAGCCCAGACCGCAGCACCGGCCGAGATCGAGTTGGCCACGATCGTGGCCGGGCCAGAATCGAGATGATCGATCAGGGCGATGATATCGGAGCCGATGGCCGCCTCAGAGTAATCTGACCATTTCACAGTGGTATCGCCCATTCCCCGAACATCCATGGCCACGGCCCGATAGCCCCTTTGAGTAAGAGTGGGCAGGACGAAACGATAGACGGAACGGAGGTCTCCCATGCCCGGAACGCATAGGACCAATGGTCCGGTCCCTCCTGCATCTTCAAAGGATAGTCTCCCCTCCGGGCGTTCCAAGAACTCCAAGGCGGCCATTTTCCATTCTTCCTCACTGGTGTGCAGACGTTGTGGAATTAAGAGTATTCTCGGAGCTATTTAACGGACCCCCAGGGTTTCGCTTCCATCGGGTTGCGGATTACGGCGCATCCATCAGGAGTTACATACTCATCCGATCGGGGGAAGTGGCGATAAGTATCGTGAGGTCGAGGGCCCGTTACAGAAGTATTATGTTCATGATGAGGACACGGGGCACTTCGGCGGCATTTATGTTTTTGACTCAAAGGAGAACCCGGATGCGTTCAGGATCTCTGATCTGACAAAAAGCATTGATGACGCCTATGAGTATGCCGAGCCACTAACGATACGGGAATTCAAGGCAACATATGTTCTGTAGGAGGAAGAAGAAAGGCTCAAAGCCTGATCTTTGTCGGATCAACGGAAGATCACCTGGATGCCATACCAAAGAGCTCTGGGATAGATCGAGATAAGGCAAATAATGCTCAAGCTACGGTAAAGATGCTCGCCTCAATCTCCTTATCATTCTGCTATACGTCTACGTCGTGTCAGCGGCCCACTCCGCCATACTCTCCCTTAGGGCGCCCATCGTTCAGAATCCCACGTTCACCGGCAGGATCAGCAATATCACAAAGGCCATGCTGAATATGCCAAGGGCCACGAGGAGAAGGATCGATCGCAGCTGGGGGGAATCAAATCGGGACTGAATGCTGGAAAGGAACAGAACGGATGCGAACAGCACAGTGGTCAGGATGAAATCATCACCTATCTGGTTCGCTATCTTGGCCTGCGCGAAGTAGGCCTGGGAGGAATTGCTTAACTCCTCGCTCTTGGTCCGGTTCTCTAATTTATACTCGGGGAGGCTGAAGGGCGTTCCCGGCGGTATGGATGTGCCCGGGGTCGTGTTGATCATTGAGATCCAGGCATCGAACGCCGGGAGGAACTCTGGACGGAACCGCGCCTGGATGAAGTCGGCCAAGACGGTATTGTTAGTGGCTCGAGCGTTTACCCACTCAAGGAAAACCTGCACATCGATCTGGGTCTGGGTGTTGGCGATGTTCTCGGCCCGGATTGATTCCTGCCGGAGTCCAGCAGCATTGCTGAAATCCACGGTCTGAGTCCCCGACCACCGGTTCGCCTGATAAACGCACCATGCCGAGGATATCGTAGCTAGGGCCAAAAGCACTGCCGCAAATACCTCTAGTCTTCTTTCGGTCCTTTTCTTTTTTTCGGCCCCATTGCCAGTCATTTTCCGTCCATGTGACCCAGTGCCCGCGCCAGGGAGCTAGCGATGCTTGGTCCTCTGATCTTTCCGATGGGCATTAAGAGTCTTGCCTGCCGAAAGGCGATGACCTTTCCCTCGAAGCCCCCCAAGAGATTATGGTCAGAGGGTATGGTCGCAGGGCAGACCCTTGGTTAATTAGGCATGGGCCGCCTATTTGAACTATTCTTCCATGTCTGGCCCTCGGAACCGCCTGCATCGGCAAACACAAGGATGGCGATCGGCCCCGAAGGGGTCTGGTTGCGTCAATTTATGGGCCGAGAGTGCCGGACTCGGACGCATCCGGAAATCCCCAATAGATGACCCCGACGATTCGACCGTATCGATGGGTGACATCTTTCCATGAATAGACCTGTTCTACATATGGTGCGGGGGAGGGATTTGAACCCACGAACCACTAAGGACGGAATCTTAAGTCCCGCGCCGTTGGCCGAACTTGACTACCCCCGCGTGTAGCTGACCATACAAAAGTTAGTATATCATCCTTTTTAGCTATCGAAGCTCGAAGTGTGCGGATTAAACCAAATAATTTGTTCAAATATTCCGACTGAGCGCCTACGATGGGATATACCGTTGGCCAGGCATCAACAGCGTCCATCAGTGGAGGACGCTTGCCGTTCCAACTTCATGCCTCGGCGGCATGACGGACGACTATAGGCTGATTGACAGCAGCCCTTGCTTGTATGTTCTTCGCGGCGTTCACGTCTGCGTTCTCTTCGTGACCGCATTCTAAACATACAAACTCTGATTGACTCTTACGATTGCCCTTGTGTACGAAGCCGCACACGCTGCAACATTGCGATGTGTATGCAGGATCAACGAGGACGATTGGCACACCAGCTAACTTCGCCTTGTATTCTATGAACGTGCATAGCTGCCTGAATGCCCACTTTGAAGAAGCATCCCGAGCCCCTTTAGCCGTCTTCTGACGAGGTATGTAAGTTAGCTCTTCCAATGCAATACCTCGCTCCGTGCCTTTGGCTTGGGATACTAAATTCTTGCTGATCGAATGATTCTCGTTCGATTTGAAACTGCACTCTTTCCTAGCTAGTCTGGCAAGATGCTTCCTGGCCGATTTTGTACCCACTGACCGATATAGGGCCCTTAGCTCCACATAGTGCTTCCTGGTTCTCTCGCAAGCTTCGCCACAGAACAGATTTCCATCGCTCATGGAAGCAATGTTCTTTCGACCCAGATCAACTCCCATGAAGCCAGTTGGAACATAATGACATTCTTCTGGAGCCTCATAACAAACCGCAAGGTAGAACTTGTTCTTTCGATACAACAAGTCGCACTCACCCCGGATATTGATCAAGATGGAATTTTTATCATAGCCGCTGAACACCAAGGGTATTTCGATCCGCCCCCTGAGGGTCAGAATCGATATTCGATCCTCACCTTTCCATGAGAGGCATCGTATGTCGTACTGTACTCCTCCGTGTTTTTTGAACTTATGCCGTTTCAGTTGTTCTTCCGTTGTGCCTTTAGGCCGAGACTTGTTACGTATGCGGATGCTCTCGATATCTGTTCGATAAGTGTCGGCTACCTTTCTCGTGGCCAGAATGGTCATTTGAGCAGATAGGCCGAAGTCTTCCCTCACACCGTAATAACATTGTTTTGTAGTGAGATGCGGTTGATATTGTTCTCGTGGAAAGCGATTGAAGATATTTTGTTACACGCTTGATTGAAGCGCTCCATGGTCTCGAGAAGGAGAGCATACTGCTCCTGTGTAGGTAGCAGCTTCAACAAAGCGGTTAGTATCATCTAATTATTCAACGCCAAGAACATTTAAACGTTTTATGGAGAGGTCACCGAAGATCTATGTCGAAAACATATATTTTTTAACTGCTGGATAGAAGAGTGATCCCCCGCGTTGCTCGGACGATGGCAAGGTCGGCATATCATCTTTTTCGGACCAGTGACCAGCGTGATTGGGGGTCAAGAGGGACCATTTTTGATTTTATGAACATAAATCTATTATTATAAGGGCCCGATGAGACCACAGCCAGGTGTTCGCTGACGTTTACTTACACCCCCATCGTCTGGTTGCCGCTAAGTGCCGTAACAATGGCCATTGCGCTATACCTCTATAGCCGACGGTTTTCCGGACTACCGGAGACCAAGTATTTTCAAGCGTTGACCGCGCTAACCGCCGCGTGGTCCCTTTTTCAGGCCATCGATATCCTCCTCACTGGCCTCGATGAAAAGGTCCTCATGATGCAACTTAAATTCACAGTTGCACCGTTCATTTGTGTTGTGGTATTCGCCCTGCTCACCGAACACAGTGGGCGGGGGTCGTGGCTTACCAGGCTGAACGGTATCATCGTCTCGGTCGTCCCGCTCATAACCGTGCTAATGGCGTTCACCGCCCCGTTCCACGATCTGTTCCTATACGACTTCAGCGTGGCGGAGGGCGGCCCGTCGATCCTACAAAGCGCGGCCGGACCGTGGTATTGGATCTACCTTGCCTACGCTTATGCGGTCATGCTCGCCGCCATAATGCTCCTCATCGATTCGGCCAGGGGGGCCAACTCGTTGTACAAGAGACAGGCGCTGGTCCTCCTGTGCGCGTTCCTGCCACCAGCTATCTTCGATATCATGGACAATTACGGGCTCTTGCCCATCCAGGGACTGGACCTGGCCTTCGCCGCCTTCGCCATCAGCGGTACGATCGTCGCCTGGGGGCTGTACCGCTACAGGATCCTTGATGTCCGTCCGATCGCCCGCAGCGAGGTGGTGGAGAACATGACCGATGCTCTACTGGTCATCGATCTTGAGGGACGATTGATTGATTTCAACCGGGCTACTGCAGCCCTGTTCAACTGCCCTTCGAAGAGCGCCATGGGCGCACCGATCGCGAGCGTATTCCTGTTCGGTAAGGACCTGGAAACAACGCTCGATGAGAAGATGGACCGGGCCGAGGTCACGCTCGGCGAGGGTGCCGACCGGCGCATCTTCGAGGCGTCCATCATGCCGGTCGAAGTTAGAGGGGAGTTGCGTGCCCGCATGGTCCTGCTAAGGGACATCACCGAGCGTAAGCGCATGGAAGAGGCGCTGCACGCTGCCAATGCAAGACTGGGACTTCTGACGAGCATGACCCGACATGACCTACTTAACAAGTTGACGGTGATCGACGGCTATGTTGCCCTCGCCCGACAAGAGAGCGATCTCGAGAGGGCCAAGTCGTTCCTGGCCAAGCTAGGACTGGCCTCGGACGCGGCCCGAGCGCTCATCACATTTACCAAGGACTACGAGGGGGTCGGCATCAAGGCCCCGTCATGGTACACGGTCGACGAGCTCTTCGCCCGGGCCGTTGGGCAGCTGACGCTCGACCAAATCAAGGTATCCGCCTCGACCGAAGGGTTGAGCATCTACGCAGATGCCATGATGGAGAAGGTGTTCTACAATCTTCTGGACAATTCGGTCCGCCATGGGAAGGAGGCCACCAACATCTCCCTTACTTGTCAAGAGCGCGAGGATTGCCTTGTGCTCACCTACCAGGACAACGGTGTGGGCATACTCGACAGGGACAAGACCCGCATCTTCGAGCGGGGATTTGGTAAGAACACCGGGCTAGGGCTGTTCCTCACCAAGGAGGTCTTGGCCATCACCGGGATCGGCATCACTGAGACCGGGGAGATGGGAAAGGAAGTTCGCTTCGAGATGACCGTGCCTAGGGGCGCTTATCGCTACGAGCGCCAGTGAGCTGGAGGCCGTTCTACCGATGAGCACATCGAACGGCGCCTAGCCCATGTTACGACAAATGGTGCATCACACCTACGGGGTCCATGCTAGTCCCGGATGTTTTGCAGGATGCGCATTGCAAGGGGACACGATACTGGTATCTGGCACCTGGGAAAGGACCAGTATGATCGACAAACCTACAGAGCGATGAGCGACCCGATAGGATACACGAAAAGCCAGGCTCGACCTTTTTGACATCATTGGGCCGCTACGCCATCGTCGATGCGGTATCCGCTATCAGGCACCTCTATTTCGAACCGAACGCCCTGGCCTTCCTTCCCGCGTTCACTGATGCTCATTCCGGTGATCGCGAGTATCTCCCGGCTCAAGAACAGACCGAGGCCTGAGTTCTTACCGAAACCGCGCTCGAAGATCCTCTCCTTGTTCCCGTTCGGGACTCCTGTCCCGTCATCAACGAACACGAGGAGAAGGGCCTTGTCCAGGCGGACGCAGGAGACCTCGATCATGGTGACCCCTCCGCCGTGCCGGAGGGAGTTTTCCATGATGTTGTAGAACACCTTCTCCAGCATCGGGTCGGCCAGCACTTTGACCCCCAGGGCGCTGCTGGTGAACCGGACCGCCTGGATGTCAAGCTGGGCCATGACCTTGGACATCACGCCATTTATGCTCTGCCAAGTGGGCGGGGCCATTCCAAGGTCCTGATAATCCTTGGTGAATGCCAACAATGCCCCGGCCGCTGCGGTGAGCCGCTCCATGCTGTCCAGATAGGGCGCGATCTTCTCCGGGGACCGGTCCAACCGGCATAGCTGAACGTACCCCTGCATGGCGGTGAGATTGTTAATGAGATCATGACGGGTGATGCTCGACATCAGGTTGAGCTTGGAGTTGGCCACCTGAAGCGCCTCTGTTGCCCGTTTGCGCTCATTGATATCATTGAACGCCAGGAAGATATGATGGCCACCATCGAGTTCGATGATGGAGGCCGAACGTGGGCCCAGAACACCCCTCCCTTCGACGTCCTCATCTGAAGTTCGTGATCGATCACCGGCCCTCCTACCCTCAAGCTGTTCAAGAGATCATTTCGGTCCTCTTGATGGAGGTAGAACTCCCTGGCAGTGCGAGCCTTGACATCCTCAGGATTAATATCGAACAGGTCAATGCAGGCCTTGTTCACGAGCACCATTTTTCCACTGTCCCTGTCAGTGATGACGATGGGGAACGGTGCCAGCTCGACGAGGTCGCGATAGCGCCCCTCGCTTGCCCGCAGTTTGTCCTCGACCCTCCGGCGGTCGGTGATATCACGGAGCAGTACTACCCTGCCCTTGCCATCTTCGCCCATCGCCAGCGAGCGTACCGACGCCTCGTAACTGTGCTCTGCGCCCATGTTCACGAGGTCAAGCTCGGCCCGGAACTCCTCCTCCTGCTTTAGTCGGTGGACGAATTCGGATTGGCCGGCCATCACCACCTCAACCGGGAGACCCAGGGACGCCTTGCCGTGCAGCCCGAAGGCCTCTCCCGTCACCCTGTTGAAGTCTACCAGACGATGCTGGCCGTCATAGACCTGGACCATGTCGGGCAGTTCCTCCACCACCATCTGTCGGGCCATGGGCCGGAGGTCCAGTAGCCGGAACTGGAACAATCCCCAGAGCAGAAATATCCCACCGATGGAAATGGCCGATGAAGAAGGATTGAAGCCGTTGGTCGGTAAAGCTCCCGCTTGGAACAAGGCGTCGACCAAGAAACCAATGGACAGCCCCGTGATGAACACCACGGCCTGGGACCGGTACAGGTGCTTGCCTCCACGGACGGACATGGCGATGGCGATCAGGGAGACGGCGATGAGGATGTAGCTGTAGACTATGTAGATCAGGAACCAGGGGCCGCTGGTGGAAGATAGTATGACGAAGGGCCCATTAGTGCTCAAGGAGAAGTCGTACTTGAAAAGCTGAGACCATGGAGAGGCCAAGGCCAGGACGATGGTGACCGCCGGGATGATCGTTAGGAGTAGAAGGTTGCGGCGGGTGAGCCACTGATCCTTGCCCGCGTAGCTGATGGCCAGGCAGAATATGGTGACCCCGATGAGAGCCTGGGGGACCCAACGTAGGTGGAAGAACAGGAGTTTCTCGTCCCAGCCTGAAAAACTCATCTCAAGCCCGTACAGTAAGGCCCACGAGGCGGCCACCAGCATGAGCGCCTGGAAGTACCGTGTGTTGGTCTTCCCCTTGTACCGCTGAGCATACCATATCAGCACGAGGGAGATGGTGGCGGAGATGGCCGACAGCACGAGGGGGGACAGCAGTATGAACGTGGCTCCTAGGATTACCCCTGGACGGACCAGAGGAGCACTTAATGATTTTCATATCGCCACCAATATTGATTTCTTGGCATCCTGTGCCCATGACCCTTCCCTCGTTGGAAGGACGCCCCCTCCCAGGATAGGTCCGCTAACGTCCTAGTACGGGCTGCGCCCCTTCTCCATCTTATCCAGCCAAGCGGTCAGGATCTCGTCCAGCGAGGGATGTCCGATCTCGACCGTCTCGTACCGGGCGCGAACGATGGGCTTGTTCACCTTGAGCACCCGGCGAAGGTCGATGGGCGTACCCGTGATCACCACATCACAGTCGGTGTCGTTTATCGACTCCTCGAGCTCCCTGACCTGTTCGGGCGAGTAGCCCATGGCCGGCAGCACCTTGGTCAGGTGGGGGAACTGGAGAAGGTCTCCGGCGATGGAGCCGACCGCGCGCGGCCGGGGATCGACGATGACCGCACCGTTGTCCTCGGCGGCGATGAGGCCGGCCCCGAAGGCCATGCCGCCGTGGGTGACGGTCGGGCCGTCCTCCACGACCAGGGCGCGCTTGCCATGCACATCCTCCGGCCTGTCGACGCTAATGGGGGACGCCGCCTCGATGATCGTCGCGCTCGGGTTCAACCGCTTGCAGTTCTCCTTCACCCGGAGGATGTTCTGGCGGTCGGCGGTCTGCACCTTGTTGATGATGATCACGTCGGCCATACGCACGTTCGCCTCGCCCGGATAATAGGACATCTCGTGCCCCGGGCGGTGGGGGTCGGCGATGACCAGCTGCAGGTCGGAACGATAGAACGGGAAGTCGTTGTTACCGCCGTCCCACACGATGACGTCCGCCTCCTTCTCCGCCTCCCGGAGGATGACCTCGTAGTCCACGCCAGCGTAGACGATGATGCCATTATCGATCAGGGGTTCGTACTCCTCCCGCTCCTCGATGGTCGTCTTGTATCTGTCCAGGTCCTCGTAGGTCGCGTAGCGCTGCGATATCTGCTTGCACAGGTCACCGTAGGGCATGGGGTGACGGACCGCAACGACCTTCAGACCCTTTTCCCGCAGCAATTTGCAGACCCGGCGGGTGGTGGGTGATTTCCCTGAACCGGTCCTCACCGCGCAGACGCTGACCACCGGCACCACCGAGCGGAGGACGATGCGCTCGTTGCCCATGAGCCGGAAGTCCGCTCCGGCCGCCAGCACCATGGACGCCTTGTGCATGACCTCATCGTATGGCAGGTCGGAGTAGGCGAGCACGACCTGCTCGACGCGGTGCTTCCTGATCAGCTCCGGCACCTCGTCCTCCGGCAGGATGGGGATACCCTTAGGATAGAGTTTACCGGCCAGCTTGGCCGGGTAGCACCTATCATCGATATTGGGTATCTGCGCCGCGGTGAACGCGATCACATCATACTCCTGGTTGTCCCGGAAGTAGGTGTTGAAGTTGTGAAAGTCCCTTCCCGCCGCGCCCATGATGATCACCTTCGCCGTCCTCATGTTCTCACCTTAATATTGAATCGGCGCCCGCCCTAAATCTAGGATGCTGAAGGTGGATCGGTGCATTCGTGGTCCGAACGGCAGGTCGACACCTTCCGCACCAGCTCGGGACCCTGATGACCGTCCGGCAGAGCTGAGAAGGTTCTAATAACGCCCCGCGGTCCGTGATATGAACGGTACAAGGACATGGACGGCCCCATATCCGTCGCTCTCGTTAACTCAGATACCCCACCTTATTGGATGGACACGGTGGATCTGCTTGTTCGCACCGGAGGGCTACGACTACAGTTCACGCTATCAGTGGAAGTGGGTGAACGAGAAAGTGGACCCCGAGGGCTGAAGGGGCAATCGGTCCTTCTGATCTTTCTTGGAACATCGCAGGGGGAAGAGTATTATCTGCCGCTGAGGGAGGCGACCGTCACCGAGGTCAGCGACCATGGTCCCTTTGTGGTGATCCGGTACCGCCTAGGGCGGTTCGTGGACCTGACCACTTCATCTCATGACTTCTCCACCCGGTTCGATCTCCAGCTCCGTAATACGATGAAAGCGGGGAACGTGACCATAGGCCATGTCGGCCATCTGGTGTTCCCGCTCGGAACATCGATGTAGGGTTCTCGACCAAAGCGGTCGACGACGACCATAATTGGGCCAATATGATCAGGGAGGTCGTTCGCAGCAAGATCTTCAGCGAATCGGTCTTCCTGCGCTTCCATGGGCTGGTGGAGGACCAGGTGCGGGGCGGCCCTGACCATGAAGGATGGCCAGTTCCTTTTGAGGTCGGGGAGAGTCTACCGGATGGACATCGTCCAGTATCTGCCCACCCTAGATGGCGGGAATGGCGGGATCGAACGTTCCCGGACCACCGACCTCGGTACGATCGAGCTGGAGACCATGGAGATGCACATCGATGCGTTGGAGGACGAGCTAGAGGTCGTAGGCCGCTAGACGACCATCCATTCTTTTTCGTGGCCAAGAGGGTAACGGAGAAGACCTACTCCCGGATGGCCGTCTAGGAAAAGGTGCGGACAGATTCTACATCCCTCCCTGGTCTTTCAGATGCAGATCGCCTCATACCGTCTGGTGCTCCTCGGTTACATCGGTTTTCTCTGGCCGGGCTGATATCATCGGCCTTTCTACGATAATACCGGGGCCGAGTTATCCTGGCCGCCGGGGGCTCGGTCATCTCCACGGCGGGCACTGCTCTTCCTGGACGGTTGCGGTGCCCCCTGAGTGGTCAAGATGGCATATTCGGACGCCCCGCGGAAGGTTCACCTTCTTCAGGAAACGGCGCCATGCCGCCATAGGCTTGCCGAGGCGCCCCGGCGAGCCGAACAGGTGCCGAGGCCACGCCGAGGAGATCAACCCTAGGGCCTCGAGATCTCGCTGATATCCGTCGGACGGTGGACCGTGACCGCCGGCGGGGACGATCTGTTCATTGAACTCCCGACCAGGGCGGACGCATGACCAAGGTTCCGGCCATTCTTCGAGCGGCTGGATAGCTACTGAAGATCGCCCATGTACGCCTTCAACCCCGTAGAGCCATTATCTTTGGACGCGGAGAAGCGCAAAGCTAATCGGGGTGATGCCGGCAACAAGAACGCTGCCTGCCGGATCATCGGATGCATGCGCTGGCCGGGGCATGACCGTCCGCTCGAAGATGTTTCACCTTGCGGTCACCGGGATGTGGGGTCCGCTGGCCCCCGATGCGCAAGACATAGCGAATGCCTACACCCGTGAGTTCCTGAGCAACATAAAGTGAGCCTGGTTCGAGCGGCCGCTAGTCAGTTAAGAAGGCAAGGACCTGCATAGTGCTTCCTGAGCAGTTTGTCTGTGCAAGCGCACTATAACTTCTAGCCTGAGCTATCGTAGCAACAAAAACATCATTAAGAGTCTGGACCATTCCCCATCATGAGCTACCGCGTCCCAACCATCGAGGTTTTAGCGGTGGCCATCTCCGACGTTCTGAGGGAGCATGGAGCTATCTCCTCCCAGCGATTGTTCGCGGAATTCGTTCGGGAGAAGCTCAAGCACTTGGACAATGAGTATGCCGTCACAGAGGAGCGGGTACGCAAGGTCGCCATCCAATCCGGCCTGGTGAAGGTGGATGTGGAATCGCGGGACAGCGGGGTCAAGACCAAGATGGGGCGATGTCCTGTTTGTGGCTCCCGCATGCGCAAGGTTAGGAACGAGACCATCTACGGTGGTTCGGTCATTCTAGGTTATCGATGCACGTCCTGCCCCTACAGCAGGGGGACGACCAAGAAGATTCCGACCAAGTACACCTTCCATGACGCGCAGCCGAAGCCGAGGCGCTCGGAGAGCAAGCACACCCAGAGCACGCTCTGAGCTGGAACGGATAAAAAAGCGTTTTATACTCGCCAGACCGATGTTCCGGGCATGTGTGAGTCGACGGTGTTCTTGGAAGAGAACGGCGCGATGAAAGAGGTCCTGAAGGATGCGACCAGGATCGTCATGCGCGGCCCCCAGGCCATCTGCACCAATATCGTCGGGGAGCAGGTCGTGCTCGACAATGTCGTGCTCAAGGAAGCGAACCTCCTTAGCCACGGGATAGTTTTCAAGAAGATGGATTGAGCGGCCGTTCCAACGCTAAAACGTCCATTACATCAAAGCATCGTGCTCCGCGGCGATGTATCCCCATCTACGGGTCGGAGAGCTGCTGGTTAAGGACAGATAGGAACGAACTATCTGCAAGCGGGCGCAAATAGGTATCGAAATTATTTAGAAAAAGGGATGGAAAGGGTTTGGTGCTCACTTGTTGCTCAGCAGCTTCCTCGATACAACGATGCTGATCCCTACCAGGGCCAGGGAGAAGATCGCCAGCCCGATTATGTCCCACTCCACGCTGTAAACGGCGCTGGTGTCCACGAACGCGAACTGCCGCAGGCCGTCCGCAGCCCAGGTGAGGGGGTTGTACTTGGCGATGCTTTGGAGCCAACCAGGCATTAAGAACAACGGGAACAGCGCCGCGGAGGCGAACATCAGGGGCAGGTTCAGCAGGTTGATCACGCCGAACAGGGTCTCCTGGTTCTCCACGGCCAGCGCGATCGCGGTGAACAGCGATGCGAAGCCCAGGGACAGCAGGAACAGGATGAGGAACATCCCGCCCAGGTCGAACAGGCTGAAGCTCGCCTTCACGCTAAGGCCGGTGAGGCCGGGGACATAGACGAACGCTGCAGCGATGATCAGCACGATGGCCACCTGTATCATGGCCCGGACGACCGTAGCAAGTATCCTCGATACCGGCACCACGCCCCTCGGTATGGGCGCCACCTTGAGCTTGTTCAGGAATCCGAACCGCCGGTCCCACACGATGCTCATGCCGGAGAACATGCAAGCGAACAGCGTTATCACCGCGAGCATGCCGACCGACATGAACGAGAAGTAGTCCGGTGCACCGGCGAACGCCTGTTGGAACGCTCCCGCCGGTACGCCTGGGCCGGCGAACACCGCGCCGAGGTTGAACGCTTGACCGAACAGCCCCAGCCAGACGATCGGCTGGATGAGGGTCATGAAGATCTGGATCTTGACCCTATACCAGTGTTTCAGCTCTCTCACGGTCAAGGCCCACGTCTCGTGCATCACCTTACCGCCTCCTTCTTGAGGCGCGGGAAGCGGCCATGCGATCGAACCCGCCGCTCGATTCAGCATCCCGTAATGACCGTCCGGTGTACTCCAGGAAGGCCTGGTCCAGGCTGGGCCGGTGCAGTGATACATTGGACACCGTGCCACCGTTATTGGTGACCGCCAGCAGCACCTTCGGGATCGCCGCCTCGCCTTTTAAGGCCTTGATGCGATAGGTGTCGTTCTCCTTCTTGACGTCCAGGATGCCCTCGACGTTCTTGATAGGATCGGTGAGGTCCATGGCGCTCTCCACCTTCAGCTCGATGACGTCCCCGCCCACCGACCGCTTGAGCGTGGCCGGGGTATCGAGCGCGACGATCTTGCCATGGTCGATGATGCCGATGCGATCGCATAGGCCGTCAGCTTCCTCCAGATAGTGGGTCGTCAGGAACACGGTGATGTTGTGCTTGGCCTTGAGGTCCTTGATGTACTCCCAGATGGCCGCCCTGGTCTGGATGTCGAGACCCAGGGTCGGCTCGTCCAGGAACAGGATGCGGGGATGGTGGATCAGTCCTTCGGCCAGTTCCAGCCTCTTCCTCATTCCGCCAGAATAGGTCTTAACGCGGCGGTCAGCGGCGTCCTCCAGGTTCACGACATGAATAAGGTCCTCGATGTCCCGCTTGGCCTCGTCCTTCGGTACGTTGTACAGGTCGGCCTGCAGGTACATGTTCTCCCAGCCAGACAGCTCATCGTCCACGGTGAGGTCCTGAGGGACCAGACCGATGACCTTGCGCACATCATCCTGCTGGGTCGCTATGTTCAGACCGGCCACCAGCGCCTTCCCCCCGGTCGGCCGGAGCAGCGTGGTCAACATATTGATGGTCGTCGACTTTCCCGCCCCGTTGGGGCCCAGGAACCCAAAGATCTCGCCTTCGTTAACCGTGAAGGATATCCCGTCCACGGCCAGCACGCTCCTCGCTGAACCGCTTGGTCAGGTTCTCCACTTCCACAATCGCAGTCATGTTCGATTCCCTCCCTTGTTGTCCCTGTCGATCTCGCTGAGCTCCAGGTCAATGTTGGCGAGATGATGGGCTATGCGCTCCCGCGCCTCCCTTAGCTTCTTCGCCCTTCTGGATCGATCGCAGCTATCCTCCTCGAACATCTCGGAGAAATGACCTGGCTGCGGTCCCCCTTCGCCAATGATATGAAGGTCGGCGGCAGCCTTGTCGAGCATCTCCAGGTAGCGGGTCAAAAGGCGGATGTCCTTGGGCGAGTGGGTCAGCCTCTCTACTACCCAGGCCCTCCCTTCATCGGAGATGCGATAATAATCGGTCCCCTCCCGCTTTTCTGAGATGACCAGCCCGTGTTCCTCCAATCTCTTGAGAGCAGGATATATCGATCCGGTCTGAGGGTTCCAAACGCCTTCGAAGTGGTCCCTCAGCTCCTTTAGGACCTCGTATCCGTACATCGGCCGGTCCCGCAGGAGGATCAGGATCGTTAGCTGCATGGGGCTGACCCGGCAGCCCTTATACTCATGACCTTTTCCGAACATTTCCTTCTCCAGGCAACTCCCTAGGAAGGGAGCTACTAGGTTCCGGCCTACCTAAGTAGCTAGCTACTATATAATTTCTCATAAAATGATCAAATCCGCCAAAATATGGAGATCCTTACTCGGAAGCAAACCGTGAAAATGCTTTACTGAGCAGTGGATGATAGTATGGAAAAGATTTAGGCCCGGCGGGGGAGAGCCTTGACCTTGCCGAACCAGGTGCGCACCCCCCTAGTGTTCATGTAGAGCAAGATGATCAGGGGGATCAGTATCCCGCCGATGCCCGCCACCCCCCCCTGATGCTCCAAAAGCGACCCCCAGTAGGTTCAGCGCCCCTATGATGACCAAAATGACCATGACCACCATGGTCAGGGTCCATACCCATCCCCACCCTTGCAAGGCACCATAGCCTAGGGCCAGGGTCACTATTCCGATCACCGCCGCGATCACCGCGGCAGGCCAATGGCCTTCACATCCTAGAGGTAAGGCTGCTGTCTGCAAGGCGAACTCGGCGACCCCTCCTTCGCTAGTTCGGCATGTAATCTCGGCCGTGCTTGATCCTGAAGGTCAGAAGCAGCAGAACTCTGACGATTCGAGATTATAAACGTGTTACCGATGGGTCTCTGAAACTACTATTGTCGCGATTACATCCCACAATCGAGATTGTGGCTTTCTTGCCCACGAAATGTAATGAAAATTTGTATTTAGCTTCGATATTTGTGAATTTATCACCAATCTATTCATGAGTCCTGTTCAGAGCCCTTCGGCCATTGCCAATCTTTATCAGGGTTAATGATGTTTGGCGTTCGGGGTCATGAAATGAGGCTCTGGCAGTTTGGAAGGTTGCGCGGGAATAAGATCGAGATCAATGAGGAGCTAGGGCAGGCTCTGGGACTGGTCAATGGAAGCCAGGTCTTCAGCACCATGTTCCGGTACGATTACAATGACATGTCCTCGTACGAGCTCGTGCTCTCTACCTTCGGACCGGAAAACTACCGGCAGCTGTGCCAGCTCACCATCCACATGATCGACAAGCCCGGGGCGTGCGCTCAGGCCTCGAAGTTCCTAGCTGAGCGGAACGTCGACATCCTGAACTCCGTCTCGCTGAGCACCATATCGGGGGTCTCCATGACCTGGAAGATGCTAGCGGATCTCTCCTACTACGGTGAGCCAGCCGAGCTGAAGGCCGAGTTCGATGCGCTGAAGAAGTCGAGGTCCTCGCTGGTCGATATGGTGGATATCATGGACATCCAGATCTCCCATATCGCCGACCGCTACAACAAGGGCGCGGCCGCCGATTCCCGGACCGTCAAGACCAAGCTCATCAAGCGCAAGCACAAGGTCCCGACGCTCATCAGCAACGGTGAGTTCGAGGTACCGGAAGAGTTCCTGGCCGAGCTGAAGGAGGTCAAAGACGGGCAGCCACTGATGATGGTCGGTGACATGGATTCCTATGTGCTGTCCATCACCCTCATGGACGCGAAGGCCAAACTGGTGCGCGCATCGCTGGTCATCCCCGACAAGCCCGGAGCCATAAGCCGCGTCGCCGACATACTGGCCAAGCACGATGTGAACATCGTCTCGCTACAGAGCGAGGTCCTGGTGTTCTATGAGTCCATGACCCTGGACATCATCGCCGACGTCAGCAAGTGCGACCTGGACACCGAGAAGCTGCGGTCGTCGTTAGAAGATGTGCTGGCGCTGCAGAAGGGCAAGTATTTCGTTGACGACCTGCAGACGATCGCGCTCTAGGCCCTGCATTGGCAGGACCGACGGCTCAGGCGAAGCTTTGAAGTACCGCCAAGCACTGGAAATCAGGCTAGTGGCAATATTCATGGCCCCCAGCTAGCAAGAAGCACATTGGGTTAATAATCTCTAAAGTGATGAGGTTATATCCCTTTGACCCGTGCCCGGGAGGCGTTCCATTTGAGTTCCGACCATACCATCTCCAACCAAGATGTGTTCGCACTGGCCATACAAGGCGCCAATATCGCCCTGGACCTGGCCGATGAGGCATTACAGGATGCGCTGTCCCGACTCGGAGCCGACCGAGCGGTGGAGTACCCGGAGACTTGCTACGAGCTGCCGGCGATCTTTGCCTGGGACGGCCGGGAGGCCAGGAGCCTCGGACAGCTCGGCCCGATATTGCGCACCCAGCGTGAGAAGCTGGGTAGCGAGCCGACCATAGGGAACGCGTTGATCGCCGGCGAGGCGACCATGATCGCCAGCCGAGGTCATCGAGGCGTTGAAGTACGTGGAGAACCAGCGCCCCTATGAGGGGACGGACTTCATGGGCTTCGTGCCCGACAAGGTGATCCGTGAGCTGGGCGTCGCGTTTGTCGACGATACCATCCCTGGGGCGGCCGTTCTTGCCGGAAAGAGCAACGATCCGGAGGCGCTGGTCAAGATCGTCCGGGACCTGCAAGCGAAGGGGCTGCTGATCATCGCCTCCGGCGAGGTCATCGAGCAGTTGCGTTCCAAGGGCGTGCAGATGGGGGAAAGGTTCCGCCTGTACCCGGTCGGAATGTCTACCCAGATCGTTCATGCGTTGAACTTTGCCATTCGCGCAGCGCTATCGTTCGGCGGCGTGCAGAGGGGCGATCGCGAAGGCATCGCCGCCTACCTGGCCAAGAGGCCCAAGGTGCTCGTCCTGGCGTTCGGACCGATCGATCCGGTTCTGGCGGGCGCGGCGCTGGCCGCGATCCTCAACGGTGCATCGATCATTACCGACCAGCCGGTAGAGGGCGTACCGGAGAAGCTCATCTACGTCAAGGAACCGGAAAAGATGGTCCAGATCGGCCTGGAGGCCCGGGGTATCAAGGTCCGCCTCGCTCCGGTCGACATACCGGTGGCCTATGGCCCCGCTTTCGAAGGCGAGGTCATCCGCCGTCCGGACACCTATGTCGAGGCGGGTGGCGCGGCCAAGACCACCACTTTCGAGCTACTAAGGCTTCGGCCCGAGGACGAGGTCAAGGACGGCCTCATCACCGTTATCGGCAAGGACGTGGACTCGCTCCCGGAAGGAGGGAAGACCTCCCTCGCAATCCTGGTGGACGTCTACGGCAAGAAGATGCAGGAGGACTTCGAAGGAGTGCTGGAGCGAAGGATCCACCTCTTCGTCAACTACGCCGAGGGAGCGTGGCATACCGGCCAGAGGAACATCCTGTGGATCCGGTTGAGCAAAGCGTCCGTTCATGCTGGTCTCCGGTTCAAGCACTTAGGGGACATCATCATCACCAAGCTCAAGGAGGAGTTCGGCAACATCGTCTCCCGCGTCCAGGTCACCATCATAACCGACGAGGAGGAGATCAGAAAACGGTTACCGGAAGCGTTGGACATCTATACGCAGCGCGATGCCCGCCTGGCCGGTCTGACGGACGAGAGTGTGGACACGGCGTATAGTTGTTTACTCTGTCAGTCTTTTGCACCAGATCACATCTGCGTAATAACCCCCGAGCGCCTGGGACTGTGCGGAGCAGTGAACTGGTTAGATGCCCGGGCCTCGTACGAAATCGACCCCCATGGACCTAACCAGAGCATTATCAAGGGGAAGTGCATCGATGAGGTCAAGGGCCAATGGCAGGGCGTCAACGAGGCCGTTTTCGAAGGTACTCACCACAAGCTCGAGCGGTTCAACGCCTACACCATGATGGAGGACCCCATGACCTCCTGCGGGTGCTTCGAGGTTATCGTCGGAATGACCGCCGACATGCAGGCCGTCATCATTGTGAACCGGGAGTATCCGGGCATGACCCCCATCGGCATGAAGTTCTCCACCCTGGCCGGCTCGGTGGGCGGCGGCAAGCAGACCCCCGGGTTCATCGGTGTGGGAAGAAAGTATATTACCAGTCGGAAGTTCATCCCCGCTGATGGCGGGTTCCTGCGCATAGCGTGGATGCCCAAAGAGCTAAAGGAAGCGATGCGCTCCTCATTGCAGCGGAGGGCCGAGGAGCTCGGAGAGCCGAACTTCGTGGACAAGATCGCCGACGAGACCGTCACCACCGAGGCCGATGGCCTCGTGGAGTGGATGGTAAAGGTCGATCACCCCGCTCATGAAGATGCCGCCTCTGCTGTCGTAGAGTGATCCCTATGGTCGAAGTACCGGTCCCCAAGGAGAAGTGGTCAGGAAAGATTGGCACCGTGACGCTAGGCGCGTCCCCGGCTGAGGGCGGGAGTCGCTCCCCGGTCCTGGTCGGCGGAGAGGCGGGCATGCCCTTCCTGTCGTACGAGGGACTGGGAAACCGCCAGCTCCTGGCCGGCGAGGTTATCGATGTCACGGACAATCTGACCGAGCTGGCGGTCCGTTCCTTCGGCGATTCCGTAAAGGATCCGGCCGAGTGGGCTCGGCGGTGGGTCGTGGATTTCAAGGCGGACCTCGTTTGCCTGAAGCTCCAGTCCACTAATCCCGAGGGCAAGGATGCCCCTGCAGAGGAAGCGGCCCAGACCGTGCTGAAGCTATTGGCCACGGTCAAGGTCCCGGTGATCGTCTACGGTTGCGGACACGAGGAGAAGGATGCTAGGACCATGGAGGCCGTGAGCAACGCCTGCGCCAAGGAGCGCGTTCTGCTCGGACAGGCCGAGGAACAGGCCTACAAGACCATCTCCGCCGCGACGATGTCGAACCGTCACGCTCTCATCGCGTTCTCCAACCTGGACATCAATCTAGCCAAGCAAATGAACATCTTGCTGGCCGATTTCGGCGTGAAGCTCGACAATGTGCTCATGGACCCTTTGATGGCCGGGCTGGGCATGGGCCTCGAGTACTCCTACTCGGTGAACGAGAGGATCCGTATCGCCGCCCTGATGGGCGACCGCATGCTCCAGGCGCCGATGCTATGCGATGTCACTCTGTCCTGGGAGGCGCGCGAGGCTACTGAAGAGAATTCCCATTGGGGAGAGGTCGAGGACCGGGGAACCTGGTGGGAAGCGACGACCGGACTGGCCGCGTTGATGTCCGGCGCAGACATCCTCATCGTCCGCAGCCCGCGTTCGGCAGCGATACTTCAGGGCGCCATCACCGAACTGCGCGGAGGTAAGTAAATGCCGACGGCCATCGAGATCTTCAAGTTCCTTCCGAAGAAGAACTGCGGGAAGTGCAACTTCCCCACCTGCCTGGCCTTCGCCATGCAGCTCGCCAATCAGAAGGCCAAGCTGGCCGACTGCCCGTACGTGACGGACGAGGCCAAGGCTAAGCTGGAGGCTTCCTCCGCCCCGCCCATAAGGCTGGTCACCATCGGCAGCGGCGAGGCCAAGATAGAGCTGGGGGACGAGACCGAGCTGTACCGCCATGAGAAGAAGTTCTTCCATCCGACCCGGTACGCCCTGGTCATCTCCGATACCGCCAATGAGCAGGAGGTCGCCTCCAAGCTCCGGAAGGCCGAAGAGCTTCGGTTCGAGCGGGTCGGCCAGACCCTAGCGCTGGACCTGCTGGGGGTGCGCAACGATTCAAAGGACCCGGCGAAGTTCGCGTCGATGGTGGCGAAGGTATCGCACGCTTCCCGTCTGCCTCTGGTGCTTATGACCGATAACGCAGCGACGATCAGGGCCGCTGCATCCGGGGGCAGCCTTAACCGGCCGCTCATCTACGCCGCCACCGCTTCAAATATCGAGCAAATGGCCGCGGCGGCCAAGGAGTTGAGATACCCGCTGGCGGTGAGGCATGACGATCTCAACGGCCTCGCCGACCTGGTGGAGAAAGTGAAGGCCGCCGGCGTCGAGGACATTGTATTGGACCTCATGCCCTCCGGCCTGCAGCAGACGGTGGAAAGGAACACCATCGTCCGCAAGAACGCGGTCAAGAAGACCTTCCGCGGATTAGGGTACCCGATAATCACCAACACCTGCGGGAACGCGCAAGTGATGCTCACCGCGCTGGTGTCGACCATGAAGTACGGCAGCATCGTGCTGTTGGATGATCTGGACCCGGCCCAGGCCATACCGCTGTTCGTGCTCCGCCAGAACATCTACACCGATCCGCAGGTACCTATCCAGGTGAAGTCGGGCCTGTACCCCATCAATAACCCTGGGGCGGACGCTCCGGTGCTGTTCACCACCAACTTCTCGCTGACCTATTTCACCGTGGCCGCGGACATCGAGAAGTCGAAGGTCCCCGCCTGGCTACTGGTTGTCGATACCGAGGGGCTATCGGTCATGACCGCGTTCGCCGCCGGTAAGATGACCGCCGACAGCGTCGCGGAGGCGCTACGCTCCAGCGGGGCGCTGGAGAAGAGCAAACGCGGTATCGTGATCATCCCGGGGATGCTCTCTCGCATGTCCGGCAAGCTCCAAGAGCTGACCGGCCTGAAGGTCGTCGTGGGCCCCAGGGAATCGTCGGGCATACCGAAGCTGCTCAAGACGCTGTGAGCCGAGATCCGCCAGCCGTTCCCCGGTGATCACGGTGGGTCAGGTCCTGACGAATCCCTGGACCATTCCCCGCACCGCCTGGGCCAGGTCGCTCCCTGTCTCCAGTTGTGTGAGCGGACGCCCTTGGACGGCGAACCTCTCGACCTCTTCATCAACAGGCAATAGGACGACCTGGTGGAAACCGTCCGGAATGATCGTTCCTAATTGATCTGAGCCAATAGGCCTGGTCCGATTAATCGCCAGAACGAAGGAGCCCACCTCGAGTTCCATCTCCTTGGCCAGCGCCAGAATGCGGCCGGCGGTGTCCAGCCCCACCTTCGTGGCGTCCGATACCACCAGCAGCACGTCCATGCGCTGGCATGTTCTTCTGGACAGATGCTCCATCCCTGCCTCGTTGTCGATGACCACATATGGGTAGTCGTCCATGACCTCGTCCAGGAAGGTCCGCAGCAGATTATTGATGTAACAGTAGCAGCCGCGTCCCTCCGACCGCCCCATGGTCACTAGGTCGAAGTCCTTCCCTTCGACCATGGCCAGGCGAAGCTGGTAGATGACCGCCTCGTGCTTGGAGCCGCCCGCGGCGATCTCGTCCGAGCGTTTCAACAGGTCCTCCCGCAGGTCGCCGATGGTCCTCTCCACCTTCACGCCCAGCTTATCGCCCAGGTTAGAGTTGGGATCGGCATCCACCGCCAGGACGATCTTTCCAGACCTACGGGCCAGCTCGCGGACCATCAGGGCGGAGATAGTGCTCTTCCCAACACCGCCCTTGCCCGCCACGGCCACTATGTACGTCACGGCCTATACCAGCGAGTGGCGCGTCCTTAGTTCTTTCGAGATGCCCAATAGGAGGTCCATGGCGTTGGCACTAGCCGTCTCGTCCAGACCGCTGAGGCCGCATTGGGGCGTGAAGATGGATTGTTTCAGCAGCAGTTCCTGCTCGATGCCCTTCTCCTCCAGGGAATGGAAGAGCTTCTCGACGTGCTTGACCATCGAGGAGGCATTCTCCTTCCTTACCGTCTCTTCATTGTTGGGAACGATCCCCCAGGCTAGGCAACCGCCCTTCTTCAGAAACTTTTCCACCTCAGCGGGATAAAGGGCGATCGTGTAACCGTAATCATACGCGTCGAACGAGAGTACATCGATGTCCATGCTCATGACGAACGGCCAGTCGGTGTTGGCACAGCAGTGTATGCCCTTCTTACCTTCCAGCCCGAAGGTGACCTCGTCGATCCACTTGATCACGTCCGCTTGGGATACCGAGGCGAACGGCGTGCCGATGATCGAGAGGTAAGGCTCGTCAATGAACATGATGGTCTGTGGGCATTTCTTGCGCAGCTCTCGCTCCTGCCAACGGGCCATAAGATTGAGGTTCTTACGGACGATCTCCGAATAGGCCTCGTCATAGATAATCGGCTTGTCGTCCTGATCGGTCATCTGGAGACCGAGGGATACGGGACCAGTGATCTGTCCCTTGACCGCCTGGACGGTGGATGGCATCTCCCGGGACATGAACTCGTAAAAGCCTGAGAAGTTCTCCTTGGGAAGTGAGAACGCATCGACATCGTCCGCCAGGATCTTGGTGTAGATGTCCTCCGGATCGTAGTTGGTGAGGTCCACATGCACTCTCTTCTTGACCTCATCCACCTTCACCCCGGGCAGATAGTGTGCGAACTGTATGTACATGTTCTCCCGGAACCCCGTCCGGGGCAGCTGGGGCCAGAAGGGAATAATCTTGAGCTTATCTAGTACGAAGTCCACTGCCCTGGCTGGGTCGGTGTGCGGTAACGAACCTATGCAGCTGGGCGCGCAGTTCCAGGCCACACTTGCCGAACATTATGATATATTATAAACATTGTGCGATGAGAGCAGCCCGGCAGGTTAAGGATGAGTGCCTGAGAGCTAGTGAGCTGTTGTTTACCAACGGCCCATATGCGGTCGTGAAAGCTCAGTTCACCGATCTCTTCCCTGCCACCAGGATGCTGAAGAAGTTGTCCATGACGATATTACCATCGGCCATTTCATAATTGACGACCTTCTTAGCTCGTTCGGACATTTCTTCGGCCACCTGCTTCATCTCCTTCGCCGTCGCCGGCGTGACCTTGTCGGTGAAATGGGTAAGGGGAATATGCTTGCGGTACATCCTCATCGCCTCGATCTCCAGACCCGCGATCCTCGAGAACTGCATCCATTCTGACGGTCGATAGTCACGGACATGTGAGGGATCATGGAGCGCATCCAGCCGGTTGATCGTTGTGTCGAGCTCGTCATCCTCTGGTATGCTCCGGTCGTCGATGACCATTCGACCTCCGGGTCTTAGCACCCGGGCCATCTCGACGAGCGCCTTTTTGATGTCCCCGAAATGGTGGGCGGCCCGGCGGCAGGTGACGATGTTGAAATGTTCATTCGGAAAGGGGATGCGCATAGCGTCACCGAGCATGAAGTGGACGTTGACGATTCCCCTCTGGGCGCACAGCTTCCGGCCCTCGACCATCATCGCCTCGGTAAGATCGATGGCGTCCACCTCCTTCAAGTGAGGGGCCAAGGCCATGGCGGTGTGGCCTGTTCCCGTTCCCACGTCCAGGGCGATCATGTCCTTCCGGGGCATGGCCAGCTCCACCAGCCAGGAGAGCGTCTCCTTGTCATCGTGTATCTTGCTCTGGGCGTAGAACTCCGCCCGTTGAGAGAACACATCCTCAGGCCGGGCCCTCTCCCTGTCGTCGCTCATCTGCTCCCTTCATCCGTTCATCGACACATTACCAATTATGGTTTTGGCATCACAGTGTGATTATCTTCTCATATAGGGGGAACAGCTCATCGAAGGCCTCGTGAACCTTCTGCTTCAGGTCCCTAGGTATCTCGCCCTCGCCCCAGACCTTGACCAATGAGGCACCCATGTTCCAGAACGATGAACCATCGTTCGACCTTAGGGAAGGGTTGGCGAAGCCGTTGTTGGAGAGGGCCCAGGCCAGAGATCTTAGTTCCTGGTCCTTCAGAACCCCTTGGATGAAATTGCTCCTGTCCCCCTCCATAGATGACAGATAGTGGAAGCCACAACTGACCCCTGGGACCAGGGTCCCGTTCGCGCCGGCCAGCAGACCCACAGTCCAGGAAAAGCTCCGGTTCGACGTGCGCATCCCCTCGGAAGAAGTTCTTTCTCAGGATGACCGCTGAGCACTTCGTCCCGATGGCGTTGTGCCAGTGGAACGGGGAGCCCTTCACCACGAACCCGTCCCCCAGCCCCCTCGACATGACGTAGTCGTTGAGCAGGGCCTTGAGGTGGTTCCAATAGTTGGACCCGAACCGGCGGGAGAATTCGTGGTCCGCTGTTCCGATGAGACCGTTCACCAGGCTCTCGGCCTCGGTCTTCGATTCCTTCTTGCCTACCTGCCCAGAGGTCGATATTATTCGAGCCATGTCGATAATGGCGTTCATAGGAAAATCGTGATCGGAAATGATATTCACCCTGAGGTCTAAACACTGGTTAAGGTTAAAACGTTCGAACTTAGAGTAAATATTAGTATTTTTGTACTGGACTGATTATTATTAGAATCACTTGAGGACCTCCAGCCGTCAAAGTAATCAGGCGATTGTTAGCTCGATCGGTCAGCAGGCGGAACGACCACCCCCATGATCTCCGCCTGCTGGGCCAGGGCCTCGTCCCCACTTATCTGGAGCCCATCCTCGTCCTGACTGTTGGGGAATTGATCCAGGTCGGTGTGGGGGAGGAATAGTGCCGAGGAGTACTGATCGAAGAAGATCTGCGAGGAAGAGAGGTCCAGATAGGTCATCGCTCGGTACACCGCCTCGGCCTCCTGGCGCATCTTCCCCGACAGAAGGCAAAGCTTCGTTCCTCCCAGCGACGCGTTCCCGAGGAACTCGAATTTCTCCTTGGGTAGGTCCGGGAGCAGGCCGATGGTCCGGGCGTTGTCTATGTTGACATAGTTGCCGAAGCCTCCGGCGATGAACACCCGGTCCAGGTCAGTGAATTTTTGGTCCACGCTCTGCAGCAGGACCGAACACCCAGCGTAGATGGCCGCCTTGGTCCGAATGATGTTGGCAATGTCATCATCGGTGACGGTGAGGTCCTTCTTCCCTGCCTCCTGGTGTATGATGAACTCCATGCCCCGGCCCGATGCCCGCACATGTTCGGACGAGGCGGCGTTGATCCGTCCCTTCTTGTCGAGGTACCCGCGTTCGAACATCTGAGCTATGAGATCGATCAGGCCAGAACCGCAGATCCCTCGGGGCTTGGCCTGGCCGATGGTGGTGATGCTGATCTCATAGTCACCAATGCTCACCGAATCGATCGCTCCGCCCATGGCACGCATGCCACACGAGACCTCGCCGCCCTCAAAGGCCGGACCGGCGGAGGTCGAGCAGCCGATAATCCAGTCCTTGTTGCCCAGGACCACCTCGCCGTTGGTGCCCACATCGATGAGCATGCACAGCTCATCGCGCAGGTGCAGGCCGGACAGCAGGATGTCGGCGGTGATGTCGCCGCCCACGTCACGACGCCCGCCCGGGAACGCAGTACACCGGGGCATCAGGATGCGCTCGCAATCCGACCTCCGACGCCCTCAGAACGGGCGGTACGTTGGTCACTGGGATGTACGGAGCGTAGCGAATGTTCTTGGGGTCCAGGCCCAGGAACATGTGCACCATGGTAGTATTGCCCCCGATGGCGATCGAAGCGATGTCATTGCCGCAGATGCCGGAGTGGTAGCGCCGGCGCTTGTCCCGTTCCGCGCAGAGCTGGGTGATGAGGCCGTTGACGGTGTCGGTCACCAGTTCGGTCAAACGCTCCAGCCCCTTCTCCTCGGCATAGGCGATCCTCGACAGGACATCCTCACCGCACACCAGCTGGCGATTGTAATCGGACGCTTGGGCCAGCGTCCTACCGGTACTGAGATCGACCAGCTCGGCGACCACCGTGGTGGTGCCGATGTCGATCGCGATCCCGTAGTTGGGGAGGCTCTTGGAGCCTTTCTCCAGCATCATCAGCCGGCGACCGCCATCCTCCCTTGCTACCATGACACTTAGTTGCCAGCCTCCCTCGCGGAGGAGGTTTGGTAGCTGGCGTAGGAGGGCCAGCGGGACCATAAGTCCGGGCATGTCCAGCGCGCAGGTGACCCGTTCCAGGTCTCCCTGATTATCGTCCATCGTAGGGGCCGCCAGGTCCAGCCTGCGGCTTTCGGTCAGGGGCGAGAGCTCCTCTATCGCCCGTCCTTGGTAGGATGCCAGTATCTGGTGCTCGCTGACCTGGGAACCCTCCGGTATGAACACCGACAGGTCCCCTCTTACCCAGGTCTGACAGGCAAGCCGGTAACCGAGCTTGAACTCCTCGGGAGAAAGTTGACCGATCTCGCTGTCCGCGACCCCGTCGACGATGACCAGACACTTGCCGCAGGTGCCCTTCCCACCGCACACGCTGTTGACCTGGACGCCGGCCTGCACCGCTGCGTCCAGAATCGTCTCGCCGTCCTGGACCTCGGCCACGATGCTTCCCGGGAAGAACGCCACCTTACGACCCATAGTGGTCAAAAACCCCCTCTCGTTATTTAAAGGTCAGCGGTACGGTTGGGTCACCGATTCGTTGACGAACACGCTCTCCAGCACCCGAGCGACATTCTCGGGCAGGTCCTTCCCCTGCACTAGAAGGTCTGTGGCCTCGATAAGCTCATCCCGGGGCAGCACAGAACAGGTCTGGTAGAAGATCACCAGCGACGCCCTTAGATATTCGGCCAGGTCCTCGCACAATTGCAGGGTTTCATCCTTATAGGCCATACCTAGGGTACCGGCGTTATATTGTTCTCCCTTAAGCTTGAACCCATCCCGGATGTCCCTGGCCACCTTCAGAGCATCGAATCCCCAGCCCTCCAGCAGGCTGGACGCCCGGAGCGCCACTGCGCGCTTACGGTCGACGATGGTGCTGGTGTTCGAGTAGAGGTGATCCAGGCCCGCCATCAGCTTGGCCAGTCGTTCCTCCACGGAGATCGGGTCCAGGAGCGCGCCGCGGTATAGGTGGAACGCCAGGTCCTCCGGGAGGGGGCGGGCGTCCGCTCCTCTTTCGCCGATCTCCTTTTCCAGGACGGGAAGCCGCTCGATGGTGGGGGCATACCTCTGCCGCATCCGGAGCATGTTCTTGGTATGAGCATCGGTACCGACGAACAGGGAGCGCAGGAACGGATGATGGTGTATGAGCGGGGCGAGGGCCTTCATGAACGGTCCGCAGGTCCTCCTGGTCGCCGGCCCGCAGGACGGCATGGAACAATGGCGGCCTACTGTCATCCTCCTCCCTGACCCCCTGGTCCCTGAGCACGGAACGGGGCCGCATATCCAGGTGCTCCTGGCTGAGCGACGCCACCCGGAACAGCAGAAGGACGTCCATGATCGTGTTCAACTCCTCTCGGGCGGCCGCTTCGGTCGATGGAGGGCATCGCATCTCCAGGATCGCACCCACCGATGTGCCCATCATGTCCACCTCCAGGTTCTTTATGCCTCCCCAAGAGATGCCTTCGACACACTTACGGTCGCGATAGTCGTCCAGCCGGGGACGGCGCAGCACGATGCCTTCTCCCAGGGAGCAGGACCCCCTCCTCCAGCCAGAAACATTTGACGTATGCCTTGAGGTCCCAGCCAGATTGCTCTCCTCGGAGGTCCCGAAGGAACTCATGGGTGGTGAGGTCAATAATGCCTTCCTCCTGCTCCTTCCCCCCATCCAGCAGGCGGTCGGTGAGCACCAGGACGAACGGTGGAGATGTAGTCCACCGCCCTCTGGGTCATCAGGTCATCAAGGGCCTGGCCTTCTTCCAGCTTTACGTCATCCGCCTGCAAGCAGCGGATGACGAGATTCGATCCCTTCGGCCAGCTGGAGGCAGGAGGCCATGGCCGCATTGATATAGTGGCCCTTGTCCCTCCATATCCATTGGTCGATCGTCCTGGGAAGAAGCTCGAGGCGCACCTCGCTCATGCCGATGGCATATGCATAGCTGGCCACCCCCTGCTCCACCGATTCGTACGAGGAATGGAACAGTGCTCCTGACGTCAAGTTCACGTCCAGCTGCTCCAGGACCGCGCGGGAAAGCTCCCGCAGGAAATCCTCAAGACATGAATCTTCCTCGCTCACCGGACAGCCCTCGACCCTCTCTGGCAGGGACAACCTCTTCCCATCTAATTATCCTTGCTTCCAGCGCACTATCCTTGTAGATTGATAGATATCTTGCCCTCAGCCCAGGAAGCCCCTCAGGTGCGCGGCCCGCAGTACGAATTCCTCCATCCCCTTGCCAGTGGAGTTCTTGATGTTCTCCATGATCTTGGAGGTGATCTGGCGGTGCTTCTCGTTGACCTCGTAGTCCAGGCCCAGGTTGTCCACGGACATGCGGACCTTCAAAGGCAGGGTCTTCATGGACTCGGGATTCATGTACTGCAGCGCGTCCTTCATGCTCTCGTCGAAGTGCGGGCTGACCTGCCTGAGGTAATCTAGGTCGCTATCATCCAGGGCGTCCAGGCCAAGGATCTCTGGCGGTATCCCCAGGGAGTAGAAGGCGCAGCAGAAGCCGATCGCCCGAGGCAGTTTGATCCCCTCCAGGCTGCGGGAGTAGCCGAACAGGCCGATGTGCAACTTCCTCTTCCGGCGGCGGGGGCACGTAGTTGGCCGCCTCGTTGATCAGGGGGGCCAGCTTGATGATCTTCTCCCGGTAGGAGTTGGAGCACTTCTCGATGATGGCCTCGCAGCGGGCGGTATCCACCACCATCGCCTTGGTTCTGGTCCCTTCGTTGATCTTCTGGATGCCGCTGCGGACCTCGTCGTGCGAGTAATCGTACTTGAAGGCCGATTGGACGGTGAAGGTCTGCACCGAAGGATACTCCTCCATCAGCCGGTCCACGTTGTTCGGCTTGAGATTGCCTCGGAACGGCGCCGAGCCGACCCCGATGATCGGACACATCTTGACGCCGGTGTCCTCCTCCAGCAACTGGAGGTTATAGAGGGCGGCCTTGTTCATCAGAATGGCGCTAGCCTGCCCATAGTTCATGGCCGGGTCGGACCTGGCGAGGAACACCCGCTGGTGCTCCACCGTCCTTGTCCTTCAGGTACTCCCTGGTGATCTCGTGGGCGTCCATCATGTGGCGCAGGTCCTCGAACAGCGGGATGACATCGATCTTCTCCGGCTCGAAGGTCCCGATCCACTCGGCCAGGGTGACATCGCCCTTGCGGAACGATATATGCTGCTTGCCCACAACGAAATCGCGATAATAGCGGTACACCCGGTCCAGGGAGACAGCCGAGGAGGTCATGGGCAGTATGACCTCAAAGATGGGGGGGATATCGTTCTGGTAGAATAGCTTGGCCGTGTCGAACGAGCGTGGGATTGACTCGAGGGTCTCGAGCAGTATCTTGGCCTCGTCCTTCTCCACAGTGGGGTTCGGTACCCTCAACGTGAGGTACGACGTCCTTACCGATCTGCTTGTCCTGGAAGTACCAGTCGTACTTAGAGAGCAGCTTCTTGACCACGAAGTTGTCGACCTCCTTGCCCTCGCAGTCCCACATCTGCTCATTGCAGTCCAGGTGGGAGAACACGTAGTAGGCTTCCTGGATCTCGTCCTCCCCGCCCATTTCCGAGCTTTCGGCGAAGAAAGGGGCGTTGACGTTGTCAGGATGCTGGGTGCTCATGCAGCGCGGTATCTTCCGGTCCACGGTATCATCAACCTAATGTCACTTTGAAGGAGTTTTAGGTTTTTGCCTAGTTCACTTGATAAGCAATCTCTGCTTCATCTCCCTTACCACAGCCTTCCCATGGTCGGTGAGCAGATATCTCTTCCATGTATGTTTCTCTGGATTGAGGCACTCGATCAGGCCTTTTACCTCGAGCTCATGGATGGCCCGACTTATGTTCTGGATGGAACGCCCGGACCGTTCAGCTATCTCGGCGGCGCTGAACGCCCCATCGGCGTCGATCGCCCTCATCGCCAGGGCGCGTCGGTCAACACTGAGGATCCATCGGGCGAGATCGTCTTCCACAGGTGTCTCCCTGATGTGATTGGTTGGACGCATTTAACCCTTCCTGCATTTTTTTTAAAGCACCCCTACCATACTTGCCATCCTTTGCAAGGAGTACATCCTAGCAAGATCGATGTTGGTCTGACGGACCGAGTCCACAAAGTCGGAGATGTCGAGAGGGACCTCGGGTAGGTCTGCGGGCTTGAACCTGCTATCGACAATCTCCCCCGACCCCACCATGCGGAGCGGAGGTACAAGCGAATGGGTCACCAATGCCCGGTGCATGATGACCGCTCCTTCCATTATTGTGCATTTGAACACCACCGCCCCAAACCCGATGAAGCAGCCATCACCTATTGTGCAGGGGCCGTGGACGATGCAACCGTGCCCCAGGGTCGTACCGACCCCGATCTTGACTGTGGAGTCCATAAGGGCGTGGATCGCCACGTTATCCTGGACATTACACCGCTCCCTGATGATCATCCTGGAACCGGGTTCGTCCGCCCGTATGGAGGCGTTTGGCGCGACATAGACATCATCACCAATCATCACATCCCCCAGTATGGTCGCGGAGCTGTCCACGAACGCACTCTCGCTTATTGTTGGTGCTTTCAGATCGCTCATTACCTTCGCCCCCTCGAACCCCCATAGTATTAGTGTATATTAATCAATATTAGAGATTATTATACAATATTAAGATTGGGGGAGTCGTGGTTTGAGCGTACCGGCCCTGGAAAGCGTTAATCGCCATCCTTGACCTCTTCGGGATGATCGATATACTGGCCGAACGTTTGAACGTGATCAAGGCCGCCCTGAATGCAGAGCGGGTCGATGGACGGTCGGTTTCAAGATGGGACATTTGGACGGGGAAGCCATCTCGGCCGGGCAGTACCAGCAGGTCCTCGGATACTTTACTAACTGCCGCCCCCATATCGGACACGCATGTCGGGACCGAAGAATTCTGAGAACCGACCGTTGTGCAAATCACCAAGGCGGAATCACGGAGGTGGTGCCGAGATCCTGGACGCCCTGAGTCGCTTGGCTACCAGAATGGACGCCCTCGAGGAGCGTCTGCGATCGTTGGAAGAGAGGGACACCATCAAGACAAACATCGTTGGTGAATCGCCATGTTGCTCGGACGACTTGATCGGCTGCCTGGACGACTGCGTTGACAATGTGAATGACCTCAGGAAGAGGGCCAAGGATGTCCGGACGTCAGAGCGTCGTCATTGACACTAACGTTATCATCGACGCGTTCGTGCGGTCCAAGGATGTCCGCAGCCGAGGTTCCATCGAACTCCTCAAGCGCATTGAGAAAGGCGATTTCACCGGAGTTCTGCCGACCCCAGTACTTGTAGAAGTATACTACGTCGTCCTCGATGTGACCCATGACCCGGACCGGGCGCGGAAGACGCTACGGAACCTCATGGCATTACCGAACATGACCATCAATGCCATCGAGAAGGAACACGCCATGCTGGCCATAGACCTCATCAGGGAGAGCAACTACTTCCATATGAGGCACGGGGACAAGCTCGGTCGTCGTTCCGAAGGGCTGTCCATAGTCGATGCCCTCGTCCTCGCGATAGGGCGGGCCATCCCCGGGGCGATCGTGTGCTCCAACGAAAGCAAGTTCACCCAGGTGAAGGACATCGTGGTCAAGAGGCCGTGGGAACTGGCGGGCGAGCTCCTAGAAAAATAGGAAGGGAAGGGATTCGCTCAGTGCCGGAACACCCGGACCCCGGTGAACACCATGGCCATGTCATGCTCGTTGGCGGCATCGATAACCTCCTGGTCCCGGATGCTCCCCCCCGGCTGGATGATAGCAGTGGCGCCGGCCTTGGCGGCCTCGTCCACCCCGTCACGGAACGGGAAGAAGGCATCGGATGCCATCACCGAGCCCTTGGCGTTCTCCCCGGCCTTGTGGGCGGCGATGAACGACGAATCCACCCGTGACATTTGTCCGGCGCCTATTCCCACCACCCTCTCCCCCTTGGCGAGGATGACGGTGTTGGACCAGATGTGCTTGCACACCCGGTTGGCGAAGAGCATGCTCTTGACCTCGGAAGGCGTCGGTGACCGTTTGGTCACTACCTTGAGGTGCTCGGACGCCACCTGACCATTGTCGGCCGTCTGTACCAGCATGCCGCCCTTGATGTACTTCATCTTGATCTTGGGCGCGTCGGCCAGGGTGATCGGCCCGGGCGTGGTCATGAGCCGGATGTTCTTCTTTTTCTGCAGTAGCTCGAGCGCCTGGAGATCGAAGGACGGGGCGAACACGATCTCCACGAAGTGCTTGGAGATCTCCTCGGCGGTGGGGACATCACACTCGCGGTTCAGACCGATGACACACCCGAAAGCGGCCAGCGGATCGACGTTATAGGCGACCATGAACGCATCGTAGATCTTGTCGTCGCAGGCGATGCCGCAGGGATTGGTGTGCTTGATGACCGTGGCGCAGGCGCGGTCCTCGAACTCACGGAGGAGGGAGAGGGCGGACTCGATATCCAGGATGTTGTTGAACGATAGCTCCTTGCCGTGAAGCTGCTTCATTCGGGAGACGGCCACTCCAGTGACGAAGGGATCGCCGTAGAAAGCTGCCTGCTGGGTCGGATTCTCTCCATAACGCAGGTCCTGGACCTTTTCCATGCCTACCGTCAGGGTGGCAGGGAACTGGGGTCCGGGGAAGATGCCGGCCAGATGTTGCGCGATCATCGCATCGTAGTTGGCGGTGTTCTGGAACGCCTCCAGCATGAGGCCCTTGAGGGTCTCGTGCCCTACGACACCGTCGCTGGCCTTCATCTCCTCCAAGATCGGCAGGTACCGAACGGGGTTGGTGATCACCGCTACGGATTCGTAGTTCTTGGAAGCGGCCCGGATCATGGACGGGCCGCCGATATCGATGTTCTCGATGACCTCTTCCAGCGAGACGTTCGGCTTGAGCACGGTCTCCCGGAACGGATAGAGGTTCACCACCACCATGTCGATCTTCTTGATACCGAACTCGTCCAGCTTGGCCATGTGCTCGGGCATGTCCCTTCGGGCCAACAGTCCCGCGTGGATGTTAGGGTGAAGGGTCTTAACCCGCCCATCCAGCATTTCCGGGAAACCGGTGACATCGGAGATGTTCACGGTCTTGATACCATTCTTGTCCAGCAGAGTGGCGGTGCCGCCGGTGGAGATGATCTCCACACCATAGGAGCTTAGCCCGCGGGCGAAGTCGACGATACCGTCCTTGTTAGATACGCTGATCAGAGCGCGCTCGATCTTGACCAATAAATAGCCTCCAAACCGTGAGAGGCAAGCTGTCATAACAGTTTGCCAATGGTATATCCCACGCCTGTTAATGAAAGTTGTTCAAAAAGTAAAAGGGCCTCCGAGGGAGGCCAGTCGGTTCTCACTCCTCGTCCTGAGCACTATTGGTGCCTGCCATTTCCAGGAGTCGGAACAGTTCCATCATAGGTACGACCACGGTGAGCTTGTCCATCATGATATATATCTCACCATCGGATAGGAACAGGTCGGCCACCTGTCTCTGGAACTCTCCAGGAGGGAAGCTGGCCACCCAATCCATGACACGCTCGCCTTCCACTGGACCGTCCTCCGGCGCTCCGAAGGCGACGTCGATGACCGCGTTCTCGGACATCACCGGCTCCATATCTTCCTCGTCCTCCAGGTCGACCATCTGTTCTTCTTCCGACTCTTCCTGTTGATTCTTGGCCATTCAGATCTCCGACGTTTCCATCCTGTCCCCGACATATTAGCTTTGGGTTCAGCTGCAGCGTATCTTCAGCAGAACTGCGATTTTATAGGCGGCAGGAGGGTGGCCAGGAAAGGCTTTTATGCGGTGGCCGCACTCAACGCTTGGAACTACCATGCTAGTCATCTCCGAGCGGATCAACGGCCTGTTCACCTCAGTGGGAAGGGCGATCGACCAGCGGGACGCCAAGTTCATCCAGGACCTCGCCGTGAAGCAGTTGGAGTGTGGGGCTCAGGCCCTGGACGTCAATGTCGGTCCGGGGAGAGAGGACGGACCGGCGGCCATGGAGTGGCTGGTGTCCACGGTGCAGGAAGTGGCGTCTGTTCCCCTGTCCATCGATACTTCCGGACCGAAGACGATGGAGGCGGGCCTCCGGGTGGCCAAGAACCGGGTCATCATGAACTCCACCACCGCCGAGGAAAAGCGAATGGAAAAGTTCTTCCCCCTCTGCCAGGAGCACGATGCCGAGATCATCTGCCTATGCATGGATGAGAGGGGCATCCCCAACTCGGCCGACGCCCGCGCGGAGATGGCCATGCTGATGATGACCAAGGCCATGGAATACGATATCATGCCCGACCGGCTATACCTCGATCCCCTGGTGCTCCCGACCAGCGCGGCCCAGGACCAGGGCCGGAAGGTGGTGCAGGCCGTTCATCTATTCCAGGGACTGAACGATCCCACGCCCCGCACAGTGGTCGGCCTGAGCAATGTGTCCAACGGCACCAAGCAGCGCAGCCTGCTCAACCGCACCTACCTCGCGATGCTCATGGGCGCCGGGCTCTCCGCCGCCATCTGCGATCCCGAGGACGAGGAGCTGATGAGCATCGTGAAGGCCGGGCAGGTGCTCCTCAATGAGAAGTTGTACTGCGACGACTTTCTGAGGGACTAGGGTCGTCCAGTATCGTTGAGGGCAAGCTCGATCTCTCCCCTTACCTGGCCATCCTCTTCCTTTTTCAACCGTGCCCCCAATGCAGCCTTGGCATCAGCACTTCCCAGGCGTCCCAGGCTCCAGGCGGCATGACCCCTTAGAATCGGTTCGTCGCTCTCCAGCATGCCGATGAGGGCAGGTACGGCCACGAGGTCCCCGGAATTGCCCAGGGCGATGATGGTGTTCCGCTTGAGCAGTATGGGATCGGCCAAATACCAGTCCAGGTAAGAGAACCGTTGACGGAACTCCTCGTCGCCGATCTTCAGCAGCGGCAATAGCTCCGGAGAATTGGTCCACCGCCCCAGTCGGTCGGGGGAAGGGGCATCGACCATCATGGGATTGAGGGCTCGAGGACATACTTCCAGGCATTGATCGCAGGAATAGATCCGATTGCCGACCGCCGACCTTAGCTCGACGGGTAACCAATCCCGGGAAGCCAGCATATGGGCCAGGCACCTGCTGGCGTCCAGGACGAACGGGGCCCGGATGGCCTTGGTGGGGCAGGCATCGACGCATCTCCGGCAGCTGCCGCAATTGATCTCGATGGGGCTGTCCGCCTCCAGCACAACATCGGTGACCACTGTCACCAGATGGACCCATGGCCCATATATCTCAGCGTGGACGATGCCGCTCTTGGCATAGCCGGCCACGCCCGCCCGTTCTGCTGCCTTCTTGGACGGAAGGTCCGGCGCCGGAGCACACCGGGCGCCATGCTCCTCCAGATATTGAACGAATTTGTCCCGGCGGCGGCCCGCCTCGCCGGAGAGGTCCCGCCACCCGTTCCTTGGTAGCCGTCCGCAGGGTTGCCCCGGCGAGGACCGGTCAGCCTCACCTCGCAGGTAGTATCCCAGACCGAGGGAGATGATCGAGCCTGCTTCCGGCATCAGGCAGCGGGGGTCGGAAGAGCGCTTCGGATCGGATATCGCCCCATACCCCCTCTCCATCTCCAGGGGGACCCAGCCCTTGGCCTTCCTCTCAGCTACCGCGGCCATATGCTCAGGAAAAGGGCCAGCGGTGGCGATACGAACGATATCGAAGCCGGCCTGACGACCCAGCCTCTTGACCTCTGCCGCGGTCAACATACGTGGGCGAGCGCGCTTCTTCACTATATATGTGAAAGCTTTTTCGTTCCGCATCCCGGAAATTGGGGCATGGGGATAAAGAGTAGGGAAACAATGGACTCGATACGTCTTACTCTCACTCCCGTCTGAGCTGCTTCGAGCAATGCCCCCGCCGGTATCGTCTCAGGTACATCGACAAGATCGAGGTCGAAGAGAAGCATGGCATCGAGGCCTTCACTGGCACTTTGGTCCACCTGTCCCTTCAACACCTCCACGAAGAAGCGGAGAAGGGGAGGGTCCTAAGCTCTAAAGAACTGGTAGAGCATCTGCACTCCCTCTGGCGAGAGAAGTACGACAGCTCAGTGGTCGTGATCAAGAAAGATATGTCCCCTTCCGACCATCTGATGAGGGCGGGCATCGGCCTGACGGCCTATCATCGCCGCAATCATCCCTTCAACCAGGGAAGGACCGTTGGGCTGGAGCATGAGCTCAGGTTCAAGGTCCACGGGATACGGGAGCATGAGTTCATTGGCTATATCGATCGGCTGACCTGCCGGGCCGACGGCGTCTACGAGATCCACGATTATAAAACAGGGCAGCGAAGCCCTTCTGCCCAGCAACTCCGCCAGGACCGTCAACTGGCCCTCTACGAGATCGGTGTCCGGCAGAACTTCCCCGATGCGCGGGAGGTCCGCCTGATCTGGCATTATCTGGCACATGATAAGCAGTTCACATCCTCCCGAACCCCCGAGGAATTGACCATCCTGCAGGAGAAGACCTCCTCCCTGATAGAGAGGATAGAGTCCGTTACCGATTTTCCTTGCGATCGCGGACCGCTGTGCAAATGGTGCGAGTACGAAGACCTGTGTCGCCAATAAATAACAGTGATCTTTGTTGTATAACATTGCATCTGGCACTACTGTTGCACATTGTTATCTTGAATGATATTATTATCTATGATTAATAGAAAGATATATAAAATATTGGCACCCAAAGAATTTCTAGAAACCTATTTGGGGGGTTCAATACGAAGAATGGAACAAAAATAATCGCACTAGCGATAGCGCTAGTCGTTGTAATAGGTGCCGTAGCGGTGATAGCTGCACAGGGTCCTGTATCGACCGGGTCTGCGGACCAGGGCGACACCAACCCTGATACTAACACCGAACCGGGTACAACGCCAACGACTGGCGACGATAATGTGAATGGGGACGACCAGACCGTAATGCCGGCGTTGACCACGATCAGCGCTGATAAGACCGCAAGCGGATTCTGGGAGAAGACCGATACCTACACCTGGTCGGTGTACAAGGAGGTCTACGAGAACGATGATGTCCTGAAGGCCCAGGATTCCGACGGCTATGATATCCAGATCGAGCCCGGCGAGAGCGCTGTTGTCTCGTACATGCTATCAGCCGACCGGTCCGGACCATGCGTTACCGACGTGTACGGCGTCAGGGGCGAGATAATCGTCACCAACACCGGATGCTTCGATACCAAGGACCTGGTCATCTGCGACACCGTGCAGACGATGGCCTGCGAGGGAGAGTTCGTTGATTACGTGACCTTCCAAGTGGACACCACCTGCCACCCCGTGCTAGCGGCCGGGGAGAGCTACGCCTACGCGTACGAGATCGTCTTCGAACCCATCGAGGGCGTGCAGTACCGCAACGTGGCCGACGTGATCATCTCGAACTTCGTTGACCATGATGGCGAGTGCTTCGGCGTACAGGCCTGCGAAGAGTTCTGCCTGCCGGACTGCCCGACGATCATCATCGTTGATGAAAAGGCCTGCCTCAGGGACGACTTCAGCATACCCTGTGGGTTCGAGGTCGAGGCTCTGAGCGATGTTGGACCGTGGAACCTTGAGGACGACGCATGCACCCACTATGAGTTCATGGTCAACCTCAAAGTGACCAACGTCGACGCACCCAGGAACATGACATATGTGCTATGCAACCAGGCCATACTGGTTCCCGAGGACACCGATGCGATATCCTACCATGTCCCAGTGACCATCTACAGCGGCCCGATCGAGACCACCCTGTGCGTCGAGAAGACGGCCAATGTATCCTGGACCGAGGCGATCGAGCTTGGCATGGCCCTGCCCGATGGCTGGACCGTCAACAATGTGGACGCTAGCTCTGCCGAGAGCATCACTGAGATGCTGCCGGTCGAGGTTGCCCAGTTCCTCATCAGGGATGACGGGAACTACAATGTTTGGGGGAGCATCAAGGTCACCAACACCGGGGACTGCCCGACCGAAGGTCTGATGGTCACCGACACCGTGCAGATGTGGAACGGAGAGTGCTGGGTGGATGTCGCCACCATCGATGTGGACATCTCCTGCATGCCAGTGCTGCAGGCCGGGGAGAGCTACTGCTACCCGTATGCGATGAGCTTCACCCTGGAGAACGTCTCAGCTCTCATGCTCGGCTCATGCGACCTCAGGAACGTGGCCTATGCCCAGATCTGCAACTACGATGACGACGCTGGGGTCATGGGAGTCTACGTCTACCTGACACTTGATGTGCCGCTGAAGCCCTGCGTGCTGACCATGGAGACCAAGGCCACCTATGCCTGCGACGAGGTCAATCCCCTGGAGCACACCGGTCTGGATTCCCAGCTGGAGTTCGCCACTGAGGTCTGCTATGAGCAGATGGTGGTCGTGCACAACTATGATGACCGTGTCACTGTGGACACCTGGACCAACGTCACTGCCCACACCACGGTCACTCATTCATGCATGCACGAGTGCGTCAGCCAGGAACTCGACACGGCCATCTACCACACCGAGTCCGCGGTCATCATGGGTAACGACAATAGGGCGGTCGTGCAGTTCGATTCCACCGCCTACGACAACGAAACCATGACCATCTGCATCCTGGACTACCCGGTGGAGCTGAGCCTTAGCGCCGTGCTGTACACCAACAACTATGTGGGCGTCCACAGCAACGATGTCTGCTTCGCGTTCGAGAACGACCAGATGCTGTTCTACGGCGTGTTCGCAAGCTTCGAATGGCCCGAGGAAGCGTTCCCGGAATTCCTGACCGAGGCGTAGGAACGAACCTAAAGAGGTCTTCGGACCTCACTTTTCCTTTCACCTTTTTTTAACATAGTCCTTGATCATATTTTGGCCATTCATAACAATATATTGTGAGGCGATATATTTCTGGCAAGCCCCCTACAGCCCATGTTGGATCCTCGTGTCCTCTGCCCGTTATGGATAGATTGATGAAGAAAATGAGCGATTTTCTTCAATAAACCCCCTTCCAACGTTGCTTTGGAAGGCCACCCCGGCGAGTATGATAAGAATTAATACATATTTTCTGACAAATGCCAAATAAGGGACGTATTTCGACCACATAAATGGGCAAAATCTGCTAAATAATTTTATGAATAATCTAATTAGATAATGATAAATAGGTTGAGAATCCAAAATGAAGTTCATCCCCCTTTCGGGGGTGAAAGTTGAAGGAGGTGAAAAGGGTGGAATTTATATACTTCAGTGGATCGATTGTATTCCTAGCTGCATGCTGGACCTACATCAAGTACAGCTCCGGCAGGCGCTAGAACAGCACCTACGTCAGGAGATTAAAACTCTACGGATCCCCCAAAAGGGGATCCTAACCGCGATATTTTTCTCGAACCTCGCTAAGGAATTAAGCCCTTTTCGAAAGGAATGCATACGGCATTAATAGAGAAGACCGATAGGTGCTCGATGGCAGTTCGCTCTGGACCGATGTCTGCAATTTCTCTGATTTCCGTTGAACATTGCACCACACTGCATCACCTTAGAATATATTCGAAAAGCTAGATAAGAATTGATACATATTTTCTGACAAATGCCAAGTAAGGGACGTTTTTAACAGCCATAGATGTGATAAATCGATTAAAAATCTTATGAATAATTTAATAAGAAAAATATAAATAGTCAACGGTCCAAAATAAACTTCATCCCTCCATCTGGGGTGAAAGTTGAAGGGGGTGAAAAAGATGGAATTTGTATACTTCGCAGGATCTGTTGTCTTCCTTGCCGCGACCTGGACCTACATCAAGATCAGCTCCGGTGGCAGGCACCGGTAAATAATTACCGGAAATGAACTTTATAAACCCGACGGCCCCCTCCTAAGGGGGCCCTAACAGGGGGCCTAACTGAAGCTCCTTAAGGAGCTCCCGGTCACCATTTTGAATAATATTGCATATTGTCCGTCGGATTGTTCAACTTCTTGATCCGGGCCAAGACCTCGTTGTGTTGGGACGGTGGCGCGGGGGGAGCGGGGCGAACTTCATGTTGTCCGTAGAAGGCCTCATACTTGGCGATCAGCTCATCGATCAGGACGGTCGCCCGCTGTGGGGCTGGTAGGGCGCAAGATCAGGGCCTTACGGTCCATTTCCCCGATCTCGGGACATTGCGCTATGAGGTGGCCGATGGGTCGCTCCAGCGCCCGGTGATTGAACACGTTCATCTCTCGGGAGAGGTCCCATAGAGATATCGGTCCGCCATCGCTCAATGCTCTGATTGCCAGAAGAGCACGGTAGGCTTCGTCTGGATACTCGGCCTCCTTAAGCTTCTCCTCCGACCGCAACTTTTCCCAGTTACGGGCTACTGCCAGCTCTTCTGAACCGGGAGTGTAGATCGAACGATATGGGATCGTGCCCTTGCTGTTGTCGGAAAGGGAGGACAGCCCGGTCTCCACGCTTCGGCACACCCGGCAGACGCTTACCTTCATGAATTTCCTGGCGACCACCGCGAACCGCCGGTCATCGAACGAATGTACCTCATCCTGCGGCCCATCATGGCGCTTGAAATGACGGCTGTGGGCGGGATCACCCGGCCTCACCTTGTCGACCCCACTGACTCTGCCGATGACCTCGATCTCCAAGAACAGGTCCTGCTGCTCGTCCCAAAAGCCCGGGGGCAGATCTTCGATCAGCTCTCGCCGACCGCGACCGCAGAACCAGCAACGCTTCTCATCCATAGGCCACCGGGGATGGCAACGCGGAGAAATATAATTATGCGGGGATCCTGGTAATGAAACCGGATCTGTTGCTGGTAGAGAAACAACAAGGACCCGACGACGCCAGGCGCGGTTCACGGACCGCCAGAGCGGCCCATCTACGATAGGCTGAGTACTGATAGGGTGCCCCCTACCGGAGGCCTCATATCTCCGACCTGGGCAGGAGGCTGCTCTGTTCCACGATCGAGGGGACGACCTCCTCCCACCCAATGGCCATGATATGTACGCCATGGACGCCCTTGATGGATCTCAGCCGGTCGATCGTCTCCACGCAGATCCGGATCCCCTCCTTCTTGGGGTCCTGGGCCCCCTTCATGCGCTCCACCAGTTCATCTGGTACGCTCATTCCGGAGACCTTGGTCTTCATGTACCTCGCGGCATTGGCCGAGCGCAGGGGCACTACCCCGGCGAGTATGTGGACCTTCTCGTCCAGCCCTCTCTCTCGCACCAGGGTCATGAATCGCTCGAAGCGGTCCAGATCGAACACTGCCTGGGTCTGGATGAAGTCCGCTCCGGCCTTGACCTTCTTGGCCAACCGGGTCACCCGGAACTCGAACGGATCAGCAAAGGGGTTGGCCGCAGCCCCGAGATACACCATGGGACGCTCCTCCAGGACATCTCCACCCCACACCTTGCCCTCGTCGCGCATCTGGCGGAATACCATGAGCTGCTGGATGGGGTCAAGATCGTAGACGTTCTTGGCCTCCCTCTGATTGCCGAAGACCTGGTGGTCCCCCGAGATGCACAGCACGTTCTTGATCCCCAGGGCGGCCGCACCGAGAAGATCGGACTGCATGGCGATACGGTTGCGGTCGCGGCAGGTCATCTGCATGACCGGCTCGGCGCCCTCCTGCAGGCAGGCCACCCCGGACGCTAAGCTCGATAGGCGGACGATGGCGGTCTGATTGTCGGTCAGGTTGAGGGCATCGGCACACCCCTTCAGGGCGCGGACCTTCTTCCTCACCCCTTCGGCACAGGCTGACTTCGGGGGGCCTATCTCCGCGGTCACCGCGAAGTGCCCACCCTCGAGGACCTTCTCCAGGTTGCTTTGGGATCTCATCTGTTCCCCTCCCTGGAGTTCTTCTCCTCGGGCCGTTGGACCGCCGAGCGGCGGACGATCCGGCGCACTCCCCCGGAGCGGGAGGGCAGCCAGTTCTTGGGTGGGATGTTCTCCTCCAACAGGTCCAACCGGCCCAGCCTTTCCAGGCTGCGATATATCTGCTCCCAACCACAGGGGGTTTCGGGGCTCACCTCGCATTTGCCGTTCTGAGCGCCCCCACAAGGGCCGTTCATCAACGACTTGGAGCAGCGGGCCACCGGGCAGATGCCCCCGGTAAGGTGAAGCACGCAATCTCCGCATCCTCCGCATTTCTCCAGATAGATGCCCTGTTCCTCGGGCGCTCCCATGTTGGAGGTGTTGAGCCCGGGCACTACCCTCACTGTAGGATACATCTCTTGAACCACCTGGGCCCCTACCCCACAGGCCAGGGACAGGACGATATCGCGATCGCGCATCAGGGGTTCCATCTCCCTGACCCATTCCTTCTCGCACTGACGTTCCAGGGTCACTTCGGCCACGTCCAGGTCCCGTCCTTCGATGGTTGCATGCAGACGGAGGGCCTCCGCCAGGGTCGATACTTCCCGCTCTCCACCAGCCAGGCAAATCGCCACGCAGGAACGGCATCCTGCGACCAGGACCCTCTTCTGCCCCTCCAGCATCTTGACGATCTGCCCCAGGTCCTTCTGCTCCGCGATTATCATCGGTCACCCTCCAGTATCCTGATCGGTCCCAGCTTGAGCGCCCGCTCCCTCATCTCATTCATGGCATTCAGAAGGCGGGAGTGCTGGTTCGAGGCCACGTTGAACATCTGGACCCGCTGGGGGTCCACGCCCAGCTGCTGGAGCAGGGAGCGCGCTTCCTCCACCCGCCTCCAGGCCTGGTAGTTGCCCGCGCCGTACTTGCAGTTGCCTTCCAGGCAGCCTACGACCATGACCACCCAGGCCCCGTTGCGCAATGCTTTGATGATCGTTACCTCGTCAATGCGACCGGAACAGGGTAGCTCGATGATGGAGATGTCGGGCGATCGCTCCTCATCCCCGCCTGCCGGTGACAGGGCCGCACGGGCATTGGTACAGCAAAAAAGGGCGATACTAGGTCCGGTCATGGGGACGCCTCCTTGAACAGCGATGTCAGCACGTTATCCATTCCTTGGTCCGATGGTAGGCTGAGGGCCCGGCTGGGGCATGCGGCCACGCATATGCCGCAGGCCTGGCATAGTTCGCCTTCGATAGCGGCCTTGCCCTCATCGTCGATACGGGGCGCATGGAAGGGGCAGCACCGTACGCAGGTCAGGCAGGCGGAGCATTTGTCCCGGTCGACCGTGGCGGCCTGGGGAGCGCGGATCACTGGATGCAGCGCTGCGGACATGGCCCTGGTGGCCGCCGCCCTCGCTCCGATCATCAGCTCATCGTCCAGGAGCTCGGATGCATCCGGGCCGCACAGGAAAACGCCCTCCCGCAGGGAGCTGGCGGCCCCCATGCTGATGTTGCCCCTGCCCGACCCCAGTACGCCGGCGGCTCGGCCGATGGATGAACTGAGCGGACCGGGAAGACCCAGCTCGACGACTAGGAGATCGGGCTCACAGTTTATCTCTATACCTGAAGGTGAATCGATGGCCTTCACCGACGTCCGGCCGCCATAGGCAAGCACCGGAGTATGCTCGCTCCACACGACCCTGACACCTTGCCTCTGGGCCTCGGCGTAGGCGATCTCGTCCCGGCCATAGATCTTCATATCCTTGACGAACAGCGTTACCTTGGGACGGTCGGAGCGGGAGATCGATTGGAGCGCAAGCTCCACGGAACGCCGGTACGCCGCGCGGGGAGCGGACGCACCCAGCACGATCGCCATGCTCTTCGCATGCTCGGGGAGCGACCCCGCCAAGGCCTCATCGAGCCCCATCGCCCCCGGGGCCCCCTCGTTCGAGGATGGGGCCTCATCGGCCAGGATCACCGCACCGCAGTTGACGATGACCAATTCGTCCTCGACCCGCAGGTGAGCGGTGAACCGGCCGGGGCTGCCATCCAGGCCCATCAGTTCGGCAGAGTCGAGGGTCTCAATGCCGCTGGGGGTTCGGAGATGACATGCCCTCTTGGCGACCGGCCGGACCAGAACGGCCCTGCCGCGCTGGGCGACGATCTCTTTGGCCGCCTCTAAGGCCGAACGTCCTCCTCCCACTACCAGGATGGTGGGGCCGATCATCGTCCCGCCTCCAGGACCCGGGCGGCCAGACCCGCTGCGGTCACACCTTCCTCCACGCTCTCCCGGATGTCCTTCGGTCCCGAGCAGGTCCCGGCGATGAGGATGTTACGCTTGTCCGAGATGAGGAAACCATACTGATCGACCGTGATCTCCAACATCTCCGCCAGGTCGAGGTTGCTGGGATCGGGGACCAGGCCCACCGACAGCATGACCAGGTCGAAACCTTCCTCGACCACGAAATCCCCGGGCGGAGCGTAGCGGACGACCGGCCGGTCGCCGGGCAGGACCTCCGAAGGCCGAGAACGAACGACCCTTACTTTTTCGTCCTGGGACGCCCACTCCTCCAGAGCGTTCTTGGCGTCCTCCAAAGGCCTCCAGTCCATGAAGAAGAAGGTGAGATCCAGCTCCGGATACAGCCCTCTAAGATGGCGCCCCAGCTTGTACGCGTACTTGCAACAGGCCTTTGAGCAGTAAGGCATTCCCCAACGGACAGTCCCTTGAACCGACGCACTGGACGATGGCCATGTTCTTGGCCGGCATCCCGGTCGAAGGTACGGCAAGGTGCCCCTTCTCGACCAGGGCCCTTTCTACCTCCTGCGATGATAGCACGTCCGGGCAGTCAGAGTGGTGCAGGCGAGCATCCTTGTCGGCATCGTAGGGGAGAGCGCCGGTGGCCACGATCACCGCCCCCGCCACCAGTTCCTCATCGCGATGGGGGGTGCGGACGAGCGCCTTTATCCCGTCGCTCTGGTGTTCGATCCTTCGGACCTCGGCACCAGTGATCATTGTTATCAATGGATCGAGGGCCGCCTCCCTCCGGAGATCATGGGGGTAACAGGCGTCGCAGCGTACGCAGTGGGGATCGCCCTTGCACGCCAGTTCCTTGGACAGGCCGCCCATCATGGCGGACCGCTCGATAACCGTGGAAGGTATGTTCCTCCTGGCCAGCTCGAGGGCGGCGGCCATGCCTGCTGCCCCACCGCCAATGACCAGGACCTGCTTCATGTCGATACCCCTACCGGACTGGCTGATTCCAAACGATTATCCGTATTTAAGCTTGGCGAAAATTGATGGGTTGGGCCATAAAGCGTTATTAGGCCGGGGGCGATGTAACCAGCATGCGCTATGCTGCCTTCACGGTGGACGTGGACCGCGATGTCAACGAGCCTCGGTCCGGCCAGTTAGAGGCGTGCAGCCGGAACTGTCCGATCCCCCGGTTCACCTCGACGGCCAGAGGGTTGGAGCTCCTCGTCGACCTGCTGAACGAGCTGGGCATCAGGGGCACTTTCTTCCTGGAAGGAGAGGCCATCGAACGCTGGCCGGGAAAAAGGAGCATCTCCGATCTCCTGGATGGCCATGAGATCGCCGCCCATGGGTACGCGCATGAGGACCTGACCGGGGAGAGCACCGGCATCGCCCCCTCCCCTGACTGGCTCGACGCCATCATCGGCCGTTCCCTGGCCGCGATCGAGGATGTGATGGGGCGTCGGCCGGTGGGGTTCCGGGCGCCCTATCAGCATATCGATGGGCGAGTGGACGCGGTCCTGATCAAGCGTGGGTTGCTCTATGACTCAACCAGATTCGCCGATCTCCCGGGCGATCTGCGGCCGTACCCTCTTCCGGGCGAGCTGTGGGAGATTCCCTTGGCCCAGGGTTTTGACCCGCGTGGAAAGCGCATGCAGTCCTATCTGTGGCCCCTCCATGAAGGAAAGAGGCCGGTGGCCGATTACCTCCATATCCTAGACCAATACGGGGACGGCATCATGGTCCTGGCGGACCACAGCTGGCACATCGTCGAGTCGTTGACCGGCCTCCGCACCGCCGAGCAGGCCAACGATGAGGTGGGGCGGATACGGCAGCTGCTACAGGGGGCGTTGGACAAGGAGATAGAGTTCATGACCCTGGAAGATTATGTCCTGAAGGAGGTCGAAAGGTGAGTAAGGAAGAGTGGTGCCCAGGCATCAAGGAGGACACTTATGAGGGCGCCCTGGAGGCGGCCTGGGACGCACTGGCCGGCAAGAACTTGGCCGCGCAGGCCAAGTACGCTGGCGCGATCATCGATGGCAACCTGGTCCGGTTGCGTACGTTTTGGCCGGGAATGCGTCGTCGACCCGGTATGTAAGAGCGTGACCATGGATGGCAGGCCCGTCAAGAAGCTTGGCGCGATCATTATACTTCATTACTTGAACAACGCCAATGAATCTCAGCCGACCGGCAGGACCATCTCCTACCGGCAATTGTCCGGTGGCAATGTGCATTACCCTGCTTTCAAGACCCGGGTCATCGAGTACATCGGCTCTAACTTCCATCAATACCCGCTTCAGCTGGTGAGCACGGCCGAGCTGCTGGGGGCCAAGAAGCAGGAGTTCGGGGATGCTTCGGTCCTGATCCAGGTCCTTCCCAAGCTGCCAGTGACGGTGATCGTTTGGAGGGGCGATGACAAGGTCCGAGGGAATGCGAACGTCCTGTTCGACGATTCAGCCCCCCGATTCCTCAATACCGAGGACCTGGCCGCGGTCGGCACAGTTCGTGGTGAGTCAGCTCATCAAAGCCCAGACCAAGATGGTCCGTGACGTTCAGTCCGTGAACACGATTTGATCAGCTCAGCCCGATGAACCGCCCGTCGTCGGAATAGTCGATCCGTTCTGCGGCGGGCTCCGACGGCAGGCCAGGAATGAGCATGATCTCGCCGCACAAGGGGACGACGAAACCCGCGCCGGCCGACAATAGTACCTCCTTAACATTGAGGGTCCAGCCCTTGGGGGCGCCCTTGAGCTTCGGATCGTCAGTGATGGACAGCTGGGTCTTGGCCATGCAGATGGGGAGCTTGTTGTTCCCGGCCAGTTCGATCGCCCTGATGTCCCGGTCAGCCGTGCCAATATATCGAACTGTCCTTGGCCCCGTAGATCTCGGTGGCGATGATCCGGATCTTCTCTTTGATCGGCAGGTCCGTATCGTAGAGAGGCTTGAAGTGGCTCACCTCGGTGTTAAGAACATGCTGTACCTGTTCGGCCAGTTGCCGTCCTCCCTCACCACCCTGGGCGAACACGTCGGAAAGGGCGCTGGGGACCTGCAGCTGCGCACAGTGCCTCCTGACCGCCTCGATCTCCTGCGGAGTGTCGGTCGGGAAGCGATTGAGCGCCACCACCACCGGGACGCCGTACTTGCGGACAGTTCTCGATGTGCTTGTCCAGATTGGAGAACCCCTTTTGGAGCGCTTCGATGTTAGGCCGCTCGCAGTCCAGGGCGTCCTGGAGACAGGCCCCGCCGTGCATCTTGAGCGCCCGGATGGACGCCACGATCACCGCACAGCTGGGCTTGAACCCAGCCTGGCGGCAGACGATGTCAAAGAACTTTTCGGCCCCCAGGTCAGCGGCGAACCCGCCCTCGGTCACCACCACGTCGGCCATCTTCAGCGCATACTTGGTAGCGAGCAGGCTGTTGTTGCCGTGGGCGATGTTGGCGAACGGGAAGCCGTGAACGAAGACCGGTTGGCCCTCTAGGGTCTGGACCAGGTTGGGCTTGACGGCGTCCTTCAGCAGCATCACCATGGCCCCAACGCATCGGATCTGGCCGGCCCGCACGGGATTCCCTTGCATATCGTAGGCCACTACCATCCGTTCCAGTCGGTGGCGGAGGTCCTCGATCGACGTGGCCAGCGCCAGGATGGCACTGATCTCGGAGGCCGCGGTGATGACGAAGCCGCTCTCGTGCGGCACTCCACCCACACTCCTTCCCCCTAGGCCGACGACGATCTCCCGGAGCTCGCGGCAGTTCATGTCCATTGCTTTCTTCCACACCACTCGAGTGGGATCGATGTTCAGATCGTTCCCCTTGGTGAGATGGTTCTCCACCATCGCTGAGAGCAGATTATGGGCCGAGCCTACCGCGTGGATATCACCGGTGAAGTGGAGGTCGATGTCCCACATCGGGTAGACCTGGGAGAGGCCTCCGCCGGTGGCGCCGCCTTTCAGCCCGAACACTGGGCCCATGGAAGGCTCCCGCAACGCGCCCATGACCTTGACGCCCAGTTTTCCCAAGGCTTGCATCAGTCCGATGGAAGTGACCGTTTTCCCTTCCCCGGCCTTGGTAGCGGTGATCGCTGTGACCAGCACGAGCTTGCCGTCCGGTCGGCGGTCGAAGCGGCGCAGCACCTCTAGAGGGACCTTGGCCATGTAGCGGCCGTGCGGTTCGAGGTCGTCCCTGGATAACCCTATCTTCTCAGCCACGATCTCGATGGGTTGCATCACGGCGTCCTGAGCGATCTCGATGTCAGCCTTCATTCTACTCCCTCTTGGAAAGGCAAATCCACTAAAAAACAGTTCGTGGACCTAGAGTAGGTTCGCATCGATGCGGGCGATGGTCCCTCCGGTCGGCAGATGCCTCAGATCCTATGGGGCAAGGGCCATCGCCCAGAGGTCCGCTCACTGAGGCCACGGCCATCCAATCGTCCGTAATGAGCATCCCACACCGTCCCGGTCGTGGTAGGTGATCCAGCAGTGAGCGGAGCCTGCCTGGGAGCTATCGGTCGTCGACGATAGGCCGACCCCGCTTTCATGCCACTCCCTTCCCGGGCGATTGAAGCTCGATCCAGACATTGGTAAGCCCTGCCTCGTTGCTCACCCCCTACACCGTTATGGTCCGCACATCTCCGGGGGTCTCCTCGGCGCTCAGGCCGGCGGAAGAGGTCTGCCCCGAATCGAATCCCACGACCATGACATACATGATGGCCGAAGGGGGAATGGGCAGAAGTTCGCGTTCGCCTCGATGACCTATCCGCAATGACGATAATTGGCCATTCCAAATTCCCCGAGAACAGAATCCATGTAACGAGTGATAAAAAGATGCCGAGGGCAATGTTAAATCCCTTTTCACCACTACTCCCGGACGGTTCTGAACATGGTCGCCAAGGTCATCAGCGGTCCCGAGGTCGCCGAACAGATAAGACAAGAGCTCAGGGTCAAGATCGCCGAGCTTAAGAGCAAGGGCATCACTCCCGGTCTGGCAGTGGTGCTGGTGGGCGAGGATCCAGCATCCCAGCAGTACGTGCGCAACAAAGGCAAGGCCTGCGAGGAGCTGGGCCTTTACTCGAGGACCATCCTGTTGCCGATCGACACCACGGAGGAGAGGTTGTTATCGGTGGTCGATGAGCTGAACGCCGATCCCCGCATCCACGGCTTCCTTGTTCAGCTGCCGCTCCCCAAGCACATCGACGAGAACAAGGTGCTGGTGCGCATCGACCCGGCCAAGGACGCTGACGGCTTCCACCCCATGAACGTGGGGCGGATGCTCATCGGCGACCCCATGTTCCTTCCAGCGACCCCCCATGGCATACAGGAGATGCTGGTCCGCTCGGGTAACGACCCGGACGGAAAGCACGTCGTCATCGTCGGCCGCAGCAACATCGTCGGCAAGCCGGTGGCGGCCATCCTCATGCAGAAGAAGAAGGGCGCCAACGCCACGGTCACGGTCTGCCATTCGCGGACCAAGGACCTGGCGGCCATCACTCGGATGGCCGATATTGTGGTCGCGGCCATAGGTTCTCCGAAGTTCATCACCGCGGACATGATCAAGCCCGGAGCAGTAGTGATCGACGTGGGAACCAACCGGGTGGACGATCCTGCCGCCAAGAAGGGCTACCGCTGGGTAGGGGACGTGGACTTCGAGGCGGTCAAGGAAAAAGCCTCGGCCATCACCCCCGTCCCTGGTGGAGTCGGTCCCATGACCATCGTGATGCTCATGAAGAACACGGTCATTTCGGCCTGCCAGGCCAACGGCCTAGCATACTGATCCTGCCATGCTGCGATGCCGCATTCCGATGACCGCTCAATGGAAAACTATTAAGAATTTGCATTCATACCCTATCTAGATGCTGAGAGAGTGCACTGAACACGGATACTTCCGGGGTGAGAAATGCCCGGTATGCGGAGAAGCGGGCAAGTTCCTTATGAGCGATGAGGAGCTGGAACGCATCGGAAGGACCATGGCCGGAGCCCTCCGTCATTTCCCTGAGAAGTTCGGTCTTAAGATGGACGAACAGGGCTTCGTGCCCATGAGGGACTTCATATTCGCCATCAAGAAATATAATCCGCGGTATCACTGGCTGAGGCCGCATCACATCATCGCGCTGATGGAGACCGATCCCAAAGGGCGATATCAGGTCAGCAACGATCTCATACGCGCCACCTACGGTCACTCCCTGGAGCTGGACCTCAGGTTGCCGACCGACAATGTCCCCGATTTCCTTTATTATCCAACCACCCCAGAGGAGACGGACATCATCCTGGAGACCGGCTTGAAGCCCTCCGACCGCAAGTTGGTCCATCTCTCCAAGACCTATTCCAACGCCTTCAACGCCGGCAAGGTCCGGACCGAGGCGCCGGTTATCCTGGAGATCGACATCAGGGCGCTGGAGCAGGCAGGCTTCGTGGTCATGAAGGCAGCTCGGACGGTCTACCTGGCCAAGGAAGTACCTCCCGAGTTTCTCAAGCGGGCCGAGCAGCAAGAGGTCGAGGATGAAGAATCCTCGGACTGATCGGGCTGAAGGCCACCCCACCCATAAGCTGATAACGGCCGATACGGTCATATGGGCATGCTCGAGCGGGCCGACCATCTACACCACCCCGACGGCGTGGGACTGGACCGCCAGGTCCTTTCCTTTCACTGGGATGATTTCACCCCCCACCTGGTTTTCTATGACAAGCCCACCAGCAGATTAGGTGAGCTACCGCTGGACCGGTTGGCCCTGGCCATCGGGGAAGAGAAGGACTGCGTGGGGCGGTTCGACGAAGGCGGCTATCACCCCTGCCCCCAGGGGCGCCGGGTCAAGGATTTTTCCATGTGCAAGGAGTGCATGTCCCCGTGGGTCCCGGTGCAAAAGTGCGTGTTCGAGCCCCAGTGCAACGGGGACCGCTGCGACCATCCAGAGTTCTGCGGTCGGAAGCACTATGTGTATCTGGCATCCTTCGGGAACCTGATCAAGGTAGGAATGACCAGCGCTATTCGCTTGAGGGAGAGGGCCATCGAACAGGGCGCCGATGCGGTCCGGCCGCTGTTCGAGTGCCGGGACCGGCGGGAGGCCCGGACCCTGGAGAAGGAGACCTCCAAGCGGTTCAAGATACCTCAGGAGATCAGGATCAAGAAGATCGCCCAGACCTGGACCTCGCGGCCTTCCAGGGAGTCAATGGGGAACGTCCATGATCATTACCTGGGCCGCATCGCCCGATGGCGGGAGACCCTCGACGCGGAGCTGATGTTCCTTGATTCCTACCCCATGCGCGAGTTCCCACGCACTGCTCCAGAGGTCGTCAGGACTGGCGGATTGCATCGCGGGGAGGTACTGGGAGTCAAGGGGCGGTTCATGATGTTCCGGCCGGAGAAGAGGCTTGAGACCCGTCTGCTGGATCTGAGCGACCTCCCGGCCAGGAGCGTCAGGGTGCTAGAGTGACGTCGTTTTCGAAAGCCTTGCCTCAATATTTATTACTCGTCAGCATCTCCCCCCGCCAATCCTTTTATCCAGCAGCGGTGGTCGTTCATGGAATCGCCTTCCCCCCTGAGGGTTCTATACATCGATGATGAGATCGGCCTACTGGAAGTTACCAAGGTGTTCCTGGAGATGGATGGCTCGATTTCAGTCGAGACCGAACCGGATACCGCTCGAGCCCTGGAACGCATTTCTACCAGCCACTTTGATATCATCATCTCTGACTACCAGATGCCAATGATGAATGGCATCGAGCTCCTCAGGAAGATAAGGCTCGGAGGCGACCAGGTTCCGTTCATCCTTTTCACCGGAAAAGGTCGCGAGGATGTGGCCATCCAGGCGCTGAACAATGGCGCCGACTTCTATCTCCAAAAGGGTGGCGATCCAAGAGTACAGTTCGGTGAGCTCCGTAATGTGCTTTTCCAACTGGGCGAGAAGGTGAGGGCCCAAAGGGCGCTGCGGGAGAGCGAGAACAAGTACCGTCAGCTGGTGGAGTCGGCCAGCAGCATCGTCATGAAGATGGACGTAGAGGGAATGGTTCGATTCATCAACGGCTACGGGCTGTCGTTCTTCGGACTTACCCAGAATGAGGTGATGGGGGCGAGCGTGGCGAAAAGGTTCTTCGAAGATGACAGTGACGAAGACAGCCTGGCCCGTTTCATCATCAAGGTCAAGGCGGACCCGGCCCAATGCTTCTCGGCCATTCATAGGGGCGTGAAGATTGGCGGGGAGGAAGCATGGATCTCCTGGACCGTACGGGCCATCGTTGATTCGCGGGGCAACGTGGACGAGCTGCTGTGCATCGGCAACGACATCACCTCCCGAGTAAGGGCGGAGAATGATCTGGAGCGCTCGTATGCCCTAATCCGGACGGCCTTGGAATCGATCGAGGAGGGCGTGGTGGTCATCGATGATAACGGCCACATCGAGCTGTTCAATGATAATTTTGTCCGGATGTTAGGCATACCTCCCTCCTTGATCTCGGTCCAGACCAAGGAACCGGTGGTGTCGTTCATCTCCACCCATGCCAGCAACTGGCATGCCATCACCCTGGCCATCAGAGAGATCAAAGAGAACCCTCTAGAGAGGAGCTTTGATGTGTTGGAGTTCAAGGACGGTCGGGTCCTGGAGGTCGTCTCCACTCCCCGGATCGTGGGAGGACGACCCACTGGCCGTGTCTGGAGCTTCCGATACGCTTTGGGCAGCAGGAGGGAGGTGGACATACCGTTCAGCTATCTTCACAGGGATGCCTGATGGGAGCATTATTTTGCCATGCGAACGGGCAGAAAGTCATATTTATTGGCACCCGCATTAACGGCCGTTCAGCCTTCTGGAACATGGTCCTATGTCCGTAATCCTGTCCCCCGATGAGGTCACCAAGAAATATGGCAAGCTGTTCTGCAAAGGCGTCTACACGATGGTGGACGAGAAGAATGGCGTGGCCACCATAATCGAGGAATGCATCGCCAAGGGTCCGGTGGAATGGGACGCGGCCAATCGCAGGCGGGCCGGCGGAGCCATTACCGATATCAGGATCGAAGGCACCACTCTGATCATGGATACCATCATCGGGGAGAGGGAGGTTCGCTTCGGCCCGGCATCCAAGGACGTGGGCGGACAGGGACTAAAGGCCCTCCGGGTCGACGGGGACACGGTCATCACGACCTGGGTCGGGCTGGCCGGGGCCAGCGTTGGCATAGGGGCCTGCTTGCCCCAAGGGCCTGGGACCATCGAGGCGATCTATCCGGACGATGTGAAGATCGGGGGAGCCCATCGAGTAGAAGTAAGCATAGTGACACCCAAGCTGGTCCGGGTGATCTATGCGGCCGACGACACAGACACCAAGGAAAAGGGTGCCTCGTGGGTGCTGATGCTCCGGATGGCCCGAGAGTCTCCCATCGGCCACTACCTGGAGCACAAGATCGTTCAATTGAATCCCAACGTGCCGGAGAAGACCACCAACTGTGTGTCGGTGGGCGTATCGTTCGCCGTTGCGGAGAAGGACATATCCGCGCTGACCGAGTACGTTATCAAGTTCATTAAGGAGAACACCTTCTCTGATAATACCACCCTGGCCATATTCCAGGGATTGAAGGTCCCGACCGAGGTTGTGGAGTACGGCCACCGGGCCAAACGGGAGATCCTCAGGGTCGAGGACGCTCGACAGGTGGCCGATAAGAACAATGTCAAGATAATAGAGGTCACCGGAAAGCGTGGCATCATCGGCGCAGTGGCTGGAATCGGGTGCTTCGACATGGGCTGGAAGGCCGCCGCCCTGCCCGAGGACACAGACTAAATAGTGCGGAACAGGATATGTCAGACCATAATGGTCAGCAGGAGGGCAAGGCCATCAAAAACGAGATCTCCAGGGTCATCGCCAGCGCTGCCTATAATACCTACGAGAAGCGCCTGATGAAGGAGGTCCGGGATTGCAAGATCCCCACCATGTGGCGGTCATCATGGATGGTAATCGCCGCTTTGCCAAGGAGTTCGGCCTGACCACCACTGAAGGGCACATCAAGGGCAAGGATAAGCTCGAGGAGCTTCTGGACTGGTGCATGGAACTGGGGATCAAGGTCCTCACCGTCTACGCGTTCTCGACCGAGAACCTGCACCGCGAGCTCGAGGAAGTTGAGAGCCTGATGAAGCTGTTCGAGGAAAACTTCTATCGCCTGGGAGACGACGAGCGCATCCACAAGCACAATATCAAGGTGACGGTCCTGGGGCAGAAGGACCTGCTTCCCCTGCGTGTCAAGAAAGCGATAGAGTACGCCGAGACCAGGACGGCCGGTTATTCGAATCATTATTACAATATCGCCACCGCCTACGGCTCCCGTCAGGAGATCATACAGGCCATCCAGCAGATCGCCCAGAAGGTCAAAGAAGGAGAGCTGGAGGTCGATGATATCACCGAGAAGACCTTTTCCAACTTCCTGTACACCGCGGACTTCCCGGACCCCGACCTCATCCTGAGGACTGTCCGGTGAGGAGCGTATATCCAACTTCCTTTTGTGGCAACTGGCCTATTCGGAGCTATATTTCACCGACGTTTACTGGCCGGGCTTCAGGAAGATCGATTTTCTACGGGCGATCCGTTCCTACCAGCTACGCCAGAGGCGGTTCGGCAAATGACAACATATTTGTAGAGACCTCCCTTTGCCGATACAGCCCCCGGAGGCCGCGCCGTGCACAAGGAAGACCTCATCCTCTTACATGCTCCCAGCGTTTACGATTTCAGAAAGGAGTCTATCTTCTATGGACCGGTCAGTGACCTTGTACCCTCGACCCCGGTCTTCGAGATGTACCCGTTCGGCTTCACCACCATGGCCAGCCACCTCCACAAACAGGGGTACCGGGTCCGCATCATCAACCTGGCCAGCATGATGCTGAACGATCCGGACCTGGACGTAGAGAAGCTCATCGGCAAACTTCGGTCGGCCGTGTTCGGCATCGACCTGCACTGGCTTCCCCACGCCCATGGCTCCCTGGCCGTCGCGGAGATCGTGAAGCGCCTGCATCCAGATTCCAAGGTCCTGTTCGGGGGATTCTCCTCTTCTTACTATCATCAGGAGCTGATCAACTATCCTCAGGTGGACCTGGTGCTGCGTGGGGACTCCACCGAGGAGCCGTTGGCCTTATTGATGGCCGCCCTTGAGAGGGGGCCTGACCTCTCGTCCGTTCCCAACCTCACCTGGAAGATGGGGGGCAAGGCCGTCGTCAACGACCTGACCCACGTCCCCGGGGACCTAGACTATCTGGATATAGATTACGGGTGGATCATACGCTCGGTCATCAGGCACCGCGACCTAGAAGGGGCGAAGCCGTTCAAGGACTGGGACCGCTACCCTCTCACCGCGGCGTTCACCGTTCGCGGTTGCTCCCAATCCTGCGCGGTGTGCGGAGGAAGCTGCGGGGCGATGAGAAAAGTGCTCGGCAGGACGAGACCGGCATTCCGCAGCCCGGAAAAGGTGGCCGAGGACATTTACAACGTCCAGAACTATCTTAAGGCCCCGGTGTTCGTGGTCGGCGACCTCCGCCAGAACGGGGACAAGTACGCCCAGCGGTTCTTCACCGAGGCCAAGAGATTGGGCATTGACAACCATATCATCCTCGAGCTGTTCACCCCGGCCCCGGCATCCTACTTCCAGGATGCCCAGAGGACGTTCGACCGGTACTCCATACAGTTCTCTCCCGATTCTCATGAGGAGAGGGTCCGTTACGCTCTGGGCAGGCGGTTCGACAACGCCTCGATGGAGAGGAGCATAAAGGACGCCCTGACCAATGGCTGTCAGCGCTTCGACATGTTCTTCATGATCGGCCTCCCGGAGCAGACGCCGGCATCGGCGGTGGGATCGGCCGATTACACCAGGCGGCTGTACGCCGAGAACGGGAACGACCGGCGCCTGTTCGTGTACACCTCGCCGTTGGCACCGTTCCTTGATCCGGGCAGCATTGCCTTCGAGAACCCCGATAAGTACGGCTATCGGCTCTTCGCCCGGACGCTGGAAGAGCACCGCTCCCTCCTGGCCAACCCCAACTGGAGAGACGTCCTCTCCTATGAGACCAAGTACATGACCAGGGAGCAGATCGTGGAGACTTCCTACGACGCGGCCGATCGCCTCAATCAGGTCCGGGTCGAGGTCGGACTGATGAGCGCCGAGGAACTGAAGTCGCGGGATGAGCGTTCCCACGACGCCCGCCTCCTGATGAAGGAAGTGGACCTGGCCATGGCTATAAAGGACCCATCCGAACGGGCCGTGTTCATGGCCCGATTAAAGGAGAGAGGCGACGAGCTTATGGAGTCTACTATCTGTCAGAAGAGGGAGTTGGAGTGGGATACGCCAAGCGTATTCCGCAGCCTCCCCCGGACGGTCTTCGCCCTGATGTTCCGGCGCAAGCCTCGGTCCGGTTAGCTCTTACCGAGCTCGACCGAGCGCTTGGCGGCGGCCTCAACCGCCCGAATGAACGCCCCGCGGACCGCGGACTCCTCCAGGACCTTCAGGCCCTCGATGGTCGTTCCAGCCGGGGAGGCCACCATGTCCTTGAACTGGCCTGGATGCCCCTTGGTCTCCAGGACGGTCTTCGCCGCTCCCAGTACGGTCTGGGCGGCCAGGGTCTGGGCCACATCCCTAGAGAGACCGGCCAGTACGCCGCCGTCGGCCATCGCCTCGATCACCAAGTAGATGTAAGCAGGCCCGCTACCACTAAGGCCGGTGACCGCGTCGAGCAGTTTCTCGTCCATGACGAAGGCCACTCCCACGGAGTTCAAGATCTTCTGGACCAGATCCTTGTCCTCCCTCTTGGCCGACTTGCCGAGGGCGAAGCCGGAAGCGGACGCGCCCACCAGACAGGGTTGATTGGGCATGACCCGGACCACCCGGACGCCCCAGTTCAAATGTGCCTCGATGTAGGATATCTTGACCCCGGCAGCGATGGAGATTACCAGATGGTCGGCGGTAAGGATGGGCTTAAGCTCATCCAAGACCGGGGCCACGATGTTCGGCTTGACGGCCAGTATAAGGATCTTGGCCTCCTTGACCACCTCGACGTTATCAGCCGTGACCATGATCCCCAAAGTCCGGGCCATGTACTCCCTCCGCTCAGGGACGACCTCGCTGGCGATCAGCTCTTCGGCCGCGCACACGCCCGAAGAGATCATGCCTTTCATCATCGCCTCGGCCATGTTGCCGGCACCAATGAACCCGAACTTCTTGCTCATCTTATCACCATGATACGCCGTTAATGAGGCGTGCTAACAAGCGGCTAATGTTCCCTGGGCTAATAAAATATGTCACCCTTCAACGCCCGCCGGCCGAGGCGACCGTCATTGTTCCCTTCCTCTGACCGCCCTGCTCAGAGCCTAGGAACCTGACGACCGCGGCCATGAACGCGGGCAGGTCGTCTGGACAACGGGAGGTGATTATGTTGCCATCCACGATCACCTCATCATCCATGTACCGGGCCCCCGCGTTCATCATGTCATCCTTCAACGACGGCCAGCAGGTGAGCTTCCTTCCATTGACTATCCCTGCAGAGGCCAAGACCCAGGGCCCGTGGCATAGCGAAGCGACCAACTTCCCCCGATCGAACATCAGCTTGACGAACTGGGCGAACTCGGGGTGGAGGCGCATGCGGTCTGGAGCATAGCCCCCCGGAACGATGACCCCTTCATAATCCTCCGCCTTGGCGTCATTTATAGAGATATCAGCCTTGTTAAGAATGCCGTTCTTTCCAATGAATGAATCTTTTTTACCGGAACCGATGACCACCGGCCGGTACCCTGCCTCCTTGAGCCGATAGTAGGGATACCAAAACTCGACGTCTTCGTACATGTCCTCGGTGAACAGCGCTACCTTCAACATCGTCCTCCCGCTCCGTCGCTTAATGATGTTGTTAAAACTCAGTATAAATGTTCTATGTTTCTGGAATGTATGATGGTGCGCCGGCTAGGCCGCTATAATAATCCGCTTTATGATAATATACATATGATAAAATCTTAAAATTCACAAGATAATCGGCCGTTTCCAGACCAGCCAGTAGACTTAACGGGTAATAACGTATTTATAGAGGCTTACTATTCTCGCTACAATGCTCTTGGACACCTATTTGCCAATAGCAATCTTTGCAGTGATTGCTCTAGGAGTTCCCATTTTTGCATTCTATATGTCACGGTTCTTTAGACGTACTAGAGTGACCGCGTTGAAGAGGGAAACCTATGAGTGCGGTGAGGTACCCATCGGTGAAGCACAAGTCCAGTTCCATTTCCAATTCTATATGTTTGCAATTATTTTCGTCGCGTTTGATGTCGTTACTGTTTTTCTAATGATCTGGGCCTTGAACTTCACCACCCTTTCCGACGATGCGAAGATTCTCATGCTTGCGTTCTTCGGACTGCTATTGGTCGGGGTCTTCTATGCCCTTAAAAAGGAGGAGAGACTATGGATCTGAGCCTTTATCCACACGCGATGGCGATGAGTGCGAAGGAGTTCATCGACTGGTCAACTAATGTCATGGATGATATCGCCAGGGCCAGCGGTGCCAAGAAGGCATTGGACAAGGTCACCGACCCATTCTTCAACTGGGGCGTAAGGAATGCAATATATCCTCTGCACTTCGGCATCGCCTGTTGTGCTTTGGAGATGGCGGCAGCCTCCGGTCCCCGCTTTGATACCGAAAGGTATGGCATGGTGTTCAGATCCTCCCCCGTCAATCGGATGTATTGCTTGTCAACGGATGGGTCACCAATAAGCTCCGACCGGCCTTGCGCCGTCTTTACGAAGAAATGCCAGAGCCGAAGTGGGTCGTGGCCATGGGCGAGTGCGCCATTTCCGGCGGACCTTGGTATGATTCATATAATGTCGTTCAGGGCGTGGACACATTCATACCTGTCGATATCTACATCCCTGGTTGCCCTCCGCGGCCAGAAGCCATGATCGATGGGTTCCTCAAGCTGCATCAAAAGATCAAGGTATCGAAGATCGGCGCATTTATGGATGACTGAGGTGGGACTTTGGAACAGAACATTATCTACACAATAGACCAGGTCAAGAGCAAGATCGCTGAGGCGTTCCCCACCGAGATCAAGTTCGAGGATAAGGTCAGACCACGCCGGCTGTACATGAGCGCGAATATCGACATCCTGCTAAAGCTCTGTAAGTTGCTGAAGGACGAGCTTGGTTTCGACCACTGCAGCTGCGTCAGCGGTGTGGACCGGTGCGACCGTTTCCAGACCGTTTATCATATCTGCTCCTATTCCAGCAACATCACCATCGAGATAGTGGTGGACCTTCCCCACGATAACCCCGAGGTAGACTCGGTGACCCCCTTGTGGGAAGGAGCCAACTGGCATGAAAGGGAGGCCTACGACATGTTCGGCATCATTTTCAGGGGCCACCCCCGACTTGAGAGAATACTGCTTCCAGAGGACTACACCTTCTTCCCGATGCGGAAGGACTGCGAAGTAGGGAGGAAGTAAGATGGCAGAAATGTGGATCAACATGGGCCCTCAGCATCCAATGACCCATGGCCTATGGAATCTGAGAGTAAAGGTCGATGGTGAGACCATCACCGACGCTGAGCCAGTCATCGGCTACCTTCACCGCGGATGGGAGAAAATGGTCGAGGACAGACACTATCCTCAGATCATCCCCATGGCCGACCGGCTATGCTATGGTTCATCATTCACCTGGAGCCATGTCTATTGCCTGGCCGCCGAGGACCTGATGGGAGTAGAGGTCCCGGAGAGGGCCAAGTACATCAGGGTCATGTCCGACGAGCTCCAGAGGATCGGCTCCCACCTCATGTGGTTGGCGGCCATTGGTCCGGACCTCGGGAACCTGACCATATTCCTATACGCGATGAGGGAGAGAGAACTGTTCTTGGACCTATTCCAGAGCCTCACCGGCGCTAGGATGACCTACAATTATCCGAGGATCGGCGGCGTCAGGAACGACGCCCCGCCCAACTGGGAAAGAGACCTGGTAAGGACCTTAGATTACTTTGAAAAGCGGATGGTCGAGTATGAGGACCTGATCGACCGGAACGCGGTGTTCCGCATGAGGATGGTCGATCTCGCTCCACTATCGGCCAAGGATGCCATCAATCTAGGCGTCACCGGCCCGAGCCTGAGGGGCAGCGGCGTGAAGTACGATGTCCGCTACAACGATCCCTACGAGATCTACGATGAGCTCGACTGGCACATGTGCGTCCGTGACGATTGCGACGTATACGCGAGATACCGCGTCCGCATGGACGAGATGAGAATGTCCGTCCAGATCGTCAGGGAATGCCTCAAGAAGATGCCCAAATCGGGACCCATCCGAGTGAAGCCGCCCCGCAACGCGCCGGTCGGCACCGGAATGGCAAGGATGGAGGATCCCCGTGGGGAGAGCCTTATGTACATCATTGGGGACGGGACCGACAAGCCCTTCCGACTGAAGGTCAGAAGCCCATTCTTCGTGACCTTATCGGCGGCCCCGGTGATGGTCAAGGGTTTCAAGGTCGCTGATGTCCCCTCCATCATGGGAATGCTCGATGTCTGTATGGGCGAGACGGATAGGTGATTTTGATGTACCTCGATCTTTGGCAATTATTGGGCGGTCTCGTTCACTGGCTAATGGTAGACATCATCGGACCCATCTTTGGATGGTTGGGATTCCATAGTTTCGAGAGTTGGCTAGGCAGTTACGAGCGTACTGAACCTCATCACCATCATACTGGTAGTGCTCATCGTCTTCGTGGTCGGCATGCTGGTATCGATCACATTGATCTGGCAGGAAAGGAAGACCTTAGGCCGGCTGATGGACCGCCGTGGCACCCAGACCGGGCCGATCGGCCTGTTCCAGAACTTTGCGGACGCCCTCAAGGTCCTGGTCAAGGAGATCATCATCCCCGAAAAAGCGGATGTGCTGATCTATAACGCCGTCCCAGTCATCCTCATCGGCACGTCCCTGTTCATGTTCGTGACGATACCATATAGCCCCGGGTTCTATGCCTCCGACTCTGATCTAAGCCTGATTCTGACCTTCGCCCTCTTCAGCCTTGCGCCGTTCGCGGTTCTGCTGGGAGGATGGGCATCAAACAATAAGTTCACCCTTATCGGCGGCATGCGTGGCGCTGCACAGATAATCGCCTATGAGATCCCGTTGCTGCTCTCCGTCGTCGGAGTGGTCATCCTGACCGGCAGCCTGAGCCTCAACGATATCGTCGTCTACCAACAATCCCACATCTGGCTGTTCATCCCGATGTTCATCGGTTTCGGGGTGTTCCTGTTATCGATGCTCGCAGAAGTGGAAAGGGTCCCGTTCGACCTTCCGGAAGCGGAGGCCGAGCTGGTAGAAGGCTGGGGGACCGAATATGGTGGAATGAGGTTCGGCCTGCTCATGATGTCCGAGTACGCAAGGGCATTCGTCGGGTCGGCCCTCGCTGCGCTCCTGTTCCTAGGCGGATGGGACGGGCCGTTCCCTGAGATCATCCCCGCGGGCCTGTGGTTCCTGGGGAAGATGTTCTTCGTGTTCTTCATCTTCATCTGGATGAGAGGTGCACTGCCCAGGGTCAGGACCGACCAGATCCTGGCCATCGGCTGGAAGAGGCTGCTGCCCCTGGCAGTGGTCAACATCTTCATCGCTATCGCCTTCAAGACGCTGGGGTGGTTCTAGATGGCTGAAGCCAAGAAATCGAACAAACAGAAGGAGCTGGGCCTGACCGGTTTCGTCCTGAAACCGATGTACCTCACCCTAAAACAGATGATCAAATCAACGATCCACAAGCCCCAGACCGTCATGTACCCGTGGGAGAAACTGGTTCTTCCCGATGTGTACCGCGGAAGGCCTGGACTGATCTTCGACAGGTGCATAGGCTGTGGCATCTGCATGCGCATCTGTCCCAACCGCTGCATCGATCTGCTCTTGGTCGATGATCTCAAGACGGTAGAGGGCAAGGCACCAGAGAAAGTAAAGCGGCCCCGGGTCAACGTCGGCAGGTGCATGATGTGCGGCTATTGCGCCGAGTACTGCCCGACCAACGCCATGATCGTGACGCCGGAATATGAGCTGGCGTCATACACTCGCGAGGACATCATCTTCGACCCTTACAAGTTGCAGTGGCCGGGGGTCCCGGGCAACGAGGTGCACATCTACGAAGTGCTACCCTCCGAGCTGAAGACGGGAGTAGCTCCTCGCCCCAACACCGAGAACAAGGACCTTCCAGTTCTGGAAGAGAAGAAATGTATCAGTTGCTCCCGGTGCGCCAAGGACTGCCCGGTAGAGGCGATCGAAATGAAAGAGTTCGGCGTCAATGAGAAGGGCAGGCCCATAAAGCGGCCAGTCATCAACAAGGAGAAGTGCGTATCCTGCGAGACCTGCGTCGAGGTATGTCCAAAGGACGCCCTCAGCATGAAGGAGGTGCAGTAGATGAACATTGAATGGGACCTTATCGTATTCCTGTTCATCGCCGCCGTGACCATCATCGCGGCACTGGCGGTCCTGTGGTCCAAGGAGATCGTCCGCAGCATCATGTGGCTAGCCCTCACCTTCCTGGGGGTCGCGATCACCTATATCTTCCTGAGCGCTGAGTATCTGGCCATCATCCAGATAATGATCTATGTCGGTGCGGTGTCCGTGCTGATGCTGTTCGGCATCATGCTGACCAAGCGCCGGCTGCTCGGAGGTGAGCGCCATGAATAAGAGGAACGTCTTCGTGGGTGTCGCCGCCGTGCTGTTCCTGATAGTGGTCCTGGGTTCCATCTTGGTATCCCAGTGGCCCGCCGGATCCCTGCACAGCACCGACAATTACGCGTTCGGAAATACCATATTCAACGATTACGGCCTGGCGATACTGGTCGTAGGCGTAACCCTGTTCGTCTCCATGCTTGGAGGCATCTACATCGCTCAGGAGGAGAAGGAATGATACCGATAGAGTTATTCCTGGGCCTATCGGCCATCTTGTTCATCATCGGCGCGTACGGCGTGCTCACCAAGAGGAACGCCATCATCGTGCTGATGTGCATCGAGCTCATGCTCAACGCCGCCAACATCAACTTCGTTGACGTTCTCCGCTTACTCCGGGAACCTGAACGGGGAGGTCTTCGCGCTCGTGTCCATAGCCATAGCCGCGGCAGAGGTCGCGGTCGGCCTGGCCATCATAATGAACCTGTACAAGACCAGAGGCACTATCGGCCTTGACGAGATCAACCTGCTGAGGTGGTAAGAGTGTACTGGAGCGAACTAGCCTGGATAATTCCCATCCTCCCGCTGATCGCGTTCGTATTGGTAGGGTTCCTGGGCAACAAGCTTTTCAAGAAGACGGAGAACGGCGGGTATTTCGCCATCGCGATGGCCGCCACCTCCTGTTTCCTTTCTCTGATGGTAGCATATGAGATATTGTCCGGCGGCTACCCCGGCGAAGTGTTCAAGCAGTCCCTGACCTGGCTGGTCGTGGACGGGTTCACTTTCAACATGGGCATATACATCGATACGCTGACCGCCCTGATGCTCATCGTGGTTTCGTTCGTCGCCACCCTGGTCGTCATCTACTCGATCGGCTACATGCATGAGGAGGGCGTCAAGAAGCGTCGCTACTACGCCATCATCTCCCTCTTCATCGGTGTGATGCTCGGCCTCGTGCTGGCATCGAACTACCTCCAGATGTTCATATTCTGGGAGCTGGTGGGTCTGTGTTCCTACCTGCTCATCGGGTTCTGGAACACCAAGCCCTCGGCGGCCTCCGCGGCCAAGAAGGCCTTCCTGGTGACCAGAATCGGAGATATCATGTTCATGCTGGGGCTGTTCATCTTCTTCGTCGGATTCCAGGGCAACTTGGACTTCGACTACATCTTCAACAATGTCGGCTCCTTCAGTGGTGGCAACGAGCTGCTCACTCTGGGCACGTTCTTCATCTTCGGTGGCGCCATCGGCAAGTCCGCGCAGTTCCCTCTGCACGACTGGCTACCCGATGCCATGGAAGGTCCGACCACCGTTTCCGCACTTATCCATGCAGCTACCATGGTCAAGGCCGGTGTGTACCTCGTGGCGAGGTCTTACCCCGTAATGGTCCAGACCCCCGACACGATGCTCATCATCGCCGTCATCGGTGGCTTTACCGCACTGTTCGCGGCGACGATGGCCCTCAACAACCCCAACATCAAGAGGGTCCTTGCCTACTCCACGATCAGCCAGCTCGGCTACATGTTCTTGGCACTGGGCACCGGCGGATACCTGTTCGCCATGACCCTGGAACCCAACTCCGGCTTCAACGCTGGCATGTTCCATCTGATGAACCACGCGTTCTTCAAGGCCCTGCTCTTCTTGAGCGCCGGCGCGGTCATCCACGCCGTGCATACCGAGGACATGAGGCTGATGGGCGGGCTGTCGAAAAAGCTGAAGATAACCTCGCTGGTCATGCTCATCGGCTGCATATCCATCGCCGGCATCCCGCCCTTCAGCGGGTTCTGGTCCAAGGATGAGATATTGGCCGTGGTGTTCGAGACGGGAGCCCAGAACCCAATATTCTATCTACTATGGGCAATGGGTGCTGTGACCGCGTTCATGACCGCCTTTTACATGTTCCGCCTATGGTTCATGACATTCAAGGGCGAACCGCGCGACCACCACACCCACGACCACGCGCACGAGGCGCCCAAGGTCATGTGGGTACCGCTGGCGATCTTGGCAGCCCTGGCGTTCGCATCGGGGCTCATCGCTCTCCTGCTAGGGTTCCCGGACCTCATCCAACCCTCGATATGGAATATCGAGGCAGTGACATTCTTGGATGATATGGTGGCCGTCTTCTCTGACTGGCTTACCTACACCTCGATAATCTTAGCGGCCCTCGGAATATTCCTGGCCTACCTGATCTACGAGAAGAAGAGCATCAACTCCGATGTGTTCGTGGCCACCCCGATGAGGAAGAAGATCAACGATCTCCTCCTCGCCCGGTACGGCTTTACTGCCGGCTACGACATCATCGGCCTGAAGGTGGTCTACGGCTTCTCCATGTTGGTCGACTGGTTTGACCGGAAGGTTATCGATGGTATCGTCAACCTCTTTGCCACCATATCCATAAAGGGAGGCAACGTCATGCGGAGGGGCCAGACCGGCTTCGTTCAGACCTACGCCGCGGTGATCGTGCTGGGAGTGTCACTGATTGTGATTCTTCTCTTCTTCTTTGGAGGCCTGATTTAGATGTTCGAAGACATTCCCATATTGACCCTGCTGCTGGTCTTCCCGCTCATCGGAGCGCTGGCGACCATCATGCTGGGGAAAAACCCCAAGGCCGCCAAGTATATCGCTCTGGCATTCTCGGCGATGACCCTGGGGCTGTCGGTCCTCCTGCTGACGAACTTCCAGCTCAGCGCTGGGTTCCAGTTCCAGGAGCAATATAACTGGATCAGCCAGCTCGGGATAACCTATCACGTCGGAGTGGACGGTATCAGCATACCGATGGTGTTCCTCAGCACGCTGCTGGTGTTCCTGGCCATCCTGTTCTCGTGGGATGTGGAAGAAAGGACCAACCAATACATGGGCCTCATGCTGATACTAGAAGTGGGCATCCTGGGCGTATTCATGTCCCTGGACTATTTCCTCTTCTACGTCTTCTGGGAGGTCGTCCTGATCCCGATGTACTTCCTCATAGCGATCTGGGGAGGTCCCAACCGGGCCTACGCGTCGATAAAGTTCTTCATATACACTCATGTCGCGTCGCTGATAATGCTACTGGGCATATTCGCCCTGTACTTCACGGCGGCCCCGCTGCTTGGTCAGCCCAGCTTCGACATGATAAGTATCGCAACGGTAGCCGGGGACTTCGGACACCTGTTGTCAGTAGCGATATTCTTCGCCCTGTTCTTCGGGTTCATCGTGAAGATGCCAATGGTACCGTTCCACACTTGGCTGCCGGACGCACATGTGCAGGCCCCGACCGCCGGGTCGGTTCTGCTGGCCGGCCTGCTGCTGAAGATGGGCTCGTACGGTATCATCCGTGTCTGCCTGACCACCTTCCCCAACATCACCTTGGAATACCAGGTCCTACTGGCCGTTATCGGTGTAGTGTCCATTATCTATGGTGCATTCGCCTGTCTGGCCCAGACCGATCTGAAGAAGATGGTCGCCTACTCGTCGATCAGCCACATGGGCATAGTGCTCCTGGGCATCGCCACCCTGACCCAGCTAGGTCTGGCCGCGGCCGTGTTCCAGATGTTCGCCCATGGCCTGATCACGGCGGTCCTCTTCATGACCTGCGGCATGTTCCAGCATAAGGTGGGGACGAGAGAGATCCCCCTGCTGGGCGGCCTAGCCCCCAAGCTACCCATACTGGCCACCGTGATGATGATCGGGTTCATGGCCTCTCTGGGCCTTCCCGGCCTAGTGGGATTCCTAGCGGAGTTCTCCGTGTTCACCGCTACCTACGACTGGGCAGGCACCTGGGTCATCGTGCCCATCATCAGCGTGGCAATAACCGCGGCCTACTACCTGTGGGCAATGCAGAGGACGATATTCGGTAACCTTACCACCAAGATAGATACCGACCACATCCACGATTCCTACTGGTTCGAGACCGTTCCACTGGCCATCCTGATCGGCTTCATCGCCATCTACGGTATCTATCCGAGACTGATAATGGACCTTATCGTGCCGTCGATTCCCCGCCTATTGACTGGGGTGATCTGAAATGGCAATTGATTACACCGCGCTATATCCAGAGATAATCCTGATAGTGTTCGCCGCGTTGCTACCGGCGGTCCATCTGCTCGCCAAGTCCAGCCGTTCTCTAGCCGGCATATCCTTGGCAGGCATAGCGGCCACCATAGGGCTCGAGCTATACTACATCATGAACGGCTATCCGGCGACCATGGGAGGGCCCGACACCCCGCTGCTGCGGCTCGATGTGTTCGCCGCCCTGTTCGCCCTGGTGTTCCTATCAGTGGCCTTCTGACGTCGTCCTAGCATCGGCAAGGTACGTGGAGAAGGACAGGCACCAGGCCGAGTACTTCTCCCTCATCATGCTGGGAACTGCCGGTATGATGATCGTGGCGTCGTCCCTGGACCTGATCACCCTGTTCGTCGGTCTGGAACTGGCCTCGATCTCCACCTTCGCGCTGGTAGCGTTCCGCAAGAAGGACAAGCGGGGCGCCGAGGCCGCGACCAAGTACTTCATCATCGGCGGTCTGTCGTCGGCCCTGGCGCTGTACGGCATATCTCTGCTGTATGGAGTAACGGGCACCACCAACTTCCAGGGCATCAATACCGCCCTGGCCGCGATGCCCTCGGGCCTGAACGCCGTCACCCTGCTGGCCATCGGCCTGCTAGTGGCCGGCTTCGGCTTCAAGGTCGCCATCGTACCATTCCAGATGTGGGCCCCCGATGTGTACGAAGGTGCACCCACCACGATCTCGAGCCTGTTAGCGGCCAGCTCCAAGAAGATGGGGTTGGTCCTACTGTTCAAGATCTTCCTGGTGGCATTGATCGCCATCAAGGCCGACTGGCAAGTGTTGATAGGCATCCTAGCCATCCTGACCATGACCGTCGGAAACCTCCTGGCCTTGCAGCAGACCAATATCAAGCGGATGCTGGCCTACTCATCCATCGCCCAGGCCGGGTACATGATCATCGCCATAGCGGTGGCGACCCAATACGCCGTGGAAGGCAGCATCTTCCAGATCATCACCCATGCCTTCATGAAGGGCGGGGCGTTCATCGTCGTGGCGGCCATGGCCTATATCGCCCTCGGCGAGAACATCTCGGACTATAAGGGCCTGGCCAAGAGAGCGCCGTTCATCGCCTTTGGAATGACCATCCTACTGTTCTCCCTCGCCGGGATCCCGCCCCTCGCCGGATTTGACAGCAAGTTCGTGCTGTTCTCCGGAGCGGTGCAGGCTTCGGCAGTGGCCTCGCAGAACTGGATGATCTGGCTGGCGATAGCAGGTATCCTTAACAGCGCCCTCTCCCTGTACTACTACGCTCGAGTGGTCAAGTACATGTATGTGGAGAAGGGACCGACCGAGGAGAAGATCAGGCTACCCTGGTCCATGACGGCGGCCATCGCCATCTGCGTTGTCGCCACCATCCTCATCGGCCTGTGGCCCGACCCGGTCATCAACATCTGTGCCGAGGCCGCTAAAGCCTTGTTCACCGGTGCGTGATCAGGGCCCGTAAACCTCTTTCGACCAACCTTTTAGTGCGTCGAGGGCGGAGATCGTCCCGACCACTTTGTTCTTTCCATTCACTACCACAATCTGTGACGCCGCCCAATTATCCATGACCCTGAGGGCGTTGAGCACGGTGTCGCCCTCCTGGATCTGGACACACGGCTGGTTCCCGGTCAGCATACAGGCGGCTACGAAGTCTTTAACCCAGGCCGCGGAGAGATCGACGCCCTTGGCCGCCAGTCGGGCGATGTCCTCGGCGCCGATGACCCCCACCACGTCCTCGCCATCCATGACCAGCACACTGGTGCGGTCTCGGTCGATCATTACCATCAAGGCATCCTTGAGCGCCCCGGCATAGGGAACCATCGGTGGATCGGAACGCATGAAGTCGCCGACCCTAGATGCCACCTTCTGTTCACTTCGCTCCATCATGCAACATGTTCGGAGCCGGAGCGAGATAAAGGTTGCCAGATGAGGAGTTACCTATCGTTCCCGACGTCCCCGACCGATGCCATGGACGTCGAACTTGACACTCCAGATAGGAATGGGATCTCCGGCCACTTTTTCTAAAGCCCTTGGAACACCCCTAACCGTTAAGTAATCCCTCACTATTATCACGCGCATGGTAGCAAGCTGGGACGCCCCCATTAAGGACGAACTCCGCCTGGTTGAGGAGGAGATCGTGAGAAGCGTCCAGTCCCGACAACCCCTTCTGACCGAGATCGCCATGCACATGGTAAGATCCGGAGGAAAGAGGCTGAGGCCGGGCATCTCCCTTCTATCCTTCCGTGCCGTGGGGGGCCAGGACACCGACAAGATGATCAAGCTTGCCGCCGCCTTTGAACTTATACATTCCGCAACCCTGGTCCATGATGATATCAACGACGGGGCGGAGACCCGCCGGGGCCACGTCGCCACCTACCGCAAGTACGGCCTCCAGAGGGCGCTGATCGCCGGCGACTTCCTGTTCGTCAAGGGCTTCCGCCTCGGGGGGATCATGGAAGCTGAGGAGGTCGTGGACATGGTGGCCGACGCCTGCACCCATATGGCCGAGAGCGAGATTTTGCAGATCGATTTCGAGCATGAGTTCAACACCCCCCTGGAGACCTATCTCAGGATCATCGAGGGGAAGACCGCCCGGCCCATCGAGGCGAGTGCCCGCGTCGGCGCGTACATCGGCGGGGGGACCGCTGACCAGATGGAGGCCCTAGGAGCATATGGCCTCAACATCGGCCATGCCTTCCAGATCGTTGATGATATCCTAGACATCACCGGTCGGGAGACCGATCTGGGCAAGCGGAGGGGGATGGACATCCTCGACAGCAAGCCGAACCTTCCGTTGATGATCGCCATGCAAGGTCATCTTCCCGGCGGAAACCGGCTCAGGGAGATCTTCAGGAAGTCCCATAAGACCCCTGAAGAGGTGGAAGAAGCCCTAGATCTCATCCAGACCACCGATGCAGTGGAGATCTCCAGGAAGCATGCCGCCGAGTTCCGGGACGTCGCTCTGGGCACTCTTGCTGAGGTGCCACCGTCAATCTACCGGGACGCGCTAACGGCATTGGCGAACACCGTTCTGGATAGGAAGTCCTGATGAACAGCGATTTCGATGTTGTGATCGTGGGGGCCGGGCCCGCCGGGAGCACCACCGCGGAGCATGCCGCGCTAGGCGGAGCGAGGGTGCTGGTTCTCGAACGGAAGAAGGAGGTCGGAGAACCGGTCGCTTGCGGGGAGTTCATGCCCCTGCTGGACGAGGTCAGGGCCATCCTGCCGAAAGCTGAGGACCTGGAGACCTTGTTCGATATCCCCTCCTCCCTAGTGTCCCGCCATATGGACTTGTTCCGCATCTTCTCGCCCAAGCCCCGTCACTGGGACATCCCCTTCCGAGGATACACCACCGACCGGAACCGGTTCGACCAGCACCTCGCGTGCAAGGCGGAGAAGGCCGGGGCCGTGGTGAGGACAAGCGCCCAGGTGATAGCCGTAGAGGGCACTAAGGTCCGCACTCAGGACGAGACTTACCAGGCGCAGGTCGTGATCGGTGCGGACGGCCCCATCTCTAAGGTGGCCAAGGGGCTCGGACTGCCAAAGAACGCGGACCTTTATCCTGCCGTCACCTCACAGGCCATCGGCGATTTCGAGCCGATCATGGAGATGTACTTCGGCGGGGTGGCCCCGGGCGCCTATGCTTGGGTGCTGCCCAAGAAGGATGGTGCGAACGTCGGCGTGGGCGTCGCTCCTCAATTCTCCGACGGAAGGATAGGTGATTATTTCCAGGACTTCATCTCGCAGAGGAAGCTGGAGGTCAGGGGTCGCCCCATCGGTAAATTCGTTCCATCCAACGGGCCGATCAAGAGGACCTTCACCGCATCGGGACTGGTGGTGGGGGATGCCGCCGGTCACGTAATGGCCGTCAATGGCGGGGGGATACCGATCGCCATGATCTGCGGGCGCATCGCCGGCAGGACGGTGGCCGAACACCTGAAGAACGGGACGCCCCTCTCCCTCTACGAGGAGCGGTGGAAACAGCAGGTCAACAAGCCCCTGCGGACCGCCGTGCATACCAAGATGCTCGCCTCCCTGTTCTTTGGAGGCCCTCGCCGCCTGGAGCTCTCTATGCGGCTACTCGGTTCCCGGAGAATGGGCAACATCCTGAGATGCCGGCCCTCATTTCCGTGATCGCGAGGACCGCAGCGCGCTGCCGCAGACCGGGCAATCGGGGTAGTTCTGGTCCCATACCTTACGGCAGCCAGTGCAGCGATACTTCCAGGTCATCACTTCCTTGATGCCCTTCATCCCCACGCCCCGGTACTCCACCCCAATGACCCGGGCCAGGTTCTGAATGGAGTAATCATCGGTAAGCAGGACCGCTTTCAGTTCCAAGGCCAGGGCCAGGACCTCGATGTCGGTGGGAGATAGCCGCCCATCGTCGCCGGTCCCCTTGGCCGCCTCTCGGACCCGTGCAAGAGATGGGGGAGATGGCCCCGTCACTACCATCAGGTCTTCCCAGAACCTAAGCCGGGGGTCCTCATACTTCCGCAGCTCGGCCACCACGCCCGGTGTGACGTAGACCTCCCCGGCGGGGAGGTCCTGCATAGCGAACAGCGCGGAGGTGTCCAGGACATATCTCACGGACCCCCATAGGGGATGAGTGACAAAAGCTTTCGCAACCACTAAATACGGTCGGCCCAATGCCCCTGCCATGCAGAGCATCCAGGTGGACCAGGAGGTCATCGACTTTATTTTGAAGAACAAGCGTGACTACCGTGTATCCACCTCCTGTTCCGGGCCGGTCATCGTGCCCATAGAGATGAAGGCGCCTAAAGAGACCGATCTACGCGTCAAGGTCGGGACCAACACGCTGTACATTTCCCGGGTCCAGGCCCGCTATATAGACCGCGTCACGCCCGACATGCTCGACGAGACTAGGTACCAGAGCTGCTCGGTGTTCTGAGCTCGAAGGCCTCTTTCGCCGCATCAAGCGCCAGTTTCTCAATGTCCAGCCGGGCTTCTTGGGTCCTGATCATCTCCGGGGTGGCCATAGTGGCCGGACGGAACGGCACGATTGTGCACGGCATTCCCTTCCGGATCGATATCTCATAGGTGCCGATCCTCTTGGCGATGTTCTCGATCTCCAGCTTGTCCAGGCCGATCAACGGCCGCAGCACCGGATAGTCCAGGCCGGACTGCTCGGAAACGATATTATACAGCGTCTGTGACGCCACCTGGCCCATGGACTCGCCGGTGGCCACCGCCTCCGCACCCAGCTTCCGGGAGAGGTTTCTGGCCACCTTGAGCATGGTCCGCTTGCACAGCACACATTGCAGGTTTCGTTGGCAGTGCTTGGAGATCTGCAGCTGGTTGAAGCCGTGGGGAGCGACATATAGTGAGACCGTCTGGCCGACCGCTTCCCCGACCTTGACGGCCAGTTCCAGGGCCTTGTCGACCGATGACTCGTCCGAATAGGGCCGGTTGTCCATGTGCAAGAAGATCAGCTCAGCGCCATTCTTTCCCAGCGTGTAGGCGGCCACCGGAGAATCGATCCCGCCCGACAGAAGGCAGACCACCTTCACGACGAACCATCTCCCCCGCTTAGAATGAACATGTAAATTACCTGAGAAGTAAAAAATGGTCTAGGTATTGAACCTTGGCGTTTCCTGGACGATTCCGGGATAGCCGATGTCCTCATCATCCTCTTCGTCCGACTCGACCACCAGGGAGAAGAGCATGTTAAGGGCCTCCTTCATCCGCTTCATCTCGTTCTTAAGTTCCGTGATTTCGCGGACGAGATCTTCGTTGCTCTTGGTCATCATGCACCCTTCCCCGTCTAATAACGACCTCTCTTATAAGATTATTCCCATGGGCGAGACTGTTTATACTGGCCTATGAAAAACGAAGCCCGGTCCGAGTGCCCATGAATCCTCGGACCGAAGCGTTCACGCGTTTATATCGCCGAAGTCGTCGGCGACCTTGCGGCTCTCGACCCGCTCGCACGAATCGCACTTCAGCGACTTACCCTGCTTGGTCATAGGGGCCCGGCACTTGCGGCAGAGCGCCTTCACCACGCCGAAGTGCGGTTCCTGTGTAGAGAGCTGCACCGAGGGCCGGGTCTGAATGACCTTGGCTCTCACTAGATCGCCCGGACGGAACTCCCGTCCGACGTCCTGGACGTGCTCGGAAGAGAGCTTGGAGATGTGGATGGTGGCCGACGTCTCCCCGGTGATATCCCGCTCCTTGCCCTCAACGGCGAAGATGTCGCAGATGGCCATGCTCGCCCTGACGTCGGTGATGCGACAGAACACGCTGTCGCCGTTCTTCAGCGTCACCATCGGGTTCTTGGGAGAAACCTTGGCGACCTTCTCTTCCTGGTCGAGCTCCAGTTCCCCGGCCAGACTGGACAGGATCTTACCATCCTGCTCATAAGTGCCCTCGGCGGGCATGAACTCCTCAGCGACCGCTACCTCGTCGCCGGGTAAAACCGTCTTCTTGCTCATTTTGTCACATCCGATGAACTTATGCACAACAGCGCTACTTCAATTTCCTTCTTCTTCCTGTCGTGGAATTCAAACATATGAGGAATCTCGAATTTATAGCTTTTCTGGAAGAAGATCGCCGCTCCCATGGCCGGGACCATGCGCTCCAGGAAATCGATGGTGCGGGCATTGTGGAGCGTGTACACCCTCGGGGCGATGCGTACCGCCGCTTCCAGGAACGGCCGGTCGGCGTTGCGACGCTGGGCACCGAAGGGGGGGTTCATGATCACAGTTTCGGCCTTGAGGTCCGCCTTGCTCACATCCATGTTCAGTAGTTCGATGTCCACGCCGGCACTGATGGCGTTCCGTCGGGCGTCGTCCAAGGCCGCCGCGTCCACTTCTATACCGGTGACCCTCTCCGCACCCAACAGCGCCGCCCCTATGGACAGGATGCCCCCGCCGCAACCCAGATCCACGACCGTCCGCCCCTCTATGTCACCAAAGGAATGAGCAATGAAGAGCATGTCCGCAGCGATGACCGCCGGGGTCGAGTACTGCTCCAGGTCCGGCCGGGGCTTGGAGTGCGGCGTCACCCTTTGAAGGGCCCGTTCCAACTCGTTCTTCTTCATATCTCTTCCTAATGTAGGCCCAGGTCCAGGAAGTCGGCGCTGGTCAGGATGCCGATGATTGTGCCCCGCCGGGTGATAAGGACCGCTTCCTCGCGTTGTAAATGCAGGGATGCCAGCTCGATGGGGGTGTCCTCCGACAATATGGGAAAGGGGTTCTCCATGATCGCCTCGACCCGGGTCTGCATGACCTCGTCGTAGGACTTGCGCTGGTTCCTCGTCTCTTCTATAGTATAATCACGAATGCGGTCGTCGGTGACCCCTCCGACGATCCTCTCGCCGACCATGACCGGCAGCTGGGTGAACCTCCCCTTCATCATCTTGTCCACGGCCTCGGCCAGGGACGCTTCAGGAGAGATGGAAATGACGCCGCGGGTGGCCAGGTCTCCCACAGTGAACCGTGCCCCCATGTTCTTTCCTTCCATTGCCCTCTTCTTCAAGATGTCCTCGAAGGCGTTGAAGATCTTGCGGACGTTGTCGTAGGAAGGGTCGATGCTCCCCTTCTCGATCTTGGCGATGAGCGACTGGGAGACCCCGGCCAGCGAAGCTAGTTCCCTTTGCGACAGGTCCAGACGCTTGCGCATCTGTCTGATCTCGTCCAGGTTCGGCAGTTGGGGGATGAGCGTGAGCTTTAGCGATGACGTGAGAACGACACCCTAAACACCCCTATGTACAACTTATAAAAAAAGATTCTGAAATTACCATTTAACATGAAGAAGACAATTACCGGTCGTTGGACCATTTACGCTCTGGATTCAAAAAGGCCGCATTAATCCCCATTCCTTGAGGACTCAGAACGAGCTTTCGGACCCGTCGTAGAGGAATAATTTTGGCCCTTTGAGGAGCATGATAAACGGTGTCTTTCACCATTAACACCCATTAACTAACGGTAAAAATGACCAACAGGCGGATAGAAGGTAAAAATGTTGGTTCTCAAAAAACTCAAAACAACAGATTTCTAGATGTTTATCTAAAAACATTAAAATACATTAGACATACCCTGGATAAAATTGCAATAAAGTATACGAATTTCGAAAATTTTAATTCTCGTATGACTCATTTAGGCAACAACGATTAATAAACCCTATGGGGTCGGGTAATAGATAACGGCCGTTTGCACAGGGGCGAGCGGCACATAATATAAGTGAAGCGGGCCCGGCCCGCGAGATCGCAAAGAGGTCAAGGCATGCAGAATAAGCAGAACAAGGGCTATGTAGACAGGAGAGACGAGTTCCCCCCATTACCGAGCTACGGGGCCCAGAAGCCACTCGGGCTAGATCATATCATGGGCGGATGCGGCATCGCCGGCGTCATCGACGTTAGTGGGGCCAGGATGTCGGGAGAAGCGATCGGTCGCATGCTCACGACCATGAGCGAGCGAGAGAACGGCCTGGGGGCCGGCTATTCCGCGTATGGCTTGTTCGACAACGGCCTCAAGGAAGCCTATTGTCTGCAGTTCTTCTTCGACAACGAGAAGGCCATGTCCACCGTGGAGGAGTATCTGAAGAACCGCGGGGACATCGTCAGGGACGAGGTCGTGCCCACCAAGAAGGTCCCCTCCATGCGTCCTCCCTATCCCATTGTATGGAGATATTTCTTTAACCCGGACCCCTCATCGGAGCGGTTCCGCATCAAGGACCAGGAGCCCGATGAGTGCATCGTAGACATTGTCATGGGCATCAACGGCGTCATACCTGGCGCCATCTGTGTTTCCAGCGGCAAGGATATGGCCGTGTTCAAGGGGAACGGCTACTCCTATGAGATCGCCAAATACTATGACATCGACCGCTACTCCGCGTCGATGTGGCTTTCCCACTCTAGATTTCCCACCAACACCCCCGGGTGGTGGGCCGGAGCCCATCCCATAAGCCTGCTGGATTGGTCCGTTTGCCACAATGGTGAGATCACCTCGTATGGGGTCAACCGGAAGTTCGTGGAGATGAATGGTTACAAGTGCTCCCTGCTCACCGACACCGAGGTCGTCACCTACCTGTGGGACCTGCTGGTGCGCAGGCATAAGCTACCGCTGCAGGCTGCCGGGTTCGCCCTCGCCCCGTGGTATCACAACGACATCCAACGCCTGGACCCCCAGAGCCGCGCACTGGGCGAGCAGCTGAGGATCACCTACAAGGAGGCGTTCCTGAATGGACCGTTCTCCATCTTAGTGGGGCGTAGCCGCCCCGAGATCACCATGATCGCCATGGCCGACCGTAAGAAGCTCCGCCCCCTGCTGTTCGGGCAGTCCGGTGACGGCAAGCGGCTGTACGCCGCCTCCGAGGAGTGCGCAGTGCGGGTCGTCGAGAAGGATGCCGCAGAGACCTGGGTCGGCAATCCCGGAAGCCCAATGATCGCCAAGGTGGGCGTCGGCCTAGTCCGCCGCGGCACCGAAGAACCATTCAAGGGGGTGTTCTGCTGAGCACTTCGACCAAGCCTGGGCCACATACCGAAAGCGAGAGGAGATCGGACAACATCATCCTCGACAAGTTCCAGCCGGTGTTCAACCGCGATACCTGCCAAATGTGCAAGAGGTGCATCAAGGAATGCAGCTTCGGGGCGCTGGAGTCCCGGGGCAACAAGATCGTGTACAAGGGTGGATGCGTGGCCTGCCAGCGCTGCGCCGCCATGTGCCCAAACCGCTCCATCGAGATCAGGATCGTGCCGTCGCAGATGGCCCCTCACGCCACCTACACGGACCGCGTACGCCAGGGGATCACCGCGCAGGCCAGCACCGGCGGCGTTCTCCTCTCCTCCTGCGGGAACGACATGCCCTATGACCACATCTTCGACCACATCGTTCTCGATGCGGCCCAGGTGACCAACCCGTCCATCGACCCCCTTAGGGAGCAGGTGGAGACCCGTACCTACGTGGGCCGCCGGTCCGGGAAGGTGACCCTGTCCGGTGACGGCTGCGTCACCGCCAGCGACGGCTCCGGGCCCATCGTGGCCATGGACATGCCCCTGATGCTCGGCCATATCTCCCTCGGAGCGGTCAGCTACAACACCCAGAAGGCGCTGTTCATGGCCGCCAAGGAACTTAATATCCTGGCCGGTTCCGGCGAAGGCGGGCTGCATCCCGACTTCTTCCAGTACGCCGATCACATCAACAGCGAGGTCGCCTCCGGCCGGTTCGGTGTCACCGCCGAGTACCTCAAGCGAACCGCGGCGGTGGAGATAAAGATCGGTCAGGGCGCCAAGCCGGGCCACGGCGGCCACCTGCCCGGGGAGAAGGTCACTGACCTCATCTCCTCGACCAGGATGATCCCCCTGGGCACCGACGCGCTGTCTCCGTACCCACATCATGATATCTACTCGATAGAGGACCTGCAGCAGCTGATCTCCGTTCTCAAGGAGAGCACCGAGTACCGCGTGCCGGTGGGCGTCAAGATCGCCGCCGTCCACAACGTCGGAGCGATCGCGTCCGGCGTGGTCAGGGCGGGGGCCGACTTCATCACCATCGACGGCTTCCGGGGCGGGACCGGTTCCACCCCAAGGGTCATCCGAGACCATGCTGGCCTACCTATAGAAGTGGCCATTGCCACCGTCGATCGGCGGCTGACGGATGAGGGGCTGAGGAATCGTGTGACCGTTTGCGCCGGCGGCTCCATCCGCAGTTCAGCGGACATGATCAAGGTCATCGCCCTCGGGGCGGATGTGGCCATGGTGTGCACCTCCGCCCTGGTGGCCATGGGTTGCCGGGTCTGCCAATCCTGTCACAGGGGGCTGTGCGCCTGGGGCATCGCTACTCAGAAACCAGAGCTGGTCGCGCGTCTCGATCCCGACGTGGGGGCCCAGCGCGTCACCCGGCTGTATTCTGCCTGGAACGAGGAGCTCAAGGAGATCCTGGGGGCCATGGGCATCGACTCGGTCGAATCGCTGGTCGGAAACCGCGACCGTCTGAGATACCTGGGCCCGAACCCTAAGATCGCCGAGATCATGGGTGTCAAGCACGTCGGCGAAGGATGGGGATGAACACATGACCTGCGCTTGTCCATCGGACATCCATCAGAGCGGCGACGGGCACATGGAAACCACCATCGACGCCTCCGGCCGTGATGAATGGGGTCGCCCCATCGACTACCGGACGCTGAACGTAGAGATACGCAAGGCCATGGAAGATGGGGCCACCCACATCGTCATCGAAGGAGTGATGGGGCAGCGGTACATCGCCTCGGCCGCCACTAACAAAGAACTGTATATCGGGATCAAGGGCACTCCGGGCAACAATCTGGGAGCGTTCCTTAATGGCCCCACCATCGAGGTCTTCGGCAATGCCCAGGACATGACCGGTAACACCATGTCCTCCGGCCGCATCGTCGTCCACGGCAATGCCTGGGACGTGACCGGGCTAGCCGCGAGGGGCGGGCGCATCCTGGTCAAGGGGAGTTCCGGCTATCGCGTCGGGATCCACATGAAGGCCTTCGGTAACCTGAAGCCGACGGTGATCATCGGCGGTCGCGCTGGAGACTATCTCGGCGAGTACATGGCCGGCGGCAACATCCTGATCTTGGGTAACGGCGTTCCTGAGGGGGAATCGCCGGTAGGCACATTCATCGGAGCTGGCATCCATGGTGGCTCCATCTATGTTCGCGGCCCGGTGACCGAGCACCAGCTCGGAACAGGAGCGGCCATACAGCCGTTGAGCGATGAGGATAAGGTTGTGCTCGAGGGGCTGATGTCCGATTACGAGCAGGCTTTCGGAGCGAGCCTCGGAAGGGACTGGTCTAAGTTCAATAAGGTCGGGCCGCTGTCCTCTCGCCCGTTCCGGGGACACTTCGATCCGACCCCCATCTGAGCTCAGATCCCGGGGAAGCGCATCACCGACTCCAGAACGATGCGAACCTCCACGTCCTGCAGGCCAATAGGGATGATCGAGCTGGCGATGGTGTTGTCGAGCGTCCGGTTGTCGGGGGCGTGGAGGCGGACCATCACCCGCTTCCCGCCGCTGACCAGAAGCACTTCCATCACGCCTTCGACCTCGTGCAGCTTGCGCAGGTCCTTGGAGTTGATGCCCTCTCCCACGTTCGCCAGGACGATCGCGTCGGACTGCATGCCCATGAGCTCATTGTTCACGATGGCCGCGTAGCCCAGGATGACGTTGTAGTCCTCCATGCGCCGTATGCGATCGCGGACCGTGGACGGAGAGCGTCTCAACTTGGAGGCGATCTCCCGATAGGTCATCTTTCCATCCATCTTCAGCAATTTGAGGATGCGATGGTTCATATCGTCTACAGCGACCAAATAACACGTGCCCCCTTTTCCAGACGTGAGATAAGACTTGATAAGCGTTAAATAACTTTTCTCTGGAATGGGGATATTTCGCTGTTCCGGCGCTCAAATATGAGAATTGAAATAAGAAAATCGCGGAAATGTTAACCCGCGATGGAGAGGAACCCTTATTTCCACTGCACTGGATAGTATGAGAAAAATGGGCGCCGGGACCTACTGCCCGGAGAAGAACACCGGCGTCTCCGGCCTGGGTGAATAACAGGACTCGGTGACATCTTCGATCTTGAGCGGCATCTTCGACGGCAGTGATCCGACCACCGCCCGCATGACCTCTCCCAGCTTTTTCGGGGATGACATCACCCGGGCGTTGACCACCAGCCTGGCCTCCTCGGTCAGATAGCGAGATCCTCTAACGCCATCGGTCTGCACCGAGTCGGCCACCAGAGACATCTTTACCCCGACCTTGGGCGAGGTGACCATTACCTTGACGTGGGCGAGATCATCGACCGGAAAAGCATCCGAGGCGGCTCGCAACACCGATGTGGCGAGGTCATAGAGATCGACCCTCTCTGACGGTATCAGGCGGCAGGTGGACGAGAACCAGGACATTGCCGACTTCTCGGCGGCGAAACGCTTGTGGTCCTCACTGGCGCGAGCCTTCATGCTCATCTCCTCGGAAAGGACGAGAGCGGCGATAGCCTCCACCCCCATCATGGTGCGAGCGGAGTACGGGATCACCTTGGCATCGGGGGCGAGCCGCTTTACGGCCTCGGTGGCCTGCTCCAGACCTGGGGCGTCCAGCATGTCCACCTTTGACAGAAGGACGAACTCGGCCTCCTTGACCTGATGGGCCGGGATCAACCGATCCCCCTCGCCCAGCCGGGCGGCCCGGGTGGCATCGACGACCACCATGAACGGAGCCACGCTGAACTCTTCCGGGTATTGGCTGCGCAGGGGCTCCACCACCGAGGACAGGATGTTGGTCGAGGTGCCGATTGGTTCGGCGATGATGACGTCCGGCCGGCTGGTCTGGACTATGGACCGGGCGCTCTTGACGAACTCCGGAAAGGTCGAGCAGAAGCAGCCCCCCATGATCTCCTTGACGTCGAAGCCCGCGCCGGCGGCGAACTCGGTGTCAACGAGCACGTGACCCTGATCATTGGTGATCACCGCCACCGATCTGTGTCGAGTCTCCTTCAGATGCCTGGCCAGAGCAACCATCAATGTCGTCTTTCCAGCGCCTAGGTAACCGCCTATGACCGCGAACCTTGTCCTCGAGCTCATCCCTCCGACCATGTCCCGTGGGGATATATCATTTGCCGCGGAAATCTACAGGCCATCGATCTTGATGGCCCGCCGCATGAAAGGACAGCTCTCGCAGGGAATGCTCACCGAGCAGGTCTTGCCTGTGGAGATGCCCTTCAACGAGCACAGAATGGCCAGGTCCAGCGGCCTCAACGGCTGCTTCCTCCCGTTAGCTTCCAGAATGCCTATCTCCTCGGCCGTGGGCTCGGCAGTGAAGCAGCAGCCGGAGCGGACATGGCCGAGGCACCGCTCCATGTCATCCTTGGAGCAGCCGTCGCACCTTGTGCCTACCTTGGCCAGCGGACCGAATAGATTGGCCAACGGGTCCACCACGAACACCCGGCCGTCCTTGCCCAGGGTGATGTAGATCGAGGACGGCGCCGCGGGAGCGATGTACTCCAGGCGGGTCCCTCGCACCTTCTTCTCATCGACCACCTTCCAGAAGTCCTGCAGCTGGTGGGTCAGTTGGTAGACGAGCTGATGATAGCCGATCTTGACCCGCTCCGCCAGTTCCTGTTTGGTGACCGGCCGGTCCAGGGCCATGGCGTATAGGTTGCGCAATATGGATTTCCTGAGGTCGTGGTTGACGATGCTGGTATACGTCTCCGGGTTGATGTACGATATCTCTATCCGGCATCCCGAGGCCATAATATTTGAAATGGGACTCAAATATTTAACAGTTTGACTTTTCATAAGATAATGAGAACAATCGGAGGGGCGGGGCGTTACCTAGTTGCCCTAGCCCCTCCGGGTATCCCGGATGCTCACTGGGTCAACCGATGGGTGGGGTTCGGGCGGGACGGTGAGAAGCAGGTGTCCTCGAAGCCAGTGACGTCCACTCTCTGCGCATCCAAGGCCATCCTGACCGCGTCACGCATGACCTCGCTCAGCCTCGCCGGTTCGGAGACCACACGTCCGTTGAGCGTCAACACGCTCTCGCCCTCGCCGTAACGAGAACCTTTGACCCCGTCCACGTTCATATTTCGATTGACCAGGTTCATCTTGAGGGCGTTCTTCTCGGACTGGAGCATCAGCTTGACGTGGGCGATGTCCCCGTCCCCGTACTGTGATGAGACATAGCCCATGAGCTTCAGCGCCACGTCGTAGGAATCGGTGCGCTCAGGGAGTTTGAACCGGAAGGTGCCATTATACCATCCCAACTCCGCCTCCGCCGCCGCGTACTTGTCATAGTCTATGGCCACTGGAGCGTGGTTCGATATCTTCTGGGAGGTGACCGCATCCATGATCCTGCCGAACCCTTCACCGGTCACGGCCGAATAGTTGATTATCTCCACGTTGGGGTTGAGCGCCCTGATCTTTTCTCTAAGGCCTTCGATGCTCTTGGCCGGCACGCCATCGACCTTCGAAAGGATGACGATCTCGGCCTCCCCGATCTGATGCTGCCGCAGATAGCCGTTGAGGGTCCCCGGGTCGGGGGAGCCCTCCAGCAGAGAGATGGCATCGACCAAGATCATAAGAGGCGCCGCTTCGAACTCGCTCTGGTACATGATCTTGAGCGGGGCCACGACGGTGGCGAGGAGATCGGTGCAGCTGCCCACCGGTTCGGCGATGACAAAATCCGGCTTGTTCTCGGCGACAAGGCTGCGGGCGGACATGATGAAGTCGTTGAACTGGCAGCAGAAGCAACCTCGGAGGACCTCGGCTACGTTAAAGCCCATCGAGCGGGAGTACTGGGTGTCGACGAGCGTCTCGCCCTGGTCGTTGGTAATCAGCCCGACATTTCTTGCCGGACTTGGCGAGATCGGTCGCGAGTTTGGTCATTAGAGTGGTCTTCCCCGCTCCGAGGAAGCCTCCCAGGATCGCTATCCTTGTGGTCAAGATGTCCACCTGAATGCCCAGGGAACGGCCGTGTACGATAAATGTTTTACTCCCGACTAAAATTTTAGAGGCCCTAGAAGTTAGTTGCATAAATCATCCAGTAGTACTGCCCAGAAATTCATCCGATTTTATTATTTTCACCAATGCCAGATCGTTCCGTCGATAAACCGTATTTAGACTACTAATATACCTGAAAGTAGATTTCATGACACAAAATAGTCAAAGATGCATGGTGCCCAGGCATCCAATGAACATTAAGAAAAAATATTCCGATACGATCCAGTCGTTCATCATCGATTTATGCAACTAACTTAAGTCCTAGAAAAAAGGACGGAGGGGTAGTAACCCCTCGGAAAGATCAGTAACGGCCCTGGCTCAGCGCTTGATAATGGACAAGGTCTGCTTGTGATCGAACACCGGGAAGACCCTCCTGATACAGAAGGCCTGGGGGCAAAGACCTCGGGGTCCATCATCATGGCCATCAGATTGTCCATGCTGGGCGTATCGTAGAGGACGTACACGGTACGAGCGGGGTGGTCATCATATGGGATCCTACTAACTTGACGCCGAACTTGGCCGCGATCGCTTCGATCTTCTCGTTCCAGTTGATGGTGAGAACGCGGTACTTGCTTTCATGTGTCAGGCACAGCTCTGCGGGGTGGCTTGTCACCTGCATTACCACCATAGGATTTTCCTCCTCGGTGTTCTATTTTACTAGAATATAAGATAAATATTCTACAACTATAGAATTCGTACCCGACAGGAACGGGCGACCGTAAATGGGGATCATAGCATCCATGCCTGCACTCGCGACCTATCCTGATGGGCCTGGACAACTTTTTTCAGGGTGGAATGGTCATATTGTTTGACCCATCTATCTCGGAAGAGGACCATGACCCGGACCGGCGAGATCTCGTGTGTGGACGTCACCAAGACCTATAATGATCGGAAGCGAGCGCTGTCGTCGATCTCTTTTACCATTCCGGCCAGCGGCATTTTCGCCCTGATCGGCCGCAACGGAGCCGGAAAGACCACCCTGGCCCGCATACTCTCGACGTTGCTCGAACCTAGCTCGGGGAGGGCCACCATCGATGGGCTGGACGTCATGGCCGACGCCAAGAAGCTCCGGGAAAGGATGGCGGTGGTCCCCCAGGAGGGGAGGACCATCCCCTGGATGACCCCGGTCCAGATGATCTCGTCCTACCTCCTATGGCGAGGATCGACCTACAAGGACGCGCGTCGCCGGGCGGTGGATTCGGTAGCGCAGGTCGGGCTCCAGAGCCACGCCGACCGCCTCAATAGCACCCTGTCCGGTGGTATGAAAAGGAAGGTCCTGGTGGCCATGGTCATCGCCTCCGGGGCGGACTACATCTTCCTGGACGAACCCAGCACCGGCCTGGACCCCATCTCCCGGCAGGAACTCTGGAACGTCCTGACCAGCCTGAGCAGGGAGCGCTTCCTGTTCCTCACTACCCACTATCTCGAGGAGGCAGAGCAGGTGGCCGACCGCATCGGGATACTCGATGACGGAAAGTTACTGGCGCTGGGGAACATGGACGACCTGCGCTCCCGGATGAGACATCAGTACAGCCTGCGGGTCGCTCCAGGGAGCGGGCCTCCCTCCGCTCGAGGGAGAGAGCATGGTGGGCCGGGACGGCAGGACCCAGATAATGACCACCAAAGAGGAGGCCATGGATCTGTCGAGAGCCCTCATCGCCCAGAACATCCAGTTCGCGGTGAACCCGATCACCCTCGACGACATCTTCTACCAGATAGTGGGCAGGACCCTCACCTCTGACAACGGCACCGGGGAGGAATGATGAGCCGATTGAGCAGCCAGCTCCTGGCCTCAATCATGGTGAACGCCATCTACGAGATGAAGAGCTATCCCGTCATCCTGATCAACACCGTCCTGTCGCCCCTTTCCTTCCTGATCCTGATCTTCTTCGTCAGCGGGGGGGCGCTGTTGGGAGTGGCGATCCTGGGAGGGCTGATCATGACCATGTTCCAGGCCGGGACCTTCCTGCAGGCCGACCTGTCGCACTTCAAGAACGATTTCAAGCTGCAGGAGATGGTGGTCAGCTCGCCAACCAGCGCCGTCACCTACGTTTCTGGCATGGCCATCTCCGAGCTGATCTACTCATCCCCGGCCATATTGATCTTGGCCGTCCTGTTCGCGATGTACATCCACATCCCGTTCGTAAATGTGATGGGCATCGTAATCGTCCTCCTGCTGATGTTCCTGACCTCGGTGTCCCTGGGGTTCGCCCTGGCGACGGTATCCTCGGACATCGTGCAGAGCTTTGCCTTCTCCCGCCTCCTGACCGTCCTGTTCTCGACCCTCGCTCCCGTATACTACCCCATCGAGCTCATTCCCGAACCGTTCCGGTACGTCGCTTACCTCTCCCCGACCACCTACGCCGCCCAGATCTCGCAGGACCTGGGGGGATTCTTCCCCATATCTTATGGCGCCATGTTCCTGGACTGGATCATCCTACTAGCTACGACCGCGGTGTTCCTTTGGATAGGTATCAGGAGGTCCCGGTGGAGGGAAAGATGAACGACGCCCTTCCCACCCGGGGGGAGAACGAGCTCTAGACAAGCTCTTCGATCGCTTCCTCCACCGAACGGCCGTGGTGCACTATGGCAGATATCGCCCGGACCATCTTGACCGGGTCTTCGGCCTGGAAGACGTTACGACCGATGGCCACACCGGCCCCTCCGGCCTCGACGGACCCGTGGACCATCTCCAGTATCTGCTGGGTCGTGCCCATCCGAGGCCCGCCGGCCACCACCACCGGGACGGGGCAGCCCCGGGTCACCTCCCGGAACGACTCCACGCTCCCGGTGTAGTTGGTCTTCACGATGTCCACGCCCAGCTCGGCAGCGGCCCGGGCGGCGATCTTGACATGGTCGACCGAGGTCTCCGAATCGACCTTTCGGCCCCTCGGATACATCATGGCCAGGAGGGGCATGCCCCACTCTCGGCACCGGGCTGCGGTCAAACCGAGCGCCTGCAGCATCTCGCTCTCCGTCTCCGCCCCGATATTGATGTGCACCGACACGGCGTCGGCACCCATCTTGAGTGCCTCCTCCACCGGCGTTACCAACACCTTGTTGTTCGGGTCAGGAGACAAGGAAGTGCTGGCTGACAAGTGCATGATCAGCCCGATGTCCTTGCCGGACCGGCGGTGGCCGTACAACGGCAGGCCGATGTGACCGAGGACGGCGTTCGCACCACCCTCCGCCACCTTGTCTACGCTGCCGGCCATGTCCACGAGGCCCTCGATGGGGCCTACGCTCATACCGTGGTCCATGGGGACGACGATCGTCCTCCAGGTCTGGCGGTCCATGATCCTTTCCAAGCGCACTGCTTTTCCAGTATAGCTCATCTCATGTCACCTCGAGGTTCAGGGATGGAGAAATGTGGGAGGCCTGCCGATATTACCTATGGCAGGCCATCAAAACGCAAAGCTGAAGCTGCGGAAGAGGAAAATTCTTGGTTCGATGATATTTCCGCGGCTCATCGGTTCCATCCTAGTGTCGAAAATGAGCGAACAGGTATTTGAAATTGGTTCCCGGGAGCTTCCACACGCAAGAGCGATCAACGGCCAGCAAAGTTTACTTATCGGCGGCTCCAATGAAAGAGCGCCAGATCCCTGGTCCGCAGGTGGTCGCTTTGAACAAGTTGACCTTGACCGTCTTGTGCATCGCCTTGGAGATCGCCATCGTCACGGTGGCCTTCGTGCTCTACCTTCAGGTCCCGTGAGCGGACAGTTATACGCTCCGCCCTTGGGAGCGTTAGGTCGTGCTGCCGCCCTTGGCGATGAGCTTGATTATGTTCGATGGGCTCCCCTCGACGCTCCACGTCCCCGTAGGCAGGGTCCATAGGTGATCGGAGACCCGCTCCAGGCCGCCGGCCTGGTCCGAGTTGACGATGAGCGTGTAGATCCTCGACTTGGTCCTATGCTTGAACTCGTTCCAATCACGGACCAGGTTCTCATCGGACACCTGCGACTCGCCGTCGGTGAAGAACAGCACGTCCGCCCCGTGCCACTGCTTCCCCTTGACCGCGTCCAGTCCCACCCGTAGCGCCGAATTGAAGTCAGTGTAACCCTCGAAGTGCCGGCAGATCGTGTCGAGCAGGTTCTGGGCGACCTTCTTCTTGTCCACCAGGCTGATCTCCAGTTTCCAGTCCGCTGCGGCGAACAGGATGACCTTGATATCCCTATTCTCCCGCTCCATGCGCTTGGCCAGCATGAGGATGAACGCTTTCGCCAGCAGCTCCGGCTCCCCGCTCATCGAACCCGACGCATCGATCAGCGCGATGACCGGCCCCTTCTTCTTGTTGTCCGGCGCGTCCGACCAGTCCAGGCCGCGCAGCTGATAGGTGAGCAGCTCCCCTTCCAGCATCTGGGAGAAGAACAGTACCCGCAGGATCGGCACCTTCAACTTCAGGAGCTCGACCGGCAGCACATGCCGGACGTCCTTGGATAACCCGAGGTCGTAGGCCTCCGAGGTGGTAAAGTGCTTGGCCCTTTCCTGCTTGGCGCCGTACTCGACATCGAGCTTGCCCATGAGGTCGATGATATGCTGCAGCTCCTTGCTGCGCCGAAGCAGTTCGGACATGCGGCCGACGTCCTTCATGTAGGCCAGGAATACCTCCTCCACGAAGGTCTCGTCATCGCCGGAGGGCAGCATCCGCTTCATCATGGCCAGCATCTCCATGTAGGTCCTCATCTCCACGACCACGGGGTCCAGTCTCTCCCCCAGCACCTCCCGGAGAGAGGCCCTCGCCTCGCCCCTGGTGTCGGATAGCTCGAACTCCTCCACGCCCCGGGACAGCCCCTCCGTCCCCACGCTGGTACGCTGCTGCCAGGCGATCAGCGTCAACGCCACCAGGCCGTTCAGGTTCTTCTCCTCCTCGCTCTCGGCGGGGAGAGGGGTCGTCCGGTCCAGGATATCCAGGGTGACCGCGGTCAGGGACCTCAATGATAACGTGGCGATAATATCGCTCTTGGCGGCCATCTCTCGCAGCCTGTTCCATTCCTCGGTGTCCTTCAACGATCGGAGCAGCACATGGAACGCTCCGTAACGGGCGGCATGACGCTTGACGTCGATGACCGCCCGCGTGTCGATCAGTTCCTGGGCTAGGATGGTAGCGATCTCCTCCCTCTTGCGCCGGGGGATACGCCTAGGCCGTCCGGTTACCAGGCGCACCGAATCGTCGCCCATGGCCTTTCGCCACCGCACCCCGCTTCCTTCGGCCATCTAGGACCTCAGGGTTCCACGCGGTCCTCGGACCGGATGACCGCCTTGGTCTCGGCGAGCATCCTTTTCATCTCGGCCATGGCCCGGGTCTTGGCATCATATTGGGCCAGCACTTCCTCGCGGTCCTTACGGGTCAACCAGAGATTGTCCGAGAGCCGGTCCACCAGGAGCGCGCGCTCTTTGTCCAGGTCGACCTCCAACGTTCCCAGGTCATCCTTGAAGTCCTCGACCTCCCCGAGGTAGAGCTCCTTCTCCTTGGCAGGCATGGTCAGCACTACCGGCTGCCCCCAGGATGCGAACAGCTCCACGAAGTTGGGCAATAGGCGCGGGGACACCTTGTGCTTCCTCACCTGGTACTGCTCGTCGCTCCCCGGTAAGGTGTAGGCGTGATCGGGATGGTTGGAGGCGTGGTGCTGCAGCTCCTTCCAATGTATGAACGTGGCTTCGCAGGAACGGCAGGTCACCGTCTGGGGGAGGGTGAAATCCTTGATCAGGATGGCCGAGGCGTGGAGGTCCTTGAGGTCCTTCTGGGTCCGCTCGAGGTTGACACCCCCGGAAACGGCCATGTCGATGAGCTTTGTCCGGATGGTGGTCCTCTCCTCCGGCCGGTTCCAGGTCATGTGCTGGAGCAGCGGCACCATGGTCTTGTCCACGCTCTTGCGTCCGAGCGCCAGAGCGGCGACCCTCAGGACCCACACCATCTTCTTCCACCGGCGATCGGAGACCGTAACGCCCGTGGAACGGAACTCCTTCCTTAGGGCGACGAACGTATCAAGGACATCGTCGTCCAGCGGCACCTGGGACGCCCCGCTATGCAGCGTCCTGATCTCGTCGATGGTCAATCGCACCGATGGGACGAAGTCCTCGGCGTGGCCCAGGATCAGCTCGACGAAGTTGGTCTCGTCCTGAACGTAGCCGACATAGTAACGGAACAGGAAGCGATCGTACAGCGCCTCGAGCGACTCGTTCTCCTCCGGTAGTTCGTTAGAAGCGCCGAACACCGAGAACAGCGGCACGTCCAGGATCTCCGAACCGTTGTGGTATTTGCGCTCGTTGAGGATCGTCAGCAGGGAGTTCAGGATCGACGAGTTGGCCTTGAAGATCTCGTCCAGGAAGGAGACGTTGGCCGATGGGAGGTACCCGTCGACCTTGCGGCTGAAGATGTCCTCCTGAAGCGAACTGAGGGACAGCGGCCCAAAGATCTCGTCGGGAGTGGTGAACCGAGTGAGCAGGTAGTAAAAGAAGTCGCCTTTTTCGATGGCCTTGCACATCTCCCTAGCCAGCATGCTCTTGGCCGTGCCGGGGGGACCGATGAACAGGACATGCTCGCCGGAGATCATGGCCAGAAGCGAACCGGCGATCTCATCGTCCCGTTCCTTAAAGTTCGCATTGAGCTCGTTGCTGAGAGTGAGGATCTTCGAATTCATCGTCTCGTCACAGATTCAATATGCTCCACTATAAAGGTTAACCCTGGATGCTTAGCCGGACCGCTAGGGCGGGGGAGGATAGGATGGTCGTTCGGATGGGGCGACGGTCAGCTCCTTGTTCTTCGGTAAAAATGAAAGGGAAAGGTAGATGGCCAGGCCAGTTCGTTCAGGTGCTTGACGCTCCCTGTTCCACGCCCTTCGCTCGCCACTCCGCCACCTTTCCCCGAACCATGTAGTAAAGCAGGGCGTAGGAGAGGATGCCGAGGGCAACGAGTGCGATCAGCACCGCCGCGCAGATGATGGCCACCACGCCGTTCACATACCATGGAATAAGGGGTTCGTCCATTGCTGGGTTGCTGGTCGATGTGTTCAATGAGATCACCTTGTAGCTCTGTTAATTGAGCAGGGCACTCGCCCTGGAGACCACTAGGCCGCCGTTGGTCATAGGCCCTCGTCAACGGGGGAAATGAAAAAAGTGAGGATATTCGGCCTCTCCCGAGAGGTTCTTCAACGACAATGGGGAAAAATCTGACCTTTGAACTTTATCGAGTGGTCTCTGGCCATTGGATCAAAGGCATGTTGCCAAATCCGATCATACTTACCTGTGGGGCGACCGGGGACAACGATAACTCGAAAAGAGTATGATGAGAGTGGGCTCAACCGAGGCCAATGCGTCGGTCCATCCATTCCTTATCGAGCGATCCAAAGTACAGCTGATCATAATATTGGTCGTGAAAGAAGCTGCGCTGGCGCAAGGTGCCTTCGAGTTTGAAGCCGAGCTTGAGCAGGAGATATTGAGAGGGCCCATTGATCGCTAACGGGTTTGCTTCGATCCGATGCAATCCAAGATCCCGAACCCGTAGATATGCTCATTACCTCCCATTGAGGGCAGACGTTCCTTTCATCTCTCGTTCTCCTGCTTTAGGCGACCGGTCTGGTTTCGTGATGGTTCGAGGAACGACTCTCGAAGTATGTGAATGACATAAAAAAAAGACGCTAGCTCCAGCAGTAAGAGCAACAAGATCATCGTGAAAAAAATATACTGGTTTAGCAACTTAGTATTATGACCGATGATGGACGACAACATACATCAGTGCAAGATATCTCATTACTAGTTCGGCGAAATGTTGTCATAATCATTGGTGCGATCGTCCTGAGCTTCCTTGTTGCCACGGTCCTGGATGTTCTTGTTCCCAAAGGCTTTGGGATCGGATTCCTTTACATAGTACCCATAATACTGAGCCAGTATCTACGAAATCGTAATGTGACGATCGCCATTGCACTATTGTCCATACCAGCGATCTCACTGGGTTTTTTCATATCCCCACCTGGTGACGAGGCGGCTAGCATCTTCAATCGCGCAACCTCGTTATTTCTCGTTCTGATCACTACCTACTTTGTCATTATCAGAATAAAGTACGAGCAACTGATCTTCGATTATGGCAAGCGGGCCGAGGAGGGGCGCCAGTATCTGCTGGGGGTGATCGATACGGCCCCCATTCCCCTTCTTGTCTATGATGTCAAAGGCACCCCCATGATCTCCAATCCTCCCGCTCAGGCGCTTTGGAAGGGACGGCCGCCCCAGCCGAGTGTGGAGATCGCTGGTGAGATGTACCGGTCTGGAACCAAAGAGAGGGTCGGGCCCGAAAACTATGCGATAAGCCGGTTGCTCCAGGGAGCGTCCATCAGTGATGAGCAGGTAGACATCTTTTTTCAGATGGGGGCCAAAAGACCCTCCTCATATCCGCCGCACCGATCAGGGGAGGAGATGATAACCTGCGGGGCGGGGTCGTGGCCTATCTAGACATAACCGAGATAGCGGAGCTGAAGAACGAACTCCAGCGGTCCAACGCCGACCTGCAGCAGTTCGCCTACGCCGCATCGCACGATCTTCGGCAACCCCTGGCCACGATATCATCGTTCATGGAACTACTGGGGGATCGATACAAGGGCCGGGTATTGGACGAAAAGGCCGAGAGATACATCGAGAACGCGGTGAACGGCAGCAAGTACATGGCCGCCCTGATCGAGGACCTACTGCAGTACTCACAGGTGTCCCAAGGTGGGGAGCAACATGAACCTACGGATATGAACCTGAGCCTCGAGCAGGTGCAAAGGAACCTGGCTGCCTCGATACTTAGCTCCGGTGCAACCATTACCCACGATAGGCTGCCGGTGATCAACGCCGCGCCCATCCAGATGGTCGAGCTACTTCAGAATCTCATCGCGAATGCCATAAAGTTCCGCGGAAAGGAGAGCCCCCGGGTCCATGTGTCGGCAGAAAGGAAGGACGGTTTTTGGCAGTTTGGTGTGAGGGATAATGGAATAGGCATAGACCCCGCGTACAAGGACAAGCTCTTCAATATGTTCTCGCGGCTCCATTCTCAACAGGAGTATGAGGGGACGGGCATTGGGCTGGCTTTGGTGAAAAGGATCGTGGAGCGCCACGGTGGGGAAGTGTGGTTCGATTCGGAGCCTGGGAAAGGGTCCACCTTCTATTTTACCATCCCTGGAAAATGATAGAAGATGAAAAGGTGTGCATGCTCCTAAGACCGGCCCCGATGGGGATCGGTTGCATCCAGGATGCAACGCGCCTGTTCGCTCCTTTGAGCGGCCGTTCCGAAAATATTGCCCTCGGCCGCGGTGATCATCGGGCCGTTGAAGCATAGTATGGACCATTGCTCATGATCGGGAGGATGCTATTGCGCCGTTTAGCACGCCACCAGGCCCCTGCCATGCGACCTTCGAGGCCCGAAAGACGTTCTATTTACCCTACGTTGTGCAATGGAAGCATAGATAGATTCGAGGTGGAAGGAATTGGCCACATCCGCGATGAAGACGCTCAAGAGAGAGGTCGAAGTTCGGGAGGAGACCATTGCGATCACTAAACCGGAGTTCGCTACGGTCGCACAACGCATGCAGTTGGGTAAGGAGCTTCGTGAAAAGGTTCCCAGAAGTGCTCATGCCGTCTGGGAACCATCTTCCGACCGTCGGGACCCGGTAGAGGTCTTACTGGAGACCGAAAGGGATCGATTGCCCGAACTCCTTCCCATCCGCCATGGCCGCATGATGCAAAGTCCGCTCAGCTATCTCCGAGGGGCGGCGGCCATGATGGCCTACGATCTTTCTTTCACCAGCTCGACCGGATTGCGGGTGCAGGCATGTGGGGACTGTCACCTTGGTAACTTCGGATTCTTCGCCACGCCCGAACGGAATATCGTCTTCGACATCAACGATTTCGACGAGACCTTGCCAGCGCCGTTCGAATGGGACCTTAAGAGATTGGCGGCCAGCCTATTTGTGGCCGGTCAAAATAGCAAGTTGACGGAGCGTCAATGCCTCAACGTCGTCTCATTGGGCATCCAGTCCTATCGAGAGATAATGCTTGAGCTGTCCAGGATGAATGCTCTGGACATGTGGTACATGCAACTGAGCACCGATATGCTCATTTCACGGGCCAAGAACGTCATGGGTAAAAGGATGATCGGAACGGCAGCCCGGGAAGCCCAGAAACACGTGGCCTCTTACGTGTATCCAAAAATCACCGACGAGGTGGAGGGACATAGGCGCATCGTCGATGACCCGCCCCTCATCTTTCATCAGGAGGAGAGGAAGGGTTGGCCGGAGATCCAAGAGATTCTGAGAAAATATCGGGAAACCCTGGGACCGGAACGGCGTATCCTTCTGGACCGCTATCACTTCGAGGATTTTGCCATGAAGGTCGTGGGCGTGGGGAGCGTGGGAACGAGGTGCGGCCTTGCCCTCATGCTCGCCGAGGTGAACGACCCTCTGCTCCTCCAGCTCAAGGAGGCGGGGCCCTCCGTGCTCGAGCTCTACGCCGGTAAAAGCGAATATGTGAATCAGGGGCAAAGGGTCGTGGTCGGCCAACGGATCATTCAAACCTCCAGTGACATCTTCCTAGGCTGGCTGACCATCGATGGGCATCAATATTATGTCCGCCAGCTGAAGGACATGAAATATTCTATCAATTATCTGAACACCGACTTTGAGCTCCTGTTCAGATACGCACGGCTGTGCGGGGGTACTCTGGCCAAGGCCCATGCCCGGTCCGGCGACCCGGCTATGATCGCTGGCTATCTGGGGAAAAGGGAGGCTTTCGACAAAGCCCTAGCTTCGTTCGCGCAGCAATACGCCAAGCAGAACCTGCTGGATTACCAGGCCCTACTGGAGGCGGTGAATAGCGGCCGGATAGAGGCCAAGGAAGGAAAATGAGCTCTCGTATACTTCCAATGATCCGATTGAAGGCCCCCCTCTGCCACCCATAGGTGGGTCGGCCGATCTATGCGGCCACGCTTGGAAAATGAGGAGAACAGTATCAGATAGAGCCGAATTTCTTTCGAATGCCGGTGCGACGGACATTTGGTCCAAAGACATCGAAGGATGGGGGCGGGGTCTGTCGCTTCGCGACGGCCATGCTCACCTCCCTTCGATTAAGGCCGGGAGAGCTGCAGCAAGCATCGTTACGAGACCTGGACGCCAGGAAATGGGCCTTTCTTGTCTCGAACCCCGGGGGAAGTCGGGATAAGGGGTTGAGTGGGCTCGGCTGAGCCCACTCATCACTTGAGCCAGATGATAAATAATGAAATTCAATTCATTCGATATTGAGCGGGGCCAGCTTGACAAACCATTTAATTTATTTTTTACTTTTTCTTTCAGCTCACTGAAACAGGGAGCTTTTCCGTTCATTGTCAGTCGGAGGATGTGGCCGAAAGCGTCTTGTCGAATGGGAAGAGGTCGGGCGTGACCAACCACTCTCTCTCAACCTGGTTGATTTTGTTTATCGCCCGCAATGAACATGAACATTCTTTTCATCTGGATACCTGATCTCCCTTCGCCGGCCTGCCCATGCGATGCCCCAACTGTTCTTGTTGCGGCTACGTCTTCGACCTCGCCGAAATACAGATGATCGAGGTGCGACGAAGGCGAAAAGACATATTGACCTGGCCATTCTTTGTGTCTGTGTTCTTCGTTCTGGTCTTGGCAGCTCTTTCCTTTTGAGGAGGTTATATTCTCGACGGGAAGGCCTTCCTTTTTTCATGCGTCCGCTTTCTCAACGAAGTCGGCGTTGGTGTACTGCCCTTTCTTCATGGCCTTGCTCATTTTCGTTCTACACATTCCTTCTTGACTGCGAGGAGATAGTTATAGGGAGACGATTGTTCTAGAACGACCTAATCGGCCGGATCACAACCTTTGCGAACAAATCCCCAAATGCACATAGTGTGACTACGACAACTGCTAGCACCCCATCGATCCGAAGGTCCCAGGCGATAATAAGGAAGATGAGGAAGAGAAGCATCCTCGGAATGATCTGTCGGGTGCTGACCTAAGCATCTCTTCCATCATGGCTAACCCTCACCATCGGCGAGCCGATTTTCACGTAAAAGCGGTCCCTGTGCTAGTTGAGGCACTTCCTTCACTTCCACTTCGTTAGTATCTCCTCTCTACGGAAACGTGGCCTTGCTCAGATATAGTAAGATCACGGCTGCTACCAGCAAAGCGAGGGAAATGTAGAGCAGGGCATTGGTGTCGAGCGTAATGATCCCAATTTCGGAGGCCAGGTAGATAACACCAAACGGCAATACGCCGAGGGCCCCGAGCTGGGTGGCGGTGCGCACGTCGCTGACCTTGGAGGACACCATCACGTTGAATCCCACGCTAATCAAAATCGCTAGAGGAACGACCACGAGAATGATGATCGCCATGGTCGAGTTCGGAAAGTACAGATAGCCGAGCTGGCCGAACGTTACTGCATCGGCAAGGACCATGAAGATCCCCAGGCCGATGTACGCGGCGATGAGCGCCGGTATGAATGCGGCAAGGCTCTTGCCCAGCAGTATCTCGCCGTCGGTCGCCGGCGTTGACAATAAAGGCTCCAGGCTCTTCTCCACTTTCTCTCCCACGATGCTATAGGATGCGATACCGGCGGGAATGAAGCCAGCGATCGCGATAAAGACGAAGGGGAAGGCGTGCAACAGGTTCACGAGGTAGGTGTCCGGAACGGCTCTGCGCTGTTCCACATACCACATGATCGCCGGCAGGGCGATGGAAAGGATCACGGGAAGTATGAATGTCGTATAAAGGACGGTCTTCTTTTTCCTGATCGTGCCCAGGTCCTTCCTGGCAATAATCCAAGCCATCTCTAAGTCCATTTCATCCCCTCCTTACCAGCTTTAGGTACACGTCTTCTAAAGACGGCCTGATCTCGGTGACGAACTGAACTCGGCCACCTGCTTTTATCACCTCTTCCACGATATCCGGATTCTCCTTGTCGGGATCGTTAACACCGATAATTATCTGATTATTGAGGGTCTCCACGCTCTTAACGTCCAGTTTCTTCACCGCGGAGAGGATAGCATCGTTGACCTGAACTAGATGGACCACGGTCCTTCGAGCCCACAGCGACTCCCTGAGGTCCTCAGGCTTCCCCACCACTACCAGCTTGGTCTTCATTATTCCCACACGGTCGCAGATCTTCTCCGCTTCATCCAGATGGTGAGTGTTCAGGAGGATGGTCTTCTTCTCCTTCTTCAGATCCAGAATGAAGTCCCGCACCGTCTTGGACGCCTCAGGGTCCAGGTTGGCGGTCGGCTCGTCCAGGAACAGGACTTGCGGATCATGGATGAGCGCTCTGCAGATGGCCAGCTTCTGCTTCATGCCTTTGGAGAACGAGCCGGCAGGACGGTCTTTTTTCTCCCACAAGCCTAAAAGCTTGAGATAGTACTCGATGTCCTCCTTCCTCTGCGCCTCGGTTCGCTTGTATAGCCGTCCGTAGAAGTCCAGGTTCTGGTAGGCGCTCAGGTCCTCATATAGACCGACATTCTCCGGCGACAGGCCGATCATTCTTCTGATCTTCACCTGATCATCTTTTTTCCCGACCTCGTACTCGCCGATCCTGGCCTCGCCGCTGGTCTTTGAGATCAGGCAGGCGAGCATCCTGACGGTGGTGGTCTTCCCGGCGCCATTGGGTCCGAGGAAACCAAAGACCTCACCCTCCTTCACATGTAGATTCAAACCATCAACGGCGATCAGGTCGCCGAACTTCTTGGTCAAGTTCTCAGTGTCGATCATACCATCAAAGCCTTAGCGAAGCACGTTCAGGATTTTTGTACGGCTTTGCCATCAACAAAGAGTTCGGTATGCGAGAAGCCCCCAGCGTTGATCTCCACATGATGCTTCTCGGAACTTCCCACGTCGAGCTCGAATTTCTTGCCCTGTGGTGTAAAATGGGACTCGTTCACCACCTTCTCTCCATCCAATTCGATAATTATGCGTTTCCAAAGTATGCTGTTATCAACGACGATGATATGCTTTTCATTTTCGCCTATCTGAAACTTGGCTTTTCCCATTTCTACCGCCCCTACAAACACATTTAGCGTGATCAACTTCGGTATGGCGATTGCTGTCGCCGTCACCACGAATGACCGACCACATTACGCCAACATTGGCCTATATCCTCGAATTGATCAGTTTCGATCAATTCTATGGTGTCATCGCTTCAGAGCGCCATATTCTCGGTCTCAAGTGCTCGAACTCCGTGCTGGCTTCCCGTCCACGAGCACCTTCGGGGCCGAGAACCTCCCCATGGTGACTTGGACCTTGTGCACCTCAGAGCTTCCTATGTCGAAAGAGTATTTCCTCGCCCCGGGCCAGATGGTAAATTCATCGGTCAGTTTCTCTCCGTCCAGCTCGATGATGTCTTTCTTCATCATATAGTCCCGTTCTACTGTAAGCGTGTGCTTTTCATTCTCGCCTATCTCGAACTTGGCTTTTGTCATTATTTCCGCCACCTATGAACGCAATCGTGTGATCAACCTCGTTATGGCGATTGTGGCCATCACCACGAATGACCGACCATAATACGCCAGCATTGGTCAATATCTCCGAAGATGCAATTAATCCTTCTGACCATGTTCCTCGAGCGCCATCCTCGCCTTATTTGGCAAGCATCACTGCTTCCAAATGACCCATTCTTCGCAATGTTGGCAGCGTTCGCCCTTCTCATCTCGAATAACCAATCATCATCTTCTGCCACGCCCCTCAATGCGGACAGACGACCCTCCTGGGTCAAATGAGGATGTTTGGCTTTCGGACGCGTGCACTGGCGGAGCATCAGAGATATGCTGAGGCCCCTTGCGGAGAAAGATGAAAATCAGGAATAAGGGCAATGCAAAACGGAATTTAATTCGGGATTGGGGAGAAAAGGAGGCGGGAGGTTTCATTTGACGCAGCAAGATGACCATACACATTTTATCCGGTATCATACCGATACCGGACCTTAGCGCCCTAAGGCGAGACCAAACCTCGTGAAGTCCAGACGTTACCAAATTGATTCCAATGCATTTTTTAAATGATCTTAGCCAGTATAAGGTTGGAGTAGAAGATTTGTTTACACGATGAGTGGATATGGGTGAGAAGAAGAGTGGGCTCAGCCGGGACCACACATCGCTTTAGCCAGATGATGAAAATCGAAATTCAATTATTTCGGTGTTACGCGAAGCCAGCTTGACAAACCTATTACCCCTTTAGCGGGGTATCTTTTTATTCTCATAATCGTCGTGAATCTGTATTGTTTGTATCGCCCATTGCACGAACGCGTTGAACGCGTCGACGATCGTGTGAACCACGGCGCTGACGGTCGAGGCGATGGTGCTGCCCAGGGTGCCCATGATCCACATGCCGAGATCGATTATGGTGTCTACCAAGCCGCAAAGGAAGTTGATAACTCTCATGACCACATCGAGCACCGAGTTCGCCAGTGTCGCGAAGGTCTCCCACAGGTGGGTCAAGGGGTTCCTCCACTGCGGTGCGCTGCCGAACAGGGAACTCGATGCACGTCCTGGTTTCAAATAAGCGACGCTGGCCGCGTTCGAGCTGCCCACCTCGGTTTGGCAATCGACCGTTCTCAGCTCCCCCTGGCCGAGCGTATGCTCGAGGACGAGCTAAAAACCGTATGCCGCCGAAGACCATCGAACCCTTACTATCTAGCGATGAACGCATGATGGGGACGCTTCCCATTTCATCGTACCTTCGGCCGTGGCCCTTTAAAATCGGGATCCTCCCATGGGAACATCAAAGGATATCGCCCCATCTTCTCCTTGTACTTCTCCCTGGCCGCTACGGCAATGGGCCAGTGAAGCACGAACTGGTCCCACCCGCTTCTTTTCCTATTGTTCCGGACGGTCAGAAAACCATCTTGGCTAAAGTAATTTGTCAGCTTTGCCGGATCGCCGGCAGGAGCTGTTAGGCTCATGATGCTGTTCCATTCGACCATTCTTGGCTTCCTCCCGTACCGGAGGTAGCACGTCACACCATCCTCGCCGATCGTTACGGAATACGGTCGCCTCCAGTATTCCTTATCCCATCCAAGATAGAATGGCACTGAGGCGCCGATCATTGTAATGCCAATTGCAAGCAATACCGTGGTCACGGTCCAATGCTGGAACCCCCGGAGCAGGAAGAAGACTAGAGCGAAAGTCGTGACCGCTGTGGTACCGAGCACCATTAGTCGTATGTTCTTCATATCGACGGGATTGTCCATGGCATTACTTACTTCAGTCATCTAATCCCTCATACAGGAGGTTACCTAGTCCAAAGAAAAGGCTAGAACCTGTAACAATGCCCGATAGCATATTTATTTCTGATGCAGATGGGTCCGGTAATGTCACCAAGCTGGCCTTGTTTTTATACACTTCATAAAGCGAGTATGCACCTAAGGCCAGTCCGATTACGTCAAGAAGTAGTGAGTTAAAGGCAGCTCCGAATGTGCTAATGACCAGACTAAGAAGTCCTATCACTAGACCTTTGCACGCTCCCGAAATATACATCATTTGGGCTGCCGAAAATATGGTGTCCAGAATGCCACAGGAGAGATCTACTCCCCAACTCACCATGCTGCCGGCAGAGACGTTGCCGCCCTCACCTGCAATGAGGTCAATCAACCAATCAGCTATGTTTGCCCCAATCCCGGTATAGGCCATCGTTGCCATTGCGGCGCCGATGGCGGTCACGATCAGAATCGACGCGATATTCTCCATTGCAAGTGAGATTAAGAACCCGAAGCCCATCGTTCCCAATTGGATTGCGATGATCGCGATTGAAACTGCAGTCACCGCTCCGACCAAAACCCAGAAAATATCTCCGAGGATTGCGTTGGTAAGGTTGGAAATTGTACTGGAGGACACATACCCAGTGCTCTTATACTCTGATTCGGCCGCCATCGCGGCTGATGCGATTTTACCGATATAGTTACCAATGGCGTTGGTGATCGTATCGATCACCGGACCGATAGTTGCATCGATTGTGTCTTGAATGAACTCGATCGCCCACTGCACGAACGCGTTGAACGCATCGACGATCTTGTTGACGACCGTCGTCACTGCGCTGTATTATCCGCAGACGAGGTTAATGCCCGCCTGAAGCAAAATCGCAGCGAAGTTGTACAGTCCCGTGGCGAACGACACCAGGCAGTTGAACACGAACTCGAAGACCGCCTCGACACATAGGTAGTTCGGCTCATGGATATGAATTACCCATTCATCTGACAATTTATTCTCCTGAATGTGGGAACTTACAAACTACTGAAATTGGATTCAAGGGGTTCTCGATAACTCCGTTTTTTTTCTGACCACTATTGCTTCCTCGAAGACATCATAGGGAATTGGTATCTTGTAGCGAGAATCGAATAGTTTTATCATACCTAACTTTTTTTGACCTATGTCTTGAGGTGTTATTGTTAATTCCTGGATATTCTCCCAGCAATGAAGTTTCTCTGAACCGTCTTTATAACGGAATAAGATACCATCTTCGGATACAGCAACGAAACGAGGTTTGATTTTCGTTTCGAGTCTAATTATGTGTACTGTCGCTGCGCCGGCGGTGCAAAGAAATATAAGAAAAAGTGGAATGCCCAGTAATCCATATGATAGGACCACTATTGCTGAAGCGGCTAAGAAGATTATTGCTATTAATGACATCAGAATAATGTGACTCGTCTGTACTGGGTTTGCATACCAGTTTGTCACTGGATCCTGATTTCCGCTGTTTTTAGCCATTAGTTACACCTGGTGATTTGCGATATTATCTAGTGCTGAAGTATAAACATAGAGCAATGAGCAACCCGCGACAATTGTGACGATTGCCCGGTATATGGAGAATCCTTGCTCAATGATCGATTGGAAAGCTAGAAATGGAGACATGGACGCAGCTGTCACCATCAAAATTAATGCATATGATTTTTCAGGTGTACCGCTCTGTTCACTATTGTAAATTTGTTTCATTGCTAGAGCCAATATTGAGTACATCAAAGAGATACCATCTCTCACAAAGCTCCTCGAATAGCCATATACCCAAAGTGCGAATGCGATCGTCGAAATCGCAGCTCCATAGTCTGGATCGACACGATTGCTCTATCCTGACTAAGGAATTGGGAGCAATATTGAGCAGATATAGCATCATTGCAATTACTGGCAAGGTTTTCTTCATCTGACGATGCTTGCTGTGTTATTGAGTCGGAGGGCTGTGGTGTAATGCTACCAATTATTGCAGAAATTATCATAGGTGCAACTAAACCAATGATGAAGCTACACATCATGATTACTGGGCATATCAGTAACGTTACCAAGTTCAATATTGCGGCCATTGCCAATAACATGACAACTATTGGATTCGAGCCGATGTAATTGGTCAAGCTCGAACCCATGTTGGCCTGGGAACTTGTCTTTATTGCCTCAATCATTCCAAGCCCAAAGGAGATCACATTCTGCCAGATAGCATTGATGCATGCCAATGCTGAATTGACTATCTGTT
>CAVSJV010000004.1:0-286620 GCA_963728405.1 Methanomassiliicoccaceae archaeon | reverse complement strand
AGGACATAATAAATGGAATGTTAAACCCCGTTATCGCGCCTTTCCAACAAGCAATCGACAATTTCTGTTACGGCATGGTTGGGGTTGGGCAAAATGCCGAAGTCGAATATTGCTCGTCAGGGGCGGTATCCTCTGAAACATTAAACGTCCTATCAAATGTATTACAGGGCCCACTATTCGTCATATTATTGGGGATTGCGATTGTTCTCCAAGTAGTGATATTGGCAATCACTGCCACCCTCAATGTGTTTTCATTCCTTATTGGAATTGCACTCACACTAGTTGCCGCTGTGGTCATTGAGCAGGGATTACAAGCATATGGTGCAACATGCGAAACAGAGGCAGGTGCTGATGATCAAGAAAAATACAATGAAATCGTGAATCAGGAGGGTGACCCTGGTGAAATCGTTACGATGTCAGGCATAAGCCAATTTGGGAAGAGTGCCCAGGGAAGCACCTTAACGTCCACTGAGTGGAATACGACGATGGGAGTGATGAGCTTCACCCTTAGTATGTTCTCCTTAATATTTGGAGCGGCCGGTTCCGTTAGTGGGACATTATCAAAGAATGCAGTCGTGGGCGTCGTTCTTGGATTATTATCCTGTGTTGTCGGCTTCTTCGCGTTTTCTCATACTGGATTATTTGATGATGTCGTGTCAACTTGGCTTTCATTGAGCGCGTTATGCTTTTCAATATTTGCCACGATATTCTCTTTAGGAGACATAACGGGCGGCTGGAATTGGATGGCAAAAGTTGGTACGATATTAGGAATAGTTGGCATGGTTGTTTCAGTTGAGCCGTTGGTATATTGTCCATGGTGAATATATGAGCTCAGACAGAATTTATGATAACCCACCGAATAAACATATCAGTATATCGATCGTCGGCGTAGGCGCGGCTCTAATGATCATCGGGTTTGCCATGTTCCTCCTCTCCAATACTGGGGCAGGGTGGATAATTCCGATCATGTTTAGCATCCCCGCCGCATACTGTTTCTTCGCAGTTTACTATCGAGAGTATGTTCGACGGCCAACAAAGGTCGGAATCGACGATAGCGGGTTAAGGCTCCATTATCACGAGAACAGGACCGTCACGGTGCCATGGGACCAAATAATGAGGGTGCACATCCCGACCAGAAAGGATGAGAGGGACGATAGGATGTCTGGCCTACTTTTCGTTAGTAAAAAGAAAAGAGTGATACTTGTCACGATGGAGATAGCCCGGACCATCAAGTGCGAATGCGAAAGAAGGGGTATGGGGGCATAAAACACATTATTAGCATTCAGAAGAGTTACCATTTAGCTTGAGGCGGCTATTAAGCCAGAATATCTCTGCTGCCAGAGTGGTAAAAAATGTAATTAGCCACTACTATGCCCTTGGTGCAATTGTGCCAGCATGCACGATGATGCCTTCGCCAAAGCATCCTTTTTTCTTTACCCGAACCCAATGGTTGTTCTCTCGCCGATGGTGGTGGAATAATAATGAAGCAGTTCTACGTTTACCACATTCGGGAAGTAAAATAACATATTATTGATCTCGCCATCACATAGCTCTCTGAGTTCGGTCAGGGGGCCGCATAAGCGATGGTAGCCTCATTGAGATTGAGGATGAAATGAAGACCGATTAAATATTTCGTTGGTAGGGGCCATCAAATCATAACCTAATCATCACCATGTTGGTCGGGGAAATGCATCATGATGCGAGAGCATCTGGCCGCCGTGATCGAGAAGACGGTAGCGAGCTGGCAGGAGGCGGAAACGGGTCTAGGGCGTCTAACGCACGACGCGGCGAACGAGCGGATCGGCAACGACATCGTGATACCGAACGTCTATCTGCTGCACCTGCCGAAGGACATCATGTCCCGGCTGCCGTACATTGAGCTGAACTCGTCGCCGACCGGGGCGGCGCCGAACTTCCTGTCGCCGACCGCCATATTCGAGTTCGTGTGGAACTGCCTGGTCGCCATAGGCACCGCGCTGGCGAACCTGGCGTCGAGCCTGGTGCAGGCCGGGATCAGCTACTACAGTAATCTTTGGAACGCGGTCACCACGGTCGTTACAGTCATCGTGAACGCGTTCAACGCGTTCGTGCAGTGGGCGATCGAGTTCGTTCAGAACATCCTGAGCGCCATGGTCGGTTCTTTCGTCAATGCAATCAGTGCCGCATTTGAAGGTTACTACAACGGGGTGCTCGCAGCAATAGAATTGGCCAAGAGCGAACAGAACTCCCCTTCTGGTATCGTTTCAGCTGCTACCATTGCTATTCTAGTGTCGGCGTTGGACGGGGGATTATTCGATACCTTCTTCCAACTGAGCGTTGTCTTGGAGTTAGCGTTGCTGGCCGTCACAGTTGTCACAAATATCTTCGGCTTCCTAATTGGCGTGATTGGTTCAATGGTCATGGGGCTGCTGTTCGATCAAATCTTCAGTGCTAGCTCCATTCCACAAGAGCAAGTGGTAGTCGAGGACGAGGACGTGCAAGGCATCATTCAGGATGGGCAATTCGATATGTCCGCTTGCAGGAATTTCATGAGCATGGTTGGAGCCGAGGAGCCGGGGCAGGGCGACCTTGGCTTCGGTGTAATCGATGCTGCCGTCTCGCAGTGGGTTTTAAAGATACAAGCGTTCTCATTAGTTGGCGGCAGAGCAGGCTTCGGCAAGGTCTCATTAGCAATAGGCATTATGGCCATGGCGTTGTCAATCGGTGGCACTGTTATGCATAACGAAGACCTTTCTCGTCTCTCTATCGTTGTAGGTGCCACAGGGCTAGCTATCGATATCCTCGAGGCACTCTATTCCATTTTCGTACTAGATGTACCTATGAAAAAGATGATTATGGAGGGATGCGTCCTGTTGTTGAACATTGGTGCTATTGGGCTATCTTTGTACATGAGCTACTTATAAGGAGGTGATGTCGACCCTTGAAGAATCCACCAGACCTCTTCGCCATCGCCCTATTTGGCCCAGGTGCATTGATTTGTATCGGAGTGGCAGTTTTCCTCCTCCTAACTAACGATCGGTGGGGCGAGGACGCCCTCCTTTATTCGCTCACTGCTGCTGTGACGATGATGGCTGGAATCGTTTTCTTAACCATCGTTGTAATAAAGCAGATCGTTTACCGACCCCTGGATATAAAGGTCGGGGACAACATAGTGCTTCGCTACCGTTTAAAGGGCAAAGTGGTCAGGCCATATGATTCAATCAAGACGCTATACTTGGATCCCACGCCTCCTCGATCAATAAAAGACAGATGGACCGGTGGCACCGTTAGGTTCAGAGAGGACAGGATGCCGGTGGAAGTCACTTACGAGATCGCATCGCTCATCAGGCAGAGATACTTAGAGAAAATCGGTCACTATCCTCCGCAACCTTCGTGGTGTAAGGGTTGACAGATTCATGACTTCGACATCGGGGCAGTGTTTGCATTCCAATGGAGCTGCCTCGCCGCCATTGGTGACGGTCAAGCCAGCTGAACTTATCGCTTGTGCAGGCGGGAATCAATCTGCTGTGCGGCCTCGCCGACGCCGCGCTCACAACACTCCGGCAGGCGGTCGCCATCATCGTCGACGCGTTCAACGCGTTCGTGCAGTGGGCGATCGAGTTCATTTGCGATGCATTTAACGCACTGATCGCCGAACCGCTACAGGCGCTCTACGATGGCTTAGAGGGCTGGGCCATGGGGCTTGTTGCTCTAATGAACAATGCAGCGGTGAGCATCGAGGGCGGCACGGAAAACGGGACTGCTTCTCTGACTGTATTCCAGTATATTGTCGACAGCGACATCTTCAAGATATTGACCATGATCGGCTTCGCGCTCCTCGCCGTCATCACGGCAGCGTCTTTCCTCGGGCCGTTCAGCTTCATCGGGATGCTGGTCGCGCCGTTCATCATCGATCTGCTAATATCCGGAATGACGACAGCGGCGTTCGCGCTCGTAGGTGGAATAGATGTCATCGGACAGATTGTCGGGACGATTGGAGATATCCTTGGTACTGAGCTCGTAGGAGGGATGGCAGGAATCATGGGAGCAACGATCGGGACGATCGGTTGGATTGCTTCGATGATGATGCTTTCAACAGCTTTAGGCGATATCATGGGGTTCGTCGTGAGCTCTATTGGTGCTCTGCTTTCATGGGTGGGGGCGCTTGTGTCGGATTGGTCAACATCAGTGATACTTGGCATAGCTGGGCTAGGGGTTGCTGCCTATGGAGCATATAAGGTATTTGTGGACCTGGATTCAACCTTGATGAAAAATCCAGTTGCCAAAGGCATTATGAAAGGCGTAACGGCTATCGACGCGGGCATCTCTATCTTTGCGCTGACATCGACGGTGGCTAGCTATGAATGATACGACCATTTACAGAGAGCGTCTTCCCCTGCATGTTTTTAAGGGGACGCAGTTCAAAAGAAGCTCGATTATAAAAGTTCAGTTAATTGTTAGGATGATGGCTATTTCCCTCATCATCGCCTCAGTCTATCTAGTTTTCTTACCAAAAACAGAGCAGGATTTTGCCCCAGTATGGATAGGAATAGTATTGATGTGGATGGGATGTATTGTTCTATTATATGACTCAGAATATAAGTATCAAGCTCAACTCGATGGCAGCACACAGACAATAATCAATGGAGATTGTATTATTGTCCCGCCGAGGCTCCGTCGTATGTTGATTGGGAAATCTAACGTCCTGCGGAGAGAAGAGGTTGACCGAATTAAAATTCAGAGGGGTTGGGGTAATCAATATCTCGCGAAAAAGAGTGGTGTCCTTTGGGAAGACGCTCCAATAGGGATCAAAGTCGTTACGCGTTCGGGAAAGCAGATCGGATTGGGCTACAAGCCTCCGAGCACAGTGAAGGATATTGTTGACGTGCTCACTACCCGCTGGAACATTAGGGTCGAGGACCCTGGGTCGGGAATGGGCCGGGGAACCAGATATGCCAATGGTCAAATCATGGGCGAGTATGACTACGACGATATCATGAAAATGAACTTATTCGAGTGGCAGCAATGATCCAATCTCTTTACTATATGGCGAGCCGAGGTACGTGCTAGGTCCACTACACAATAATGAGACTTCCGATAATAATCGCATATCGACCTCGTATCGTCGCCGACCGGCGATGGGCCGCACTACCTGTCGCCGACGGCGATATTCGAGTTCGTGTGGAACTGCCTGGTCGCCATAGGCACCGCGCTGGCGAACCTGGCGTCGAGCCTGGTGCAGGCCGGCATCAACTACGTCACCAATCTGTGGAACGCGGTGACGACGGTCGTCAACAAGATCGCCGATGCGTTCAACGCGTTCGTGCAGTGGGCGATCGAGTTCATATCGAGCACGCTGAACATTCTGCTCGGCCCTATCGCCGACGCTATCGGCGGCATGTTGAACGACTTCTATGCTGGATTCACTTCGGCCGTGCAGGGTCTATGTGACGAGTACGACGCGACAGAGACGCTGAGCAGCGCCGCCATCGGATACTTGAGGAACGCGATCATGGGTCCTCTGTTCTGGGTCGTGTTCGGCGTCAGTCTCGCCATCGATGTGGCGATAACCGGCCTCAGCGTTGTGACCCTGGGAATGGCGTTCCTCGCTTCCTTCGCCATCTCTATTGCGGTGTCGATCGTGCTCGATCTCGCTCTCAACGTGGACAGCGAGCAATCGGACGACGACCTCATCGGCTCGCTGCTGAGCTGCCTCGGATCGGAGCTGAACATGGACGCGATATTCTCATTTATCGAGAACGTCATCGGGGGTGGTGGCTCATATAGAATGGAGCAACAGAGCGCTGCTCTCATGGGCTTCGAGGAAAGCGAAGAGACACAGGTCGACGGCCCCGGCTTCGCCCTGGCCATCGTGGGATTGTGCATCGGCATGTTCGGGGAGATCGCCAGCGGTGCGGACATCGTCAAGGACGCGGATCCGATGCTGAAGGGTAGAGTAGCAGCACAAATATCCCTTGCCCTAGGGATCGTGGGGATAGCGATAAGCATCTTCGGCGTGGCCGTCTCGGCGACCGACAACGTGCTCCTCGGGCTGGTGATAAGCGTCGCGGGATTCGTCGTCTCATCAACGGCGTTCGCGTGCTCGTGGATCGATTCACATGGGTCCGGTCTTGAGGGAGTGACCAAATCCCCAATAACGAAGGTGGCGTTCCTCATCAACGGTATCGGAGTTGGCGTCTCAGCTGCTTCAGCGACATACAGCGCTTACGTATATGTTAATGGAGACAACTAAATGGAGATTGTTGAAAAGGCATGGCTGCCGAATCCAATGGATAGACTAATGGTCCCAAGCAGCACTGCAATATTGATAGCGCTCGCCGCGTACAGCATCTGGGCGGTATCTTTTTACAAGATATTTGAGTTCCAGGTTGTATCCGTCTTGCTTTCGGTTGGCCTAGGCGCCGCCTTTTCCTGGGCACTGTGGCACTGGGGCTTCGGTAAGCCGGAGTTCGCCGTCGTCGAGGATGGCTTCTACATCCGTTACCGTCCTCGGAGGAAGGAGGTGTTCATGCCGTGGAGCGAGCTGGAGGGCGTCGGCCTATGCAAAGACCATCCTACGATCTTCGGGAAAATCAGTGGGGGGAGGGTAAAGATCAAAGCGAGGAGGGACGCTTTCGAGGTGACGTACGAGATAGCTCATGCTCTGCAGGAAAACTACAAGGGGCCGATGACGTTCCGGCACGTGAACGGCGAGCAAATACTGAAGTGACCGGTGTGATCTCATGCTCGCTCATCGATTCGCACCAGTCTGCTGGTGTCGAGGGATTTAATAAATCCCCTATAACGAAGGTAGCGTTTGGAATCGATCTGGCGGGAGTGGTTGCGTTGGCGATCTCAACATGGTACAGCTATGATGCGAACAATAGCGTAGGCGCTTGAGTGAGTTCACAAGAAAAGGCATGGCTCCCAAACCCCTTGGGCAAATTTACAGCCTTGTATTATTCAGCGATTTTAGTTGTGCTAGTTGTATTTGGCACCTATTCCCTGACGGGTTCAAGACGACGGTAGCACAATTAGGTGGGGCCATAACCTCATTAGTGCTCGGGGTGGCTACATTATGGGCACTGGGGCTTCGGAAAGCCGGAGTTCGCCGTCGTCGAGGACGGCTTCCATATCCGCTACCGCCTCAGAAGGCGGCGAGAGACCCTCGTATCGTGGGCGGGCTGGAGGGCGTCAGCTACTGCAAGAGCTATCCCTCTGGAGTACTCAAGATCACCGCGGTGAGAGTAAAACTGAGGTCCATGAAGAGGACTTTCGATACTACTTTTGAAATCGCCTTTGCCGTCCAGCAGGCGTACAAGGGGCCGATGGTGCTCCAAGACAGAGGCGGATGGTACATCATGAAGTAATACAAGCATGGCTTCGTTACTTGGAATAAGAAGACGCAGGCTTGTTCTTTCCAAGAAAAAAGTGAGATGTGTGTGACGAACTGACCCTGCGTTTTTCGGCTAGAACTGATATTCATTACATATCATCAGGCTCTAGCGATGTATGGTCCCGGCTGAGCCCAGTCATGCTTGATGGCGGATATTGGCGTCCATTGAGTATAAAATAAAAAAGGGAAAGTGTTTCCCAGAAAGCTGCTCTTTGCACGTTACCCCGTTATTAACTTTGGATTTTGACATACTGGCTATGCACAGGTTACAATCCCGATCGGTCCACTCCTAACATATCCAGTATTATCAAATTCTTTTTTAATAACGGGGGTCTGGGCATTGACGCACCGGCCGTTCCTTCCATGCGTTCTTGAGCCGCTTTCCCGCCACGCCCTCCTCCATGCGATAGTAGGAGCGTTGGGTCGTGGCTAGGTTCCTATGCCTCAGTTGCGCCGACATCGCCGGTAATAGGCTCATGTCCCCGTTCACCGTCATCGATCGTCAGCGTGGAACGGAAGTCCTTCAGCTTGAAGTCTACCCCTGACGCCTTCTCCACCTCGGTCTTGATTTCGTTGAAGGCGTTGGCGGAATAGAATTCATCCTGTCCTCGGTAAAGGTTCGGGAATAGGGCAGTGGCCTTGCCCTTCCCCTGATTCTCTAAGATATTCTTGGCGTTCCATCACGTATCGATTGATGCAACGGGAGCATGTCCGGCCGGATGATGTCCACCCATTCCGGCGCTGGCCCAGGAACCCTCGCCCTTGGGGTGACGGACGAAGAACCGCTCCTTGACCAGGTCCACAGGTCCTCGATGTGGGCCAGACGCACCTCCTTGGGCCTTATTGCGGTGGCGAAGCACAGGGAGATCATTCCTCTGGCTACGGACCCCCGCCAATAGGGCATGGTCTGTAAGGTGGTGAAGATGGTTTCCAGGTCCTCGTCGTCGATGACTCGGATAGGCTTCTTGTTGGGCTTAGGGAAACGAATGCCATCGGCCTTCATTTCCTCCAGAACATGATTCTTCCATACCTTGAGGAAGTTGCCCAGATACTGGAAGTATTTGGCCTGGCCAGTGGGGTCTAGCCCCTTGTGCTTCATCCACGCCCAAAACTCCTGGATGTCCTCCCGGCGTAGTTGCCGGGGGTCGGTGGACGCTATCCTGCCTTCGGCCTTCAGCCCCTCGAAGATGCCCGCTAGCATGCGGAGCTTGCGTTCCTCCTCGATATATGTGGAATCGGCCACCGTTCCATATCTCCTTTTCAAATAGTGTTTGATGGCGGCGGTGAAGGGGAAGCGACCGAGCTTCATCCCCTCCACCTCGTCGGCGTTGAGGCTCTTTCCGTTGGCAGAAGAGCACCCGTTCCGACAATGGCCGCCCCGGGTGGGTCATCTAGCTATCCCCTTCCTTACTCCGGTTTGGCCTGTGTTGCTGATTTACCGTCCCCGCTAGATTCATCCTCCGACTCGGGCAGAGCGGCCTGGGTGGTTGGGCCGATAGGCACTGCGGCGTCCACCAACCGCTCCCCTAGCCCGTCTAAAAGGCCCTGGTCCACACCCGGGATGTTGGAGACCATCTCCCTGAGCTCAATAACCCAGGCATCCAGATGGGTGAACGAGGTGTAGCTGCCCATCCTAATGTAAAGTTGGGAGATGGTTGGGAGGTCGCCAGGCATCTTGCGGTAGACGAACTCCTTGGTGACGGCCTCATACCCGCCCCGGTTCTCCACCCGCCGTTCTGAGGTCACCAGATTCCGGTCGCTCAGCTCCTTGAGGTAGTTGTAGATAGTTTTGGAACCGATCTCAGTGTACTCCCCGTGCCATCTGGCATTGTACTCCGCCGTCGCATCCTCTGGGGTGTACAGCTTGTCCGCCTTCATCGCTTCCAGGAGCCTCTGGTGCCGTGGGGGGAGACCGGTGGTGTGGGACCCGCTGAACTTGGCCCACAGCCGCATGGCAGTCAGGTTGTCGGCCAGGGTGGCGATGAGATGCCTGCGACCATCGGAAAGGTCGAATCGGGGGCGGGCGAAGCGGTGGGCGTAGGTGATGGACGAGAGTAGGGCGTGGTAGGAGGGCAGGTGGTTGCGGACGGAGTATCCGGTCTGCTCGATGTACTCGGAGAAGGGATTGAGGGCGGTGAAGTCCTTCTCTTTCATGATGCGCTCCAGCAACCGCCTCGCCCGGTCCACCGTCGATTCTATGGTCCTGAGGTCCCCGAAGGCCATCCGGTCCTTCTGGAACCGCTCCACCCGCTCCGACTGCTCCCTGGACTCGTCCACCTGGGTCTTGAACAGTCGGTTGCTGATCTGTCCCCCAGGGTCCTTGATGACCTCCATGGAGGCCGCCCATACCGTGGGCATGCCCTCAATGACCAGCTCCTGGGCCTGCTTCTTGATCGTCCACGGTCTTGCAGACGATCTTTTCTGCCCCCGGGAGGCCATAAGCTTCAGGGTCAGCCGGGCCGCCTCCTGGTTGTCCTTCAACTCGTCCACTACGATCAGGCGGTGCTTGAAGGTCTGGGGATTGTTCTTCGCCACGTACTTCAGGCCCTGCGGGGACAGGGTGCTAATGACCTCGGAGATGCTCGGGAAGAGCTTGGTGGCTATCTCGGTGAGCACGAAACTCTTGCCCCCCTGGCTCTCCCCGGGGGTTAGGTTGTGGAACTGCTCTTCATGCACAGTTTTAACCTTGAGTTTAAGAGGACTTCAAAACTCCATAATGCCTTATTATTTTATTAAAAAACAGCATTTTCGCTGGCCTTAGGCAGTTATCGATGTCCGTAACAAAAGCTGGTCTCAAGTTTATGACTGGCCAACCCATTCCTCAAGGGGTCGGGATAGGTGATATTAAATACACATCGGCTGGCATAAACGCGCGAATGTAGGCAGGGAGGGAAAACTTGAGGGAGGTAGATACTAGGGTCCGTCCGTCGTTCCTTTACGCTCTCAGTTTCATCGGGCTCGGCATCTGCGTGGCCTCCTCCCTGGGCTCGGAACTGCAGCGGATCCCCTTGGGCACTCCTTTTGGCCTACTCGGCCTCCTGCCCCTGGCGTTCTGGCTAGGGGTGGCCATCATGGTCGGATCCATGGCCTTGGGCCTACGGGCCGGCTCGGAGACCCTCTTCTTCGTACAGGTCCTGCTGCTCTTCCTGGCGATCTGGGGTATTCCGGCCATGTTCGTGAAGTACCCCGATGTATGGGACTCATACATGCATTACAACTCGGCCCTGGAGATCGCCCGCACCGGGACCATTCCCAATGCCCCCACCTTCATCTATGCCTTCAATTACCCGGGTTTCTTCGCCCTCGGTGCTTCGTACTCGCTGATAGGCAGCCCGCCAGCCCTGGATTTCTTGAAGTACTATCCCTTGTTCGCTGCTGCGCTGACCTTGGCGGCCATCTACCTCTTCGTCCGCACCTATGTTCCGCGGATGGGTTACCGTCTGGTCTTTCTGTTCGCCGCCTTCGTCAACGTATGGCTGCAGTTCCATTTCTCCCCTCAGTCCCTCGGGTTAGCCTGCGGACTGCTGATCTTCGTGTGCCTGGAGCGGGAGGGGCGAGACTGGCGGCTCGCCGCCCTGGTGCTGTTCGCCTTTGTCGTCATTTCCGAGCCTACCATACTGATCTTCGTCCTAGGGGCCATCGTGTTCAAGGAGTTCTTCAGTCGGTTGTATCGTTTCACTTTCGCTCGCAAACGTCCCATCGCTTGGGACCGGCCCTGGCCGGTCGGGGTGTTCATCCTCATCTGGCTGGGCTGGTTCTTCACCGGGGCGTCCTCCTTCTCGCTCAACCTCGTGCAGTTCGTCACCAATCGTATTCAGTTCCTCGGGCAGATCAACGAGGGCGTTAGCAATCAAATTGACATACGGACCACTTCAGCGAACATCCTGGGGGTCGTCTACCCTCAAATCCGGACCGCCACCTTGGGCCTGTTTGTCCTGTTCACTTTGCTCGCTTTTGTAGTATTCCTATTCTGGAGGAAAAGGTCTCCCGCGAACCTCCCCACGAACATCCTTCCCCTGCTTATTCTACCCTTCATCCTGATACCTCTGGACACCGTGTTCTTCAACGGGCAATTGTATGACCGGGGCATCCTTTTTTTTATGCTGGTCGCTCCACTGGTCTTCGTACCCTTATTATTTACGAAGCGGCGTAAATATATCCGTCCGCTCCTGGTCGTGGGGACACTCGTAGCGGTGGTTCTCTGCTGCTCCACCCTGTTCTATCAGGAGACTCTGTATATCAACAACGACCAGGGCATCGCCGCCTCCGACTTCCTGGCCAGCCATGTGCCCCAGACCTACGTGGTCGGCGGTTATTATCCTTATTACGTATGGGGCAGCACATCGGAGAACTATCGGCGGTTTCAGATCACCGAAGTTTACAATCAGACCACAGAACAATTGTCCTCTTCCTATGGTAGCGGCACCTACTTGTTCGATAATACGACCCTACAGTGGTATCAGCAATACAATACGACAAGGCTATGGTATCAGCAATGGGCGTTGATTTCAGCATATAGCTTCTACGCTAACCAAGCCCCCCGTTACTATAAGGTCTACGATAACGGGAACTACTGGGCGATGTTCGTTCCAGGGACGAAGATATGATGATGGGCCCCCTTATTGAAATGAAATTCAAGATACTGGATGTGGTCCGTTCAATCCGACCGGATTTGATCCAAGAAATAAGGGAAAGAAAAAAGGAATGGGTTTGATGCTCCGGTGCATTTTTCCTCGAATTGAATGAAAACGTCCAGGATGCTGGCTCGAATAATCGTATATTCTGAGGAAATGAGAAATATCTAGCCATGCGGTTTCGGGGGCAAAAAAATCCCGCTCTGTCCACGAGGTAATTCATCACTTCGACGTCCCAATGTCGCCCCAACCAGGAATTGGGAGGATACTTTGGAAGGCCAGTGATGGGGACGCATCCACTCCCCAACCCCCGGAGAACGATGGCCGGACCTTGCTATCGCTATATGATTGACGACTCCGCCGGACTGTCTGTTCTGACGGAGCGATAGTTATGTCTTCGCCCCCTCAATTTCGCTCACAAAATTTTGGGATTTACGAGGGTAACCAGATACACATCGAGAGTCCGAATCTCTTCGGGCCCACTACAATCATCTGGCTCATGCCTTTGTTGACAAAAGCCTCTGCCGATGCCTATACTGGGCGAAAAGGAGGATTTCCTCTTTGACTGAGGGTTCCATTTTCATTCTCTCCCGTACCATGCTGAGATAGTCGTCCCTGCGCTCGGTCATCTTGCGCAGCCGTTCCACATTGATGTCGAGATGGAGCATTGTGGTCCGGGCATCCGTATGTCCCAGCATCTTTGATATGTCCTCCATCGATGCACCTGCCTCCAGACACATCATAGCGCCCGATCGACGCAGGATATGGTTGCTGACCTCGTCCTCGGGAATACCTGCTCGCCTTGGCGGCCACCGTGGCTTTCCCCGTGACCTTCATAGCCTCGCGGTAGGCGTCTAGATCTACTGCTCTCCTCGGTCGACCGAAGACATCAAGACCGCGAAGGCATACCAGTTCAAGCTGGCGATACAGCGCGTCTGGGACCTGCCTCCGTACTATGCCAAGGAATATCTCAATAAGTGGATCGCCTGGGCGGATGGATGCAATCTGCCGGAGATGGCCAGACTGGCGAAGAGCGTCCGGAACCAGATCGACGGGATCATCGAGAGCGTACGCCAGAGGGGTCACCTCTGGCTACGCCGAGGGCCTGAACAACAAGATACGCACGGCCTTCCGCCGTGCGTACGGTTTCAAGGCCAGGGAGTACCGCGACACGATGATTCATCTCATCGCAGGAGGGCTCAACCTACTCACACAGAACTGAAGAGAAGCAAAAAATTGATTATGGTCATTTAGACAATAACCAGCGTTAAATGTCGGACACGAGGATATGTTCCGGGGCGAGATTACGGGGATTCTGAACTCCATTAAGAAAATGATCAATCCAGACGATATCAAAGCTGACAAAAAGAATAGCCAGAATGAAAGAAAACACCTGGAAGAAAAATCCTTCTCGCTCAATGCTAACCTAATTAAAACTACATAACCAGCTGATGAATCATTTCCTTCAATCGGCCTTGTCGATTTGAGACTGGTCAAAGCGTCAGCTCTCGCGAGTTCTTCACTATTTATGCACCCCCGGGTTTCGAGGGGGGTTGTAATCCGACAGCCTGGAGGTCGATGTTCTCCCGCTCCGCATGATCTAGGAGCGTTACTCGAGGGACGCCGAGCATCCTCGCCGCCTCGGACACGCTCCGAGCCTTTTCGGTCCGTAGCAGCTCGATAGCGAGGCCGACATTCACGTTCTTCCAGCAACCCTTCCCCCACCGGCCGCCTTCGCGTATCCTTCGGTTAATGCCATCTGAGACCCGTTTGCCAATCATCCCTCGCTCGCACTCTGCGAAAGCGAGCTGAATTGTATAGAATAATTGACCCTGCGGAGTAGATGTATCGATCTGGTCTTGTACGAAGATCAAGCCGCACTTCGCATCCTCGAGCTGTTCGGTGGCAGCGAGGCCATATAGGGCGGATCGCATGAATCGATCAACCCGCAGACAGACGATGTGTCAACGGCCCGGTTCTTTTTCTTCACTGCCTCCACACCACCATCTCCTGGAAATGCTCGCGGTTGGGGTCCTTGCCGCTGCAGTGGTCAACGTATACTTTGACCATCTCATGCTCGTACAGCTTGCAGTAATCGCGGAGAACCATCAATTGGGCCTCTGGATTCTGCAGCTCCTTGTCCTCGTCGGTGGAGATCCGGGCGTAGAGTGCGGCTCTCATTGGTACATCACCCCGTTAGGACCGACTTCTCGGCCCCATTCAACCGGGAGCTTTTCTATATCACTGGATGGCTTCCTCATCTGTGCTGCAAGAGCCCTCTTCATCTCGATATTCTCATACTCGAATATTCTCTTCTGGAGGTCCAGGTTTTCCTTTAGCAGTTGATTGTTCCCAATGAGCTGACTGTTAATCTCGACCCTATCTTTTACCATTCTAATATCTTGCTCATTCTGTCGAGCCCTAAGTTCATCTATATTTCCGTACAATTCCTCGAGGTGCTGGGGAGCTTCGCCCAGGCCCTCAGGGTATCCATCCTTCTTGTCACACCCTCGCCGTCACCGTGAGAGCGGTCGAATATCGCATTGGGCAGGTCTACGAACTCGTGCATGTTGGACGGGACCATCCTATCGATGACTGGATTCGTGTAGGCGACCCAGCATTCCTCGCACATCTTTCCGACTGGCAGGCCATCCCTGCGAAGGAACCGCCAGTCGGCATATTTCTCCAGAAGCCTGACGACTTCAAGGATCTCTTCGTTAAAGAATTCCAAGGGATGGCAGGCGGCCAGGACCTCATCGTTCCCCAACTTGTTCCTGGACGGGTACACCATCGGGAGGACCACTCCCTCTCTCCTGGCGGGCGTGGTAATGAAAAGCTCTAGGGGAACCCGGGCGGTCCGTCTAGGAATCGATAGTTCCGTGTTAAAGCTCTAGCAATTCCGATAACCTTTCAACGATGGATTGTCAGGGAAGGGCGGTATCTCGATGGCGTACTTCCCCTTGTCCGCGACGACCAGCACATAAGTATCCCCGAGCGTGGCGTCTTATCGAATACGTTAGCCAATGATCTTGGGGAATTCAACAATGCTGTAACCGTACCATCAAAACACTTCAACGCTTACCTCCCCACACGATGGTTGGATGAGAGAACCTTCAGCGTAGAAGAGGCCAGTCATGCCTTTGTTCTAACACGCCATTTATCCATCCAAATCTTTGCACTATTAGTTGCCAGAGGAGTAAATCTGCCCCATCAATGGTCCACGTTTCAAAGATGAGTGGCTGACATGGTCCCCCTTGATCGATGAGTGTATGTCCCGCCAATTAAATGAATTCCAACCATTGCGCTCACATCAGCATGTTCCATGGGCAGAAATCCCGCCTGTGTCCACTTCCTTGTTCAGAATAAGGGGGACGACATTTCTCTAAGTTGTATACTATCTCCGCACCATCCATTTTGGAGCCATGTATACAATACATAAATGACACCTCCCCCTAGCTCCGGTGTCACTATCAATGTTAAGGGCTCTTCAGGTTTTCCTGAAATATCAAAAATGCTGATCCGATGAAATTTTCCATAGCTTGGAAATCTCACCGGATGAATATATTTCAATTACTTCTTGCCCTTTGATCCTTTTTTCTGGTTTGAATTGTTGGCCGCGCTTATGGTGGCGGATGAGGTTTTCGAACCACTGCGATCTGACCGATTATTGTTCACAGGCGGATCATCCGCTCCCTTCTTTTTCTTTTTCATTGCGCTCATTGTAATCTGTGGATACAATAGGTTAGGATTAATAGGTTGGTACCTGAATAATCTATTCTCTTCCAATTGAGTGATTATCCGTCGTTGTATGCCCTTTCAGCCCCCTCCCCCCGAAACCGCTTAATTGTCCCCAATCCTACATTATATTCATACCTACCCCCCAAACGAGCACATCAGAAAGACAGCCCCATGCCCCGCTAGCGGTCATGAGCAGAAGGTTAGGTTCGCCTCCAACGAAGTCATGGTTGAGAGCAAATGCGAGAGCTGCAGAAAGGATGTAAGGCTCGTGCGACCACGATTGGGCGTGCCTAGACGATTTTTACCATTGATCGATGCGCTCTTTTACGGTTTAGGGCTCAGTACCTTTGACGATTTAGTGTCCCCATAACGAACCTTGTGCATCCTTGTGAATAGGTTTCGTCCACAGTCGGGACAAAGATGACTCATCAACTCCACCTCTTTCTTACATACTTCGCAATATTCTTTCATTTTTCCACGATATAACAATGGTCGATGACTATAAGGCACTGCTGAAAATGAGCAACCCTTTTCCGTCGGCATTAGGCAACCAAAAAGGATGGCGGGATCTGACCCCTCCTTTTATTTCACTCAGAGGAATTGTTGGAAACCTCGGAAATCGTTACCTTACAATGACCTCCTCTTTTGAATCTTAAAGACCAATGAATGAATTCATTGAAAGTGAATTATATTCAGATGTTGATAACACATCAGGATTCTTATGGTGGAAATATCAGATCAGTCTACAAAATACAGGGAGGTTGAAAAGCCAGAGCCAGTTCCGGAGCCTACTCCTGAGAAGAAGCGTGAATACGGAATTTCGTTTGTAGTTGTTTTAATGGTCGCAATGCTGGTAATCGGTTTCATTGCAGGGAGCATGGTCAGTGGGTCCAGAGGGGGAATTCTTGGGTCTTCGGAAAACATTCAGATTGTCGACTGGTCAGTAGAAAATCAATCCGGTCAGAAATTATTCACCATCAAGCTCACAAATCTAGGAAGCGCGATTGGACAAACCAATGTATTCGCATCTGTTGAACAAAAGATAGCGGGAATAAATGAAAGAACTTTGACAGCGAACCAAACGCTCAAGCTAGCACCTTCCGAGACGGTCACGATCCATCTTTCGATATCCTTGGCGTGGTCCCCCTATACTTATTCAAAATCGGGTAACACAGACTATTATGCATCCCAAGGAGCGACAGCAATACCCGCGATCGAGGTCATTGATGCATATCTAAAATGATGTTAAGATTAACGAGTTAGGTAACTCGTCCTTAATTGCCATCTTAACTCATTCTCTTGAAACCATCCAGATATGCTATGGGGTGGTTAGAAAGTTAAGGTAATTAATATAGTTAAGGAAAAGAGAAACTGTGTTGAATAAGTGAGCGCGAGAGCGCGCGTCAGCGGTTTTATCAGCTCTGGGTTAGCAGAGCTGACTTGGCAAAAACATGACGCGCGTTTTTACATTCGACGAAGTGGTAAAAAGAGATTGGGCACGAGATCAACGAACAACTTGTTCGTCGCGGGGAGGTCGCCGCCGACCTCTCCTGGCTCGGCTCGTGGAACGACGAGCTGGAGGCGATGAACGCGCACAAGAACGGACGACCGTATCGTTTTCCTCGTTCGTTGGTCAAGTTCGTTCGCTTGCTTCGCGATGTCTGGCACCTCGGTCTGCGGCAGGTCGAGGGACTGCTTCGAGCGTTATCGGAGGCGCTCTCGTTCGAAGTGCCAGATTATACGACGCTCTGGCACCGCCTCGTTCGCGACGAGGCGGACGAGGTCGTGCCGCCTCGGCGGGACGGCATGGTGCTGGCAGTGGACAGTACCGGCCTCGCGGTCTCGCCGCGAGGCGAGTGGTTGCGGGATAAGTGGCACTTGTCTCGAGGCTTCGTGAAAGCACATGTCGCCGTTGACGTGACGACGCTCGAGGTCGTCGCGGTCCTGGTCTCGGACGATCGTAAGCACGATCGCGGGTTCTTGATACCGCTGGTGCGTCAGGCGCAACGTCTGGGTTCGATCAAGAGAGTGCTCGCCGACGGCGCGTACGACTCACGGGACAACTTCGACTTTCTTTATCGTCACGGTATCGAGGCGGGCATAAAGATCAGGAAGGGGGCGGACCAGAAGCTCAAGGGCGGGACGTTTGCTCGGCCGATGGCGGTTCGGGAGCGGGACCGTCTCGGCGAGGACGACTGGTCTCGAAAGTACGAGTACTGGCTGCGGTGGAAGGTCGAGGTCGTGTTCTCGGCGGTTAAGCGCGCGCTGGGGGAAGCGCTGCGCTCACGGCGCAGCGACTTGATGCTGCGCGAGGCGCAGCACAAGTTCTGGAGCTACAATCGACTGGGGATGGCGTAGGGTTGTTCAACACAGTTGAAAAGAGAGGAAGAGGTTTAGTCTATCTTTCATGCCCTCTGCTTGGAGATTTCTGACTCCGGAAATTTTGAGCCTCTAGCCAGTCATCCTGTTGGTTCCAAATCCAGACCGGTCCACTCCTAGCTAGGCCATCGTTATCAAATTCTTGAGACTCGACCCGAAGCTCGTCGGGCAGGGCCGAAGCCAACTTGCTCCGGATTGCGTTCTCAAATTATTCTCATTCACGCCGGCCCGCTAGGATTCGGGTCTCTGGGTCCTCATAATGTTCCACCTTAATAGTTACGTTTGGCTTGATGCCGGCCAGTGCAGGCAGAACATGGTTCAAGACCTGCTCGGCGGTCGCCCGAAATTTTCGGCCACGCGCGCTCACCTTAAACCAGCTGCTCTGATCTCGGTAATAGAGCTCAGTAAATGTCTTGGTGCTGATCGAGATGACATAGCTCTCGTTGGCCAGATTCATATCGCATCCATCATATGTCCTCACATCAAGGTTTGTGACGATGTTTCTTGTTCGCCCGGTCGTTATTGTATCATTCATCGTCATGTCATCATGGGGGAGAATAAGAAAAAAGAGATTTTTGCCGGAAAACCCTGTATTGACTATGGATTATGACCTAATGGCTAGGCATGGGCGCGAGTCCCGAGCTGTTCACCCCTGAACATATGTGGTGCTATCAAATTCTTTTTCAATAAGGGGAGTTCGTGCGTTCAGCACCGACCGCTCCTTCCATGCGTTCTTGGGTCGCTTGCCTGCCACGCCCTCCAACTATAGTGAAGCGTTGGGTCGGGCAAGCTCTCCATTCCCCTCGTCAGTGGTCCTTTAGCCATGCCTTGACCCGGGCGGACACCATTCTTTTCTTCTCCATGTCGTATTTTGTCCCCATCCTAGGAATGATGCTTTCATAGAACCAATGATTTGCCCCCTCGAACGTGTAGATGGCCTTATCCTCGGACTTGAGCTTCTCCCTGATGGTCTCCGAGCTTTTTGGAAGGGCCACGATATCAGAATCGCCATGGATCAGAACGACCGGCCTTTCTACCTTCTCCGCGTTATGGGTCATTTTGTTCGTAAGCTTGGTTTGAGCATCGAAGAGATAACCAAGGCCGAACTCTTTCGTGCAGAGCGGATCCTCCGCTATGAGCTTGTATTCCTCGCTCTCCTTGAATTCTTGCGGCCACTCATCGATAAGATCGTACATCGAATGATGATGGTACGCCGGAGAAAGAACAAGCTTGACCGTGTCCCGAAACGGCAATTTAAAACCAGTTTCCAGAGGGGGAGCGGCGATTATCAGGCCGTCTATTTTCTGAGGATAGTTCGCTGCATACCATAGTGCATAAGCACAGCCGATGCTGTGGCCGAACATGAACACTTTTTTTCCAGGATGGTTATTACGCACCATCTCCACGAACTCATCGATATCCCCCAGGTGGCGTTCAAAATTATGAACGTCACCTCTTGGTAGATCCAGCTCCTTTGAGTTACCGAAGCCTCTGCGGTCGAAACCATAAACTTCGTTATGGTCGTTCGCTAGCTCGGGCCCCATGAATCTAAATGCCCCTGAATGGACCTCGATGCCGTGAAGGAAGATCACCACCTGCTCTAGCTGCCCCATAGCGGGCCATCTCCTGTAAAAAAGCTCGAAGCCATCGGACATTCTCATGCGCTGTTCTGTCTCTCCAACAGTTTGAGTTTGCAACCAATTCACCCAATTGAAGTTTTAAACCTATAGTATATTAGAATTGGGTACGACGACATCGCTGCGATCACTTTGAATTGCCAGTGGTGGGCTCATTCTTTCATGCAAGCTGTCGAAATTAGCTTTGTTCGTTCGTTTTTATACAGTATGGATGGGCCTATCCATCAATCGATCCGATCTTGTCCGTCTCGTGATCAAATTTCGATGCCTTCGGGGATGTCAACTAGTGTTTGTCGATCGCCAAGGGTTCCGGAAAACGCCATCATGGCGGACAGGTGTCCACCTGACGACCTTCCGATCAGTTGTTTTTCTTCCCCCCTGTCACGACCATATTGGAAGTTATCGCCTGGTTGGCCGTAATACGTTGGACCTCTAGGTTGGCGGGGTGCTTGTCATCAGCAACATGCTTCCGATTTGAAGCTAGGGCTATGGATCTCGGGATGCGTTCTCGGCCTTTCTGAGATGAAAGCTGAGCAGACCGTGACCATGATCGGTGAATCTTTTCGACTAGAGAATGAACGATCTCAAGGCATTCCCAGGAAGAGAACGAGCTTTCTCAAAGCTGCCCCTTCTCGATGAGCAACTTGCGCAGTTCGCTGACCGGTGGGGCAATTCCGGCGAAAATGATCTCTCCATCGATGGCCAAGGCGGGAACGGCCCTCAGCCCCCTCCTTTCCATCTCTTTGATGTCCGATATCTTGATCAGCTCAGCATCCACGCTCGCTTCGGACAGTGCCTGGTGAAGGCTAAACTCCAATCTCTTGCATTTCACGCAATCAGTGCTGAACAGCTCGATCCTCATTGAAACATCCCCCTTGCCTAATCGGAACAAGGGCTATTAATTGGGCCGGGCCCGAGGTCGGCCCACTGCCAGAAATAGGAAAATAGTGTCGGGTCAAAACCCGATCGTGGGTTTGCCCAGATGCCGCTCCCCTACAGCCCTCTTCGTCCGGCGGAATCTGTCCGATATTGATTTATCTCGATAGGTGCATCAAATTCCAGATGTCCCTGTTTGGCCCTAAGGTAATGTGCTCTTGCATAGCGTGCAAGGCCCCCATCTATGCGAAGGAAGCCCCTCCCGCATGCTCTCTGTGCGGTTACTCGATTCATTTACAGTGCGCCATCAATAACATATCTCAATATTCGCCCCAGCAGGTCGGGTGGTTCCAGAGGACCTATCGATTCGGTTCATTCCTCCATTTCGGCCGGAGGTGCCTCACGTTCTGTCCCACCTGCCAGAACGTTCTGAGGACGCAGTTCCTTCCGCCCCTGATCCAAAGGTTGGAGTTGACCGCTAGGTACGATGAGCTAGCTCAGCTCTACGAGGACTTCGGCTATCTGGCAGAAGCGGGAAAAGTACGAAATAGGAAGGGCCATCAGGTCATCAAGAATGTAAATGTGGACGTGAACGGCCTTATCGAACAAATGAAGTCGGGAAGCCTGAACATTCCATACAAATGTCCCAATTGCGGGGCGTCCGTTACGGTCCACAGCGATCTCGGAGAGAACGGCGTCAGGTACTGTGCCTATTGTGGAACGGCGATAAATACGGAAGCGGTCTCGAATCTGATCAAACAAGCACTGAAGTGAAGAATTGATAAAAAGTGGCTGACAGCGCTCCATGGTTCCCGCGGGCTCGCGCACCGCAGTACAGCATGGAACGTTGGCGGGCTTAACTTCCGGGTTCGAATGGGACCGGGTGTATCCCCGCCGCTATGGCCGTCACACCAAATCCACTGATGACTATCGCATATTTATTCGTTTCCGTACCATCGCCCCGTCCTAGAACAGAGACACCTGCCTCAGGGCGGTAGAAATGGTATATCGCGGCCGATGGCTCCCATTCTTCATGACCCACATGGAGTTCAACAACTTCATCCGGAACGAGTGTAGGAACGATGGCAGCTGGCTGGTCGACCTGGATGGAAAGAGGCCCCGTCGGACCCGCGTGGGGGTGGTGGGCCCCGACCCTCCTCGTGCTCGCTCAGAGGTCCGTCCGCCACCCGGCGTGCTGTTAATGATCAGAATCGCTTGCTCCAACCCAAGAATCCCACCAGGTCCTTGACCGGATCGGTGGATGGCCTGGCGCCCAGCTGCTCCTTGTACCTCGAAACGCGGGAGTCAAGGATGATAGCGACCCCCCGGTCCGTTTCCGTTCGGATCAGGCGGCCGACCGCCTGCTGGACCTTGCGGACAGCTGGCACTGCCGACGCGTATTCCCACCCCCGACCGGGGCCATACTTGCGATCGTAGCGCTGCTTCAGCTCGTCCAGCAACAGCGAGGGGGGCGGGTACGGGAGGCCGACCACGATGGCCACGTCCAGCTCCTGGCCGGGGAAGTCCAGCCCTTCGGCGACCTTGCCGCCCATGACTGTGAAGAAGACCCCATCGCGCCCTTTCTTGAACGCCTGTATGCTGGAAGAAAGTCTCCGGGACGATCCCGATTCCTCCCAGTACAGCTGCCGGTCCACTTGTTCCTCGATGCGTGGCCGCATCGAGCGTACCATCTCGTAGGAGCGGAAGAACACCATGGTGTTGCGGTCAGTGGCCTGACATAGCCGGATGATGTGGTCCTCGATCCTCGACTTCATCGAGGGGTCCTCCCGCATCTCCCGTTGCCCGGCGCAGACATCCTCAGCGTACAGGATGAGGCGGTTCTCCGGCGGGAAGGGTGAAGGGAACAACCGTAGCTCGCGGTCGGCGGGAAGGTCCAGGACATCAGCGTACTGCTTCAGCGGCTGCAACGTTCCAGACATGTGGACCGCGCCCTTGACCTCGCGCAGGAACAGGGTGGTCTCCTGGGGGTCTAGGCAGCAGGCCTTCAGCCGGCCACCGTCATCGGAGGAGATCAGCTTGACGAAACGGGAATCCTCGGCGGCGAACCACTCTTCCAGTAGGGCTCCTAGCTTCAGGGTGGGGGAGGTCGGCTCCTTGCCCGCATCCATCATCGCTTCCACATGCTGCTCCCCGAGGTTGATCATGTTAGCGCACATCGAGCGAAGCTCCTCGTCGTCTAGCTCCAGTTCGCCTCTCAACCGGCCCTCGAGGAACCGCCGACCCAACTTCGCTTCGAACGAACCACGGGGCACCTGTTCCCGCACCGCCTCTTCCATGATACTGCGCAGCGTCGAGCACAGTAGGCCATGGTCGACGCCGGTAACCAAGCGAGGGTTGCCCATGTCCTTGGCCTCGGTCTCGGCGGCCTCGACATCATGAATGGTGATGTCAAAGCTCTCCTGGTCGCGAGCAGCATCGATCAGGTTGTGCGCCTCGTCGACCACCAGGACGAAGTCGTCCATGGTGAGCTTCATGCGGTCGAACAGCTGGGAGCGGATCTCCTTGGACAGCAACTGGACATACGGGACCACCACCACGTCGACCAGCGGTAAGAGGGCTTTGCGCGCTTCGTAGGGGCAGGCGCCCTGCTTCTCGCAGTAGCGGTCGAACTCTTCGGCCGTGGGCAGTTCGTTCGTGCAGAACTGCAGGAAGCTGACCTCCCCAATGGCCAGGAAGTCGGCGAAATGGGGGCAACCTCCTCTTTCTTTGGCCAGAGTGCGCGATTTCCTTTCTTCACAGAGCTTGGCCAGGGCATGGGGTGGAATGTCCTCGAACTCCGCCAGGGTGCGCATCAGGAGGCATGATTTCCTCCGGCCCAGCAGCGGTAACCCGGTAACCCTTTGTCGGCGGGAGATGGAGCGGAGCTCCTTCATTATCTGGTCGCTTTGGGATATCGTCCTGGTGAGGTAGAGGACCTTCTTCCGGCGGGCCTTGGCGTGTTGAAGGGCCCCGACCAGCGAGCACACTGTCTTCCCCGTCCCGGTGCCCGATTCCATCACCAGGTGCTTTCCCTGGTCAAGTGCTTCCTGGACCGCTCGGACGATCTCGACCTGGGAGGGTCTTGGACGATACGGGAACAAAGCTGGCCGGCCATCCTCTATGGTCTCTTCCGGAGCGGTCTTCCTCGCCGTCGTGAACACGCGTGCCGGTGTCCTCCTTTCCTGCCTTTCGAGCCGACCACATCGCGGGCACAGGTCTGTCTCGGGATTGAGCAAGCAGCCACAGCTGCAGAACCTTCCGGCCACGCCCGAAGCATGACTGGACAGCATATAAACATGAGCCCCAGGGGGCCGAAAAACGCTCTCCTACTCGAACGGGAGCAAGGTTATGGTACGACGGAGGAATTGCCGGATGTTCTCGGAGGCGATCCACTGCTCATCGAGTCGGTTGATGATGTTCTCGATCCTTTCGGCCTGGGTCAGGATGCATCGCGACGCTTTGCTGTCTAGCCCCTCGGCGACCCCTATTATCACGGAATTGGGGTTCCTGATCTCGTCTACCAGGGAGGCGAAGTGTTCGATGTTCAGGTCTATCTGACGGTAGGCCTGTATCCTCAGCTCTTCCTCTTTGACCCGATCGGTGACATCGTCCAGGGAGACGCAGAGCCTCCGGCACGGTATGCGGAACGCCCGGAGGTCGATGGATATCTCCCCACCGTCCTTTTCGAACCTCCCGCCCTTCTTGATGAACGGACCGCCGTTGAACACAACGTCCAGGAAATCCTCCTTGGCCACTTGGTTCAGCGGCCATAGATCGCCAAGATCCAGGCCAACCTCGAGAGCAGGGCCATGGTCGAGCATCTCTCTGGCCCGGGGATTCCAGGACAGAAGGGACAGTTTTCCTGGCCACTCGTACTGGAACGTGAGCAGTCCGGAAGGTATCTCCCGCACCAGGTCGGCGTAGCTCTGCAACGCGTTCCTTATCGATTCCTGGGCCTTCTTCCGTTCCACGGCATAGAGGATGGACCGCTCGACCATGTCGGCGTTGGCATCGCATTTCACAAGATAGTCCTGTGCGCCCATCCTCGCCGCCTCGGTGACCAGGGTATCAGCCTTGCTTCCGGTCAGCACGACGATCGGCACCCCTTCGGAGAAGTCGAGGGCCTGGGTAAGGGTGTCAAGGCCCTTGGAATCCGGGAGACCCAGGTCCAGAAGTATCACGGCGAAATAGTGGCGGAGCATCGCTTCCCTCGCCTCTGAGAGCCTGGTGACCCTGGTGACCTCAAAGGCCTCGCGAGCATCGCTCAGCAGCTCCTCTATCAGCTCAGCATCGCCTAGATTATCCTCTATCAATAACACTCGAACGCTCAATTCTTCCCTCTCTGAAGTTGAGAATTACCACGGAGCATTCTAGAGTTAAAAGTTCCGCCGTTCAGTACTAATATGATGGGGGCTTAGAGGCCCTCTCTTTAAGGTCACTTTCTTATCCAGGCGGTACTTCGTTACCTGGGGGGCAACAGTGCCCCTTTCCCGAGCCCACCGCGCTAGTGGCCATATAGACACCTATCTTTCGATCAGCTCATGGGCCTCCAGCGGCATGATGGGGCCCATATCGGATTCGCCACCTCGATCCGCATCTCTCATGTCCTTCGGCACTCCTTCTGATTCTTCTCGGGCCAGTTCTTTTTATGAGCATGGTAACACCGCGAGGTTAGGAAACGATTTTATCCGGGCCGGGATCAAGCACTATCAGCTTATCCGATACGGGCTGGTCACTCATTCCATCGGCACCAACCTCATGGTCAAGCGCTGGCTGGCGGATTGGCTGGAGGATCGCAGCGGGTCGTTCTACTCGCGGCTGATCTCCGGCCTGGACGACAACAAGACCATCAAGACCAACATCGCCATAGCTCGGCTGGCCAGGTTAGCCCAGAACGACCCGGAGGCAAGAAATGCCCTCATGGAAATTAGCTCTCGAGAGATCGGAGGTGCTCTATCCACCGACCCGCGGCTGAAGGAGTTCGACGGACAGCTCCGACAGTTCCTCAAGACCTACGGCCATCGTTCTCACACCCGGGAGATATGCTATCCCCGGTGGGCTGACGATCCCACTCTGGTCATCGACGTGGTCAAGGCCCTTATAACCTCGGAGATCGGGGACCTGGAAATGATGGAGCGGGAAAAGATCAGGGAACGTAAGGAAACGGAGAAGGAGGTACTGGAGCGCCTGACCCGGCTCCGCTACGACATCTTCAAGAAGCTGATCTTCCGTCCGGTCCTCCACTACGCCCAGACTTATCTAATGTTCCGGGAGAACCAACGCTTCTATCTCATGGTCACCTCCAATACCGACCCGGGCTGGACCGCCGTGTTCTCCAAGCTCGGGGGCCTGATCACCGAGACCGGAGGCATATTATCTCACGGAGTGGTGGTCTCTCGCGAATACGGCATACCGGCCGTGACGGCCGTCAAGGGCGCGACAGGGTTCTTCCGTACTGGGCAGATGGTCACCCCGGACGGTAACGACGGCACGATCTATATCTTGGAAGAGGCTTGAACATGGACAGTGATGTGCTACATCCGGTGGGAACGGACAAGGAATGGAACGAGAGCCTGTACTTCAATCTCTATGATCAGCAGAACGACCTGTGCATGTTCATGCGCATCGGCCTCAAGCCCAACATCGATGAGCGGTCGGCGTTCTGCTTCATCATGATGCCCGATGGCTCGCTGGTGGGGCTGAAAGACCAGGAGCCGCTTGGAGCGGGAACACTGGATGTGCGGTCCCTCCGTTTCGAGAAACTGGAGGCTGAAAAGCGGTGGAAGTTGAACTACAGCGGCCACATGGCCCGTATGGCCGGACCGAATCCGGAGCCGTTGGCGGTCTCCTTCGACCTGGAGTTCGAATCCCTCAACCGCATGTTCGATTACCGGGAGTGCGTGGACGCGGAAAGCGAGCGCCTCTACCAGAATGTTGCTTCGGAGCATCTCGAGCAGTTCGGGCGGGCCACCGGCTCGCTTAGGGTGGGAGAGCAGGAGTTCGCCATCTCCGGGCTGGGAGAGAGGGACCATTCCTGGGGGGTCCGCGACTGGAACGCCCCCAAGTTGTCGATCTGGCTCACCGCCGAGTTCTCCGATAAGCTGGCATTCAACGTTACCAAGCTGTTCATGGAAGGGGGCGAGGTGGCCGCCGGCTTTGTCCACAAGGATGGGAAGAACCTCCCCGTGGTCAAGGCCGATATCAATACGGTGCTGGATGGTGATGGCACACCGCATTCGCTGACCATCGAACTGCAGGACAAGTTCGGAGGAAAGCACCAGGCTGCCGCCGAGGTAATGCGGGAAGTCCTCATGCCCTTCCCCAGTCGGGACGGGAAGAGCGTCTCCATCATGCATGAGACCCTGGCCGAGTACCGTTTCAGGGGCCAGAAAGGATATGGCCTCGCCGAGTACTCGGTCCGGAATATGTAGGCATGACCATCGAGATGCGTGACCGCCTCGAGGAGATGCGGGTGGCGGACCTGATGTTCCTCAATCGGCAGACCTATTGGGGACGGAGCGGAACGAGGGAGAGGTCCGCAAGATGTTAGCCCACACCGACCTGGTCTTTGCGCTGGTCGATACCGACAGCGACCGTCTGGTGGGTCTCGCCAGGGTGCTGACCGACACGATCTACCGGGCCTCAGTGTTCGACGTCATCGTGCACTAGGGCTATCGAGGCAGGGGCCTGATCTGCCGACTATTGGATGCCATCATTGGCCATCCCCAGCTTTTGGAGGTCAAGCACTTCGAGCTCTACTGTCGGCCGGACGTGGTAGAACTATACCGAAAGTGGGGCTTCGGGACAGAGCTGGGCGGTCAAGTGTTCCCGAGGAACGAAGGCCAGAAAAAGGTTTGAGAGACCATACGGCCTATCGATGTCATCATTCGTTCGACGGGGGACCGGTGATCGGCAATGGCTCGTATGGAAACCAACGAGGGCTTGGATACATGTCGCCATCTTGCTTAATATACCCTAAGCTCACGAAAACGGACGCTGGCTAATATTATATGTTCTGCAGTATGTAATGGTAAGTATTTTATATTTAAAATATGATACTGGTTCACCTGTGAAAGCAGGTGCGGGGAGGGGCGCTTAGGTACCTCACTATTTCCTCCAGATTCGAACCACCCACAGATTTTAAACCAAGAGGTGGCGCCTCTCCCTCCTCATTATTAAAAGTTCAGGTCGTTATCTGCGCCTTATGTCCGTTGATGACCACGGTATGTTCGGTCTGGGATACCATGCCACCTTTGACCTCGGACAGGATCGGGTAAGCGAACAGAACTCCGTGGCGCACAAGGGTCTTCAGGTGGTTGGGGGCCCCGGGGTCCAAGGCGGTGCACCATCTCTCGCAGAATGGCAGGGTGCCGAAGTTCTCCTTGATCAGGCGGAAGTGTGCCATAGCCTTCTCGTCCTTGACCGCTCGGTCCCGGAAGATGCGGTAGATATTGCCCGGCTTCGAGTTACGGACCTCGCCGGCCCCGTGAGTGGCAAAAGGCTCAATGGCCAGTATCATGTCCCTGCTGACCCTGGTAGTGTTGCCGTCATCGAAGTTGGCGATGGTCAGCCCGGCATGAAGATTGTATTGGTTCATGCCATGGCCGGTCAGGTTGGTCACCGGCACGAACCCGTTGCTCTTGATGGTCCGCTCTATCGTCCCGCCGATCGCACCGACCGGGACGCCTTCCCCGATCATATCGATGGCCATGGTCAGGGCCTTGGATGATGCGTCTATAAGGTTGGCCCAGTTCTTGGTCCTCACCTCGACGGTGACGGCGGTGTCGCCGATATATCCATCCACATGCGCTCCCACATCCACCTTCACTAGATCACCCCGTCGAAAGGTCAGCTTATCATCGGAGCGAGGAGTGTAATGGGCCGCTATGTCATTGATACTGATGTTCGTTGGGAAAGCAGGACGGGCACCCCTCTGAACGATATATGCTTCGACCTCATCGGCCACTTTGAGCAGCGGGACCCCCTCATCGACCATGGACGCGCCGAGCTGGCGCGCCTCTCTGGCCACCGCCCCGGCCTTTCTTATCTTTTCAAGGACGTCCTCATTCATTCAAGGCCGCCTCGATCGTCTCGGTAGATATTGCTCCAGGTCTGATAAGGGCCATCTCCCCCTCGTTGAGTTGGACGATGGTAGAGGGCATCTTGAACCTGCAGGGGCCGCTGTCAAGGTAGATGCTTACCGATGGGCCCAGGTCGTCAATGGCATCTTGGCAGATGACGGGGTTCTTGTGCGAGTGGACGTTTGCCGAGGTGGTGACGATGGGGCCGAACTCCTCGATGAGCTTGAGAGCGACGGGGTGATCCGGGATCCTGATCCCGATCTCGTTGGTCGAAGCGGTGAGGATATCGGGGATCGTGGGCCGCTTGGTTACGATGAGCGTGATGGGGCCGGGCATGAACGCCCTGACGAGCCTGCGGGCACGGTCATCAAGGATAGTAAGCTCCTCCATCATCTGAAGGTCCTTGACCGCGATGGACATGGGCATATCGAACGGTCTCCGCTTGGCCATATAGATTCTTTTCACAGCGGTCTCATCGAACGGATCGCAGCCGAGGCCGTAGACGGTTTCGGTAGGATAGACGATGAGGCGGCCGGCGGCCAGCTCGGACACGACTTGCTTTACCTTCGCCTCTGGGATGCGCGGCACCCCGCCCTTCTCCTCGCATTTGATGATTTCCATCAGTATTCCCCTAAATATCTCAACGCGTCCATTATCTGCTCGCTACCATCGCCGAGAGCGCAGGGCCCGTGCCCGGGATACAGGTCCACGGGAGCTAATGCGATCAACGAACGTACCGACTCGGCGAGCTTCTCCCGGTCACCGGTGGCAAGGTCCCACCTTCCCACCCCTCCGGCGAACACCGTATCGCCGGACAGCAGTATCTTTTTTTCCTGGTCGAACAGGCAGATGCCTCCAATGGTGTGTCCCGGAGTATGAATAATCCTTAGTTCGTGGTCTCCGGTGGAGAAGATTTCTCCTCCCCTGAGCGGTATGACCTCGACCGGCTCGATCCTCCGCTCGAACAATATTGCCTCGGTATCTCGGGCCGATCCATCCTTGATCGGCCCGGCATCTTGTTCATGGGCGTAGACTGGTGCGTCTAGTGACTTAGACAACGCGGCCGCCCCACCCACGTGATCATAATGTCGATGGGTCAGGACGATCGATCCTACCACCCTATCGCCGATCAACTTTCTTATCTTCTCGACGATGCGGTCGTGTCGATCTCCGGTGCCGGTGTCCACCACTATCGGTCTGTTCCCTGAGATCACAAAGATGTTACAATCGTAACCGGCTCCAGGAAACATATGGACGGCCATCGATTTTGTGAAGAATAAAGGCCTATTTAGTCTTTCCTAGAAATGGAAAATCTTCTAGATAAATATACAATGGCTCATATATATTCTAATAGGTAACTGGGCAACTGGTCGATAAAAATCTCGGAATGGACAGCTATCGCTCAAGCCATGGTGAGATAATTTATAAAAATATTTTGACAAATATCGCGGGCCCCGGACAAGTAATATCTCGCTGTAATCCGTATTGAGCCTTGACATGATGCTCCTTGAGGACCAGGGGAAGGGGCTTCTCCGGGACCACCGTATCCCGGTGCCCCTCGGCAGGACGATCACCGGACCTGACCAACTTGGAGATGTGAGCGTACCGGCCATGGTCAAGGCCCTCGTTCCGACTGGGGGCCGGGGAAAGGTCGGAGGAGTGGTCCTGGCCTCGAACCGGGAGGAGGTCGAACGGGAGGCCAGAAGGGTCCTGCGGATGATCATCCATGGACACCCTGTAAATGCGGTACTTATAGAGGAAGTTCTAGCGATCTCCAAGGAGATGTACCTCAGCATCCTGATCGACCGGTCCTTGGGGACCCCGGCGATTCTGGTGGCCGACCGGGGTGGGGTGGACGTCGAGTCGCTACCAAAAGAGGCGGTCCACAAGTGGCCAGTACATCCTTTCCTAGGTATAGGGGCATATAGGGCTAGGGAGGTAGCGGCAGCTCTTGGTCTTGAGGGGCAGAATGCCACCGTTCACGATCTATTGCGTCCATCTGTGGGCGCTGTTCGTGGCCGAGGACTGTGAGCTCGTCGAGATCAATCCTCTGGTTCTGACCAGGGGCGGCGGGCTGGTGGCCGCGGATTGCAAGATCGTGATAAATGATGACGCCCTGTTCCGTCATTCCGAACTGAAGGTCCGCCAGACTGAAGAGGATCCATTGGAGTCGGAAGCTCGAGAAAATGGCATCACTTTCGTCCGCTTGGACGGCGAGATAGGCGTCATCGCCAACGGGGCGGGCCTCACTATGGCCACCCTCGATGAGCTGGCCCTCAGCGACCGATCAGCCGGAGCATTCATGGATTTGGGAGGGACCGACGATCCGGCCAAGGTGGAGATCGCTCTCGGCATCATGGCCCGTTCCGCCCCGAAAGCGATCCTTATCAACATCTTCGGAGGAATCACCCGGTGCGATACCGTGGCCGAGGGCGTACTACGAGCTCTGGACCAGCAGGCTGAAACAATCCCGGTCGTGACCAGGATACGTGGGGTGAACGAGTTGAAGGCCCAGGAGATGTTGCGCTCCCGAGGCATAGCTGCTCACACGACCCTAGAGGATGCGGTCCGGGACGTCGTGAAGCTGGGAGGGAGGGTATGATCGTCGACGCTCGGACCAAGGTTATCGTCCAGGGAGTCACTGGGCATCAGGGTAGGTTCCACACCAAGGCCATGCTAGAGTTCGGGACAACCATCGTGGCCGGTGTCACCCCTGGAAAAGGTGGGGACAGCATCGAAGGGGTGCCAGTCTATGACTCGGTCCGAGAAGCGCTGGAGAGGGAGGATGCCTCCGCAACGGTGATCTTCGTACCCGCGGCGGCGGCCAAGGATGGTGCGTTGGAGGCGCTTGAAGCTGGGATGATGACTGTGGTCCTGATCACCGAGCATATGCCCGTCCACGATGCCATGGTCGTTGTTCAGTTCGCCAAGTTGATGGGTGCCACGGTAATCGGCCCCAATTGCCCCGGAATCGCCATCCCTGGGCGAACCAAGCTGGGGATCATGCCCAACCAGATCTTCCAAGAGGGGAGCGTAGGGGTGGTGTCCCGCAGCGGGACGCTGACGTACGAGGTCGTGAACTCCCTATCCGAGGCCGGTATGGGTCAATCCGCCTGCCTAGGAATTGGCGGAGATCCGATAATTGGCACCTCTTTCGTGGATGCTTTGAGGCATTTCGAGGAGGACGACCGCACCGACGAGGTCGTGCTCATTGGAGAGATCGGGGGGTCCGCCGAGGAGGAAGCGGCCGAGTTCATACGGACCCACATGGGGAAGCCAGTGGTAGCGTACATCGCTGGCCGCACTGCTCCGGTAGGAAAGAGAATGGGTCACGCCGGGGCCATCATCTCTCGGGGGAAGGGGACCGCCAAGAGCAAGATGGATGCGTTGGAGCTAGCGGGCGCCTCCGTGGCCGGTCGTGCTTCCGAGATCCCTGGGCTGATCCGAAAAAGTCGTCGGCTCTAGCCTCTTATTATATTAGTATCATAAACGGCGGCGTCCGAACGTAATTGTGTGCTCATAGCAAGAATAGGTATATGATGGAGGACGGGCCTACACATAATCCCGCCAGGCCTGGGGCCAAGATGCGATCCTAGGAAATATATGGCGGTAAACAGTTAAGGAAATGCTTAAATACTATAGCGACTTAGCTGGGAAAGCCCGAAACGCAAGGAATGTCTCGGGCATAGGCAGCGACCTATGTGTCTGGCATGTCTCGGAAACGAGGCATGTTGGGAGCAAACTCCTACAAAATGCTTATATACAATAAGCGCTTAGGTGGGAGAGCCCGGAACCAAAACGGTTTCGGGCGATAGGAACTGTCGAAAAGACAACCTATATATAGCCCTTCGAGCATGAAGGGAAGCTTCGGTCGAAGCGAAAAATCGACCAAATATCACTCTGATGCACCCGGAAAGGCAACCTCTCCGGGGAAGTGGTGGAGAGCGTTGGGATTAAGGAAGAGGTCCTGGCGTTTAATGATTACCGATCATATGCAATTCGGACTGTGTGTTAAGCCGACACAAATTAGCGGTATGCTACGTCGTATGGGGAATGGCTCGGCTCGAGCGCCGATGAAGGTCGTGTCAAGCTGCGATATGCACCGGGTAGTTGCAAGAAGACTATGATCCGGTGACCGCCGAATGGGACTTCCTATTCTTCGGAATGTTGAGTAATCAACGGGAACGCGGGGGATTGAAACATCTTAGTACCCGCAGGAAAAGAAATCACAGAGATGCCGTCAGTAAAGGCGATCGAACGCGGCACAGAGCAAACCGAATCCCTTATAGAAATATGAGGGAGTTGTGGTGTTGTGGACCCAGATACATCTTCACTGGTCAACCCGAAAATGCCTGGAAAGGCATACCAAAGTGGGTGACAGTCCTTTAGGGATAAGCCAGAAAGATGAGTTTTGGTGTTCCGGAGTAACGTGCATTGGATATTGCGCGTGAAGCTGGGGAACATTCATCTCCAACTCTAAATACGTCTCGAGACCGATAGTGCAGTAGTAACGCGAGTGAAAGCTGAAAAGTACCCTTGACGGGAGGTCAAAAGAGCCTGAAACCATCCGACTATAACCAGACATGGCGTAAAAGCAAAGAAACTCGTAAGAGTGGAGCAGCGTTGTGTTATCCGTTTTGAATAACGGGCCAGCGAGTTCTGATTAGTGGCGAGACTAAGGTATTGAATACCGGAGTCGCAGGGAAACCAACAAGCACGCAACACCGCAAGGTGCGAGGTGCGAGGTGTGCTCGCCTGGAGTCACTAGTGGGATACCCGAAGCCAGTTGATCTATGCGTGGGCAGGTTGAAGCCCCTCGAAAGGGGGGTGGAGGACCGAACGGGTAATGATGTGCAAATCTTTCCGATGACCTGCGTATAGGGGTGAAAGGCCAATCTAAACTGGAAATAGCTGGTTCCTCTCGAAACTTCTCGCAGGAAGACCTCAGCCGAGATAGATTGTGGGGTAGAGCGACCAATTAGGGGCTTAGGCCGGGAAACCGGTCGGCCCTTTGTTGAACTCCGAACCTGTGATCGTCGTAGACGCTGGGATTGAGGGCCTCTGGGGTAAGCTTGGGGTCCATAAGGAAATGAATCCAGCCTAGGGTTAAGGTCCCTAAATGCCGGCTAAGTGAAACATGAAACTGCGTCCGCAGTCTCAGACAACCGGGAGGTGGGCTTAGAAGCAGCCATCCTTCAAAGAAAGCGTAACAGCTCACCGGTCGAGATTGTGGGCCAGGAAGATGGACGGGTCTAAAGCCGGTTACCGATACCTTAGAGCACCGAAAGGTGATCTGGTAGGGAGGTGAAGTGCATGGGTAGAAGTTTGGCCGTGAGGTCAAGTGGACCGTGCTCTTATATGGATGCTGGTAGGAGTAGCAGCAAAGAACGGTGAGAATCCGTTCCGCCGCAGGGGCCAGGGTTCCTCGGCAATGTTCGTCAGCCGAGGGTTAGCCGATCCTAAGACAACCCTTAATCGAAGTTGTCAAAAGGGAAGCAGGTTAATATTCCTGCGCCATAACAGTCATCGCCTAACATGAGACACATCCGGATAGATCGAGCAGGGGTGTCAACCTGTTCAAGCGTTGAAACCTTCGGAGAACCGTAATGGTGAGAAGTTGGTGAATGCGCGAGTAGGAGGACGAAGGTCCTCTTCGGTCGATTCCCGGTGTCAATGAAAATCGTGTTAGTTTAGGCTGTCATGATCGTACCAAGATCTGACACAGGTGCCCCTAGGTGAGAAGCCTAAGGCGTGTCGGCATAATCGAAGCGAGGGAATTCGGCAAATTAGCCCTGTAACTTCGGTATAAGGGGTGCCAGCAATGAAAATTGCTGGTCTCAGTAACAAGGGAGCTCCGACTGTTTAATAAAAACACAGGTCACAGCTAGTCCGAAAGGATTTGTATTGTGGCTGAAGCCTGCCCAGTGACGGTATCTGAACCTCGGGTCCAACCGAGCGAAGGACCGTTAAACGGCGGGGGTAACTATGACCCTCTTAAGGTAGCGTAATACCTTGTCGCTTAATTGGCGACTTGCATGAAGGCCCAACGAGAGCTCTACTGTCCCCGCTTCGAAGCCGGTGAAACTGATAGTACCGGCGCACAATCCGGTATCTTCCACCTGAAAGCGAAGACCCCATGGAGCTTTACTGCAACCTGTTGTTGTGGTACGAGCCCCGATGTGTAGCGTAGGCAGGAGTCGTTATCAGGGCTTGCCGCTAGGCAAGTTCCGAGACATCAATGAAACACTGCCCTTCGGGACTCGTATCACTTACTCCTTCGGGAGGACAGCTATAGGTAGGCAGTTTGGGTGGGGCGCCACGCGCTCGAAAAGGTAACAAGCGCGCCCAATGGTCAGCTCAGGCAGGTCAGAAATCTGCCGTTGAATGCAAGGGTATAAGCTGGCTTGACGCGGGTTGGGACAACAACAATCCGCGATACGAAAGTAGGGCCTAGCGAACCACTCAGCCTTCTGAATGGGGGCGAGTGATAACAGAAAAGTTACCCTGGGGATAACTGAGTCGTCGCTAGCAAGAGTTCATATCGACCTAGCGGTTTGCTACTTCGCTGTCGGCTCTCCCTATCCTGGTGGTGCAGCAGCTGCCAAGGGTGGGGTTGTTCGCCCATTAAAAGGGATCGTGAGCTGGGTTTAGACCGTCGTGAGACAGGTTTGTTGCTTTTTGGTGGAAGTGTTTTGATGCCTGACGGGAAGGAACCTTTAGTACGAGAGGAACGGGGTTTCGTCGCCTCTAGTTCATCAGTTGTCTGGCAAGGCACTGCTGAGCAGCCACGCGATAAGGGATAAGAGCTGAACGCATCTAAGCTCGAAACTCCCCCGGAAAAGAGGCATCTATAGAACACTCATAAATGATGAGATTGATAGGACTGGGGTGTAAGTACCAAGGTTTTCCGAGGTATTCAGCCCGCAGTTACTAACGTTCGCGCCGTGAAATGTGTCGGCTTAACAGTCAAACGAATTGCATATGGTCAACTCTTCCGAATTAGTATTTTTCTATCTATCAAACCAGGAATCTGAGTTTTTTATTCAGTATTAGGCTTTAACAAAGCCAAATTGTTCTTTCGAACATTCTGGAATTGCAGATAAAGGATCGAACAGCCATAGCATCAGATGGCTTTCGTTCATGTCGACATTTTCGCCACAATCTGTAAATACTCAACAATCAGGTGGAAGGATTCTGCATATGATCGGCCTTCAATGCATCGCCATTGAACAGCAAGTCGAACGGGCCGTTCCATTGGATTTTTTCGATGATACTGTGTTCTAGAGCAGCGTTCATCTTGTTCAGCGTAAGCTAGATCGGCCAGAACTCGTTAGGTCAATTCGAAAATGAGATCACTCCCGTTCACCACCTTCAGAGGCAATGTCTTTTGCGTTGTGATAATAAAATGCCTCAACCGAAGATTGGGGAGGATGGGGGGAGTAGATGTTTCGAATCCTCGAACCACTGATCTCAAAGGGCCCGGTGCAATGTGGTCGGAAAGGCGGGACCAACAATTGGGGGGGCGTGATATGCCCTCCATTGGAGCATAGGTGGATGAGCTTGAGAATGGTTCGATCCCTGGGGCGTGGTTTATCAACAGGATCCACGCAGCGTCCGAATTGCATATTGAAGGGGGGAACGATAGATGGGTTGGCCGCCCCCCCATGGGGGGGAGCAGTGGTTCACCAGTGGGATAAAAAAAGAAAGCGTTCACTCATGAACGCCATACTTGTCCTTCATCAGCTTGATCATGTTCTCCAGCTCGTAGTAGTTGCGCCGGCCGAGGTTGAGGACCTTGCCATTGGAAAGGGCGAGCTTTAGAGTGGTGGGCATGACGATGGATTGGCCCTCATGGGGAACTGCGATGGTGGTGACCATGAGCTTGGAGATCATCTCTTGAGGGATGAAGCTCGGATATCCCCTCAGCTCCTCCAGGGCCGAGGTATGCACTTCTAGCCCCTTGGAGTAGATCCTTATCGGCACGCTCATTCTCCGTCCACGGGGGCTGAGGACCTCAGTAGCGTAGAACATCAGTACGAGGGCAACAAGGCCGGCCATCAGATTGAGCACGTTGGCCATTACTGACAGGTCGGTCGAGGTCACCAGGAATAGCAGGAAGACCACTAGGACGACCTCGCTGATCCGTCCCAGGTTTTCTATATATGACCATTTCTTCCCGGATAGGACCTTGCGCGGGCGCAGGCTCTTCGGTATCTTTTCAGTATACAGGAGCTCGCCCTTGGCCCCATAGGATTTCCTCTCACCCTTTACCATTGCTCATGGTGAAGAGGAAGGTAATCAAGAAACTTTGCCATGGTCAGACCTCGATGTCTTCCGGGACGAGGCAGCGCAAGCGTTGCATCGCCTCTAGTTTCTCCCTCTTCTTGAGCTTTGTCTCCTCTACTCCTTTTCGCAGGTAAGAGATCGCCTGGTCCATGGCCTGACGGTCCACCGGATATGGAACGCCATCCTTGCCGCCGACCGCGAAGGAGAACTTGACCGGGTCCTTCCAGCTAGGCTCCACCCCATAGACCAGCTCGCCGGTGAGGGCCAGGGCGCGAACCGCTGAGGGCCCCACCCCCCTTATGGCCAGTAGCTCTTCGTAATCGGTCGGTTGGAACTCGTACGCCTTTCTCAAGGCCTTCCAGTTCACCGTCCGGGGCATGTGCAGTTTGAGGGGCCGCTCCCCGCACCATTCATCAATGGTGGTCTGCCCCTTAGCCACCAGCAAGATGTCCTTCTCTAGGTGTTGGACGCCATCATTGACCAGGTCCACCGCCACCTTCCGCGACCCGGACGATTCGCTAGCGGTCATGTTCAGGGGCCGTTCCACTCTGCTCCCCAGGATGGCAGTGTGGGGCTCTTCCACGAACTTGAGGACGTGCCCGGAATTCCACTGATATCGACGGGCGTAACCGGTCACATCGGACATGCCCTGTTGCACTACCGTCCAGTTGCCCAGGTCGTCGAAGGCCAGAGCGTGATGATATAGTCGGTGGCCATCCTGGATCGCTGCATTGTCGACCTTGGCGCACATCCTGGATGCATATAGTAAGCGGGCCTGATGGTCCTCGGACATATCATTCAGGTCCGCATGGAATGCTAGCTCGTCGGGGGTGCGCAGGGACATCTTGCCCTTGCCGCCGATCATGACCAGGTCCTTCCTGCCTTCGAGCGCTTTCTTAACGCCCCGCAGGTGACGGTGGTCGTCCCCGAGGAATGCCAGTCGAACCCCAGAACGCAGGAGAATGCTTGGAACCAGAACGGGTCGGCCAACCGGCGAAGGTACTCATCGCTGCCGCACTCCAGCAGCATTACGTCGGAGATCGCACTGGCCAGCTTGACCATGCGATTGAAGAGCCACCGAGGGGCGGTCCCGTTGTGAAGGGGGAGATCCGTTATCCCGGTGCGAGCAGGACCAGCCCCTTCTGCAGGGGGCGCAGTGGCCCCTGTCGCACCGTGAACATCACTGGACATGTGTTCGATACCTCCCGATGTTCTACACACAGATAATTCACTTATAAGGATTATCGTTGGATGTTCGAAAGTACGTCAGGGAGCGAACACCGTGGTGGTGGCCGTGGGAAGCTCGTGCCGCAGCTTGACCATGTGGGGGTGGAACAGCCGCATTTGATCGGGGAACTCCGGCTCCCGTTCCACGATCTTCGAAACGACCCGCACCTCCAGCTTGCCCATCACCTTCCAGGCACCTCCGGCCTCATATGAGGTATCGGTCATGACAATGATGGGAAGTTTCAGTTTCTCCCTCTCAACGGGATCGAGCATCGAGGCCAGGAGATCGAGCTCCTTGCGCTTGATGTGATAGTTGACGCCATCCTTGCCCTGGTATCCGGCCTCCTTTGACCGTATCAGCTCGGCCAGGGAGATCCGCTTCGTCGGTACATGACGGTTCATCATCTCCATCAGCTTGCGGATCTGGTATTCGTCTTGCATTCGGAGACTTACGATGTTGGCCCCGCCTATGAATTATTTGCCTTCAAGGAGCACTAGGGCGCCGCGTGATGTCGAGCCCCCAGTCGCTCGATGGCATTTGGAACCAGGGCCGGACCCGAAAAGGATCTTGATGCTGGAGGGAGACCCTCGTTGATGGGCCCAGTTAAGGGAATTGGATTATATGTGTTCTATACAATCATGCTCAGGCAGGATGAGAATATGACACTTGAGGACAGGCCGGACCTGAAGGCGATGCTGGAGACGCACCCCTGTTATAATGAGTGCGCCCACAAGAAGTTCGCCCGAATGCACCTGCCGGTGGCGCCGAAGTGTAACATCCAGTGCAACTTCTGCAATCGCAAGTACGACTGCACCAACGAGAGTCGGCCTGGAGTGACCTCCGAGGTCCTGACCCCCGAACAGGCCGTCGAGAAGATCCGGTTCGTAAAGACCAAGGTCCCCTATCTCTCGGTCATCGGGATCGCCGGTCCGGGAGACCCCCTGGCGAACGAGGAGACGTTCCGCACGCTCGAATTGGTGGGAAAGGAATTCCCCGAGCTGACCTTGTGCCTGAGCACCAACGGCCTCCGGTTGCCGGAGAACTGTGGACCGGCTCAAGGGGCTGGGGGTCAAGTTCATCACCGTCACCATGAACGCCATCGATCCCGAGGTGGGAGCGAAGCTGTACGATTTCGTCCACTTCGAGGGCAAGAACTATCATGGTGCTGAAGCGGCTGGGATCCTGCTGAAGAGACAGCAGGAAGGGATCAAGAAGGCCGCCGACGCCGGGATGCTGGTCAAAGTGAACTCGGTGCTGGTACCGGGCATCAATGCCGACCACCTCCCAGCCGTTGCCAAGAGGGCAAAGGAGCTAGGAGCGTTCATCGTGAACATCCTGCCGCTCATCCCTGTCCCCGGAACAAAGTTCGAGAACCTGCCCGCCCCAACGGCCAAGCAGCGGAAGGAGCTGCAGGACTTGTGCGAGGTCGATATCCGTCAGATGCGCCATTGTCGGCAATGCCGGGCGGACGCCATCGGCCTGCTGGGAGAGGACCGCTCGGCCGAGTTCGCCCACTATACCTGCTCGGCTGGTGCCAGAGGGGGGAGTGTGCCGGCGGCGATGGAGCTGGAGGGCAACACCAAGTTCCGCATCGCAGTGGCCACCAGCGACGGCAAGAACGTCGACCAGCACTTCGGCCATGCCGAGGTCTTCCGGACCTACACGGTCGAGGCCGGAAAGATCTCCGAAGGAAAAAGCATCGATGTGCGTGAGCAGCAGGAGATCCCGCTGTTCGGTCCGGGCCATCGGACCAAGATCGAGAGCACCGTGGACAAGTTGAAGGGCATCGATGCAGTGGTATCGACGAAATACGGCACCCCTGCCATTGAGATGCTCCGGGGGAACCACATCATACCGATCGAGGATGGGGGCGAACTTGAGGCAGTGCTCCGCAAGGCCGCAGATTCAATTTACAAGGAACGCGCTCAGACGTTCGAGTGAGTCGGATGAAGGGCGCAGAACTTCTCGTAAAATGCCTTGAGAACGAAGGCGTGAAGCACATCTTTGGTATTCCGGGGGAGGAGAACCTCGACTTGATGGATGCGCTCATCGGTTCGAGCATCGAGTTCGTTCTGACCCGGCATGAGAGCAGCGCGGCGTTCATGGCTGGGATGATGGGGAGATTGACCAAGCGGCCTGGGGCCTGCCTGAGCACGCTGGGACCGGGAGCGGCCAACCTGACCATCGGCATCGCCGAGGCCTTCCTCAGTTACTATCCCATGGTGGCCATGAGTGGCCAGGTAAAGGTGGACTGCCAGCACCATCCTCGTAAGCAATTCATCGACCTGGTGTCCATGTTCCGGCCGATCACTAAAGAGTCTATATCGGTGCGGGCGGCCGGTCGCCTTCCGGACCTGACCCGGCGGGCCTTCGACCTTGCGTCCCAGGAGCGGCCCGGGCCGGTGTTCCTGGAGCTGCCGGAGGATGTTCTCAAGGAACGGGTGGAGGACGCCCCGATGCAGATCACCCGGCATGAGATCATGGGCTCGGACATCTTCAACTTCGAGCGGCTGCGACGGCTGCTCGATGCATCTGAGAGGCCCATTATTCTGGCTGGGCAGGGCGTGGTGAGGGGCGGCGCTTCAGAGGCCCTTCTATGCTTCGCCAGCAACTGGAACATTCCGGTGGCCATGACCTGGCTGGGGGCGGGGGTGGCGCCGTTCGATGATGCCCTGAGCCTGGGCACGGTCGGACTGAGGAGGGCGGACATGATGAGAGCCGCCTTCGAAGCAGCCGACCTCGTGATCCTGGTTGGCTTCGATCTGATGGAGTTCGAGCCGCAGTTCTGGAACTATGGGGCGCCGAAGAGGATAGCGTACATCGGGGCGGTGGCCTGCGAGACCGCTCCTGGGTTCGCTCCCGACCTGCAGGTGCTGGGAAGCGTGCGCAAGGTCCTCACCTCCCTCAGCAGCGACCCCGATCCTAAGAAGAGCTGGTCGACGGGAATGAAGGACCAGCTCGTCAACATGTTGTCCGAGGCCCCGAAAGAAGATAAGGGGGTCAAGCCCCAGAACATCATCCGGGCGATCAGGGACTCCCTGGGCCGGGATGACATCGCTATCTCGGATGTGGGTGCCCACCTCATATGGATGGCGCAAAGATATCCTGTATACAAGGAGAACACCATGCTGCTGAGCAACGGCCTCATACCTATGGGCGTAGGGATACCGTGGGCCATCGCCGCCAAGATGACCTTCCCGGAGCGAAAGGTCGTAGCCTCGGTCGGCGACGGGAGCTTACTGATGACGAGCATGGAGCTGGAGACGGCCAAGCGGTTGGGGACCTCGTTCGTCACCGTCGTGTGGAACGATTCGGAGTACGGACTTATCCGCCTGAAGCAGGAGAAGGCCTTCCACCGGTCCATCGGCACAGAGTTCGGCAATCCCGATATGGTCAAGTATGCCGAATCGATGGGCGCCGCGGGATACCGGATCTCTTCGAGCGAAGAGCTGAGGGAGACCATCGCCAGGTGCCTGAAGGACGACGAGCTGGCTGTGATCGACGTGCCGGTGGACTACCGGGAGAACGCCAAGCTCAGCCCGAGCTGATCATTTCCACTGCCCTCCCAACGATTTGACAGGAAGGCCATCGCCCGGTGGAGCTCGGAACCAGGCACTGTTGATTGCGCTGGCCATACCCAACTGGTTCGCCTCTCCTTTTGCTCTCTCGCCGCTCATCCGACATCCTCCTCCCCACCTATCCTGACCTGTTCGGAACGCTGATCACATTCGGCCCCCTGTGGATCGTATGGCAGTAATGCCAGACCGTAGATGGCCACGAGGGGTCGAAGAATGTCAACAGAATGCCGAAGGATCCATTCACACCGGTTGCACTGATCATGAACGAACTCCTCCGTACATCAGCACTGCACCGACCATCGTTATAGGGAGCGAGGCCCCGATCTTAGCGTACCACATCATATCGGCCCTAATTGTGCTCATTGGTCTAGTATGGACATGCGACGGATCAATGTCCCTATTGGTGGGAAAAGGTAGCCGGTCTTTCACCACTGGGAGAATATCTAAATAAGGACCCCCTAATACCGCAGAACATGACCTCAGAGTTCGATCTCGCATTCTTCAAAGATAACGATTTCATTCGCAAGGTCTGCCCCAAATGCGGCCGGGCGTTCTGGTCTCAAGGAGATCACCCCAGCTGCGGCGAATCACCTTGCGAGGAATACAGCTTCATTAATAATTCTCCTATCAAGAAACCCTACTCGAACCATGAGATGAGGGAAGAGTACCTCTCGTTCTTCGAGGAGCAAGGCCATGGCCGGGTGCGCCGCTACCCCATCGTCGCCCGGTGGAGGAACGACGTTTTCTTTACCCAGGCCAGCATCTACGACTTCCAGCCCTGGGTGCTCAACGAGGTCATCGAGCCCCCGGCCAATCCGCTGGTCATCTCCCAGACCTGCGTCAGGTTCAATGACATCGATAACGTGGGCCGGACCGGTCGGCACTATACCTTCTTCGAGATGTTGGCGCACCACGCGTTCAACAAGCCCGGGAAGGAGATATATTTCAAGGACCGGACGGTGGAGCTGTGCCATCAGTTCTACACCCAGCGCCTGGGGGTCGACAAGACCAAGATGAGGTACATAGAGGAGTGGTGGGAGGGCGGCGGCAACTCCGGACCGTGCGTCGAGGTCATTCTGGAGGGCGTGGAGCTCGCGACCCTGGTGTTCATGCAGTATCGGGAGACGCCCCAGGGTCGTCAGCCCATGAGCATGCAGGTGGTCGATACGGGCTATGGGCTGGAAAGGAGCACTTGGATCTCCCAGGGAACACCCTCTGCCTACGAAGCCGTGTTCGGTCCGGTCGTGAAGATGATCCAGAAGGAGGTAGGGATCAATCCGGACCAGCGCATCCTGGAGGCCTACAGCAAGGTCGCCGGGGCCATGAACATGAAGACCGCTGCGGACGTAAGGAACCTACGCCAGCGGACCGCCGACCGGCTGGGCATCAGGTTCGAAGACCTTATCAAGAACGTCGGGCCGATGGAGGACATCTACATCATATGTGATCACTCCCGCGCGCTCTCCTTTCTGTTGAACGATGGCGTCGTTCCGTCCAACGTCCGGGAAGGTTACTTCGCACGCATGCTGGTCCGACGCGCCCTGAGGTCCATGCGAACCCTGGATGTCAAGTTCACCCTGGCGGACATAGTCGGTCAGCAAATCGATTATTTCTCCCCATACTTCCCCGAGCTGATCGAGAACCGTGAGGACATCATGAGCCTCGTTCTGGTCGAGGAGAGGAGATATTATGAAACGCTGGACCGCGGCAGGTCCATCGTCCAGAGGATGACCAAGGAGCTCAAAGGGGCTCCGATCGCCCAGGATAAGCTCATCGAGCTCTACGACTCCCATGGTCTGAACCCGGAGATCGTCAAGGAGTTCTCGGATGTGCCGGTGGAGATCCCGGACAACTTCTACCAGATGGTGGCGAAGAAGCATGAGGCGACCGAGGTCGCCGACGAGGGTCCGAAGGCGGAAGAGTTCCCCCTGGACATGCCGGAGACCCGCATGGCATACTATGAGGACCCCGAGGTCATGGCCTTCCAGGCCCAGGTCATCGCGGTGATCAAGGACGCGGTCGTGCTCGATCACACCTACTTCTATCCGGAAGGGGGCGGGCAGGAGGCCGACTACGGGATCATGGACGGCAACGAGGTCATCAATGTGCAGAAGGTCCGTAACACCATCCTGCACTACCTCAAGGACAAGCACTCGCTAGTTCCCGGCAAGATGGTCCGGTGCGCGATTAACGAGCCGCGCCGCCGCCAGCTGATGCGCCACCACACCGCCGCCCACATCATCAACGGATGCGCCCGGCGCATGTTCGGGAACCACATCTGGCAGTCCGGGGCCCACAAGAGCGTGGACGAGGCCCGGCTGGACGTTACCCACTTCGAGAACCTCACCGACGAACAGAAGAGCGAGCTGGAGCGCCGATGCAACGATGTCGTGCTTGAAGATCACCCGGTGGATATCCGCTTCATGCCCCGCGACGAAGCGGAGCGCAAGTTCGGCTTCCGCCTGTATCAGGGCGGCGTGGTCCCCGGCAAGATCATACGGGTGGTCAACACCACCGATGTCGACGTGGAAGCGTGCGGGGGACTACATTGCGACCGCACCTCCCGAGTTGGCCCTATACGCATACTTCGCACCAAGAGGATCCAGGACGGCGTCGTACGCATAGAGTACTCCGCCGGGCTGGCCGCGGTGGCGGGCATGCAGGCCGATAAAGTATGCGTGGACATCCTCGCCGAACGCATGAACGTGACCCGCGAGACGGTGCTCCCGGCGACAATGAAGCTGATGGTCGAGATGAGGGACGACCGCAAGCGGCTCGAATCGCTCTCCGCCCGCATGAACCAGATCGTGGCCGATGACCTGATGGCCAAGGCCGAGGAGATTGATGGTGTTAAGGTCGTGATCTATCAGACCGCGGAGGGGGAGGATCCCCAGGCCATGTCACTGGTACTTACATCCAAGCCCGGTGTGCTGGCGGTCCTGGGCCTGGCGGACAAGAGCCCAAAGGTGTTCGTTTCCCGCTCCTCGGACCTCAAGGTCGATTGCCGCCCGATACTCAAGGAGGTCATGAAGCTCATTGGCGGCGGGGGCGGCGGAAAGCCAGACTTCGCTCAGGGCGGGGGCGGCGATCCAGCCAAGCTGTCGGCGGCGCTGCAGGACGCCAAGAATATCGTGAAGACCGCCCTAGCCAAAAAATGATGCAACGGCCGCCGGTCCGAAGGAGCCTGTCTTGACCCCTACCAGTGGGGTCGGCGGGACCTCCGGCCAACAGGGAAACGATTAAATAGGGACTTGCTTGTAGGGGAGACGCTCCATAAACTATATACATAGAATGGATCAAATTCATTCAATTTCATTGGAGGTAACAGTTTGGCGCAACCTGAAGGACAGGAAAAGGTAACAGAAAAACCGCAAAAGGGCGAGAAGAAGGAGAAGCCTGAAAAGAAGAAGGCAGCGGAAAAGCCCGTAGAAAAGAAGGTAGATGAGAACTTCCGCTACATCGTCCGCATCATGAACACTGATATCGACGGCAACAAGTCCCTCATGATGGGCATTCAGAACGTGAAGGGCGTCGGCCCCCGCGTAGCCGGTGTCGTGGCCAAGAGAACCGGCATCAAGCCCACCGAGAAGATGGGCAACCTGTCCGAAGTGCAGACCGATGAGATCGAGAAGATCATCGCCAGCTACCCTGAGTTCGCTCCCCACTGGGCGGTCAATCGGCAGAACGATGTCGAGACCGGTGAGGACTCGCATGTCTTCGGAATCGATCTCGGTGTTGCTAACAAGGACGATATCAACCGCATGAAGATGATTCGCTGTTACAAAGGCGTAAGGCACGAGCAGGGACAGAAAGTTCGTGGTCAAAAAACCCGGTCGAACGGAAGGACTGGCCTTACTATGGGCGTCAGCAGGCAAAAGGTTCAGCAACCTGGCGCCGCCGCCGAAGAGAAGAAGTAATAATATCTGAGTTGGTGCTAAAATGGGAGACCCAAAGTTCCCTCGCCGGTCATATGACTCCCCCTCTCACCCCTGGAGAGGAGAGAGGATCAAGGCCGAGACCGAGATATGTAAAGCGTATGGTTTGAAGAACAAGCGCGAGCTGTGGAAGGCCCAAGCGGTCCTCAAGAACCTGAGGGACCAGTCCAAGCTGCTACAGGCCCGCGTTCGTCTGAACGACGAGCAGGCCAGGCTGGAGGCGAGCCTTCTGTTGAAGAAGTGTGCTCGCATTGGTCTGCTGCCCATGGAGGGAACCACCCTCGATGACGTTCTCGGTCTGACCCAGGAAGCGATCCTTAATCGCCGCCTGGAGACCCTGGTCCAGCGCAAGGGAATGGCCGCTACCTGTAAGCAGGCCCGCCAGTTCATCGTTCACGGCCACGTGACCATCGACGGACGCAAAGTAACCATTCCTGGTTATGTGGTAAAGAGGGGCGAGGAAGACAAGATCACCTACAATGCCCAGTCTCCCATATCCAACGAGCTCCACCCCCTGCGGACCGCTGCCCAGCCTGGCAAGGCTCAGGAGGTCGCCAAGGTCGAAGTGCCCAAGGCGAACCCCCAGCTCGAGAAGGTGGAAAAGGTCTTGAAGAAGGTCGCTGCCGATGTCGTAGAGGATGCCGTCGCTCCCGCCGACCTGCCTGAAGCGACAGAGTCCGACGTCAAGGAGGAGTGAACATGGTAAAGTGGGGCATTGCGCACATATTCGCCAGCTACAACAACATCATCATCACCTTGACTGACATCACTGGCGCCGAGACGATCACCAAGGCTACCGGCGGAATGGTTGTCAAGGCGGCCAAGGACGAGTCCTCTCCCTATGCAGCGATGAGGGCGGCCGAGAAGGTCGCTGAGATCGCCAAGGAGAAGGGGATCGAAGGTATCCATGTCAAGGTTCGCGCTCCTGGCGGGAACAAGGCAACCTCGCCCGGTCCGGGTGCTCAGGCCGCTATCAGGGGCCTGGCCCGCGCCGGAATGAAGATCGGTCGCATCGAGGACGTCACTCCCATCCCGCACGATGGGACCAAGAAGAAGGGCGGCAGAAGGGGCCGAAGAGTATAGAGGCGGCAGACATGGACCTGAAGATCATCGACCTGACCGAAACCCATGCCAAGTTCGTCGTCTCGGGTACCTGCCCGGACATGGCCAACGCCCTGCGGCGCACGCTCATGACCGAGGTACCCAAGATGGCCATAGAGACCGTTGAGTTCCACTTGGGACCGATCAGGGATGAGGACGGCAAGGAATGCGAGAGTGTAAGTCCGCTCTTCGATGAGATCATCGCCCACCGCCTGGGTCTGATCCCCGTCCCTACCGATCCAGACCTTTACGTCCCCAAGGACCAGTGCACCTGCGAAGGCGAAGGCTGCCCGAGCTGCACCATCATGTACTCGCTCAACAAAAAGGGTCCTGCTGAGGTATACTCCGGCGATCTGGAACCCCTGGGAGGCCAGGAGCTCAGAGTGAAGGACGAACTGGTCCCCATTGTCAAGCTGGGTCCCAAGCAAGCACTGCTGGTCTACGCCTCCGCTGAACTGGGAACGGCTCGCCGCCATATCAAATGGCAAGTGACCTCAGGCACCGGTTACCGCTACTATCCAACGGTCACTATCGACCCCAAGAAGTGCGATAACGGCGATGCTTGCATCAAGGTCTGCCCCCGTGGGGTGCTCGGCAAGAAGGATGGCAAATTGGTGGTGGAGAATCTCGAGAACTGCACCATTTGCAAGGCCTGCGAGGACGCATGCACTCACGACGCCATCAAGATCCAGGGCGACAAGACGAAGTTCATCTTCGAGTTCGAGACCGATGGCTCGTTGTCGGCCAGGAACACGCTGAAAAAAGCGTTGGAAATCCTGGAAAAGAAGTTCGACGACTTCCGCGAGGACGTCTCGACCCTGGGCGATGCCTAAACTCCTTTTTCCTTCCCATCCTTCTTTTCGTTTTTCATAATCTGGCCCAGCCGATGAGTGGTCCCGGCCGAGCCCACTTTTTTAAGAGCTTTCCTTTGATAGTGATGTGCCAGGTAATCTCATCAAATACCACTGCATCATTGCCGGCAATAATGGTTTGATAGAACTCCTTGTATCGATGCCGGTTGAGGTCACATGAAATCGGTGAGCTTGCACTTCTTGATCTTGTCGGACTGGAACAACGATTTCATCGACTCCTCGATCAGCGCGACGCGTTGCTGAGTGTAGGCGTCCAGGTCGAACCTTTCACTGACCTCTTTGGTGATCTCGAGATACTTCCTAACGCTCTTCTCGTGAACGGTGAGGGTCAGATTGTTACCGCAGTAGCATCGTCCCGATAGCGGGATGCGGCGGTACTTTGCCCCACATTTAGTGCAGCGCAGTGATTGCGATGAGAACGACTTCAGGTTGCCGATCATGTCCGGCAGAAAATGCTTGGTAATGACCCGGTAGACGACGTCCTTGGCGTCCACCGCCCGAATCTTGCGCGCCAGCTCCAGCTGGGCGTTCATCTTGTCGATCATCGTCTCCAAGGTCTTGTAGGCCGATTCGTCCGGGCCCTCGGAGATGTCCTTGGTGTCATGGGTATAGCCAAACCCTTCGTACTGAAGGGCGGAGCCGATCCTCCCGGCCACCTGGTCCATTATGGAGTCGATCTCCTTGGGGTGCTTGTACTCCATGCACGCCTGGTAGAACTCCAACGGATACTCCCACCTAACGTCGATGTTGTGCGCTTCTTTGTCGATCTCGTTGGGATCGAGACGGGTTGTGAGAACGAGGGGTGCGTCCATCAGGCCGCCACGGCGGTCCGGCAGGAACTGCTTGGAGAAGTTGAGCAGGCCGTCAAGGAGCAGGATGACCGAGTCTTCGTCGCCGTCGGCGTTCCTGCGCTTAGCGGCATGGAAGAATGGATGCCCGTAGCCCACGTTCGTCTTGGTGTACCCGATGACGCGGCACAGGATGCCGCCGGACATGTGCGGAGCCAGCCCAATGGTCAAGTGGCCTATAAGATCCTCACGGACCTTGGCGTTGTAGAACCTCGGCAGCCCGTAGTACTTCTCGAGAAGGTCGTCGATGAAATCGGCGATCTTGATCAGGTACTCGCCGCAGGATACGGAGGGAATGATATCCTGGACCCTCAGCTCGCAGACCTGGTCCGAGGCGGTCAGGTCCTGGCCCTGAACGTCTCGAACATAACCGATGGCCCTGGCCCTCTCCACGGTAAGGCCGATCTCGCATGGCCGGAAGTGAGTTACCGGAACATCGGTCATGTCAAAACGGATGGTGCCGTCCTTGAACACAAAGATGTCATGTATGGCGCGAAGCAATCCCTTCTCCAGCGCTTCCGGCGTCTTGTTCTTGGAGATCATCCCCTGAACGCCCTTTATCTCCGGAGCCACGGCAACACCGACTCGGGCCATGGCATTCTCCAGCATCTTGGTCAGATCAATGCGCTGAGTGGTCGGCTTGCTCGCCGTGAAGGTATGGGCACCGCATTCGGCGCAGCTGCACAGGAATGTATTCTTCCCGCACTCGGGACATTGCCTCAGCCCCATCTCCGCCTCGACCCTGGCCCCATCCATGGCCGTGGATACCAGGCGCTGCATGCCGCCGCTGTGGCCCAGAGGGAATAGTGCATGGGGTGGCGGTTTCATCTTGCGCTCCTTGGCCTTCTCCGGACGGGCCATCCTCGAACCGATGCGGGTGACCGATCGGGCCCTCACCTCGATGCCCATCGCCTGGGACACCGCCCGCAATGTCGGAGAGACGAAGGCGGCGTCCGGGCCGCCCGGGTCGACTAGAGGCGAACGCTCTATGATGCTGTCCCCATCCAATCCCAGTCCCAGACCTTCCAACAGTGGCAGGGCGTAGAAATCCAGGATGACGATCTCGCTCATTGCCTTGTGCAGGGCCCCCAGTGTCTCCAGGGTGTGCTTGGTCAGCGGCTCTCTCTGAACGGTGAGCTTTTGGTCCTTCCACGAGCCGGTTCTCAGTACGTGGGCCCGGAGGGCGATCAGATCTTCCAAGGGGAAGGTCGAACCAGAACAGGTTGTAACGGGGATGGAGCGGGACCCCATAGGTCGAGGCTATCTCCTTGGCCCGCTGGTAGGTGGGTTCCTTCCAATCCGCGGGAAGCTCACCAGCCTTGGACCTCAGCTCTACCTTGTACCATTCCGGGGCGTAGGAGCCCGGGGCGAGGATGTGATTGTTCTCCACGAACTCTCCGTACGGGAGCAGCACCTCCCCCAGGTCCACCAGCTCGGCGATGTCCGGTCGGTACAGCTTGGCCTCCTTTCCGTTGTTGGCCTGCACGAGGTCCCCATTCTTCAGCAGGAGGATGGGGCCTTCGATGCTATCGCAGGGGGTCACCGCTCCGGCCTTGCCAGGCCGTTCGATCTTGATCTGGGTGCCCACTGCCAGAAAATCGTCCAGAGCGAACATGGTGGCCGGGCTGATAGCCAGGGCCGCCAGGCCGGTGGTCCTTCCCCGACCGTAGCGAAGGCGGAAGCCTCCCACTCTGGAGGGGTGACAGAGGACCGGGCGTCCGGCGACCATGTCCTTGAGGAACTTGGCGTCGGGAACGATCTTCTTGGTGGTCGTATCGTCGCCCTTGTCATGCCTCTTCTTCCAGGCCATGTACTCGTCGATGAACTCCCAACCGTCGATGCCCAGCTTCTTGGTGTGCTTCTGGATCTTGGGAGCCTTCAGGCACATGCCCTCGGAGATGACCAGGCAGGCGCCGCCGCGCACCTTGTTCGTCTCGATCCGAGGCAGGTCCCGGAACCCCGAGATCTCCATATCCTCGGTCCCCTCGCCGTCCACGCAGACCGGACAGCCCCGAGCGATGATCTCGATCTCCTCATTCCCCGGGGTATATTGAAGATGCTGGCACTGCTTGTATAATGGAATCTCTTCCTTGAACCTCTGGACCTCGCTTTCGGTGGGGATGTACCTGCCGATGCCCACCTCCCTGCGGACGACATCCCCGATTAGCACGCTGAGGGCCTGCCCCGTTCCGCCGGCCGCCCTGATCGGTCCGGCGAAGGATATGGCCAGATAGTCGGTCCCGTCCGAGTTGCGGCCGATCTTGACCCCGGCGATGCCCTCCAGGGGCGCGACCAGGATCCCTTCCGTCAGGACGGCAAGGCCCACTCGCACCGCGCGGTCAATGGCATCCTCCTTCGTCTTTGCTGGCTGATTGGCCATCTCCTTGGCGATCAGGAGGGACACCTCTTCACGGTTATGGTCCTTGGAAAGTTCCCTGATCCGCTCGGCCACGCCCTCGACGTGCCATGCCTCCAGCAGCTTCTCGCACCGTGAGGCGAGGTCCTCGGCCCGGGGGATCTCCACGAAGACCTCGGGGTCCAGACCTCTGGAGCGTGCCTTGCGGGCGATGCCGTAGCATCGGTCGGTATCCGCGAAAAGGCCTTTGAAGTATTCATCCATGGCCTTGCTGCACGCTACGCTTGGCATCTATACATCCACGCCCGCCGACCTCGGCGAGGTCGGCTAGGACGTCGTAGTGCCAACGTTAAGATAAATGCGACGCTCGGAATGACCGGACCTTGGAATCTTTAGCCCTAGGTCGGTAGTTTGTCCATGTCGGTCTTCCGTTGCTCCTTTAGGATGCCCTCGATCTTCTTGACCAGGTCCTCGACGCCCTCGCCGGTCAACGCCGATATTCTCTCTCGCCCGGTAGGCTTGCCTTCCAGGTCGGACTTGTTCTCCACTTCAATGAACGGGATGTCGAGGAAGTTCTGCTTGATCGAATCGAGCAGGGCCAGCTGGCGTTCCAATGTGTACCCGCAGGTCTCCGAGGGATCGATGACGAACACGATGATGTCGGCCAGGTAGCGCAGGGCCAGGATGGCCTGCAGCTCGATGGCGTTGCGTTTGTCCAGCTCGCGGTCCAAGAGCCCCGGCGTATCGATGACCTGGAAGGTCCTCCAGCCGCTCTTAAGATGCCCGATGACCACGCCCTTGGTAGTGAAAGGGTACGCCGCGATGGTCGGCTTTGCCGTGGAGATCCGCTCTACCAGCTGGCTCTTGCCCACATTGGGGTAGCCGGCGATGACGATCGTCTCCACCGTTGTGTCGATGGACGGCAATTGGCGCAGCTGGTCTCGAGCCTGCTGAGCGAACTTGAGCTCCGGTTCGACCCGGTTGATGACCGACGAAAAGCGCCCGTAGAACTCATTGGTGATCTTAGCCACCGAATCGATGTTGGGGGCCCTACGCACGCGGGCCAGGTACATGCGCTGCAGGTCCGAGCACTTCTCGGCGCACCAGGAGATGTTGGCCAGCGCCTTCTTCAACTTGGCGTGGCCGATGATGACGTCGATGAGCTGGGAGTAGAACTCGTCCTCCTTCTCCATCTTGGGGAAGGAACGGACGTACTTCAGCAGCGTGGTGGTGGTCATGTCACCGATGGCGGTGATCTTGGCGATGTTGGTCTTTTTTATCCCGTCAAATGCCGCTGCCCCGTGGACCTCCGCTTTGGAAGCGCGGGCGTAGGCCCTGTCCAGGAGTTCCTGGGAGGTCATGATGGTCGGTATTTGCCGCTTCCAATTCTGCATATGTCCGGGCATAGGAGGGGGTAAGTTATTAAGTTATCAGTTGGCCATCGCCGGAAGTGATGAGCCATGAGGTCAAGTGTCAGGTCTGGCTGACCGAGGATGGGCGACCGGTGCTGGGCGAGGACCAGGCAGGCCTGCTGCTCTTGATAAGGGAGAAAGGGTCCATAGTGGACGCGGCCAGGTCGCTGGGCATCTCCTATCGCCAGACCTGGTCCCGGCTCCGTCGGATCAAGCAGGAAACTGGCATTGAGGTCGTGGTCTCGCACCGAGGCGGCCCTGAACGGGGTTCCACCGTACTGTCTCCCGAGGGTGAGGGGCTTCTGCAGGAGTTCGAGAACAAGAAGCGCCGGGTGGATGAACAGGTGACCCATCTGTTCAGAAACCCCACCCTCACCACCGATGGCATCGTCCTGCTGGATGGTCAGATAGTTCTCATCAGGCGGGGGAAGGAGCCGGGAAAGGGGAAGTACGCCCTGCCCGGGGGGTTCGTGGAGTACGGTGAGACGCTGGAAGAGTGCGTGGTCCGGGAGGTGTGCGAGGAAACGGGCCTGAGGGCCGAGGTGCTCGACCTGGTTGGCATCTATTCTGATCGGGACCGGGACCCTCGCGGCCACATCGTCACCGCGCTGTTCTTCCTACGGGCCCGGGGCGGTGAGCTGAAGGCAGGGGACGATGCCGATAAAGTATCGCTTTACGAGCTCGATCGCCTCCCAGAACTGGCTTTTGATCATCATAGGATGATCTCGGACTTCCGGGAAACGACCGGGAAACGAGCGTTCTGAGGATATATCCTTACGACCGCTCCCACGGCGAATCAGAAAGCTATTTTACCGGCCGGGAGCGTACGTTAATTGGATGCTGCAAGACGACCTAGATCAGAAAATACTCCGATTGCTGCAGCGGAACGGCAAGCTCACCTATGAGGAGATCGGGGCCATGGTCGATAGGTCCCCCTCCACCATCCGTGACCGGATCAAGAAGCTCGAAGAGAACAAGACCATCATGGGGTACTCGGCCATCGTGAACCAGGAGCGGGTGGGGGTCAACTCGGACGCCTATATCTCGGCCGATATCCCGCCCGACAAGTCCCAGACCGCCATCGCCTCCCTGTTCTCCATGGAGAACTGTCGGAAATCCTGCGCGTGACCGGTGAGCGGCGGATCATGTTCCGCGTGCGGGCCTCCAACAACACCGAGCTGATCGAGATGATCGACAAGAAGATCAGGCCCCTGGGCTTCCTCAACATCGAAGTCACCATGGTCCTGGAGCCAGTGGTCCGCTATCCAGGGCTATGAGCTCTTTGCTTTGGACCTCTCCGCCGGTAAGCGGGATGGGGGGCGGTCGTCGCGAGGCGGACCGCCCATGCTAGTGGTGGAGACCACCCAGAAGTTGCGGTTTAGCCGCCCATCCTCCAGCACCAGCTGGTTGACTCGCAGTACGCGTTCGACCTGTTGGGCGGAGAAGCTGGTCACCCCGTACTGACCTATAAGGGTGAGGTCGCGGGGGAGCGATGAGAGGGCAAGCTTGGACTGCTGCATGATGTGGGCCTCGAAATCCTCCGGTTCCTGAGATAACCATTTCAGGTCCCAAACGAAGATCAGACCGGAGCGTCCCTGGTTCAAGGCATTGCTCAGTTCCAGGTTGATGATGTCCATCAAGGCTTCTGCACGGAACCTTCCCGACCTGGACAGCGGACTTCGGGCAGAAATGATGTCCAAATGTCCATCCTCCAGTGCAGCCTCCAAAAGCCGGGACCGTGACAGGAGTCGCGCTCCCTCCTCGTGGTCGCTCATGATCACGAGCTTCTCGCCCTCTTCCATCCAGGCCAGGAGGTCGATGATGATCTTGGCCTGCTCTCCGTCCGAACGGTAGATGTGAGCGGCATGATCTCCCTTCTTGAGTTCGTCATACCATCTTTTCATAGCATCTACCTCTCTCCCTTCGAACTATTGAACCGGCATGGGACATGTCACTATATTTCGTTTTCGAGGGAACCTTTCGTTCTCCGGTTCATCGGGTGGGAATCGTTGCTGCCGAAGCGGCGGAGACCACCTTTTGCGACTCGTCCTTCTTTCCGCCTAGAATGTGCTCCAACCGGTGGTCAGCCGCATCCCAGTTGACGACATTCCAGAAGCCCGCGGTGTACTTGGGCTTCTCGTTCTTGTAGTCTAGGTAGTAGGCGTGCTCCCAAACGTCCATGGCCAGGAGCAGCTTGTAATCGGGGAGGGTGTACAGGTCATGGTCCTTCACCTGGATGATGAGGGGCCGTTGGGTCTGGGTGCAAAAGGAAAGGGCCGCCCAACCCGATGACTCGACGCTGTTGGCCGCCTCGGTGAACTCCTTCTTGAAACGGTCGTAGCTACCGAACTCCTTGTCCAAGGCATCAGCGATCAACCCTCCAGGCTTCCCGCCTCCGCCATTGGAGGTCGGCCTCATATTCTCCCAGTAAAGGGAATGGAGGTGAAGCCCGCCTACGTTGAAGGCCAATGCCTGGGCCTCGCACTTCATGTTGAGCGTGGCGCCATCGGCCCGGGCCTTGTCGAACTTCTCGAGCAGCCCATTGGCCTGATCGACATACTTCTTATGGTGGCCATCATGGTGGACCTTCAGCAGCTGTTCGGAAAGGAACGGGGCCAGGTCACCGTAGTCATAGGGCAGTTTTGGCAATGAATAAAACCCTTTTTGCGCCATAGCATTCGCCAGTCCCTCTCTCCGAACTACCGGTATTTCTTCTTTTGGACCACATCCAGCGCTCCCCTGTGGATAAAATAGTCCTTGAGCCCAACGTAGGATGATCATGGCCGAGAAGCACTCCATCTCTGCCGACAGCATGTCCGATAGCGAAGCTCTGATCACTAATGCCGATGTCCTAACGCTCCCTCCTCAGGACGGTCCTTGACAAGCTGGGGACGAACATCGAAAGGGGACTGAGCGAAGAAGAGGTTGCACGGAGGCTGGTAACCTATGGGTCCAATGCCGTGGCGGGCCGGAAGAAAGGAATGGGGCTTTCCAAATTCCTGTCCTATTTCCGCAACCCCTTGATCATCATCCTGCTTTTAGCTGGGACTGTCACCCTATTCACCGGTGAGTCGGTCAGCGCGATCGTCATCTACATCATCGTGGCCTTCAGCACCGTCCTCACCTACGCCCAGGAGTTCCGGGCGGAGAAGGCTTCGCTCGAGCTCTCTCGTAGGGTCTCCACCATGGTCACGGTGGTCCGGGAAGGGGAAAAGAAAGATGTGCCACTGGCCAACATCGTTCCCGGGGACATCGTCCACCTGACCGCCGGGGACCTGGTTCCAGCTGACTGTCGGGCCATAACTTGCAGGAGCCTTTTCGTCAACCAATCCACATTGACCGGTGAATCGATGGCCGTGGAGAAAAGCTCCCAACCCATCTCTCCGGACAAGGTCGCCGACAGCACCGAGTGGTCGGACTTTCTGTTCATGGGTACCTCGGTCGCCAATGGTTCGGCGGTGGTCACGGTCGTATCCACAGGGATCCATACCAGTTATGCCCAGGTCGTTCAGCGCTTGACCGAGCGACGCCCCGAGACCGAATTCGAGAAAGGGTCTCGCCGGTTCGGTTATCTGATCATGCGGGTCACCTTCGTTCTGGTGGCCACGGTCTTCCTGATCAATGCGCTGTACCAGCGCAGCCTCCTGGAGTCCCTCTTGTTCGCCGTGGCCCTGGCCGTGGGCCTGACCCCGGAGCTGCTGCCTCTCATTCTGACCATCAACTTGTCCGAAGGGGCTCTGGACATGAGCCGCAAGGGGGTGATCGTGAAGCGCCTGGAATCCATCCAGAATTACGGCAGTATGGACGTCCTATGCACCGACAAGACCGGGACGCTTACTCAGAACAAGGTCGCCCTGGTACAATATGTTGGAGTGAGGGGAAGGCAGCACTGCGATGTGGTCCTGCGGTTGTCCTATTTGAACAGCATCTTCGAGACCGGCCTGAAAAGTCAGCTTGACAATGCCATCCTGACCCATGGTGGCGTGGACGTTTCGGGGTACGCGTTCATAGAGGAACTGCCCTTCGATTTCGAACGCCGAAGGGTCTCGGTCATCGTCCGGCACGAGGGCGAGGCCCTGATGATCACCAAGGGCGCCCCCGAGAGCATGTTCCAGGTCTCCTCCCAATATGATGAGAACGGGACCGTCCGGGACCTGGACCCGGCTTTGGTCGCTCAGCTTCGAACGATGTACGAGCGGATGAGCGCAGACGGCCTGCGCCTGCTCGGCGTGGCGTATAAGAAGGTGGAGGACCACGGGGATTATGGGATCGAGGACGAGAAGGAGCTTGTGTTCACCGGCTTCGTGGCATTTCTGGACCCCCCCAAAGAGAGCGCTAAGGAAGCTCTACAAATGCTGATGCGGTCGGGCATCTCCACCAAGATAATCACCGGGGACAGCGAGCTGGTTACCAAGAAGGTCTGCTCCGAATTGGGGTTCGAGATCACCGGTATCGTCCTTGGCAGTGACCTTGCTCGGATGAACAAAGGGCAGCGGAAGAAAGCGGTAGAGGATGCAAACATCTTTGCCCGCCTGAACCCCGCTCAGAAGAACGATGTCATCCTGGCCCTAAAGGACAACGGGCACGTGGTAGGGTATCTGGGTGACGGGGTCAACGACGCGACGTCCATCCGCGCCGCGGACGTGGGCATCTCGGTGGACAATGCAGTGGACGTGGCCAAGGAGTCCGCCGACATTATCCTATTAAAGAACGACCTCCGGGTGCTCAATGCCGGGGTCCTCGACGGCCGGAAGACATTCGGCAATACCATGAAGTATATCCAGATGGGCATAAGTTCCAACTTCGGCAACATGTTCTCGGCCGCGGGAGCCTCCCTTTTCCTACCCTTCCTGCCGATGCTTCCCCTGCAGATCCTGCTCAACAATCTTCTTTACGACCTTTCCGAAACGACCATCCCCACCGACCATGTGGACGACGAGTACACAAAAAGACCCAAGAAGCTCGATGTGCGGTATGTTCGGGACTTCATGCTGTTCTTCGGCCCTATCAGTTCCTTGTATGATTTCCTGACCTTTTTCGTTCTCATCTTCGTTTTCAATGCCACCGACACTCTGTTCCAGACGGCCTGGTTCGTGGAATCCATTGTCACTCAGACCCTGGTTGTCTTCGCAATCCGTACCCAAAAGACCCCTTTCTTTCTCAGCAGGCCCAGCCTACTCCTGGTGCTGAGCAGTATGGCTGTGGTGACCTTCGCCCTCCTCGTCCCCTATTCTCCACTGGCCGGCCCGTTCCAGCTGGCACACCTGCCCGGGGGCTTCTATCTGTTCTTGGCAGCGGCCGCGATCACCTATCTAGTACTCGTGGACGTTCTGAAGGTGTGGTTCTACCGTCGGCACACTCTGGATTTCTCAGCGAGCGCCCCAAAAGAGGAAAAGAAAGGATGAAGGGATCCCGCTCATAATTTCTTATGGCAGAACCACCAGTCGTAGCAGTTGTCGGCGTATTGTTCCTTGCGCTCCTTGGCGGTCTTCTCGTCCGCGGCCGGCTTGATGATGACCTCGTCCTTGACCAGCTCATTGTTGGGCCAGTTCTCCGGCAGCGCCACGTTGTACTTGTCTGAGACCTGGAGGGCCTTCAGTGATCTGAGCACCTCGTCCACACTCCGACCGACCTCCTGGGGGTAGTAGATCATGAGCCTGACGATGCCCTTGTCATCGACGATGAATACAGACCGCACCGTGTTGGTCCCCTTCCCAGGATGGATCATGCCCAGCTTGCTGGCCACGGCTCCGATGCCGTCGGCGATGATCGGGAACGGCACCTCGATCTTGAGATTCTCATTGATCCATTCGATCCACTTGATATGCGATTGGACCTGGTCAATGGACAGGCCTACCAGCTCGGCGTTCAGCTCCTTGAACTTGTCAGCCTTCTTTGTGAAGGCGTAGAACTCGGTCGTACATACCGGGGTAAAGTCCCCGGGGTGGCTGAACAGCACGAACCACTTGCCCGACATGTCCTGGGGCAGCTTCATCATACCATGGGTGGTCACGACCTCCATGTCAGGGAAGCGGTCCCCGAGCAATGGAATACCTTCCTTACAAACCATTCTCTCGTCCATGTGTTAACCTTCGATACAATATGGATGCCGGGGGGTTTTTAACTCATGTCCCCAACAGAACAAGAGTGATCCGCCGTTATCCGGTCAGCCAGAGAAGGGGTGGTCCGGAGCGAGGTGTCGTACCGACCGCTCGATCACTATGTGATCGGACGGCGGCCCGAGGAGCACACCCCTTCACTGACCTGGTTCGCTGCTTATCGGGCGGAGTAAGCGGTCCTCGACCTTCAAGCCGCAGCTGTCGCAGTATCTGGCATCGTCCATGATCAAACGGGTGCACTTGGGGCAGCGCCCCCGGAGCATGACCTTGCCGCTCACCATCACCTGCACCGGCCGGTCGTCATGCTTGGTGGGCAGCTCGATCGATAGTCTCTCCGAGTTCGGAGGGACGATGGGGATAATAACGTGGCCGCAGAACGAGCAGGCGTTCCAGTTGAGGGGTATCTGTCGGTGGCACCTCTGGCATTCCTTCTTGAGGGACAGGGCGCAGTAGGGGCAGACCAGATAGTCGTCCTGGACGAACACGCCACAGCGAGGACAACGGCTCATGACCCGGTCATTATGCAATCTGCTCTCGATCCCCCTCAGTCCGCTGGCCGCTTCCTGGGCGGGAGTCTCGACCTCGGGTTCGCCATCTTCAGAACGCATAATGTGGTCCTCCTGTCAACGCCATTTGTAATGGACAGTCGATAATTATCGCTTTCGCTTCGCTTATCAATTGGCGAAAATAAGATAAATTGAGAAAGCCCCGTCCCTCAGCCTTATCTATGTCCAGTCCGATTTCTTGACTGTCCTGAGCTTCTGCCCAGGTCGGGTCCGTGCTCCATGCCACTAGACCGCAAGACCGACAGGTGGATCGTCCTGGCCATCACCTGCGTGGGTGCCCTGATGGGGCCGCTGGACTCCACCATAGTGAGCGTCTCGCTACCCACCATCTCGCAGAGCCTGCACATGGACTACGCGACCTCGATATGGATCCCTACTGCCTATCTGGTGACCTTGGCCAGCCTCCTGCTCACGGTCGGGCGATTGTCCGATATCAGGGGCCGCAAGCCCCTGTTCATCCTGGGCTTCGCCGTCTTCGTCGTGGGTTCGTTCCTCTGCAGCACGGCCCAGGACGGGGCCCAGCTGATCGTTTTCCGCATCTTGCAGGGGATGGGGGCCGCCTTCATCATGGCCACATCTCCGGCCATAGTCACTGCCGCCTTCCCGCCCCAGGAGAGGGGCAAGGCCCTTGGCATCAATGCCATGTCCGTCTATATCGGCCTCAGCCTGGGCCCGCCTCTCGGTGGGTTCCTGACCGGGTCGCTGGGCTGGCAATCGATCTTCTGGGTGAACATCCCCATCGGGATCGTGGTAATCGTCCTGGCCGCCTGGAAGCTGACCGAGCCGGCGCGAGAGATCAAGGTCAAGCGGTTCGATATCACCGGAGCGGTGACCTTCGGCATCGGGCTGGTCTCCCTGCTCATCGCCCTGACCATAGGGGAGGATATCGGGTGGACCTCCCTGCCCATCATCGAGCTGGCGATCCTGTCTGTGTTAAGCTTCATCATCTTCCTGTTCATCGAAGCGCGAAAGGGCCGGGAGGCGATGCTGGACCTCGAACTGATCACCAAGAACCGTCTGTTCGCTATGGCCAACATCTCTACCCTGTTGAACTACACCGCCTACTTCGGCATTGCCTTCGTCCTGTCGTTCTACATGCAACGGGTGCTCGGCTACTCCCTCTATCTCACCGGTCTGGTCCTGCTTTCCATGCCCCTGGTGATGAGCGTCCTATCACCTATCTCTGGATGGGCCTCCGACCGACTGGGCTCACGGGTGTTGGCATCAGGGGGCATGGTGCTGGTGGGCGTAGGTCTACTTCTTCTTAGCACATTGGACCAGACCGCCTCGACCCTTGCTCTGCTGACCTATCTGATCGTGGTAGGTGTGGGTATGGGGCTGTTCTCCTCGCCCAACACCAGTGCGGTCATGGGCTGTGTGCGCAAGGAGCAGCTGGGCGTAGCCTCCGGCACATTGTCCACCATGCGAACGGTGGGGCAATCGCTCAGCCTGGCGGTCATGGGGGCGCTCATAGCCGTGGCCGCTTCGTCCGCGGTGGTATCCCAGCTTTTCTCGGGGAGCGCGGACATTATTTCCCCGCTCATTGCGGGGGAGTTCGTAAAAGGGATGAGTCTGGCGTTCCAGGTCTCAGCGCTCATCGCCTTTATCGGGGCAATCACCTCACTGGCTCGGGGGCCCAGGTCCGAATGCGACAATCTTTGAGAATGCCTAGGCAGCGGGAGGGGCCGCGGGGGTTACAGGGGTATCGAAGCTATTGGCCCTCGTCCCCTCCTGTGCCATGACCTTCCAACGCCGCCAGAAGATCAGGATAGGTGCCATGGCCAGTCCGACCATGTACATGGCTCGGAAGGCCAAGCTGATGAAGAACTCGTCCCCATTGGCGACTATGGCCTGCATGAACAGGACCATGAGGAAGAATACGCTCAGCGAGGCGAAGACCCGGCGATTGAGCAGCCTGTGGCCATCCTTGGCCGCGGTCCCCGAGAGGTTCAATAATAGGGCGATCCAGGCGATGGCGAAGGTAGCAAGGGCGATGTAGTCCAGAACATTACCGGGCACCAGCACGCCGGATACGTCGATTGGAACGCTAGCGCCCCGAGAGCGGACCTCGCTGATCGATTGCAACACCAGCAGGACCGCGTACATGAAGAAGAAACTCCCTGTCGCGTAGTTGACCCCTGCCACATAACAGGCCAAAGAAGTGGGGTGTGTCCGTAGCAATGCCTTGCGGCCAGGCCCATATAGCTTCCCCTTCCGTTGGCGGTAGCTCATCCAGGACCGATAGAACTGGAGGATGACAAATGTCCACAGTATGACCATCTGAATGGTCAGGGCGATGGCGGGGATCAGGATAAGTAGGGTCGGCAGGAACCTGACCTCGTGGGTAATGGGATCCTCATTGGAGCCCACCGTCACCGCGACCATAGTGACGATCACCACAAGGAGTAAGAATACGGCGGTGAAGAGGAAGAAGACCCTCCAACCGCTCCCTGCCCACAGCCATTGGAACCGTTCCTTTAACCTGATCAGACCCTTGAGGATGTATCTCTCCATGCGGAATAGGATGTACACCCCTCCAACCAGGCCCATGATCATGATGGCCCCGAAGATCAGCGCGGTAGCGCCCACCGTGGATAACACGATCAGGGCGATCATGGCCGCCCAGGCCAGGATCTTATGGTATCGATGCAGGACGGGGGCCTCCATCTCCGTCCGGAACCATTTTGGAAGGGCCGGTTCCAATCGAGGCCAAAGCTTCATCACGGTTATGGCTAGGGTGATTCCCAGGAGCAGTCCAAGCGCATGGATCAGGACCTCTCTGATGTCGCCGGGCACGCCAATGAGGAGGGCTGCCCAGTACACTGCATATATGCCCAGGAACAGGACCAGTAGGAGAAGGAAGGACCGGGGGATGCCTCGATAGAGGAAGGAGAAACCGTCGACTTGAGTTTCGTTGAGGACACTACCGGCGTAGCGGCTGAGGCGGCCCAATCATAACACCCTGGAGGCCCTCGTATCACATGCCAGGATTTCAATATTCCTTCAATTACATTCGCGATTCAGCATAAATATTTGGGGTAATGTATTATATATCGGATCGTGTAAAACTATATCGGTAATCAACATGGTTATGAGCGAGGAGAGGAAATTCAGCAGGTTGAGGAAGTTCAATGGAGTGATGGCTCTAATCCACTTCATACAGGCCGTCCTCATCCTGGTCCTTGCGAACAACACCTCCCAGCCTATCTACAGCTACTTTCTGAAGTTCGACCCGACCACCCAAAGCCTGGTATCTCAGCAGCAGCTGTTGTTCAACCTACCCCTCGGACCGATGGTCGCCCTATTCCTGTTCATATCGGCGTTCGACCACTTCCTGCTGGCCGGACCACTGTACCGCTGGTACGTGGCCGGGCTGAAGGAGAACCACAACTATGCTCGGTGGTACGAGTACGCCATCTCGTCCTCCATCATGATCGTGGTCGTCGCCGTGCTGGTCGGGGTCAGAGATATCGCCGCCATCATCCCGCTCTTTGCCATCAATTCGGTCATGAACCTGTTCGGACTAATGATGGAAAAGCACAATCAGACCACGAAGAAGACCGACTGGACCTCCTACATCTACGGTACCTACGCCGGTATGATCCCCTGGCTGGTCATCTCGATCTACCTGTGGGGTTCCGGGCAGGGCGGCAGGGTCCCCGACTTTGTCTACTGGATATACGTGATCATCGCGATATTCTTCTTCAGCTTCGCCTTCAATATGATATTGCAGTACAGGAAGGTGGGGCGGTGGAAGGACTACCTGTTCGGCGAGTACGTCTACATCCTGCTCAGCCTGTTTGCGAAGACCGCGCTGGCCTGGCTGGTGTTCGGCGGGACCCTGGCTACCGGGACATGATGGGCCGGGCAGGTCTTGCCCTTTTTCTTTTCCGACCACAAACCTATTATCCCCGCCTTTTTTACCTTAGCTCATGGCCAACCTTAACGTCGCGGTCATCGGCCCGAACGATTACGCCAAGGACCTGGGTAAGAAGGGCACCGTCTCGGACATCACCCTGTACGATCTAAAACTGGGCACGGACACCGTCACCTTCATTGAGCCGACCAAGTACCCCGACCGCGTGGCCCCCCTCTTCTATGCCGTCTCCATGGCCGACCGTGCGTTGATCATTGTCGATGCTATCAACGCCCAGCTGGGGGAGAGCATGGTCATGCTGCAGTGTGCCAACATCAAGCAGGGATACATCGTGCTGCGCAACTACTTGACGCCCGAGCAGCTTGCCCCTCTGACCAAGGGGACGGTGCTGGAGTCCTACAAATACATCGGTGAAGACCCGGTCGCCCTGAGGGAGATGCTGCTGGACGAAGCCCGCAACATTCCAGTCGCGGAGGACGAGAGCGTCGGAGCGGTACCGATCGATCACTTCTTCAACGTCAAGGGTGTGGGCGTGGTGATCCTAGGTTACGTGGCCTATGGCAGGATCCACCGCCACGATGACCTCAAGGTCCTGCCCACCAACAAGAGCGCGTTGGTCCGGTCGATCCAGAAGCACGACGATGACTTCAATGACGCCAGTATGGGGGATCGCGTGGGGCTGGCGCTGAAGAACATCGACGTCGAGCAGCTAGACCGCGGGTATGTGTTGACCAAGGACCCCAGAGTCAAGAGCGAGACCACCGTCACCGCCCAGGCCGAGCTGGTCAACTTCTGGAAGCTGCCACTGAAGGTGGGCATGGTCCTCCATCTGGGCCACTGGATGCAGTTCCTGGGGGCACGGGTGGAATCCGTGAATGACTCTGGCGACTTCAGGAAGCCGACCATCACTCTGTCCCTGGACAAACCGGTGGTCCATCCCCCCGGATCTAGGGCGGTGCTGATGTACCTGGAAGGTGGGAAGCTACGGGTGGCCGGCTCTCTCATACTACCATGAGCGGGGAACAGTTCATTAATCGCCCTGGCGATATTGGACGGGATAGAATGGATTTCGAGGAGTTTACCGTCGATCTTAATTCGAAATGCGTGTGCGGATGTATGGAGGGGGACCGCATCCACAAGATCTATCGTTTCCCCAACGATTATGGCGCCTCGGTAGTATCGGCGCCCAAGGCGGACAAGGCGGCCCGAGGGACATTCCGCCTCTACGCTCCTTCACTATGAGAGCCCCGCTCCTGAGCATTCCTACGAGATCGATCGGGAGACACCTCTGAGCGATGACTACATCGTCTGCCTGGACTGGAATGACGCCGAGGTCTGGCTACGTAAGGTCTTTGACCTGCAGCCCTCGTCCGAGCGTAATCCCAGCTGCCACTGATCCTCGAGCAGAATCGCACGGACGCGACCCAGCTCTCCGCCTCGTCCAATCATTTTTGAGATCATCGCCTTTGTTCCAACGGGGGAATTGTTGGCGTGAGGGCACCATATGCCCATATCAGTACCGCACAACAGTGCCTTCATCCAACGATAGGAGCTTGGATGTGCTCTCGCAGTGGTCCAATTCAGGGGCAGAAAAAGATGTTCCCCTGCGACACTTATTATAAGGAGTTAGTATTTACGAGAGCCCAACGCGAGGGTAGCCAAGCCAGGTCAATGATGAAGTTCTCATCGACCAAAGGCGACAGACTCAAGATCTGTTCCTGAAGAGGTTCGTCGGTTCAAATCCGGCCCCTCGCACCACCCATTTTTTGGAAAATTTATATCTCCCAAAATCGGACGCCTCACTTCCCACACCACCATGGTCGCGTTCGGCCTCAACTCCCAGATGGGCGCTAGAGTGAGCTGCCCCAACCACCTCGGCCGATTTGGTAAGGGGAGGCTTGAGGCTCTCTTTGTCTATTAGTCGTAGATCAACCCTCCTTCATCCAGGGGAGGGACTATGCCAATCTGCCGCAGCAGGCCTGTCAAGTCGAAGATGACATGCGTCTCGACGATCTTGCCATCCTGCAAGCGATCAATGGAGAGGCCCCACACTGATACTTCCCTGCCCGTGGCCGGAATGCCAACCAGGGGGCCGTTGTGAGTACCCTTTAGCCTTACCCTTGTGGCCACACTGTCGTTCTCGACGACCATATCATCGAATGCCATTTGAAGGTCAGGGAAGGCGGTGCGGAAGGCGACGATGTACTGCTTGAGCGCCTCCCTACCCCTGATCTCCCCTGGCTGGCTGGGATCGTGCATCACATAATCGCTGGCCACGAGCTCATCGATTATGTCCAGGTTCCCTCTTGTCCAGGCCTCGGACATCTCGCGGCTAAGTACTGCTTTGTTCCTTTCCTCTTTGGTGATCTCCTTTTGCATTCATTCACCGACCCGGGTATACTAATAAATCTTAGAATTACCGATACTTAGAATTGTCGTATGGGGCCATGAATCGATCGATTTGCTGGGGTAAATGTTCGGATAATTTCGCCCTTCATAGGGCATATGAAGAACTCATCCGTCTGGCCACGCCCGACCTCATCCCCTACGAGAAGGTGTGGCACAACCTTTGTCTCAAATTTCCACTTTAGTGATTAGAAAATCGGTGGTGCTGGGGCGATATGTGATCCCAAAAACCGGACTCCTCACCCCCACTGTCCACACCACTTGTTTTGGTTGTTTTAGCAGGGGGACCCCTCCGAGCTCGATGAGATCGACTAGTGAATTGGAGCAATGCCGTTCGATCGACGGCGGCCACCGAGTTTCGTCAGTGGATTCTCACCGCATCTGACCCGAGGAGCGCAATTCTGCCGTGACCTTCTCGACCGCAGCCTCGATGTCCTGAGGCTTCTTCCCCCCAGTGCAAACGATTTTCCCTGAGCCGAATATCAATAGCACTACCTTGGGCTCGTCCAAACGGTAGACCAGTCCGGGGAACTGCTCCGGCTCGTACTCTACCCTTTCCAAACCTAAGGAAATGGCGATGGAGTTGAGATTCAATTGTTGTCCGAGGTCGGCCGAGGCCACGATGTTTTGGACCACAATCACCGGTTCCTTGATAACAGAGATGCCGGTCTTCTCAACTAGTTTTATTACTTTCTCGATCGCCGTTCTTACCTGGCCAATATTCTTTGCTCCGGTACAAACGATCTTTCCGCTCCTGAAAAGGAGGAGAGCGGCCTTAGGGTCCTTGACCCGATATATGAGGCCGGGAAATTTCTCCGGTTCGTATTCCGCCTCGGCCAAGGCCAGTGCAATCGCTTGTAGGTCGAGCTCATTCCCCAACGAGGTGGAGGCCACTGACGTTCTCAATTTTGTAAGATGAAATTGGAACACCACTGAGGACTTATTTATATACCCATATTTAACCTAGCTACCTGCTCGACCCCGGAAGTGCTTATAAGGGGGGCCCTAAGGTCGTGGTAATCGCGGTCGATAACAGGAGGCGAAGTAATTTTGTATTTTCTAAAACCTATTTACGGCCTCATCTATCGCTTCGTCGACCAGTGTCGTATTGAAGGGGACAGAACACGCTGTTCATCTTGCCGTTCTCCAGGTCCAGAGGTCTATCTGAGCCGGTGGAGGAATGGTTGATAGGGCATATTTATCATATTCCTGACCTTAATGTAGTGCGGATGGAGAAGAGACTAATCTTTGCATTAGTGTACATTCTGTTATTTCCCGCCCTGATCATCGGCCTTTCGGGAGATATCACCTGGCCAGAAGGCTGGATATTCAGCATCTGGTTCATTCTTCTCTGCTATTCGACGATCCTGTATCTGTACCGGAAGGACCCGGCTCTACTTGCAGAGCGGTACGAGAAACCCGGTGCTGGCAACCAGGAAGGCTGGGACAGATATGTCGTCTATGGGCTCGTGGTCGGGTTCATTCTCTGGATCACCATCATGCCATTAGATGCAAAAAGGTTCGGTTGGTCCCCCGTCTTCCCTCTCTGGCTGAAAGTTCTCGGGGGAGCCGGGCTTGCCGGATCATTTTTCCTATTCTTTCGGTCCTTCACCGATAACACCTTCCTGTCCCCTCTCGTTCGGATCCAAGAGGATCGGAAACAGCAGGTGGTGTCCACGGGAGTATACGGATTTGTCCGACATCTAATGTATCTAGGGGCGATCCTGATGATGGTCGGGGCACCCCTGCTCCTTGGCTCACTCTACGGGGTGCTCGTAGGTGTCGCCTTGACCATTCTGCTCATGGCGAGGATACTCGGGGAAGAAGAGATGCTCAATCGAGACCTGGAAGGTTACCGGGCGTATACACAGAAAGTCCGTTACCGGCTCGTTCCTTTCCTATGGTAGTGGCATTTATTAGATAAGAAAACGGACCGCCCTCCTTCAATATTATTATTTGTTGAATATGGGGTCGCTGCGGTCTCCCATTATCGCGCCCGTATAAATGGCCAGATGCAAAAGTGTTACAAATAAGGATATTGGCGCAGAACGGTTCAGAGCGCATAGCCAATAGGACAGGATCATCGGACAGAATGTGATCATTTCCGCTAACCCGGAGCAGATCTACAACACGTTCAGGGGGCCCGAAGGAACACGCTGCCTCCACCCGAGATAAGGCCGAGAGAAGCTCAGAAGTGGAGGGGGGTTCTTTGCAGGGGGCGGATACATCACGGCTAAGAACCTAGAGCCAGAGGAGGATAAGATAGCTCAGGAATGGTATGCTTTGGAATGGTCGGATGGCTATCCGCCTTCTCGGTTGGAGATCGGTCTGAGGAGCGGACCAGAATGCACTGAGCTCACCGTGGCCCACACCCGTGTGTCTGAGGAACAGACAGATGATTATGATCGGGGCGGGTATGAAAACTACTGGGGCCCCATTGTAAAATATTTCCCGGCGGGCAAGGAATGTCATAGGGGAAGAAAGCTCGGTAAATGGTACGTTCTATTGCATATCTGGCAGGTGAGGCCAGCCCATAACTTATTATAATTTTTGTTAGAACCATACTCCGTGCAATCGCCGTATGTTGAAGTGCTGAAAAGAGAGCTGGAAGAAGCAAGGAAGGAAATGTCCGATACGACCAATGATCTTCTTTCTCTCGAACAGGTCACCAGCACTGCGATTGCGACCTTAGATATGGACGAACTTCTCGACACGCTGCTGAAAGTCATGCTGGGCGTACTCAAAGGAGATGTGGTGGTCATCCTGCTCAAGGAGCACACCACTTCATTCATCAGGGCAAGCGTCGGGATAGATCAGTCAGGATCGAACATTACTCGGGAACTCAGCACCCGCACTGCAGGATCGATCGCCGAGATAACTGCCCCGGTTTACATCGAAAATGTTCATGAAAGCGATATCTTCATACCTTTCATAGCGGGAAGAGATGTGACATCCATAGTAGGAATTCCTCTGAGATACGGTGGGGAACTCGTTGGTGTGTTGTTTGTCGGGTGGATAGCGCCCCACCCTCAAACAGGGCGGGAGATGGCCTTGATCGGGGTCGCGGCAGAACGCTGCACCATTGCTTTGACGAACGCCAGGTTGTATGATCTTGAACAGGAGTCCCGTGCTCAGGCAGAGCTTTACATGGACCTGATCACACACGATACGGCCAACCTGAACACTGTGGCTCAAGGTAACATCGATCTGGTGTTAACGCGGAATCACATTGAGAAAAATGATGAAGCAAAATTAACTAGGGCTCTAGAAGCCCAGAGGTCCATCACTAATCTCATTGAGGTGGTCAGGAAACTCCAAGCCCTGGAACAAGATGAAGCGGGTTGTTTTGTGGTGGATGTCAATGCCTGCATTGAACGCGCGATCGAGTCGGTCCGAACACTCCAGGAGGGGGAGAGGGTCAGAATAGTCTTCGACCCCTTTCCCAATAGTGCGGTCCTCAGCACGGACCTGTTGACCGAGGTTTTTCGGAACTTGATCGAGAACGCGATCAAACATTCTAAGGGTCCAGTAGTGATCGAAATCAAAATGGAAAAAGTAACTCGTGATAGGCAGGACTATTGGAAGTTCGTCGTGGAGGATAATGGCCCTGGCATCCCGGACACGATCAAAAAAACTATCTTCTCCAGGCTCATGAGGGGGAAGACAACCGCGAGCGGGAGGGGATTGGGCCTTTTTTTAGTTAGCAAACTGGTCAATCGATGCAACGGTCAGGTATGGGTCGAGGACCGTGTTCACGGAGATCATTCCAAGGGTGCGAAGTTCGTAATTCTACTGCCTGCGGCCTTGCTGAGCAAAAACGCTTCTATAGATTAAAAAAGAAAATGTCTTGGCTCTCAGGCCTTGCCGAAGAACACCTTCACCTTCCTCGTATTGAGGTAGAAGAGGACCACGATCGGCAACAATGAGCCAATGAGGCCGATCCAGAGGGCGTTCAGGGTGAAGCCCTGGCTGAATGCATTGAACATGGCGAAGAAGATGTTCAGAACGGCGAACACCAATGCCCAGGTCCACACCCAGCCCCAACCTCTGAAACATCCTAGGGCGATGGTGAGGTTGACCACTGCAACCAGGAAGATGATCAGTCCCAGGCTCGTCAAGACCAAGGAGCCGCCTTCCACCAGCCAGATGGGTGCGTTGGGCAATTGAGCGTCGAGCTCACTGTGGCTCAGCCCCGCCCATAAGAAGAACCCCATTGCCCCCACGAACGCTATGAGCGACATCAGCAGATAGAGCATGCTCACCAAGGTCACTCCGATCGGTCGTGGTTTTTGTGGCATGGTTGCCCATTGACCGTTGTGATTTAGTTCCTTGGTCTTGAGTATTCAGAGATAGAATGGCCGGGGGAGGTGATTCGTGAAGTTCTTCATGAAATTCGTTACGATCGCTACCCCCACGGTTGCTAGGGGCCTAGACACCAATGAATCGCGGTTCACAGCTACCGAAAGGTGAGCATGGGCCGATACTTCTCCTTCCAGCCCGAGCTCATGACCCTTTCGAAGAATAGTTCATTCCGGGTCGAGCTCAAGATGGGCGGTTGATAGTACGCCTTTACTCGGCGCATGGCATGGACGGTGCCCACATATCTATCGGCAAGTGGGCCGGCTCGCTGCTCTGTTCGCCTCGGACAGTCCAGGGCCTTTAGCTCCAGGCAGTAGGTGCCGGGCTCATGGGGCTTGATCAAGCAAGGACTGCCCAAGGTCGGGAAGCCGGTGGTCCCCGTGCACCCCAAGAACCACGCCGGAGGGACCGTCGCTCTAGGGGTGCTGTGCTGCTCTCCCTCCCCAATATGTCTATCCTGCATGCCGTTCCGAGACGAGCAGATAGTCCTTCCCGGCCAAGTAGGGGACCTCGACGTCATTCGGGCAAACCGTATCGCATTTGGGTGCCGTCAGGACGACGGTCTTGTTGGGCCTTATCCACTCGTTAGGGTCGATTGGCCCTCCCCATGCCGGGATTTCTGTGGCCTTAATGTCCAATGCCGCCTAGGTTCCCACCTCGACGGAACGATTGGCCGTTCGACGCGACGTAGGTATTCATCCTGGCAAAGTCTCTGCAGCCCGGTACGGGGTCCTTATCCAAGGGGGCGGCCCCATTGCTCGGGTCGCTTGTGTCCACCCCTTCGCCGCCTCCCGGCCCAACAAAGTGACGGCAGTCCCGGCCATGATAAATGGGCCCACCAGCGGGGCGATCAACACCATTCTTGTTCTTGCATACCTCATACTGGCCTCTCCATGAGGTTGCAGATAATCATTCGAGGTCGAAGTTTAAGGCGGTGTATCAGCCTCCTAAATAAGATTATAGATAAGTTATCCGTATGCAATTAGCATGGAAAGGCCGCTGCGGGTCAAGATACTGGGGTGCGACGTGGTCATGAGCATCACAGATATGAGGATCGTTCCTGCTGAGAACGGGTTCCAGGAAGTGACGCTCACCACATCCCGGGGCGAGGTCTTCTGCAGATACTACCCGGTCGAAGGCGCAGACAGGGCAGCGGTCATGGTCGGCGGAACGGGCGGGGATTTCGATTCACCGGCCAAAGACCTGTATCCGGTCCTGGCCGAGGAGCTGGTAGCAAAAGGGATCGCTTCTCTAAGGATCAGGTACCGGCAGCCCAACGATCTGGTCGAAGGCTCTTTGGACGTTCTGGCCGGACTGAGGTTCCTAAAGTCGCAGGGTGTTACGAAGACCGCCTTGATCGGCTACTCCTTCGGCGGGGCGGTAGCGATCCAGGCCGCAGCGAAGTCTTCTATCGTGAAGACCCTGGTCACTCTCTCGACCCAAAGCAATGGGGCCGATGCCCTGACCGAGTTCAGGGAGGGCGTTTCCAGCCTATTCATCCATGGGGGGAAGGACAAGGAACTGCCTCCTCGGTGCTCCTCGTACGCCTTCTACATCGCCAAGGATCCTAAGGAGTTCATCCTCCATGATGATGCCTCTCATTCTCTGGATGAGGTCGCAACCGAGGTCCATGATGAGGTCAGAACCTGGCTCATGGGTAATCTGAAGTGAGCGGTCCGCTCCATTCTTTATTCTCCTTTCTCGCGATATGGACTGGCACTGCAGCAGAATGAGGGCGATGGTGCCCTGGTGAATGAAGGATGGTCCAGGGCATTTGGCCCGCCGCCCTAGGTGACCGAAAGAGATTATACCGTGATAATCGTTCACAGGGCCCTATGGTCTCCAAGCGCGTTCAGAACATTAAGCCGTCAGGGATCAGAGAGATATTCGAGATGGCCACCAAGGATTCCATCAACCTTGGTTTGGGCGAGCTGGACTTCGAGCCGCCGGTGGAGGTCAGGGAAGCCTTCAAAGAGGCGCTGGACCACGACCGCAACCGCTATGGCCCCACCAAGGGGATCGACGAGCTGCGGGCCCCGGTGGCCAGGAAGGTGCAGAAGTACCGCCCGGACATCACTATGGAGAACGTGATCATCACCGCCTCGGGGACCGAGGGGACCATGGCCACTTTCCAGACCCTGTTCGATCCTGGTGATGAGATCCTGATACCCGAGCCCGGTTTCGTACTGTACGAGCCGGACAGCGTGCTGGTCGGTGCCAATCCGGTGCCCTACCCCCTTCTGGACGAGAGCGGTTTCCAACCGGACATCGAGGCGCTGAAGGAGAGCATCACGGCCCGGACCAAGGGGCTGGTGGTGAACTCGCCCTCCAACCCCACCGGTTCGGTATTGACCGAGGAGAACTTCCGCGCATTGGTGGACATCGCCCAGGACCATCACTTGTGGGTCGTCTCCGACGAGGTCTATGAGGATTTCGTCTATGAAGGGAAGCATCGTTCGTTCAACGAGATCATCGAGACCGCGGTGGTCCTCAACTCCTTCTCCAAGTCGTTCGCCGTCCCGGGCTGGCGCATCGGCTACCTGACCGCGCCGCTGGATATCGTCAACGATATCGCCAAGATGCACTATCACCTGGTGGCCTGCCCGCCGACCCCGCCGCAGTATGCGCTGGCCCAGGTGTTTGACATCCAGGACCGGTTCACCAAGGGCCTCGTACCCATTTTTGACCAGAGGCGTCAGGCCATGGTGGAGGAGCTCAACAACATCGATGGGTTCCATTGTCATCTCCCGGAGGGGGCGTTCTATGCCTTCCCATCCTTCGACCAAAAGATCTCCTCCCGGGACCTGGCCCGGAAGATCGTCAGCAACGGGGTCATCTGCGCGCCGGGGACCGCCTTCGGGGACCGGGGAGAGGGCCATCTGCGGTTCTCCTACGCTGCCTCGGAGGACAACATCCGCAAGGGTCTGGCCATCGTCCGGAAGGTCATGGGGCAGGTGCGTTAGGGAACTCCATCCCCAAAGAGGAACTATATACTGGCACGACCTTTATTCGAGTACTGGGGCAGGCCCCCCTAGTTCTTCATCGGCCCGTCGATGGCCCTGATCCAGGGCGGGTGGGCGCACTGTGGAGCTAGAGCCGGCACAGAGAGGTCACGATCATGAATAGCGACAAGAAGTTGGTCAAGCCAGCCAAGAAAGCGTCACCAAAGGTGGGGAAGGCCCCAAAGAAGCCCAAGCCGGCCAAGCCGGTAGTTGAGGACATCCCCTCACCCGAGGAACTGGCGGTGGATCTGGACACCATAGCTGAAGAAGTGATCTTCGGTAAGAACCAGAACCGCAGCTACGCCTTGCGAGATGTATGGTTCTCCAACCTCATGGAGGTCATCAACGATAAGTCGGTGCCCAAGGAGTCCAGGGAGGAAGTGCTCTTCCTGACCTTGGCCAATGCCCTGCTGGACATGACCATGGACGTCGTTCCTGAGGAAATGGCCCTGGCCTACGCCAGGAACCTTGACGATTACCTGACCGTGACCATGGTCAATCACGAATATAACGTGGACCTCCTGAAGACATTCCGCGAGGACTTCAAGGTGAAGGAAGGAGAGAATTTCCCCACCGAAGAGAAGCTGATCGCCGCCCTCAGCAAGTTCGAGGAAGAGTGGTGGAACACCACCCGCGACGATCTCAAAGGCAAGACGCCCAACGACGCGCTCGAAGAGATGGCTGAAAGATACAGCCTCTAGAATATCCATCAGATGAATCGATGCGCCAGGATTTCCGGCCGACCTTAGTCCTCTCGGTAGTAGCGTTCTTCGTGATGATGGGGATATCCATCATCGCGCCGGTGCTGCCTGCCTACGCACTGAGCTTCGGCGTATCCCTCGCATTGGTCGGCCTGTTGATATCAGCGTTCGCCGTGGCCCGGGTGCTCCTGGATATTCCTGCTGGAATATTCTCCTCGCGCTTCGGCATGAAGCGGTTCATGCTCATCGGTCTGGGCATAATCGCCGTCTCCTCCATCACCGCCGGTTTTGCCACCGACTACTCGACCCTGCTGATCGCCCGAATCTTGGAGGGCGTCGGCTCGGCATTGTACACCACGACATCGATCACTGTCATCAGCAAGCTCGCTCCCCGCGATTCCAGGGGCGCGCATCTTTCCTTCTACTTGAGCATGTTCCTGCTGGGCACCGCCTTCGGACCGGCCATCGGTGGCACGGTATCGCTATACTATGGCCTGAGCGCTCCGTTCCTGGTGTACGGCATCTGCGGGGCCATCTCGTTCATGATGGTCTTCCTTTGGATCGCCGATATTCGCCCGACCCCGGAGGAGGCGGAGAAGGTGACGCTCCGCCAGCTCGGTCGCCTCATCAAGCGGTATGACCTGGTCTCCATCAATCTCGCCACCATCGCCGTGTTCGTGGTGCGGCAAGGTATCCTGAACACCATGGTCCCGCTGTATGCGATGTATAACCTGAGGATCAGTGAGGGGCTGCTGGGGATAATCCTCACCGTCAGCGCGGTATGCAACCTGGCCATCATGGTGATCGCCGGACGGCTGACCGACCAGTACGGCCGCAAACCCTTCCTGATGGCCGGCCTGGTCCTCCTATCCTTACTGACCGCCCTATTGCCTTTCACCACCGATGTGGTCGGCCTGACGATCATCCTGATGGCCATGGGCTTTGCCATCGGTCTGTCCGGCCCCATCGCCGCGTGGGTCGCAGACGTCACCGAGCCGAAGGACCTGGGAGGGGCTATGGGGCTGTTCCGCACCATGGGGGACATGGGGTTCGTTATCGCCCCGGTCGCCCTCGCCGCGTTGGCTGGGCAGGCTGGTGCGAACTGTCGGCGTCCTGCCGTTCATCGTGGCCGGGACCGCGGTCGCGGTCCTGAGCATACCTCTCCTGAGGACCCGGGACCCTATCGCCGAGGCCCGGAAGGAGAAATCTTAACATTTATAGTGGCATTGTGAAATGGCACCTAGGGAAAAGATGAGATTAGAGGTCCACACCTTCGATCCCGAGCTGATAAGCGTGCTCATGGACAAGGAGGGAGTATCTGAGGGAGATGAGCTTGTGCTTAGCGACCTGGCCCACTTGAGGTACGAGCGGACCTTTTCCCGCCGTGTCAGGCATTTCCCCATCATCCTGCATTTCACGGTAGAGATCGATTCGGACGAGGGGGCGTGCCAGGTGGTCGCCTGGCTCTTCGATCGGATCGGAAAAAGGAACCTCGAGAAGATCATGGTGGAGTATCAGGACGCGCGGATGGATGCCGAGCAGATGAGAGCCCTGCTCGGCTGCAAGAAATGATCAATATCCATCCACTGCAGGCTCATCGTCATCGCTGAGCATGCCATCCACACGATGCTTCAGACGGTGCCATAGATGAAGGCTATACCTTGGTCTCAGACCAGTTATCTTCCGGGCCTGGCCGGCCATGATGGTAAGGTATCGAGAATACCAGTCTTGGCTCTCCCGAGTGTCCAGATGTTCGGCGTTCTGCCGGGAGAGGGCGTACTGTTTCACATCGCAGAGCATGATCTCCCACACTCCATTGTCGTCGGTATGCTGCAGCATTTCCTGTAGCTTCCCGACCCCCGATGTATAGTGATGCATAGCCTGGGTCGGGCTATCGAAGACCCTCCACTCGACTATCTCTCCATTAAGTGTTGTAAGGACGGCACAACGGTCTGACATACTGAAACTCCCCCTGTATTTATTGAATTGAGGTGCTTTTGTAGCGTAGTGTATATCAACCTTTTGCGCTTTTTTATGGATGGTGGGTGCTGCGTTTCCGCCCTGAACGATGGTGAATGGGGCTAGGAGAAACGATTTAATCGGGGAAAGCGGATGGGTCCGGGATGAAGATAGTCTCCGCCCCGGGCAAGATCATCTTGCTGGGAGAGCATGCCGTGGTCTTCGGAAGACCGGCAATTGCTCTGGCCATTGGGCTGAGGCTTCGTTGCGTCGTAGGGCCTTCGGACCAGTTCATCGTCAATGGACAGCCGATCACGGAGAAGGCGCACTCATACATCATGACCGCGGTGAAGGAGAACTGGACTGGGGGGCCGTTATCTATTGACATCAGCTCGGAGATCCCATCCGGCTCCGGGCTCGGCTCATCGGCGGCGGTCACTGTGGCCACGCTGGGAGCGATCGCCGGGATGAAGGGTAAACTGATCCCGGAGGATGTGGCCAGACACGCCTTTAATGTCGAATCGCTGGTCCAGGGACGGGCCAGCCCGGTCGACACATCGGTCTCCGCCCATGGGCATGGCATATTCATCACCTCGGAGCAGAGGGAAGACCTATTGTGGAAGATCGAGCGAGACATCCGCCGCTGGTATATCCACGACTGTGCGGTGCCCGAGATGACCCTGGTCGTGGGGTTCACCGGCCACAAAGCCCCCACCGGGCCGCTGGTTGCGAAGGTCAAGCGGTATGTCGACCACACCCGCTTCGCTAGAGACATTATCGATGAGATCGGCGGCCTGACCTTGGAGGGAATGAGCAAGCTGAAGGGCCGTGACCTCGAAGGCCTCGGCCGCCTCATGACCAAGGACCACAATCTCCTTGCGATCCTGGGAGTGTCTACGCCGGAGCTCCAGAAGCTGGTGGACGCCTCGTTACCCTTTTCCTACGGCGCCAAGCTGACCGGGGCGGGGGGTGGGGGCAGCATGATCGCCCTGACCGACCATCCGGAGAAGGTGGCCCAGGCCATCAAGAGCAGGGGCGGGATGCCGTACATCGTCAAGACCGGCGTCGATGGAGTAAAATTGGAAAAGGAGTAGGAAAAGGTTTGAGAAAGAATTCTCAGATGAACTCGTCGAACTCTTTGACCAGTTCAGGGTAGCGGCTCTTGACCACGGCTAGCAGGCTCTGCACCGATAGTTTCTCCACGCCAACCTCGGACAGGGTGTGGACGATCTTGTCCAGAGCCTCGTCCGACAGTGTAGTGAGCTTCTCCTTGGCCATCCAGTTGCGCCACAGTTTGTTCTCTAGGCGGTCCCTCCAGCGCGTTTCGTACTCCTGAAGGACCTTCATGGAGAGGTCCTTGGCCTTGACTCCCTTGGCCAGTACCTGTCCGGCATACATGCCAGCGATGCAGCTGGTGGAGATGCCGCCGCCGGTGATGGGGTCGATCATCCTGGCCGAATCGCCGACCAGTAAGAGGTTGTCCACCGAGACCGAATCCAGGGGGGCGCAGATGGAGACCGCTCCGGCCACCGCTTCCAAGGGTTGTCCCTTCTTCAGTCCGGGATGCTTTGCGATATACCTGTCGAGGTACATCTTGGGGTCACCGGGATGCTTCACCTTGGACAGCTGGACACCGATGCCGACATTGGCAGTATCCTCATTCTTGGGGAAGACCCACACGTAGCCACCAGGGGCATCCGAACCGAGCTGGAATAGACAATAGTCCGGATCATAGTCTATCCCGGTCAGGCGGTACTGGTAGCAGGTATCGATATCCGCGGCCTTCAGCGAGGTGTCGATCCCCGCCCAGTGTCCGACCTGGGACTCGTAGCCGTCCGCGCCGACCACGCAGCCGGCGCGTATCTCCACCGGCTCGCCGTACGATTCAGCGCGTACTCCCACGATCTTGCCGTTTTCCTTGATCAAGGAGGTGGCCGAGGTCTTCAGCTTGATCTCCACACCAGCGCGGGCCGCATCAGCGGCGAGCGCCTTATCGAAGAACACGCGGTCCACGACCCAGCCGACCTCGTTGCCGGCCTGCCTTTCGTCCACCAGGAATGTATGGCCCGAGGGCGAGACGATCTTGGCCCCGCGGACCTCGCGGGCGATCCACTTGGGGTCGACGGTAATGCCGACCTCGTCCAGCCAGTACTTCGATATGCCCTCGCCACAGCGGACGGGGGCGCCGATCTCCTGGCGCTTTTCGATCATCAATACGTTCGCGCCGCCCTTGGCCGCCCACTTGGCGGTCATGCTTCCGGCGGGACCAGCACCCACGACCACCACGTCGCACTCGATCTGCTTCATGTCTTGGCCTCCATCTTGATCGCACCAAGCGGGCAGACCTTAACGCAGCGACCGCAGCGGTTACAGTCCTCGCTGAACACCAATACGATATCGTTCAAGTATATGGCGTTCTTAGGGCAGGAGCCCACGCAGGCGCCGCAGTGATGGCATTTCTCTACTGATACTATCATTTGAATCCCTCAGGTGTACTCTTCGCCCTTGGTCTTTCTCCACTCTTCCAGGGGAACAGAGAACTTCTTCTCTACCTCGGTCCTATAGGTCGGTCCGCCATTGTAGGCGCAGAAGGGAATGATCCTCCCGTCGGGAACGACGTAGTGGATGACGCATCTCTTGACCCGCTCGATGTCGTAGTTGTAGTCGTCCTGGAAGTGCATCGATGAGATCAGCATCATGCTCCAGGAGAACTTGGCCAGGCCTTCCTTGGTATCGTTATTGAACACGTTGGTGAGGACCTTCATGAACTGAGCGGTTGTGAGGCCTTCGGGCATCTTGCTCTCATCCATGTGGTTCTTCAGGATCTTTCTGGCCTTCAGCAGCGAGAGTTTGGGGAACGTGGCACCCTCGGTCTTCTTGGAGAGCTCGTACAGCTCGGCGAAGAGGCCCTCTACGTCAACGAACTCGGTCAGGGGGACGACGGTGTTCTCATCCTTGACGAACCAGTAAGTGGCCATGCCGCAGTGAGGGTGTGGGGTGAAGGTGACCTTCTCCTCGCCCAGGATGGCTGAGGCATAGGTGGAGATAGGGACGACCGTCGGAACAGGGTACCAGTCCTTCTCCTTGGCGAATCCGGTCTGCTTCTCCACATCCCTGACCAGATCTGGTATGGTGTAGCGGCCTTCTTCCCTCTCTTTCTGGTCGATACGGCCGGTGAAGGCCACGGGCTGGAAGTTGACGCCGCGGACGACGTCGCGGTTCTTGAGGGCGAAGCGAATGATGTCACCGATCTGTTGGTCGTTGAAACCCTTGACCAGTGTCGGGACCAGAACGACCGAGGGGCGGTGCTCCTTGATCTTGCGGATGTTCTCGATCGCTTTGAGCTTGGTCGCCATCATGGGCTTAGCTCTGGTCCTCTTATAGATATCGTCGGTGATGCCGTCGAACTGGAGGTATATGGTGTTCAGACCTGCATCGGTGCACTTCTGGGCGAATTCAGGGTCCTCGGCCAGCTTGATGCCGTTGGTGGCGACCTGGACCTGAGCGAACTTGAGCTCCTTGGCTTTCTTGATGACATCGAAGAAGCGCGGGTAGATGGTCGGCTCGCCGCCGGAGAACTGTACTGCGGTACAGGGGACCGGTCGCTCGGCCCTCAAGGTCTCCAACATGAACACTACCTGTTCGAAGGAAGGCTCATAGACATAGCCGGCCTGGTTGGCGTTGGCAAAGCAGATGGGGCATTTCATGTTGCAGCGATTGGTCAGGTCCAGGTTCGCCAGGGCGGTGTGGCTGGTGTGCAGGTTGCACAGGCCGCAGTTGTCCGGGCAGGTCTTGGCATCCTTGATCATGGCGTTGCTGACCCCGATGCCATCGTAGGCGAACTTCTCCGCCTTGAGGTACATTTTCACGTCGGACCAGTAGACGTCGGTGACCTTGCCGTGCTGGGGGCAGTTCTTCTCCATGAGGACCTTGCCCTCGGACTCGAAGATTCTGGCCGGTACGACCTTCTTGCATTCAGGGCATAGGGACTGCGTTTCTTTGGGCAATCCTTTCTTGAGCGCACTCTCTTTCGCGATCATACGAGTGTCATCCCGCTGCGCCCGATTCATCATGGGATAATTTAATACTATTGTAGCCAATAGAGCTACAAGTAAGGATATGAACGGACCGATAAAGAGCCGCATGGACCCTTTCGAACTCGATGTTCAGAAGGAGAAAATACTCGAAATGCTTCGGAAGATGGACCTTTCCAATTACGAGGCCAAGGCCTACCTGGCCCTGGCGTTGCGCTCTCACGGCTCGGCGGAGGACGTGGCCGAGACCGCGAGCATTCCCCGGACCTCGGCGTACAAGGTGCTGGGAAATCTCGAACAGAAAGGGTTCGTCAACGCCCGAGGAGGCCGACCTGTGGTGTTCCATCCGGTCCCGCCGATGGAGATCAAGGAGCGGATGACCGCCGAACTCGATCGTACCTTTCGCCAGCTAGAATCCATAAAGGGCTCGCTGACGGACCGGGGCACTCCCCAACTGGTGTACACGATAACCGGTCGAGATAAAGTATTGGCGAAGATAGGAGAGATGCTGGACCTGGCCAAAGAGCGCTTCTTCCTTTCCTCTCCTGCTCTGATGGAGATCAATGTCGCTCATGCCGCAAAGTTCTCCAATGCGCTGAGGCGCGGAGTGACCATTACGGTGGTCGCGGAGCACTCGGCCAAAGTGCCGGATGCCTCGGAGGTCATCAGGAAGGGGGACCTCCTGGCCACGGATGTCATCACCGACGATGAGATTGCCATGATCGCATCTCCGGACCTGAGCATCTGCGGTTTCACCGATAACCCGTTCCTGGCCGCTCACCTCGACCACTTCTTCCAGATGGCGCTGGAAAAGAACGAATGATCGCCACGACCGCCGCCTAAGATCCGGTGCGCAGTAGGTTGTAGTGTGCAGTTAGCTCGACCCCTTTTTAATGTTCAGGTCGTCGAGCGCAGTAATGACAGAGGCGGGTCCGAGCAATAGGCGAAGCGTTAGGGTGATGCGGGCGTCCAGGAAGGCCCAGATGCCTTTCTCGGTGATCGCAGTACTTCTTTTAGTGCTATCATCGATCTCCATCGCCCTCGTTTACGGCCTAGAGGCCAGGAAGGAGAGCACGGCCATCCCGGAGAAGGTCCTGGAACAGATGAGAAAGTGCCTCGATGACGCTCTCCAGGACGTCGTCCGGATCGCCTACTCCTCGGCCATCGGATCGATACAGGCCACCAAGGGGCTGAACGAGAATGAGGTGCAGCAAGGTTTCGTCGCTTCTCTCAATACTTCGCTGCTCAAGACCTATCCTTCTTTGACGGGTAACATCCATACCCTGGTCGAGCATGACCTTCACCTGGCGTTCCTGCGGGCCAGCTTGCAGGAATCGTACGCCATCTACGGCGAAGACCTCGCCAGCTGGGAGGGTGCGAGCGTGCCGGCCTATTTCGTCATCACCGGCAACTGCACGGTCAACGTCACCTGCTCTCAGGGCCAGTTGTCCAGGACCGTTGACATTGATCAGGACATTTATGTTCCCCTTCCCCTTCTGCTGTACCGCCTGGACCGCTTATCCAGGTCCGCGGTCCCCCGGGGCGAGCTGGAGAGCGTGGTGCGTTACGAGCTTGCAGCCCTGGCCCAGGACCGTGTCCTGCGCGGCTATGGGATGGCGGTCAAGACTGGCGTCCACAGCACCGAGGCCATAATCACCAATGAGGATGTGGTCCGGGCGGTCAATCTCGCTCTGGTGTTGGAGGAGCTGAGATACTTTCAGGATGGCGGCGAGCTAAATGGTGCCCAGTTTGGAGAGGTGGCTCCGTTGCTGATGGATCTTGATGGCCCGGCGGACCCCGCGGACCTCTTCCTCCGTTCTTATGATGAGGGAGGGATAGACCTCGCACCGATCGTCGCCCAGACCATCAACTCTCGCGCCGATGCCATCGTTCTGAAGTGGATGGACTACTTCCAGTTCATCGATCTCATTAACATTCCCGAAGATCTCTACGAGTTCGCCGATCATGGCCTGACGGATGCCATCGATTTCCTTACCGGCGGGGATACGGACAAAATGAACATGCAGGACTATATCAGCAAAGCCCTGTCGGACAGTTGGTATACCGGAGTATGATTATCGCTGGTTCTGCTACGGAGGCCCTGACGTGGTGGTTGACCTCCCCGCCTACCGGATATGTTTCCTCGACGACCAGGGCGACAAGGTCTACCGATTCTTCCAGGGATGTTATCAGTTGGACCTACCAGAGGTCGATGTGTATTCCTCCCCCGCCTGGGGCGATCTGTATCGACGGTATGAGACGGAGACCCATTTCGTGGCCGAGACCATGAAGGGGTTCGTGGAATCGATCGCTGCGGGCGTCGCTTCCCACTGCTCCCTCCCGTTGATCGAGCTATCTCTGGACCCTCAGGACGATATGAACTACCTGCAGGAGCTGGACGAGCAACTCAGAACGGCATTCCGGGATGGGTCCTCCTGGCTCAAGCCGGCTTTGGACAGGGCGAACGAAGTGAGCAGAGCGCGCGATGGCCTGGCCCAGGCTGTGATGGACTTCATGGACCAGCGGTGGACGGAACTGTTGCAGATGAACCAGTCCGTTCAGCAGGGGGCATCCCAGCTTAGCTGGACCCTCGCCTATCAGTTGAACGGGACGGCGCATTTCTCGACCTCCACCATAGCTGAGGCTCAGCACATCATCTACATGGAACTGCTCGGTGACTACTGGGGTGCCCGGGAGGTGATCCAGAACGCCGTCATGGACAAGGCCGCCCCCATCCACGAACGCCTGGACCGTGGGCTGTCCCAGAAGACCATTGAAGGGACGATCCTAACGGACCTTATCGCGTTCGGGATCTCCTGCCTCCCGGGGATGGAGTGGCTCACGGCCGACGCGGTCCAGGACACCATCGAGAGCCTTAGGAGCGGCCTGGCCGCTCAGGGAGGTGAGGTATTGGTTCCCCTTTCTCAAGGCGGATTGACCCTGACCTTGGCCGATGGGCAGCAGCGCGTCGAGAGGATCATCGTCAACTCTACGGCGCTCAAGCTCTCGAACGATGGGAAGGCCGGCTCCCTCGATGTGCCAGGTCAAGGAACCCTGGGCGTTCGATCGCGGACCAATACTTCCTATCCTAACCGTCACGTGACCGATCTGCTGGACATGACCACAACCCCCTACGTGACCGAGTGGGGCGTCGAGTACCATGGGGCCATCGAGATCTCCCTGCGGCCCGGTTCGGATTCGGACAAACGGATCGACACCCCCTGCTCAACCCTGTTATCGATCGACGCCAGCTTCAATATCATCGCCTTCAGTGGATGGGGGCTTCAAGGTGTGTCCTATTCTCCCACCGCCACGCTCGCCGGGGATGTCCAAAAGCTCCTGGTCAAGGTCTGGGACTTCCTAGTGTCAGCGGTCCAGGCCGTCGGCGGCCTGGTAGGGAAGGCTTTCGGCCTCTTCTGCCAGCTGGTGGATCAATTGTTGTCCTATGCCACCAAGCCGCTGGAGGTCCTGAACCAGCTGCTGATGTCGTCCTTGGAGGCACTGCAGAGGGCGGCCGACAGCTTCCTGGAATTGATCATCGAGGCCACTGTCCGACGCAACCGTCTGGGCTCTGAACGGGACGAGGATCGATCTCAGCATTTTGGGCCTCGGCCTGGTCATGACCATAGGCCCGTCCGACGCGGCTCTCGCCGGCACCGAGGACCGCATCAGGGCGGACCTGTCGCTCTCTTCCTTCGGGGCGACCATCACGTCGTCCGTTCGAGTCCTCAAGCTCTCCAACGGGGACAATACCATCGCTGGCACCGTCACCCTGGGGGGCAGCGACTGGTCGGTGGACCTGACCCTCGATCCCCGATCCCAGGTGTACCAGCACCAGATAGAGGTCCGGGGTTACATGGGCGGCCACATCCTGGAGATAGTGGCTCCGGAGATCGATAGGACCCAAAAGGTGTCGTTCGCCATGTCCGATGTCCCGGTCATCTCTCAGGCCCTGAAGTTGCTGCCTAGCCCGGTGCCGGGCACCAAGTTCCATATCGATGCTGGGATCGAGCTCAGCTTCAATGTGCTGGACCGAAGGGGCATTCTCATCAACGAGGTGGAGCTGAACCCTCAGGGGAAGGATTCGTCACGGGAATGGGTCGAGCTTTTCAACCCATCTGACCAAGCGGTCGATCTGACCGGCTGGTCGCTGCGAACGGCCCGAGGGCAGCAGCGCACGGAATATCTTAGTGGCACGATCCCCGCCCATGGTTACTTCGTGCACTGTTTCACCGGCCAGGCCCTGGACAACGGTGAGGTCAAGGGGTTCCCCCTTCAGGAATCGGTAGCCCTGGTCGACCGGTACGGAACACGGGTCGATTCGGCGCCCTGGCTCAAGGACCTGGGCGATGACGACCGGACCTGGCAGCGGGCCTTCGACGGCTCTTCTCATTGGGAGCTGAGGGGCGGGAGCCAGGGTGGGTCCAATGGCTTCGTGCTGCTGACCGAATGGAACACGGACGGCTTGGTCACCATCATCGAAGAGTGCTTCATGGAGGCGTTCGACCAGGCCGTCGGCTCTGGCCTGGACATGAGCACCTTGCAGGATGTTATAAGCGCCGCCCTGCAGCGGTTCGAGGTCCGGATGCTCGACTCGGTCGAACGGACCGTCTCTTCGTTGAAGATCTTCCTGGAGCTCGGGCTCGATGATGCCTCCGGGAGCGTCGGAGCAGGTCTGACTATGGCTTTGGTGTACGACGGCAAGGCGGTGCGAGAGTGCCTTCACTGGTTAATGGATGCCATCAGCGAGATGCTGAGCGACCCCCTCAATCCGATGGCCGCGGCGACAAGGGCTCCCGTGCCTGAACCGATTCTGGCCGACCATGTCTTCGTCCAGATCGGGGTCTACGCATTGGCCGGGGCACCCGACCTGATCAAGGACTTTGTCGGCGTGAAAGTGTCCGCGATCGCCGAGATCAAGATCAGTCTGGGGACCATTGGCCCATTCCAAGCGAACGGGAAGAGGGAGCTGGACTTTGGCCTTGTGGTCACGGGGCTCCAAGGCTTCAAGATAAAGAGCCCCGCCGGCACTTCGACGGGGGCGACCTATGATCTGTGGTTGCTACGGGGGTCCCTTCGGCCAGCCTGAGGCAATGCGACCATCGATGACCTGCCCCCCGCCCTAACGGCGGGGCTTCCTCTTTCATCGATCATGCCCGTCTCATCGCACGGTGAGTAAAGGCCGATCCATTAATGGGTCCGTCCGGGTCGTCCCGACCTGCCCTCCCCCCATCGAGGTTATCAAAGGTAACATCGTTCTCGGAACTGGTCCACCGCCCTCCGAACATTCGATGTACTGCTCATTCCCGGCATCCGCAGTGGGTTCACCGCTCGCAAAATAGTTAATGTACCATGTAATATGCCACTTCATGGTCCTGGTGCCAGCCTCCCTGCCTTTCGAGGTCGGGGATGCCCAGTGGATGGACGATTACGGATGGGCTATCCTTGCCCTGGTAGGTGTGTTCACCCTTTCCCTATACCTATGGTCGTACCTTAGGAAGAACTTCGAGATCTGGAAAGCGCACGAGGGCCGTTACTTCGATTCAGAAGTCCTGGACTACACCCGCCGGATGGCGTTGCTGTTCATCATATCGCTGCTGTTCATCTCCGCATACGTCGTCGTTTCCTGGACCTTTAAGCTCACCTCGGACCCATTATGGCCGACCGTGACGATCGATGTCTTCAAGGTCCTGACCATCATCATTGTATTGCTGGTGGCCCGGCTCATTGTCCTGATCTTGGGCCGAGTGGCCCGGAGGAGCCGCGCGAACGCGGGGAGCGGGAAATCAATGCCTTCGGCGTTGGAGTTCTCCAGCCTTTTGTTCAGCTATATCATCTACGTCGGCTCGGCCATCCTGGTACTTCTGATAGTCGTCTCAATGTTCACCAAGCTCGACGCGGCGTTCGCCGACCTCCAAAAATTCCTGGAGGTCAATGAACCCACCATCGCGGTCACCGTGGCCATCATCGTGGGCATCTTCTTCGCGATCAAGCTCGTCGAGACGATACTGGAGGACGTCAAGTTCCGCTCCAAGAAGTTCAATCCTCAGGTCGTGGACCTGATGGAGTCGGCTTTCAGGTACGCGCTCATCATCATCGGCTTCCTGATCGTGATGTTCAATCTCTTCACGATAATCGGCATGGAGGCAGTGGGCATCCTGCTGGTAGCGGTCACGCTCATCTTTATCTGTCTGGGCATCGCGCTCTCCTATACTACCATACAAAATATCGTGTCCGGCCTAGCGCTCATGGACACCAGCCCGTTCGAGGTGGGGGACCGCATTCGCATCGTGGAGAACCTGATGTGCGACGTCATCGACAAAGGCCTCGTGTTCACCAAGGTCAAGACCCTCGACGGCGAGATCGTGGACGTTCCGAACAATGAGATAATCCATGAGCGGATATTCAACTACTCGAGGGCTTCCAACCATGCCATCAACGTCTTCTTCGAGGTCTCCTTCGAAATATCGCACGAGCGGGTGGAGAGCTATATCAGGGAGGCGCTGACCGGCGTGGAAGGCATACTTAAGGAGCCAAAGCCAGACATCCGGGCGGTGGAGATCCGCGGTCACAACATAATGTACGAGATTGTGGTCTTCAGCAAGGATGTCCAGAGGGACCCTATGGTGCGCTCGGCGATCATCACTCGCGTACAGGATATCTTTCAGACCGAGGGTCACAAGACCCTGGTATTTTGAAACGGACCCTATGGGCGGGCTTGGCAGGGGGACGGCCACCGCAAATTTGGAGGGCGTCTTCTTGTGCTATTGAAATGTGGTGAAAGGATGCATCTGCCGGTCGGGGGTTGGACCGCGGCATCAAACCCGTGCATTTACCATGCGAATGGGGTTTAAATCCGTCACTGAAACCTATATGGGGTACCATTTGTACCGCTATGACCGCAGATAAGGAAGGATGCGTTCAATCAGGCTTACCCCAGTAACAGGGCCGAGCCAGCATCACAATTTTGTTAAAAAATGAAGAAAAGGGTTCAGGGGCGCAAAGCCCTTCTCCGGCCAGGTCAGCTCATATTCTCCTCGACCTCTGGTTCGGGGCTTTGATCACCATACTTGCGTCGGAAGGCCCAGGATAAAAGGGGAGGTGCGACGATCGTTGTGGCCATGGACATGAACACCACCACGGAGAACAAGCTTTGGGAGACCACCGCCAGACTTAATCCGATGGAGGCAACGATGATGCCCACTTCCCCACGGGGTACCATGCCGACTCCAATGATGGTCGCCGACTTGCCACCTAGGCTCCTAGAGCCAATGCCGCATCCAATGAACTTGGTGGCTATGGCCAACAGGGTCACTAGGACGGCAATCAGCAATACGTCGCCGAATGAAGCGAGATCCACGGATATTCCTACGAACAAGAAGAAGAACGGTACGAGGAACTGGTTGATCGGATGAAAGTCCTCCTCGCACGGCCACTTGTCCTTGAACTCGGCGAATGCCATGCCTGCCAGGAATGCCCCGATGATCGCCGCCAGGCCGACGAAGGACGCTAAGAACGACAGGCCCAGGCAAACAATGATCGCCAATGGTAGAGGCGATATGGCATGGTGCTTTTGCTCCCTGCAGGTGTCCGGTTCTCTTCTGGATGCTATCTTCTTACGGGCCCTTGGCAACAGTATGGAACCGACAAAGATCACCATGAGCACGAACAGTATCCCCTCGGCCGCCACCAGTGCGATGTCCAATATGCTTGACCCGCCACCCGATGCGACCCCTACTACGATGGCGAGGACGATCATTCCCAGCACGTCGTCAATGACCGCTGCCCCTATGATCACTCTGGATTCCTTGGTGTTCGTGAGCTTCATGTCTTTGATGACCCGAGCGGTGATGCCCACGCTGGTCGCCACCATGGCCGTAGCGACGAACAAAGCCTCGATCTGACCGTGGCCAAGGGCCAGTATTAGGGCGAACCCAGTGACGAGCGGTACGATGACCCCAAGCACGGCGACAAGGGTGGCGGTCTTACCTACCTTTCTCAGCTCGGAGAAAGGGGTCTCCAGACCGACCGCGAACAACAGGAAGATGACGCCCAGTTCGCTCAAGATCTCGAACAAGGTCATATCAAGGTCCAGGCTCAACCATTGCATTAGGATCGTGTTGCCGACAAGAATGCCGGCAAATATCTCACCGATAACTGGAGAGACCTTCACTCTCTCGCATAGCATGCCGGCGACCTTCGCCAGCAAAATAAGAATGAATAGCTGTAGTAATACTGTTTGGATCGATATCTCATCCATGGATGCATCCCCTGTGGGTGAATTGCAGATGCATATTTTAATTCATCCTTATCGGGAAGAAGACGGTACAACCAGCGACCAAAGATGTTAAAAAAGGAAAAATGCGCCACCGGCCGTGATCTGGGGCGACCACGGGTTTCCGATGTGCGACGGTCTTCACTCGATTAGTTCTTGCCCCTGCATGTAGGGCTGGAGGACCTCAGGGATGGCGATGGTACCGTTCTTGTTCTGGTAGTTCTCCATGACCGAGACCATCGTGCGCGGCAGGGCCAGACCCGAACCGTTCAAGGTATGCACGAACTCGCTCTTGAGGTGCGGCTCCGGACGGAACTTGATGCGCGCCCTCCTGGCCTGGAAGTCGGTGAAGCAGGAGCACGATGATACCTCGAGCCACTGTTCTGCTCCGGGAGCGTACGCCTCCAGATCATAGGTCTTGGCGCTGGCGAAGCCCATGTCTCCGGTGCACAGTAGCAGGACGCGGTAGGGGACGTCGAGCCCCTGCAGCACCGCCTCGGCATCGTTCCTGAGAACCTCCAGATCCTCGAACGAATGGTCTGGTAGAACGAACTTCACGAGCTCGACCTTGTTGAACTGGTGCACGCGGATGATTCCCCTGGTGTCGGCGTTCCGGCCGGCCTCGCGGCGGAACGACGGGAGGTATGCGGTGTACTCGATCGGCAACTGGGCCTTCTCAAAGATCTCATCCTGGTGCAGGTTCGTCACCGGCACCTCGGCGGTGGGGTTGAGCCACAAATCGTCGCGCTCGCACCAGTACATGTCGTCCTTCATTTTAGGGTACTGGCCGGTCCCTATTACGGCGGCCTTGTTGACGATGGCGGGAGGAAAGATCTCAGTGTATCCCTGCCTATTGTGCAGGTCGAGCATGAACTGCGTCAACGCCCGGTCCAACCGGGCCCCGTCGCCCTTGAGCACGAAGAAACCACTGCCGGTGATCTTTGTCCCGCGAACGAAGTCGATGATATCGAGCTCCTCTGCCAGTTCGAAATGCTTCTTCGGGGTGAAGTCGAACTTGCGGACATGGCCACAGGTGCGGACCGTTAGGTTGTCGCCGCATTCCTTGCCCACCGGTACGCTCTTGTCTGGTATGTTGGGAATGTTGAGCACGACCTGTTCCCGCTTAGACTCCACTTCGATGACGGCAGTGTCGATCTGCTTGATCCTCTCGGCCACCAGCCTCATTTCGGCAATCTTGTTCTGCTTCTCCTCGCCCTTGAGCTTCGGGATGAGCTCGGAGGCCTTGTTGCGCTCGTGCCTCAGGCGGTTACCCTCGTCCACTAGCTTACGCCACTCCCCGTCCAGGAGGAGGAATTCATCGAGGGTCTCCTCGGAGTAGTTCCTGTTCCTGAGCGAGGCGCGAATGAGTTCGGGATCATTACGAATGAGTTCGGTGTCGAGCAAAGCCAGTCACCTTTACGGCGCTAACGGGCTTTATCCTCAAAAAGCTTCTCACAATGCCCAACCGGTAGGCCGTCAAGAAAGTTTTGGTTCAGGCGGCCGTGTTCATCCTGGAAATGTAAGCGCCGAAAACTCACCAGGCCCCATTGGTGCAATGTACTGGGGTCGGATCAGGAACCTTGATCCGAAGGGACCGAGCAACAGTGGGACGAGGCCGCCGACAATACCTGCTGGATTGTCCTGGACCGGTCAATTTGGATTTTGGACCATTGAGGCCTAAAACGGATCGGTCTCAGGCTCCTTCACGGCCTCCTTAGGGGGGGTGGCCTTCTTCTTCTCTTCCATCAACCTTGCATCAGATAGTAGGATGGTGAAGCCCCTGGTGTCCACGACCTTAGCGCCGGTCCTTTGGGCCAGCTCCTCGGCTACGGCGTCCTTGTCCATGTCCGCGGCGGGGAGGACCCTGACCTTGATCAATTTATGTCTTTTGACCTGGGCCTTGATCTCTTTCACTATCCCCTCGGTCAGGCCTTCCTTTCCCACATGTACGGTCGGGTCGATCGTCGACCCCAACTTTACTAGCTGCTTCTTGCTTTTCTTTTCCGGCATTGTCTACACCTCTCTTCTCGTTCAGATATGGAACCCGTCTGACATGATCGCAGACGAGGCAATGAACACTGATCCTGTTGGAACGAAGCCTGACCCGGCAATTGTGACCGGGGACCAGAGACAGCATGCACTCGTGGCAATATAGTCGCTGCTTCAGCATGGGCGTATTGGTCCTCATTCCGATGCTACGGGCAAGGGTGACATATCTCCGGCTCCGCTCTAGGTTGTCGGCTTTCGCTTCGACCGCGGCGAGGTCCATGAGCCGGTTCATCCGCCTGCGGGCGATACCCCTGGCTTCCCTGTTGGATATCTTTTTCTTAGCCATGTGCTGCCCTTTGCTCTACCACGAGAGAAGGGGATGGCCATGAAATAGGTTTCTATGCGGTGGAGATGCTGGCGAAGCGTCCATAGAAAATGTGGAGCATGTGAGATCCTCCCTTGGCGGGCAGAAGGATGTTGGAGGAATAACGCCCCGGAGCAATAATGACAATTAGGGATTAAGGAAGGGAGCGGTTGGAGGACGAGTATATTGGATTGGTGGGGTTGAAAAATCCACCCGCTCCCGTTGGGCGAAGAGGCATCACTAATATAATGTTATCTCAATAATATATCCAGGAACGATATATCAAATGCCGAGCATGTGCAGATATTTTTCAAGACGGTTAGTCTACATGATCTGCCCTTGCCAAATGTACATGTTGCATGAGTAATGAAAAGTGCTCAGGAACCAAAATAATGATCGGGAACATGTACGAAGACTTCAAAATATAGATGTCGGTTAGCTGCATCGAGAATGGTCGATAGGATGATACATGTCCTTTACGTTGATGATGAGAACGGTTCCCTAGTGCTAGGGAAGGAGTACCTGGAGATGTCAGGGGAGCTAGCGGTCGACACTGCTATCTCCGTGGAGGAAGCCCAGAGAGCAATGGCCCGATCTCATTATGACCTCATCATCTCCGACTTCCAGATGCCAGGTATCGACGGTCTCCAGTTCCTAAAGATGGTCCGAGAGAAGGACAAGAATATGCCGTTTATACTATTCACTGGCCGAAGTCGAAAGGAGGTTGTCATCGATGCCTGCAACTCCGGGGTGAGTTTCTATCTGCAGAGGGGCGGTGATATCGAAGCCCAGTTCGTCGAGCTCGAGCACAAGGTGAAGCAGGCAGTGGCCAAACGATCGGCTGAGTTGAAATTGTTCATCAAGATGCAACAATCCCAGATGGCCATGGATATGGTCAGGATAGCCGGTTGGGAGTACGACGAGAAAACGAAGATGTTCGAGTTCGACGACATCTTCTATAGTCTTTACGGGACCGATGCGAGCCAGGAGGGTGGACATTCGATATCGCCCGAAGACTATGTCCGCAGGTTCATCCATCCTAAGGACGTTGATCGGGTGGCTGAATGGATCGAGAAAGGCGAGGACGCGATGGGCCCGGAAGGCTTCAGCCAGATAGAACATCGTATCATAAAGAAAGACGGAGAGGTCCGATGGTTTATGGTCCGGGTCAGGATGATCAAGGACATAGATGGCCGGAGGGTACAGACCTGCGGGGTCAACCAAGACATCACCGGGCTGAGGACGATTGAGAACGGGCCTCAGCAAGATCGGCCGAGTGGTCAATGTGGGTCTCCACTTCCAAAATGATTGGCGGTTCGTCCAAGTGTGCTAATCGTAACTGCGCTAGCCTCAGACATGCCGGTTATTACGTTTTAAACGACTCCTTCCGGTGAAGGCTGGGGCTCATATTGCGGGTATAAATTCAGCGCACCTAGCTCATCAACTGGAAGGGGGTGATCCCCAGGTCCTCGTAACTGAGGATGATCACTGGGTCCTCGCCCATGCTGAATATCATATCAGTGACCTCATCGAATTGCTCGTCCGGAACGATCACTCCGACATAGTAGCCGTCATTGGACGCCTCAAAATACTGCAAAAGTGCGTCCGGCCTTTTCCAACTATCCTCGGTCTCCAGGAACTCGAAGCCGATCAAGTTACCCCTCTCCCTTAGGGTCAACAGGCCCCAATCGCCTTCTTCCACCGCATCCTCGATCTCCAGGTCGGGGTTGACGTTCGTGAGCATCAGGACCCTGGATCTGATCATCCGCCGAATCTCCACTGTTCCCATCAACAACTGCTTTTGAGCAGGGAGTATAACAAACCTCGCCTCGGTTTTTCCGCCTGGGTGGTCTATTTCTGTTCGGCGAGCTTCCTCAACCCCACCGATTGCCCCTTGGTCATGGCCATGAACGAGCCTACCATGATCGCCTCCATGACCTCGTCCCTGCTTGCCCCGACCCTGAGCGCCTGGGGGATGTGGACATTGAGGCAGTGCTCGCTTCCCAGGGCCGTGCTGGCCGCCACCGCCGCGAGTTCCATCTCCTTCAGCGAGAGGTGCTTCGGTTCGAGCAGCAAGCGCTTGGACAGGTCCGAGAATGGGAGGAAGACGTCGGGGTGCTGGGCGAGGGATGTTGAAACGAAGGGGACCTGGCCGTAGAAGTCGGCCAATCTCTTCAAACGCTTCTTGATCTCTGCGTCGGTCTGGGCCGCTATGGTCTCCGTGCTCTCAGGCATAAGTAAGTAAGAGGCGGAATAGGTATTGGATTCTTGCCTTGCCGCGGTAATCGACAAGGGAGATTCATACAATCAATTATATGATTAGATAGTGATTCAGGTCCTCGGGGATGGAATGGATGCATCAACTGCTTCAAGTGTGATGAATGACGAGTATGCTGCAAGAATTCTCGTCTGGTCCATCGAGAAACCCAGGACCGCCGCGGAGATGAGCGAGAGCCTGGGCATACCGATATCTGCCTGTTATAATCGCATCCGCATGCTCGAGGGCTTCGGCCTGCTCAAGTGCGTGGAGATGAAAGTGTCTCCATCGGGCAAGCGTATCGCTGTATATCAGTCGCTGCTTCGCAAAGCATCGATCTTCCTAGAGCGCGGTGAGGTTCGCGTGAAGATAGAGCTCACCGACGGCAAGGTCGAGGACATGACCCTCGTCAAGGAAAGAGAGGTCCTCGGCCAGAAGTAACCATCAACCATTACGAGGCCAGCTGGTACTGCTTCTGGGGTCCATCAGCTATAAATACAAAAACAATAATGTAACTAACCCTCCAAATCGATTTCATAGGTGAATCTTTATGTCGCGCAAGCCCGGAAGAATGTACCGCCAGATCAGGGGCCAGGCCTATACTAGAAGGGAGTACATGGGTGGAGTACCCGCTCCCCGTATCAACACTTACGACCTTGGTACCACGAATGGTGATTTCCCCATTGAAATGAACCTCATCATCAAGGAGCCCTGCCAAGTAAGGCACACCTCCCTGGAAGCTGCACGTATCGCGGCCAACCGGGCCTTGAGCAAGGGGACCACCACCGCTTCGTTCCATCTCAAGATCAATGTCTACCCGCACATTGTGCTCCGTGAGCACAAGATGGCCACCGGCGCCGGCGCGGACCGTGTGTCCGGTGGAATGCGTGCAGCCTTTGGTAAGGCCGTGGGCACTGCTGCCAGGGTGCAGGGTGGTACCACCATCATGACCCTTCGGGTCACCCCTCAGGCGTTCCCCGCCGGGAAGGAAGCATTGTGGAAGGCCTCGATGAAGCTCCCCTCTCCCTGCCAGATGGAGATCGTGAAGGGTGCCGAACTCCTGACCTAAACCCTTTTAACAACCAACTTTCTTCTTATTTTCCATATTCTAAGGAGGACGCCTATTTGTACGATTTCAGGCTGGGCGAGGTCGCCGCTTGGATTAAGCTCGTCGGTGCGAGGACAGTGGCCCTCCAGATGCCGGAGGGTCTCAAGGTCCATGCTCAAAGGATCGCCCGCCAGCTGGAAGAGGATACCAAGGCGACGTTCCTGATCGTCGGGGACCCCTGCTACGGCGCATGCGATTACACTGCCAGGTACGGAAGCTATGCCGATGCCCTGGTACAGTTCGGCCATGCTGAGATCCCATCGATAGCCCACGACCCCAAGGTTCTGTTCATCGAGGTATTCGTCAATATGGACGTCAGCGAGCTCCTGGAGAAGGCACTGCCCAAGTTGATGGACCGTATCGGTCTGATCACCACCGTACAACACGTCCACATGCTCCCTCAGGTGCGCACCTGGTTGGAATCCCATTGCCGGCAGGTGTTCGTGGGTAAAGGGGATGCCCGAATCAAGTTCGAGGGACAGGTGCTGGGCTGTAACATCAGTTCGATCGATCCTATCGCTTCCATGGTGGACCAGTTCTTGTACATCGGCAGTGGTGATTTCCACCCTCTGAGCGCGGCTATAGCCGGAAATCGGCCGGTGCTGATCATCGATCCTCTGATGGGTGAGGTCCGGGAGATCGACGAGCTCAAGGACCGCATTCTGAGGCAAAGGCACGCAGCGATCACCAGGGCGGTGGGCGCTCGGAAGTTCCTCATCCTGGTCTCGACCAAGGTGGGGCAGATGAGGCTAGGGGAAGCGATACGCCTGCGCCGCCTGGCCGAAGCGGATGGCCGATCGGCGGATATCGTCCTCCTGGAGGAGTTCTCGCCCGATCAACTGTTGTCGTACGACACCGACGCTTTCGTTTCTACGGCTTGCCCCCGCATCGCCATCGACGATTACCTGAGATATCCCAAACCGATCCTCACACCCTTCGAGATGGAAGTATCGCTCGGCCTTAAACAGTGGTCCGACTATCGCATGGACTGCATCCTGGGCTAGGAATGATCATGTTATGGATCGGAAGATCACACTTTCTCGCACGAATATTAATGGCATCCTTCGGCCATGGCAGGACTAGATGCTAACATCGGAGTCCCTGCTTTCCAGTGTCAAGAACAAGCGCTCGAGGATAGGCATCGGCCTCGGCGCGGACAGGGACAAGGTCCTGAATAGCAAGGCGGAGGCAGAGAAGGCCGGATTCACGAACATTCTCCTGTACGATGACCCGCTGTTAATGGCCAGGGACCTCCGGGACGGCCGGATCGACGCGGCGGTCAGGGGGGATGTGGACTCCAACAAGGCCATGGCCGCAGTGCGCGAGACGTTCGGCGTGAACAAGGTCCTCCGGGCGGCGTTCATGGAGCCGCGAGGAGGAAGGATGTTCCTTCTTGCGCCGGTGGGATCGACGAGGGATGGAGCGTCGAGGAGAAGCTTGAGTTCGCCCGTCTGGGCCACGTGGCTCTGAGCAAATTGAGCGTCGGACCGATCATCGGCATCATGTCCGGAGGGCGCTCCTCGGACAAGGGGCGTATGAAGGAAGTGGACCGGACCATCGACGATGCCCAGACGGTCGTGGATATCCTGAGGCGGGAGGGCATCGACGCCCGGGACTTCCAGATCCTGATCGAGAACGCGGTCCAGGAATGCGACATGCTCATCGCCCCCGATGGCATCTCCGGCAACCTGATGTTCCGCACCCTGCACTTCCTAGGTGGGGGAAAGCCCTGGGCGCGCCGATACTGAACATCGACCGCATTTACATCGACACGTCGAGGGCGAAGGAGAATTACCTTGACTCCCATCCTACTGGCCGCGGCGCTGGCGCCCTCTCGGAGCGACCAAGCGAGCAAGACCTAAGGTAATCCGTTCCTGCATTCATTGTAACGCATATGCTGGACCGGGTTCCTTTTCAACCTCCCAAGCAAGAGGTTTTGATCCCGTCCACATCCATTAGGAATTGTTCAGGTGATCTCTCAGCAAAAAAGTTAATATCGTATATCCTGTCCGATGCTCGATGAGGATCGAGATCGACGGCGAATACTCGGGTATCAAGTTTTCAGCTTCCCATTTCATACCTGGCCATGACAAATGCGGCCGGTTGCACGGCCATTCATACATCCTGCACCTGGCACTCTACGGCGAGAAGGCCGACGACGGCATGGTCATGGACTTCGTCGATTTAAAGAAGGCGCTTCGCAAGATCGTCGACGAGCTGGACCACCGGGTGCTGCTCCCTGGTAGATCGCCGACGGTCAAGATCAAGAAGGGCCGGGAGGTCGAGGTCCTGGTCGGGGCAAACAGGTATGTGTTCCCGAACGATGATGTAGTGATTCTCGATGTCGCTCAGACCAGTGCCGAAGAGTTGGCGGAACTTGTCCTGGAGCGCCTGCTGAAAGAGCTGGACCTTCCTCCAATGTCACCATCGTCGAGGCCGGGCTGGACGAGGAAAGAGGCCAGACCGCCTGGGCCAAGCGGGAGGTAGGGGTATGAGCAAGGCCGTCGTGCTATTATCGGGCGGTCTGGACTCGACCACCACCTTGGCCTACGCACTCTCCAAGGGTTATAAGGTGATACCGCTGACCATCGGTTACGGGCAGCGGCATTCCCGCGAGCTGCGCTCCGCCAGGGCCGTGGCCGAGCACTACCGTCTCAGGAAGCACGTCACCTTGGACCTGGACCTCAGCTTCCTTCGTAAGAGCGCCCTGACCTCATGGGACGTGTCAGTGCCACAGCATACGTCGGTCGAAGGCATCGGCGACAAGATCCCGGTGACGTGCATGTTCCAGCGAGGAACATCATAATGCTCAGCCTTGCGGCCGGGCTGGCAGAGACGGAGGGTGCGGATTCCATCTTCATAGGTGCCAATGCCATCGATTATTCCGGATACCCAGATTGCCGCCCGGAGTTCTTCGAGGCCTTCCAAGAAGTGCTGAGAGTAGGGACCAAGGCCGGAGTTGAGGGAAAGCCGATCAGGGTCGAGGCCCCCATCCTAAGGATGAGCAAGGCCGAGATCGTCAAGCTGGGCAAGCAGCTCGATGCCCCGCTCCACCTGACCTGGTCCTGCTACAACGGCGGCGATAAGGCCTGTGGGCAGTGTGATTCTTGCCTCCTGCGCCTGAAGGGCTTCCAGGACGCTGGATGCTCCGACCCCGTTCCCTACGAGGGTCGCCGATGATGGTCTCGGAGATCTTCTTCTCGCTGCAGGGCGAGGGCGTGCTCATGGGCACGCCGACCACCTTCGTCCGCTTCGTGGGCTGCAACCTCGATTGCTCGTGGTGCGACACCAAGTATGCGCGTGAGGGCGGGATCGAAATGTCCATCGATCAGATCTTCGACAAGGTCGAGAGCTTCGACACGCCCTTCATCTGTCTGACTGGCGGAGAACCTTTGCTACAGGCAGACATCTACAAGCTGATCGAGACCCTGCTGGACAACAGTTACCATGTCACCATCGAGACCAATGGCTCGATCCCCCTGGACCGCATTCCAAATTCGGAAGATGTTCTGATCTCCATGGATGTCAAGTGCCCCAGCTCGGGCATGAGCGATAAGATCGTATACGACAATCTGGAGTTCCTGTCCCCCCGTGATCAGCTGAAGTTCATCATAGCTGACCGGGTGGACTATCTCTTCGCCATCAAGATGCTGAGGGAGCACGAGATCAACGCGCCGATCATCATGACCCCGGTGGGGGGGGCCGACCTCAAAGAGCTGGCAGATTGGGTGCTCCACGACAAGATGTTCGTCCGGGTGCTTCCCCAGCTTCACAAGTTGATCTGGGGAGAGAAGCGTGGGGTCTGAGATGCGGCCTTGCCACCATATGCTCGCCAGTTGTTGTGCTGATGGGCCAGGGTTCATGGGAGATGGCCCGATGGAGGGTTCGCGACAAATGGAAAGATTAAATATTGCGAACCATTTTACACAACTGCCGTGATCGAGGCCCAAGCAATGTGCATCATAGCCATAAAAGTGGCATTGATTTTGCGTGAGTATTAGACGCATTGCTTTATCCTGGGCTACCCGAGGCGATTCTTATGGTCGACCGAAGTGCTACAGAGCAATCCATATCAACCCGTCCCCCGCTGGACCGAAAGAGAGTGTACACCAGCCAGTTCAATTCCTACGCGTTAATCGATACGATCCCCGCGAAGGTCATGATATTCGACACGACCCTCCGCGACGGAGAGCAGACGCCGGGTATCGCGCTGTCGGTAGATGACAAGATCAGGATAGCGCAGGCCCTGGACGATCTAGGAGTGGACGTCATCGAGGCCGGCTTCCCCGCATCATCACACGGAGAGATGGATGCCATCAAGAAGATCGTCGCCCTTGGCCTCCAGTCCCGCATCTGCGGACTGGCCCGCTGCAGCAAGAAGGACATCGACGCTTCGGTCGATTGCGGCCTAGACTACATACACATGTTCATAGCAACATCGGACATCCATCTCCAACATAAGCTGAAGATGACCCGGCCCGAGGTGAAGGCCCGCGCCATCGAGTCCATCGAATACGCCAAGTCCCGAGGCGTAACGGTTGAGTTTTCCTGCGAGGACGCCACGAGGACCGATCTCGGGTTCCTCAAGGAGATGCATCTGGCAGTACAGGAGGCCAAGGTGGACAAGATCAATGTCCCCGACACGGTAGGGACCATCTCCCCGCCGGCCATGGAATATCTAATCGGGGAACTGATGACCGTGACCAAGGTACCCATCGCGGTGCACTGCCACGATGATTTCGGACTGGCGGTCGCCAACTCCATGGCCGCGGTGCGGCAGGGAGCGCAGCAGGTGCATGTCACCATCAACGGGCTGGGGGAGCGGGCCGGGAACGCCGCGCTGGAGGAAACGGTCCTGGCGCTGATGGCGTTCTACAACATACAGACATCCATAGACACCCGTAAGATCGGACCGACCTCTCGCCTGGTGAGCCGCCTGACTGGCGTGGTCATTCCGGCCAACAAGGCCATAGTCGGCAACAATGCTTTCGCTCACGAGTCGGGGATCCATGTCCACGGGGTTCTTGGCGATCCCTCCACGTACGAGGCGTTCGGCCCCGAGCTCGTGGGCGTTCAGAGAAACATCATCATCGGCAAGCATTCTGGGACCCACTCGGTAAAGGACAAGCTGGATGAGTATGGCGTAGAGCTGACCGACGCGCAGATCGCCACCGTCGTAGACAAGATCAAGAAGCTCGCCGACAGTGGCAAGGACGTCGACGACGCCGAGCTCGTGGCGCTGGCTTCCCATATCGTCGGGCAGCGTGAGGCCCGCAATGTCAAGCTGAAGGAGTTCGCGGTGTTCACTGGCATTCACACCACTCCGACCGCGGTGGTCTCCATAGAGGTGAACGGGGAGAAGAAGACCGGGACATCCACGGGCATAGGGCCGGTGGACGCGGCCATCAACGCCATCAAGTCGGTGATGGGTAATGACATATCCCTGGATGAATATCGCCTCAGTGCCATCACTGGTGGGAGCGATTCGCTGTGCGAGGTGACCGTCCGGGTGGCCAGGAACGGCGGCAAGAGGACCATGTCCATCGGCAAGGCGGTCGGAACGGACATCGTCCAGACCAGCGTGGACGCCACCATGGAGGCGCTGGACCGTCTGTACTGCCGCAAGAAGGAGTAATTTCGATGTCAAACGCGAAGACAATCTCAGAGAAGATCATGTCCTCCCACTCCGGCACGGACGCCCATGCTGGCCAGATCGTCGAGGCGGAGATCGACTATGTCATGGCCAACGATGTGACGGCGCCCCTGGCGTTCCAGGAGTTCGAGGCCCTGGGCTGTGAACCGGTGCGGGAGAAGATCGTCCTCATACCGGACCATTTCGTTCCCAACAAGGACGTCGCCTCGGCCGAGCAGGCCGCAGAGATGCGCCGGTTCGTCCAGAAGTACAAGATCCCCAACTATTTTGAGGTCGGACGCGGCGGGGTCTGCCACCAGGTCATGGTCGACGAAGGGTACGCGGCCCCTGGCCGCCTGATCGTCGGCGCCGATTCGCATACATGCACCTACGGAGGTATCAATGCGTTCTCCACCGGCATCGGGAGCACCGAGGCGGCGGCCTGCTTCGCGGAAGGCAAGCTGTGGTTCAAGGTGCCGGAGGCGATCAACGTTCGTCTAACCGGAAAGTTCAACAAGATGGTGTCCGGGAAGGACCTCATCGTCAAGATCATCACCGACATTGGCGTGGACGGGGCGAACTACAAGGCATTCGAGTTCTCCGGTGCGGGAGTATCGAACGTGACGGTCTCCGACCGCCTGACGGTCAGCAATATGGCCATCGAGGCCGGTGGAAAGGCCGGCATCTTCCCGTGTGACTCGGCAACGGAGGCTTTCCTCAAGGGCCGGGTGCGCGGCGCCTACCAGCCGGTGGCCGCCGATATGAGTGCTCATTACTGGAAGACCCTGGACTACGATCTTGGGAAGATCGACTACATGGTGGCGATGCCCCATCTGCCCAGCAACGGGAAGGTGGCGAGCGAGGTCGATGTAACCATCGACCAGGCCTTCCTGGGCTCATGCACCAACGGCCGCATCGAGGACCTTCGGGTCGCGGTGCAAGTGATCAGGGGAAAGAAGGTGCACAAGGACGTGCGTATGATCGTCGTTCCAGCTTCCACCCAGGTGTACGAGCAGGCGATGAGCGAAGGCCTCCTGGCCGAATTCGTGAGGGCCGGCGCCTTCGTATCGGGGCCGACCTGCGCGGCCTGCCTGGGCGGGCACATGGGCGTGCTGGCCAAGGGGGAGAGATGCATATCGAGCACCAACCGCAACTTCATAGGCCGCATGGGGCACAAGGACTCTGAGGTGTACCTGGCTGGCCCGGCAGTAGTGGCGGCGAGCGCCATCGCCGGTCGTATCGTCGCTCCGGAGTGAGGTGATCACATGGACAATTTCAAGGGAAAGGCATGGAAGTTCGGTGACCATGTGGACACCGATCAGATCATACCGGCGGACCGGCTCATCAGCCAGAACAACAACTGCCTGGGGGATTTCCTCTTCGAGCGGGTACGCCCGGAAATGGCCAGATCTGTAAAGAAAGGCGATATCATCATCGCCGGCAAGAACTTCGGGTGTGGATCCTCTCGCGAACATGCTCCCCGTTCGATACGGCAAGCGGGGGTGGACTGCGTGATCGCGGAGAGCTTCGCCCGAATCTTCTACCGCAATTCGATCAACATCGGCCTCGTTCTCGTTGAATGCAAGGTCGAGGCCAACGAAGGTGACATTCTCTCGGTGGATGTGGACCAGGGCCTGGTCAAGAACGAGACCTCCGGGATGTCCTGGACCTTCCCGCAATATCCTCAGTACGTCAAGGACCTTATCCGGTCGGGCGGCCTGATGGCCCGCATCAAGGAGGCCAAGAAATGTACAAAATAGCCGTGGCCCCAGGGGATGGCATCGGCAAGGAGGTGATCGCGGAAGGCGTCAAGGTCCTGCGCGCCCTGGCCGAGGTAGAACATGTCGACCTTGAACTAGACTACATGGGCCTGGGCTCGGACCGCTATCTGAGGACCGGCGAGCTGCTCACCGATGAGGACATCGCCTTCATTGGAAAGCACCAGGCGGTATACTTCGGTGCGATCGGCGACCCCCGGGTGGCCCCGGGAGTGCTGGAGAAAGGTATCCTGATCAAGATGCGGACGACCTTCGATCAGTACATCAATCTGCGGCCGTCCAAGGCCTGGCATCCCTACACTCCGCTCAAGTCGGAGAAGAATTTCGACATCGTCTTCCTGAGGGAGAATACCGAGGACTTCTACATGGGTGCCGGCGGCGTGCTCAAGGGTACCAACGCCGAGGTATCGCTCCAGCTGACGAGGGAGCTTTATACCATGGATCTCACGGTATCGGAGCGGTCCACCTCCTCCGACGATTTCGCGTTCGAGGTGGGCATGATGTCCCGCAAAGGCATCGAGCGGTTCGCCGATTACTCTTTCGAACTGGCTAGGAGGATGGGCAAGGAGAAGGTGACCGCGGTGGACAAGGCCAACGTCTGCACCTCCCTTTACGGCCTGTGGAGAGAAGTGTTCAATGCCCGGTCCAAGCAGCACGGCATCCCGGTGGAGTACATGTATGTCGACGCCATGGCCATGGCCCTGGTCCGCGCTCCAGAGCGTTTTGGCATCGTGGCGTGCCCCAACATGTTCGGGGACATCCTGACCGACATCGGCGCGGAGATCATGGGCGGGCTGGGTGTGGCGGCCTCAGGCAACATCAACCCCCAGGGCGTCTCGATGTTCGAGCCGGTGCACGGCTCCGCGCCCGACATCGCCGGGCAGGGGAAGGCCAACCCCATCGCGGCGATCCTCGCGGCCAAGATGATGATCGACCAGCTGGGCAGGCCGGACCTTGGCAAACAGATCGAGTTCGCGGTCAAGCGCGCCATGCACCAGAAGCAGGTCACCGCGGACATGGGTGGGAGCCTCAACACCCAGCAGGCCGGGGATGCCATAGCCGAACTCGTACGCTCGGCCGGATGAGCCTGCATCAGGTGGGTGTCCGAACCACGATCCGGCGAGTCGTCCCACCCCCGGAGATCCATCATTTCCGGGCCTCTCCCTTTCCAGGCTACTTTTACAGCTATCTGGCACATCTTTCCGATTATTTGGAATAATGCATCAATTAGCAGGAAAATTTACCTAAATGGGTTAATGACGGTATAAATAGATGAACTTCCCGTGCCTTTGTGAGGGAAGGAAAATGGGTGAATATCGTGTCATTTGCTCCAAGTGCGGTCATCTCCAAGACCCTTACGCTCTGGCTTGCTCCCAGGATGATTCCCTGCTCCGGACCGAATACTCAGAGAGAAGATTGGTACTTCAGCCCCTTCCGGGGATTTGGCGATTCCTCGATTGGCTTCCTGTGACCGGCGCTCTGCAGGAGGTCAGCAGCGGACCCATGACCTACAAGAGCGAAGGCTTGTCCAGGGAGATCGGGCTCAAGGAGCTGTATATCACATTCAATGGTTACTGGCCGGAGCGACGGGCAGATATGCTGACCTGTAGCTTCAAGGAGCTCGAGGCCCTGCCCACGATGCGGAGGATGAGGGAAAGGGGGAGCAAGGAGGCGATCGTAGTGGCCTCGGCCGGGAACACTGGCAGAGCATTCGCCTACGTCTCCTCCCTTGTAGGGGCTAAGGCCGTCATCGTCATTCCGACAAGTTCCCAGGACCGTATCTGGATCCCCGACATCGAGCGCAAAGGTGTGCTGGTCATCGCCGTCGAGGGCGATTACTACGATGCGATCCGGGTCGCCGATGCGCTTGCAGGTCATCCAGGCTTTGTTCCTGAGGGCGGAGCGAGGAACGTCGCCCGTCGGGACGGCATGGGGACGGTCATGCTCGATGCAACCCTGGCCCAGGGTGCCCTCCCGAGACATTATTTCCAGGCCGTGGGAAGCGGTACGGGGGGAATTAGTGCCTATGAGGCCTCCATCCGCCTATTGGCCGACGGTCGTTTCGGTACGGTCCTGCCGATCCTTCACCTGGCCCAGAGCATCCCCTGTGCCCCCCTCTATCACGCCAGGGTCGGAGGTAACTATCCCATAAGCTGTCCCAAGGGGGTCTACGACGATGTGCTGTTCAACCGCCGGCCCCCCTATGGTGTGCAAGGGGGGGTGGGTGAGGCCCTTGATGCGACCAGTGGGGAGGTAGTGGGCGTGACCAATGGGGAGGCCGAGGAGGCCAAAAAGTTGTTCGAGGGTTCGGAAGACATCGACATTCTTCCTGCTCCAGCGGTGGCGGTGGCCGCTCTGCTCAAGGCTGTTGACGATGGTCGTGTGGGAGCCCTGGACCGCTGTGTCCTAAACATCACCGGAGGCGGAATGGCCCGGTTAGGGGAAGAGCACATCATCAACCAGGTCAAGAAAGACCTGGTGATAGCTCCGGACCAAGGATCAGAGGAGCTATTAGGACAGATTCGCGAACTTTTGGTGATAGCATGACGAGTATGGAGCTGATCGTACAGGGTGGCGTTGATCGGAAGGGCGAAAAGGAAGAAGTGGACCGATTGATCCTGCGATCGGGGGAGGTCGTGAGCATAGTCGGTCCGACCGGCTCTGGCAAGACCACCCTCATCAGCGACATCGAGCAGATGAGCATAGGCGATACGCCCACTCGCCGCAGGATCATGCTTAACGGCCAGCTCCAGAGCTTGGACTGTCCGCTTCGATCCACGGAACAAGCCAGTGGCCCAGCTGTCTCAGAACATGCACTTCCTTGCCGACATGAACGTCCAGGAGTTCCTGATCATGCATGCGAAGAGCAGGGGAAAGGATGCATCCCTCGTACCTAAGGTCGTGGAGGCAGCAAACATGCTGACCGGCGAGGAGGTCGCCATGGGCTGTCATCTCACCGCCCTAAGCGGAGGGCAGTCCAGGGCGCTCATGGCCGCGGACATTGCCATTATCTCCGATTCCCCCATCGTATTGATCGATGAGATCGAGAATGCGGGTATCCGTAAGAGGGAGGCGCTCGGGCTGCTTGCCGGCAGTGGCAAGATCGTAGTGGTCGTGACCCACGACCCCCTCCTGGCGCTACTGGCTACACGGCGGGTGATAATGGCCGGAGGAGGCATGCGCCGCGTGGTCAGGCGAACTGCCGAGGAGGCAGAGGTCTGTTCACGATTGGCCACTATCGATGATTGGCTGCTCTCCTTACGAGAAACGATCCGTGATGGCGGTGTGGTGAACCCAGCATGAGGATGGTGATCTTTGCTGGGACACCCGGTTCAGGAAAGACCTCGGTCCTGAGCGCAGTGGCCAGCATATTAAAGGAGAAGGGGCAACGGCCGGCCCTGGTCAAGGTCGATTGCCTTTGGACGGACGATGAGAGAAGGCTGGACAAACTGGGAGTACCGGTCAAGATCGCCCTCGCTCGGGACATGTGTCCCGACCACTTCGCCATCTACAACACAGAGGGGATGATGGATTGGGCTCGGTCCGTTGATTCGGATCTGCTCCTGGTAGAGACCGCCGGGTTATGCCTTCGATGCGCTCCCTATCCCGACCGTTGTTTGGCCACTTGCGTGATAGATGTCACCACCGGACCTAATACGCCGCTGAAGATCGGGCCGATGATCACGACGGCGGATGTCGTCGTGGTCACCAAGGGCGATATGGTCTCTCAGGCTGAAAGGGAGGTGTTCAGGGAACGAGTCCTCGAGGTGAACCCATCCTGTGCGTTGATCGAGGCCAATGGGCTCACTGGCAAAGGTTCAGCAGAACTGGCCAACGTTATCTCATCATCTATTGAGGTCAATGAGGACATGCACCTGCGACACACGCCCCCACTTGCGGTGTGCACCTTGTGCGGTGGGGAGACCCGGGTGGCCCGGAGACATCATCGCGGCGTCCTCCGGCACATCGAGGGTTCCGTGTTCTACACGGGGGAATGAGCCTTGGACGTTCTCAAGCTGTTACCTGGATACAACTGTGGGCGGTGCGGTCGGCCCACCTGCCGCGCTTTTGCCGCCCACCTCAGAGAAGGTGGAGATGTCGATGAATGCCCCTTGATGGGCCAAGAACGCTATGCTGCCAATCGGGCAGAGCTCCAGGAAGCAGTGTTCAGTGGGCCTCCCGTATCGTTCCCTGGCTTGGTAGGAGGTATGAGCGGAGATGTCCTCCTTGCCCCCTTGCCCGGAGAACCGACCTGCCGAGAGGACCTCTATCCCTTCGATCGCGAGGTCGATGTGACGGCCGGAGACCTCATCACCTATCGTCCCCTGGGCTGCCCCGTCGTTCACTATGCTAGGGTCCTTAAGGTAGAGCATTCCGTCCTCACAGTTCATCTGACCGGCCCGTTGGGCCGACTGGGAGACGCCGACTATCGCCCCCTCGAACTAGGGATATGCATGGTTGCGGCGTTCGAGGGGGTGATCCTCAATGATAGGATACTGGAGATAGGGGAGACCGTGAGGTTCATACCTCATCAATGCATGATGCAGAAGGTCCATTCCGGAGTAGTGGTCCGCTCCGAGGGCGACCAGGTACGAATCGAAGGCATCGATCTGAAGGTTTACTGATGGGCCATAGAACGCTGGGAACTCCTGTCAATGGCGATGTGGTGTATCGGGGTCTAAAAAGAGGTCGTATCGATCTGGTGGCCAGTGTTCCATGCATCAAGCTGGGCCCCCTCATGGACCTCATATGCAGCGATCCTCAGGTCCGTCATGTGCCAGTGACCCGGGAAGAGGAAGGGGTCGGCGTTTGCGCGGGAGCGTACATGGGGGGGAAACGCCCAGCGCTGTTGATGCAGAACTCCGGATTGGGCAATTGCATCAATGCTCTGGTCTCGCTCGATATCCTCTATGAGATACCCCTGTTGCTCGTGGTGTCCCATCGCGGCACCGAGGGGGAGAAGATCGCGGCCCAGGTCCCCATGGGCCAGGCCACCGTTCCCTTGCTGGACACCTTGAGGATCGAGCATTGTTGCCCGTCCTCGGTCCAGGGCGAGGAAAAGATAATTTGGGCGGCAAACCGAGCATTCGCCTCCCGCCGACCAGTGGCGGTACTACTGAACTTGGACTTCTGGAGGGCCTGAGATGCGCAGGGCCGACGCTCTGGAGATCATCGCCCAGGAGAGCGGCGATTCGCTCATCATCTGCAACATCGGCGACCCGTCCAGGGAGCTGCATGCCATCAGGGACTCGCCAAACCAGTTCTACATGCTCGGCTCGATGGGCATGGCGTCCTCGATCGGCCTCGGCCTGGCTCTCGCCCGGCCGGACCGGCGGGTCCTGGCCATCGACGGTGATGGGGCGGTCCTTATGAATCTGGGCACTTTTGCCACGATCGCCGATCAGTGCCCGGCCAATTATGTCCTGGTAATCATCGACAATGGGGTCTATGGCTCGACCGGCGGTCAGCCCACCTGCACCTCCCGCCATGCCGATCTGGCCTCAATAGCGAGGGGGGCCGGCATATGTGAGGTGGGCACGGCCAGCGATCGGGAGGGGTTCAGGGGCGCGTTAAGGTCGGTCAGCTCCGGCGTACTGGTGGTGAAGGTCTCGCCCGAATCGATCGATGGTCCGATAATAGATATGGCCCCGCGGCAGATTATCGACCGGTTCATGGCCGAATGTCGGCAACCTTCCCGGTGATGACAAAGCTGCCGTCGAGCACCCGGCGTTTAAGGTCCTCGGCAGTCCTGATCGCGGCCTTACGGTTCGATTGCCGGCAAACCACTGGCACATCGAATCTCTTTCCGCGCACCTCGATCATGACTCGACCCAAATCTGCGGAGAAGCATGCGCCTTGACAGGAGGTCGAGCAGGTGCCGCAGTTGAAACATCTTATCCTGTCGATACGCGGTCCATCCGGGGTCGGGGAGATCGCCCCTGCTGGGCAGGCGACAGCTGCAGAACAGGGATCACAACCCAGGCAGTCGATCGTTCTGGTCTCTACCTCTGTACTCCTTCCTGACCAGACCTGGCCATAATCGGCCATGGTGATCATGGTGCGGTCTCTCACGTCCACCACAGGAAGGGGGATATCTCGGTCCCTGGTCTGGACGCTCGCCAGGAGGGAGCTGTCCAGCACGGGGATGGGGACGGCATAGGAGCAGATGCATTCCGGCCCCGCGCCGGTCATGAACCCGCCGGTCAAATAGGGGTCCATGCTCTTCATGTCAGCGATGGTCATCAGGTTCGGGTCAGAGGGCGAGCTTCTCGTGCCCGCCCCGATGACATAGCCTTCTCCGCCATTGAACAGGACCTTCGTGCCGATCCCTACCGTCCGAAGCTGGGGGTCATTCTGAAGGGGGCTTATGTGGCCACAGCCTGAAAAGGTCAGACCGGCGAATCGGGGAGGGAAGGGCCGGCTATGGAAGATCGATGGCATCGCCATATCTGACGGATTGACCATGGCCCGGTAGTTGCGGAACAGGTTCCTAGTGCTCATCAATTTGGCCGTTGGCATATCGTCCAAGCGGATGGTGGAGCGTACTGTGACACCATGTTCCGAGATGGCCTCGACATCGGTTGGCCTCCCCTCCAACAACTCCCGGAACAGATGGCCAGCCCCATAGGCTGGACAGGTGGTGCTCTTGGCGGTGCCGAACACCATTGCGTCGATCACCCCCAGCCCCTCGTTCGGGCATGGGCCGATCACCAGAGGTATTCCGTTGATCGAGGCGTGTACAAATCGTCGATGCTCTCCTGGCGGGGAGAGGGGGAATGATATGACGGCATAGGTGCCGCTCATAAGTCCCATGGTGCCAGTGGTCACCACGTCCACTTCATTCACTTCTCGTTCCCGGCCCTCGGACAACAATACCTCTATCTCTGCTGCGGTCAGAACGACCGCCTCGCCTTGGGCGATCCGACCATTGATTTCCTCGAGGGTCCGCCTCATGATCTGCAAGGAGTAATGCTCAGGCCATCAGATAAAAAAGTGCTGATTATCACAGACCTCCATTCAAAGAACAACCTTCTTAATCTCAATCCGTTGATAATTGTCGAAAATGATGTACCATCCCAATGCGCCGTTGACCATTAGGAACATGACCAGGGAAGAGGTCGACCTGACCATGGATTGGGCCGACCGCGAGGGATGGAACCCTGGCCTCCATGATGCCGAAGCTTTCTTCACTTCCGACCCCGGCGGCTTCTTCACCGGCGAGATCGCGGGAGAGATGGTAGCATCCGCGTCCCTGGTAAAGTATCCAGGCGATCTGAGCTTCGCCGGGCTTCTCATCGTCCGCAAGGACCTGAGGGGGCAGGGTATAGGGGCACGGATGATCGAGCACTTGCTCTCCCAAGGTCGATGTCGAAACATCGGCGCGGACGGCGTGGTGGCCATGGTACCGACGTACGAGAAGAATGGGTTCCATTTCACATACTGGAATCATCGTTTCCAGGGCTGGGGAGGGGGAGAGGCGCCTAACGATCTCGTAGGCGCTTCCGAGCTGCCGTTCGAGGATCTGGTCCATTACGACCGTACGATCTTCCGGGCCCCTCGCAACGTCTTCCTGAAGGCCTTTCTAGCCCAGCCCGACCAGACCTCTCTGTCGGTGTTGAAGGATGGAGAGATCTCTGGCTATGGGACGATACGACGCTGCCGGACCGGCCATAAGGTGGGCCCGTTGTTCGCCGAGGACCGCCGGACCGCTGAAAAAGTGCTCCGTGGCCTCATAGCAACGGTCCCTGGGGAGCCGTACTTCCTGGACGTGCCCCAGCCCAACGCGGAGGGGATGGTCCTCGTACAGGATCTACGCATGATCGAGGTCTTCCGGACCGCCCGTATCTACACCAAGCAAGCGCCACCGACACCTTTGAATAAAGTGTTCGGAGTAACCAGTCTGGAGCTAGGGTGACCGTTGTGGCTGCTTCGCTCGTTCGAAGATCAATTATTATCCTGGGAGCCTGAAGAATGGACAATAATATTATCAATCTACTGATATCGCTTACTGTAGTCGTCCTGGCCATTATTGTGGTAGCATATCTGGTCACCCGAACCAAGTTGTTCAACGACGCCCTGGAAGGCAAGCTGAACTGGAAAAGCCAGGCATTCCTGATCCTCACCTTCGGCCTCGTTTCGATTCTTGGCACTTACGCAAGCGTCGATGCCATGGACGCCAAGATCAATTTTCGCGACCTGGGCCCGATGATCGCTGGCCTGGTGGGCGGCCCGGTGGCGGGCATCGGGGCGGGTTTGATAGGAGGGCTGCACAGGCTCCTCTTCGTGGGTGGAGATACGACCGTCTCCTGTTCATTGGCGACCGTATTGGCCGGTCTCTTCGGCGGCGTCATCTGGTATCTTGCTGGGAAGAGGTTCATTGGCATTCCGGTGGCGGTGGCCTTTGCGGCGCTGCAAGAAGTTTTCCACATGGCCCTGATCCTACTGATCGCCCAGCCATTCTCTTATGCTGTTTCGGTGGTCGAGAGCGTCGGTCCCTCTATGATCGTGTTCAACTCGGTGGGCATGTTCGTTTTCGCATACATCATCAAGAGATCGAGTAAGGAACGCACCGCCAAGAAGGAGCACGACGGGCTCCCCACTTGAACCTACGCCATACATCCTGGAGCTGGACCACATGGACACGATAACTATCGATCTGCTGATCTCGTTGACCGAGATAATGTGCGTGGTCATCGTGGTGGCCTATGTGATAACCCGGACCAGGTTGTTCAACGATGCTCTCGAGGGTAAGCTCTATTGGAAGAACCAGGCGTTCCTGCTGGTAGCCTTCGGCCTTCTCTCGATATTCGGCACCTACGCAGGCATCGACATGCTGGGGGTCAAGGTCAACTGTCCGGGACCTCGGCCCGATGATCGGCGGGCTGGTCGGCGGCCCTGTGGTCGGTATCGGCGCAGGCCTGATGGGGGGCCTTCATCGTCTCATCTTCGTGGGTGGAGAGACCACGGTGTCCTGTTCCCTGGCCACAATGCTGTCTGGACTGTTCGGCAGCCTAATCTGGTACCTGGCCGGTAAGAAGTTCGCAGGCGTCCTGGTGGCCGTAGCCTTTGCTACATTGCAGGAAGCCCTCCACATGGGTCTGACCTTGATGATCGTAAGTCCCTATCCATACGCGGCGGCAGTAGTGGAGCGGGTCGGACCGCCCATGATCATGGTCAATGCCATAGGTATGCTCATCTTCGCGTACATAATCAACAACCTCATCATGGAGCGCTCCACCAAGGAGGAGCGTGACCGCTTCCACGATACTCTGGAGAAGGAGAAGTTCGAGCTGGAGATCGCTAAGGGCATCCAGCAGAGCTTCCTGCCGAAGAAGGGGCCATCCGTCGACGGGTTCGATCTCTTTGCTCTCAATGTTCCGGCCAAGGAGGTCGGTGGGGACTTCTATGACTTCATAGACCTGGGGGACGGGCGGTCTGGCCTGGTCATCGCCGACGTCCAGGAAAAGGGGTTCCTGGCGCGATCTACATGGCCCTGTCCCGCACTGTGCTCCGGGCGACCTCCTCCCAGGCCTCCGGTCCCGCTCGAGCGGTGGCCGATGCCAACCGCCTTATCGCCGAGACCTCGGAATCGGGCATGTTCGTTACCCTGTTCTATGCGATCCTCGACCACTCCAGCGGCCGCTTCACCTATGCCAATGCCGGACACAACCCTCCTCTGCTTCTGAGGAAGGAGGCGTTCACTGAGTTGGAGGGAGAAGGGATCGCCCTGGGGGCGACGGACGATGCTGTCTCGGAAGAAAAGGCTCTCTCACTGAGCGCCGGGGACATCATACTATTCTACACCGATGGCGTCACCGAGGCCAACGATCCGTCCGGGGAGCTGTACGGCGAGGATAGGCTCAGGGCTGCGCTGGCCAGGCTCTCGACCTCACCGGCCCAGGGCATCGTGGAGGGAATAAAAGAGGACGTCCTCGACTTTGCCAAAGGGGCCGCCCAATATGACGACATCACCCTCATGGCGCTCAAGGTGGGGGTCAGCCCTTGAGCTCTTTTAGCCAAGACTGCTTCGAGGCCGACCTCAGCCGGCTCGCTGAGTTCCTTGAATTTGTCGAGGGTTCGGTCATGGGCTCCTTCATGAATGAGGAAACGAAGACGGACCTCCTGGTAGCGGCAGAGGAAGCCTTCACCAATATCCTCAAGCACGCCTACGAGCGCAGAGGCACGGTCGGGGTGAGTGTCAATATCGAGCCTGGCCTGATCTATTTGACCATGGTGGATGAGGGGCGGCCGTTCGACCCGCGAAGCGTGCCCCCGCCGGACCTGGAGGCTGAATCGAAGGACCGGGAAGTGGGCGGCCTGGGCGTTCATCTTATGATGAACCTAGTGGATGAGGTCCGCTACCGGCGCGAGGAAGGAAAGAATGTGCTCACATTGATCATGAGCACCCATGGCCAGGGTGGCCCTGAGAAGCCAGAGATTAGAGGTGACTGAATTGGATATCAATGAAAGCATGAGCAATGGGACAAGATTAGTTAACACCGTAGGCCGGATTGACGCCTACTCGGCCAAGACCCTGGAGGACTGTCTCAAGAAGGCTATCGGCGAAGGTCACCGCAATATACTGATCAATCTAAAGGATACCGATTACATCAGCAGCGGGGGGTTAAGGGTCTTCCTGGGCACGTTGAAGGAACTGCGTAAGGATGGCGGGTCCCTCAAGCTTTGTTGCCTCTCGCCCGGCGTGCTCAAGGTGTTCAAGCTGGCCGGTTTCACGAGCATCTTCAATATCTACGGGACAGAGCAGGAAGCATTGGCGGGCTGATCCATGGCAAGCCTGGACAATGCCAAGTGGCAGCCGATCACCGGTCTCGAAGCGGGTGAGATCTTTCCTTTTATCAGGAAACCGGACATCATGTCCTGCAATGCCTATGTCCTCCGCACTCGATCAGACCAAGTAATAATCGATCCAGGCGCAGACGCTGACCAAATGGCCCGCATCCTTCAGTTGGTGCGGGAAGGGTCGGCGATGGGCTTGGAAACGACCTTCTACCTGACCCATTGCCATGTGGACCATTCTTTCCAGATAGCTTCTGCCTACCGAGAGAGCGGACAGGGGCCGGTAAGGCTCGTCGTCCAGCAGGTGGGGGCCAACGCACTGAAAAGCCTCGATGCTGACCTCACCCAGGCCCGGATCATGGGATGGACCTTTCCGCCTTCGTTCTTGGAGGTCCATTACTCTCCTCTGTTGCCCGAAGGAGAGAGCGACCTCACCGGGGAGGTGTCGTTGGGTACGAAGATGGAAGTGATCGCGACAGAGGGCGGTCTGACCGTGGAACGGCAGGTGATCCCGCTGAACGGCGGAACGATGGAGGTATTCCACACCCCTGGTCACAGTCCGGACAGCGTCTGCTATCTAGTTGGAGGCCTTCTTTTCACTGGTGACCTGCTGTTCGCTGCAGACCCCGGGATAGCGGGTCAGGTGGGCTGGAACCGCGATCATCTCGTCACTTCGATCAAGAACGTCCTCTGGCTGCTCAGGACCAGGGACATCGAAATATGCTGCCCCGGTCACGGTCGACCGGTCGACAGATACTACGGCCCAGGCGATACTGGAGGGCATGTTGCAGAGGGTTGGCGAACTGGGTTCGATACACACTTACGACATGGACCGTGTGCGTTTCACCTCAGACTATGCTCTGGACATCCTATTGGAGGCGAACGAAGCGTTCTCCATTCTGGCCGGCCGACTATACTATCTCTCCTTCTTCCTGGAAGAGCTGGAGGAGTCCGAAGAGGCTCGTCGGTGCATGGAATGTGTACAGGTCGACCGGATCGATGAACTTCTGGCAAGCTTCCACCGATTCGTCGAGGAGTTCAGGGGAGGTCATAAGGTCCAGATTCAGGTCGTCCTCAAAGCGATCCAGACCATCCAGTCGATCGAACGTCTGTTCTCCGGCACCCAACTCGAAGAGCTAATGGATGCCTCAATTCTCCGACGGACCTCCCGTCTCCTTGGAGATTTTACCAATGCTATAAAGGGCTTGGAGTTCTCCATCGAGTTGGTGCCCAGCCGGCTCGACGGGCTGGTGGATCGGACGATAGAGACCCTGGCATCGGCACCGCCTTCCGAGGATGAGATATTTGATGCCTTGGGAGATGATCAGGCCTATCTGGCCGCGCTTGCCAGGCGGATCGCCCATCTCCCCGTCTATGATGAAATGACCTTCGATGTCCAAGGGACGGACGAAGGAGAACTGGTCCTAGTCGATGAAGGTCGCTTCATAGATGCCTTGTGCGGCCTCCTGGAGGAGTTTGTCGGTGTGGAGACCAGAAGAATATCGTTGACGGTCCGCGGAGGCATCAGGCCGTTCTTGACCGTTGCTGGTGATGTCGGGAGAAAGGTGCTGAGGCCAGAAAGGGAGAGGGCTCACAAACGGCGGTTCGAGCTGGCCGGTGTGGATATGTGGGAGATCGATGACCCCGCATCGTTCGTCATGGAGTTTCAGCGGCCAAAAAGGATGGACTGAGCGTATGGCTCGGCGAGAAAGGACCAGCCTTTGTTCGATGACCAGGTGGGAGATCGGGATCCTCAATAGCGCCTCCCTTGCATAGCACTTCCCCGAGGACGAGGCCTACATCAGGGATGATTTAATGGTCAATGGGCCCAATCTGCTCCTGCGACCGTTCTCATGAGGGCGATAGGAAGTTAGGAACGGGCGCTATGAGCTGCTAAGGTCTGCTAGGGGAAGATGGGGCCGGTGGAAGACAAAGATGGGGGATTGTTGAGAATTTCTGACGCTCCGTCCGGTGGGGATGGCCGATATCATCAGCATAAGGGCTGCATACGGATGGCCACAGGTCTCTCTAATGCCGACGGCCCTGAACAAGTCATTTCTTCGGTCCTGGAAAGCATAATCGACGAGCTGGCTGGGAGTGCCGTTTTCCTCGCGCCCATCGAGGAGGGGGAATATGTGGTCAGATACCTCCGGGAAGCTATGTCGGAAGCCATCGACGGCTCGAAGAGATCTGCCACCTTTTTGTGAAGGAACCCTCCCATGCCGGCCACTTGGAGGAAGGGGACGGAGGGCTGAGGTAAGTGCTGGTCCAGGTTCGGAGCAGAGGTCAGAAGAACGGGATCCTGGGGTTGCTGAAGCCCAGGGCCGAAGAACCTTTGGAACATGAACTGAGGACCCTGGAAGGGTTCGCCGGCATACTCTCCCTGGCAATGATGTATCGGTCGGTATGGGAACGGAACCGGGACCTGGAGGTCAGTTTCTCTCGGGTCAAGAAGAGCACTGACCAAGAGCATCTCCTTTTCTCGACCATATTGGACTCGCTGCCCGTAGGTGTGGTCCTGGCGGATCAGGAGGCGCGGGTGACCGAGACCAATCTGATGGCCCGTTTGATGTTGTTCGGGTAAGAGCTCCACAGTTGTTCCAGCCCGCGAAGCTGGAGAAAGTACCAGCGTGGGACCATCAGACCGGGGATCCCCTACTGAGGGAAGATTGGCCCCTTCATCGGACCATCGCCCTGGGCAAGACCATCATCGGAGACATCATCGACCTGGTGCAGCCCGGAGGGGTCAGCATCACCCTTACGGTCTCTTCGGCGCCGATCATCGACCCGCAGTGGCGGGTGCTCGGTGGCGTGATGGTCCTGCAGGACATAACCTCCATCAAAGAGGCGGAGAAGGAACTAGTTCAGAACGCCAAGGAGCTGACGCGTTCGAACGCCGAGCTGCAACAGTTCGCCTACGTTGCGTCGCATGACCTGCAGGAGCCCTTGAGAATGGTCTCCGCCTACCTAGGTCTACTGGAGAAGAGGTGTGGTGGCCAGCTCGACCCGAAAGCCAAAGAGTACATAGGCTTCGCCATACAAGGCTCCGACCGGATGAGGGAGTTGATCAATGGTCTCCTGGAATACTCGAGGGTCAACAGCCGAGGGACCAGGCTCGCCCCGCTGGATATGGGCCAATTGGTAAATGAAGTAAAACTAGTCCTCAAAGCTTCCATTGACGAGAACAAGGCGATGATCGTCTTCGGGTACCTCACCACTAGTAATGGCCGACCGGCGCCAGATGGTCCAGCTCCTGCAGAACCTCATCGGCAACGCCATAAAGTTCCATGGGTCCCAGCCGCCTCGCGTTGATATCTCGGTCCGGGAAGAAGGCAAGGAGTGGGTCTTCAGCGTTCGGGACAACGGCATCGGGATTGAAATCCAAAGTATTCCGAGAGGATCTTCGAGGTGTTCCAACGTCTGCATACGGTGGACGAGTTCCCCGGAACGGGCATTGGGCTGGCCATCTGCAAGAAGATCGTCGAGCAGCAGGGGGGTCGGATTCTGGGTCGAATCGGTGGAAGGAAAGGGAGCGAACTTCCTGTTCACTCTGCCGAAGGGGGGGAGTGATTGATCTGCCGATCGTGGAAATGATCCTGGTGGAGGATAATCCGGCCGATGCCGCTCTGACCCAGGAGATCATCGCAGAAACTGGAATGCGACGTCCGAGTTAAGGTCGCTGGGGATGGCGAGAGAGCAATCGAAATCATACAGGACCGGCTGAAGGACATGTCCTTCACACCGATGCTCGTGGTGCTCGACCTGAAGCTCCCCAAGCGGGACGGCCTGGAGGTCCTCAAGTTCATCAGGAGCTCGTGCTCGAAAGATGCCCTGAAGGTCGTTATCCTTGCCGGTTCCCAGCACCCCCTCGACCGGACCCGGGCGATGGAGCTCTCGGTCGATCACTTCCTCATCAAGCCGATCGGCATGGATGAGTTCGATGGGTTGGTGGCGACATTAAAGCAAATAATTGCCTCTATGGAGCAAGGCCACGCCCCTCAGTGATTATTTTAATGAGTAGGGTAAGTGGGAAGACGATTGCTTACACCAGGACGGCCTCGGCGACCCGGCGGCTCACCCTGCGACTTGTACATCGGACGTGAAGGGCACTTCCTTGGGTCCTTCCGCGCCAGTTCTTCCGTCTCTCCGTTGGTGAGCAAGCGTGATGGAAGGGATTAGGGAAGAAGTTTCGGCCGGGATTCTTCGTTCAGCTGCTTCTCGAAGTCCTCGAACAGTACCCCGAACTTCGGTGCCTTCTCCCCATGGCGCCTGACCGCCAGGGTGTTGGCCACCTCTTCTTTGTCCCCTATCATGATGATGTAGGGTATCTTCTGTATCTCCGCGTCCCTGATCTTGTACTCCACGGTCCCATAGCTCAGGTCCAGCTCGACACGGTAGCCCAGGTCGAAGAGCTTCTGGTAGACCGCCTCGGCCGCCTTGGCGTTATTGTCCTTGAACGAGATCACCCGGATCTGGACCGGAGCCAGCCATAGGGGTAGATTGCCGTTCAGATGTTCCAGCAATATGCCGAGGAACCGCTCTAGCGAGCCATATATTGTCCTGTGGAGCATGATCGGAGCATGGTCCTTTCCGTCATCACCCACGTACTTGATCTGGAATCTTTCCGGCATCTGGAAGTCCAGCTGGATGGTGGCGGTCTGCCACTCCCGTCCCAACGAGTCCTTTATCTTGAAGTCGATCTTCGGCCCGTAGAAGGCGCCGTCCCCCTCGTTGATCTCATACTTGACATTCCGGTCGTCCAGCACCTTCTTGAGGGTGCTCTCTGCCTTTTCCCATAGTAAGGGGTCCCCCATGGAATTCTCCGGCTTTGTGGACAGCTCCATGCGGTACTGGAATCCAAATAACTTGTAGAATCTGTCGACCAGGTCGATGACCCCATTGATCTCCGACCCCATTTGTTCTTCCATACAGTAGATGTGGGCATCATCCTGGGTGAACTGGATGACCCGGAACAGGCCGGACAACACCCCGGAAAGCTCGACCCGGTGGACCTCGCCAAGCTCCGACATCCTCAATGGCAGTTCCCGGTAGCTCCTCTCCCTGCTGTTGAAGACCAGGATCCCTCCCGGGCAGTTCATCGGCTTGACCACGAATTGCCGGTCATCATAGTTAGTGAGGAAGATGCTGTCCTTATAATGCTCCCAGTGGCCGGAGACCTTCCACAGGATGTCGCTCATGACCTGTGGGGTCTTGATCTCACTGTACCCCGCTTTCCGGTGTTCCTGCCGCCAGAGATCGATCAGCGCGTTCCTGATGACCAGGCCCTTCGGGTGCCAGAAGACCATCCCGGGCGCCACGTCATAAAAGCTGAACAGGTCAAGTTTCTGCCCGATTATCCGGTGGTCGTTCTCCTTCAAGGCATCCCTGCTCAATCTTGCTTTAGATATCTGCCTGAGCAGAACGGCGGGGTCGTATTGTCCGACCTCTGTTTTCTTTCCGATTATCCTTATCTCTCTCGACAGCTCGGACAGGGGGTGGCCCTTGCAGGAAATGTTGAATGCCTTGTACCATCCGAAGGGAGCCCGATGGACCTCGATCCCTTGCTGCTGGATCAGGGTCTCCATGGTCCGGAGCATCTTCTTGCCAACGTCAGGAGAAGAGAGCGAGGAGGACAGATGAGCGTAGGGGTAGAGGGCGATCCTCTCCGCCCCCACCTTCTTGAATATTTGGAGGAGGTCATCGACCACCTTCTTGGCCACATCCTCCAAACATTCCTCGTCCTGCTTCTCAACGGTTAGGAAGGCGACAAGGACCTCTTCATAGCGCCCCTGCTTCTCCTGATCGGTGATCTGGTCGGCGACCGGAGTAGGTTTCTTGACGTTGTATTCCAGGTAATCCGCGTGAATGTAAAGGGTCCTCATCAAATCGGCAGATAATATCTGAAGAGTATAAACCCTTTTTTGAAAATAGATGAAGGCCAGCGAACTGGCGTCGGTCACCAATTAGAATGTGGCCCACCCAAACTATAAATCGGTCTAGCCGAATCCCTGGCAGGGTTCTAATGAGGTTCAAGTCTTCCTTGTCAGGTTCACGGGACGCCAAGGCAGCACTGGCTGCCATCGCCATCGTGGCCATCTTGATCGTCTCGACCATCGGTGTGTTCATTTTCGCAACGGGCCTGGGGGCTGCTGAAAAGAAGGTCGTATCCGGCAGCGTGATAAAGGTCAACTACATCGGCCAGCTGCCCGATGGCCGGGTCTTCGATACCTCGTTGTTCACCGTGGCTAGCGACAACACCACCTATCCAAAGTCACTGTTCTACACCTACCGCGGTAGCGAGACGATGTACGGCACCCTTAACTTCACCGTCGGCGCCGGCAGCATGATCACTGGTTTCGACCGCGGCGTGCTGGGCATGGCGGCCGGAGAGACCAAGACCATCACCGTGGAGCCGTCTCAAGGGTATGGGAACATGGATCCAACGAAAATATTTACTTACGATATTAACGAAACAATACCCATCTTGAAAACGATGACCGCCCAGGCTTTTAAGACCATGTACAAGCAGGATGCCAGCACCCATCTCACTGTCGTCGATCCCAAATACGGTTGGCAGGTCACCGTTCTATCTGCCTCAGATTCAGCCCATGTTCTTGTGATGAACGGTCCGTCAGATGGTTCCACCTATGGGATCTACTCATCGGCAGACCATCCGACCTATGGGTGGACCGCAACGGTCACGAATATAGATTCATACAACATAACAGTTCATCACAACCTTGATGCATCTAGCGTCCGAAATGTGGGATGTTTAGATGAGAACTCGGTCAAGACACTGGTCATCACTGTTGATCCGTCTGCCGGGAAATATACTGTCTATAAGGACAACAACCGTACCGAGCAAAAAAGTGTGGTCCTATCCTTCACGGTGACCGTGGTGTCGATAGCATAAACTTCTTCCTTTCCCACTTTTCTACGATCTTGATCGCCACCAGGCCGCTCGCCGCTCCCAGGGCGATGCCAATGATAACATCGATAGGCCAGTGGATCCCCAGGTAGAGGATGGCCACCATGGTCAGGCCGAGCAGCGCCAGGACCGCTGTCCGGAGACGTCTCAATGGCCATATGGCCACGGCAGTGGCCATGAGGGAGATGGTATGGCCGCTGGGTAAGCTGTTCCCCCGTGATATCAGGTCAACCGAGATGGGGCCCCAGAACGGATCGAGATAAAGGATCCCGGCAATGCCCGAGGCAGGGTCCAGGCCAGGCCGGACCGAAAGGATGGCCAGGTGGAAGATGATCAGAAAGAAATATGCCAGGCCCAGGCTCAAGCAGTATCTCTTGAAGATAATGTCCTCACCCGAAGCCAGCAGGTAAAGGGGCAGGACGATCAGGCAGATCAGGAAGGCTATGATGTAGATCGTGCCAAAGATAGATGGCCCCAATAAGGTGGGGATGGCGCTCTGGAGCCAGGTTGAGAGGCCAGCCAGTATCTCTGTGTGCGCTGACATCTCAAGTAAATAGGGGTGGTCTGGTGGCAGCTGACCAAAGCTCCTCTCCAGCGCCGTGGCCACTAGAAGCAGGACCAGCCAGGGCAGGTTCCTTCTCATTCCGGCCAGCGTGCGGTGCAGGACGTTGTTCCCGACCGTGGTGATGAGAAGCAGCGCGCTGGTGATGATGGTCAGGATCAATAACAGCAGGGACGCCGCGGCCATGAGCGGCCTATTCCTCGGCCACCTTGTGATAGGTGGCCTCGAGATCCCTAACCACGTTGGTCCATGCGAACCGTTGGATGTGTACCCTGGCGTTGCGGGCGTATTCCCTACGAACCGCGTCGTCCTTGAGCAGGCGGTTCAGAGCGATGGCGATGGCCATGGGATCGCGGGGAGGGCACAGGATGCCTCCGTCCCCGACGACCTCGGGCAGTCCGCCCACCCTCGACGCGATGACCGGCTTGCCCCAGGACATGGCCTCGGCAACGGCCAGGCCGTACGACTCGAAGAGCGAGGGCATGGCGAAAACCTTGCAGTTGGACAGCAGCCGAACCTTCTCGTCTTCGGATACCCGGCCGGTGAACCCCACTTTATCCGCCAAGCCGGTTCTGCGGACCAGGGCCTCCAGGCGTCTGCGGTCCGGTCCCTCGCCCACGATCAGGAGCTTACCGTCCACTAGGTCCATGGCTCGGATCAGGTACGGCAACCCCTTCGTTCCGACGAGGCGGCCGATGAACAGTATGTAATCGCCTTCGGTCCCGTCGGCTTCCGCCAGGTCGATACCAGGAGGGATCACTTCCAGCTTGTCCGGGGAGAATGACCTCTTGATCAGATCGCCCTTGATGAACTCGGTGATGCAGATCACCCGCTGCTCCCTGATGCGGCGGCAGAACATGGCATCATTGATGAGGCTCACCGCCCGGTTCAGCCCATGACCTTCTCCGTAGGTGTTGTGGAACGTAAACGTCCACTTGCCGCAGTATTGGTTCATGGCCTTAGTGTATGATGGTGCCCAACGATAGTGAAAGTCGACCACGTCCGGGTCGAGCTTCTCGAGGGCCTTGAGGACACCCGGCGTTGAGATGAACGGCGGATTGTAGAAGTCCACCAGGCGAGATGGGAGCCTAATGATCCGATAGCCGTCCCTTTCCTCCTCCGCCTCGGTCCCTGGCAGGTGACCGGTCAGCACGATCATCTCGTGCTTCGAGGAGAGTCGCTTGGAGACCTCATGGACGCGGTGCTCTATGCCGCCCATGTAAGGATAGTGATAGGGGTTAAGTTGCACTATGCGCATTGTTCAGCCTCCGTTTGCGGTAGTAGGACACCATCATGCTCAAGATGATTATGATTATGACCATGACCACCGTCACGGTCGTAGCGGTACCCTTGCTGAAGTAGGTGAGGAACAGGCCGCTAAGGGCCAGGATTATCCCGTACTTGATGATGCCGCCCAGGACCACGTAGTAGAGCGATTTTTTCAGCTCCCACCCGGCCAGGGCGACGAACGCTCCCAGGAACGGGAGGATTGGTGCTAACCGGTTGACGAGGATCATGCGTTCGTCTGGACATATTAAGAAGCCCTGGTACCGTTTCACGATCTTTTGGACCCGATGTGGCAGCTTGGCGCTCTTGACGATGTAGTAAAGGGTCATGACCCCGACGATCTCCGCCACCACGATGGTCGCCAAGATGCTGACGCCAAATGTCAGGGTGTCGACACCGTAGTCCGAGGCGTTGGTAAAGATGAGCACGGTGAACAGTTCCGGCAAGGTCGGGAAGATGATCGCGTCGATGTAGAACAGGACAAAGATACAGATCAGACCGCCCCATAGGCCGAGCGGGGTGAACAGTTCGGTAAAGAAAGTGCCTATGTCGGTCATTTTGGCAGGTAGACGCCTCCCCCTTAGAAAATCTTTCCGTTCAGGGTGGCCTTTTTGTTCTCTATGGCGAACTTATACAGATTGACCAGCTTGAGCACGCTCTCCTCGACCGCGTATCCCTTAGCGTACTCCCTCGCCCTCGTCCGTATGCCGTTAGTATTGTTCAACGCGTCCCTCATGGCCAGGGCGCACGAGGCAGGATCATCTTCGAAAAGGAAGCCGTTCACTCCTGGGCGTACGATCTCGGCTATCGCTCGGAAGTTAATACCGGCCACCGGCTTCCCGGTGGCCATCGCCTCCAGCGCCACCAGGCCCTGGGTCTCGAACTTGGATGCGATGGTGAAGGCATCGCAGGCCGCATAGACCTGAGGTAGCTCCTCGTCCGGGATGAACCCGGTAAAGATGGTCTTGTCGGCTATGCCTTTGTCGGCCACGAGCTGCTGGTAATGCTTCTTGGCCGGTCCCTCGCCGACGATCAGCAGCCGGACCCGGGGGTCGCCCTTGGCCAGGCTTACGAATCCGTCGATGACCAGATCGAGGTTCTTCTCCCAGGCGATACGGCCTACATGCAGGAGCACTTTCTCGCCATCCAGGCCGTACCGGTGCCGGATGGATGAGCCGTCGTTCTCCGGGCAGAACCTGGTGCAATCGACGCCGGTAGGGATGACGTCGATTCGATTCATGTCGGGGGCATAGGTCAGCAGCTCGTTCTTTATCGCCAGCGTCGGCGCGACCACCGCGTCGGCGCGTTCCAGGAGCTCCCGCAGGTAGATCCAGAACAGCCTCGTGGTCATCCAGTCGGGAATGGGAATTCGAGCGTAATACTTCGCCGCGTCGGTGACCATGGTATGGAAGGAGACGACCACTGGTTTTCCCAGCGTCCTGGCGGCGAACATGCTGCGGACGCCCATGAACAAGAGGCCATGAGTGTGAATGACGTCCACGTCCAGCTCCCGAAGTATCTCGCATTTGTTGGTCGGGAACATCGGAATGCTGTAACCGGGGTATTTCTTGAAATTCACCGATCGGAAATAATAGATCCCACTTTCACGGTGCCCGTCCCATGGTTCGGGAGCGAACACGATGACCTCATGGCCCATGAGCTCTAGTTGTCTCTTGGTCAGTATTATGGAGTTGACCACCCCGTCTCGCGCCGGGAGGTAACTGTCAGTGAACATGGCGATGCGCAATTTTTCCATACTCAGACCAGGACCTTCTTTAATTTGCTCACCATTTCCTCGGGAGAGGAAGCGAGAAGCCGGACCATCGACTCCTTTCCAGGAGCACCGCGGTCATATATCACATCGGGTACAAATCCAAGGGCCCTTATAGCATCTTCCGTCCCATGATCTGTATCCTGACAGTAATGCTTCGGTCCCCCCTTCCGCTCGAACGAGCCGATGCTCAGTCCGGCCCTCCGCAACGCCGCGACATGCTCATCAGAGAATCGTAGGTTCATGGCCGAGCGCATGCCGCCGTCGTACTTCATGGCCGTTAGGGCTATTGTCGCCACGTGGACCGAAGCGCCGAAGGAGACGCAACCGGCCGATACGGCCCTGCCCCTAAGACCAACGATCCTCGATTCCAGCGCGCAGACCTCGTCAGCGTTCCTCGCTCCGGGAAGGGCGAACACCATGTTCGTCCCCACTTCGGGGATCCATTCCCGGGGCAGGACATCGATCAAGTCGAGCATGGCCGCCCTCAGCCGGGTGGCAACCTGGTGCCTTTGCCCATCCCTGAGCTGGCGGCCCAGCGGCTCCACGACTGGCATTCCCACACCCACGGTATACTGATGGGCGATCGCGTCGTTGATGGACGCCTTGGCGGCCAGGGACGCTTCCCATAGTCCCATGCCCTTAGCCAGGTTGGCGGCGAGATACGAGGACAAGATGCATCCTCCACCATGGCCGCGGCCTTCGATCCGTGGCGTCTCCAGCTGCAGGACCTTACCATTGTAATAGAAGGTATCCACGCACGAGTTACCACACATGTGCCCGCCCTTGAGCAGGACGGCCTCGGCGCCCATTTTGGCAATATCTCGGCAGGCCTGGCGGACCTTCTGATCGTCGGTGATCTTGTATTCCACCAGGGCCTCGGCCTCCGGGACATTGGGGGTGACGATGGTGGCGATCGGGATGAGGTCCTCCCGCATGGAGATGAGGTGGGTCTCCGTGGCCAGCAGGTTGCCGGTGCCGGCCACCATGACTGGATCGACCACCAGCGGGATGCCCTTTCCGGAAAGTCGCCCGGCGACCGCCGAAATGATCTCCTGAGAGTACAGCATGCCAGTCTTGGCCGCCGAGACATGGACATCGCCGAGGACCGCATCAATCTGGGCCATCACCGCATCGGCCGACATCGGGTAGATGGCGGCGACCCTTTGGGTGTTCTGGGCGGTGACCGCTGTTATAGCGACGGCCCCGTGGACGCCCTGCGATGCGAAGGCCTTGATGTCTGCCTCGATCCCCGCCCCGCCCACTGAGTCGGAGCCAGCAATGGTCAGCGCAACAAGCATGCCCTTGTATTTGATAGGTCTAATTAATATTCACCTACGTTGCCTTTCAATTCCCCGTTACCCGGTGGAAGCGAGGGAATAAATTATAAATACACACCAGCCCTTCAAAAAGCTAATGAAGGCGACCAGTGGGCATTTCATCTTTGAAGAAGATTTCCAGTACAAGGACCTCGAGGAGGCATTCCCGGAGATCTTGAAGATGTTCCTGGAAGAGACAGACCAGATGCCTGACGACGAGGATGTCCTCCAGATGTTCATTTTCATCAACCAGCAGGCCCTTCAGAAGAACGAGAAGCCCGAGGGATACAACCGCAAGGGTCGCATGCGGATGGTGTTCCCCATCGGCAGCAAGCAGTTCTACCTGAAGTCCAACACTGCCGGCAGCGAGGTCGTTCGCCTCAGCGAAAAGATCAGCAAGATGCTCTCGAAGGACGGCATCAAGCACACCTTGCAATGGAATGCCCTGGGCGGCAAGGACGCCAACTAGGCGTTACAATTCTATACCATTTTAGTAACGGATTGTGGGATCACCGTTTTCTAGGGTTCCTAGCCTGGACATTGGTCATTCTTTTCCGGTTCCCACTGTTCTTCTTCCGGCCCCTTTGCTCCTTGACGGCTTTCACTTTGATGACGGGTGCATCGGCCATGATCAGTTCTAAGAATGACACGTTCTCCCCACATCCTTACTGACCAGCCGAGCGATATTGCTATCGATCGACCGAGGATCGCTCTAGGTGGTCAGACCATTGAACGCCCTCTCGATCCGTCCCCTCTCCTTTTCAACGAAATCGCCCTGCCGACGCAGGACCGACATGGCCTGGCTCAGCTGCATTGGCGTGACCTCAGGGGACGTCCCCCCGATGGAGGTCCTGCGAGCGACGCAGCGCTCGATCGGCAGCACTGAGAACACGTCCTGGTCGATGAGGTCGCAGAAGCCGCGAAGCTCATCGAGGCTCAGGTCCTCCAGGCGCTTCCGGCGATCGATGGCGTGGCGGACGATCGCGCCAACCACCTCGTGGGCCTTGCGGAACGGCAGCCCCCTCATGGCAAGGTAATCGGCGAGGTCAGTCGCGTTCAAGTATCCGTCCTGGCAGGCCGCCAGCATCCGCTCTTTGTTCAACTGCATCGTGGATATCATGGCCGCGGTCATCCGCAGGCAAGGTACCAGGCGGTCGTACGAGGCGAATAGGGCAGGCTTATCCTCTTGCAGGTCGCGATTGTAAGCGGTGGGCAGCCCCTTCATCGTGGTGAGTATGTTGACCAGGTCCCCGAGGGCCGCGCCGGCCCGGCCACGGGTCAGCTCGGCGACGTCAGGGTTCTTCTTCTGAGGCATGATGCTCGAACCGGTCGAGTAGGCATCGGCCATCTCGATGAACCCGAACTCCGGTGATGACCAGTACACCAGCTCCTCGCACATGGAGGATAGGTGGACCGCGGTCAGGGCGGCATCGAACAGGTACTCGGCCACAAAGTCGCGGTCGGAGACCCCATCGATGGAGTTGGGGCACGGTGCCTCGAAGCCCAGCAGGTGGGCGGTGAACATGCGGTCAATGTTGTAAGTGGTGCCGGCCAGTGCCGCCGAGCCCAGCGGCGAGATGTTCACCCGCTTGTACGAATCCATCAGCCGCTCGGCATCCCGGTGCAGCCGGAAGAAATGGGCCATGAGCCAGTGTCCTACCGTCACGGGCTGGGCATGCTGGACGTGGGTGAAGCCGGGAAGGATGGTGTCCAGGTTCTCGCTCGCCCGCTCCATCAGCGCCCTCTCCGCGGTCCGGATGGCATCGATCGTGTCGAGCGTCGCGTCCCTCAGGAACATGCGGACGTCGGTGATGACCTGGTCGTTCCGGCTTCGCGCCGTATGCAGCCGCGCCCCCGCATCCTTGACCCGGTCGGTCAGCAGGAACTCGATGTTGGAGTGGATATCCTCCAGCTGCGGTTGGATCGGCAACGTCCCGTCGTTCACCTGCGCCATGATGTCCTTCAATCCGAGCTCGATCTTCCGGCCGTCCTCGGCGGAGATGATCCCTTGGCGTGCTAGCATCTTGGCGTGCGCGAGGGAACCAAGCACGTCATAGCGGGCCAATCTCTGATCGACCGCCAGCGAGGAAGTGAAGGCAAGGGTGCTCTCGGCCACGCCCTGGCTGAACCTTCCTGACCACAGCGTCTTCTTGTCATCGCTCATTGCCGTTCACCTTCGATGAATGTCACCGTTCTCACGTCCAGAACTGCGTTTCTGATAAAAAGGAAATGTGTTGAAGAGATTTGGGGGTCGGTCGCCTAGTTGGCGGCCTTTTTGCGGGTTGCCTCACGGGGCTTCTTGGCCGCGGGCTTGGCCTTCTCCGCCTCATGCTCCACCACCTTCATCTTGGCCTTGTGAGCGGCGGCCACCGTCCTCAGTGGCAGGCCCCACACATAGATGAAGCCCTTGGCCGAGGTGTGGTCGAACTCATCGCCCTTGGCGTAGGTGGCCAGCCCCTCGTTGTACAGTGAGTACGGCGATTCGCGGCCCACGACCTCGACGTTGCCCTTGTACAGTTTGATCCGGACCATGCCAGTAACATATCTCTGGGTGGTGTCCACGAATGCGTCCAGGGCGTCCTTGAGCGGAGAGAACCACAAGCCGTCGTAGGCGAGCTCGGAGAACCGCTGCTCGATGCCCTTCTTGTACGAGAGGACATCCTTGATCAGAACCATACCCTCCAGTGCCTGGTGTGCCTTGATGAGAGTGATGGCGGCGGGACATTCGTAGGTCTCGCGAGACTTGATGCCTACTAGCCGGTCCTCGACATGGTCGATCCGACCGACGCCGTTCTCGCCGGCGACCTTGTTGAGCTTCATGATCAGTTCGACCGGCGGGAGCTTGCGACCATCGATGGAGACCGGCACGCCCTGCTCGAACCCGATCTCGACATAAGTTGGCTTGTTGGGCGCCTTGAGCGGGGAAACGGTCCACTCATGGGAGTCCTCGGGCGGCTCCTTGGAGGCATCCTCGATGATACCGCATTCACAGCTGCGGCCCCATAGGTTCTCGTCAGTGGAGTATGGGCAGGCCTTCTTCACGGGAATGGGGATATCGTTCTTCTTCGCATAATCGATCTCCTCTTCCCGGGTCATGACCCACTCCCTCATGGGGGCGATGATCTTGAGGTCTGGGGCCAGCGCGCCGATGCTGACGTCGAAGCGCACCTGATCGTTGCCCTTGGCTGTGCAACCGTGTGCGATGTACGATGCCCTCTCCTTCCGGGCCACGTCCACCAGCAGCTTGGCGATGAGGGGGCGGGCAATGGAGGTGGAAAGCGGATAGATGCCCTGGTAGAGAGCGTTGGCCTTCAGGGACGGCCAGACATAGTCCTCGGCGAATACAACGCGGGCGTCGAGGGCGTAGGCGGCCACTGCGCCAATGGTCTTGGCCCTTTCGATGTTCTTCTTCATGTCGCCAGGCTGGCCCACGTCGATGGAGACGGCGATTACGTCTAGGTCGTACTTCTCCTGGAGCCAGCGAATGGCCACCGAGGTGTCCAGACCGCCGGAGTATGCCAGGACCACTTTCTCCTTGGTTGACTTGGAAGTGCTTTCCTTGTTCTTACTGGATACCATTGAGATCGGTCCTGTTCACTAAGACCGTATTATAAAGGATTGATGAGCGAACTCCGACAAACAGCACCCCTCTCGTCTCCCCCGGGACACCTAGGAAAGTCGTTAGGCCAGATAGTCCCTTCTGCAACAGCTAGGGACTCGATTGTCCCATTTGGGTCATCATCCTTAATATTGGTAGCTTTTTATCAACGGACCTCAAACAGAAGAACGAGGATAGCTGGAATGATCAAGGCCGCAGTCATTGGAGGTTCGGGCTATACCGGCAGCGAACTGGCGCGCATCCTGTGCCGTCACCCAGAGATACGTCTGGAAGCGATGACCTCGAGGCAGAATGCCGGAGTTCCGGTGTCCAAGGTGCTCCCTTCTCTGAAGGGCTTTACCGATCTGGCATTCAATGCCCAGCTGAATGAGGACGCCGACTATGATCTGGTCTTTCTTGCCACGCCTCACGGGGCGTCCATGGCCCTCGCTCCCGAGTTGCTGGCCAGGGGTCTGAAGGTCATCGACCTGAGCGGCGATTACCGGCTTTCCGATCCTCAGATGTACGAGAAGTGGTACGGTCATCCCCATACCGACCTGGATGGCTTGTCCAAGGCAGTCTACGGGATGTCGGAGCTGAACCGTGACGCTATCGCACATGCCGACCTGGTCGCCAACCCAGGTTGCTACCCGACCTGCGCAGTCCTGTCCCTCGCCCCCTTATTGGCGAAAAAGCTCGTCGAGGACAAGGTGATCATCGACGCCAAGAGCGGCACCTCCGGTGCAGGGATGGAGCTAAGCAAGCAGACCCATCACCCGTCCTGCGGCGCGTCCATCACCCCGTACAAGATCGTCGGGCACCGGCATACGCCGGAGATCAGGATGGCGCTGGAGTCGGTGGCCAACACTGCAACGGGTATAATCTTTACGCCTCACCTATTGCCCATCGTCCGAGGTATGCTCACTACGAGCTATGTAACTCTCAAAAAAGATAAGAGCAAGGACGAATTGGCGCAGGTCTACGATTCATATTACGCCGGGCGGAGGTTCGTCCGACGGGTGTCTGTCCCTTCCATCCCCTCGACCATCGGATCAAACTTCGTCGAGGTCGGGCTGGAGATGGCCGATATGAGCACCGTCGTCGTCATGGGTGCGCTCGACAACCTGGTCAAGGGCGCGGCAGGACAGGCGGTACAGAACGCGAACATCATGTTCGGATTGGACGAGACCGTGGGTCTCGATTTCCCGGGATTAGGAGTGTAAGAGATGAACATCATAGATGGTGGGGTAACCACCCCCAAGGGTTTCAAGGCGTCTGGCATTCATTGCGGCATCAAGAAGGAACGGCTGGATCTGTCCATGATATACTCGGACCGCCCGGCCGTGGCCGCCTGCGCCTATACTCAGAACAAGATGCGGGCCGCCCCCATCGAGCTTATGATCCATCGCCACAGCGAGAAGCTGCAGGCGTTCGTCATGAACAGCGGCAACGCCAATGCCATCACCGGCCCCCAGGGAATGAAGGACTCGGTAGCGATGTCGGAAACGGCGGCCAAGGCTTTAGGTATAGGCCCCGCCCTGGTCGGCGTAGCATCGACCGGCGTCATCGGTCGCTTCCTGCCTATGGACAAGCTTCTTCCGGGCATCGACAGTATCGCCAAGCAACTGGGTTCCGGCCGCGATTATGATCACAAGGCCAACATGGCCATTCTTACTACCGACAAAACGATCAAAGAGGCCGCCTGCCAGGTGACCTTAAAGGACGGAACGGTGGTCACCATCGCCGGCATGGCCAAGGGCTCCGGGATGATCTCTCCGTCGATGAGGACGCTCCACGCTACGACGCTGAGCTTCATCACCACCGACGCCGTACTGACCAAGTCCCCAGAATGGAAGTGGCAAGACTGCATCAACAAGAGCTTTAACATGATCAATGTTGATGGGGATCAGAGCACCAACGACATCTCGGTATTCATGGCCAATGGTGCGGCCGGGGGAAGGCCCGCGGACGAGAACCAGGAATTCTGGAACGGCGTACTGTATGTACTTCAGTCCTTAGCTAAGCAGGTCGTTTTGGACGGCGAAGGCGCCACTAAGCTCATCGAGCTCAAAGTATCGGGAGCGAAGACCGATAAGGAGGCCAGGACCACCGGGCGATGGATTATCTCCTCCAGCCTGGTCAAGACGGCGATCTTCGGGGCCGACCCCAACTTCGGACGGGTGCTGGCGGCGATGGGTAACTCAGGAAGCGAGTTCGATATCTCCAAGGTCCGCCTGACCATCGGTGGCAATGGCAACGAGGTCATCCTGTTCGAGGGCGGCGTACCTCAGGTCAAACCCTGCTCCGAGTCCGAGATAAAGGCCCGAAAGATGTTGTCCGAGCACCACATCATAATGAACCTTGATCTTGGCGTGGGCGCCGGCCAGGCCGAAGCATGGGGCTGCGATCTCACCTACGAGTATGTGAAGATCAATGCCGAGTACACCACCTAGGTGACGCATGGCTCCAGTCCCGGTTCTCAAGGGTAAGCGCATCCTGGTCAAGTTCGGCGGTAACGCACTGAGCGGCGAGGAGGACCTGGAGCGCTTCGGCCAGGACATCGCCTCCCTGATCGCCGCCGGCTTCGATCCGGTGTTGGTCCATGGCGGTGGGCCGGAGATCTCACTGGAAATGGAGAAGCGCGGCCTAAATGTCAAGAAAGTAGCAGGGCTGCGTGTCACCGACGACGCCTCGCTGGCCATAGCGGAGGAAGTGCTCCGCCGCATCAACTCGACGGTCGTGGACGCGCTGGTCCGCGCCGGCGTCAACGCCCGGGGGATGGCGGGCGCCGCCAACGGCACGATCATCGCCATCAAGATTGCGCCGATCAAGGTCAGGGACGATAACGGCCACGAGGTGCTGGTCGATCTGGGCAATGTCGGCGATATCTCCCAAGTCAATCCGATCAAGCTCGAGGATATCATGTCCGCAGGGGTGGTGCCGGTCATCTATCCGATCTGCGCCGACGAGAGCGGTAGGAAGTTCAACGTCAATGCCGATACAGTGGCCGCCCATGTTGCCCGGGCGGCGGGAGCGGAGGAGATGGTGCTGGTCAGCGACGTCCCGGGGATATTGAAAGGCGGCGAGGGGAGCAAGGAGGTCGTCCACTCCACGACCCTCCAAGAGATCGACGCCCTCATCGCCTCCGGTGTGATCACCGGTGGCATGGTCCCCAAGGTCGAGGCAGCGAGGACCGCCCTGCACAGCGGTGTCAAGGTCGTATATATGTTGAACGGAAAGGAGCCTCATTCCATCGTCCGCAAATTGGTTAAGAGCGAGGATTGTGGCACCAAGATCACTAAGGGATTAAAATGAACAAGGACAAGGTAAAGGAGCTGGACCAGAGGTTCCTGTTCCAGAACTATGCACGCCAGGACATTTGCTTTGATCACGGGGAGAGGGAGTTCCTATACGATCTGGACGGGAAGCGGTACATCGACCTGGTGGCCGGCATTGCGGTAAACTCGCTCGGTTATTCGCACCCGGCGATAACTAAGGCCATCTGCGAGCAATCGCAGCGCCTCATGCACGTTTCCAATCTATATCTCATCAAGGAGCAGGCCGAGGCCGCTGAAGCCTTGGCCAGCGTGGCTCCCCCGCCTCTCAGCGCTACCATGTTCGTCAACAGCGGCGCGGAAGCGAACGAGGCGGCCCTCAAGCTAGCGGTGAAGGCGACGGGACGGTCTCGCATCGTCTCTACTCACAACTCCTTCCATGGGCGGACCTCTATGACACTGTCCGCAACAGGGCAGCTGAAGTACCAGGCTGGCTTCGAGCCCCTGCTCTCCAAGGCCTTTGATTTCATCGATTACGGAAGCGTGGAGCAGCTCAAGGCCGCGGTCACCAAGGACACCGCCGCCATGATCTGTGAACCGATCCAGGGCGAGGGGGGCATAATCCCCGCTGGCGACGAATTCTTCCGTACCGCTCGGGACGTATGTGACGAACGGGGCGCATTGTTCATCGTTGACGAGGTCCAGACCGGCATGGGACGAACCGGTAAGTGGTTCGGGTTCCAACACTACCGGGTCGTGCCGGACATCGTGACCCTGGCCAAGGCGCTGGGCAACGGTTTCCCCATGGGAGCTTGCTTGACGTCGCGGGACATTGCCTCGGCGTTCAAGCCGGGCATGCACGGTACGACATGTTCGGGGGCAACCCTCTCGCCTGCGCGGTGGCCAAGGCGGTCATCGACACCATGAAGCAGGAGCGACTGGTGGAGCGTTCGGCCGAGCTGGGCGCTTCCTGGGCCCAGGAACTGAGGGGCATCGCAGTTCAAGGTGGGAAGATCACCGACGTTCGAGGCAAGGGCCTGATGATCGGGCTGGAGATGGGCGAACGGGCCAAGCAGTTCCAGGAGTTCGCCTTGAAGAACGGCATACTGGTCAACGTATCTGGCGGAAAGGTCGTGAGGATGGTCCCGCCGCTCATCGTCAGCGAAGCATCTGTCCGCGAGCTGAATGGGGTCTTGAAGCGCTTCCTCGGTCAATGAGCCGGACCGCCATGGGCCCTATGCTCGAAGACAAGGAGGATCGATGATGGTAGCCTGGCCTGAGCTCATCATCGGCGCCTACTTGATCCTGAACCTCATCGCGTTCGTCGCTTTCTTCTTAGACAAGAGGAGTGCGGGGAGGCGCAAGGAAAGAGCCTCAGAAAGAAGCCTGCTGGTGCTCTCGTTATTCGGACCGTTCGGGGCTTTTGCGGCCATGAGGCTGTTCCATCACAAGACCCACAAGAGCATGTTCCTCCTGGTACCGGCCTTTTTACTGATCCATCTGGCGATCGTCCTTTACATATTCTACGGATTGTTCATCGGCAACGGACCTATCTGATCTGGAGCAAATAGGGCCCCCGGGCTCAAAACCGCATTATCAACCGCCGGGGAATCCATTGCGACACATTCTGCAATGAAATGGTCCCCATCGCGATTTTCCATTAGATTATCTATTTATCATCGCCCCTAACAATTTGACCTTGGATTGCTGGCATGTCCAGTCACAAACAAAAATGGAGGGTATAAAGAATGACTACGGAAAAGGTAACATATCAAGCAACATGGGACCTATTCGCGAGCGGGTTTTACCTTATCGGTGATCGGGGGGAGCATAATCATCCTCCAGGGTCTGATCGCGATATTCTTCAGCTCGATCTATTATGCTGTCGTGTTAAGCCTGGGAGTGGGCATATCCGTCCTGTTCCTGGGGATCATGCTGGTCATCCTGGGCCTGATCGTCTACTCATCGGCCTATGCGCTGACCAGAAGTCCGGACCAACATGTCGTTATCGGTGCATCGATCATCATCTTCTCATTACTGGCCCTGTTCCTGGGCGGAGGATACATCATCGGTTCGACCCTGGGCATGATCGGAGGAATCATAGCCATCATTAGCTCTGGTTGATGGCCACTTTCCTTTTTCCTTTCTGTTTTTATCTTTCTCTTTCATTTTGTCCTTCTCATGATGAACGATCGCGGCCCCCACAAGCCCTCCTGCAAGGAAAGACATGGTGATCGCCAGCAGACTCATGCGGATTGCCATTCCTGCTACTAAGGTTGAGCTTACGATCTTCATCATGGCCGCCCCTCTGCCGCTATGTTGTGATGAGAATGGTTAGACCTGCCAAGGCCTGATGCCCGATGGAACCTAATGGCTTGTCCCGGACGTCGACCATCGAGGTTAACGCGGGGAAGGAAATCAGATGCCCATGAGGCCCACCATTTACCATCGCTCTGCCTCATCCTCCCGGAAAATGGGCGCTGGCTCAGATGAGGGAGGCACTTGGTTCCGGAGAACACCTTCGGACATTCCCCTACCATCCGAAGCTTGATCGGTCAACCGAACTGTCTCGATAGATCCATATCCTGCTCGCTCAGCGTATTTTGGTCCGCCTTGGCAGGGCACGCTGCCTACTAAAGATGTATATCCTTCCAATTCCAAAGTTCATCCATAATCTGAGGACTCCATGGTCGAGAGATTGGTTCCCAGAATTAGAGCCTTCTATGGTAAGTATCTGCCCATAGGGGACCGTCTAGGAGAGATGTTCTATGCGGTGTGGATGGTCGTCGTTTCATTGGGCATTCTGGGCTCCACAGAATTGGACCGGGGAGCAATCGCCTATGCCATCTTGGTCGCCTTCGTGGTCAATATAGCCTGGGGGCTCATTGACGGGATCTCGGTGATGCACACTAACATCATCGAGAGAGCCAGGACCGAGCGGATGGTCTTTGACCTGAGGAGCAGGAACGACAAGGATTCCCGTGAGGCTGCCTTTAGCGCTCTCGATGATACGGTGACCTCGGGTTTGGATGTGGAGGACCGGAAGAAAGTTCTCGACCTGATCGCTGCGGGGCCCCCCGGTAATGATCCGATAAAGCAACGATACTATCCGGGCCGTGAGGACTGGTACTATGCTCTGGGCATCTTCGCCATCGATACAACTCTGGTCATCCCCCTTGTAGCCCCATTATTGATCTTGACCGATCCGGCCCAGGCCCTCTACGCTTCTCGTTTGGTCGCCACGATACTCTTTGCCATCCTCGGCGCGGCCTATGCTCGTAACCTGAACCGGAGGAAGTGGCTGGCGGCGCTGTTCCTAGGGACACTTAGCTTCAGCGTGTTCACGCTAGCGTTCCTGGCTGGCTGGTAAAGATATGGGAAATGGTCTGCCCTCCAGCACACATGATGGGTTGAATGTGGATGAGGTCGAATGAGTGCGTGGGGGAAAGGGCGTCGGGGACCTGTCCGAACGGCCGATCCAACTAGGGTGAATAATATGCATCGATCATAGAAGCGTCCGCTTGGCAATCCGGGCTCTCGGAAGCGAACACCGCTCTGATCTGTTCGACCAGGCCCAAGACCTGTGCGTAGCTGTTCGGTTTTATAAGATGGAGGTCGGCATGGCACTCCAGGCCTTTTCCAGCGTCCTCTTCGCAGGACGATCCCGAAAGAATGTAAAACGGGATGGCCTGGAACGCGGGGTTCGCCCTCACCTTGGTCGCAAGCTCATGCCCCCCCATCTTGGGCATCCTCATGTCCGAGAGGATAAGTTCAGGCTTGTATCCGCTGTTGAGCAGGGCTACGGCTGCCCGACCGCTGTTGACATGGAATATGTCAAAGGTCGGCTCATATTCGCCGAACGTCTCGATGATGAACTTGGCGTAAGGGAGCTCATCCTCCACCAGTAATATCTTCCTTGCCACCACGTAAGATCGATAATCAGTGAATGTAGATAAAATTGTTCAGGACAATGTTATTTTTGGAGAACGAGATCGAGCGGTGGGTACGCTGGAAAATTCCCATAGGATGATGAACGAGCCCATGCTCTTTCAGACAGGGACGATTCACGGGCAGAAATGCCGCTCTGTCCATTTGTTAAGGGTATGCGAAAAAGTTCCCCGTCTCGAAGAATTGGTGCTGGCTTGGTATGACGCAAGCCTTCCCTTAGCACTGCCCATGTCCTCTAGATCGAGACTTAAGAACCAATTCGTCGTCCTCATGCCCGAAGAAGCGAATAATCTCTTCGATCGGTAGCTCGGACCATTATTCCCACCCCCATATTGGCCGTGGTAAGCGTTCAGACCCCGCCCCCTCTGATGCCTTGACAGGATTGCGATTCAGAGATCACTCTGCTTTCGACCGCCTGACCGGGGCCAAGACGTCATTCACCATTCTGCAAACCCTGCCGAGGACGGACGCCTTTTTCGGGCTTCTCCCTCACCTTGCCTGGTGGTCGACCGACACCGTGACCACATTCTCGTCAGATCGTCCTACATTCCCCAGATGGCCCGCTCACCGTAACAACTTTAATAATGCACCCCGTTATTCGTCCGAACCCATGAAGAAGGAAGTGCAGAAGGAGAGCATCGCAGAACGAACCCGCTTATATATCGATGCTCATCCAAGTGTCAAGGATTGCATTTCCAAAGACCTCATCAACTACTCCTCGCTGGCCAGGCTGATCATGAAGGACCTGTCCATCGGCAACGAGGAAGCGGTCATGATCGCCTGCCGGCGCTACGCCGTCAAGCTGGGCCGCCAGGATCACGAGAATGACATTCTGAGGGTCCTGCGCAATTCCCGTCTAGAGCTCAAGACCAAGATCGCCATCATCACTGCCAAGAACGACTGGACCGTGCTTCATCGCCTGGAAAGCATTCTCAAGAAGCTGTTCAACGACAAGTCCATTATGCAGGTCATCCAGGGGACCCATGCCATAACCATCATCGCCGACGAGAAGTTGAAGAACGAGGTGGTGAACGCGGTCGGCCAGGAGAATGTGGTCAAGATCCGCATGGACCTGGTGGAGATATCGGTCCGTTCCCCCGAACGCATTGCCGAAACAAGCGGGGTTTTCGCCTACCTAGCCAACAACCTCGCCGACGGCGGCATCAATGTGCTCGAGTCGGTCAGCGTGTTCACCGACACCATCTTCATCGTCAGCGAGGACGACATGATGCAGGCGTACTCGATATTGTCGAAGTGTATCGAATCGGCTGAGAAGATGCAGTCCGAGGACTAGGCCGCGTCAAGCGAGCATCAGGTTCTGTTGGTCGCGTTCGTTGCTGAGCCGTTGGTGGGCGCCGGCGTGGCAGGGGTCATATTACTGGCGGCCGGGGTTGGTGTGTTCACCACGGGCGCCGTAGGCGTGACCGTTGCATTGCTGGTGCTCGGTGTCGTTGTGTTGATCACCGGGGTCGTCGTAATGGTCTTCTTGACCTCTACATCGTGCGAGATCGTGGATGACATCACCTTCTCCGTCCCGGATTCGACCGACCAACATTCGATCTTGTAATTGGCCGAAGTGGTGAACTCCAGCTCGAACGATGTCGTCCATTGGGCCGATTCGGAGTTCTCGGTGCCCTTGAACGGCGACGAGGACGCAAGCGTTCCCACCAGCCGGTCACCAGAATCGGTCCAGCTGATGGACCGGGACGCTCGGTCGGTCGTTACCCGGGCCAGCACATCCGAGGAGCGGATGCCGCTCTTGGTGATGGCGATAAAGTCCGTTATGGTGGACTTCCACTTCCCGGTGGCATGGGCCTGAGATGTGAGCGTAAATTTCACGTAGCTGTCCTCTTTCGCGCTGGTAGGTCCGCTCAGGGTCTGTACCACCGTCGCACCGATAGCGACCTTCTCGGCAACCTGGAAGCTCTGTGACTGCACCGGGCTGCGTGCCTGTAGGATCGTTGGATCTAGGGAGACCAGGTCCTTGGCCTCGGCAACCCAGGCATTTAGGGCGAAGCTACCGGCCGCATTGGCCACGACCGATAATGAGGTGGAGATCTCCACCGATGCAGCTCCCGGCCCCTGAGTGAAACGGGGACCGATCCCCACGATCGCCCCATTCTGACCGGCGAACCACTGTACCATCTGTTCGCCATAATAGACGAAAAAATCGCCTCCCTGCCCCTTTGACCCATCGATCGAGATAATCCAAGCGAAGGAGCCACCGCCCTCAGTGGTGGGGGTCTCCGGAGTAGCGCGAATAGTGAGACGGGTACTTCCCCCCTGCTCTAGCGTGCTCTTCTCAAGGACAATGATGGGTGAGTTGAACTTGAGCACCTGCGAGCCATTGTCGCTATCATCGGCACCGTTGCTCGTCACCCCCTTGGTCTGGTCGATCAAGGCCGGGGCGACCATCGTAGCTACCATGAACAACGCGATCAGTCCGATCACCAATAACCATAGGCCGCTCGAGCCCTGACCTTTCATGACCTACCAGTAACTTGTTTGGAGCTACCAGTATTAGTATTTGGGGAAAAAGTTCCGAGAGCGAACAACTACCATCGCGGACCGGAAAACGGCAAATAGGGCGGAAGGCCATCGGTCGCATATTGGAGCTAAGATAAAATGGGACGGATCGCTAACATCGTGACAGAACCGCCAGGCCCGAAGGCCAGGGAGATCGTGGAAGCGGACCACCGGTACATCGCGACCAGTACCAAGACCTCTCCGGTGGCGGTCGCTCATGCTAAGGGGGGCGTGGTCACGGACGTCGATGGCAACACCTTCCTGGACTTCGTCTGCGGCATTTCGGTCATGAACGTAGGGCATTCCGACCCTCGCATCATCAAGGCGGTGCAGGAGCAGGCAGAGAAGCTCTTTCACTTCGCTGGCACGGACTTCTATTATGATGCGCAGGTGAAGCTGGCGAAGAAGCTCGATGAGGTGACACCAGGCAAGATCGAGAAGAAGGTGTTCTTTTCCAATAGCGGTAGCGAGTCCGTCGAGGCGGCCATGAAGCTAGCCCGATGGTATACCCAACGGAAGAGGTATCTGGCGTTCATCGGCTGCTTCCACGGCCGGACCATGGGCTCGCTCTCCCTGACGTCGTCCAAATCGATACAGCAGGAGAGGTTCTTTCCCACCGTCCCCGGGGTCGAACACGTCCCCTATGCGAACTGCTACCGCTGCCCATACAAGCTGGAGAAAGGAAGCTGTGGTACCCAGTGTGCCAAGATGATCGAGGAAACATATTTCGAATCGTACATCCCCGCCGAGGAGGTCGCGGCCGTCTTCTTGGAGCCGGTCCAGGGTGAGGGCGGTTATATAGTACCACCCAAGGATTTCGTCCAGGAGCTTTCGAAGATATGCAAGCGCCACAGCATCCTGCTGGTCGATGACGAGGTGCAGGCGGGAATGGGACGCACCGGCAAGATGTGGGCGATTGAGCATTTCGACGTCGTCCCGGATATCATCTGCTCGGCCAAGTCGCTCGGTTCCGGCGTGCCTATCGCCGCGACCATATTTCCGCGGTACATGGACTTCGGCCCATCCGCTCATTCCAATACCTTCGGCGGGAATCTGCTGGCCTGTGCGTCCTCCCTCGCCACATTTGAGGTGATTAAGGAGGACCGGCTCATTGAGAATTCCGAGAAGATGGGGCACTATCTGAACAGGCGGCTTCGGGAACTGCAGGAGAAGCACCAGATCATCGGCGACGTCCGCGGCCTCGGGTTGATGCAGGCGACCGAGCTGGTCAAGGACCGCCAGACCAAGGAGTATGCCATCGAGGCGAGGAACAAGGTCGTCGAGCTTTCGTACAAGCGCGGCCTCATGCTGCTGCCCGCCGGTCGCTCGGCCATTCGTTATATCCCGCCCCTGATAGTGGATGAGGCCTTCATCGACGAGGCCATGGACATCCTGGATTCAGCGTTCCGGGATGCGGCAAAGTGATCGGATGAAGCACCTGAGGGCCGCGAGCCGCTCCTGGGAACAGGGGAAAGGATACAGCAAGAGGAAACTACTGGCCGACGAGTTCCTGCCGCGAGAGATCGACCGGTTACAGGAGGTCCGGTTCATAAGGGGCGCCACCATCCCGCCGCATTATCATAAGGTTCAGACGGAGGTCTTCTTTGTGCTCGGCAAAGGTTCGATAACCATCGACGGTCAAAAGGTCGATGCTGAGGCAGGGGACGTCATCGTGTGCGAACCTGGAGAGGTCCACGGCATGCCCCTAGTAGAAGAGGACTTCGGCTTTCTGGTGATGAAGGTCAACTACCGTGACGACGACACCATCTGGCTCTAACGCGCTGCTTTCAGCGAGAAGGTGAGCGGGAACGACCCCCCGTCGCCCTGGGTGCACCACAGCCCGTCCTCGCTTCCGACCATCCCGGGCAGCCTCGGAAAGAAGCAGAAATCGAACTCATGGACGAACTCGATCCGAAGTCCCACCGCCGTGGGCGAGGAGATAATGTCGGCCATGATATGCAACTACGCGTAGCTGGGGATGACCTCTACCGGGCCGTCCGCGTCGGTATAGGTCTCCGTGTTGTCGTACCGGATCGGCTGGCCGTTATGGAAGTAGGGGGTGCTGAGCATGAAGGTCTCGCTGTGGTCGTCCAGCATCTCCGAGAAGGGGTGCCCCTCTGTCACGCAGAACTCCCCTCCTTCCTTGAGGTAGGAGGCCACAAACCTCGCCCAAGCGGTCAGGTCAGGGAGCCAGCAGATGGCGCCGCAGGCCGTAAAGGCGATGTCTAACTTTTCATCGAGCTTGGGCCGCAGCTCGCTGATGTCACTCTCGATGAAGTGTGCCTCGATCTTCAACTCCGGGGACTGGGAGCGGGCTTAGGGCGATGGCTTCCCCCTAGACGTCAACATCGGTTGACCCTCGCTCCTTTCCTCGCCCATGAAAGGGTGTCTATGCCGAAGTGACACTGGAAGTGCAAGAGACTCTGACCCGAGACGCTCCTAAGTTCCCTCTTCTTCGATCGGCAATAAGGAGGACCGACCGGCCTTGAACGAGATAAGGTCGTAAAAGCGGGAGCGGGCGTGAATGGACACGACCGCATCCCAGCACTTCTTGTTAGTTTTTCTCTCATCATTGAATATGGATGTGGAGCCACCAGCGTGATTCGAACACGCGGCCTGCTGATTACAAGTCAGCCGCTCTACCGGGCTGGGCTATGGTGGCTTGAGTCCTCGAATATGGCCCGACCATTTAACTTTTTGCGAACGGACCTTATTCGGAGGTCCGGTCCAATCTTGTCCGGTCGCTAGAAATAACTATTTCCATCACCCACCATGGCCGGTCAAACTCCGAGGGACGGGGCCTCGGCCAATCCTCTTCATGGTCGGTGCCAGGCCACTCGATGTAGGTCGGTTCAGTGGCGTCGGCGATCATCCTGTTCTTGTCCAGTTCCTCGCCAACCCCCGGATGGATCCGCAGTGATGACCTGCGGTGGCCAGTGGCGCGAGACCGTCGCGCTTGAACCTAGCGATCGCCCCCTCGGCTCATTCTCGGTCGGGGGGAATGGGAACATGACGATCATCCAAACTCGGTCATGGTTCTCAATGGCCAAGGTTCTCCACTTCCCAAATAACAATGGGGATCCAAATGTGGCAGGGAAGCGCCATTAAAAAAGGGCACCTCTGATCTGCCCCTTCCCTTCACCGAGCCTTTTTATAATATCTTTTAACGCCCCTCCAGTCGGCCATTTCATCATCGTTGTTTCCGTGTATATCCATCGACAGCCTACTTCTTTGGTCTGTTGCCAGATCGCTCGTATGGAATACTGGAAAGAGCCGGGTTCGGCCCTCTAGCTTGATGCCATTCTGGCCATTCTTTACAACGGAGTAGTAGTCCCCTGTAACCTTCTTCCCATAGCTGCTCAGAACGCCTTCTGTCGCATGCTTACCGATCCCCAGGACCACCTTTGGGGAGATTATGTCAATGAGACCGGTGTGGTCATCATTGTGCATGAAGCGCTGGCAGCATTCTGTAGACCATTTTTTACCGAATGAGCCAGACCTATATCCCTGTGAGCGATCGGTCACCCAGGCCCCCTCTTCATTCTTAATGACCTCGTTCTTTAAACATAGACATGAGTCCGTGATAAAAACTCGATTTTTTGGATCGATCGCGTTAAATGTAAAGTCACTCCCTACAAGCTTTTTAACAGATTCTTCCAAGTGATTCGTTGTGGGGGTCCTACCTTCTTTTCCATCCCACCCATCCTTCTTGTTCTCGGGCATCATGTGGCCTTTGAACTCCCCATGGGTCCGTATCTGCATGCTGTACTGGTCCTGATAATAGCCGACCGTCCCAAAATCCTGTAGGACGATCAGAACAGGCGCATCTAGGTTATTGTGAAGGGCACTCCTTGGGCCGATCTGAAGGTCATCCCCGCCGATCTGTCTGGCTGCCTCTGCTACATTTACGAGTGACATGTAGCGACCTGCGGGGAGGTCGTCCTTGTCTGGGCATTTCACCTTATTGGAACAGCTTAAATTATCTTCTGGGTTGCAGTCCCTTCGTTTCTTAACTAGATCATTGTACAATCTCTCTTTCTCACCATAATTCAACATTTTATCGTATTTGCTAACTTATGGTCAATTTATATACTGCTGCTTTTCATTATTTTTTATACGAACGGTTAGGCCGCACCGCTTCGTGCACAATGTGCATCTCTTCGGGCCATCGTTGAAGGTCTGAGCCGTCGCCGGCCGGAATAGGAGGTCGGCATTAGTAGGTCTCTTCGATCTTAGTGACCTGAAATGCAGGGCTGAGATCAGGTCCCCGATTTCTACCCCAGTTTGTCAGGCTAACGGAATATCATTTGTTGGACTCGAGGCATATCGGATCATTAATCCGACCCCTCTTCATTTCCTTGAGCATCTCTCCGATCTCTCCGGCCCTTCAGGATTCGAGCGGGAGGTCGCTCTGGCCATCAGGGAGCTATGTCCAGTTGCATGTCGGCGGGATGGCCACGGACTAGATGGGCAGCCCGGTCTATACTAGGGGGGTTCGGCCGATTCTCCTACCATCCCGCTCCCCTGGCCCCATCGACGAGATCGGGTTCGTCATCACCTCGATCAATGCCGATGGGTGCATCTCGTTCAACAACCTCAGTTACTGGTCGGAATACACCCTAGCTGGACAAGAGGGTGCAGCTGATGACCCGCAAGGGCCTGGTCCACGGCGTCATCGTGTCCCCCTCGCCTCCGCACGTGAGCGACAAGAACGGGGAGAAACCCGCCATGCAGAACATGCAGATCGACATCGGGGCCTCCAACAAGGATGAGGTAGTGGTGATGGGCGTACGGCCCGGTGATGCCGTGGTGCCCGACTCTAAGTTCTTCATCGCCGTCAAGCCCCGGCTCCGTGACGGCATCAGGGAGGGGGAAAGGGCGTTGGCGTTCGGTAAAGCGCTCGATAATCGCATCGGCGCGTTCCTGGCCGCCGAGCTGATGCGGACCCTGGCCGACATAGAATCGTCTCTCCGGCTGCTAGTTGAGCTTGTCAAGGTCCTCGATAGTAGAACGGTCGAATCGCTGACCCCTATTGGCGGGCTGAAATGCGGCCTCGGATGATCAGGCAAGATCGCCGTACCGATGCTGCCCAGGGCTAATAAAGACGGTCAAACGGCTTTTCCTTTCTCCGCAGGAAGACCCTTGACCACCATGTTCTCGGCCAAACCCTCCCCTGCCTTGTCCTGGGCCTGCTTCAGTACCTTGGCCGCATTGAATTTGGGTTCTTCATGCTCGGGCTCAGTGGCAGCTTTCTTGAGCTTGGCCTTCCGAGCCTCCTTTTTAGCCTTGAGGCCCTGAAGCACTTCCACGAGCTGATCGCGCTCATCATCGGTGAGCTGAATGATGCAAACCCAGCTGTACCATTTCCCTCCCTCAAGGTAGAGGATGGTGTCGTTGGGATCGGGCATGATCTTCAGGTTCTCGATACCCGTCTCGCGCAGCTTGCTCTTGTTCTTCATGCTCGTCCTAGCCGTTTTGGCGACAGGTGCTCTGGATGGGTCGATGACCACATCCTGTGGATGAGAAGTCCTGCTCCACCCACATGGTGGGATTTAGTAAAAAAATGTAGTGTAATAGATATTCAGAATTGTATTTATCAGAGCTGATTCCGAGGTGGCGGCCCTTTATATTGCAAAATATTGTTTTTTACATAAATAAAGGGCTAGTGCCCCGAAAACTGGTGTAAAATATGGCAGACATGACTGTATGGTACATCGCCCTCCTAGTTGGGGCGGCCATGGTGATCCTAGGGGCCCGCTCCATCTACAACTTCCGGAGGCAGATGCGCCTAGGTGGGCTCTCGACCGACGAGGGCATGGAAGGAGTTGATGCACAATGAAAATTACCAGAAAGATGAGCCCGATACTGTTCGGTCTCGTTGCCGTTATGATCGGATGCTCGATGATGGGCGCTGCCATCTCAGTTATCGTAAGCTCTGGCACGTCGACCAATGAAGTGGTGATTGGCAACCCGAATTCGGTTTTGTTCACGGACCCAGCAGACGCAGACCTCGCTGCTCTTGGAGTAGCCCACCCGACTGCTGACCTTGGCAATGACTATCCCGGAATAGAAGACTACGCTGACAACATAAACACCGCTGAAGGAACAATCTACGATACGATGACAACGGTGACTTGTGAATCCAGCTATGATAATATGGTCATCGCCATCAAGATTACGAATGCTGACGGAACGGCCGTCAGAAGCACTGATGTTTCATTAAAGGAGTGCTTCGTCACCGATATCACGGCTTCGACCAACGGCGAGGATGATGTGGGTACGATCTCACCTAACCCTAATGCCCCATTGGTCCATTGGGTTCCGATCCACCTAGAGACATATGGTGATTATCTCCTCGGATATGTGGAGAACAATATCAACGGGTTCGATGTCAGTCCCGCAGATGCCGCTACCCCATTCACCTTTGATCTCTACTATGTTGTGACCTTCGCCGTATCTGGCGAGTACACCATCAGCTGGGAAGTAGTCAGCCAGGATGGCTCAAACGCCTAAGCAGCTTAGTGAGCTGATGCAATGGAAAGAAACCTTTTCCTAACCTTTTATATTTTTATTCATTAAACTGTCAAATGACATATTCAATTTTTGATGAGACAGCACACTAGCCATTCAAGTCAATATTTCGATCTCACAATACCAAAAAGTATAAAATCAACGAATTAATGACACCAACTCATATTCAGCTATTGATTCAGGTGATTTAATGTCCAACGCAAAACACAACCACGCCGACAAGGTCGCCAAGGGAGATATCGTACGCATGGACTTTGACGGCTGGGTCGAGGATTCGAACGAGCTGTTCGATACCACCAACGCTCAGACCGCCAAGGACGCCGGCGTATACAACGAGAAGATCGTATACAGTGCCATCCCCGTATTGGTCGGCGGTGGCAGGATCTTCCCGGGCCTCGAGGAGGCCTTGGAGAACGCAGAGATCGGAAAGGAATACGACCTCGTGATCCCTTCCGAGAAGGCCGCCGGTCCTCGGGACCCCAAGCTGGTCGAGATGATCCCCCTGAGGGAGTTCCTGAGACAGGAAGTCGAGCCGCACATCGGCATGGAGATCAACATCAAGAACCGCATGGGCACCGTAACCGCTGTTACTGCTGGTCGCGTCCGCGTCGACTTCAACCGCCGCCTGGCGGGCAAGAACCTGAAGTACCACTTCAAGGTGCTGTCCAAGGCCCAGAACGACGACGAGATGGTCAAGGCCGTACTGGAGATGGACTATGGGACCTCCGAAGGCTTCGGCATCACCGTCGAGGGCAAGGTCATCAGCCTGGTCCTGCCGGACGTCTGCAAGTATGACCAGAAGTGGCTGCTTGCAAAATACCGTGTGGTCGCCGACCTCCGCGAGGCCATGAAGGCCGAGAACGTGCGCTTCATCGAGGAGTACGTCAAGGCCGAGGCCCCCAAGGAAGAGGCCGCTCCCGAGGAGATCGCTCCGGAAGAGATCCCCCAGGACAAGTAAGTCCAAACCTCTAACCCAAACCTTTTCTATCCCATCTTCTTTCGACACACTAATGCACACGTGGCCTAGCTTGGATATGGCGGCAGCCTCCTAAGCTGCAAGTCGGGGGTTCGAATCCCCCCGTGTGCGCCACCCTTCTCATCCAGACATTAATCGTTTGCGTTAAATCAAAAAGTAGTACTTGAGGAGCGGAGCATAGGTAATAGATATTTTTAGGCTAGCCATATCGATGACCTAACTGATGCTTTCAGAGCCGCGAAGGGGAGAGATTCATGCACGTGTCAGTGCCGATTCTCCAGCCTGCCTCTCTCTCCCTAATTGTTCGCGCTCTATCGGAGATTATTCTGATTCTCATAGTTTTCCGAGAGAGAATATTTATCTTTCTTGTTCTGAGCGAAGGCGGCCCCGTATCTGCCAAATATCCGAAGGCATGGTTGAGAAATCCACCGGCCCTTCTTGAACAATGGAAGGATCCAAAGCAATCTCCAAGACCAATTAGCAATGAGATCAAGAATCCCCAGGATACTTTCCGTTCATTCTCGGAGTGCATAGTGGCGGCTGCCCTTCTCTAAGTTGGCGGATACTATCTAGGCATGGATGATGCGTCTACAAATATGGTCCAGTCTCTCCCGGCGATTCTAGCTTTCGTCGTGGTACTTGGTTTGTGGTTTGAACACAAATATCAGCACATACGGAATGATATGCTAACGCGAATCAGATAATGGGGGATGGCACAGTCAACGCCAGCCCTCTCACCTAAGAATGTATCAATAACGCCGAATGATGGATCAGGCAAACCTAGGGGTCCATTTCTTTATAATGAACACTCCTTTTCCGATGTGGGCATACAAAGTGGTTTGCCCAAAGTTCCTACTAATAGAAAACTTAAGAGATTATGGCATGATGAATGCCGGCGCCCGCACCATTATGCATATCCAGTCACCTCATCTTTGAATTCGATCTGGGGGAATATGCATGCGGGCTGTTGTGTATTGATTTCCACTTGCTTTTGTCGCCCTGATGCTCGTTTCTTGCCTTACATGGTTCGGTGGGACCTCTCGAGAAGAACATCCACAGCTGGATGTTATCTCATGACGAACCCGCCCAGGGACTCTTGGGAGACTTTCGATGCATTGATCTAGATCGCCCGTGCTTGTACGGCCTTGCCTCTGAAGGTGTAACCACAGAGGTCCGTGGTGACCCTGCCCACGTCCTTCCCGACTATTTCCACGTGGGTGTATCTTTCGCCCATGATGATCTTTCCTATGTCCTGGGGTAACAAGTCGGTGCCGAGCTTCACCAGCTTTGCGATCTCGGCCTTGCTCAGTCCGTTCGCGTTCCCGAAGTTGATCTCGATGAATGCCCTATTCTCCGCAGGCCCGTTCATGTTCGTCCTTGTGGGCGGGCTCACTACTCCTCTTCCCTGAGGAACGTTCTGGACCGCGATGACCTTCTTGATGTCGGGTTCGGGCCTGTGCACGACCTTTATGTCCAACGGATCAATGGGCTTGCCAGTCCTGGACTCGATGTCCTTGATCATCCGGCGCTCCTCTGCCATGAAGAACGATACCGCGGTGCCTTCCATCCCCGCTCTTCCGGTCCTCCCTATGCGGTGGACGTAGGTGTCCGGATCGTTCGGCGCGTCGAAATTTATAACGTAGTCCACGGCGTCGATATCCAATCCCCTGGCCGCCACGTCGGTGGCCACCAGGACGTTGATGGAACCGTCCTTGAAGCTCTTGATGACCCTTTCCCTCTTGTTCTGGGCGACGTCGCCGTGTATCGCACCCACGCGATAATTATAGGCCAGCAGCTTCTTCGTCAGCTGATCGACCTTGCGCTTGGTGTGGCAGAACACGATGGCCTTGGGATTGTTGATATCTAGGATCGTACAGAGTGCGTCGCGCTTCTCGTCCTTGTTGGCCATGATATAATATTGTTTGGTCAGGTCCAGGACGGGCTCGTCCTTAGAGACTTGTATCTCCTGGGGATTGACCATCTGACGCATCGCCAGATGTTTAATGTCCGGCGACATGGTCGCGGAGAACAGCAGCGACTGCCTCTTCTTGGGCACCTTCGATAATATAAAATTGAGGTCCTTGGCGAAGCCCATGTCCAGCATGCGGTCGGCCTCGTCCAGTATTACGACCGATATCTTCGAAAGATCCAGGTCATTCCTGTTTATGAGATCCTTGGTCCTGCCAGGCGTGGCCACCACGATGTCCGTGCCTTTCCTGAGCTTCGCTGCCTGAGGCCCGATGCCCACTCCCCCGTAGATGGGGATGCATGTGTGGCCGGTGAACTTGGCGAGCTTGGTTAACTCCTCGGAGACCTGATTGGCCAATTCCCTTGTGGGAACGAGGACCAATGCGGATGCGGCCCTCATCCCGGGTTTGATCCTTTCCAGTATTATGGTTCCGTATGTGCCGGTCTTTCCCGTCCCGGTCTGTGCCTGGGCGAACATGTCGCCACCCTTGAGGCCTGCGGGTATTGCTGCTATCTGCACGGGCGTAGGTTCTTCCCATCCCATGTCGTTCATTGCCCTGATGATCTCCTTTGAGATCTGTAGATCTGTGAAAGTTGTCACGATATCAACTCTATGAGGAAAATAAAAACGATCTGTAATACTCACAGACGAATTTGATTTCAAATGGTGTTTGCGATTTATGTATTTAAATGTGCCCATTATCCCGACAGGTGACCTAAGAAATTGTTGAAAAAATTAAGTAAAGGGTCTGAGAACCTGTTTTGCTGCTCATTTTTTCGTCTTCGGTGGTTATGCACCCTCGGCATCCTTTCCCGTATCATCAGGAACGATCCGAACACTCTCCGGGATATTTTCCTGACCAGATTTCCTGATTGCCAAGTACCTCACGATTGAGATCATGATCGCTGCCTTTCAACGACCCGTCCGCCAGATTGCCTCTCCGATCCGTGCAGGGGCCATCCACGGCGTAGGATCTGCCATCCACATTGGCGATAATGACTGTGCGTCCTATGTAGGCTAATGTTTACTTCGTTCCAGGTGGTGGCTCTTTCTCCCGAAAGGCCTTGACATTGGTCACCGGTAACACCTATGTAAGCGGGTTCGGCCTTCTAGGTATTTCATATCATGCCAATCTTCTTCGGGCAAGGAGCTTTTTATTACGACACCAGCACTCTTGGAACGAGCTCCATAGCGCTATAATCGGAGATGATGATCGCCAGATCCCCGGCTCTGGTTATTAGCTCGGCTGCCTCCAAGAACGAATCATCGGGGACAATGACCACGACCTCATCGCTTTCCATGGCTGCTTCATTATACTCCAGGATGGCATCGGGCCGTTTCCAGCTATCTGTTGTTTCAACGAACTCGTATCCTAACAATTCCCCGGCGGCATCGTCATATACTGTGAGCAGACCCCAGACGCCGTTCTCCCCCGAGAAATAGGTCTCCTCGGCACGAACATCGGCATCATCCTTTTCGAGCTGCGCTTTTCTCTGATCAGCAATGTCCATGATGTCTATGGCTGCCATGAATAGTGCTGGAGCACCTCGATTATTTAATCTCGTGCAATTGGGATGTCCCTCTTCGAGCACTATGCGGTCTCGATCCGCGGTCTCCGGTTTCAAGATTCAGTTTAGGACTCAAGTGGAACATTAGGGACGGACCGTGCAGGCCCCCCGCATCTCTCTGCAGAAGTTTCCACGGTGCACTTGACCTTCATCCCGACCATATTGTCAAACGGAGGTCCGAGATCATGATAAATGAAATTTATAAAAAAAGGAAAAAATTGAAGTGGTTTTTAGGAGGAATAAGTTTCAGAGTGCTTTGTCGTTCTCCTCGCCGGTGCGGATGCGGATGCACCGCTCGACTTCGGTGACGAAGATCTTGCCGTCGCCCATCTCACCAGATCGGGCACTTTCGATGATGGTCTTGATGACCATGTCCACTTCCTTGTCCGGGACCACGAGCTCGATGACCGTCTTGGGCAGCAGGTCCACCCGGTACTTTCCAGCCCGGTTGATGAACTCCAGCCCCTTCTGCTCACCACGACCGTGCACATCGTAGATGGTCATGCCTAGGGCATCCACCGCCTCGAGCGCTGCCTTCACCTGGTTCAGCTTTTCTGGCCTGATTATCGCTTCGATCTTCTTCATTGTTCATCCCTCCTTAGGCGTAGGCGTTCTCGCCGTGCTGAACGATGTCAACGCCGATCCTCTCCTCTTCCTTGGTCATGCGCCAGTTAGGCCAAACCTTGACCATGATCTTCATCATGACAAAGACCACCACTAGCACGAAGGCCCACACCGCCCCGACCGCTATGAGCTGCTTGGTGAGCAGTTCGAACCCGCCCCCGTACAGCAGGCCGTTGTTGACCACAGCGGGGTTGACCGCCGAGGTGGCCAGGAAACCGACCGCGATCGCACCGACGGTGCCACCGATGCCGTGGCAGCCCCACACGTCTAGAGCATCATCGAAGCCAAGCCTCTTGCGGAGCTGGATCGCACCGTAGCTGAAGAACGGAGCGATGATGCCGATGAGCAGGGCGCCGGTGACGTCCACATAGCCGGATGCGGGAGTGATAGCGACCATGCCGACCACCGCACCGGTGATCATACCGAGAACGCTCGTCCTGCCCAGGTGGAGGTAGGATATCAGGCCCCACACCACACCGGCCGTGGCCGCTGCGATCTGGGTGACCACGAAGGCGCTAACGGCCAGCTCGTTGGATGCCAGGGCGCTGCCGCCGTTGAAACCGAACCAGCCTAACCACAGGAGCGCACCGCCCAGGACCACGAAGGGGATGTTGTGGGCCTGGTCTTCCATGTTGTTCTGTTTGACCAGCCTCTTGCCGATGACCAGCGTGGCGGCAAGCACCGTCGCACCGGCAGTTATGTGAACGACCGTACCGCCGGCGAAATCCAGGGCACCCATGTCGAATATCCACCCACCGCCCCACACCCAGTGAGCGACCGGGAAGTAGATGACGACCGTCCATATGGTCAGGAAGATCGCGACCGCCGCGAGCTTCATCCTCTCAGCGATGCCACCGATGATCAGGGCGACAGTAATGATCGCGAACATGCCTTGGAACATCATGTATAGTAATGGCGGAACGGTGGTCGCACCGATCGCCACAAGCGAGGCGGGCGGTTCGGAGTACACGCCGATCCCGTTCATGAGCACATAGTCAAAGTTGCCGATCAGCCCCGCCGTGTCCGGGCCGAAGGCTAACGAGAACCCCACCACCACCCAGGTGATGGTGACCACGCCCAGGATTATCAGGGTCTGTCCCAGCATGGAAAGCATGCTGTTCTTCTTTAGCATGCCTCCGTAAAAGAACCCCACTGCGGGGGTCATGATCATCACCAGCGCCGTGGAGATCAGTATCCACGCGATCGATCCACTGTCATAGGCCATCTTTCTGTCACCTCATTATCCCGAGATCCTCGGTCGTCCCGGGTCGCCGGACAAACCCACCCCGAACGAGACTTATTCGAAGTTTATTCATTCGTTGTTTGTGTGCTCCGGCATTTTTTGCATAGACAAATCACTAGATAAAGCATTCTATCATATACAATTGATTAGTTTGTATGATAGGGCTAGTCATATGTATAGATGGACTCGCACAAAACGTGGGCGATTCCTGAAAATGCTAGATATTCGTCTATTTTCAGAAGAACGGGAGGTAGAGCCATATGTCAAGAGGGAGGATATTTTTAGGTGGCACTGGCGAAGGAATGATTATTCGTTTAAGAATCACGCTCGTCCCTGCCCTCCGGACCGGCTGAGAATCCGTTTGAACATAATGTGGAAAAACAGTCTTACATCCATAAGAGGCAATATTAACCCCCAGTGCATTTGATGAAACGGGGTTAAGGTGGAAGAGTACGACCTTATAATCATCGGTTCCGGGGCAGGGATGAACATCGTGGACCAGGCGGTCAATGCGGGCCAGAAGGTGGCTTTGGTCGAGAACGGACCCCTGGGAGGCACCTGCCTCAACCGCGGATGTATCCCCTCCAAGATGTGGATCTACCCTGCGGACGTGATACGAGAGATCGGCGACGCCGCCAGGATCGGCATCACGGCCAAGGTGGAGAACATCGATTTTGACCTCATCAGGCGGCGGACCTGGGACCTGGTGCTGGGGGACCGCGGCCACATGGAAGAGGCCGTGAAAGAGGACCCCCGGTTGAAATTCTATCCTACCACTGGCAAGTTCGTCGGCGTACGGGCGCTCCAGGTGGGCGATCGGACGATCAGCGCCCCCAAGATCGTCATCTCCTCCGGCGCCAGATCGTCCATTCCGTCGATACCCGGGTTGGCGGATGTCCCCTACACCACCTCGGAGACCATCTTCGACATCACCAAACTGCCGAAGAGCATGATCATGATCGGCGGCGGCTACAAGTCCTGCGAGTTCGGGCACTTCTTCTCCGCATTGGGAGTAGATGTATCGATAATACAGAGAAATGTCCGGTTGGTGCCTGACGAAGAGCCGGAGATCAGCTTTGTTGTGAAGAAGAAGCTGGGCGAGCATGTGCGGATCAGCACCAACCAGGCGGTGGACCAGGTGCGTAAGGGCGCCGACGGGTTCACGGTGGTCAGGACCGATCGGGAGTCCGGGAAGGTCGAAGAGGAGCAGGCGGAGATGCTGTTCATCGGGGCAGGGATGCAGAGCAACGCCGACCTTCTGAACGTCCAGGCCACTGGGATCAGTACCAACGCGGCCGGATTTATCGAGGTCAATGCGTTCCTAGAGACCAACTGTGGCCGGCATTTGGGCCCTGGGGGACATCACCGGCCGCCATATGTTCCGCCACACCGCGAACTACGAGAGCCAGGTCGTCTGGTACAATATGTCCGCTCCCAACAAAGCGGCCACGGACGAGCATGCCATCCCTCACGCCATCTATACTTACCCAACGGTTGGAAGCGTGGGCATGATCGAAGAAGAGGCCAAGGCCTCCGGCCTCAAGTACTTGGTCGGGGTGAACCGGTATGCCAATGTGGCCAAGGGCAACGCCATGGGCGACGATCATGGACTGGTCAAAGTGGTGGTGGAGAAGGGCACCCGACGCATCCTGGGAGCGCACATCGTCGGCAAGGAAGCGGACCTCCTGGTCCAACAGATTGTGTACCTGATGAACGCAGGCGACCAGAGCTACCTGCCGATGGCCCGCAGCCAGGTGATCCATCCTGCCCTGAGCGAAGTGTTGATCGGTGCGTTAGGGCGGCTCATGGACCCGGAAGCGATAGGCCCCGAGCATGTGCACCAGCACTGATCAGTAGAACGGCCCCAATCGTCCGAGCCCCTTTCCATTGGCCTCACGTTCATCGTCAGCCTTGTGGTCCAGGAGCCGCTGGCTCATGAGCCCGATGATGAATGGTACGGGGGGCAGGAAGTAGATCAGCGAGCCGACCAGTGCGCCGACCTTCTGTCCCAGCTTCATGTTCTGGACCCGCCATAGGATGGGGTCGTCTGTCGGTTCCTTGTCCAACCCGACGAAGGAACGCAAGATCAGGATGTCCGAGGCCAGGACCACCCCTACGCTCCAGGCGACGGCCTTGTCCAGCGGAATGACCTTTCCGCCTGCTGAGGTCCGCTTGGCCAGGACCTCCCGCCGGAAGTCCTCGGCGGTGGTACCCTCGAACATCGTGTAGGCCGAGCCGATGGTCTTCAAGTAGTGGGAATCGGAACCGCCCATGCGGGCGAACTTGCCCGATTCGGCGGCCTTCTCAGCGCGCGGGTTGGCGTAGTCGTCGATGTGGCCGCCATTCAGCACCTCGATCCCGTCCACCCCCAGCTCCTCGATCCTCTCGCCCAGGCAGGGGCAGTGCAAACTGAATGGATGAGGGGCGATGACCACACCGCCCTGGGAGCGAATGCGGGCGATGGTCTCCTCGGCGGACAGCCCGGCGGGGATCTCCTCCTCGATGAACAGTCCCAGGATCTCGCCATCCGCAGAGCTGACCTCCTCGCCCATGACCACATCGATGCCATCGATGGTCTTGGCCGCCTCCCTAGCCTTCTTGGCCCCGGCGATGGAATTATGGTCGGTAATGCAGACGACGTTCATACCAGCGGACCGCGCCCGCTTGATAACGTCCACCGGGTCGGACACGGATTCCGGGAATCTCAGCGGCCCCATCTTGTGGACGCCCGAATACTTAGTGTGAACGTGGATGTCCGCTTTTCCCTGCACGGCCTATGTTAAAAGGATCCAGACATATAAGCGATTCGTTGTGCGAATTTTACACACTAACTTCTCTTAATGAGGTCCGATTTGGTCAGGATGCCCGCCGCTTTCTCTCGGTCCATCACTACCACGGCCGGGAACTCTAGTAGAAGCTCGCGGACGGTGTCGGAGCTGGCATTCTTCGAAACGGTGGGCGGGGGGTCGCTCATAACCTGTTCGGCCGCTGTGCCCGGAGTATCTCCTTGGAACCGGAGCAGGTCCTCCTCGGTGATCAGTCCGACGATGACCTCTCCTTTGAACACCACCAGCTGCGATACGCCCTTCTCTCGCATCAGATGGGCCGCCGATCCTACACTGTCGGTGGCCTGGACGCCATAGATGGTGGCGGTCATGTACTTCGCACAATGGTCCTTCTCTTCCTCCTTAAGGCAGCGGAGGATCTTTTCGACCGTCGAGAAGCGGGGGTCCACTTTACCGCACTCTATCTTTGCAATATGTGCCTGGGACACCCCGGCCTTCTTAGCCAGGGCAGTCTGGGACATGCCTACTTTCTGCCTCAGCCTCTTGATCTCGGATAGGTCCATTTATAACCCGCAGTTATAACTTTATGCAGTAAATGATGCGTTAAAATATATATAGTCTCTTGTGTCTTCTAAGCTAAAAGAGTGATTTTGATGGGAAGACATCTGTTCACATCCGAGTCCGTGACCGAAGGTCATCCGGACAAGCTATGCGATCAAGTATCCGATGCCATCCTGGATGCCTACTTGGCCCAGGACCCCGAGGCCCACGTGGCCATCGAGACCATGACCACTACTGGCATGGTCGTCGTGGTCGGTGAGGTCAAGACCGACCCGTGCAAGAACGTTCACATCGACGCTGACAAGGTCATCCGCCAGACCGTGCGGGATATCGGCTACTGCCGGCCGGAGTACGGCTTCGATGCCGATCATGTATCTGTACTGATCTCTATCCACGACCAGTCGGCCGATATCGACATGGGCGTGTGCCGGAAGAAGAAGGGGAAGAAGCTGGCTACCGGTGCCGGTGACCAAGGCCTCATGTTCGGCTACGCGACGGACGAGACCCCCGAGCTCATGCCCTTGTCCGCCTTGATGGCTCAGAAGCTAGCGATGCAACTGGCCAAGGTCCGCAAGGACAGCACCCTGCCGTGGCTTCGCCCTGACGGGAAGACCCAGGTCACCGTGGAGTATGAGGGTAATGTCCCCAAGCGGATCGACACCGTGGTGGTCTCCACCCAGCATGACCCCGTCATCGACGGCAAGGCCAACGACAACGAGGTCCACGACATCATAGAGAAGGCCCTCAAGGAGAAGGTCATCAAGCCGGTCTGCGGCAAGTGGGTCGACGCCAAGACCAAGTTCTTCATCAACCCCACCGGCCGGTTCGTCATCGGCGGGCCGTGCGGTGATTCCGGGGTCACGGGCCGCAAGATCATCGTCGACAGCTACGGTGGCATGGGCCGCCACGGTGGCGGGGCGTTCTCCGGAAAGGACCCCACTAAGGTCGACCGCTCAGCCGCCTACATGTGCCGGTATATAGCCAAGAACATCGTGGCCGCCGGGCTCGCCAAGCAGGTCGAGGTACAGGTCGCCTACGCCATCGGTGTGGCCGAGCCCGTATCGGTCATGGTCGACTCCAAGGGCACCGCGTTGGTTCCCGAGGACAAGATCGCCCAGGCCGTGACCGAGGTGTTCGACCTCACTCCCGACAGCATCATGGAGGTGCTGAACCTCCGCCGGCCGATCTACAAGAAGACCGCCGCCTATGGACACTTTGGACGCAAGGACGCAGAGTTCACTTGGGAGAAGGTGGACCGGGCCGATGCCCTGCGCAAGGCCGTCGGGCTGAAGCCCGCCGTGGCCGCTAAGTCCAAGGTCAAGACCAACGGATCCAAGGCCCCCGCTTGATCATGAAGCACCGCAAAATGCGGCCATCGCGCCCGCACTCTTCCAAAACCCTCTTTTATTTTATCATTAAACGGCCACGTCATAAGAAAGGATGGACCTGCTGGTCCACCTTTTGTAGCGTCACCTCGTATGTTGATTCGGTCGCCAAGGACGTCACCCGGTAATACCAGGTGATCGCCCACAACTGGGCCGGCTAAAACGGTTACTCCCGCGCATGGTACGCCACGTCCTTCACCGACCCCTTTGGTCCGACCGACCTGAACATCGTGCGGAACGGCAACAATGTGTTCCTCAACTGGACCATGCCATCTGGTAACACTTCCAGCGGTCGTGGCCCGACGCCGAGCTCGGAGGTCCTGAGGAGATGGTCAACGGCAGTGAGGTGAGGAGCTTCACCGATACCAGCGCTCCGGACGGAACGGCCTACTATCGGATGGCTGCCATGAATAGCGACACGACGGGAAGCCAATCATCCATGAGCGCGGGTGCCACTTTGTCGACGAAAGCGAACAGTGTGGAGATGTTCCTGTCGTTCATCGCCATGGGGGCGATCGCTATCCTCTTGATAGCATTCCGGGTAGCCATGCGGAGGAAGGAGCAGCAGTGAGCAAACACTTCCAATCTTTTCGAATAATTTTCTCTTTTTTACTTTTATGAACTACCTAGGGGGCGCGCCTTTCGATGACATGGGCCGTTCACACCGCCGGGGTCGTCCTAACTAAGTGGTTCAGCGAGAAGACATCTCTTTTATCTTCCGCCCAATGGCCTGTCCATGCTCCCAGCACTTCTGCCGATCTCCTTCGCTGGGAATATAGCGGACCTGTAGCGGTTCGAACGGCATTTCCAGCCCGCCCGAATGCATAATGTCGTGCACGGCCTTGGCCGTTCCTCCGCTCCAGCCGTACGAGCCGAACGCAGCCCCGATGCGGTGAGTGGGACGGAGGCCCTTGAGGTAGTATATCATGTCGGCCACGGTCGGGAAGATGGTATTGTTGAGGTGTCGGTGAGCCCATGATCACAGCGCGGGAGTCGAGCACCTCCTTCATCACCCAGCTGCGGTCGGTGTCGGTCAGCTTCCATATCTGGACCTCCACGCCTTCCGAGGCGATACCGTCGGCGATCGCCTCGGCCATGATCTTGGTACTGCCCCACATCGTATCATACACAACCACCGCCTTCTCCCTGGTACGGGAGCTGGCCCAATCGATGTAGGATTTCAGGATCCTATCCAGGTTCGTCCGCCAGATGGCGCCGTGGGAGGTGGCTAGTACCTTGATGTCCAGGTCCTTGATCTTCTCTACGGTCTTGAGGACGCGAGCATTGAACGGGAGGATGATGTTCGCATAGTACTTCGCTGCCTCCTGGAACAGCACGTCCTGGTCGACCTCATCGTCGAAACGCTTGGAGTTGGCGTAGTGCTGCCCGAACCCGTCCATGCTGAACAGAACCTTGTCCTCCTCCACATAGGTGAACATGGAGTCGGGCCAGTGGAGCATAGGGGTGTCGATGAACTTCAAGGTCTTGCCCCCGCAGGTGATGACCTTCCCGTCTTCGACCAGCTCGGTCCTCAGCTCGGGGTAGTGCATACGCAGTCCTTCCACCCCCAACTTAGACGCCAGCACCTTCGCTCCGGTCAGCTGCTGCATCGCCAGCAGGTTAGCAGAATGGTCCATCTCCACATGGTTGGAGACGATGAGATCGATCTTCTTCGGGTCGATGACGCTTCGTATCCTGGACAGCATCTCCTCCAGGAACGGCTTCCTGACCGTGTCGATGAGGATGTTCTTTTCACCGGTGATAAGGTAGGCATTGTAGGTCGATCCATGGGGTGTCGTATAGCCATGGAAGTTACGCACAGTTCCAGTCGATCGCCCCTACCCAATATATGCCGTCAGTGATACGAACTGCTTCCATTATTGGCCCTGGACGATGGTATTTCCCCTAGCCCTATGTATCTTTTACGTAGGAGAGGGAGAGCGCCGCCGAAGAACAGTTTTTATAAATGAACCTGATTGAATCCGCTCAATGGGTTTCATTGAAGGCATCATCGCTTGGGTCGTCCAGCTGATCATGAGCATAATCCAAGCAGGAGGCCTTCCCGGCATCGTTGGACTGATGGCACTTGAGAGCATGTGCTTACCTGTCCCCAGCGAGATCGTGCTCACCTTCGCCGGAGCGCTGGTCTTTCAGGGAAAGTTGGTATTTTTCGGCGACCCTCTCTTGGACACCTTCCTGGTCGGCCTGGCCGGTACATTGGGGTGCACCATCGGGTCCGTTCTGGCCTACTACATCGGCCTGAAAGGCGGGAGACCATTCATACTGAAGTATGGCCGGTGGATCCATATCAATGAGAAGCACCTGGACACCACCGAATGCTGGTTCCGCAAGTATGGCGACTGGGCCGTGTTCGGCTCACGCCTCCTACCGGTGGTGAGGACCTTTATCTCTCTGCCCGCAGGAATGGCCAAGATGGACTTCCACCGCTTCTGGATCCTATCGGCCATCGGTTCCCTTCCGTGGTGTATGGCACTGGCGTACCTCGGCTTAGTCCTGGGGGAGAACTGGACGACGGTCGAATCGCTCTATCGCCCCCTGGAGTATATTGTGGTCATTGGCGTGGTCGCACTAGCCATCTACTTCCTGTGGAGAAGGAGAACTGAGAAGAAGTTCTGCCCGCCTTCTTAGGTCGATTGTGACGCTCCCACGACACCGCCTTCACGGCGGAGCCTCCTGGGGCGTATCAATGCGGCCCTTGCACCAATCCCAGTCTTGGTGCAATCGACCAGCGCCTTCCTCTAACTAAGGATGCAGCGCGATGTTGAACGATGGTTGGCGTGGTCAACTGCCTGGTCGTCCCGAAGGAGCGGACCGAGGCATATAAGGCCAGAGCTTGCAGGCACATTGAAGTGCGGCAGTCCACTGGTAAAAAGGATGATATGACGGCATCTAACTAATGAGCGAGGGTCACCTAAATCACTCTGCCTATGGTATTTTGGCAATTCATACCCTGAACGAAATCGGGGGCTTTCTTGCCCCTCTAGCTACTGTAATAGTACTCGCCCTTCTCCTTCTGCTCCCGGTCCAGCCTCGAACCGGGCTTGTTGATACGGGGGCGATTGGTATCGTTATCCCGTCGGAAGGTAACATCAACCTGCTTGAGGAACATGTTCATGCCCGCCCGCATGTCGAACGGCCCGTTGGCCTGCCCCTCTCTGCCGGGCTTCCCGGAGAATACCATCATGGAGTCAGAGACCATATCTAGGAAATAGATATCATGGTCGACGATGAGCGCACTGCGCCCCCGCTTCTCCATGACCCTGCGCACCGTCTTGGCCGCCTCCATCCTTTGGTTCGAATCCAGATATGCGGACGGTTCGTCCAGCAGATATATGTCTGCGTCCCTGGACAGGCAGATGGCGATGGCAACTCGCTGAAGCTCGCCGCCCGACAGGTTTTTGACGTTCTTCTCGTACAGGCGCTTGAGCATCAGGGGATGTGCGATCTCGCTCTCGAAGAACCCCGACTCAAAGAACTCGTTATTTGTAATGCGGAATAAGTCCAGGACCGAACCGTCAAAATCGGGAGTGATGTACTGCGGTTTATAGGACACTCGCACGCTCTTGTCGATCTTGCCGGCGGTCGGCTCCTGAACTCCGGCCAGCATCTTGACGAAGGTGGTCTTGCCGATAGCGTTGGGACCTACCACGCCGATCGACTCACCGATCCTTATGGTCCCTGGTTCCACTTTCAGCTTGAACTGCTTGTAATCGCACTCCAGCCGGTCGTAATCGAGCAACGGCACGGTAAGCTGTTGGTCGCGGGGAGGATGCGATTCGAACCGTATCTGAGTGTCCCGGAACCGGATGTTCTCCTCGCGCATGTAGCCGTCCAAATAAGTGTTGATGGCAATGCGGACCTGGCGGGGCTGGGCGAAGATACCATAAGCTCCTTCCGAACCATAGACCAGGTAGGCGTTGTCGGCGAGGAAATCGAGGATGGCTAGGTCATGCTCGATGACCACCACTTGCTTGGTCTCCGCGAGCGATTGGATCAGCCGCGCCACCTTGATGCGCTGGTAGATGTCCAGATAGGATGACGGTTCATCAAAGAAGTAGGTATCGGCATCCTTCATCAATGAGGCGGCGATGGCGACCCGCTGTAACTCTCCGCCGGACAACTTGTCCAGCGGACGATCGATCACTTCCTGCAGTTCAAGAAGCTCGACTGCTTCCTCCACGGTGATGCGCTCAGCGACCTTCTTCAGCAGGTCCCTGACCACGCCCTTCACCACGGCAGGCAGCTTGTCCACATACTGGGGCTTCAGAGCAGTGCGAACTTTCCCGGCGTACACCTTGGCCAGGTAGTCGCCTAGCTCGGTGCCGGCCAGCTTCTGGAGGACCTCGCTCTTCGAGAGCGGCGTCTCGAAATTGCCGAAGTTAGGGACCTCCTCCCCCGATAGCAGCTTGATACTGGTCGTCTTACCGATGCCGTTCGGACCGAGGATACCGGTCACCATCCCCTTCTTGGGAACGGGCAGACGGTAAATGCGAAAGCCATTCTTGCCATACTGGTGCATGAGTTCGGTCTTCATCTCTTCAGGCAGGCCGATGATCTTTATCGCCTCGAACGGGCATTTATGCACGCAGATGCCGCATCCGGCGCACAGCTCTTCCGAAATGATGGGGCGGTCGCTGTCGTCCATGACCACGGCCTCGACGCCAGTGCGCACGATCGGGCAGTAGTTCCTGCACTCGGCGTTGCACTTCTTCGGTTGACAGTGATCCCTCAACAGCACGGCTATGCGCATGTTGAGCGCAATGCTACCCCTGCAATAAAAAGATAATGCCCGGGCCATCGGTTAGCTGGTCAGCGGTCAATGTTAAATCCTTCTTTCACAATCCATTGATGATAAAATGGCTAAGGTCCTAGTGTGCGTAGCGTGGCCCTATGCGAACGCCCCCATCCATTTGGGGCATGTGGCCGGTTCTCTCCTTCCCCCCGACATCTTCTCCAAGTACCACCGCCTGAAAGGCGACGAAGTGCTCATGGTCTCTGGTTCCGACCAGCATGGAACGCCCATCACGGTGAAGGCCGAGAAGGAAGGTGTCACTCCGGAAGCGATCGCCGAGCGGTACCATGAGATCAACAAGAGATCGATCGAGGGCTTGGACATCGAGTTCTCCCTGTTCACCAAGACGCACACCAAGAACCATTTCGAGGTGGTGACCGATGTCTTCCTGACCCTGCAGAGGAATGGTTTCCTTTACAAGAAGGGCACCCTGCAGTACTTCTGCCCCCGCTGCGACAAGTTCCTTCCTGACCGCTATGTGGAGGGCAAATGCCCCGCCTGCGGTAACGAGAAGGCCAGGGGTGACCAGTGTGAGAAGTGCGGCAAGACCTTCGAGGGCGGTGAGCTCTTGAGCGCAGTATGCGTGCACTGCGCCACGTCTCCGGAACTTCGGGAGACCGAACACTACTTCCTGAGGCTCTCGGCGTTCCAGGAGCCGCTCATCCAGTGGATCTCCGGTAAGGAGCAATGGAAGAGCTCGGTCAAGCTATTCACCCAGAACTGGTTGGAGGCCGGACTGCAGGACCGCCCTATCACCCGGGACATGACCTGGGGGGTCCCTGTCCCCATCCCGGGCTGGGAGGGAAAGGTCATCTATGTCTGGTTTGAGGCCGTGATCGGCTATCTGTCCGCTTCCAAGGAGTGGGCCAAGATGGTCGGCCGTCCGGACGAGTGGAAGACCTACTGGTCCGACCTCACAGTGAAAGGTTACTACTTCTTGGGCAAGGACAATATTCCGTTTCATACGATCATATGGCCGGCCATGCTCATGGGCTACGGCGGTCTGGCCCTTCCCTATGATGTACCGGCCAACGAGTTCCTGACCTTCAAGGGCGACAAGCTGTCCAAGAGCCGCGGTACCAGCATCGACATACCGTCGCTCCTCCAGAAGTATGAGGTCGACGCCATCCGTTACTATGTGGCCGCGAACATGCCGGAGAATAAGGACGCCGACTTCTCCTGGGACGATTTCGAGACCAAGGTGAACAACGAACTGGTGGCCACCCTGGGCAACTTCTATCACCGCGTGCTCAGCTTCACGTATAAGCACTACGGCGAGGTACCCGAGTACAAGGGCACCGATGCCGAGAGACAAGAGGTCATGGACACCATCGCCAGGGTGAAGCAGGAGGTGGACTCCAACCTGGACCGCTGCGAGTTCAAGAGGGCCCTGAAGACCATCATGGACCTGGCGCAGTATGGCAATCGCTACTTCGATGGCGTTGGTCCGTGGGCGCTGATTAAGAAGGACCGCGAGATGTGCGGCTCGGCCCTGAACCTCAATCTCCAGCTGGTGAAGGCCCTTGCCGTTCTCAGCTACCCATACCTTCCCCGCTCCGCTGAAGGGGCGTGGAAGCTCCTGGGTCACGAGGGCAAATTGACCGAGAGCGGATGGGACGGGGTCGATTCGCCCCTTCTCGCGAACCAGAAGCTGAAGGAGCCGCTGCCCCTGTTCTCGAAGGTGGCCGTGGAGAAGGACGAAACGAACTCCGCGTTCAAGGGATTCGGGTCGCTCAACCTCAAGGTAGGTCAGATCATCGAGGCCCAGAACCACCCTAACGCCGATGCCCTCCTCCTAATGCAGGTGGACATCGGGACCAAGATACAGATCGTGGCCGGCCTGAAAGCATATTACACTTTGGACGAGCTGAAGGGAAAGAAGGTCGTGGTCGTATCCAATCTTAAACCGGCCAAGCTACGCGGCTATGAATCCCAGGGGATGCTCCTGGCGGCCGAGGGAGGCGGGATCGTAAAGCTCATCGTCCCTCCCGCCGACACGGTCCCCGGGGACAGTGTGAATAGCGGTTTGGTCCCCAGCGACCGACAGATCGAGTTCAAGGACTTCCAGAAGCTGACCTTGAGGGTCGCTGGCGTCGCCGGCAAAGGGCAGGTTGACGTGGGCAGGGTCATCAAGTGCCGCTGCCCCGAGCGCATGGATATTTCCAAGGTCGCGGTCTTCCTGCCCGCGCCGGAAGCGGAAGAAGCACTGGCGTTCTTCACCGATAAGGGGGCGCCCATCGGGATCGATGAGAGCATCCCCAACGGAGCGACCATCAGATGAAGGCAGACCTCCATGTCCACTCCACTCACTCCGACGACGGCCATCAAACGGTAGAAGAGCTACTCAAGCGCTGCGAGGAGCTGGGGATAGGGGTGGTGGCCATCACTGACCATAATACCTTGAAGGCACACCAGAATGGGGGACCGCGCTCCAAGGTCATCGTCATACCGGCCATGGAGATCACCGCCGAAGAAGGGCACATCCTGGCGTTTGGCGTCAAGGAGGAGGTTCCCCGGGGCCTCGGCGTAACGGAGACCTTGGAACGGATACATCGGGCCGGGGGGATCGCGATAGCGGCCCATCCGTTCAGATGGTGGTCCGGCCTAGGGGAGGGGAACATAAAGAGCAACGATTTCGATGCCATCGAGACCATCAACGGCCGCTCCAAAAAGAGGGCTAATTCCCAGGCCCATCGGCTCGCCAGGAAGATGGGCCTACCGGGGATCGGGGGGAGCGACGCCCACAATGTAAACTCGATCGGTCGGGCATATACTGAGGTGCCAGATGACAGTAAGACCTACCAGGACGTGATCCAGGCGATCAAGGACCGCAAGTGCAAGGCGGTCGGCAAGAACCTTTCCTCCTCGGAGAGCTTCGGCCACGGCGCCATAGGCATAACCAGATGGTTCAGACGGGGCTTCAAGAGAATGTGAAGTGGCGAACGGCCGTCCTCTCTGCCTCCATATTAGGCGTGTTAGAGAAAATCCTTTTCGAATAGGGGCTGGAATTTGTTCAGAGCACCGATTCGACCTTAGACATGAGGTCCCTGGCCATGTTAGCGACCTTGTCCTGGTCACCTTCCTGGTCCAGCATCACGGCAACCAGGTACTTTGGTCCGATTCCGATGAGCACAAGGGTCTGTTCAGTTAGTTCGATAGAGACCTTGTTCAACTTGTCCTTGAGCTCGGTGGAGGTGGTCTCTGCTGCCCCCAAGATGATGGCGGACATGGCCGCGAAGGTCTCCCGGTGAATTCCCTTTATCGGGCCTCCCATGACGTACATGCCGCCCCGGGATACCAGCGAAGCATCGAGGACATGATCTTGTTTCTTGATATCGTCCAAGGCACTTCGAACAGGAGAAAGCTCGCTCATTTGAATCAACGCATCCGATTTTTGGTTAATCGAAGAGCCGCCATAAATAGGTTTTGATAATAATATCTGAAATCAGGCCATCCAGCATCGAAACGTCGCCACCAGGTAGCGCTCCACGAACACTATGTCATATCAAATATTATAAACAATTAATTAAATTCCCTATATCGAAAAACTGAACACATCTGGATGACAACCTTTTTGTAGCTACCAGGAGTTCCCTGTATTGCCTGGTGAGCCAAACATGTCGTTCATAGGGATTTTTGGTAAGAAATACGAAGAGGAACGGCTGGAGGCCAATATGATAGATTCATTCCGCTCCTCTCTGGCGATAGAGGCCAGGAGGGCTCAGCAGAAGCTGGCCAGGAGGGCAGAATCAAAGCCTCTGGAGACCGTAACTCTGCTCCTTAGGCATTATGAGCACGAAGACAATCGCGTTCGCCAGGCGGTCAAAGAAACGCTCATCATGATCTCCAAGGATAAGATGGGCATGGAATCGATCCTGACCGATATGGTCCATCCTAGTAGGAATGTCAGGAAGGCTGTACAAGGATTCTTGGGTGACGCGGTCGGAGCACACGCAATCACATATGCCTCGTTCTACGAGCAGACCATGCTTTTGGTGGCGATGTCCAAGCGAAAGGACATCCCGGTCGACGACATAATGTCCCTGGCCAATCAATCGAGAGAGACGTTCACGGCTGGAGAGATCATGGAGGCGGTAAAGGACATCGGCTTCTGCCTCGATTATGTGAAGCACCGCTATCGGAGCTCGGAGCAGTTGAAGGAATATGTGGCCGACCTCCTGAAGATGGCCCCCGACCTGTCAAGGATGGGCGTATATAGTGGGGCGATAGAGGAACCGTTGCGAAAGGCCATGAGGGCTAGCCGGTACCGAAACTTCGATGAGACCCGAGAGATTGTCGAGGAACGGACAAAGGAATCGAAATTGCGCACCGACCTCCATATTATTGCCCAGGAGGTCAAGGATAACGTGAACAAACGGCCCCAGGTTAAGAAGGGAGAGCTGCCCCCTTCGGACGTCCAGATATTATCTCTTTTGCATGGTTTGGTTGACTCGGTCACCTCGCTGGTGATCGCCAACAGGCGCTCTGAGGCCATTGAGATCCTGTTAGCCTTCGAGGAGAATTTCATCCAGGATTATGAATCTAGCATCAAGGTCCGGGTCAAACAGCGCGATCCGGGCGCCTTGTTCACACTTTATAATGTCGGTCTAGTGTGCGTGAAGGTGACATCATCCATTATCGCTACCACGGCCGAGGATGTCTACCAGTCCCAGTTCCGCCATCTGGAAGAGGACCCCAGTATCCACATCGTAATGTGGCCGGAGGCGGTCATGGGCCAGGTGCAAGATGTCGTCGGACAAGAGTCTGACAGATTACAGGCAAGTACTTAGGGATGCACTGGATTACCTCCAGTATTAGAATATCATAATTGATAATTTTAACCATCCATATGGAACTCGCAAGATTTATATTCAAGATAGGCTGTTCCGTCTGACGAGGGATGCACTAATGCCTAATTCATTGGTTAAGAACGCTCTAGGGAGCGAGTTCAAGGAAAGCTATACGGCTAAGCCGCAGGCAGGGCCCGCACCAGTACCGCAGGCCCAGCCGATGTCGGACACGGACAGAGAATTGGAGGCGATTGCCAAGGAGCTTGATGTTTGCATCAAGATCATCGGTTGTGGTGGGGGCGGGTCCAACACCATAAACCGTTGCGTCGATGCCGGCATCAGCGGGGCCCAGGTATGCGCCATCAACACTGACGCCAAGCACCTTTTGACCATCCGGGCTCCGAAGAAGATCCTCATTGGGAGGAGCACCACCAGGGGCATGGGTGCAGGCGCCCTGCCAGAGAATGGAGAGGCCGCGGCGAGGGAGAACGACTCTGACATCAGAGCCTTCTTACAGGGTTCGAATATCGTCTTTGTCACTGCCGGAATGGGTGGCGGCACCGGTACCGGTTCCGCTCACTATGTCGCTGGGATCGCCAAGGAGCAGATCCGCGCACTCACCATCGGTGTGGTCACTTTCCCCTTCAAGGCTGAAGGGACTGTCCGCGCCGAGAACGCCATGATCGGGTTGAACAAACTGCGCGCTGTCTGCGATACCACCATTGTGGTCCCGAACGACAAGCTGCTCGAGCTGGTGCCAAAGCTGCCCGTCGACGCTGCGTTCAAGGTCGCCGATGAGGTGCTAATGCAGACCATCAAGGGCCTGACCGAGATCATCACCAAACCCGGCCTGGTCAACCTCGACTATGCTGATATTCAGACCGTTATGAAGGAAGGCGGTGTCGCGTTCGTCGGTATCGGCGAAGGGAACACTGAAGAGGACGACCGCGTCAAGGCGGCCGTTCACGAAGCCCTCAGCTCGCCGCTGCTGGGCGAGATCGACCTGAAGGACGCCAAGGGCGTGCTGATCAGGGTCGTTGGCGGACCGGATATGACCGTCGGAGAGGCTCAGAGGGCCGCACAGATCGTCACCGACTCCGTCCACGAGCGCGCCAGGATCATCTGGGGATGCTCTATCGATCCCGCGGTCGAGGGAACCATCAAGATCCTGGTCATCGTCACCGGCGCTTCGTCGAAATATATGTACGGCAAGGGCGGTCAGGGCCCCACAAAGCTCGGCTTTGACAATGAGGCCAAGCCCAAGCTTGGCGGCCAGCAGCCCCAGCAGCAGTACCGGTCCCAGCCTCAGGCCCAGCCTCAGAGGCAGACCCAGGCTCCAGCGGACGACGACGGTATCGACTTCGTGCGCTGAACGACGGGGGCACTCGGGGACGCTTCGGTTGAAACCCTTTCATTCATTTATTTGATTGGAAGGTCAGAACTCGAAGGCGCTGTCACCGAAGGTGATTGCTGGGCACGGTTCCGCACAGCGTCCACAATGGACGCAACTAACAACCTCGATGCGAACACGGCCCAGTTCTAGCCTAAGTGCACCCTCGATGCATCTTGCGGTGCAGACGCCACAGCCAACGCACTCCTCGGCCTTGACCACCGTTCTGCGCACCCTTTCCACTTTTTCTTTTAACTTTTCTGCGTCTTTGTCCTTACCGATCAGTGCACCGGCATCGAAAACCGTAATGCCGTCGACCATCACCCAGCCCTCCTCCTCGTTCACCGTCACATCGCCGATGATGTTCAACGTGTTGGCGATACGTTCCAGGTGCAGCGGTCGGTTGAACGCGCCTTCGATGGAATACCCCATCGTACACGGGGAGATCCCCCTCTGGATGAATAGCTTGAGGTTCTCGGCCGGCTGGTCCTCGGGCCTGAGCTCCTCAGCCTTGATCGATATGCCGACCTTTTCGAGTTCCTGCTTGATGGACGGAGGCACGATCCTCCATCTCCATATACCATTATCGACCCATTCGGCCGGCAGCCCCCGGGAAGCCGCGTACTTCCTGAGGGACGCGTCCCATCCCTTGAACACCTCCGAGCCCTGCTGGACCACCTTTAGTTCCGCCAGGTCCGATGCAGGACACATGAAGCAGCCGATGCGGTCCAGGCCGCGGTCGTACCAGGGGTTGTACTCTTCTCCCTCACCCTTGATCAGCAGCCAGATATGCATCGCGGTCCAGTTCTGAATGGGCGATGCCCCCACCTGCCCGGGAACCCAGGGGTTCTCCCAGACCCGGGGCTTATTGGAGCGGGCCTCGGACTCGTACCGTCGCTGGCCGATGAACGAGAGAACCCCCTTCGGATAATACTTGGTGATGGCGCGGACAGTGGGGCCCAGCTTATTGGTCTTGCAGCACCACCGGTAGTCGCGGCCAGGGGGGCCGAAGATCCTCAGCCCCTCTTCGAATGCCTCCCGCGGCGCATGCTCTACTATCAGCTCCAGCTGATGTCGGGCAGCGATGTCCCGCACATGCTGCACCGTTTCGGGGAACTCCAGCCCGGTATCGATGAAGAACACCGGCAGCTTGAGACCGGCCTTGAGGCTTAGTAGCAAGGTGGCCAGGGAGTCCTTTCCTCCCGAGAACGAGACCATGGCTGGAAGAGGGTGCTCGCGCATCACTCGATGAATGAACTTCACCGCTTCGGCGATCTTAGCATCCATCTCTGGTCGGTTGGCCACTAGTACCTCTGGCCATCCCGAACCCGGCCTCTCCGCAATGTTATCTTCAGGTGCTTCGTACCAGCGGACCTTTACAGCCATGCCCTTGGTGTCCGGGTCCATCTGCTCATGGCTCATCCGGGCCAGGCCAGCGGCGAAAGCCCTGCCCTGCCGGTCGATCACAATGACCTCGTCGTTGACCTTGATGTCCGAGCTCGAAGTGAGGACCCCTGGGACCAAAAGACTCGAGCCGCCGAGGATGGGCCTCACCGCCCCGTCATCGGCCTCCACGATACCTTTGGTGGCCACGCGCTGCATGGCCTTGGCCGCGACCATACGGGCGAGGAACACCCATCCGTGGTCGAAGTCATAACGAAGCGTCCCCGCGACCTTGCCGTCGATGATGATCTCATCCATCCGGTCGAGGGCAGGGGCCTTGTTCATGAGGATGAAATGGCCGTCCGGGATGGCCGCCAGGCCGCAGCCGGGCCCGAACTGTCGGTCGATCACTTCCCGAACCAGAGCGATATCGTGGGCAGAAGCCGGTCGGGCATCACCGGGCGGCGTGATCTCCATCTGGCGAGTATCCCCGCCGCAGCGTCCACACTGTTTGTTCTCCAGGACCGGAACGTTGCACGCGTCGCACCATCTCAATGGGATCTTTCCTAATCGGACCAGGGCCACGACCAGCGTGTAGGCGTAGGGGTATTAAAACATTTTTTGAATGTCCATTGAACGTGCGGTGACTTCATGGGCTCTGGTAGAAGCTAGTTTATATTCGAAGTTTATTTAAGGCCAGTATTTGAGGCCCGTCATCATGAAAGCGACCAAGCGCTCGATGGGCGTGTCCTACGCCATCCGTGACATCTTACTGCCAGCGAGAGAGCTGGAGAAGAGGGGCGCGGAGATCATCAAGCTCCATATCGGAGATCCCAATAAGTATGACTTCGAAACGCCCAAGCACGTGCGCGACGCTCTGTGCCGCGCCGTGGAAGTGAACGACAACGGGTATGCCGAGTCGGAGGGAGACGTCGAGCTGCGCCGGGCCATCCTCGAGAAGGAGAAACAGAAGAACGGCGTGGACGTGAGCATCGACAACTGCGTCATCACCAATGGCGTCACTGAAGCCATCCAGATGGTCACCGCCGCCGCGGTGGACGTAGGCGATGAGGTCCTTGTTCCTGGTCCCGGTTATCCTTCCTATACTGAGTTCACCAAGTTCTTCGGTGGGACGTCGGTCGCCTACAAGGCAGATGAGGCGACCAACTGGCAGCCCGACGTGGACGATATGCGCAAGAAGATCACGCCGAAGACCAAGTACATCGTGGTCATCAACCCGAACAACCCGACCGGTTCGCTGTACTCGGACAAGGTGCTCAGGGAGATCACCGACCTGGCTGGAGAGCATGACCTGTTCATCATCTCCGATGAGATCTACGACCTCATGACCTTCGACGGCGTGCACCACTCTCCGGCAGCGCTGTCCAAGGACGTCCCGGTTATCCTGTTCAATGGGTTCTCCAAGGTGGACCTGCTCCCCGGCTGGAGGCTCGGGTACACCGTTTTCCGCGACCCCCAGGGAAAGCTGGACGAAATCAAGGAGGGTATGATGCGTCAACTACGCTTGCGCATCAGTGCCAACAACCCCTGCCAGATGGCGGTCATCGAGGCCCTTAAGGGTCCCAAGGACCACCTCGAGGGAATGAACAGCAAGCTCCGGGAGCGTCGGGACTATATCGTAAAGCGTATCAACTCCATTCCCGGGCTGTCAACGACCAAGCCGCAGGCGGCGTTCTACATCTTCCCCAAGATCGAATCGAAGCACTGGAAGAACGACCACGACTTCGTGCTGGACATCCTGAACAACTGCCACGTGCTTCTTGTACCTGGCTCGGGGTTCGACGAGACGTACGGCAAGATGCACTTCCGCGCGGTGTTCCTGCCGCCGGTGGAGACGCTCGCCACCGCGTTCGACTCCATCGAGAAGTACATGAACAAGGTGGCCTAGGGAGATCCTAACGAGCAAGGCTAGGGCCGTTCCTGATGCCGCAGGTCAAATGGCTCGCTGGGGGATCGGCACTCCCTCCTCGCTCCCTTTCCAATAGCCCTTTTCCAACCACTGTTCCAGGTCCATCAGGCTGGGATGCATGGCCTTGACCGCTGCAATGTCCGCCTGGTAGCCCGACTCGTTCAGCCACTTCATCATCAGGAACCGCTCGTTATCGATCTTCTTCAGTTCCTGTAGCTGCTGCTCCACGAATTCCACCTTCTGCCCCAGGGCCGCCGAGAACTTCTGCGCGACCTGCGGCAGGGTGAGGGAATCGCCGGCGATCTCCATCGATCGACCGAGCCAGTCGTCCCTGTTGTCCAGTGCGATAGCGGCCATGAACCCGATGTCCTCGACCGAGATCATCTGGAGAGGCTTGCTCGGGTCGAGGGCCATTATCAGCCGGCCGCCGGCTATGATCTTCTGGGCATTGGGAGCGTTGAAGCCCTCCATGAAGTGTACCGGCCGAAGGACCGTGAGGGGCAGTCCGATCTGCCGCATGTATCTCTCGTTGGTGGCCTTGCTCTCGAAGTGAGGTATGCCCGTGGAGCGGTCCGCCCCGCCTACTGAGCTATATAGGAAGTGCTCGACCCCGGCATCTTTGGCCGCGTCGGCGAGTATCTTGCCCTGCTTCACCTCACCCGCCGGTCCCTCCTCCTTCCAGGTCAGGACGGCGAACACGCCATAGGCGCCTTCAATGTCCTTCCTTATGCGCCCGGGATCGTCCAGGTCTCCCTCGACGATGTCGGCGCCTAGCGCCTTTAAACGTTCAGCCTCGGGTTTATCAGGTTCGCGGGTCAGACCCCGTACCTTGAACCCTGCTTCCAGAAGATGCCTTACCGCCGCGCTGCCCTGCTTTCCAGTGGCGCCGGTGACGAAGATTGTCTTGCCCTGCAAATCATCCACCGGTAGTACCTGGCAGGTCCATACTATTAAAAATTGGGAAATGGAAGGAGTTTTACTCCAGGTTCTTAAGGAGCTTCACGACCGCTTCCAGGGCATCGCGCCCCTTCTCGATGCGCTCCTCGGCCTGCAGGCGGGTCATGCCGGGACCGCTGATGCCCAGGGATACTGGCTTATCGTATTGCAACGAGAGGTCGATGATCTTGCGGGCGGCGTGCTGAATGACGATCTGGTCATGGTCTGTCTCTCCCTCGATCACGCATCCCAGGGTAACCACGCCGTCGATGGCCTTGTCCTCGAGCAGTTTCTTGATGGCCAGGGGCATGTCGTAGACGCCCGGAACTGAGATGACCTTGGTCACATGTTCACGTCCAGGAAGGCGGCATGCGCCTTCGCTCGCTCCAGCATCATCGACGTGATGTCGAAGTTGAACTCAGATACCACTATTCCAATATTGTAACGTTTCATATGCTCACTCTCTTATCGGTCCCGCATCCTCGTAACCTTGACGCAGTCCCTTCCCGGCGTTCTTGGACAGGATGCCCGGGTGGAACAGAAGATTAAAGGCGTTTCGGGCATGCTCCCTGGCTCTCTGCTTGGCAAGCCAATCCAGGGTCTTGGCGTCGGGTGCTTCGTCCTCATGGACGAACACCTCGATGATGTGGTGATTGGTCATTAGCTGCGCGGCGATCAGGCCGGTGGAGGCCTCATGGGCGCAGTTCTTGTCCTTGTCCTTGGGGCCAGGCATGCCCAGGGCTATGACGATGTCGCACTTATCCTCCTCGATCAGCTTCTTGCACGCCACTGGCAGATCCTTGATCCCTGGTACGGTATACAGTACGATCTTGAATCCCGTCCCCATGGTCTTGATCTCGTCCACGGCGGCCGATCCCATGTCGACCCGGGCGAATGTGGTGTCAGCGATGCCGATGAGCTTCATTGTTTTGCCTCCGGACAATTGGCCTCAGTATGCCAGTCGATGATCCGGCGGATGATCTTCCTGGTCCCGTTGAGGTCGTCCTCATAGCGGCCCAGGCGAACTACCTTGATGTTCATGCCTCGCTTGTCCAGTTCTTTCTCCAGAGCGTTCTCGTCGAACATCTGGTCGTAGCCCAGGGCGATGATGTCCGGCTTGAGCTCGGCGACCACGCTGAACATGTCGCCCTCCCGGCCTAGAACCGCATGGTCGACCGGCTTGAGCGCTTGGACCAGCTCCAGGCGCATCTTCTCATGGATGATGGGCTCATGTTTGTTCTTGCGGACGGTGGTATCTGTTGCTACCACGACCACCAGCTCGTCCCCTAACCTCTTGGCTTCGCTGAGGTAGTGCACATGACCGGTGTGCAGAATGTCGAAGACCCCGCTAGCCATCACCCTGGTCATCTTGACCACTTGCTTTTCTTCCATTCCTCGATGATCTCGGCGCCCTCGAGGTAGACGAGCCCAAATCTCTTGGCGTACTCTTGAGCCTTTTCTTTGGTCAGGGCCTTCCCGTCATCGCCCATCATCTCGCAGATGGTGGCGGAGGGGAACATCCCGCCCATCTTGAGGATGGCGGTCGATAGCTCAGTATGGCCGCGGCGGTCGTTCAGGACCCCAGGCTGAGAGTTTAATAAGAACACATGGCCAGGAGCGCGGAAGGCTTTTCCGAACTCCTCCCGTGCCTCCTCGGCGCTCATGTCGGAGACCTTCTTGCACAGCTTGGCGAATTCTGAGATGGTCAACGCCCGGTCTCCATCCGGAATGCCGGTAAAGGTGTGGCGGTGATTGATGGTCAACGAGAAAGCGGACTTGGTATCATAAGGAAGGTCGTTGGGAGCCAGGCCACGCAACACGGGATGCTTGACATACGATTCGGCGAACAGCTCGGCCAGGAACGGCAGGTCCAATTTCTTCCAGACCTCACCGGGCGCGGTGGTGCAGATTAGGCCGCCGGCATCCTTGCGGAGCGTCCTTACGCTCTCGTAAGTAACATGCTCGGAGGCGATCATCATGTCGGTCTCCCTCTCCCTGCTGTCCGAATCGAATATCAGCACGAACCGACCGGATCGCAGCGCGGCATAGGCCTCGCTTATCTTATCCATTTATGCACCTTTCTCGTCCATATTGCCTACTCTATATTATGTCTCCGGTAGCTACTAAAATTCTTGTTGATGTGAGGCATTGGGCCGCCGCATAGCTGGTCCATTGGGCATTCACACGTTTCATGGACCAATCATAATAATATATCATCAGCGGCCATCAAGGATGCATGCCCATCACCCTGGATGACGCCAGTGCCCTCGCCTCTCTCGACCCTTCCGGCATGCTGAGGCAGATGATCGACCTGCCCGTTCAGCTTGCCTTCTCCCTCTCGAGCGAGGTACAGATCGACCAGCGGCCCCGCAAGATCTGCCTATGTGGACTGGGGGGCTCGGCCATGGGTGCCGATGTCTTGAGTGATCATCTCGAGCGGACATCTACTGTCTTCTCGACGGTGGTCCGCGACGTCCAGCTCCCCAACTGGGTCGACGAGTCCACTCTCGTCATCCTGATCTCGTACTCCGGCAACACCAGGGAAACATTGGCCATGCATGAGCAGGCCCGCCATAGGAACGCGACTATCGCGGCCATCACATCCGGAGGTAAGCTCATGCAACTCTGCCAAGGGTGCAATGAGAAGCTGGTCAAAGTGCCGGGGGGGTTGCAGCCCCGGGCTGCCCTCGGACATCTGCTCGGAGCGGCGGCCACGGTGGTCGAGGCGGCAGACATATCGACGGTGGCCAGCGAACTGAGGTCCCTATTGCCGGCCATTAGGAACGAGGTTAAAGCCTGCTCTCCGGAGACCTCACGGTCGGCGAACCCTGCGAAGCTTATCGCCGAGCAACTGGACGGGAAGATGCCGTTCATATATTCATCACGGAACATGCGTACCGCGGCCCGGAGATGGCAGACCCAGATCAACGAGAACTCCAAGATGCTATGCCTGTCGGGCGAGTTGCCGGAGGCAGACCACAATCAGATCGTAGGCTGGCTGGACGGACCGAGGGACCAGCGCAACGTTCCGGTATTCCTCAGGGCTGGGTCGGACCATGACATGATGGCCGACATCATGGGAGCGACCATCTCCATCTTCGAGGATTTCAAGCTGGACCCCGTCATCGTGGACCTGGAAGGTCCAACCGCCTTGGAGAATGTGATGCGGGGTATGATCATCGGCGACTTCGTATCATATTATCTCGCCATGCTGAGGGGGGTCGACCCGTTTCCAGTGTCATCGATCACCGAACTAAAGAAGAGACTGGGCTGATCAGGTGCCTTGGTTCTCCTTGCGACGGCGGCTGTCCTCTGGCCCCAGCCGATCGGGGATTCGGGAACGGGCCTTGGAATCCACGCCACCTCCGGGGATCCGTTCCATTCCCTTTATCTCCGCTAGCATCTCCTTTCCCTTGTCCGTGAGATAAAGGCTTGAGCTCGGTCCCCCTACTATGCCCTCAGCTAGGAGCTCGCGGACCGCCCGGTCCACCGCCATGGCCGGCAGATGGTTCTTCTTAGCGATCCTGTCTGCGCCCTCCTCTCCGTTCGAGAGGTCCTCGATCACTGCTAGTCGGAACTTGTCTTTCAGAATGAATTGGAGGTCCATATCATCGCCCAAGCTCCCTCGGTCCTACAGATATATAATCCTTGAGCGGTCAACCGTGCAAAAATCGAATAGTGATGATGGAAAATGAAATATAATCCCCGGGGTACCCGGGTAAACGGTTGTAGGTTCAGAGGCCCAGGAGCAACTTCTTCTTCTGATCGAACTCTTCGCCGGAAAGAACCCCCTCGCCCCTAAGCTTGGCCAGCTGTCTGAGCTCCTCGATATAGCCGTTATCGATCACCGATGGCACGGCCTCGCCTGCCGCCACCTTCGCTCCGTCCGCCACGAGGCCCCTTACGAAGAGGTCGATCTCGTTGTTGAAGAATAGGCGGTCACCGGCGGTGTAGTGCCAGAAATCGCTCATAACATAAATAAAGGACAACGACAGGGCATCTCCGGTAGGATGCATGGCGATGACCAGGGTGTGAGGGTACTTCTCGATCTTGTTGGTTGGCCGGAGGATGCCCCTGTCCGCAACCATTGTGTTCGGCCTGTCGGCATTATTGATCACGAACCCTCTGGCCACCAGGAACGATGCCATCCCGTCGAAGATGGTTCCGGTATTCCCGCTGATTTTTATTACCCTCGAATATACTTGCGACATGGGCTTAGAATTGCTATTGAGATATAATTGTACCTCCCCCTGGTTCCGCGGCACGATAACGAAGGCCGATTTAAAAATCACTCATCTATCCCATCTTTCAGACAATGTCAACAATTGAACGGGACGGTCTCTACCGCGATCTCATATATCGGTGCGCTTGGCAGGAAATGCCCGCTCGACATTAAAAGGCGGATACGAGGCGATCATCGATTCGTATCGGGGGCGATAGGTGCGACATATGGTGGCAGGGGTAGGGCCCATCTGTACCATCAACCCGCCGAGCGTGACCCCTAAGATAAACCTTTAGTAGCCCACCCCTATCCCCCTCAACATTCCGGTTGTGGTTCGTGCATGCACATCGTAATTGTCGGTGCCGGGAATGTTGGATACACCATAGCTCGTCTCCTATCAAACCAACACTCTGTGATGGTTGTGGAGAAGGATGAGAAACGGTACGAGTATGTCGTTAACACCCTGAATGTCGGGGTACTCCACGCCAATGGCGCCAGCCCTCATGTGCTCCAAGGGGTCCTGGATGGAGATATCGATTTTTTCCTTGCGGTGACTGAAAGCGATGAGGTAAACATCTTCGCCTGCCTCGTCGCCAAGAAAATGTTCCCGAACCTAAGGACCGTCGCCCGAATGCGGGACCAAGATTACACTGAGGGGGGCCGCGTATCCAACTTCCTGAATGTAGATCACGTCATCTCTCCTGAATATCTAGTCGCTACGAAGATGAAGAAGATAGCTCTGTTGGAGAACGCTATCGATCACGAGGCCATCCCCGCGTATGGCCTCGAGGTTGCTAAGTTCAGGTTCTCTCACGACCGTCATGATATCGCCAATGTGCCGTTGTTCCAACTGCCTGTTCCAGGGGGGTGCAAGATCCTTTGCATCCACCGGAACGGGGATGCCTTCATTCCGTTGGAGGGTGACGCTCTCCGCATCGGCGATGAGGTCATCGTCATCGGCAAGGAAGATGACATCATCAAATTCGACCATTTCCTCGGTTCGGTAAAGTTGCCAAGGGATGTGCTGATCATCGGTGGAGGAATCGTCGCCGAGTACCTGATCTGCATGTTGGAGAAAGAAAGCATATCTGTACGGTTGATCGAGAAGAACGAATCCAGATGCAAAGAGCTGGCTCAAAAGTTCAACCGCGCGATCATAATAAACGATAACGGCTCTGACCCGTTGGTCCTGCGCAATGAAAACGTGGGAATGACCGATGTGCTGGTCTGCGCCACCAATAATGAGGAGGGGGACCTCCTCGCTTGTTTAGTAGGAAAACATCTAGGGGTCACCAAGACCATCACTTCATTCTCCAAACAAGAATACAAGGATATTTTCCAAATGGTGGGCATCGATTCGGCCGTAAGCTACTACGAAGTAGTCGCGAATGAGATCATCAAGCAGACCGTTCCGGAGCATGAGGTCCTGCTCCTGATGGAAGGGTTCAAGAATGAGCTGATCAGCCTGATGGTGGGACCGAGATGCCGTATCAATGGCAAGAGCGTCGAGGAGATCGAGCTGCCAGAACGGTCCATCATTGCCATGGTTATAACCGATGACGGACCTATCTTACCCGCCCGGGACATGGTGATCAAGGAAGGAGATGCCCTGCTCATATATGCAGATAAGATGGACGTCTCCGTCCTCGAGCGGATTTTCAAACTGGACATCCCGGTGAATCCCTAATGGGCGCAAAGATGATCCATACGGGCATGTGGAAAAGGACATGGAAGTGTTTCAAGATGCTGCTCAGGCAGCATGGCTTGACGCGCTATATGGTCATAGAGAAAATTACCCGGAAGGAGAACACCTTTGCTTACCTTTTTGGCCTGCTTTTCTTCTACCTGGCCCTGGCGTTCATCGCGCCGTTGGCCACTGCAATAATCTATAATGAGGACCCCCGCCCCTGGATCTACCCCCCATTGCTCAGCGCGTCCATCGGTCTGCCCCTATTGCTTCGTTACCAAGCGGCCGAGCAGACCCGACCGACGATGGCGTTGTTCGTAGTAACGACCGGCTGGCTGGTGGTCATGGTCTTCGGTGCGATCCCATACATGATGTATGGGATGGGCGTCATCGACTCGATGTTCGAGACCATGAGCGGCTTCACCACCACTGGTTCCTCGATCATGTTCAACATCGAAGCTTGGCCTCGGAGCCTTCTGTTCTGGAGGAGCTTCACCCAGTGGTTAGGCGGGGCAGGGATCGTCATGATCTTCGTCACGGTCTTCCCTATGTTAGGGATCGCAGGAAGAAGCCTGGCCAAGAACGAGTTCTCTGGCATCAACGTTCAGAACATCTCACTGCGCATACAGGAAGAGGCGAAAAAGTTCCATTACATCTATCTCGGTCTTTCCGTCGTTCAGCTCCTCCTGCTCCTCCTGACCGGGATAGGGATGTACGATTCTATGGTGGTGATGTTCTCGACCATGTCCACCGGTGGTTTCTCCCCCCATGCTCAAAGCATCGCGTTCTACCAGAACCCGTTCGTGGAATGGATCATCATAGCATTCATGTTCCTTGCGGGAACCAACTTCTATCTGCATTTTCAGGCGATCGCGACCGGTAAGGGAAGAACCTACTGGCGGAATGCCGAGTTCAGGATGTATTCGGCATTGGTGGTCCTTGCCACCCTGATCGGGCTCGTCCTGCTATGGAGCGGCACGTTCACTGATCTTGAGCAGGGGATCCGGACGTCCGCCTTCCAGGTGATCAGCTGCATGACCTCCACGGGATTCGCCACGGCCGACTTCTCCCTATGGAGCAGCAGCATGCTATTCCTACTACTGGCGCTCATCGTCATCGGAGGATGCACCGGCTCCACGGCCGGAGGTATCAAGATCGTTCGTTTCATACTCTCAAGAAAGTTCATCTATGCGTCCATCTACAAGACCGTGCATCCGAGGGCTATCTTCTCCCTCAAGCTCGACGGGCGTCATTTGGGTGAGGAAACGATCTCATCGATGATGGCCGTGGCCATCTGCTATTTCGCCACCGCCCTCGCTTGCACGGTTGCTCTTGTGCTCTTGGGCATTGAGCCGGTCACTTCGATGAGCGCGGCCATTACCACCCTATCGAACGCTGGCCCCGGGGTCGGTCAGCTAGGTCCGATGGGAACGTTCGGTGGCCTTCCTGATCTGGCCAAAGTGGCCCTGATCTTCACCATGTGGGCCGGCCGATTGGAATTCCTGACAGTCTTTGCTGTAATGACACCAGTGTTCTGGCGAGAGATAATCCGGTACAGGAAGGTTTAGGAGACCCCGTGAAGTTTTAGGGAAGGAGTACGTCCAGGGGAATTCAAGACCAGAGCGGATATGGTGAGGCCATGTAGCTCGATCGATCAACAGATCAATGGTCGACGGCCATCATTTGGTTGGAATATGGTCCCCTCTTCGGATCCCCCGCCACTTCATACCGCGAGAGGAAGGTCAGCGATATGCTGATCGGCAATGCCAGCGAAAAGATAGTGCTCGAGACCTCCCGGGTCAAGGGGGGCCCCGATGGAGGAGGCGAGCTAACAGATGCTTGCCAATCGCTTTTCCAGGACGGTCTAAGTATTACAGCATCAAAACGAGCCTGCATTTGTTCGGCCATTGCCTCGGGGCCGGGGGCAGCAACGCCCTCTCGTTCTAGGGGCGACATTTACAACCATTATGTCGAAAGCATCATGATATTGGGCAGGGCGATCACCAAGGGTTCGAAGCTCACCGTGGTGGTGAATACAATGATGGGCGACCGGATGAACGATCTGTCGATTGTGAATATCGATGGCAAATTGATCGGAGCGAAGGTGAGCCCAGTTCTCTTCCTCGAGAGAAAGGGGGTGTTCGAGGACAAGGAATAGGTTGGCCCAGAGTGCTATGGCACTGGGGCAGTGATCACTTGGCGCTCCCTCATTCTGGCTGCTTGAACGGCGCCTCCTTCTCGACAGAAGGGCAGGCCTTGCTCTGCCAGTCGATGATGAACGCCCCCACCGATGCTATGGAGGTCGTTAGGATGATGACCACCGCCGTTGTTCCAAGGATGAGGTCCCCGATCTCTCCGCTGACCACGCCATAGGATAATGGCACCGAGGCCAGCACCGCCGCACAGAGCCCACGAGGCAGCATGAACACGATGGTCATCCTGTCTATATTGGCCATATCCCAGAAGCGGTTCACTGCCATGGCCGAGATGAGCCTACCGATCAACAACGCTAGGACGATGGCAATACCAATGATTATGTGGGCTGGCTGGAAATGAATGGTAGAGAGGACGACGCCCAGGTAGATGAAGAAGAAGGTCCGAACAAAAAAGGAGATTTCTTCGTGAAAATTTTTAATCTTGTCCTCACAACTAACGATCTTCTCACCTTTCTTGATAAATCGGTTAAGCTCGTGCCCGTTGGTCAGAGTCAGGCCGAAGACCAACGCGGCTATGGCCCCGCCACCTGTCCTGTCCACAATTATCTCGGTTCCGGCGAATATGGCAAGGAGGGCGGCCAGGGTAATGATGTAGGAGTAGGTGTGGTCCTTCATGAATGCCAGGACCTTAAGCCAGATGATGCCGCCTATGATGCCGATGAAGGCGGAAGCGAAGAAGGCGGTCAGGATGCCGGCTATGGCTCTTGTTAGGTTGGCGGAACCTGTCACCATGAGAGCAACGACGGTTAGGGCGAGAACGACGACGAGCACGTCGGTTATTGCCGCCTCGAGGGTCAGCATGACCTTGGTCTTTTTCGAAGCACCTATGCCGCATAGCAGGGGAATGACCACTGCCCCGCTCGTTCCTCCCAGGATGAAACCAAGGAGTAGGGCTTCCCCGATGGTCCAGCCCAAGGCGATCATGCAGAGGGCGGTGATCATACTAACAGAAAGGATGAATGCTAGAATCGTCAGGATGAGCGCCTGCTTAAAGGAGATGATGACATCGCGAATGTTCAGGCCCATGCCCGCCTGAAGCATGATCACCGCCAGCGCAAGAGCCGCCACATAGGGCATCATCCCCACGAGCTTGCTGGCGAAAGTAGCGTCTATGAAACCAAGGGCGCTCGGCCCGATGACGAGACCAAATCCAATTAACAGTAACACATCGGGGGCCTTATACTGCTTGAAGAGATAGCTTGCAATAAAACCCACTGAAACTGACAGGGCGGCCACTAAGAGTACGATGTACGCATCCATCCCGAATCCTAGGGCTAATTAGTTTATTAAATAAAAATATATCAATACGAGATAGTGACTTGTCAAACGTTGATACGGGGAGATGGGCCATGAGGCACCGTTCACACCATCTGATCTCGTTTTTCTGACCATGCTCTCAAGTGATGGTCATGTCGAAGCGATCCAGGAGGGCCAGCACGATCTCCTCTTTCACCACCTACCTCGTGCCGTTCATCTAATCGTTGTATCCCTTCCGACCGAGGGACTCGAATGATGAAAAGCACCTAATTGCTGCTGAGCCTTCCTGGAAGTTCGGTCTGGGATGAGATGCCCATGGCCACTTCCCCCTTTCTGATCAGGTAATTATAGAGCCTCACCTTCAGGAAATCGGTGATGACGAACACGATCAACATCTCCACCCAGATGAACACCACGTAGGCCAGGGCTAGCTGGGGCAACAAGATCCCGAACAGTACTAAGGCGGTCGCCACTGCCTGGGTTAAAACGATGGCCAGAAGCAGCCTTCGGGCGGGCTTCACTGACCAGAATGGCCCTTTGGTGCGGGCGACCAGAACGACCAGGTGTCCGCCCACTGATAGCTTCAGATAGACGAACGATTGGATCGATGTTTGGTCCAGCTTGAAGATCTCCAAGCCCAAGTAAAGGGTAAAGAACGACACCACCACGCCGATCATTCCCAGGAACGTGGCGACGATGAGCACGGTCCGGAGATTCCATCTTTCTGGCTTGGCTGAATAGAGCACGTTTGTCATATGCGATCGTCAGGATCGGCAGGTCGTTGAGCAGTGCCAGGAGCACGATCATCAGCGCGGTGATGGGGTAGAATTGAAACACGATGATGGACAAGGTCACGAAGAACAGCAAGCGGATGGTCTCGCAGATGCGGTAGATCGAGTAGTTGATCATGCGCTGGAAGATCTTGCGGCTTTCTATGATGGCGTCTATGATGACCGACAGACCCGGTCTCGTGAGCACGATGTCCGCCGCTGACTTGGCCGCGTCGGTAGCACCTTCCACCGCGATGCCGGCGTCGGCCTTCTTAAGGGCGGGCGCATCGTTCACCCCATCTCCGGTCATGCCGACTATGTGCCCCTTCTTCTGCAGCAGGTCCACGATGCGGAACTTGGCCTCCGGGAACACCTCGGCAATTCCGTCCGCGTTCTCGATCATTTCCTCCGCTTGCTGATCCAGCGTATCGAGAAGTGCCTTTGCGGACACGATATTGGTTCCCAGTCCGACCTGCCGGGAGACCTCCTTGGCGATGGCAGTATGATCTCCGGTCACCATCTTGACATCGACCCCCATCCGTTTCGCCTGCGCGACTGTCTCGGAGGAATCATCCCGTGGTGGGTCCTGGAGCCCCAGGACCCCTAGAAATTTCCAGCCAGCGCCATCGTTGCGAACCACTCCTAGCGCGCGATAACCCAATCTGGCCATCTCCTCCACGCCCTTGTTGACCTGAGCCTGGATCGCCTCCTTGTTCCTTGCCATCTGCAACGCTACCTGGGGGGCCCCTTTGGCCACTTGGAAGTCGCCTTCATCGCCCTCCACAACAGCTTCGGTGCGCTTGATGACCGGATCGAAGGGGGTGAAACGCTTAACCTTAAAATCGACTGTTCTTTCCCCCGCGCCTGAGGTGGCTGTGGCCTTCTCTAGGACGGCGTTATCGATGGGGTCCTTGTCCTCGGCTCGGGAAGCGAGGGCGGCCGCCAGCAGCATGTCCGCTTGGGAGACGTCGTAGGTTACGATCTGGGCCACGGATAGTTGATTCTTGGTGATGGTCCCGGTCTTGTCGCTGCACAGGATGTCCATCCCGGCCAGCTCCTCGATGGAGGTGAGCTTGCTGACCAGGGCCTCTTTTTTCGCCAAGATGACGGCCCCTACGGCCAAAGTTACAGATAGGACCGCGGGCAGCGCCACTGGGATGCCGGCGATGGTGAGCACCAGCGCGAACTGTAAAGTGTCTAAGAGGCTTTGGTGGCGCAGAAGGGCAACGACGAACACGATCAGCACCAGGATGGCGACGATGAGGATCAGGTAGTTGCCTATCTTCGCCACGTTCCTCTGAAAGTGGCTTACGTTGATGGCCTCCTCCACCAGTTTGGTCGTCCTGCCGAAATAGGTGTGGATACCGGTGTTCACCACCAGGGCGTTCATCTCTCCCCTGCGAACGATGGAACCGGAGTAGGCCACATCGTTCAACGTCTTCTCAACCGGCAACGACTCGCCGGTGAGCGCAGATTGATCGACCTCGAGAAATTGCCCCTCGATCAGCTTCACATCCGCAGGAACGATGTCTCCAAGCCGGACCCGCACCACGTCACCGGGAACCAGCTCGAGTGCGGGGATCATCCCCCACTTCCCGTCCCGAAGCACCTTCGCGGTCAAGGCGAGCCTCTGCTTCAGCAGCTCGATGGCGTTATCCGCTTTCCTCTCCTGATAAAAACCGACGATGGCGTTCGAGAACAGCAGCGCCAGGATGATGAAGAAATCCTCCCAGTGGCCGATGATCGCGGACAGTACTACCGCGATCATGATCATGAACGGGATGGGGCCGTAGAAGTATTGGAGGAATTTGATGAGGGGGCTTACCTTCTTCTCACTGATGGCGTTCAAGCCATACTTCCGCTGGCGCACCCTAGCCTCATCGGAGCTGAGCCCCCCCTCGCTGCTAGACAGCCGTTCATACAGTGTGGCCGTGCTCGTGGCCGCGATGTCCGCCTGGACCTGCTTCGCCGTATCAGATTCATTAATGGGCATCGATTCACCGATCTCCGGCTTCCACGTTCATGCCTGACATAATCGGTACAGGGGCATGGTGGATGCATCTGAACCTTATGTCATTCGAGCTGGTCGGGCTCAACTTCGGGACATATCATCCTAATGGCGCAATACAAAGCAGAAGACTACCTAATCGGTTGGAGGACAACACCATCCATGGGACCCATATGGTCAAGAGGCTCGGCTTGGGGATCAAGCGTGACGGCTTCTGCCCCATGGTCCAGAAGGCGGTTTGGTCCCCCAATTGCGCTGCATACCAGCAACCTATCTCTTTGATCTCAACCGGGAGAGCGTCTCATTGCCCCTTTTCTCATCTTGACCTTCTTTGCCTCATCCTTGGCGATCACTTTCTTTTCTTTATCTTCCACCTTGGCAATCTTTTCCATTTCCTTAGCTCGGACATTGGCGATCTTCCTGATTGCCTTCTGCCCCATGGTGAATATATTAAGCCCGTCGTATTTAGCATATCACTTAGCATTGACGTCTGGTCCATGGGCTATTGCCTTTAGCGGACATAGATGACGATAAGGACGATTCCTCAGAAGTGAGATAGTATCTAGGAACACAAACCAAAGAGCGGAGTTGCCACCGGCGACGAATTTTATTAATTCATGGACAAGTATGGGGCCAGCAAATCCTTTTTACCTTGCACCGAGCTGCGGTTGCTATGGCCGCGGTGGTGATATTTGGTGTAGATGTCGGCTTGGTCATTCTTGCTGTAGCAGTGATATTCTTCTCCGTTCTCACCTCTCGAATACTTTACGCACTTTTTCGACTGTTGGCTTGACGAAAGGTTGGAAAGCCTGCGATATTCTAAGATGATATCCCGGACGGTCGAGTATACCATTCTTCTAGTTGGTCTGTTCGTCGGACTGGTCCTCGTGCTTGGTCCACTGGGCCTAAGTTTCAGTGAGCTTGCTGCCTCCCTAGGTATAATTGGTGTGGCAGTGGCCTTCGCCTCACAGCAGGTTGTCCAGAACGTCATCGCCGGTTTCCTTATTCTCCTAGAGCGGCCGATACAACTGGAAGATTGGATAGAAATCGGTGACACTGGCCTGACTCAGGTCAAGGACATTAACCTCACCAACACGGTCCTGCGCAGTTCCGATGGAAGATTGTTCGTAATACCTAATTCCAACATACTTAGCTCAAAGGTCACCAACTACACTCGCTCGGCCTTGGTCGAGGTCACGCTGAAGCTTGAGGTCCCCTTCCAAGCCAACTACGACGCAGTGAAGGGTCTGATTCTCAAGATCATAGAAGCCAACAGGCGCATCCTGCCCATAGTTCCAAATGAGGAAGAGTCCATTATTCGAAGGATCATACAACTGCCCCGAGTTCGAAGACTTCTTGACTATAGTGGAGATACGGCTCGGTTTCAGCCCCAGGTGCTCATCACTAGCATCAACGCTTCCTCAATAGCCTTGGATGTGCACATCTGGATACGGGAATTTGAAAAGAAGGACCTGATCGTTTCTGAGGTGATGGAAGAGATCCTTCATGGGCTTAAGGGCATGGGCATCAAACCCTAGGCCGAGACTCAATAATGAATGCTACGACTGAAAATCGGTCGCCCGATCAATAGGCGTGGTGCCTCTCGTCCATATGCTCCATGGAATTGAAAACGTCGATCCTGGTGATCATTCCTGCCAGTCCATCGCTCTCGTCGGATTGGACAACCACGATCGCGGACACTCTTTTTGACGTCATGATCTCGAACGCATTGGCGGCCGAACTGGTTTGTGAAATGGACTGAAAATCTATTCTCATCAGATCCGACGGGGTGAAATCCTGGTCCTTCTTTTGGAGAACGGACTCCCTTGTTATGATGCCGACCACACGATCGTCCTGAACAACAGGATACAGATGATGTGGGTGTTCCTTGATCAGGTTCAATACCTCTCCTGAGGACGATTGTAGGTCAATGAAGACGGGGCCTCCGGACATGACGTCCTTTACCTTGACCTCGCCTAGTGTGGAGAAATCCACACCGATCCTGCCGCTGGTGATCTGACTCTCGAACAGAGAATACTTTCCTGATACCAAATAGCTCACTGTGGATGCTACCATGAGCGGGATGAGAACAACGAAACCGCCCACCATCTCAGTGACTAGCACAGCGGCGGCGATCGGGGTCTTGGAGACTCCGGCCATCATGGCGCCCATGCCTACCAATACAAAGAGCGGGTAAGGTTGCAAGTTCAGGACCATTGCCATGATACCGCCGACCGCGCCGCCGATCATCAAGGAAGGGAAGAAGATACCTCCGCTTCCACCAGATCCAACCGTCAGCGACGTGGCGATCATCTTGGCAAGAAGCAGGCCTACGAGGAGGCCGATGGTGATCAGAGTGCCACCAAGGATCAGCTGAATAGCACCCTCTCCCAGGCCGAGCACCTGGGGGTATTCCAATCCGATGATCCCCACCATTAGCCCCCCTAAGAAGGTAGCTCCTGGCAGAGGGAGGGAGGAGCGGCGGAAGGCATTTGTCATCCTTCTCATCAGAAGAACGAAGAGGATCCCTACAAGACCTATGATCACACCCAGGATCAGAACGGTGGTGAGCAGCTGGGCCGTGATGTTGACGCTTGGTAGGTTCGAAGAAAATATGGGGTCGGCGCCGCCGAAAGGGATGAAGACGAGATAGGAGGTCACGCTGGAGATGATCGATGGAATGACCGCATTGCCCTCAAAGTCGTTCTTGTAAGGCACTTCGATAGCAAAGATGGCTGATCCCAGTGGCGCTCTGAACACGGCCGACCACCCCGCCGCCATTCCTGCGATCACCAGTATGCGCATTTCCGACCTGCTCAGCCCCAGCTTGGTGCCGATGAACGAGGCGATGCCTCCGGAGATCTGGGAGATCGGACCTTCGTTCCCGGAACTGCCGCCACTCCCGATGGTCAATGCCGACGCGGCGATCTTGATCGGGACGATCCTCGCCCGGACCTTTCCACCATGATGATGCACTGCATCGATGATGTGATCGGTACCGGACCCGGCGGTCTCGGGGGCCCATCTCATTATGATGATCCCGGCCAAAAGGCCCCCGATGGCCGGGATGAACAAGACGATATACCATGGTATCGAGAATGTGTTGTAGGAGGCGTTCCAGATCACATCGAGGAGGAACTGGAAAATAATGGCCCCAAGTCCGGCGAGGATACCGATAACGATGCTGATAGGTACCCATTTCCTTAGATAGGTCCCGAGGTCCTCACTGAATGGGCGACGGATACTTCGCAACAGTGGCATATAAAAATTCTTTCTTACTTTTGGGGAGTTAGAGCGGACCGTGCTTAAGGCCTCGGCCACGGTTAAGGGAATTTGAGATAAAAAGAATCCCATGATGGCTCTCTCCACAGAATCGATAAAAGATGGAATGGGGCATCTGGGCGTTCTTCAAACCCTATCGGTAGGAAGATAGATTTCATCTCAGTTGACTGTTCAGCAGCAGAATTAGGTCGTAGGGGGAACTCTGATGGCATCGTTTCCGATCGATAGCTTCGTTCTCCTCTGATGCAACAAATAGAAGCCAATGCCCAAGGTGATCCAGATCGCAGCGATGATTATCGCATTGATATTGAGGAAAAATATGAGGCCTCCGCAGAATGCGATCGCAAGTACTGGTGTGACTGGGTAGAAAGGTACCTTGAACAATCGTTTCTGGTTCGGCAATGTTCCTCTAAGCTTTATGACGCTGAGATTGATGAACATGAAAGTTGTCAGCGTGCCAAAGTTGAAAGCTGAAGCCAGCCAACCCAGATTACCTCCAGCGATGATAACGATACCTCCGATTACCGTACCGCATAATATGACCGCCACAATGGGGATCCCCCGTCTGGAGACCGCTGAAAGAAAGTGAGGGATGGTCCGCTCTCTTGCCATTGCAAAAAGAGCGCGAGAACCGCCCATGATCGAGGACATTACTACCGATGCGGTGGCGAACAAGGCCGAGATCGACACATATTTCAGTATCAGTATGTTGTCGGTGGCGATCCTAAGGGCCGTCTCCAGAGGTGCAGTGGATTCACCTAGGACCTTCCAGTTCACGAGACCGACCTCGACCGCAGAAACGCCGATGTAGAGAAGTGTGCTGATCCCGAAGGCGAGGAGGATCGCTTTGGGAACGGTCCGCTCCGGTTCCTTGACCTCTTCCGATATAGTGGTGACCGTGTTGAACCCAATAAATGCAAAGAAGATGATCGCCGTCGCCGAAAATAGCCCGGAAACGCCATTCGGAAGAAGAGGGGAGTAATTCGAGAGACCATGACCGCCGGTAATGAACATGGCCCCGGTCAGAATGAAGATCAGGAGGGCGCCCACCTTCATGAATACGAGGACATTATTGGCCCTGGTCGCCTCTTTCATGCCTTTCAGGTTGACTAGCATCAGGCATAGGGGAAGGATCGCTCCGATGGTGATTATCAGGACCTGGTCTAGACCTACCCCCAGGAAATAAAGGAGATATGCGGCAAAACCGATGCTAACCGCGCTCGCGCCCACGATGTAGTCGAAAACGGCCGTCCAGCCGACAATGAAGCCCCAGAAGTTACCGAAGGCCTTTGTCGTATAGATGTAGGAGCCTCCGGCCTCGGTGATGAAGGACGACAGCTCCGCCGAACTCAGGGCCGTGAGGAGGGCGGTGATGCCGGCCAGGACGAATGCCATTATGACCCCTGGGCCGGCCAAGCCCGCCGCCACGCCGCTCAGAACAAAGATGCCTGCGCCGATGATAGCTCCGATGCCGATATCCGTCGCCCCGAGAAGGCCCAGCTCCCTCTTCAGTTCGCCCATCTATAATCTCCTTGTAGTGGGCGGGTATCGTCGAGTCCTGATTTCTAGATTGGTCTCCGATTCTAGGAAGTGAAACGAGTTTATTCTCGAGGGCCGAAGAGGGTCGCAGGGAAGAATCGATATCCAGATGCCCGATGTATGGGGGGGCCAGTAGCGTCAGAAACCGCCGATAAGGGGTTCCCGGTAACAATGAACGTGTTCATGGCGCACGAGAATGTAAGTCCTACGTTCGAGGACCAGATGGATGATACGAAAGAATAGGCAATGTGATCATCCTTTCTCGGAATAGAGGCCCGAATGTGGTGGGGAAGGCCTGCAGACGATTGTTCCAGGACGTCATCCGAACATTTCAATACTCTCCTGTTAGCACTAAAGGAAAAGCGCCGAGACAAAATTGTCGGAAAGGAGGATATCATGTTCTTGAACTTAGGCCCTTATGAAAACAAAGTCGACGCCCGGCTGGAGCAGTGGAGTAAGATAGATTTCACCAAAAGGTTATGGGGGCGGGACCCCACTCTGTGGTTCCCGGAACCGGTCCCGGAGATAACAAATCGACTTGGCTGGTTATCCCTTGGGGAATCGATGCCCCCCCAGCTCGAAGATTTTGTCAATTTTGCCCAAGAGATACGAATGGAAGGCTTGACCGATCTGGTCCTATTGGGAATGGGAGGCTCAAGCCTCGCTCCAGAAATATTCCAGAAAACTTTTGGAAACGCGAAGGGGTATCCAGCGCTTACCGTTCTTGACAGCACCCATCCTGCTGCCGTGAAGGAAGTGAGAAAAAGTATCGATCCCCGCAAAACCCTTTTCATCGTTTCAAGCAAGTCTGGCACTACCTTGGAGACCTTGTCGCTCTTCAGGTATTTTTGGAAGGAGATGCGATCTACTGGAATCGATGGAGGGCGTCACTTCATCGCCATCACTGATCCAGGAACTCCCCTGGCCCAGTTGGCAGTGGAGAGGGGCTTCCGGCGGGTCTTTGAGGCCACACCCGACGTGGGTGGCCGATATTCTGCACTGACGGCGTTTGGATTAGTGCCGGCAGCGTTGATCGGCATCGATGTGCACAAATTACTTGACAACTCGTTCAGCATGCGTGAGAACGATGCGTTCCAAGCCAAGCCCGAGCACAGTGATGGCCTTGTTCTGGGATCGGCGTTGGGTGAGCTAGCTCTTTCTGGAAGGGACAAGGTCACATTTCTGGCCTCATCGTCGGTTCGCAGTTTTCCTTCATGGATCGAACAATTGATCGCGGAGAGCACCGGTAAGGGCGGAAAGGGCATTGTGCCCATCATTGACGAACCTATGCTCGATCCTGCAAGTTATCCACCGGACCGTTTTTTCATTGGTTTGACCATGCGGGGGGATGAGGACAACATCGAGGACCGGATGAAGGAGCTAGAGGAGGCTGGACATCCTACCGTTCGCATAATGTTGAAAGAAAAGATAGGCCTAGGCCGGGAAATTCTTAATTGGGAGATTGCGGTGGCCTCGGCGGCCACAGTGCTTGGAATCAATCCTTTCGATCAACCCGATGTGCAAATGGCAAAGGACCTGGCCAAAAAGATGATGGCCGCCGGCAGAACGGAGGAAGCCATCCTTGAAAATGTGGAGACCATCTCCATTGGTGATCCAGATGGATTGCAGGATAGGTTGAGAAAATGGTCGTCTCAGGCCAGGCAGGGTGACTACGTCTCTATTCAGGCCTATCTCGAACCCGATGCCCACATTTCGAAAGAATTGCAACAGATACGTCGGAAGATCCTATTCGATCTAGGCGTTGCTACCACTCTGGGATATGGGCCCCGATTCTTACATTCTACAGGGCAGCTTCACAAAGGGGGCCCCAATACGGGTTTGTTCCTACAGATCATCGATGAGATCGGTGATGATCTGGATGTGCCAGAGACAGACTATACCTTTGGAGAATTGATCCGTGCATCCTCTCTCGGAGACTATGCGGCATTGAGACATCGGGGGAGGAGGGTCCTGAGGATTGACCTAGATAAAGATGCATTCGGGACCCTATCGAAGCTCAAAGCGGAGATCAACGATCAGGCTCTATCAAAAAGAATGGAGGTCATCGTATGAGATCCGGACGGTCCGGGCTTGGGAAGGGATATGGCAAAAAGGCTGAACGGTCGATCAAGGGACCCTATGGTCCCGGGATCCCCGCCCCTGAGCATACACGAGTGGCGGCGCCTTTCTAGAGAGGCTTGCGGGACGTGGCTGCTCGCGGTCAATGCTCTGGAGAATAAGGAGCTGGCGAGGGTCTAGGCCGGCGAAAATATGACACCGCTCATCGCACCTGGGCCGCCTTTTCCGTAGCCTTGGTCAGCTCACCCTTCGAGGCCAGATAGCGCCGTTCTTTTACTGCGCCGTCCACCATCTCGTAGACCAGGGGGATTCCAGTGGGTATGTTCAACTCGGTGATCTCATCATCGCTGATGTCGTCGAGGTGCTTGACCAATGCCCGCAGGCTGTTGCCGTGGGCCGCCACCAGGACGTTCTTGCCGTCTCGTACCAGGGGCAATATCTCCTCCTGCCAGTAAGGCAGGGTCCTGTCCAATGTGTCCTTGAGGGACTCGGATGAAGGAAGGAGATCAACTTGGAGTCCCTTGTATCGGGGATCGAACCGAGGATGTCTAGGATCTGACGGGTCAAGGGATGGTGGACGTACATCATACCCTCGTCGCCAGGCATGGACCTGGGCCTTTCCATGCTCCTTGACCGTGTCCTCCTTGCTCAACCCCTGCAAGGCCCCATAATGTCTCTCGTTCAACTGCCAGGAGCGGGACAGCGGGATCCACATGAGGTCCATCTCGTCCATTACGATCCATGCCGTGCGGATGGCCCTCTTGAGGACGGAAGTGAAGGCAAGGTCCAGGGCGATGCCCTCTTTGCGAAGTCTTGTGCCCGCCTCCAGGGCCTCCTGCCGACCTTTGGTGGAAAGGTCCACATCGATCCAGCCGGTGAACCGCCCCGCCTCGTTCCACAGGCTCTGACCATGTCGCAGTAGGACCAGCTTCGTCAAGCTCCCAGGTCCCCCCAGTAGAGATCCATGGCCTCATCGACCGAGGCATCTTCGACGGTGATAGCATAAACGGCGTTGCAGAACCGTACCGCCTCGTCCAACGGCTTCTGATGTACGTTGCGGCCGGTAGCACTTCCGGCCGCCCCGGCCGCGATCTGCTCATGGAGTCTCTCCAAGAATGATCTCACCTCCATATGCCCTCCTCCAGAACATATGACCCCGGTCCTTCCCGCCGCTCGCACCGCCTCTCGGAAGCGATCCTGAGCATCCGGCCCCTCGGGGTAGTTAACCTTGGCAAAATCAGATCCTAGGCAGGCCGCTACTCCGGCAGCCCCAGCGATCGCAGTGGGGGTCCTTCTCGTTAGGGACGGCCTTTCCCCGTGGGTACATCCACAGTATGGCGGTGAGGCCATGATGATGCGCCCGGTGGACGATCTGGGCCGCCTCTCGGAGCATGATCGCCTCGTTCTCGCTGCCCAGGTAGACAGTATACCCCACCCCTAGCACAGTGATATCGTTCTCATCTTTCAGGGCCGCAACCTGATCGACGGTCATCCATTGTTGGCTGAGCGGTTCGGCTTGGAGCGTTTTGACCAGATGTGTCTTGGAATTGAGCTTTACGATATAGGGGACCCTGGGGTAGTCTGCAGCATAACGTGCCACCAGCCCGTACTGGGTAGCAAATGCCCCTATCCGGCCACCGGCGGCGATCCGAAACAAATGCTCGGGGTCCCCATCGTCTGGAGCGATGCCTTCACCCCGGAAATCATCGTTCAGATGCTCAACTTTCTGGTCCCCGGCGAACAGCATGAGCCGACCCTTCCCTCCGGTCAGGGCCGTGTAGTTGTCCAAAAACATTTTTCGCTTTCCTCTGGGAACGTCCAGAGGTACAACAACTTTCGTTCCGTTCATCATCCATTGCTCCTTGAAAGATCTTTGAACGTTATCCTGGGCACCATTTCCAACACCGTCCTTCTTGTTGGCCCGGGCGGTCCCCGGTTTCAACGCGGTAGCGGTCCCTGCAGCGGTAGCATAGATCAGGCACTCTTTCGGTTCGAGGCCAGTGGCAATGCCATAGACGAAGCCGGCCACGGCAGAATCTCCCAATCCAACGGTGTTCACCGCATCGACCTTCGGCGGGATGGCCAAGTACCTTCTGTCCTCCCCCACCAGCACGATCCCGTCGGCCCCCATCGATACCAGTACGGTTTCCACCCCCTGCGATCGGACCCCCTCCGCTGCATCCAGGATGTCCGCCAGCCCAGTAAGCTCCCTTCCCACCAGCTGGCTTAGTTCATGCCGGTTCGGTTTGATATAGGTCGGACCGCCCTGTATTCCCAGTCTCAACGCATCGCCGTCAGCATCTAGGAGGGTGACCATGCCCCGCTTTTTCATCGCCCATATAATCCGGCGATAGGCTTCTGGATGGACCCCCGGTGGAAGGCTTCCCCCTATTGCTAATAACGAAATGTCCCTCAGACCCTCTAATTTACTGAAAAGGGCACCAAGTTCATAGGGGGCGATCTCCGGCCCACTGGCCGTGAGCAATATGTGGCGACCCGTGTCTTTTTCATGCACGATGATGTTAGTGCGGGTCTCTCCAGAGATGTGAATGAGGTCGGTGCGTACGCCCTCGCTGGTCAGTCGGCACTCCAGCTCGTCCCCGACGAAGCCGCCGACGAAGCCCAGCGCCATATTGGGGATGTCCATGTTGGTCAGTACCCGGGAAACATCGATGCCCTTCCCTCCGGGGTAGCGGCATTCCTTTTGTACCCGAGTAGTTTCCTCGAAGTCTATCCTATCCACCCAGAAGGTGCGGTCGATGGCCGGGTTGAGGGCGAGAGTATAGATCATCCTCGTCACCGTGTCATGGCTCTCAGCCCGATCACTTCGGTCCCTCTTTCTTGAGCTTCTCCTCCATCTGCGAAACCTTCAAGGTGATCTTCATCAGGGTGTCTGGGTTCACCGAGATGGAGTCGATGCCCTCCTTGACCAGGAACTCAGCTATCTCCGGGTAGTCGCTGGGGGCCTGGCCGCAGATACCGCTATGCCTGCCGTTCCTCTTCGCCCCCTGTACTGCTAGGGACATGGCCTTCATCACCCCGGGATCTCGCTCGTCGAATTCCGAGGCCAGTACTTCGGAGTCCCGGTCGATGCCCAGGACCAACTGGGTGAGATCATTGGAACCTATGGAGAACCCATCGAAGTAACGGCTGAACTCGTCGATCAGCAGGAAATTGTTGGGTATCTCGCACATGATGTAGACCTGCAGGCCGTGCTCACCCCGCTTCAATCCGTTCCGTTCCATCTCCGCCAAGACCTTCTCTGCCTCCTCCACCCGCCGGCAGAACGGTATCATGGGTATGAGGTTGGTCAGGCCCATTGTCTCCCTCACCATCTTGACCGCCTGGCATTCTAGGCCGAAGCCTTCCCGGTAGCGGTCCGAGTAGTAACGGGATGCGCCTCGGAACCCCAGCATGGGGTTGCTCTCGTCAGGTTCGAAGTAGCGCCCGCCCAGAAGACTGGCATACTCATTGGTCTTGAAATCGCTCAACCGGACCACCATGTCCTTGGGATAGAACGCGGCGGCGATGGTAGCCATGCCATGGGCCAGCGTCTCCACGAAGTAGCCCTTCTTATCGGGGAAGGCCGAGGTCAGGTGTTCTATGGCTTCCCTATCCTTCGCGTCCTCCACTTTTTCAGGGTGAAGCAGGGCCATGGGATGAACGCGGATGTAGCTGCTGATGATGAACTCCAAACGGGCGAGGCCGACCCCGTCGTTAGGGATGAAGGAGAGGGAGAACGCTTCCTCCGGATTGCCCAGATTCATCATCATCGCGGTCTTCGGACGCTTGAGGTCCTTGAGCGTGGTGCGCTCCACCCGGAAAGGCAGCGCCCCCTCGTAAACGAATCCATCGTCGCCCTCGGCGCAGCTCACGGTGACCTGGTCCCCATCACGGATCACGCGGGTGGCATCGTCCGTACCCACCACGGCGGGGATGCCCAGCTCCCGGCTGACGATGGCCGCATGGCAGGTCCGCCCACCCAGATTGGTCACGATGGCCGCGGCGATCTTCATGACGGGCTCCCAGTCCGGGTGCGTCTTGTCGACACCAGGATCTCCCCCGGACGGAATTCGGGCAGCGGCTCATGTCTCTGATCACCCGGGCCTTTCCCGACGCGATCTTGGAACCAACGCTCGTCCCTCCGGCTCAGCACGGCGCCCTCTATTCTCGAGAATGTAGGTCTCCAGCACGTCCATGGCCCCTGTGATTGCACCGTTTCCGGCCGCGACTGGACGATGAACAGCTCCCCGCTCTCCCCGTCCTTGGCCCACTCGATGTCCATGGGCATGTCGTGCCCTGACTTCTTGGAGTAGTAATCCTCGATGGTGACGGCGAAGGAGGCTAGTTCCAGGATCTCGTCATCGGTCAAGCAGAACCTTTGGCGGTCCTCCTCGGGGACGTCAATGTTCCGAGTCAGTTCCTTGGTCCCCCCTCGGCCGTAGATCATCTTCATTCTCCTTCTCCCCCAGCTTCTTCCTGATGATGGCCTTGGAACCCTTACGGAAGGTGGGCTTGAAGACATAGTATTCATCGGGGTTCACGGCTCCCTGCACGATGTTCTCACCGAGGCCGTAGGCGGCGGTGATGAAGACCACATCCCGGAACCCGGTCTCGGTGTCGAGGGTGAAGATCACTCCGCTGGAAGCCAGGTCGGAACGGACCATCTTCATGATCCCGATGGAGAGGGCAACATCGAACTGGCCGAACCCCTTGTCGATCCGATAGGAGATGGCCCGGTCGGTGAACAGGGAGGCGAAGCATTTGCTGCACGCCTCCCTCAGCTGCGGTATAGCCGCGGATGTTCAGGTAGGTTTCCTGCTGTCCAGCGAACGAGGCGGTCGGAAGGTCCTCCGCCGTAGCGCTAGAACTTCGGACCGCCACGTCGGTGTTCACCATACTCTTCGCACAAGCGGTCGTAGGCCACCTTGACCTCCTCCCACAGGTCATCCGGTATCCCGGCCTCCAGAATGAGGTCCCGGACCTTCTTGCCCCGTTCTGCCAGGTCCGTGACGTTTTCCTTGTCCACTCCGGTCAGGACCTTTTCCATCGGCCCTTTGATCCCTGTCGTTGAGAGGAGATGCCGATAACCCTCGGCAGTTATGGTAAAACCGTTTGGTATCTTGACCCCCTTGCTCGTGAGCTCCCGGTACATCTCGCCCAGCGAGGCATTCTTGCCCCCGACCAAGGGCACGTCCTCGATGCCGATTTCCCTGAACGCAACGTATGTATCTCGGGGTCGGGGCAGCGGCTTTCTCTTCCAGTGGTGTTGCTTGTCTCATTTCAATCCTCCATAACATGATACAAATTTCACGCTCGGACCGGCTGTTCCCTCCGAACGGTCTTTCCGGGTATGCCCGCCTTGGCGATATGGGAGGCCAGGTCAAGCATCCGGCAGGAGAATCCGTACTCGTTGTCGTACCAGGCCAGCACCTTGACCGTCCGGCCACCGATGACCTTGGTCGATCCGGCATCGATTATGGAGGAGTGAGGGTCGGTGATGATGTCAGCCGACACCAGCTCATCCTCGCTATAGTCAAGGATCCCGTTCATCCTTCCATTGGCCGCGCTCTTCAGCGCGTTATTGACCATCTCCTCGGTGACATCCTGCTTCAAAGTGGCGGTGACGTCGGTTATGGCCCCATCAGGGATCGGAGCGCGTATGGCCACGGCGTGCATCCGGCCATTCAGTTCAGGTATGGTCTTGACCGTAGCGTTGGCTGCCCCCGTGGTGGTGGGGACAAGGGACACCGCGGCCGCCCGGCCCCTTCTCAGCTTCCGGGCGGGGCTGTCGACCAGCTTTTGGCTGGCAGTGTAGGCGTGGACGGTCGTGGCCATCAGGTAATCGATGCCGAAAGAGTCGTTCAATACCTTGGCCACTGGAGCCAGTGAGTTGGTGGTGCAGGAAGCGGCGGAGACGATGTGGTGCTGGGAGGGATCGTACTTATCGTCGTTGACACCAAGGACGATGGTCAGGTCTGCGGTGTCCGAGGGGGCGCTCAAGATGACCTTTGATGCGCCAGCCTCCAGGTGTCCGGCGGCCTTTTCCCGATCGCGGAACACCCCGGTGCATTCCAGGACGATGTCCACTCCCAAATCCCTCCAGGGAATGTTGGCGGGGTCCGCTTCTTTGAACATCTGTATCCGGCTCGACCCAAGCCGGAGGAAGTCGGTTCCGCCCTCCACCTCAAATGGGGCCCTTCCATGAACGGAGTCATATTTGGTAAGATAGGCAATGTTGTCAGGCGAGAACAGGTCATTTGCCGCCACCAGCTCGATGTTGTCGGGAGGATCGGTCAGATAGCGCCGCGCGATTATTCGACCGATGCGCCCCATCCCATTTATTCCGATCTTGGTCAATATATCCTCTCCAGTGTCTGTCTGGTAAATATCATGGAAGGGCGTGTTTTAAAAATGTTCCTGCGTCCTTGGATCCTAACGATCCATGATCGGATACTGTGATCTCGGGCCGGATCTCCTTTTGTTATGTCCTCATATTTTTCATAAAATAGGTGGCCGCCCCAACTACTCCCGCTCGAGATCTCAGTTCAGATGGTATGACCTTTACCCTTCTCCGGGCAGCTTCCATGGCCCGGGCCTGGACCCCTTTATCGATATGATCCACCAATTCAGGTAAACCATCTACCATTCCTCCTCCCAAAATTAGCCGGCAAGGACCGAACGCGTTGACCAGGCTCACGGCTCCCGCGATAAGGCGTCGGTCGCCTGCTCCACGAGTCGAAGGGAAACTTGATCCCCCGATCGGGCTGCGCCGATAACCGTTCGGGCTGAGATGTTGTCGATATCAGGAGACATATCTAGCAATATTGTACCGGTGGCAGGATGGGCACTGACCTCAGCCTGTGCCCTCTGGGCTATTGCCCACCCTCCGGCTAGCGCCTCCAGGCAACCCCAATTGCCGCAGGTGCATCTTGGCCCGCCCAATTGGACCACCATGTGTCCGATCTCTCCGGCGGAATTGCCACAACCGCTGAGCACCCGTCCACCGCTAACGATGCCCCCTCCGATCCCTGTGCCGATGAACATGCACACGATGTCATCAAAGCCTCGCCCGGCCCCATGGGTCCATTCTCCCCAGGTAGCAGCCCGGACATCGTTGATGGCGAGCACGGGCATGTCTAGACGCTTCTGGAGATCAGCTCGGAAGGGGACATTGTGCCACCTCAGGTTTGGGCTGAATATGATCTCACCACTGTCCTTATCGATGTCACCAGCTATTCCTACCCCAACACCTACTGGTGGGGCCGTCTCCGATCTGCAGAGATTATGGACCATACCGACCACTTGAAGTTCAACTCCATTCGGTCCCTCTTCCACCCTGGTGTTTTCTTCAATTATCCCATGCACTGTTCCATCAGTATCCACCCGGGCCACCCGGATATGTGTGCCTCCCAGATCCACTCCGACCGCCCACTCCCCTATGCCCATGACGCTTCCTCAAGCTGCAATACTTGATTTGAAAACCAGGAGTTTGTGCTTTTCGATGGCCGGTGGCGCATTGGATCGGTCTGTTTAAGAGACGAATCTAGAATTATCGCATTGAGACCATTAGGAACGGCCATAGTTGCTATCGACCTGCCCTAATCCTGGGGGTGAGTATGCATCTTTATCTTTTCCACGTTACTCTTTGGGGATCCCATTTATCGTTTTTCCCGATTTAAATGCTTTAATGGTCTGGATGGACTCGTCGAACATCCTGCTAATCGACTCCCTGGTGTAAAATGCGATATGGGGAGTGAGCACGACGTTTTCCGAGCCCAGTAACGGATCGTTCTCCGGATGGGACTCATCGTCGATCACATCCAATCCAGCCGCGGCCAAATGGCCACTGTCCAGAGCTTCTCTGAGGCTCCTTTCATCTACGATTTTACCTCGAGCCGTGTTGATCAGGATACTGCCTTCCTTCATCCTTTGGAGAGCGGAGCGATCGATCAGATTCTCTGTGCTTGGGGTGAGAGGCAGGTGAAGGGTCACAAAATCACTCTCCTCCAAGAGCTTCTCTAGGGAGAGATAAGGGAACCCGAATTCTCCTGCAAGCCTTTCGTTCCTGTAAAGGTCGAAGGCGACCACCTTCATACCGAACCCATGAGCGATCCGAATGACCTCAGCACCGATCTTTCCTGTTCCAACCACTCCCAATACCTTGCCCTTGAGCTCGATACCCATGAACGGTTCGAAATCGAACTTTTTTAACTCCTTGACCGATCGGTCCGCTGCTAGGAGGCTCCGAGCGCAGGCCAGGAGCAGGCAGAAAGCGTGTTCTGCCACCACATTGGGACCATAATCGGGTACATGGGTGACGGCTACCCCCTTCTCCATCGCGTACTTCGCGGAGATATGATCAAACCCCGCGCTCCTTGTGTTGATCATCTGTAATTTGGGAAGATGGCTGATCACCCTCTCACTTACCTTGGTCCGTATGAATACAGAGAGTATGGATGCGTCCTCGGCCTCGTGTATCAGCTCGTCCTCATCAAGGGGACCGTCGAACATAATCAGATCGTCGTTCTGGAACACCGCTCGTAGCTTATCCTGATTGCCCATGACCTCGGTGAAAATCAATCGCATCTTCCAGTCCTCCACTGATAGGGGAACGGCCCTCGTGAAGGATTACCGAACAAGTCGTTCCCAATTATTCAATTATTCAAAGCTCTTGCTATTTAATCATTTATTATGGGGCAGAATGGGTTTGGCCGCCGAAGGCATCCTGGTGCAGCAGCCTTTTGTGCACCCCCTGCCCAGGCGGAAGGAAAATTGTTATGACCCTATCGACACTCATCATCTAGCATATGTTACTAAAGCATCTGATGCGTCGAATACCGCAGTGGGGGCCCGCGTGCCGTCCGATTGGGTTCGATGTAGCGAGTGATGAGATGCGACCCCATGCGCGCATATGGCAAATCATCTCTATCTCACAGTCACCCCAGGTTCGTGTCGATGAGACTTACTCCATTTATATTTTCGATCATGGAGGGAAAAGCTAGTGAACGATGAACTGTCTTCGACTTCCTATCGACCGATCGAGGATTATGGCCTTATCGGGAACTGCCACTCCGCGGCACTTGTCAGCAGTCAGGGCTCCATTGATTGGCTCTGCCTGCCCCGATTCGATTCGCCATCGCTCTTTGCCCGAATACTCGATGTGGATAAGGGGGGGTTCTGGAGCATTAGGCCAACCTTGGCATGCGAGTCCGTTCACAAGTATGTGGAGCACACCAATGTCCTAGAGACCACATTCAATTGTGATACGGGAAAAGTGGTTCTTAGGGACTTCATGTACGTCGACCTGGAGAAGCCGTCCTCCCCGATATACCATCCCAGCAGGCTCGTTCGGATCTTGGAGTGCACCGAGGGCACCGCCGACATAATCTGTAGATGCGCCCCCCGGCCCGATTATGCCCGCTCCCTTCCTCTTTTTGATATCGATGGAAGCCGGGCAATATTCGGTCCGTACCAGATGATATCGCCAAGCACTTGGCGAATTGATCACATGAACAGGGAGATCTACGCAGACGTTAGGATGGCCGCTGGCGAAAAGGTCTCATTCATCTTAGGGGTCCAATACGATCCTGAGCTGCTCCAGTTCTCACCCTATGAGGGTCTCAGGTCGACCCTATCATTCTGGAAGGACTGGGTTGATAAATGTACCTACCACGGGCCTTACCGGGAAGAAGTCCTGCGCAGCGTTCTGACCTTGAAGCTCATGACTTACAATCCTTCGGGGGCGATCATAGCATCCCCCACGACCTCACTTCCTGAGACGATCGGTGGTGAAAGAAATTGGGACTACCGACTTAATTGGATCCGAGATGCTTCCTTTACTCTCTATGCCCTGATGCTATCTGGATACATGGACTATGCGAAGCCTTTCTTCGACTGGATTGTTCACACAGTGGAATTAGAAGGAACGGGCATAAGGATATTGTATCCGATCATCCATGAAAATAATCCCACCGAGACGACGCTGGATCACCTGCGTGGTTATCGCGATTCCCGACCGGTGCGTATCGGGAACGCGGCCTACCAGCAGGAACAGCTGGATGTCTATGGTGAGGTGATAAGTGCAATACACTTCGCGTGGCACATAGGGAGTTATGATCCCCATACCATGTGGCCCCAAATCAGAGGTATCCTCGATTGGGCGGCCGACCATTGGCACGAGCCAGACAATGGCATCTGGGAGGTGCGCGGGGGAGTGAGGCACTTCGTCCACAGCAAAGCCATGCTTTGGTCCGCTTTGGAACAAGGCAGCGAGATGGCCCTTAAAATCGGCCTTCCCGGTAATGTCACCAAATGGCGCCATGAGCAAGATCTCATCAAGGCGGAGGTGCTCGAAAAAGGATGGAGCGAGAGTCTTGGCGCATTCAAGCAGTCCTATGAGGATGAGACCCTGGATGCCTCCAATCTCATACTACCTACGATTGGTTTTATCGACGGCAAGGATCCCCGGATGGTCTCGACCATCGATGCGACCTTAAAACATTTGGTCATCGACGGTCTCTGTTACCGATATTCAAGCGCTCCGGAAGGTGTCAGCGGAAAAGAGGGGTCCTTTGTGCTATGTACATTTCTGGTTGGTGGTTGCGCTGATCAGGGCGGGACGGTTGAATGAGGCCCAGACGATCTATGAGGGCATCCTGGCCAGGATGGGGCCCCTAGGCCTTTTGGCGGAGGAGATCGAGCCCTCGAATGGTGCTCAGCTGGGCAACTATCCTCTGGCTCTTTCACATATAGGCCTCATCAATGCTGCGGTCTCTTTCGCTCACTTCGGCCATACGGGAAAGATACATCCACAGCACGCTGCAGGTGCCAAGGCCGTCGAGCATGATCTCAATGAGCGGACGAACACTCATTCAAACGGACCCCTTCAGTGATCGGGCTCCCAGGCCATCGTATGGAATAAACGATCCCCTCCCGAGGAGGAGGTCATCCGATCGAGATGACCGAAGATCGGGGGCTGGATCACAGGTGGGTGATCAGGGCCTATCTGAGGGGGTCCTGTCCCATCAGCGATGGCACCACTGTCTCTGCCCGATCTCATGACGGGTGGCAAAGTCTCATACTCGCGAACAGGCCCGCCCATTAAGCCTCGCCGAGGGGATATTAAGACCCGACTGCGAGAGGGGAGTGAGCGAGAATAGAATAGGGAACAGAAGGCGATTGAGAGAGCGGATGGAATGCAGGTACTGCCTGGCACAGAGGGCCTTGACAAGAACCTTACTGAGAACGGCACCCGTATGGCCAAAATTATAATTTTCTTGGGTTAGAATAAAAGCTCCTTTCTTTTACGAACAAATATTGAGTAATGAACATAAACCTCATAACATAGTTGCTCGAATAATTGCTTGAGAATATGCCTGCAATCAAGAAGATACTAGTAGGGATCGATGGCTCAGAAGGATCGTATAGGGCAGCGGGCTATGCTGCTGAATTGGCCGCGCACTATGAGGCCACGGTGACGCTGATGTTCGTGGCCACGGACTCGATCTATACCGATCGTTTCATCTCCAAGCCAACCTACGTACCTAGTGAGGACATACTCGCTGGCGAGATGTTCAATCGGGCCGGTAAGATCATGGATGAGCAGAAGGTTGCCTTTGATACCGTGGTGGAGATGGGTAATCCGGCCCAACTGCTCTTAAACCGATCGAAGAAGGGGTATGACCTCGTAGTCGTCGGTGCCACGGGCGTCAGCGGGGTCCAGGAGTTCCTCCTGGGGAGCGTATCTTCCCGAACCGTTCAGCATTCCGAGGTGCCCGTGCTCGTAGTGCCCTGAGCGCTACGCCTATCTCGGAGCTGCTAAGTTCCTATCAGAAACGGCACAAGGGGCCACGGTCCATGATCGAGCGCTCGAAGCAACCTAATGTGGTTACTAAGTCTGCGCCCTGGAGGCCTGGCTCCGAGGTCGTAGCTGATGGCCGAACCGAGGCACGTTGATGTCGATGTAAGGTTCAGCCCACCCCAAGTGACAGGCCGATATTGTACCATCCCGAGCCGTCATGCTATTGGGCCACAAACCTCGAGAGCTAAGGTCATTTTACAGCAGTATGACTCGCCCTATCGATCCTGGATAGTCTAGAGAAAGCAGACTATGCGATAATCGGAGTATGAATCAAATGGGGGGAAAGAATTGTCATGCCTCCAAGATGGTTCTCCCATCTTCGGCATAAAGAAAGCCCTGTATGGTAACTTCCTCAGGTAACTCAGTTGCCCTGGCATTGATCAACAGGTCAGAGATACGCTTTATAACATGCTCCTTCGGCATGATCAAACCAGGATAATGGATAGCAATGTGTCGAAATCTTCGAACGGCATCGATGTACTCCCCGTCCCGCTCCGGCCTGTCGGCAGAGAAGGATGTTTCCACGAACTCTTTCCTAATCACAGTGCCATCGTCCGCTATTAGCCAAAGAATGCCCCGAGGCTCGTCGTCCTGAAATTCCTGCTCAACCCTTGTGCCAGGATATTCTTTCTGCAATACTTCGGCCCGCAAGAAAAGGGCATGATGAACGATCTCGATCAGAGGAGGTATTATCGGTGGCGGACTAATTTCAGGCTCGAACTCTCGCTCTCGGCTACCTTCTCTATAGTACATGCCAAAGGATTCTGACGGTCACGGATAAAAAGTCTATCCCGCCCTAGCAACGATCTTAGCAATTTGCCGACATATGAGCACTATCACTTGGAGGGGGTTGGCTCCCCCTTGGGCGTGCCCCCATCCTCCGGAGCGGATATTCCTTGTGCCACCACTCCTCTCTTGATCAGGATGTCGTATAGGCCCACCTTGAGGAAATCTGTGATGATGAACACTAGCAGACCTTCGACCCAGATGAACGCGACGTAGACGAGACCCAGTTGAGGCAGCAATATTCCAAATATCACCAGGAGGGTGGCAGTGGTCTGGGTCAAGATTATCGCCCACAGCAACTGGGGTGCTGGCCTCACTGACCAAAAATGCCCTTTGGTACGAGCAACTAACAGTACGAGGTGCCCGCCCACTGAGAGCTTTAGATAGATGAACGATTGGAGCGATGCCTGGTCCAGGTGGAACACGTTCAGTCCGATGTAGAGGACGATGAACGACTCGACCACGCCGATCATCCCGAGGTACATCGCCACCAGAAGGAGGGTGCGCATGTCCCATTTCTCCGGTTTTGCAGAGTAAAGGACATTATCGAAGGCGATGGTCAGAATGGGCAGATCGTTCAATAGAGCAAGAAGAACGATCATCAAGGCGGTTATGGGGTAGAACTGGAATACGAGAATGGATAAAGTGATGAAGAATAGCACCCGGATAGTCTCCGATATGCGGTAGATCGAGTAATTGATCATTCTTTGAAATATCTTCCTGCTTTCGATTATGGCGTCGATGACCACACCTAGGCCGGGACGGGTCAGAACGATGTCCGCGGCCGACTTGGCGGCGTCCGTAGCACCTTCCACCGCGATCCCGGCATCCGCTTTCTTCAACGCTGGAGCGTCGTTGACCCCATCTCCGGTCATGCCGACTATGTGACCCTTTCCCTGTAGCAGTTGAACGATTCGGTACTTGTGCTCAGGAAAGACCTCGGCGAAGCCACCGGCCTTTTCCACCACATCGGCAGCCTGCTTTTCCGGCATGTTAACGAACGACTCTGATGGTACGATATCGGTGCTCAGACCGACCTCTTGGGCGATCTCCTTGGCGATGGCGGAATGGTCTCCAGTAACCATCTTTACTTCAAGCCCCATCTGCTGTGCCTTACGGATCGTTACAGAAGAATCGGAGCGCGGGGGATCGTGCAGGCCAATGACTCCCAGTAATCGCCATCCGTCCTTTTCTCGGCGTGCAACTCCCAAGGCCCGATATCCCATCGAGGCTAGGTCCTGGACGTTTTTCTGGACCTGGGTGCCAAGGTCTTCCTTGTTCTCCACCATGCCTAGAATGATCTGGGGCGCGCCCTTGGTCACGCGAAACTCCCCACTCTTGCTTACGACCTGAGCCTCGGTGCGTTTGATAACCGGATCGAACGGAACGAACTCTTTGATCTCGTAGCTGCTGACCTGTTCCTTAACTTCACCCATTGAATCGATGCTCTGGAGAATGGCACTATCGATGGGATCCTTGTCCTCGGCTCGGGAAGCGAGGGCGGCATTCAGCATGACCTCCGCTTCGCTGGTATCACCATAACCAATGACCTTGGCCAAGGTCAGTTTGTTCTGTGTTATGGTGCCGGTCTTGTCCGAGCAAAGGATGTCCATGCCCGCCATCTCTTCGATGGCCACGAGCTTGCTGACGATCGCTTCCTTCTTCGCCAGGACGATCGCCCCTATGGCCATGGTCACCGAGAGCACCGCGGGCAGCGCCACCGGGATGGCGGCAATGGTGAGGACCAGGGCGAACTGTAAAGTGTCCAAGAGACTTTGGTGGCGCAGGATGGCGGTGATGAGGACCAAAGCGACCAGGACGACGTCGATGACGATCAGGTAGTCACCGATCTTCACCACATTGCGCTGGAAGTGACTGGCCGCCTTTGCTTCTCCGACTAACTTCGTAGTTTTTCCGAAGTATGTGTTCATTCCAGTTGTGACAACTATGGCATCCATCTCGCCCTTTCTGATCAACGAGCCGGAATAACTTACATCGTTCTCGGCCTTCTCCACTGGCAGCGACTCGCCGGTGAGCGCAGATTGGTCCACCTCGAGATACTTGCCTTTGAAGAGCTTTATGTCCGCAGGAACGATGTCGCCGAGGCGCACGCGGACGACGTCACCCGGGACAAGCTCTTTTGCAGGTATCTGGACCCATTTACCATCGCGGAACGCCCGGGCCTCCGGAGCGAGCCTCTGCTTCAGCAGCTCGATGGCGTTATCCGCTTTCCTCTCCTGATAAAAACCGACGATGGCGTTCGAGAACAGCAGCGCCAGGATGATGAAGAAATCCTCCCAGTGGCCGATGATCGCGGACAGTACTACCGCGATCATGATCATGATGGGTATGGGCCCCCAGAAGTAGCTCAGGAACTTAAGTATTGGATTGACCTTTTTCTCTAAGAGCTCATTGTAGCCGAACCGCTTCACGCGTTCGTGGGCCTCCGCGTCTGTCAATCCTTTTTCACTGCTGGATAGTTTGGCAAATGTTTCGGCGATACCCATTTTTTCATAATCTTGGATCGAGCCCTGAACTGACTCTCCACTCTGTTGAACAGACGCATTTTTTGCCGAAACCATCCATCGTATTCCTTCTCATTAACCCATACATATCAATCACGGTTAGTTTACATGAGGAAATACATCATTGACCAGATTAAAGTCACAGGGGGTCGTCCCCTCATAGTGTGCTTAATTTGCTTACCAAAGCTACCTGTAGATCGGAGGAAGTACAGAGATGCGATCAAAGCATGGGGTGTCGAAATGTCGACGATCGGATCGCGGGTCGGGTGTTCGTCGCAGAGGCCGACAGTATCGGTACAAAACCCCCGCTCCATGACTGTCCCTACAACTTGCTCCATTGCTTCGCCGATCAGATATCTGGGGTGGCGCCCTACTATCAGGTCTCTGGTTCCATTGGGAGATCTGCGATCAAAGATGTCAGCCCGAGCACTGGATGCACACATACATAATGGAGCTACTGGATTAATGATTTTCGATGCCTAAGCTCAGGGCGATCCCGGGCCTGACGCCTTCGCTCAGCCTAGTGGACGCGATAGCGATCAACATCGGAGCCATCATTGGATCGGGCATCTTCGTGGTCACAGGCATTTCCGCCGGCTATGCGGGCTCAGCGATCGTCATCTCCATCGTCCTAGCTGCTGCTGTGTCATCTGTAACTGCCTTGAGCCTGATCGAGCTGACCATATGGGATCCCCGAGAGGGTGGTGTTTACGACTATGCCGGCAAGCTCATCTCCCCCTTGGCCGGTTTTCTTTCGGGATGGATGTGGTCACTATCCAATACATTGATAGGGGCAGCGGTAGCTCTCAGCTTCGCCTACTATCTGGCAGTGATATTTCCGGGGCTAAGTGTCCCCATCGTCGCCGCGGCGATCTGCATCATCTTCACGGTCATGAACTATTACGGGGCGAGCCACACTGCCGAGCTCAACAACGCCATCGTACTTGCCAAGATGATCCTATTGTCCTTTTTCATCGTTTTTGGTCTAATGTTCATTAACCTGGCAAATTTTCAGCCCTTTCAACCTTTGAGCACAGGGACGTTCGTGGGTGCCTACTACATATTCTTCGCCTTCGGCGGGTTCGCGCGGGTCACGGTGATAGCGGCTGAGGTCAAGGAGCCAAAAAAGAACGTGCCGAAGGCCATCCTGTGGTCGCTGGCCATCTCGACCGTCTTCTACATCCTGATCGCCCTAGTGGCGGTCGGCCTAGTGGGCGGTCCCGGTCTGTCCTCATCGAGTTCACCCCTCTCTCATGCTATGAGCATCACTGGAAGCGAGTTCGCTGTGCTCCTTATTTCCATCGGCGGGGTGCTGGCTACAGCGAGCGTTCTCATCACCACCATCCTCGGTGTTTCCAGGATGGAGTATGCTATGGCTCGCCAGGGGGACCTCCCCAAGGCGATGGCCCGAGTTCATCCACGATATGGCACTCCCTCTTATGCCGTTGTGTTGACCGGGGCGTTCATTGTTATCCTGGTCCTATTCGTAGATCTGGTCAGCGTTGTCACCATAGGAACATGTTCGCCCAGCTGTTCTATTACATGTTCGCCAACATCTCTGCCTTTCGTTTGAAGACGACCTATCGAAAGTATCCGAAGTTCGTTCCAGTCTTTGGATCCCTATCCTGCGTGCTACTGCTCCTGATGGCCTTCCTCATCTCACCCGACGCCATATTTCTTGGTGCCGGAGTGATCATTATGGGTCTGGCCTTGTGGGCGGTCCGTAAATGGTTCCTCCGATGGTCGACGATGGGATGACCGAACGATACCCACGGGCTCATAGAATCTTGAAAGGACCTCTCCCTGGGTACCGAGTTCTCATTCATTCCGTTTTCAACTTCTCCTTCGCGTTCTCCAACAATTTCAGCTCCTCCTTGGTGGGCTTAGGATATTCCAGGTCCAGGGACCTGATCCGAGAGGTCACTATCTCGGCCACTAGAGTTCGGGCTACCCATTTGTAATCGGCGGGAATGATGTGCCACGGCGCCCACGGCGTTGAGGTCGCCCCGATCGCATCTTGGTACGCTTTCTGGTAATCGTCCCAGAACGCACGCTCGTTGATGTCCGAGGAAGTGAACTTCCATTGTTTCTCGGGATCTTCCAAGCGTTCCAGGAACCGGCGCCTCTGCTCCTCCTTGGAGATGTGCAGGAAGAACTTGAGCACCAATGTGCCGTTCCGAACGAGGTGGTGCTCGAAATCGTTGATGTCCTGGTAGCGGTCCTTCCACACCTGTTGGTCAATCTTGCCTCTGGTGATGTTCTCGGCTTTCAGAAGTTCGGGGTGGACCCGGACCACCAGCACCTCCTCGTAATGAGAACGGTTAAAAATCCCGATGCGCCCCCGCTCTGGGAGAGCTTTGACCACCCTCCACAAATAGTCGTGAGCCAGGTCCTCCTGGGAGGGGGGCCCGAAGCTAACAACGTGACATCCCTGCGGGTTTATGCCGGACATGACGTGCTTGATGGTCCCGTCCTTGCCTGCGGCATCCATGCCCTGCAGCACTATAAGCAAGGAATAGGAATCGCTGGCCCACAGCAGTTCTTGGGCATCTGCCAGCTCTTTGATGTTTTTATCCAATAGCTCTCTGGCTTCTTTTTTTATGCCTTCCTTTCCCTCCTCCTTCATCCCCTCGTTCTGGGCCCAGCCTGTGTCGTAATCGTCTAGCTTTACCTTCTTCCCCGGCGGGACCTGTAAGCGCTCCATTAGCTCTTTATCCAGATAGTCGTCCTTCAATCGCTAACCTCCAAATCCATCATGTGCGCACATCAACTTGCATTTTACCTTCCAAGGACGAGTGTCGCGCCATGAACATCAATGGTGGAGTTAGTTCGGCAAATATTGAACATTATCGAATCGTTCTTGTAGCCTAACGAACCAGGCGATCTCGAGCGAATCCTTAGTGCTTCCAGTGGCCGTAACCATGACGGTCGATGTGCTTACCGCCCCTGTCGTTGAAGCATGAGGCCGACCACAAAGTTGATCGGATGCTTGAACTGAGCCTTTCTAAAGTAGGTTCGATGCTTATCCAGCATGCCGAGGAGGGGGAAGGAGGAGATGGAGATGTCCACGGCCTCGATGTTCGAGGCCAGCGGCCATAAATGTTATAGTCTAGCACCAAACGCTGCAAAAGTCCTGGCCATATAGAAAAGGAGAGAAGAAGTCTATTGTTCGAGGCTCGATGTTGAGGGAACGCTAGGGTTTTTCACAGTTCGTGCGGTTCGACAACACTTATTTTTATAAGTTTCCTTATTGCGAGTTGGTAACTTTCATGAAAGAGGATGCTTACTGGATTAGAGACCAGGTAAAAGCGCACACTGATTGGTTCAAGGAGTCCCTTCCCATGATCGCCTCCGAGAATCTCATGAGCCCCCTGGCCAAAGAGATGATGATCTCGGACTTCCACGATCGGTACGCCGAGGGTCTCCCGGGCAAAAGGTACTATCAGGGCAACATATATGTGGACAAGGTCGAGCTCAAATGTCTCGAGCTCGCCAGGAAGATATTCAAGGCCCAGTTCGTCGACGTCCGGCCGACCTCCGGCACCGTGGCCAATATCGCGATCCTGTTCGCCCTCACCAAGCCTGGCGACAAGATCTCCACCCCCGAGCTCGCTTCGGGCGCGCACATCTCGACAGCCCCCTTCGGTGCGGTCGGCCTACGTGGCCTAAACCCGGTCCACTACCCGTGGGACTACAAGAACTGGAACCTTGATGTCGATGCCACTAGGAAGTTCCTTATCCGGGAGAAGCCCAAGGTCGCCCAATTCGGTCTATCGGTCTTCCTGTTCCCCACCCCCATCAAGGAGATCCAAGATGCCTTACAGGAAGCGGGCAGCATCGTATGGTACGACGCGGCTCACGTCCTCGGCCTGATCGCCGGCGGTAAGTTCCAGGACCCCTTGAGGGAGGGCGTACATGTTATCTCCGCCAGCACGCACAAGACCTTCCCTGGACCCAATCACGGCATCATCATCGGCGACAAGATCAGCGAGGACATCGAGAGTAAGCTTCAGAAGGCCGTATTCCCGGGTGTGACATCCTCTCATCACCTCCATTCCATGGCCGCTCTGGCGGTCACCATGGCCGAGTTCGAGATCTACGGCAAGAAGTATGCCGGCCAGGTGATCAAGAACGCCAAGGCCCTGGGCAGTGCGCTCCATGAGATGGGCATCGATGTCATGTGCCCCCACCTCGGCTTCACCGAGTCGCACACCCTGGCCGTGAACGTTTCGAAGTACGGCGGCGGCGCGCAGGCCGCTCTCGACCTCGAGAAGGCCAACATCATAACCAACAAGAACATGCTGCCGGGCGATACCAGTGCGGTGAAGCCATCAGGCATTCGCCTGGGCACCCAAGAACTGACCCGGCTGGGCATGGAAAAGGGTGAGATGGAAGAGGTCGCCCGGCTCATCTACCGTGTGGTCGTGAAGAAGGAGAAACCAGAAGAGGTCAAGAAGGACGTCTGGGAGCTCAAGAAGGACTTCACCAAGGTGCAGTACTGCCTGGGCGAGGGCGCCGAGGCCTACGAGTACCACGAACTTCTCTGAAACCCTTTTTAGAAACCCCTTACCCCTTCCTTTTCTTCATCTCTTCCAGCATAGTGCAGGCCATGCACTTGCCCCTTGGCGATGGTTCTCCACACCCGCATAGGCGGAGGTCGGTCTGGGGATACCGCTGCTGGAGCAAGGGCCGAACGGCATCGTAGCTGGCGAGGATGGAATGCTTCGTTCCCGGCGATCGCGCCTCCATATTGTCTATGATGTCCCGGTACTCGTTGCGCAGCGCCGCTTCCCAGTATGGGCAGGTCGAATCGGTGAAGTCCAGGTCCCGTAGCAGTGCGTACAGGTATGTCTCTTTCTCTGGTATCTGGCGCAGCGGTATGATCCTCGGCACCAGGCCGGGCTGGACTTTGTTATGCGGCCCCATGCGGGCGAGACGCTCGACAGTCCCCCCGGGTGAAGTTCATCAGCACCGCCTGGGCGATATCATCGAGATTGTGGCCGGTGGCGAGCGCCTGGGCCCCGATCTCCCGGGCCTTCTGGTTCATGCACTGTCGTCGGAACACCCCGCAATAGGCGCAGGGCGTTCTCTGTCCTAGGTCCCGGACCGCCCGGTCCATGGTCGTTCCGATGAGATCGAGGAAGGAGACCACGTGATGTTCGATCCCCAGCTCGGCTGAGAAGCGGCGAGCTTTCTCCAGTGCCTCTGGTCGATACCCGGCGATGCCCTCATCTACAGTGATTGCTGAGATGGTCACGTCCCGGCGCTCGCCCAAGATGTCATGGACGAGCAGCAATGCTGCGCAGCTGTCCTTGCCTCCAGAAATGGCGACCGCGATATGCTTGATGGTCGACAGGTCCACTTGATCGCGCAGCTCCCTCTTGACCCGACATGTTCGACATACTCCTGAAAATGAGATGAACAGAGGTGACTGCCATTGTATCGGATGAAGGTGACCGCGTCACGGCCGCACTTGCTGCACTGGACCACGGCACTCAAGAATTAAGGGCGGTTAAAATGGTTTTGGTCACAGGAGGCCGATCAACGCATGGACCACTGGCTCGATGAGGGAGGAGGCCTGGCCGGTGGGGTTGAACCAGTCGTTGGCGCCTTTGAAGATGTACTCGATGGCCATGGCCGCTATCAGGAGACCGACCACCTTGGAGAAGATGTCGATGATCTGCGTACCCACCAACTTGACCACCCGGGACGCGTTCCTGAGGAGGACCCAAGTTATTAGGAGCGAGAAGCTCCCCGCCAGTAGGGTGGTGACCGGATCGTACCGCACGCTCAGATGATAGCGGTGGCGATGACACCCGGACCTGTAATATGGGCGTGGCCATGATGACCGTGAAAACGATTAGATTGGTATTGGGGGCCATGGTAAGAGAACGTGAGCATTACGGTGATCCCTTTGACGATCTTTCCAGCGTGGAGCTGTCCGGCCCCGGTAACAAGATGGCCAGCAGTAATGCCAATCCCTCGCTCTTCCGCCGGTAAACGAAGTTGCCATACGGGGCGGTGCCTGGGTAGGCAGGCGATGGCGTTTGAGTTAGGTTAACGCCGCAGGAGCTACAGAACGAAGAACCATCTGCTATCTAGGTGCTGCGCCTTGGGCAGTACCTGCTCGATCTCTAACTTCGTGGAGCGGTGTACAAATATAAAAAAATTGGAAATTAAAAAGAACGATCGATGAAGGTGTTTACCAGGGTGCGCGCCCGGTCTGTTGGACTGCCGCGTTGTACTGGTTCGCCTTATTATAGGCATCGTAGATCTGCCAGACCCATAGGATCAACAGAACGACAATGGTTACCAGTAGGAAGAACAGGACGCCCAGAACGATGCACACGATCAAGTACATCAGTCCCTCGCCTATCCGGCCGAGGTAGATATGGCCCGCCCCGGGGATTATCAAGGCAAGGATGGCCGCTAGACCCGCGTTCTTCAGGGGCATGGGAGCATACATCGGCTGACCATAGGGAGGCGCTCCCTGGTATTGGGGTGCGGCCTGATATGGTGGAGGCGCCTGGGCATATTGCTGATCCATAGGAGTGGCCTGCTGGCCTGCCGGCAGGACAGTTCCGCAACTCTCGCAGAACTTGGCGCCCGGTGCTGAATCCTTTCCACAGTTGGGACAGAACATTTAATCTCCTTCTGAGTTATGGCCGACAACGACTGTTGGTTAAATATATTTACTGGAAAAAAAGATGGAATAAAAATATTAAGCGCTACCGCGGAGCAAGGGCAGTCTGTCGTATCGCTGCGTTGTATAGTTTGGTGAGGTCATATGCCCTGCCATGCCAGCAGCTCGAGGGCGGCGATCAGGCATACTGGGCCAAGGAACCATGGCATTCCAAGGCCGGACTTATCAATGAGCCAAACGAATGATGGGAGAAATGTCATGAACCAAAGGGCGAATCCGCCGACCTGCGGATCAGGCCACGAGAAATCCGATCAATATGGTTGTGACCACCTCAACGTATTATCATCATCTATTGTCATCATCTCTCCATTGAGCGAGAATGGGGACGCCGGGATCCTGGTGATGATCGGGGTCAACCCGGCCATTGAAATTTGCTGCAAGTTGGTTGGTTGAAGCAAGAATCTTCGATAGTGGAGCAGCCCACCTCGCCCGACCACCTAGTTGGAAAGGAATTAGGTGGCCCATAATGTGCAAAATCAAGATAGTGGAAATGTAGGGACCTCCGAAAAACTATTTCATCGTCAATGGCAGATATCAAAACGAGACCCTCTAATGGGGTCGCATGGTCCTTTGTATTGAAGATTCTCAGAGATAGGAGTATTTATTTCTCTTATTGACCTTGCCCAAAGTGCAGAAGAATTGAAATCCGCTTTAACTCTAAGGAATTAGTTTATCATGGTGTTAAAATATGAATGAGATATGGATCGAGAAGTATCGGCCTAAGGCGCTCAAGGACGTCGTTGGTCAGAAGGACATCGTGGACCGACTGGAATCGTACGTCCAGGCCAGAAACCTCCCCCACCTCATGCTCGCCGGTCCCGCCGGTACCGGCAAGACCACGTCCGCCATCGCCCTCGCCCGGGAGTTGTACGGTGAAAACTGGAAGGGCAACTTCAATGAGCTGAATGCATCAGACGAGAGAGGGATCGATGTCGTCAGGGGAAAGATCAAGGATTTCGCTCGGACCGGCCCCATCGGCGGCGCCGACTTCAAGATCATCTTCCTGGACGAGGCTGATGCTCTCACCGGTGACGCTCAGGCGGCCCTGAGGCGAACGATGGAAAAATACAGCAAGACCTGCCGGTTCATCCTCTCCTGCAACTATTCGTCCAAGATCATCGACCCCATCCAGTCCCGTTGCGCGGTCTTCCGGTTCCGTCCGCTACGCGCGGAGGACGTCCGCAACTACCTGAAGCACATAGCATCTGTGGAAAACCTTACCATAGCAGACGATGCCCTGGAGGCCCTCGTGCACGTATCGCAGGGCGACATGCGCAAGGCCGTTAACTCGTTACAGGTCGCCGCCTCTCTGGGCGAGAAGATTACCGTGGACCTGGTCTATCATACGACTGGAACAGCTCGCCCGGAAGAGGTCAAGGAGCTGCTGCAGTTGGCCATCTCCGGCGATTTCATCGCTGCCCGGAACCGCCTCGACGAGATCATGATCACCTATGGGCTGTCGGGCGAGGACATAATCAAGCAGATTCACAAGACTGTATTCGAGCTGGACATTCCGGACTACGAGAAGGTCAGACTAATGGACCGAACCGGAGAGATCGAATTCCGAATCGTAGAAGGTTCGAACGAGCGGATACAGCTCGAATCCCTCCTGGCCTACATGGTTCTCGTAGGAGAGCATCGTGGCGACAGTGCCGATTGAGGCGTGGGTCTAGCCAATTTATTTATAGGACTTTCATATTCATCACGGAAGAGGATTCAGATGGCACGTTTCAAGGAAGCTGATGAAAGGCTTCTTAATAAGAAGATCTGCATGAAGTGCGACGCGAGGAATGCCCCGAGGGCCACCCGCTGCCGCAAATGCGGTTACGAAGGTCTCCGCCAGAAGGCCAAGGAAAGCAGGAAGGCCTAAGCCTTCGAAACCTTTATTCTTCCAGGAGGTCCACGCCTCCTGACCGCCTACCATTTCGCCTTTCGTAATAATAATGAAAGGGATAGATTTTTAACATAGTTTTACGCTTCGATAGTAAAACGGGATGGTCCAGGAGATGTTCAGTTGAAGAAAGTTCTGATCGTTGATGATAATCCGGCGATACAGGACATCGTCTCCGAACTGGTCTCCGGGGCAGGGTTCTCTCCCCTTACTGCTTCAGGCGGTAAGGAGGCATTGGAGAAGGCCGGCGCCGAGCGTCCCGACCTAATACTTCTCGATATCAACATGCCGGACATGGATGGCTGGACCGTCCTTCGCAAGCTGAAGGAGGACGGCATCACCACGGGGACCAAGGTCATGATGCTGACCGCCACGACCGATGTGGGCACGGACATCTTTGGCCTGCAAGATGTCGTTTCTGGTTACATCCGAAAGCCGTTCAACAACAAAGAGCTGTCCGACCGGCTTAGGGGGATGCTCGAAGATAGGCCCGTATCTGTCCCCGAGCCGCACCCCAAGGAGGAGGCGGGGCTATTCTCCTTTCTGAGTAAAAAGAAGGGCATCGCACCGGAAGGAATGGAAAAGGCCAAGAAGTCCGCAAAGAAATATGAGCTGCGCCGCGGGCTCAGCTACGTCGTCAAGGAGCAGAAGGCGGTGAAATCCTTCGAGATATTCACTGATCAGGTCACTCACAGCATCCAGGGGCTGTGCATCACTAGGCAGTACCCCGCAGTGGTCCGCCAGGAATGGGGCCTGGAAGAGACGCCGATCATCTGGCTCAGCAATCAGTTGGGTAAGGTCTACGTGAACCCATCCAATATTGGCATCCTAGGGGACACCATCATCCGCTTCATCGAGAAGTCCGACGACAGCGTGGTGATGATCGACGGCATAGAGTTCCTTATCGTCAACAACGGTTTCGACAAGGTCCTCAAGATGATCCATCGCATCACCGAGGTAGTGATGGAATACAAGTCCAGGGTCATCATCTCGGTCGACCCCCGGGCCCTGGATGTTCGGGAGATGGCTCTCTTGGAAAGGAACATGGAGATCATAGAGGGAGAGGCCCAGCCGGCCGTGAAGATCACCCGCTGAGGCCTAGTGGAAGTTAAGTAGGTTTTCGTATTATCCTTTATCATCCATACTTGAGGTCCTAGATATGTCATCCAAGATCACTCGCGTGTGGGCCCGTGAGGTCCTAGATTCCAGAGGCAATCCTACCGTAGAAGCGGAGATCGCGGCGGGGACGGTCATCGTCACTGCTATCGCCCCCTCGGGGGCGTCCACGGGCTCGCATGAGGCCCTGGAGTTGCGGGATGGCGGTAAGCGATACGGTGGAAAGGGAGTAATGAGCGTCGTCCGCAACGTCAGGGAGACGATCGCCCCGGCGCTGTTGGGAATGGACGTCACCGATCTCAGGACCATCGACCACCGCATGATCGATCTGGACGGCACGCCCAACAAGTCCAAACTGGGGGCCAACGCCACCGTGGCGGTGTCCCTGGCCGTGGCCCGGGCGGGCGCCGAGGTCAAAGGTGTTCCGCTCCACGAGCACCTGGTGGCCGGTAGCCATGTGCTCCCTGTGCCGATGATGAACATCGTGAACGGCGGAAAGCACGCTGGTAGCAACCTCAAGATCCAAGAGTTCATGATTGCTCCGGTCGGGGCCCCGACCTTCGCTGAGGCGTTGCGCACCGGTGCTGAAGTCTATCATTCGCTTAAGAAGAAGCTCAAGGATGCATATGGGCCTTCGGCCATTAACATCGGTGACGAGGGAGGTTTCGCCCCGCCCCTAGACACGACCGATCAGGCCTTAGAGATCATCGTCAAGGCCATCGAGGCTGCTGGATATATTCCCGGAAAGGACGTTTACCTGGCCATGGATGCCGCCGCTTCGGAGTTCTATGAGGGCGGCGTATACAACTGTCGATAGCAAGAAGCTCAGTCCCGGCGAGCTAGTGGACCTCTATGCCGGCCTGAAGGCCAAGTATCCCCTCATCAGCCTGGAGGATCCGGTCATGGAAGATGATTTCGACACCATGGCCGAGATGACCAGGAAAATGGGCGCCAAGCTCCAGCTGGTAGGCGACGACATATTCGTGACCAACCCGGAAAGGTTGAAGATGGCCATCGAACGAAAGGCCGGGAATGCCCTCCTGTTGAAGGTCAATCAGATAGGGACGGTGACCGAGGCCATGGACACGGCAGCGCTGGCCCAACTGTTCCGGTTACGCTGTCATGGTAAGCCACCGCTCCGGGGAATCGGAGGACACTTCCATCGCCGATATCGCCGTAGCCCTAGGCTGCGGTCAGATCAAGACCGGGGCGCCAGCCAGGGCAGAGCGGACCGCCAAGTATAACCGCCTGCTGCGGATCGAGGAACGACTTGGCCCCAAGGCCAGGTTCGCGGGGAGGGCGGCCTTCCGGTCGCTCCCCTGAACCCCTTCTTTTTTCTAACACCAAATATTATACTCCTACGAGCCATTCCTGGCATCCAGAGGAGAAAGGAACATGGGTGCACCAGGGGGAAGACGTTTCTTCACCGCCTCCGATGAGGAGATCATGCAGGGCCGAACAACCGACATCTACTTCACACGTACGATGGAGGTCCTTAAGGCCAAGGGAATGCTAGAACAGAATGCCTTAGCTGAAATGACCGTGGCCAAGCTGCCTCGGGACTGGCCGTGGGGCGTGTTGTGTGGGCTGGAAGAAGCGCTCCGCCTGATGGAAGGTAAGAATGTCGATATCTGGGGTCTGACCGAGGGATCGGTGTTCCCATCGCGCACCCAGAGCGGGATCAAGCTGCCGGTGCTGACTATCGAAGGCCCCTACGCCGAATACTGCGTTTACGAGACTCCCCTGCTGGGGTTCATCTGCCATTCGACCGGCGTGGCGACCATGGCCGCTCGCTGCCGCAAGGCCGGCGGAGACCGTTCCATGATCGCCTTTGGGATACGGAGGACGCATCCGGCCATCAGCCCTATGCTCGACCGCTCCTCCTACATCGGGGGCTGCGACGCCGTTTCCTCTCTGCTGGGAGCGGAGACCATCGAGAAGAAGCCGGAAGGCACCATGCCTCATGCGCTGATTATCATGATGGGCGACTCGGTGAAGGCGTTTAAGGCATTCGATGAGGTAGTTGACGCCTCAGTGCCCCGCATAGTGCTGGTCGATACATATTCCGACGAGAAGACCGAAGCTATTGCCGCCTGCCAGGCCGTGAAGGGCCTGGCGGGGGTACGACTCGACACGCCCGGTTCGCGGCGCGGCTCGTTCACCGAGCTCATCAGGGAGGTTCGCTGGGAGTTGGACCTTCGTGGATGCCAGCACGTGAAGATCTTCGTATCCGGCGGCTTGGACGACAAGACCATACCTGACCTTGCCAAGGCCGGAGCGGATGGATTTGGCGTCGGCACGAGCATATCGAACGCCCCTACCGTGGACTTCGCTTTGGATATCGTAGAGAAGGACGGCGCTCCGGTCGCCAAGAGGGGCAAGTTCGGTGGACGAAAGTTCCTGTTCCGATGCTCCGACTGCTTCAACTTTGAGGTCTCCACTTCCGAGGGTAATGTCCCAAGCTGCGCTCACTGCGGCAAGGGGATGGTCCCAGCCATGACTAAGCTGATGGAGAATGGTAAGCGGATGATACGAGACAAGAAGGCCGAGGCCCTGAGGGCCGAAGTGCTGAAACAGCTGGAGAGGCTGGAGCTGGCCTAGATGGAAGAGGCTGAGTTCCTGACCAAGATGTGCCGAGTGGAGCACTACAAGTTCATGGTTTCTTTCAATTCCGACAAGATCGAGAACATCTTCACCGACGAGCCGGAGCCGCTGGGCAAGGGGGAATATCCTAACGCCGGAAAGCTGTTGGCCGCTGCTGTGGGGAACTGCCTATGTGCCTCAATGGTGTTCTGCATGGAGAAATCCAGGGCCGAGATACCAAGCATCTGTGCCGAGGTCACGACCACCATGGGGCGAAATGAGAAAGGGCGCCTGCGGATCACCCACATGTCGGTCAAGATATTCCCCCGGATAGGCGATGAAATAAAATTTCAACGGTGCCGGGAGATCTTCGAGGACTTCTGCATCGTAACACAGAGCGTGCGAAAGGGCATCGACGTGGATGTGGAGGTCTACCCTGTAAAACCTCTGCCGAACGTTCCGAACGACTCGCAGAGCAATTGAAGAAGCTTACCGTACTTTTCGTACGTGCATTCTCCTCTAATTCTCATTCGTTACTGGCTCAGTATGTGTCTTTAATAAATGGAAAACATTGCTCACAAATTCACTAGGCCAGAGTTTTTATTTCCTAAAATCTACGATTATAACATGTTAAGGAAATGTTTAAGATTGGTGGGTTGTTCATGAGTATCGGGCCTGTTAAAATAAAAGCTCAACCATGGGGAAACCCTCAGCTCTCGTAACAGGCTAGACATAGGAATCGGAGGAAATCAGCACTTAAACCATTAGCGTATGCTATGAACCTCTCATAGGATCATCAAGTGACCGGCACGTTCGCGAGAACGGGGATGGGGGTTGCCGCGTTGAATCCGATGGGATCAAGCATTGCTGGGGTAGCACTCATGTTTGGTCCATATTCGATGAACAAGGCCCTATGTGGCTGTGGCGCTCTTGCCGACCTGGACACGGAAGTGGTCAGGCGTAAGCAGGGATTGGGGAAGCGGGTGGAATGCGTGCACTGCCGCAACCGCAGGATCGCGAAAGAGCGCGAAATGCTGGAGAAGCATTTCCTGGGTCAGGACGATGAAGAACTGTTCAAATGCTGATCGTCATCAATGATCGATTTTCCGGTGGACCAAATGGGGCGGCCCCGAGATAGAAGGGTCGGAACGGATCATCTGAACTACATTCTCGCACAAGTCCGCGGTTGATTTTATATATCTAATTTTGAATCGGAAGGGAAGCGAGGCGTTGGTTCATGGACATGTTCATCGTAGCGGGATTCCTAGGCTCGGGTAAGACCACTCTGGTCCTATCGATCATCAGCAAGATCATTGAGCGGACCGGAAAAAAGGTCGTGGTCATCGTCAACGATTTCGGCACGGTGGGCATCGATGGAAAGGTGATGACCAAGTACGGCCTACAAGTAAAGGAAATGGCCAGTGGATGTATCTGTTGCACCCTGGGGCCGGACCTCTTGCAGACTGTGGTGGATATCGAGAACAATATCGCCCCCGACCTTATCGTCATCGAACCGACCGGTGTCGCCGACCCCGAGGCCATCGTGCTTTGCATGGAGCATTACTCGGGAAAGAAGCTCTCTTCGATACGCTCGGCGGTCGTCGTCGACGCTGCTCGCTTCCAGGTGATCTTGAAAGCACTGGGGCGGCCCCTGGCCGCCCAGGTCAAGTCCGCCGACCTCATCCTCATAAATAAGATGGACACCGTGGACGAGGCTGCCTTGAAAGGGATCGAGCGAGCGCTCCGGGAGATCAACTCGTCCAAGCCGATCATCCCCATCTCCGCCACCGAGGGAACGAACTGTCGATAAGGTGGTCGAAGCGATGGTGATGCAATGATCACTTCCGATTTCGCCGCCTATGCCGTGAAGATCGATGTGCATTTCGAGAGGCCGGTCCCCTCAGCGGAGATCCAGACCCAGGTCGAGGGGCTCATGACCAAGATCACCATGGGCTGCCTCAAGGCCGGCGCTGACCTCATCGGCCATATCAAGTGCATCGTGGAGACCTCGGGGCATGGATTTCTGGCCGTTAGCGTGACCAATCATGACGGCATACCGATGTCCAAGGGCCAGCTGGATGAGGGCATCAAGGAGATGGATGTCATCGTCAACTGTGCTGCTCTACGGCCTGAGTCGCAAGAAGATCCAGGACCTCGTGGACCCTTTGGCCCTGAGGGAGATGGCGTTCGCCGGTGCGGATGTGACTGTGGAGGATCTGGAAAAGGCCCATGATCATGAGCATGACCACGAATGTGAGCATGATCATGACGACCACGATCGCCGGTGAGACCGATTTACTTGATCCTTAGCTTATCTCGACGGGCCCACCGGCCGGGCAAAGGGGCATCCTAGTTCCTTGTCTCAGTTCTAAAATGAGAGATGGAAGGCGGCTGCATGGCAGTCATTGCTCTATTCGACCGCCATGGGTGGCGCAGCCTTCTTTGCAACCACTTTCTTCTTGACCGCGGGTTTCTTCACGGCCACTTTCTTGGCCGGGGCCTTCTTGGCCTTGGCCGGCTCTTCCTCGGCCCCGGTCTTCTTCGGGGCTGCCTTCCTGGCCGGAGCTTTCTTCGCCGCCTTCTTGGGAGCGGACTTCTTCTCCCCTTCCTTCTTCTTGGTCGGGCAGTCCATGTTGGCGCAGGATTTCCAGGTCTGCCCCCTCATCCAGATCTGTAACACCGGGGCGCCACATCCCTCACACTTATCGCCGGTGGGCGCGAACTTGCCGTACTGGGGAAGGGGATAGGTCTGCTTGCAATCGGGGTACCCGGAGCAGCCCAGGAATCTCTTGCCAGCGCGTGAGTAGATGATCCGCAGGTCCTTCCCGCAGTGGGGGCAGGAGCCAGCGGTCATCCGTTCCCGGTTGCTCTCGCAGCCCGGGTCCAGGCAATGCACCAGGGGCGCTTGCCCCTTCCTGACCACCCTCACCATGGGCGCCTTGCACATCTCGCAGATCTCTTCGGTAGACTGGACCAGCGCCGAGGGCGGGTATTGGTAGACGCGCTTGCAATCGGGATACTTGGAGCAGCCAACGAATGGCCTCCCCATCTTGGACCTGATGACCTTAAGATCGGAGCCACAGTCAGGGCACTTTCCGATATAGTGTTGTGATTCGATGGCCTTCCTGATCTCTTCACCGATCTGGCTGCGATGCTTCTCCATCGTTTCCAGGATATCGGAGAGCATGTCCTGTGATTCTTCGACCACGTCGCTCAGGGTGTTCTTCCCGTTGGCTATATCATCCATGTCCTGCTCGAGGTGGGCGGTCATCTTGGGATCGGTGACGATCTGGGCATGCTTGATCAGCGCCTCGGCCACGGCAACACCGCTGGCCGTGGGGATGAGATCGTTCCCTTCTACATACTTGCGGTCGTAGAGCTTCTGGATGATGTCGTGCCGGGTGGATTTCGTCCCTAGTGCAAGACGCTCCATCTCCTGGATCAAGCTGCCCTGAGAGTAGCGTCCCGGTGGCTGGGTCATTTTCTTGTCCGAGCCGGCGCCTAGCATGCGGACTGTCCTCGCCCACCTTCAATTCGGGCAGCTCGATCTCATTGACCCGGAAGTAAGGATAGTACTTCTTCCAGCCGGGGTAGAGGAGCTTGTAGCCTCTGGCATCGAACTCCTCCCCGTTGACATCGATGGTGGAATTAGATAACGCGGCCTTGGCCGGAGGGGCCACAGTGGCCATGAAGCGGCGGGCCACAAGCTCATAGATGGCCCACTTCTCCCCCTTGAACTGCTTACTGTTAGCGGCCTCGGTCGGATAGATGGGGGGGTGATCAGTGGCCTGGACCTTGCCCCTGGACGGCCGGATGTGCTCCTGGGTCAGGAGCTCTTCGGCGTCCTTCTTGAGGTCCTCCGACTCCAGCAGCTTCTCCAGAATGCGCCGCAGCCCCAGGGAGGGCGGATAGACGGTATTGTCCGTCCTTGGATATGAGATGTAACCGGCGGTGTAAAGGTCCTCGGCGATCTTCATCGCTCGGGCCGCGGTGAATCCTAGCTTGTTGGCCTCCATGAGCATCATGGTGGTGTTGAACGGCGGGAGGGGATACTCATCCTTCTCAGTACGCTCGTACTTGGTGACCCTTCCCTTGTCCGATCCCTCGCAGTTGGCCAGAGCCTTGGCCGCCTCGGTCTCTTCCCGGAAGGGGTTCTTTGAATGGTTACCCTGGAACTCTAAGCCCTTCTCGAAGCGGGCGGTGACGTTCCAGTAGGGCGTTGGAACGAACTCCTCGATGGCCTCGTGCCTCGCGACCACCAGCGCCAGGGTGGGACTCTGTACCCGGCCTACGGACAGGAAGTTACTTCCGCCCTGGTTCGAGGCCAATGAGATGAAACGTGTGAGCACCGCACCCCAGGCCAGATCGATCTTTTGGCGGCATTCCGCCGAATCGGCCAATCCCTCGTCCGGCTTGGTGAGCTGGCCGAAGGCAGTATCGATCTCCTGGCGGGTGAACGCGCTGAACCTGGCCCGTCCGACCTTCTTATCGTTAAGGTCGAGTAGGCGGGCCGTCTCCAGGCCGATCAGCTCTCCTTCACGGTCAAAGTCGGTGGCGATGATGATCTCGTTGACATCCTTGGAAAGGTCTCTCAAAGTGGAGACGATGTTATGAGCAGTGATCCTCTTCTCTGGCTCGGCCTTGATAAGATCCGATAGGCTCACCCCCCTCCAGTCGTTCATTGCCGGGGGATAGTCAAGTTCGATGATGTGCCCCCTCAGCCCGACCACGTGAACAGGTCCGCCCTCATCCTCGAACTCGAAGACCGGCACCTTATTGACGCTGGTCCTCTTGGAGCCGCCCCTGGACAGTATTGTAGCTATCCTTGCCGCGGCGTCGCTCTTCTCTGAGATGATGAGCCTGCTCATGCTCCTCGACCAAAGGACACGGAGTATAAAAAATATGGCTTGGGGGGTCGAAATGGGTCGAAAAAGGAATAGCTGGCTTAGTGTTCGTGCGGGTGCTTTGCCCCTCGCTCGCCCACACGGTCCATAGAGCCCGAGGTCATGGTCAGTTTGCCGAACGAAACGCCGTTGATGCTGATGATCTCGTCGGCAAGGTGCTTGACCTCCTTGACCACGCCCCAAACGATGAGCACCTCCAGACACTGCTCTAAGCTTAGATGGATGTGGATGGTCGAGGATATGTTGGCATGGTGATGGTGCTGTATCTCCATCAGTCTGTCCTGGACACATCCCTTTCCGTGATCATACACCAAAGTAATGGTCCCTACGACATCTGCCTCGCTGTCCTCCCAACGGTCCTCGGTGAGGGCGATGCGGATTAGGTCCCGTATAGCCTCCGACCGGTTGGTGTAGCCCCGGCCGGTAACGAGGTCGTCGAACTCCTTTAGGAGGTCGGGCTCGAGCGATATGCCTATGCGGGTGACATTGTCCATCTTATCGACCATTGAAGGGTATAGAGCAATAAAACCTCTTGGGGAGGCTCATGTTTATTTCCACCCCCCGCCTTGAGGAGAGAGGTCAGCAGATGAGCACCATCACTGAGCTATTGCGCACCTTGGACGAAGCGGTCGAAAAGGTCATGGATCACGGGCCGGTCGCTATCATGTTCTCAGGAGGACTGGACAGCGGATTGCTGGCCGCTCTGGCCATGAAACACGGGACCCCCCAGTTGTACACGGTAGGGGTGGAGGGCGCTCACGACCTGCGCATGAGCGAGGAGATGGCCGCGGCCCTTGATCTGCCCTGGACCCCCCTGCTCATGACCCCGGACGATGTGATGGCCGCATGCCGGGAGACCCTGAGGATCGTCCGGATCGAGCACCCAGTGGTCCTGTCGTTCGAGCTTCCTCTACAGATGATCGCCTCACGGGTTAAGGAGGATGTGCTCATGAGCGGCCAGGGGGCGGACGAGATGTTCGGCGGTTACAACCGCTACCTGGCGATGTCCGGAGACCAACTGGAGCAGGGCATGAGGGACGACGTGGCCAAGGTCCTCTCCGACGGGGCGCCCTTGGACCGGGTCATCGCTGGTCACTATGGGAAAATTATCGAGCATCCCTTCTTGGATCAGGAGGTACGAAGGATCGCGGAGACCATTCCCCCTGCCGACAAGGTCCGCGACGGCGTAAGGAAGGCCCCTCTGCGAGATGCGGCCATGGCCATGGGAATGGAGCTTATCGCGATGAGGGAGAAGAAGGCCGCCCAGTATGGCTCGGGGTTCATGAAGGTCATGAAGTCCCAGGCAAGGAAGCGGAAGGTTGAGCTCAAGGAATACGTCGCGACCATGCAGAAGGAGCAAGAGATTTAAGCGGCCATGGCCATGGACGGCCGTGGATTACCGGGAAACGATCGACTGGCTGTTCGACCAGGAGGCCCTGGGGATCAAGTTCGGCTTGGCCAATGTCACCGGGCTGCTGCATCATCTAGGGGATCCCCATCTCAAGTATCGGTCGGTCCACATCGCCGGCACCAACGGCAAAGGCTCGGTCAGTGCCATGACCGCCTCGGTGCTCAAGGAGGCCGGCTATGTGACCGGGCTGTACACCTCTCCACACCTGGCCGATTTCCGGGAACGGGTCCAAGTGGACGGTGCCTGCATCCCGGAACAAAAGATGCTCCGCCTGGCCGAAGAGGTTCGGGAATATGCCGAGCGGACCCGGGGACCAGAAACGAGATTGACCTTCTTCGAGCTGACCACCGCGTTGGCATTCGCCCATTTCGCCGATGAAGGTGTTGAGGAAGCGGTGATAGAGGTCGGCATGGGGGGGAGGCTGGATGCTACCAATGTCATAGTGCCGGACTGCTCGGTCATAACCAGGATAGGTCTGGAGCATACCGCCTACCTCGGCAATACCATCGGGGCGATCGCCGCAGAGAAGGCCGGGATCATTAAGGGCGGTGTCCCAGCGGTGACCATTGAGCAGAGCGACGAGGCCCTGCAGGTATTCCGGAGGGTCGCCATGGGGAACGGTTCTTCCTTGAAGGTGGTAGGTCGGGACGTCGGTTACGAGGCGGTCTCCTCGACCATGGAAGGTAATGAGGTCCACATCGACGAGCTCGATGTCACGGTCCAAGTCCCTCTTCTGGGCTCGTACCAGGCGCAGAACTGCGCCCTCTCCTGCGGTGCGCTGACCGAGCTCATGAAGCGGGGCGTGTACATCTCCGATGAGGGGATACACAACGGCCTGGCCAAGGTCCGGTGGCCCGGGAGATTGGACATCGTGTCCCGGGAGCCGACCTTGATTTTCGACGTGACCCACACCCGGGACGGTGCCAAGGTCGTGGCCGAGGAGGTCGCCCGACTTCTGGGAAAGAAGGTCATTCTCGTCCTAGGGGCACTTACCGACAAGGACCTCGAAGGCATCGCCGCGAGCTTCGGGAGCATCGCGAGGACAGCGATAGCGACCGCCCCGGTCACAAAACGAGCATTCCCCTCGGCCAACGTGGCGGCGGCGCTCAGAGCGTATTGCCCCGTGAGGGAGGTACAAGGGGTCGGGGTGGCGATCGAGCAGGCCCTCTCCCTGGCTGGCCCGGACGAGGTGGTCCTGGTGACTGGTTCCCTATATATGGTCGGTGAGGCCATGGGGTGGCTGGATGGTAAAAAAACCAGTGAATGAGATCCTGGACCGTTTGGAACGGAGATCGGAGGAGAGGGCCTCTCCCGGGTCCGCCCTGGGCAAGCAACCATCCTGGCGGTCGACCCCCTTCACCATGCTCATAGCTACCGTCCTATCGCAGCGAAATCGCGACGATTGCACCTATCTGGCGGCGGAACGGCTGTTCGACGCCTACCCAACCCCTGAGGGGCTGATGAACGCTCCTCAAGAGAAGGTCGACGAACTCATCCGCACGGTGAACTTCCACCATGGGAAGGCCAAGGCCATCCGGGAGATCGCCCGCATCATTCACCTGGACTACGGAGGCCAGGTCCCGGCGGACATCGACCTGCTCCTGAGTCTGCCCATGGTCGGGCGGAAGACTGCCAATTGCGTTCTTGCCTATGCCTTCAAGATCGACGCGATCTGTGTGGACACCCATGTCCACCGCATCTCCAACCGCATCGGTCTGGTGCGTTCCGACCTTCCGGAAGAGACGGAGAAGCAGCTCGAGAAGGTGGTGCCCCGGGAACGGTGGAGGAGCATCAACGAGCTGATGGTCCGCTTCGGGCAGGAGGTATGCACTCCCCTGAGGCCGAAGCATGATCTCTGCCCCATCGCTGAGTTCTGCGACCACTACAAAAAACAGCTCAAAGAATTTGGGAACGGTCAGGGCTAGAGGCCCAGCCCCTCGTCGATTTTCTTGGACATATCCTTCTCCAACTGGACCTCGGCCTCCCATTGTTCCATGGTGTCCAACGTCTCCTTCAATTGGCGCAGGCAGTCCATGCACAGCCAACGAGTCCCTACACATTTCATCGGCCTTCTCTTGTAGCCGACCGCCCCGCACAGGGCGCAGAAGTGCATGTCCCGGGTGCGGTGCTCGACGTAGGCCTCCAGTTTCTTACCCTCGATCAAAGACTCTAGGGTCAGCTCCCTGCGGGAACGCTCCTCGTTGGGCATAGGCTCTGTTCAATATCCCCATGGGATTATATTAAAACTGGGTCCAGACCGGCGGACCGCGACTCCGATGGATGAAAAGGCAAGAGGCGAACTACCTCTTTGACAGCGCTCATTGCTTCATCCACCGGACTTGCATCATCCTTGACGATGTAGCGGTCCAATGTCCACAAATGTGAGTACCGGCCTGTCCGGCCGTACCTTCTGTTATCCTCGGTCGAGGATATTGATCGAAGCGTTATTATCGCGCGATAGCGACAGCCTATGCTTCACCTCCTGTTTGGGTAGGGACGGCACTTGTTGGTGATCGTGTCAGAGCGGCGAGATACTTGACGACCTTCATATAATAATTTCGAACGGGGAAATCAGTGAAAGTGCTCGTGCCCATTACGGCCTCCAGCTGACGCAGGAGGTCTTTCCGCTCGCATGAGGTGAAGCTCGCATGAGGTTAAATAAGAGTCCTCCGATTGAGAAGGGAATGCACGAGGTTTCCGTCATGTCCAGTATACTGGACGCGGTCATGGAGGAGCTGAAGAACCACCGGGTCGAAAAGGTCGAGGAGGTGCTCCTGACGATAGGAGACCTGACCTTCCTGGGCGAGGACCAGCTCAGCTTCGCCTTCGAGGTCTTGACCAGGGATACGATCCTGGAGGGCTCTAAGCTCATCGTGGAGCATGAACCGGTCGAAGTGATCTGCCGCCACTGCGCTTATGAAGGGAGGGCGGAACACCTCGAGGATGAACTATATCATACCCAGGTGCCGACGCTCAACTGCCCGAAATGCGGACGGCGGGTCGAGGTCACCAAGGGGAAGAGCTGCATGGTCCGTTCGATCAAGGTGGTGGAAGAAGATGTTCCGATTGAGGGATGAGAAGTCCGCGCAAAGGATAGTAGAATCCATCCGCAAAGAAGATGTGGACGTCCGCTTCATGCACGTCTGCGGCACCCACCAGGACACCTTGGTCCGGTTCGGGCTGGAAGCGCTGCTGAAGGATGTGGGTGTAGAGATCCGTCAGGGTCCCGGCTGCCCTGTCTGTGTGACCACCACGGGTGAGGTGGCTGATGCCATAGCCCTGGCCGACGCCGGTATGACCATTGCGGTCTTCGGGGACATGCTCAAAGTGCCCACACCGATCGGCTCGCTGGGAGACGCCAAGGCCCGAGGCAAGGATGTCCGGATCGTCTACTCGGTCGAGGACGCCGTGCGCATGGCCTCCGAGGTCAAGCAAATGGTGTTCATGGGCATTGGATTCGAGACCACCAGTCCGACCACCGCCGCGGTGATGGTGGAAAAGCTTCCCGATAACTTCTCAGTTTACTCCTGCCACCGCTTGTTGCCTCCCGCGCTCCATGCCATCATCAATATGGGGGAGTTCAAGATCGACGGCCTTATCGAGCCGGGGCACGTCAGTGCCATAATCGGCGTTGACCCGTACCAGATCTTCTCCTCCAAGTACAAGGTCCCCCAGGTAGTGGCCGGCTTCGAGCCGCTCGACCTGCTGATGGCCGTACATATGCTGGTCAAGCAGATCAAGGAAGGGCGGGCCGAGGTAGAGAACGAGTACAGTCGCCTGGTCAAGAACAATGGCAATCCTCGGGCGATGAGGCTCCTGGAGCAGGTGTTCACACCGGTCGACCGCGCCTGGAGGGGCTTCCCAGTCATCCCTGGCAGCGCCTATGATCTCCGCGAAGAGTACGAGGCCCATGATGCAAAGAAGGTCCACGAGGATGTGCTCACGAACCGCCCGCAGGTCCGAGAGGAGCTGGGGGGATGCCGTTGTGGCGAGGTGCTCCGGGGCCTCATCGAATCGCGGGAGTGCCCAGCCTTCGGGAAAGGATGCACGCCCAAGTATCCGATGGGCCCCTGTATGGTATCGCGGGAAGGAGGCTGTAATATCGCCTTCCGTTACCAAGGAAAGCTCTGATCACGTCACCGGGTGATGCCAGAGCATCCTGATGCTGATGAGGGCCATCCACAGCAGCAGACACCCTACGGCCAGAGCCTCGACTCCGGCCTTGGGCAGGAACGCGATGCTGACCAGGGGCACCACCAGGAGCACTGCGGTTAGCATGCCTCCGCTGGGATGGAGCACATGACTTTTCCAGATGGGTACGATCAATAATGCCAGTGATACGGCCGCTACTATGAAGAAGCCATAACTGAGCACGGTGTGCGGCTCGCCGGTATCGATAGGGAAGAGGCCGACGCCGACCAGGAATATCGATGCAATGGCCAGGGTGGTCGAGCCCACCCTCCCTAAAAGACTGGTGGACAGCACACGGTAGAGGCCGATGGCGAACACCAGTGACAGCAGCCCGGTGAAGACGGCCCCTGAATTAAATAGAAGCGCTCCAGGGCTGGAGCGGCCCCCCAGCTCGCTCAGGGTCATCCTCCCTAGCTGCCAATTGTCGTCAGTAACCGCCGCCATGGCCCACAACGTCGTGAACGTGATAGAACCGATCAGGCCGGCGGTCGCTCCGAGTCTTGGAGAGAGGAATTTGGTGTTCACAGGAAATGTATGGCCTCAAAACAAATATTTTTCTTCCGGGTCGGGACCGAGGGCCATTGGCATATCATTACTGGGTCCCGGGCGGATGTCCGACCGGTGTGATGGTGGCAAAGTTCCGATCCGGTGACGAACTGGTAATGGTGATTAGAGGGGTCAAAGAGATCGAGCTTGCCTTTGAGCAGGATGCTCAGTGGGAAGGCTACTATGGGATGGAAAAGCTCAGGGATGTGCTGATAGGGCTCATCGTCGACTCCGCCCGGCACGCCGGGGTGGTCCAGGCGCTCATTGACAAGGTGAAGATGACCTCCCGGGAGAAACCACCCCCCTACGCACGGAAAATCGTTCAACTTCAAGAACAAGAACGACCTGGAGATGATGGTGGAGCTCGGTAGCACCGAACGGTTGATGAAGGACATTTACAGCAACATCCGTGGCATGGTCAAAGCTACGCTCCTTGGATTGCTGAATGATGAGAGCGACATGAGGTCGTTCCTTGACGAGATCGAGAACCTTATCGCAGCCGAGACCCACCACGTCGAGCTGACCAGATATGTAGGAAAGGTCGAGCGCATCCACTGGCGCTTGCGGGTAATTTGCGTTCAGATAGGCAAGTATACATTGGGGCTGTAGGATACCCGTCCAACCCGAACAGAGGTGGCATGAGATGGACCTGGCCGTGAATGGTGACAGCAATGGAGCGAAAGTGCTCCCCCAGGATGTCAGGCCACCGGAAATGAACGGGGAAGTAAGGAAGAGGGCGGTCGGCGTGACCTTGCCGCCCGGATCCAAGCCGATCAAGGTGCAGGGCGATATTCCCCAGGAGTTCCTGGGCTACGTCCAGACTTCCAATCTCACCTGGATCAACTTCACCACCGAGGACGTGGAGAAGGACGGCAATGATATCGCCAGGGCCTTTGGTTTCAGCGATACTTTGATCCCGACCCTCATGAAAGGTTACTTTGCTAACTTCGAGGACCGCGACGTGGAACTCGGCATCCTCCTGCCAGCAGTACGGATCAAGAAGGTGGACTTCGCCTGGTTCCCCCTGATCGTCCTGGTCAAGAGGAATCTCATCCTAACGATCCATACCAAGGACATCTTCAGGCTGGTCAACTTCTCCCGCTATGCCGAGGTGTTCGCGCGAAAGCTCCCCGAGACCATGCCTCCCGAGGACAAGCTCACTCTGATGCTGTGCCGCATCATCGACGAGAACAACAACCGTAACTTTGAGCAGCTCAGGGAGATCGAGGACCAGGCCGATTGGTTGTCCGAAAGCCTGGTCGATGCCAAGGCCGAGCGAGCTCTCCTTGGCCAGAGCATCTATGAGATGAAGCACACCCTGATCACCTACCTGAACACCCTGTGGCGGACCTTGGACGTGCTCAACAATCTGCGTTACGGGGACGCTGACGTGATCTCCGATAATCCCAAGGTCCTGGCCAAGGTGAACCTGCTGGTAGTGGACGTGACCCAGCAGATCTCTCTCAGCGAGCATATGTCCGAGGTCCTTGCATCGGGGCTGGAGGTCCTACAGTCCATCTATAACAACCAGCTTCAGATCCTGAACAACCGCATGGCCCTGGCGATGACCTGGTTGACCATCCTGGGCACTGCTGTCCTGGTTCCCAACACCCTGGCCACGATCGGTGGGATGCTGTCCCTGCAAGGCAATATGCTCACCTGGTTCCTTATGATCATCTTCCTTTCCACGGTCGAGTCCACCCTCCTTGCCTGGTGGTGGGTCAGCAAGAAGATCAGTATTCCGGTCAAGGCCGACGAATGGCACCCCCAGACCGTTCCAAGAAAAAAGAAGAAATAATATCCACTTCTCCTTTTTTCATTATTTTCCAAGCTCCGTTTCAAATTGTATGGCATAAGTTTTATATCATTAAGGAATCAATTTTACAGGCGTTCTACGGAACGTGTGATTTGGAGGGGCATAATGACATCTGAAAAGCTCTTGGATATGTTGAATAAGGCCATTGCGAGAGAAGTCCAAGTATCGATACAGTACATGTGGCAGCATGTTCAGTGGGGAGGAATAAAGCACTATGCGGTCACTGACCAGCTGCAAGAGATTGCCATCCAGGAGATGAAGCACGCCGAGAAGATTGCCGAGCGGCTCTGGTACTTGGGCGGAAAGCCGACCACCAAGCCGGCCCCCATCGATGTGGGTGATGACCTGTGGCAGATGATAGATAATGACGTCACCGCGGAGCAGGAGGCCATCGACCTTTACAAGGAGATCATCAAGGTTGCCGATGCCGAGGGCGATGTGACAACCAAGTTCATCTTCGAGGGGATCCTGGAAGAAGAGGAAGAGCACCACGACTTCTTCACTTCGGTGGCCGAGGACAATGAGATGAAGAAGTGAGCTTCTTCTAATCAAACCGTTTTCTTTTTTAAAATTCACTTCTTGGCGCGATCGCTTAATGCCTCATAGGACCGGACCACACTAAGAACGCCTTGAGTGGGCCGGGCGAAGGGAATATGCGGTAGGAGGACGTTCCCGTTCCCTGGTAGTCAAGATGAGGATCGGCATTGTAGCCTGTGACATCTTCAAGCGCGAGATCGAGAGCCTTACTGCCAACGATCCAGACGTCATACATCTGGAGTTTCTGGAATTTGCGCTGCATGTCAACCCCGATGTGATGAGGCAGACCGTACTGGAAAAGGTCAACGCCCTGCAGGGAAAGGTGGATGCCGTCTTCATCGGCTATGCCATCTGCCAAAAATTGAACGGATTACCTCGGGAGACCGTGGTACCATCGATCATGCTGGAAGGGGACGATTGCATATCGGTCCTGCTCGGGCCTGTCGACTATGCCAAGGAAAAGGCAGTATGCACCGGAACTTGGTTCTCCACCCCGGGTTGGGCGGAACAGGGCATGCAGGCGGTGATCAAAGAACTGCACCTGGACAGCATGGTGGATGAGGGCTACGATCCGATGTATTTCGTTGATATGATCTTCCAATCGTACGGCCGGTGCCTGTACATCGATACCGGGGTGGGGGACAGCGGGCAATTCGAGGCCAAATCCATCCAGTTCGCTGAACAGCTCAAGCTTCCCCACTCATCGCGCCTAGGCGACCTCAGCCGCCTATCCGAGGGACTAAGAAGGACCAAGGAGCTAGCGGAGCGAGCAGTGTGAGTCCCGTTCCGCATACCAGTGACGACGAACGGAGCCCTTTTAGAACCTAGCTAATAGTAATGATTAAGTGGGAATGGGCTAATGAGGGAAATGAACTTCAGAGATAAACTGAAATGAACCGTGAAGCAGTGAATCAATATGACCCAAGATTTTCGTAGTCTCCAAGTTACCGACCCTGTATTAAAGGCCATAGAGAAGATGGGCTGGTCCGAACCCACTCCAGTACAGGTCGGAACGATCCCTCTTTTGCTGGAGGGCCGCGACGTGATCGCTCAGGCCCAGACCGGGACGGGAAAGACCGCTGCATTCGGCATTCCGATCATCCAGAGCATAGAGCATGGTAAGGTGCCCGCGGCGCTGGTACTTTGCCCGACACAGTGAGCTTGCGGTCCAGGTCTCGGAAGAGATCAAGCGGCTTAGCGTCAATGTTGACATCAAAGTGCTTGCCGTCTACGGAGGTGCGGGCATGGAGCCCCAGTTCGAGGCGCTCCGTCAGGGTGTCGATATCGTGGTTGGTACTCCCGGGAGGGTCATCGACCATGTCCGGCGGGGAACCCTTGATCTGAGAAAGATCAGATTCCTGGTGCTGGACGAGGCGGACCGCATGCTCGACATGGGTTTCATCGAGGACATCACCTACCTCTTGTCCAAGGTCCCCAAGGAGCGCCAGACCATGTTGTTCTCGGCGACCATCCCTGGAGAGATCAGGAAGCTGGCCGAAGAGCATATGAAGGGACCCCAGGTGGTCTCGGTCTCTGAGGACGACATCGTCCTCCCTAACACCAAGCAGATGTACTTCAACGTCGGACGAAAGAACAAGATCTGGGCCTTGTGCAGGGTCCTGGATAAAGAGAGGCCCAAGGCCATTGTGTTCGCCCAGACCAAGCACATGGTGGACACTATCGAGAAGCGACTAACTTCTTATGGCTATCCCGCCGCAGCCATCCACGGCGATCTGACCCAGGCTCGTAGGGAAAAGGTGCTCACTGAGTTCCGCTCCGGAAAGATCATGGTACTTGTAGCTACTGACGTGGCCGCTCGGGGGCTGGATATCGAGGGTGTGAAATTACGTCATCAACTACGACATCCCAGATTCGCCCGAGACCTACGTCCACCGCATCGGTAGGACTGGACGGGCCGGGAAGGAAGGAAGGGCCGTCACCTTTGTCTCCAATGATGAGATGCACCTTCTAGAAGCTATACAAAAGTTCACTGACGTGAAGCTAAAGCAGGTCGAGGTCCCCCAAATAAAAGGCGAGGAGACCGTCCAAGAGGTCCTGGACTTTGACGAGATGGCCGATATCTTCGGCATGGTCAGGTACGAGCTGAACATTGGCTCGGCCAATGGGGCCAACAAGGTCGAGCTGGCGGACTTCATAGCTCGGACCGCCCGTGTCAACGACATCGTGATCGGACACATCGAGATCGGACAGAACAAGACCGAAATCGAGGTCCACAAGGACGTCGGACTGAAGATATTGAGGGCGCTCCGCCAGTCCTCTTACAGAGGTAAGAGGCTGATGGTGAAACCGATGCCCCGAAAGAGATGAGTCCAGAACGGGCTCAGCGCCACTTGGAGTAGCGGTCCAACAGGATACAGACATCATCGGCAGCTATCTTGTCGATGGTGCCAACGGCCTCGATCTCTCTGATGTATTCCTTGGTCTCTTTGACGGAGACCCGGGACGACTTGGCGATGATGTTCGCCACGACTGTGGGTATGACAGTCTTGTCCATAGGGGCGGCGTTGAGTATCTCCCTCAGATCGTACTTGAACGATCCCAAACGGTGGAGGTTCAACATGGCTACACGAGGCGTCTGGGGACGGATCTTTTTTCTGTCGTCCCTTCTAGCGCCAGGCTTGAATGGTCGTCTACTAGGCAATATTATTACTCCGGAAGGAAAACATGAGGACCATTACTTAAAGTTATTTCTCGAAAACCAGGCCGTCTCCGGGTAAGCAAAGCTCTGGCCTCGAACCGCCATATGTCTGGGTGGATAATTATTTAGGCCTCTCAACCGCCCTTGGTAATATCCTGGGCCTGGTACCATTCTAAAGCTCTTGCCAGATGTTGTGGTGCGTAGTCCGGCCACAGCTCATCAAGCACGAACAGGTCGGCGTAGGCGCACTGGACCGGCAGGAAACCGCTCAACCGGCTCCGTCCTCCCCACCGGATGACCAGCTCGATCTCACTGACATCGCTTGACCCTATGCGGCCGGTTGCTTCCAGCTTGTCCAGGTCCCAGCGCCAGCTATAATTGATCAGAAGGTTTACCTTAATGCCTCCCTGGCCCAGACGGGTGCGGGTGGTGAATGGCCTGAACTCCTCAGGGAACATGGCCGATTCGGAATCGCCGACGATGAGCAGGTCCGCATCTAGGTCCGCCAGCCGGCGGACCGATTTCAAGCACGCGGCCTGGTAGGCCTCCCGCTGATCTCGCGGCCTCTTGGTGTTCTCTCTGGTGAAGCCATAGATGCTTACCTCCTTGACCCCCAGCGCCCTGCATCGATTGTAGAGGTCAAAGGCGGGATCGATACCAAAAGCATAGCCGGAGCGTTTCTCCAGGCCCCGATCCACCGCCCATCGCCTGTTACCGTCAGGAATGATGCCGATGTGATTCGGTAGTCGTGACGCTTTCAGATCTCCGAACTTGGCATCTCTGCGAGCATCTTGGAACTGTAGTGCGCCGGACACTGAGGTACCTTTGGAAGCTGGCCATATATCTCATTTTTGTCTCCGCCCACTCCTGATGCCCGCCCGCTTTATGGCAAGAGGATGGACCGATCAGAGGTTCAGGACTAACGATCTATGAACATTCGGTCCAAGGCTCACCAGGTCGGTCTGATCTGCCAGACCTAGGCGGGCTGGCCCTTCGTAAGTATCTTATCGCAATTCGTCCTAGGCACCAAGACCAAAGGAGCAAATGATGTCAGGTCCCACATCCGGAAATGGAGCTAGTAAGTCCCGCCGGGACGGTCCGATCAAAAGTTCGGGCGGAAACGGAAAAAAGGCATCAAAGGGCCGCAAGGTCCTGCTCATCATCGCATTAGCTCTGGCGATCTGTACGGTGGTGGTCGTTGCCACGCTGGCGAACAGTTCATCGCGTGGTTTGGACATCAAGAAGGGTGACACCGTGAAGTATCTCATCGAAAGCTATGCTGAACAGAAGAACACCACCGGTTCCCTGATCATCGAGGTCACCAACGCGACCTCGACCTCCTATGAGATCACCTATGCGATAACCCTCGACACTAAAACGACCAGGACCGTGGTCCAGTTCACCGGGGCCAGTGGCGATTGGTCATCGAATATCGCGGATGTCATGAACAAGCTGTCGGGAAGCTCGTCATCGGCTACGGTCAGCAACGAGACCGAGCTGGGCACTATCTACGGGGCGCAGGAGGCAATTGGGTATACCATCACGACCACGACCAAATCGGGCATCGGTCTCTATTACGAATATTGGCTGGGTTCGACCAACAAATGCCCCTATCTGCTGGTCCTTCAATATGCGAACGGTGATGCGGTGACCGCCACCCTGATGTACACGAACATCGCCGAGTTCCAATAATGGGTGGGCACCGTAGCACCGCGGCCGACATCGGCGTCGGGACTCCCTCCAATCGGGATGACTGGATGCATGGGACGTTCGAAGCTCCTGGTGATGTCGCCGTCATTCGCTTTCCCAACATTCTTATATTATTCTCTACCTAGAAAATCAGAGGTATAAATATGGACATGGACCCAATACTGGCCGTGATCGCTATTATATTCGGGATACTGGTGATCGCTATCCCCGCCATCCTGGGCTGGATCGTGGGCATTTTCTTCATATTGGTGGGTATCTGGCTTCTGATCGATTATATGAACAAGGGCCAGAAGAAAGGGGCCCAAGACCCCGCCGCCGCAGAGTCCGCCCGGACCTTCTGGACCCATGGAAAAGAAGTGAAAGGGTTTTATGTCTACTATTGAGCGGGCCTCTATCGGAGGCCCGAACTCTTCTTCTCCCTCCTGATGATGGGAGCGTTCTTCTTGAACATCCCGACACATGGATCTGGGGCTGTAGCGGCTGATCTAGCCTCGTAGGCGACCCCGACAAGTACCATGCCGCGATGATGACGCATCGGTCGTTCATCGCCATCAGCGAGGTGATCAATGATTGGATGACCATGGCGGAGATTGTGAGCAGGGACGCCCTTTACACGACATGCCTTTGGATGGAGTGATCACGCTCTTGGGTTCCATTTAAGGTCGATGATGCCACGTCATCATTCTCGATATGGGGCAGAAACATAATTTTACTCGAAGGTCCCAAGAATGTAGCATGAGAGACCTGACCACGCCCTCCCCGAACTCCCCCGAGGCCTGCCTGAACTTGATGAACTTCGCTCAGAACTGGAACGACTGGCGAGAATCTTTGAGAGAAACCGTGAATGCAGCTAGGGAGATCGACCCTTCTGACCGGAACGTCATCGCGATCGTGGAGGACGTGATCGATTTCCTTGCTCAACGGGTCTGCTCCGGCTCTCCCGAAGAAAGGATGGTGGCCGAGCTGTGGAACCAGGCCAGCCCGGCCGAGCGTGAGTCTCTGGCCCGCATCTTCCTGCGGATGATCGAATCTGGACCTATCGCCTCTCCTTGAGCCCCCGGTACTCTCGCTTGGCCATCTGATCCGAATGTCTTCCTCGGACAAAGGTCCCGATGCCGTGAGCGACCACCCCGGTGCCCCAGAATGCCATTACTAAGATGAACCACGGGGATCGCCGCCGCTCCACCACCAGATGAACACCAGTATGGCGTTGACCAGTAGACGGATGCTAAGGTGGATGTGTGATCACAGTTTGTCCTCAGCGATCTTCCTTTCCCCAGCACTAGGCTCCTGCTCGCTGTCCATGTACTGTATTCTGAAAATAGAGATTATATATTAAACCTCCTCCTTCTGCGGGACATCTTTAATATGCCTGTTAGGGAATTGAAGAGCATGAGAGGAGAACCCGATGTCCTTTATCCCGCCAGGGATGAGGCCTTCCAGATGGCCGAGGAACTGGCAGCGCATATCCTTGACAACGCCAATGTCTACCACGCCCTGGCCGGACAGGAGGCGTTCCCGGGCCGGGACCGCCTCAGGTTCAGCGCCCTCCTGCTCATGTTCGAAGAGCTGGGCAAGCTAATGGCGCTGGTGCAGCAGTGCGAGAAAGCGGCCAAGGCGGACTATCTGAGCGTTCGGATTGAGGACTTTCGAGACCATTGCCTGAACGGCCGAAAGGCCGCCGCGCAGATCCTGGAGGAGCTGAGGACAGTTGAGCAGGCCTCGTTGGCCTTGGGCAAGAAAGGAGGGAAGGTCACCGAGGAGCCGGCATTCCTCGCCGAGGATTTCTGTTCCCTGCAGGAACGATTACAATATTTAGAGCCAGAAAGGCAGAAGAGGGACCTGAGGTTCATACCGCCCCCGGAGCTGATGGACCGCTATGCGTCGATCATCGAGCGTAATACGCTGGCCGCGGGAGACTACATCCATGATCTGGGCAAGGCACTGGGACTGTGGCTCCAGCTGGGAAGGAAATCCACGCGGAAAGAAGGGGAAGTCCACTCGATCCGCTATATCTAGGACTGGGCCCCCATCGATATGGCGGCTCAACGGATGGAGGCCAACCTTTCTATCTGGTCGAAATCCAGACAGCCACAGGCGACATCGTGGAAAGCGTCCAGGTTCTCCAGCCAGGCCGCTCTCATGTCCTGACCTCGAGCCTTAGTTCCCTGGGCCCTACCGAGGTCTAAGCTGTCCTCGTTGGGGAACCTCAGATCAGCGAACGGTAGCACTCCTAGGCAGGGGACGCCCATCAGTTCCTCGAGGCGGGTAAGTCCGCTTCCGAGGATGCTCCGATCGCCTCGGAACCGATTGATCAGGAACGCCTTGACCAGGGGGCGATATCTCTCTTCCAGAAGCGCATAGGTTCCATACAGCCCTGCGAACACCCCGCCCCTTTCGATATCTCCGACCATTATCACCGGTGCGTGGGCCATCTCCGCTGTGGTCATGTTGGCAATGTCCTCGTTCCGTAGATTGATCTCTGCGGGCGAGCCGGCGCCCTCGATCACCACCACGTCGTTGTCATCGGCCAGCCGTTGGTAGGAGGCCTTTACCGCCCTCAGCAGGACATCCCGTTCTACGTTCCGACCCCTGCCGACGTCCATGTACGGTCGGCCAGCCAGGATGACCTGGCACCCTCCCTCGCCCTTGGGCTTCAGGAGCACCGGGTTCATGTCCCCTTCCGGCTCGCGGCCGCAGGCCCAGGCCTGATAGGCCTGCGAGACACCGATCTCCTCGCCCTGGGAGGTGACGAAGGAGTTGAGGGAAAGGTTGGTGGCCTTGAACGGCGCGACCCTCAGACCCAGGTCGTTGAAGTGACGGCATAGCAGGGCGGCCACGGTGGTCTTCCCCGCTCCAGAGGCGGTCCCCTGGACCATGATGCAGCTCATGGTAATCCCTCCTGCAGGATCTTCATGATCTTATCCATGTCTAGGTTCGAAGAGACCACCATGGCCAAGGCATCGAGGCCATCCTCGACGGACCGCTGGTAGTCCTTGGCCGGATTGGCCGGAGCAGCGCCCTTCTTGACCTTTCCGAGGAAGGCCGAGCGGAACGCCGGGAGGTCGAAAAGGCCATGGACGTAGGAGCCCAGGACCAGGCCGTCCGAGGATACCCCTCCCTCGGCTATCTCCCTGCCCCCTTCCTCAAGAAGGAAGAGTGGGGCCTCCCTGCTCTCGGACCGGCCCATATGGATCTCGTAGCCCCTGATCGCTCCTTCCCCTGACGCCATTCGGCCCGAGACCTGCATAGTTCGCTTCTCATAGGCCTCGAACGTGGTGGTGATGTCCAGGAGACCCAGGCCTTCCCAGGCCGCTCCGACATCCCCCTCCACCCCGTTCAGGTCCACGACCTCCCGGCCGAGCATCTGGTAACCGCCGCAGATGCCAAGGATGGGGACCTTTCCTCTCCTCTCCCTGATGGCCTCGAACAGTCCCCGTTCTCTGAGCCACTTGAGGTCAGCGACGGTGTTCTTGGTGCCGGGGATGATGATGGCATCGACCTCACCGAGCGCGTCCGGCTCTTTGATGTAGGTGACCGAAACGCCATCCAGGGCCAAGGCATCGAGGTCGGTGAAGTTGGATATGCGAGGCAGCATGATCACTCCGACCCTGACCTCGCCACTGCCCTTTACCTTGATCAGGTCCTGGGAATCCTCGTCCGGAAGGGCATGATCGACGTGAGGAACCACTCCCAGCACCGGGATCCCAAGCTTCTCTTCCAACTCCCTGATGCCCGCGTCCAGGCAGGCGGCGTCTCCGTGCATGTTGTTCAGCACAATGCCCTTGAACATCGCTCTCCGCTCCGGAGGAAGCAGCATGATGGTGCCGTAAGCATAGGCGAAACCTCCGCCCCACTCCATGTTGATCACCAGGATGCAGGGGGCCTTGGCGATCTCGGCCGTCCTCATGTTGGCGATCTCCACATCGGCGATATTGATCTCTGCGGGCGAGCCGGCGCCCTCGATCACCACCACGTCCCTGGTCTTCCTCAGGAACTCCCAGGCCCTTTGTATGATCTCCACTCCCTCGCGAGGAGCGAATTCGCCGTAATAGGTGGGCACGTTCATATCGCGGTACGGCCGGCCGTCGACGATCACCTGGGAGATGTCGTCCTTCTTCGGTTTGAGCAGGATGGGATTCATCCGGGCATCCGGCTCCGTACGGGCCGCCACCGCTTGTAATGCCTGGGCTCGCGATATCTCTCCGCCCTGGGAGGTTACCATCGAGTTCAATGACATGTTCTGCGACTTGAACGGAGCAACGTTCAGGCCCCGGTCCGAGAAGATGCGGCACAATGCCGCTGCGATCAGGGACTTCCCCGCCCCGGAGGTCGCGCCCAGAACCATGATCGGACGAGCCGATACCGGGTGTAGCGCTTCTACGTCGAGCTTCACCTGCTCCAGGAACTCCCGGGATGGCGACGTTGGGGTTGGCGGGATGCGCCTGGCCAGTTCAGATGCCACATCGCTGCGGTGGGTCCAGAAGCAGTCCTCGCAGCTCCATACCTCGGTCCCCTTGGCTGTCCGAACCATCCTGCCTAGGTGGGCATCATGGCATGGGTACAGGGGGCAGAAGCACAAGCCGCAGTCCTGCCCGTCGAAGTGGCAGGAGTAGTAAGGGCACGAATGATTGGAGCCCCCTACGAAATCACTTAGCTCGGACCGCACCTTGGGCCAGTGCTCGTCCGTCTTACCGCCTCCGATTGTAGATGCAACTGTCCACGAAACGGCGGGCGAAGTCGGGACAGGAAGCAAAATGCAGATGGGTGTAAGAGGCCAGGGTGTTATGCGTCAGGAAACCGTCCCGGCCGTCCTGGATCCCCTTCCCACGTTTCATATCGTAGGCGAGATCGGTCTCCCCGGAGCAGGTGACCTTGGAATAATGGAACTCATGTCCCCGGGTGCTCCACCCCTTCATGGCCAGCATATTGTCCTTCCTCACCTCGACCTCGACGTATCCGATGGCCTGAAGGCGTTCGGTCATCTCCACCTCGGCATCGAATATGCCGCACATCGGCCGTTTCTGATCCTCCAGATCGGTCACCGAGCGGCAGACGTACATCATGCCTCCACATTCCGCATAGATGGGCATCCCCGACATGGCCGCATCCCGCACCGCGGTCCGCAACCCGATATTATCTTCCAGCTCTCTGGAGAAAAGCTCAGGATATCCACCCCCGAAGTATAGGCCGTCCACGTCAGGAAGGTGATCGTGCATCGGTGAGAAGGGGACGATCTCCGCTCCGAAGGACCGAAGGTAATCAAGATTCTCCTGATAGTAGAAGTTGAACGCCTCGTCCTGGGCCAGACCGATGCGGGCCCGAGGGCGTTTCCTCCTCTTGGATTCGATGAGCTTTTTGGGGCCGATGTCCGGGGCCGATCGAGGCGATCTCCACGATCCGTTCCATATCGCAGTGCTCTTCCACCAGGGACCTGATGCGGTCATAGCGGGCCTGATCGTTGCATTCGCCTGCTGGCACCAGGCCCAGGTGCCGGGACTTCAGCTCCACGCTGCCTTCCCCCGGGATGCCTCCTAAGCACTCCATTCCTTTTAACGAATCCTTCAACATCGCCAGATGTCCGGGGCCGGCCACATTGTTGAAGATGACCCCAGGTATTTTGACGTCTGGATCGTAGTCCTTGAACCCCAGGGCCACCGCGCCGGTTGACCGGGCCGAAGAGGAAGCGTCCACCACCAGAATGACAGGTGCCTTCAGAACCTTGGCCAGGTGGGCGGTCGATCCTTCTTCGGAACGGCCGTCCAAGCCGTCGTATAGCCCCATCACTCCCTCGATGACCGAGATCGAAGACCCTTGCGATCCCCGGATGAACGAGGATAGGACACTGTCTCCGAACATCCATGTATCCAGGTTCCGAGACGGTCGGCCGACCGCCTTGGTGTGATGCATCGGATCGAGGAAGTCCGGTCCGGCCTTGAACGGCTGAGGGTCTAGGCCACGGGCCTTTAACGCCAACAGGAGACCTATGGTTATCGTTGATTTGCCCACCCCGCTCCTCTCGCCAGAGATCATAATCCTTGGAATATGCATCCGACCATCACTCCTCTTGTACCGTCTACTTTGCCCTCGACGGGTCCCTGACCATTGATTTACCCGCATGGCGTCCAGTTATCGACCTAGCCGATCAATGGTCGCCTTCGCTACAAGCAGGGCTCCGAATGAGTTGGATTATACATCCATCTCTTAATAATCCTTTCTTTATTCATTTAAATGTCTCTTTAGTATAATCTCCTGCCGTGAGATCAGGGCCAAAGGATGATGGACTGAGCTCGGGGGACGGCTGACCATTGTAAGGGACAGTTCTTGGCCCTTAGTCCCGTCCTACTCAGTCTTACCGTTTTCTTCGACCATGTGGTCCATGCTTATCTCACCGACCTTGATGTGACCACAAAATAGGACATTTATTCTTAACCCGACCTTTTTCTCCACCTTGGCCAGGTTCGATCCGACCAAAGAAAGGAGAGAGATATCAGTGTATAAGACAGTAATCCTTACCGAGGCTCACCTGGAGAATGGCGTTCTCTAGCGCATGGAATGGATGATGTACATCGATTTTGCCCTCCCGAACCAACCGACGAGCCTTAGCCCCATAGGCTCCTGAGTGATGATGAAGGTCGGCCACTCGCTCGGTTAGGCTATGGAGCTGTTCCGGGTATTTCGGGTCCTCGACATCGACAATGAACAAGATCCCTCCGAACGGGTCAATCTTGCCAGGATTCGAAGGGCCATCGGTGGACCTTTGCCTTCGGTCCTCGTTCAGCGGACAGGTGAGAGGGAAGCATTTGTGTGAGAGCTCTACAAGATTACGGGGATAGGGCAATTCTGCCCGACCGGTCCGATCGTGCATCTGTTGGTTGAACCGGACCGGGAACGGGGGGACCATCCGAAGCTTGTCTACCAGTTCATGCCGGGTGAACAGTTCTTCTGGAGAGCCGTGGTATAGTAGCTCTCCTTTGTAGATGACCATCATCTCATCGGCCCATTCATAGGCGGTCTCGATGTCGTGAGTGGACATGATCATCGTCATCCCCCCATGGTTCAGTTCATCTGACAGCTCCATCAGTTCATGGACCATCTCCGAATCGAGTCCGGCGGTTGGTTCGTCCATGATGAGCACCTTGGGCTTCATGGCAAGGGCGCCTGCCAGGGAGACTCGCTTTCTCTGACCGAACGATAACTGTTGGGTCGGCCGTTTCCTCAGATCCTCCATGCCCACCAGGTGCAAGGCCTCATCGATACGGTCCTCGACCTCATCCTTTTTCAACAGGAGGTTCATCGGGCCAAAGGCGACATCTTCTTCTACGGTCGTGGAGAAGATCTGGTCGTCCGGGTTTTGTAATACCATCGCTACTTGTTCTCGTAAAGTGGCCAGCGAACCCTGGTCATATTTTATGGCCCTATCATCGAAAAGGACCTCGCCGCTCTTTGGCCGGAGGATGCCATTGAAGTGAAGGAACAGTGTGGACTTTCCGGCACCATTGGGGCCTAGGAACACGATCTTCTTTCCCTTATCGATCTCCATATTCACGTTCTTGAGGGCTGGGACGCCGCTAGGATAGCTGAAGTTAAGTCCCCTCGTCCTGAGTATCGGGCGGTTGGTCATGTTCTCACATTCTAAATAACGCGGTCAATGAAGAGGGGTTCGCTAGAAATTGGTTGATTATGTTCATTATCTCGAACATCACGATCGAAGCGAGCACCCATCTGACAGTCACTTTTTTCGGTGGCCGATAGCAGTGAAACTCGCCTCGAAAGCCCCGGCAATTAAGGGCTACCTGCGAACGCTCCGCCATGTCCAGGGAGCGGGTGAACATGCCGACCGTGAGCTTGGCAGTCGTTCGGAACTTGTTCTTATAGCCACGGAAACCCAAGCGACAGTGTGCAGCCACATACATGGTGTCCAGCTGTTCCAATAGAAGGAACGAATAGCGGTAGATGAGGACAGTGAGCTCTATGAACTCCTTTGGTATCTTGATCTGGCGGAGGGCATTGGCAAAGTAGGGAAGCGGCGTGGAAGTAGCGAAGAACAGCATCACAGTGACCCCGGCGACCGCGCGCAGGAAGACCAGCATCCCAAGTTTGACCCCCTGTTGGGAGAAATTTAGGACGAAGATGCCAAGATCGACCGTCCACATCGTCTCTCCGGCAGTGACGAGGGCTATCACCACTGCCCCGATGAAAAAGATCACTAGTCCGTCTAAAAGAGCTAGGACGATGACCCGAGGGAAGCGCATCTTGGTCGAATAGAATAGCAGGGCGAAACTGATTAAAAAGATTAAAAATGGGACCACGATTGATGAAGCCATCAAGGACGAGATCAAGAGGGAAAGAGCCAAAGCGAACTTGCCCAGAGGTGACCAGTCCTTGAACGGTGATGCATAGGCAATCTCATCTATCGCGAGCATCGGTGATCACAGGTCTCCATTTCTATTCATCGGTCGCCTCTACCTTGACCGCTTTTGCTTGGATCTCTTTCATCTTTTTGGCCTGCTTCAGGGCTAACTTCTTACCGCGTTCGTTTCCGATGAAGAAGCCGATAATGGAAGCTCCGATGGCTGCCTGGACTGCGAAGAGCAGCGATTGGGTCTCAGCTGGAGGGGTCCATAGGCTCTCGAACCAAGGTCTGTAGTCCGGATTGATCTGTTCGATCTGGTTCGATCCCCGATCATCCGCTCCTCCGAACTCACCATTGGGTGCCAGGACGAATGCCGAAACGCATATGGACACAACGACCGCGAAGCCGATGATATACCAATAGCGATGCTTCATTTTCAAGCCTCCACCGGTTTGTCCTCGTTTTTCTCTTTCTTTAGTCTCAACTTGCCTTCCAAGATGTCCGGCCTCGCCCTCACCAGGTAGTCAAAGAACATGACGAACAACACGCCCTCGACGATGGCAAGCGGGATCTGGGTAATGGCGAAGATCTCAAAGAAAGTTACGAACGATGCCATCACGCTGCCGTTGGTCGGGTATGCCAGGGCGAGTTGGAAAGCCGTGGTAACATAGGTGGCGATGTCAGCTAAGAATGCCACGACGAATACCGTTGGCACCAGGCTTACATTGGCTTTTTTAAGTGCCTTATATGCCACATAGCCTACGAATGGCCCGGCGATGCCCATGGAAAATACATTTGCCCCCAGGGTTGTGATGCCACCATGGGCCAGTAATAGGGCCTGGAACAATAGAACGATTATAGAAACGACCGAGGTCACCGCTACCCCATATAGGATCGTAGAAGCGCCCGTCCCCGTCGGATGAGAGGACGAACCTGTCACTGATGGCAGCTTCAGTGACGACAGCACGAAGATGAAAGCGCCCGACACCGCAAGCATCATCTTCTGTTCAGGATGCTCATTGAACAATTTCCGAATTTTCCAAAATCCCCAGGCTACAATAGGCAATGATATGGCGAACCATAATATCGCCCATTCCAAGGGCAAGAACCCCTCCATTATGTGCATTTCTCTTCACACTCCTTGCAGACCCCGCTCATGGTCAATGAGTACCTTTTGACCTGGAAACCGCTTTTTTTCGAAAGATCGAACACACTCATGTCGAAAGGCAAGCAGTAAAGGCGATGGCATACCTCGCATTCAAAATGGGCGTTGGTATCTGGATGTTTTGAGAAAGTATTAAGCGTCCCCTTTGGAACCTCTGAGACGATTCCTTGAGCCTTTAATCTGTTCAGATTCCTGTAGACCGTCCCCAGACTAATATTGTGTATTGTCTTGCGCGCCTCTGTATAGATCTCATCAGCGGTCAGGTGGATGTTGCTGTTGTAAACGATGTCGATTATCGTTTTCACCTGTTTGGTCCACCTTTGGATGTTTGCCGCCACATTAATGGTAATGATTACTAGTATCTATAACACTTTTGTTTAAGTAAAAATATTGTGCCTCGCCCGTTCAAGAATGATCGACAACAGAAGCAAGTATGGTCGGGGCCCAGTGTTCATCCAATAGGTTGGACCTGGGAGAAACAGGATCTAGTGTTTCTCCGAGTGATTTAGGCTCCCTGGGATGGAAGGGCGGATCGGGTTTTGTAAGGTCAGCCCGATTTTTTCTGGTAGACCCTCTCGCGGGTCTTGACCGATGTCAATGCCTTGGTCGCCTCGCCCACCAGGGTCTCGGTGCTACCCATGATGAAGTAGCCGCCCTCGTTCAAGGCACGGTAGAACTTCATGTACAGGCGCTCCTGCATGTCCTTGGTGAAGTAGATGACCACATTGCGGCAAAGGATGGTATCAAAGTTCGAGCCAGCGGTGGCGGAGAACAGGTCCAGGTTGCGGAACTCTACCATCTGCATGATCTCCGGGGACAACTGATAATGCTCCCCTTCGAGGGTGAAATACTTCTGGAGGTAGGCCTTGGGGACGTTGACCACCTGGCGGGGAAGATATCGGCCCTCTTGGGCCGAATGGAGGCTCTCGTCGTCGATGTCCGAGCCGATGATGGATACTGAGAATTTATCATACTCCTCTCCCAGCAGTTCCTTGAGGATGATGGCCAGGGTATAAGGCTCCTCGCCGCTCGAACATCCCGCGCTCCAAACCTTGAGGACCGGATCTTCATGGGTTATCTTGCTGTAGATGAGCAGGGGAAAGATCTCCTCTTCCAGGGCCTTGAAGACCAGGATATCCCTGAAGAACTGAGTGACATTGATGGTGATATCCCTCATCATGTCATCGCACTCTGTAGGATCGGTGTTCAATAGGGTTATGTAATCCGAATAGCACGCGACCCCTCGCGCTCTCATCCTCACCCCGAACCGGCGTTGAAGATAGGGATCCTTGTACTGGTCGCAGTCCAGTGCTGTCTTCCGGTAGATCACTTTCTTGAGGGATATGAAGTCCCTATCGGTGCACACCTTCTCTGTGGCCATGGGCTCGGGAACATTGAGGAGGGTCGAATATAAATCTATTCTACTGAATGTTTGTTCGAGTAAAACAGCCCTTAGCCAGCATCGCTTTTTTGATTACATTCTCTAGCAATCACTATCGATAACAAGTTCTCAATACATATATACTCTATAATTTTTCCTTTTCTATATTATTAGGACTCTAGTTCAGAGTACTGGCATAACCTGGAAGTGAACTGATGAACCCGAAAGATGATTGCTCCATGATAGAACAGATGATCGCTGCAATGCCCTTGGCCGCCTATGCTGCTGATGAGAACTGGAAGATCGTGTTCTTTAACAAGGCCGCTGAGGAACTGACCGGGGTGCCTGTCAATGAGGCCGTTGGGATGAGGGTCCGAGACGTTTTCAACGGCGCCATCGGTAAGAAGGGCTGCCCGATCTTCGACGGCATGACCTCTGGTAGGTCCGTTGATGGCATAGATGTCAAGTTCAAGGATAACGAGGACCATGAGAAGGTCTGCCAGATCTCCGCTCGACCACTGTTGGGCAAGGATGGTAAGTCCTACGGAAGCATGGGTTTCCTGAAGGCTTCTGACGGGGAGGGAGGAGCAGCATTCGATTATCTGAACAGTCTGCCCACTCCGGTTATGGTCATGGACAAAGACCTCAAGGTCATATTCATGAACGCCCACGCCCTGGAAATGGTCGGAAAGAGCCTGGACCAGGTATTGGGCAAACCCTGTCATGAGTTCATGCACACCGATCATTGCAAGGGCGGCAATTGCGCGACCCGGAAGGCGATGGCCGAGGACCGCACCTTCATCGGCGATGCCGTGGCCCACCTTCCCGGTGGCGACAAGCCCGTCCGAGGCATGGTCGGTCCTCTGAAGGACTCTAAGGGCACCATAGTCGGAGCAGTTGAGTTCATACTCGACATCTCAAAGGAAGTTGAGATCACCAAAGAGGTCCATCGTATCGTGGGCGAGACCCTGGCCGGGAACCTGAAGGCCCGCGCCGAGGTAGGTAGCTTCGACGGGAACTACAAGACCATCATCATGGGCTTCAACGATGCCCTGGAATCGGTCATCAATCCCATGACGATCACAGCGATGAGCGTCGAGATGATCGCCAAGGGGGACCTATCTCACAAGATCGAGGCGGACTTCAAGGGCGACATGAACCTGATAAAGATCAACATCAACACCTGCATCGATTCCATTCGCAACCTGGTAAGTGATGCCGGGGAGCTCGCCGATGCCGCTAACCGTGGCGAGTTCTCCAAGAGGGCCGATGCCTCCAGACACCAGGGCGACTTCAGGGAGGTCATCTCCGGTGTGAACAAGACCCTCGACCTTGTGGTCGACAAGATGTTCTGGTACGAGCAGATCCTGGACGCCGTTCCATTCCCCGTGTCGGTAACGGACATGGATATGAACATGACCTTCCTGAACAAGCCCTCCCTTGAGATATTAAAGGTCAAGAAGGGCGACCTGCTGGGCAAGCAGTGCCACGAATGGAAGGGCCCCATCTGCCGCACCAAGAACTGTGGCATCGTCAGGCTACGCAACGGCGAGGGGCGTACCATTTCCGACCGTGACGGGAAGGCGCTGCAGGTCGACGTTCAATACATCAAGAACGCCAAAGGTGAATCCATCGGCCATGTCGAAGTATTGCAGGACATAACCGCAACCACTCGTAAGGCAAAGTACGACGAAGCCGAGGTTGAACGCCTGGCCCGTAACCTCCAGCTGATCGCTGTGGGCGACATGAACCTGGACACCAAAGTGGCGGAGGCCGATCGGTACACTACTGACAACAAGGACAATTTCCAAAAGATCATGGACAACATGATCAAGGCCAAGGAGGCGATCAACAGCCTGGTCGTTGACACCAATGACTTGAGCAAGGCTGCGGTGGAAGGAACACTGTCCACCAGGGCGGACGCGTCGAAGCACCAGGGCGAGTATCAGAAGGTTATTCAGGGCGTTAACGACACACTTGACGCGGTCATAGGGCCGCTGAAGGTGGCCGCCGCCTACATGGAAAAGATCTCCAAGGGAGATATACCGGCCAAGATCAACAAGGAATACAAGGGTGACTTCAACAACATCAAGGACAACCTGAACCAGTGCATCGATTCGATCAATGCACTGGTCACGGACGCCGATTTCCTGGCCAGATCGGCCATGAACGGCCAGCTCGACACTAGGGCTGAGGTCTCTCGCCATGGTGGCAAATTCAAGGCCATCGTGGATGGTGTGAACAAGACCCTGGACAGCATCGTAGGCAATTTCGAGGCCATACCCACGCCGATCATGTTCATGGACAAGGACCTCAGGATTCAGTACATAAACAAGCAGGGTGCAAAGGCCCTCGGCAAGAACAAGGTCGAACTAAGGGGCGTTACCTGTGCGAGCATGTGGAAAACCTCCAAGTGCCACACTGAGGAATGCCCCTGTGTCGGGGCAATGAAGAATGATGTTCTGGTCACCTGCGAGAACGACCTGATGAAGAACGGTCACCAGCTGGATATCTTCTGCGCCGGTGCCCCTCTTCATGATGATGAGGGCAAGGTCATCGGAGCATTCGAGTTCGTCACTGACCAGACTGCGGTCAAGTCGGCGGTCCGTAGGGCCGAGAAGGTAAACGTCTTCCAGGCCGAGACGGTCGAGCAGATCACCTCGGTGCTAGAACAGATCGCGTCCGGCGACCTGCTGGCCTCCATCGAACTGAACGAAGGCGATGAGGACACCAAGGAAGCTTACACCGCGTTCGAGAACCTGTACTCGGGGATCGACCATCTGAAGGCGGAGTTCCGGGAGCTCATTGTCAAGGTCAATGAATCGATCGACATGGTCTCCTCCACCTCACAGGAGCTCGCTTCCTCGGCCGAGGAGATGAACGCCTCCACCGAGCAGGTGTCGGCGGCAATACAGCAGATCAGCAAGGGCGCGCAGAGCCAAGCGGCGCAGGTCGAAGAGACCGCCAGGATCATGGCGGATATCTCGACCGCGGTCATCCAGGTCGTGGACAAGACCACGGCCACCACTGAGGCGGCCAAGAAGGGCGCGGAAAGCGCCAACAGGGGCAAGGTCTCGGTCGATAATACGGTCAAGAAGATGAAGGAGATCTCCAAGGTCGTCGATGAGTCGGCCAAGGTCATCGAGATACTGGGCAAGCGCTCGGAGGAGATCGGCGAGATCGTCGGCGTCATCACTGGCATCTCTGACCAGACGAACCTGCTGGCGCTTAATGCTGCCATCGAAGCGGCCAGGGCCGGAGAGCAGGGACGCGGGTTCGCCGTAGTGGCGGAAGAGGTCAAGAACCTCGCCGAGGACTCGAGGGAAGCGGCCGAGCGCATCGCCAAGATGATCAAGGAAGTTCAGCAGGAGACGAACAAGGCCGTCGAGGCGATGCAACGTGGTACCAAGACCGCGGCCGAGGGCATCGAGATCGTCGACGAGACCGGGAAGGCGTTCCAGGACATCATGGATGCAGCACTGCAATCCTCCACGCAAATGTCGGCCATCGCCCAGCTCATGGATTCCCAGAAGGATGGTACCCAGAGGGCCGCCAAGTCCGTCGACGGCATAGCGTCCATTGCCGAGGAGACCGCCTCCGCATCGGAGGAGTCGGCCTCCTCGACCGAGGAGCTCACGGCCTCGATGGAGGACATGACCGCGCGAGCCCAATCGCTTTCGGAGATGGCCATCAACCTGAAGAAGGTCGCCGGCCAGTTCAAGGTCAGTGAGGAGCAGGAAGAGGAGTTCAACGAACCCCTCAAGCACCAGGCCCCGCCTCGAAAGATCGAGAGGAAGAAGCCGCTGATCAGGGAGGAGAAGGCCAAGGTCCCCTCTAAGGTCAAGGAAGCACTGGCCAAGAGAGGAATCGAGACCAACTGAAGTATGGTGGAACGATGCGCAAAAAGAGAGAAAAGGTCGAGATATCCGGGGACGAGGAACAGATCGTCTCCTTCCGCCTAGGCAGGGAGACATTTGCCGTGAAGGTATCCCAGGTCCGCGAGATCGGCAAGGTCCAGGACATCACCAAGATACCGAAGATGCCAGAGTACATCGAGGGAGTGATGAACCTCCGTGGCCAGATCACCACGGTCATCGACCTCAAGAAACGCTTCGGCATCTCCAATGGCGAAGGGCGGACGACGCAATCGCGCATCATCGTCGCCGAGATAGGAGATAACCAGCTCGGCATCATCGTCGACGCGGTGGAGGATGTGATGCGTATCTCCCGGACGAGCATATCGGCCCCGCCGAAGACCCTGAGCACAGGGGCCGAAGCAACGGCGCTGACCGGGATCTGCACGCTGGGGGACAAGCTGGTGATGATGCTCGACCTGGAGAGGATCATGTCCGAAGGGGACAAGGCCAGGCTCGGGATCAACGATGCAGCTCAAAGAACGGTACAGGAAAGAGAATCAATTGAGGTGTCAAAATGAGCAATCCGAAGAAGGTCCTGATCGTGGATGACTCCATGGTCATGAGGGCAATGATAAAGGACGTCCTGACCAAGGACGGGTTCGACGTGATCGGGCAGGCCAAGAACGGAAAGGAAGCGTTGGAACAGTATGCCAAGCTCCTACCTGACCTGGTGACGATGGACATCATCATGCCCGGAGAGCACGGGACCGACGTGGTGAAGAAGATGCTTGATATGGACAAGGACGCCCGCATCATCATCGTCAGTGGTCTGAACCAGAAGAATCTGGTCATGCAGGCCATGGACAACGGTGCCAGAGATTTCCTGGTCAAGCCCTTCGAGAACAAGGACCTACTGGAAGCAGCGAGAAAGACAGCGAGATGAGCCGTTGATCAAGTACAAGGTGCTGGTAGTGGACGATTCGATCGTCATGCGCCGCATCATCACCGATCTCCTGACCGAGGACGAGGAGATCGAGGTGGTGGGGACGGCCAGGAACGGGGCCGAGGCCATAGAGAAGGTCCGCACCCTGAACCCGGACGTCGTCACTATGGACATCGAGATGCCGGTGATGGACGGCCTTACTGCGCTCCAGCACATCATGGCCGAGTATCCTCGACCGGTGGTCATGCTCAGTTCGATGGACAAGAGGCAGGCCGACATCACGTTCAAGGCGCTGGAACTGGGGGCGGTGGATTTCATTCCCAAGACCTCCGGCTCACTGTCACTGGACTTGGAGAGGGTCAGTTGCACCATCCTAGACACGGTGAAGTCCGCGGCCAAGGCCAAGATGAGCGTGGTCCGCGCCCCGGTCCGGTCGATCGTGCCCACCTCCCTCCCGACCTTGAGCGGGGAATGGATCGTTCTCATAGGCTGCTCGACCGGCGGACCTAAATCGCTCCCGGAAGTGCTGTCCCGATTGCCGGGCAACCTGCCGGCACCCGTATTGGTCGTCCAGCACATGCCTGAGGGCTTCACTAGGTCCTTCGCCGAGAGGTTGAACTGGATCTCCTCCCTGGAGGTCAAGGAGGCCGAGGAGGGCGAAGAGATACAGAAGGGCAAGATCTATATCGCCCCAGGGAACCGGCACATGACCTTGAAGGGCAACAAGGTCCACCTGGACGATGGGCCCAAGGTCAATTTCGTACGTCCTGCGGTGGACGTATTGATGAACAGCGTGGCGCCCATGTATGGTCCCCGTACGGTCGGGGTCATCCTGACCGGCATGGGCTCGGACGGCGCCCTAGGAATGGAACTCATCAAGAAGAATGGTGGCAAGACCATCGTCCAGAGCGAGGAGACCTGCGTGGTCTATGGAATGCCCAAGGCGGTCGTGGACCGCGGGGCGGCGGACCGCATCGTTCCGCTCGAGGACATAGCCAAGAACATCGTGGTCATGCTAAGCACGGGGATGTGATTATGGACAAATCAAAATATTTGGACGTCTTCATCGAAGAGGCCAGAGAGAACCTTCAGGTAGTGAACAGCGTGATGCTCAGCCTGGAGGATCGGGGCTTCGATGAGGAACAGATGAACGAGGCCTTCCGGGCCGTACACACCGTGAAGGGCACCGCCGGGGTCATGGGCATCGATCACATCGGAGAACTGGCCCATGTCATGGAAGACCTGTTCGACATCCTCCGCAAGCGTAAAGAAGTGCCCGAACGCTCGATCATCCAGCTGCTGTTCGCCGGAGTGGACAAGATCGAGAAGATGCTCAACGAACTGGAAAAGGACGGCACCACCAACATCGATGTCAAGGACCTCATCGCCAAGATCAAGGTCGCCCGGGACCACACCTCTCCAATCTCGACCGCCAACGTCGTAGCCCCCGCCGAGGTCGGAAAGATGTCCCTCACCGCGGAGCAAACGGCGGAGGTCAACAATGCCGTTGCCGACGGGAAAAGGGTAGTTCAGCTCAAGATCTCGTTCAACCAAGGCCTGAAGTTCAGGGAAGGCCGCGCCTATCAGGTCGTCAGGAACCTTTCCACCCAGGGCTTCGTGGCCGGCTGCCAGCCAGCCGTCAACGACATGCCCGACGTCACCCCCAGCTTCGTTGTTCTCATTGTCACCGATCAGGCCGATGAGGTGCTCATCAGATCAGCCATCGATGTCACCGGCATCGCCGAGGTCATACCTATCGGTGTCCCCGTTCCGCCGAGCGAACGCCCTACCTCGGAAAAGAAGTGCGAAGTAAAGGAGGAGGCCGCCAACAGCGAAGAAAAGGGCTCCTCCTCCCTGACCGCGGCCTCCACCATCCGAGTAAAGAGCAAGCTGTTGGACCAGCTGCTGGACCTGGTGGGCGAGATCATGATCAACAATATCCGCATCAATCAGATCGCGGTGGACCTCAAGCACCGAGAGCTGAAACAGACCCTGCAGAACAACTCCCGACTGATGGGCGAACTGCAGGATGTCGTGTTGAGGACGCGGATGGTGCAGGTCGATTTCATCTTCAAGCGGTTCCCCCGGATCGTCCGGGACATGGCGCAGTCGAACAACAAGGAGATCGAATTCGTCATGCGCGGCAACGACATCGAGATCGACCGCAGCCTGCTGGACGAGATCGGGGACGCACTGGTCCACCTATTGCGCAACGCTGCCGACCATGGCATCGAGCAGAAGGAGGACCGGGTGGCCAAGGGCAAGAAATCCCAGGGAACGATCATCCTCTCGGCTTTCCAAGAGCAGGGTAACGTCGTCATAACGGTAGAGGACGACGGTAAGGGGATGGACATCAAGAAGATCACCGCGAAAGCGATTCAGAAAGGCCTCATCACTGCTGAAGAAGCAGAGAGGATGGACGACCGCAGCAAGCTGCAGTTCGTCTTCCTGCCGGGGTTCAGCACCGCCGATAGGGTCAGCGACCTCTCCGGTCGGGGCGTGGGCATGGACGTGGTGAAGACCAAGATCGAGAGCCTGGGCGGGTTCGTACGCCTGGACACCGAGTTCGGCAAGAGCAGCAAGATCACTTTAAAACTGCCGCCGAGCATGTCCATAATACGGGCGATGCTGGTAGAAGTGAACTCGGAGAAGTACGCCATACCCTTGGAGAACGTCCGGGAGACGGTCAGGGTGCCGATGTCCGCGATTCACGAAATCGCCGACCGGGGCGTGTTCAAGCTTCGCAACGAGGTGCTGCCCATCCTGAACATCCATTGCGAGTTCGGTGGGCTGGCGGAACAGATGACCCGGGAGATGCCGGCGATCATCGTGGAGAAGAACGACCACCGGGCCTGCCTCATCGTGTCCCGGCTTATCGGACAGCAGGAGATAGTAGTCAAGAACCTGGGGAAGGATCTGAGGCAGACTGGTTACTTCTCCGGGGCGACGATATTGGGAGACGGTAAGGTAGCGATGATCCTGGACGTGGGGGCTTTCATATGATCACAGAAGAAGGCAATGACACCGAGATAGATGAACTGCAAATGGACGCCCTGAGGGAACTGGGCAATGTGGGCGCTTCCCACGCCTCGACCGCGCTCAGTGAGCTGGTGAAGACCGACATCCTCATCGACGTGACAGAATGCCGGGTGCTGCCGATGGACTCCCTACCCAATCGCTTCGGCGAACTTGGGGAGCTGTTGGCCACGGTCAAGATCGAGGTCGGTGACAGTGGTAGCTGCATCTACATGATATTCCCGGAGAAGATCGCCATCTATCTATCGGACCTGCTGCTGGGGCATGAGCACGACCCGTCTCGTCCCATGAACGAGGAGGATCAGGAAGTGATGGTGGAGATGGGCGACATCTGCATCCGTCGTTACCTCGTCCCCCTATCAAAATTCCTATCGATCGATCTGATCCCCAACTCCCCCGTCGTTTCGGTGGACAAACTGGAGGACCGGCTCAAGTTCCCCGAGGTGCTCCGACACATCCACGACAGCAATGTGGTGAGGATCGAGACGAACTTCATCGATAGCAATCAGAGGTTCCAGGGCGCCATCATCTACGCTCCCGACCCCTCTACCCAGCAACTAACAGTTCAAGAGGTTCGGGGTCGACACAGAATCGCAGGCCGCCGCTTTCTCCAAGTTCGGACTTTAAGCAGGGGATCGAATATGACGCAAGAAGGAACTCCAGAACAAGAAGCGATGATCATGGATGGCCTGAAGGAGATAGGCAGCATAGGCGCCGCCCATGCTTCCAGCGCCCTTTCCATGTTGGTGCACAAGGACATCCTGGTCGAAGTATCGGAGTGCTTTGTATGTAGTACCAGGGACCTGCCTACGGCCTTCTCCAGCACTGAGGACATCGTGGTTGCGGTGTTCCTCGAGGCGATCGGCAAGAGCAAGGGCGGCATAATGCTTGTGGTGAGCCAGGAGATGGCCGTCGACCTGGCCGATATGATCCTAGAGCGCGATCATGACGGCGATCATGTGTTCGATGAGATGGACCAGGACGCCATCTGTGAGATCGGCAACATCTGCGCCTCGGCGTACCTTAACGCTGTCTCCAAGTTCACGAACATCACCACGATCCCATCACCGCCGGGAGTCGCGGTCGACATGCTGCAGGCCATTTTAGAGTTCCCCGCCGCGCTGGTCGAGGCCGAGTCCGATTCATCGGTGGTCATCAAGACCCACTTCGTGTATGGTAAGGAGATAATGTTCGGGTTCATGCTATACATCCCTGACCACGAGTCCCAGATGGTACTGATAGAGAAGTTCAGCTCGATGTGAGCGTTATGATGGAACGGAAGGCCGAACCCATGATCGCCGTTCAACTAGGGCAGGCAAAGAGCTTTCCCGCCCGAAAGGTCGACGATGCCATGGCCTGCAAGCCTCACATTGTAGACGGTGACGCCGTCGTCGGCGTTGGCGAATATAAGGTGATCCATCACCCCGAGCGGTTGATGTGCATCGGCCTCGGCTCCTGTGTGGGCATCGCCATCTACGACCTCCAGGCCCATGTCGGCGGGCTGATCCATGCTATGCTGCCGAAATACGAGGAAGGTCGGGACAAGGTCAACGCCTCCAAGTACGCCGATTCGGCCACTATGCTCATGGTCGACGAGCTTGTAGAGCGGGGCGCCAGCAAATCGTCGCTGAGGGCCAAGATGGCCGGAGGTGCGCAGATGTTCTCCTTCATCTCGTCGGATGCGCTGAATATTGGCCTGCGCAACTCTCAGGTGGCAAGGGAGACGCTCAAGAAGGAGAACATCCCCTTGCTGGCCGAAGACGTCGGCGGTACCAAGGGCCGGACCGTCGTCTTCAATTCGGTCGACGGATCAATGCGCATCCAGAAGGCCGGGGAAGTCAGCCAGATCTAGGTTGCCCATCATCCCTCAATAGGATCGATGCGAATGAAACAGGGTCCCCGATCAATGGGGGTTGGGGCCGGTCCCTTTCTAGATTAATATTGGATCAACTTCATCTCCCTTTCCCCTCTCGATCGAACGTCGTGAGAACGGAGCGTATCAGTTCGATCGCCTTTCTTCTCTAGATCGCTCATCCTGGTGACGGGTTTTCAACGGTCCTTGCGGGACCGAATGCTTCGGACCATGTCGCCGGTGATCGGCAACAAAGCGTTATCTACTGTTGAGCTGGCATAATCATGGAGAGTTTAGATCATGATGTCCTATCAAAGATATCTGGAAGTAAAACGGACCGTCGATGATCGTTCATTGAATCAACACGTTTTCCAATCTCTCCGAGATAATTACAACATCCAGGGCGGTCGAAGAGTGCTTGAGATCGGTTCAGGGATCGGCACCATGGTGGTCCGAGGGATAGAATGGGGGCTGTTGGAGAATGTGGAATATACGGCCGTTGACTTGGACCCCAACAACATTGCCTATGCTCATTCGTACCTTAATCGATGGGCTACTGAGAATGGATACTCCGTGGGGCATCCAGATATCTCATCCCTTTTGCTCACCAACGGGAAAAATGAGATATCGGTGCATCTCCGGGTGGCCGATGCCTTGGATCTGATCAAAGATGGCCAGACGGAAAGCTGGGACCTGCTCATCGCCCATCTATTCCTGGACCTGATAGACATCTCCCATGATCTTCGCCCCTTGATCGACCTGCTCGATCCCGGTGGAACTTTCTATTTCTCCCTGGTGTTCGACGGTTCCACGATCCTACGGCCGATCATAGATCCGGAACTGGACAAGCAGTTGATATCGGCCTATCATCAGACGATGGATCGGAAGATGCCGGCCGGGTCTAGCTACCCTTGCAGCGAAACGGGAAGGCATGTCCTGGACCTCTTGGCAGGTATGGAGGATATTAAGATCATCGACGTGGGAAGCTCCGATTGGATCGTGTGCCCACGCTCCAATGGTTATGCGCCGGAAGAGGTCGCTTTTTTGCAGTTCATCATCGAAACTATCTCCGAAGCGATCGCGGAGGAGAAGACCATTGATGAAGGAAAGGTCAACGGATGGGTGGAGAAACGGTTCGAACAGATCAGGGAGGGCAAGTTAATTTACATCGCTCATCAAATAGATGTCGTTGGTTCGGTCCAGGATCGATGACCGACATGTGGTCGAGAGGATGAGGGAAGCAATGGTCGATAATGATTCGAATCGAATGATCCTTCAGGGGAGGTCTGCTATCACTCACGAGGTCGACGTGCGGCTCCCTACCGATGTGGCAGACTTTCGACTTCATCTCTATGAGGACGACAATGGAAAACAGCACCTCGCCCTGGTCCTGGGCGATGTTCATGAAAAGACGGACGTTATGGTCCGGATACACTCCGAATGTTTGACCGGGGACCTCTTCGGTTCATTGCGCTGCGACTGCCAGTCTCAATTGCACCAGTCGTTGGAAGTGATCGCCGAGGAGGGAGTGGGGGTTCTCATCTACCTCCGGCAGGAAGGGAGGGGGATAGGCCTCCTTTCCAAATTGCATTCATACAATCTGCAGGATGAGGGCCTCGATACCATCGAAGCGAACATGGCCCTCGGCTACCTCCCCGATGCCCGGGAATACGATGTCGCCTTCATGATGCTAAGGGATCTGGGAGTAAGGTCGATCCGCCTACTGTCCAACAACCCAGATAAGTTCAACTCGTTCGATAAATGCGGGGTCAGCGTTACATCGATGATCCCGATCAATCCCCGGGTCACCAAGGATAATATCAAATATCTGGAGACAAAGGCCGAGCGTTTCCATCACATCATCGATCTCGATGCCAACTCATATCATTCCCCCGAGATCGAGAAATTGCTCAGATTCGTGAACCGGGCCATTGCTCCCAATGGTTCAGGCGGTCCCCTGGTCACCCTCTTTTTTGATCAGACATTGAACGGCCAGGTAGCCAATCCAAAGCTCTCCCGCCCACCGGAGATATCGAAGGAACTGGCCGCTCTTAGGAACCGCCTTAGGGCCAAACATCAGGCGGTCCTGGTGGATGCTCGATCGCACATCTTCGATCCGCTCAATGGGGATGGCGCTGGTCCGTTGATGGTCATCTGGGATGAGGACCTTCGTGAGGTCGAACGGCTGGACTTGGCCACACTGCCTTCGAACCTGTTGATCTTGGCCGGGACGGGTGCTGATGAGGGTCGGAGGGATCTGCTAGAGCGATCGGGGGTCGAGGCCGCCTATTTGCCGCCCAATAGGTCCCATGGATCCATACTGGATATGCTATGGGCCCGTGGCATGGCCTCGATCATTGTAGAGGGACCTCCCGAAGTGCTCCGCTCTATAATGTTCAACGAACAGGTAAGGTTGATGATCGGCCTTGTTGGCCCCTACATCTTAGAAAGCCAAGCATCGGTCAGAGAAAGAGGCAGCTCTCATGATCGTTGTCTGGGCTTTAAGGAGATGAACTACCTGAAGATCGGTTCGTCCTTGATATATTACGGCATACCGGCAAGAGAAGGATGATCCGTTCCTGGGCCCCTCGTCGGAAACTGTGCAGAGTTCATCTTGGATGCTAATTAATAGCTCATACGGATGACGCTTCCACACGACGAGCCGAACCCCCGCCTGAATAAGGCTATTTATCGGTCAAGCTCGAACGCTGAACTGGTGATCCGATGTTCATCAGCCCTATTGTCATGGCCCTGCCCTCAGTAAATAAGACGGACCGATGGGCAGAATTCCAAGAGATGGTGAAGAGGGACCCGGTCCAGGGAGCGAAGCGACTGGTCGAGCTTAAGGGAAAGTGCATTTGCCCCGATTGCCCATCCTATAATGATTGTGCAAAGCAGAAAGGCGAATTGTTCTTCTGCTCTTTTGACTCGGGTAAGAGCGATTGCATCACCGAAGAAAAATGGTGCATATGCGAGACCTGCCCCGTGACGGAAGAGCTTGGCCTGACCAAGATCTATTATTGCATCAAGGGAAATGAAAATGAGCAAAGGGGGGCCCTTTGACATCATTAGGTCGTCATATGCTCTTTCACCCTCATTCCCCGAAGGCCATTTGGATGAAGCCGCAGGCAATCATACAGATGCTGTTCGGAGCAGACCCGATCCACTGTCCGCATTTCTAACCGGTGCCGCCCGTCCCCATCAGGCCGCCGATCATAATAGTTGAGATGTACGAGCCCACCGAGCCGATCCACATGAGGGCGATGAAGTGGATGACCGAGCCGGCCATGTGGCCACCCTTGAGCATAGGAAGCATCAGTGATGACATGAGGGCGTGGATGAAGATCACGGCGAAGGCCATGAGCTCGATGCCCGCGGTCGAGTAAGTAGCGGAGAATATGCTCGTAAGAAAGCCGCCGGACACGAAGTCGGGGTTCTGAGTGGCCAGGTCGCCCATCATATTGCCCATGAATGACACAATGCCGATAGTGACGTACAGCGTGACCGACAGGGAGATCATGATGCCATAGAGGATGCCGACGAACGAGGATGCGATGGTCTGCCGCCTCTTCCTAACGGTCAGCACCTTGAACATGTTGCCGCTGATGAAGATGCTCGTCTTTTCCGGCTTGGAGCCGTTCTGGATGCACAGTACGTACATCTCTCCGAACCGATCGATCAGGCTGCTCGAGCACTCGGCGGAGAAGTGTCTCCAGGAGTCGGTGGCATTGATATGCATCGCCAGCCGCTTGGACAGGTTTTTTATCATGTCGGTCAACGGGCCGAACTTGTGCATAGCGAGCTTCTTGACGCCGTCGGACATGGTGGTGCCGCTCACTTCCGACGAACGGCCAAGGGAACGGATGAACGCCCCGTAGAGGTTGTCCCGTTTCTCGATCTTCCTCTCCTCCCTAAATATCAATATGCCCGGGAACAGGGCTGGAAGGAAGATGGTCGAGGCAATGAACATCATCGGGAAACCGGACGGGATCATGACGAAGGCGAGTAGGATGATGCCGAATATGGCCACTAGCACCGAGGTGAAGATGATGCGGTCCCCATCCATCACGTAACCTCGTTTGATCTTCGCCCGGAAGCTGTACCAGATGTTGTCCTTGGGGACCTTGGTCTTGAGGAAATAGATGAAGAAGCCTTCCATGGCGACGAACGACACCACCACGCCGAACAGCAACATGTCGATGTCCTTGCCCCCGAGGATCGGCGTGATGGCCACGAAGACGGCCGTAAAGATCAGGGACGTGGTAATGCCCGTGTAGATCTCCTTGACGAAGTCCAGGTCCTTGAGCGCCGACTCGGACTTCAGCATGTACTCGTCCATCATGACGTCGTGCTCGTTATGCATGAAACGGTCGAGCTTCTCACCTACATCAAGGGAGTGGGACAGCCGCTGGAAGAAGTCCGATTCCGTCTGGCTGGATGTCCTCTGGGCCACGAACCGGCAGGCCTCGGCCGCGCCCACGCTGTAGTGCTTCAGTAAGCGATAGATCTGCTTGGCGTCCTCGGCGAGCTGCCCGAACTCCTTCTTCTCTGATAATATGTAGAAGACCTTGTCGAACGACATGTCCGATGTGGACAGCGCCGCCATGGTGGTGACGAACATGGGCATGTTATTGTCCACGTTCATCTTTCGCTTGCCAGAATAGACCGCCGGCAGCAGGAGCACCACTACGATGCCGAAGATGGGGAGTACGTAGAGAATATAGATGAGCGGATAGCCGACGATGGGGGCCAGGAAAAATGTCATGACCATCGGGATGGCCAGCCCGAAGACTACCACTGAGAGCAGGATGAGCCTGAAGTAAGCCTTCCTGCCCATCTTCAGGTCGCGCAGCCAATTGTCGAGCTTCATCGGTCCGCCTCATACCACGAACGGTAGGGAACTGGGACCATACTCGTAATAGTCGCTTAAAATCTTGTTGACCTCATGATAACCGGTGATATCGAGATCCACCATCTTTTGGATGATCTTCTCTCTCTGCCTCAGGTCCTTGTAGATCTCCTTCGGCTCGGTATAACCATGCTCGGCGGCGATCCTCTTCTCCAGGATGTAGCTGTTGTTATTGCCCCTGAAGTACAGCTTGTCGGTGGCGGAGTCCCACTTGAAGACGTTCCTGGTGAGCACGCCGCCATCCTCCTTGGAGTAGCCCATGAACTCCTCGACGTTCGTCACCCGCCTCAGGTAACGGCGGTTGACGTTCACCGCCGATTGGAAAATAATGACGTTGACGTTGTCGATGAAGGACATGGGGATGCTGATCGGTTGACCCGTCATCCTTTGAATGAACTTGGTGGCGTTGGAGGCGTGGAAGGTGGCCATGACCGGGATACCGGTCTGCATGCATTGGAACGCTACACGTCCCTCCTCACCTCTGATCTCACCGATGATGATGTAATCGGGACGGGACCTCAACGCCGCCCTGAGCAGGTCGAACATGGTGACACGCGCTTCCTCCGGGCCCGATTCCCTTGTAACGCAGCGTTGCCACCCTTTCTGGGGCGGCTTTACTTCTGGAGTGTCCTCGACAGAGTAGATCTTGCCGCGATGGTCGATGAACGACATGATGGCATTCAGGGCCGTGGTCTTGCCGGAGGCAGTTTCTCCAGACAAGATGATGTTCATCTTGTTCTCGAGGCACAGCCAGATATAGGCGACGAACTCCGGCGAGAACTGTCCCGAACTTGATCAGCTGAATGGGAGAGATGGGCTCGGCGCTGAACTTACGGATGGTGCACGACGAGCCACGGGCGCTGATCTCGTTCGAATAGATCATATTGATACGCGACCCGTCCGGCAGCGTACCATCGACGATCGGTCTCGAGGCGCTCACCGGCCGACCCATCCTTTCAGAGATGGAAACGAAGAACTCGTTCAGGGAGATGTCATCGTCGAATCGCACGTTCGTCTCGAGTCCGAACTGGAACGCCTTGTGCGAAACGCGCACCTTGCCCGTGCCGATCAGGTGGATATCTTCTATGTATGGGTCAAGGATGAGTGGCTCGATGGGCCCGTACCCAACGATATCCCGATTGATGTAGTACTTCAGGATGTCGTACTCTCTCTGGTTGACCTGGACCTTGCCGCCGCCTACCTTCTTTCCTTTCTTTCCTTTGCCCTGGACCAGATCGACCGATCGGTCGTACAATTTCTCCAGGATACGGATCAGGTCCTCCTTGGTCTCCACCGACTCTTCCTGGGTGGCCTTCTCCAGGATGGACTCCTTGATCAAGCGGAGGTTCTCCTTCTCCTCCATGTCCAGCTTGTGCTCGATGCTGACGTAGCGAGAGCGGAGAGCATCGATGTGGATGTTGCCGTTGCCGATCTTGTAGATGACATTGGCGGCGTTGGGATCGATAATCGCCATCTTACGGATCTCGGCCAGGTCCTTCACGGACAGATTATCGTAATACTTCGGCAGGAGGTTGGTGACCTTTTTTAGGTCATCTATGTACTCCTTGAGGTAGATGTTGCCCTTCATTGCTTTCTCTAGGTTCGGGTCCAACAATACCATTAACCAGACACCTCAGTGATCTCGATGACCAGGCCGATGCCGGGCTCTATCCGTATCTTCATCTGGTCGTCGACCTTCTTCTTGGCCCTTTGATAACGCAAGAAATTGACATTGCGTATCATCCCCTGGCCGGAGGACTTCATCTTGATAGACATGTATATATCTACCGCCTGGCGAAGTGGATCGATGGCCTTACAGTTCTCGTCGGCGGTCATCAATATGGTCTTATCGAGCTTCATCTGCTTCTTCAGGAAGCCCATGTAGCGGATGCAGCTCTGTTCGTTGAGCGAGTCCTTTGTCAGCGTTGAGAAGGAATCGATGATCAGGAAGTCCTTGCTGTACAACTGGGGAGAGGTCATCAGCTTCTCCATGAAATCGGTCCGGTTCCTGGACTGGCCGATGAGAGGATAAACAGGAAAGTACTGAAATGTCCCCTTGATGAGGTACTGGTCGATCTTGTACTCTAGAGAGTACATCTGATCGATGAAGTCCCGAAGGGTCATCTCCGTGCTCACGTAGGTCGCAGTGTGGCCGTTGGCCAGGATGCCGTAGAGTAGGCGCTGGCAGAGAACGCTTCGGCCGGAGCCTTCCGCGCCCTCGATGAGCATGGTGGAACCGCGGGGAATTCCTCCTCCCATCTTTATAGAAAGCTCGTCCTGTTTAAGGTGGATCCCAAATAAGTCGGAACGAAGCGCTTTCGCCTCCACGGATCCATCGCTCATATGAACACACCCCCCCATCGCCATTTTATTTTGACCAATTACTGTCTCATCGGTTATAGCCTAAAGTCCATCGTGTCAGAAACGCCGTTAGCCGTTATTGCCTTTGCAGAGTGATCTCCCGGTTGTAGGACGATCTCTGCATGGATCTCGATTGTATTTCCGGGTGTCCAGGCCGTGCTGTTCGTTCCTACTACTTGTACTGAATGGTCAATATACTCGCCATCTATAAAGATCAGCATATTATAATTATACAGAGTGATGTCCCCTATGTTCTTAAGGTATAGTGTCAGGTTACCATCGTGATAGGGGACGTATCTAGGATCATTGACGAACAGGATGGACGTACCCATTTCTGAACTTGCGTTATTCGCTTTGGTCTGAATCTCCTGAGCCATCGACCCGGATATGCCGATGATCACTCCTGAGATTGAGACTGCCACGAGGATGGATGCGATGAAGAAGAGCATTTGAGTGAACGAACTCTCTGCAGCCATTCTTGTCCCACCTAAGCGTAGATCGTTACTCCATTGTTAGTCACGATTTTCACACTGGTCTCATTCAGATCGTGATCGAAATCGATCGTAAGAACATCATTCGGTAACCAGATCTTTGAGTCGGGATGGTCTGTTATGTTAATGGCCGATATGGCATCATTGTTCAAGGTCCCATTGAGGAAAATGTCAAGACCATAGAGTGGCAATGTGATCGGCCCCTTGTTTACCATGGTGATCGTCCCGTTCTCTCTGTCGATCGTATTGATCAGGATCTCTGTATGGCTTGCAGCTTGTTCACGATCATAGCTCGTTCTTTGAGCGTCGATCAGCGATTGCTGCGCTCCGTCAAATGCACTAATCATCGTTCCGAACACAACGGTCGATGCAATGAAGATGATGGCGGCAGCAACTGAGATGCTCACTCCCATCAGCACCCTCCCAGGCGCTTGAATTCACTCATCCATACATCAAATGCCTTGATGTCCTCAATATCGGGTTCACCACCGACAAGCCTGCTCCTATAGATCTTGCTCATCTGGTACTCTACCAGCTTGTGGACCTGCTCTAGAGCGTAATGGTCGACCTCAGTACCGGATGATTTATCGATCGTCCGTGGCCTGGTCAATATCGTAGGCTCAGGTTCAGGGATCTGGGGGGGTTCTGGTTCGGTGAGATCGACCTTCCCCAACAGTGAAGGAGGGATCTTCACCTGGTCGAGCTTCCCCAGGCTGCCGAATTCTTCCTCTTCCTCATCACCAGGTTTGACGATGCGGTCCAGAGGGCCGTTATCGTCCATCGGTGAGGATGAAAGGTCGATCTTCTTAGTGTCCTTGGAGTTGCCCAATGATCCGAGAGAGAGGTTTCCGCTCGCTAATAGGTCCACATCATCCTCCTCGACCGCCACGGGCTTTTTCGAGCTGGGCAGCTCGCTGTCGACGAACGGATTGTATTGCCGGCTGACCGCTTCATAAACGTTCAGCAGGCTCTTGATTGAATCATTGATCTGCGAGAGGTCTTTCTTCATGTACTCTATCTCGCCCTTGGTGGCCTTGCTGTTCATGTCGGTCGATTCAGCGTGTTTCTTAAGGTCATTGACGCTGGCCTCGATCTCCTGAAATTTCTTATCATCGGCCCTGGGCCCGCTGGTGGTGAGGCCGGCGAGGAAGTCATCATCAAGGCCTCCTTCCTTCTTATCCTTCTTTTCGAGCTTGGAGAGGCTGCCTACGTTGCCACCGAGGTCGCTCAGGGAAAGGTTCTCCCCTTCCAGGTTAAGATCGTCCATCGATGAGGTCAGGCCCCCTAGCTCTCCACCCTTGCTCTTCTTTTTAAACGAGAGGATCGCTAGCGAAGAAAAAAAAGGAGCAAGGGGGGTCGTGCGATTCTTTTCCATTCGTCGTTTCCCTCCCTTCATATTCCATATTGGAAAAGGTTTACCTCAGGTTTATTGTGCCAGCGCTCAGCACCGGAGCGACGGTGAATGCGACGGCCGTGGTGGAGCCATGGGCGGGCATGATCTTCATCTGGACCGAGGCGCCTGGGGCGATCGCAAGAGCGTCTTCACCAATAAAGGCGATGTGCACCTTAACAAGATTGCCCTGTCCAACAGTGCCGTATTCATAGAACGGGCTCAGAGCTGCGGCAGGCGGAATTAGGTCTGCCGAATAACTCGCAGGCGTACCGGCATCGTCATCTCCAGCTGCAGCGGCCTTTACTCCGGCAGGGTCCGTGGTTGCGACTCCAGCGAAGACTTCTTCGCCGCTAACGGTTCCAGCAGTAATCGAGATGATAATGTCGCCCATTCTCAGGGACGGGCTTCCAGCGGATAGCTGGATGTACACATCCATCGAGGTGATGACATTGCCTGCGACCGTTCCCTTGACGTACTTGATGTCAAAGCCAGACGCAACATTGTTTATCGCATCGTTGCCAGTCTGAGTGGCTTGCTCCCGCACAGTGTTAGCGGTGCTGATCAGGACAGACGCGGCGACCGCGGCCACTAGGACCATGGCGATGAAGATGATCATCGTCCCGACGCCCATCTCAGCGCGCTTGTCGTTCTTCATTTTAACGAACTTCTTGTTCAATCCCATTGTTAAACCTCCATTATTCGGCCGTTATTGCTTACCTCAGGTTCACAGTGCCAGCGGCCAGAACGGGCGGTATAGTGAACGCCACAGTGGTCGTCGAGCCATGGGCTGGCATGATTTTTATCAACATGGATGCACCAGGTGCAACCGAGAGAGCTGCATGAGCCAGGAAATCAATGTTGACCTTCACTAGATCGCCCTGGGAGACAGTACCGTAAAGTAGGAATGGCGTATCAGCACCGGCGGGGGGAATTAGGACTGCACCAAACAGATCGGGAGCTCCAGCCGCTGCACCCAGTGCACCAGCAGTAGTACCTACGGTGTAGATTTCTTCACCACTGGTGGTACCGGCGGTTACGGAGATGATAACGTTGCCCATTCTCAGGGACGGGCTTCCAGCGGATAGCTGGATGTACACATCCATCGAGGTGATGGCATTCGCAGTCACAGTCCCCTTGACTGTACTTGATGTCAAAGCCAGACGCAACATTGTTTATCGCATCGTTGCCAGTCTGAGTGGCTTGCTCCCGCACAGTGTTAGCGGTGCTGATCAGGACAGACGCGGCGACCGCGGCCACTAGGACCATGGCGATGAAGATGATCATCGTCCCGACGCCCATCTCAGCGCGCTTGTCGTTCTTCATTTTAACGAACTTCTTGTTCAATCCCATTGTTAAACCTCCATCGTGGTCTTTTTGCGATCCTAAACAAGAGTTATAGTTGCCCCTTGTCCGGGACGCCACGTCTGCGATGATTTGCACGAGAATACGCATCTGTAGCGTATCCTGTTTTCATCAGGCAGTTGGATCAAAATCCTCCCCGTACATATATAAAAGAAAAGATTTGAAAATCAGAAGTGATTTGTGAAATTGAAAATTAGAGATAATAATTATCAAATAATATTCTAATAATCTTTGCCAGTGCCAGGTGGGATCTCTTTACGGCCATAAGTATCAGCATAATACTCCAGGCTACTAGAGATCAATAGCCGCATTAGCGATTTTTTCATTAGTGAAGTAGTAATCGGCCTCGATCGACCATTGGCCTTTCGTAAGCTCCCGACCAACGGTTTGAAGGCTCACATAGTCTCCTAGATTGATCATACCGTCACCATTGCTGTCGACGACGCTCAATAACGTTCCATCATCCATCTGGACCCTCATGGAGGTCGTGTTATTGAGGTACAGCACGGTGGTGGCCGTTGAGGGCCCCCACGCTACGATATAGCAGTACGAAAATTCAGTGCTCGGAGCGATAGTGCCGAATTCCAGCCTAACTTCATTAGATGAGATCTTATTCAGGCCAGAGAACGAACCCTGTGGGGTCGCATCCACATCCGGTACGATTATCGTCCCTCCGGACACTAGTTGACCGGTATTGCGATAGGTCATCTTGAATGCCCAGGGCCCTGTCTGCAAATCCCTATAATTGAGCAGAGTGAACGATGTGCCTTTGTCCATTGCTCCGGATGACGAGATCCTTATGCTGGATAGACTTTGGAAAGCCGTATTCTGAGCGTACTCTGTTGTAGCGTTCTTTACATCCGCCTTACCGACATCGCCATTTGGAGCTGTCACTTCAATTATTAGGTCGGAAAAGCTGATATGTTGAGAAAAATTGCCAAACTCTATCTTGATCTCGGTCGGGCCGATATAGATGACATTGTACGGCACTCCTCGAGGGACCGTCGCCTGGGAGGGACCCTGTGAGACCATGATCCCCAGGAAAACAGCGCTTATGGCGATGGCTATAATGAGGCCAATGTTCACCCACAAAAGCAGCTTCCTAGTGTTCATTTAGACCTTAATATGCGGAGATGCTAAAAATGGTTCGTAGTCTGGTTGAATTTCTCAGACTATCTGACCACGATGACCGTGCAGGGGGCTTTCTTGAAGATAGTCTCCGATGTGCTCCCCCCCATCATCTTGGCCAGGCCCGTCTTCTCTCCGGATGACCCTACGATAATGCAGTCCGCGTCCAGTTTGTCGGCCGCCAATAGGATGGTATCCTGTGGTTCACCGGCTTCCAGGAGAGTGGCGATCTCGACCCCGATCTCCGAAGCTCGTATCTTCGCTCGGCCAAGGACCCGCATGCCGTTCTTGATGTTCTTGTCCTTGTCCTCTTGAGCTTTCGGGCTGACAATGTACATGATGAAAAGGGTGCCCCGAAATCCCTTGGCATAGCCGAACGCGTACTCGACCGCTTTCTCGGAATGAGGCTTCCCGTCTGTACCTACAATGATGTTCATCGGGACCGTCCAAATTATTATCAATAGGATATTTAAACTGAAAGATTTAGGAATCAGCCCTGATAACACACTGCGATAATCTCTCCGAGCCAGTCAACTGATGCGCATTATCGGATGGAGATATATGTTGACGTAGTGGTGTCTGGAACGATCATCGACATGGTCGTGGCGAACCCCGTGGAAGGCAGCAGGACCAACCTGATAATGTCGTTGCCATCCGCTCCGTGGGGTAGAGCGAACCGAACGAGGAACATGTCCCCGCGGGCGATTATGTTGGAACTATTCGAGTTCCCTCCGGACAGCAGCTTCTCGGCCTTGAAACCCTGGTCTCCTTGAACGAGAAACATATGAGCATCGGAGAGCACGAGCTCGATGGTGAGGGAGCTCAGATTGATACCGCCGCTCCCGGGTCCCAGAGTCACAATGAGCTCCAGGCCGGTGAGCTCGCCCTTGGAAGGGTCGCATATGCCTACAACGCTCTTGATCTCCAGGTGATCCGAAATATGGTCAAGGGAGTCATCCAATACCGTTCCGGCCTGCTCTGCGGCCGTGTCCATGTTGCTCAGGATCATCGAGCCGGCGGCACTACTAGTGAGTATCATCGCTATGAAAATGATCGATGTCCCTATGCCTGTTGCCGCTCGCCTGTCCCCGCCCGACCCCACCTTTATCGAGGGGTTGTGTTTCTAGCTCCGGCCTTATCTACCTTACTGTCCTTGAGCGATTCCTTGCAGTACGGGCAGTTCTTGAACATCCGATTGGTGTTCCGATCACAGTTGGGGCATTTGACCTCCAGGAATGCTGAGCAATAGGGGCATCTGGCAATAGTGGAATGGAGGACCTTGTTGCAGGCCGGACAGCGGATGAACGCCTCGTCACCGCTCTCCTTGGGAGTAACTGCTTCCTTCTTCCTCGAGAATATACCTAGCTCTAAAACGGCGAAGATCAACGGACCCGTTCTCATGACTGATCGGCATCAAAATACTATCAAGGGAATAAATCCTTCGCTCCTCACTTTCTTATGGTGAGACTGATCCGCGCTCACCCCCTGATCGAGTCCACCAACGGTTCGATGGTCTGGACCAGGCATTGGGGCATTTCGGTTCGTCAGGAGTTAAGTCATCCTTTTCGATATCGCCGTCACGATAGTGGGATCCGACCGGCCTCAGGGCGGTCGCAAAATCAAGAAGGATAATGTCGTCGGTTGTTTATATAATACCAAATGAAATTATATGCACATGGCTGACGGAGCGCTCATGGCGATCCCCTTGTTGCTCACGAGCACGCTATCCGTTGGCCTATCCTTCCTTGCCTAGCGTATGAGCGAACTGAGGAGCAAGGGGCCGTTCATTCTTCTATTGTGCTATGTATCCCTGCTATCGTTCAGCTATCTCCTTGAGCTGGTCAGCCCGACCCTTGAGGAGAAGTTGTTCTGGAACGATGTCGAGTACATTTCGAACGTGGCGATACCGCTCATCTTCCTGGCCACCTTCCGGTACGAACTGTTCGATGTCATGCCCCTGGACACCGTGGTGGAGAGGATGAAGGATGGTGTGATCGTGCTCGATAGCAAGGGCCGTATCGTTCACATAAATCCTTCCGGTGCCGATATAATCGGAATGGCTCCGGAGAAGGCTTATGCTGCTCGATTGAGGGAAATACTGCCAACGGTGACGGAGGTTGAGCTTGAAACCGCCCTAAACCTAGGAAATGTGCTCGAAACATCCATCTTACAGCGGGGCAAGGACCACTTCTACGATGTCCAGGTGACGGCCATGACCGACCAAGGGGGCGAGCGCACCGGCCTTATGCTCATCCTTCGAGATGTGGACGATGAGCGCAGGATGAAGGACTCGCTGAGAAAGGCGAACACACGACTGAACATGATGTCCACCCTCATACGGCATGACACTCTAAACCAGGTCGGAGTTATCCGTGGCTACAGCGAGTTGATGTCCACCGGCCACCTGAAAGAGGAGGATGTCCGCCGCTATGGTGAAAGGATCAAGGGGGCGGTAAAGTACATCGAACATCAGTTCATCCTTGCTCAACAATATCAGGGACTGGGGCGCTCGGAGCCGGCCTGGCAATGGATGCAGTTCGTACTGGCCAAGGCCAAGACCACCGGAGCGTCGGAAGGTCTGGAGGTGCAGGCCGACCTTGGCTCTTTGTCGGTGCTGGCGGACCCGTTACTGGAGAAAGTGTTCACCATCCTGCTGGACAACACCCGACGGCATGGAAAGGGGGCTGGAAAGGTCTCCCTAAGCTATCGTTTCGAGGACAAGAACTGCATAATTGTCTATCAGGATAATGGCATGGGGGTCCCGGCATCACAGAAGGCATCGATATTCGGTAAGGACTTCGACAACAACGGCGGAATGGACCTGTACGTCGCACAACAGATAATGGAGATGACAGGCGGCAGTATCAGGGAAAGCGGGGCGGAAAGAGTGGGCTTCAAGTTCGAGCTCACTTTCCCAGAATGCAGCTGGAAGCACGAGCGCGTCAACAGCTTCGGGCTTGGCGAGAACATCGAGTAGGCCAAGGCAACATGATAGAAACAGAATGTCCGGTTCGTTCGATATTTGCTTAGGTCTATACCCTTATAATGGCGCCCCGCAGAACGCACACTTGTGGAATCCCTTATCGTTGATACCGTCACAGTACTTGCATCGGACATGCATCTCCTCTTCGAGCTTGGCGATCTGGCCTTTCAGCCTGACCTTGACACGGTAGCCCCAGGCGAGCAAGACCACTCCGGCGATGAACAGTAGGGCTGAGATCCAGATGAAGCTGGGTTCGGCTATCATGGCCGGCAGGAAGAACCCGAAGCTGAAGAAGAGCAACATGGCGGCGATGCCCCAGGAGAGCATGATCTTGAACTCGGCACTTTCCCTGACCTGCTGGATGGGGTCCTCGGGAGCGTTGGGATTGATGAGCGTATTGCACGCTGGACAATATCTGGTCTTGAGTGGCAGTGTGGCCTGGCACTCAGGGCATGCTCTGCTTCCGGCGATCAACGCTACCCGACCATTACCTGGCCATTTAATTTTTTGGCCGTCTATTTGAATGCTAAATGTCTTTCGGACCTGACCGCGGGGGATCAGTACCTGGGGCGATCACGCTCGATGCCCTTCCTTAACGCTAGGTACTCGGACATGGTGATCTCCTTGTTCGCATACTTCTTCTCCAGGACCCCCAGAGCAGTACGGGCCTCTTCACTACGATCCTCTCTCCGCCCCCCGCTCCCGTTGCCAATGTCCCCCAGCCAATAGCCCCAGGCGATGGCCGAGATGATCAGCGCCACCACTATCATGGTGATGATCAAAAGGGCCAGGTTGCCTATCGTCCACGGGATGATGGGAAAGGCATCTCCCCGCAGCAGATGGTTGATCAGGTCGAGCATGATCAGAAGGAACGAAGCGACCACGAACAGGCCGAAGGCGGTGACGATCAAGGCGTACCTCATTGGGAGGCGGAACACAAGGGGGGATGTACTTTCGGGCTCAAAGCTTGCTCTGTGACCAGCTGGACAGTTGAATCATTGGAGCAATTCGGACAGCTCCCCCTTTCTTTTAAATATCCAGATACGGTGCGCCATAGGCCGACATGAGCTACGACCGGGACACTTACCAGAGGAACAAGGCGGACGCCCTATTCCGCATGGGCTTTCATTCTGAGGTCGTAGGTAAGACGGACGAGGCGGTGCGCAAGTACGAGAACGCTCTGCAGGCCTTCCCGGCCCATTACGAGTCGCACATCCAGCTGAGCAGGATATACAAGCGTAGGGGGCAGACCGAGATGGCCGTCCAGCATGAGGGGTTGGCCGCCCGCTCCAAGCTGAAGCTGCCGTTCGAGAATGTCAAAGAGCGCGCCCCGGCGAACGACGCCGTGCATGGCTCCCCGCCCGGTCCGGTGTCTCGTTCCATCGAGGCAATGGATGAGGACCGGCCTGATCCGGAGGAGGATGAGAGGATCAAAGCCTCGCTGCCCTTGGTCTGGGAACCGTTCTTCGGCCGGTTCGAACACCTTCGGGGCATCCAGAGACGAGCGGTCCCGGTAATTCTGGAAGGTCGCAACGCCTTGATAATCTCGTCCACCGCTGGGGGTAAGACCGAAGCGATCTTCGCCCCGCTCATGCAGCGTCTGGCCGCCGAGGGATGGAGGGGTTTATCGGTCATCTACGTGTCGCCGACAAAGGCGCTGGCCGCAGACATCAGGGCAAGGTTGGAAGAACTGCTGACCCCCCTGGGGTTCCGGGTGGCACTGAGGAGCGGGGACGCCAAGGAGCTGGACCGGTCGAACCCCCAGGACGTGCTGGTCACCACCCCGGAGAGCCTCGATTCCTTCGTCTCGCTCATGCCGGACCTGCTCGGGGAGGTGCGGGCCATCGTTCTGGACGAACTGCATATGATCGACGGGACCTACCGGGGTGACCAGCTCCGAGTGACCCTCCGACGCATCATGGGATCGGCCCCTGGACCCATATCGTTCTACGCCGCCTCGGCCACGGTCAGCGATCCGGACGCTCTGGCGAACCGCTACATGCCCAACGCCCGCATCGTCCGCTCTCCGGGGGGAAGAGGGATCGATTATCGCATCGTTCCCTACCTGGACCAGGCCATCAGGGCGTTCAAGGAGAAGGACCTGAAGAAAGCGCTGGTCTTCGTCAACACTCCCGAGGAGGCGGAGACCCTGGTCAACGGTGACCTGCGCCGTTACTTCCCGCCCCACATCGTGCATGTGCATCATGGTAAATTGCAGGCGTCGAAACGTCAGGAGGCCGAGCGGGCCCTGCGCATCGAAAAGCGGGCCATCTGCGCCTGCACCTCCACTCTGGAGGTGGGCGTGGACATCGGGGACATCGATATGGTCATCCTGGCGAACCGCCCGAGGTCCATCGCCTCCATCGCCCAGCGCATCGGCCGCGGCAACCGGCGTCAGGAAAGGATCAGCACGGTGGCGGTGGCCCGTACCTCTGGGGAGGTCTCATACTACGAGAAGATATTCGAGGCCATCGTCCGATCGAAGTACTCCAGCGAGGAGCACGCTTTCGATCCATCGGTGATGGTCCAGCAAGTCCTATCGGTCCTGGCCAATTCCGATGGCAAGGGAGGAGATCATCTTACCGCATTGTTCAAGGGCATGATCGATCCCGCCGAGGTGGCCGAAGCCCTCGAGCACCTGAAGAAGAGCGGATGGCTCGACCGGACCGAAGATGGCCTGTGGAAGGCGACGGACAAGGCCCGGGAGCTCGGCCCGAAGCTGTACTCGAACATCCCGGGCTCGGAAAGCATCCGTGTCGTGGAGATGGAGACCGATGTTCCGATCGGCAATATCACCTTACCGGTCGACAACATATTCATCCTGGGCGGTCAGGCCTGGCTGGTAAAGAAACGCCTATCGGACAAGGTGCTGGTCACCAAGGTCGATAGCGGCACTGAGATCGCCAACTTCGAATCGTATGACCGGTTCGGGGCGTTCTTCGACCTCCTTCCTCTGGGACTGAGGATGAGGCACAAGAAGGCGCTAGCGAAAGAATAGTTACCATTTGCCGAGCACCAGGCAGAACAGCGAGGACTCCGGGATGGGAGGTTCCTTGATCGTGCCAACGGCCACCACCTCATTGTCGTAACCGAGGTTCTCCAGGACGGCGAGCTGACAATCGATTCCTTTTTTACCAAGATCCTCCGCCAGCTGGGACACGCTGAGCTTGGGGTCGGCGAGGACGAAGACGTTCTTCCCTCTCTTCAACTCGCGGGCGACCTCGTCCACCGCCTTGGTGGTGAAATGCTTGCCCTGGGCGCATACCACGCTTACCGACTCGAGCGGCAGGTTAAGCCGGGCGAAGGCCACTTGCAGCGACGAGATGCCTGGCACCAGCTCAGCGCCCTTGACCTTCAGCCCTACTAAGGTGGGGTCGCCGGTCGATAGGATGACCGTGTCCTGAGGGAACTCCTCCAGCTTGAAGTAGTCCTGGAGCACGAACACCTTGCAGCCCTCCTGGATGTATTCCTCGGCCAGGGAGAGGGCCTGCGACGAGCCCGCCACCCTCTTGGCATTGTAGATAATGTTCGCCGCCTGCACGGTGATCAGTTCAGGCCCGCAGCCTACGCCTACGATGATCATGAATATCCCTGCGTTGAAATGTCAGTCGACCCCATAATACTTGTCAAGCTCCGATGGCCGGTCAGCGACCTAATGATTCTCGTAAATGTCTCCTCGATCGAAAGGAATTATACGCGCACCTTTCGATATCTGGTCGATGTTCGGCTCCCGATAAGTCGTGCTTCTTGTCGACGACGAGCCCGATCAGCTTGAGCTGACCCGAATTGCCTTAGAGGAAAATAAGGAGATCAAGGTCACCGCGGTCAGTTCGGCAAAGAATGCGCTCGACCTGATATCTGAGCAAAAATTCGACGCCATCGTATCCGATTACCAGATGCCCGCGATGGATGGGATCGAGCTGTTGAAGACCTTAAGGGGATCAGGTAACAACATCCCTTTCCTGCTGTTCACCGGCCGCGGACGCGAGGAGATCGCTATCGCCGCACTTAACGACGGGGCGGATTTCTACATCCGAAAGGGCATGGACATGGAGTCTCAGTTCGCGGAGCTGCGGAACGCCATCATTCAGGTCGTCAAGCGAAGGGGTGCCGAGACACTGGTCTTGGAAATATTCCAAAGTTCTCCGATCCTGATGATGGTCATGGACATCGACCGTAGGATATATGCTCCGAATAATTTGGTAAGCGAGTTCGCCCATATGCCGCTGCCTAACCTTGTCGGTATGCCGTGCGGTATGGCATTTAAATGCGTACATTCCACGGAGAACGAGAAGGGCTGTGGCTTCAGCTCGAGCTGCGCTCAGTGCAACATTTGGGGGTCGGTCCAGAGGACCATCGCTCTCAAAGAGCGGTGCAAGCGGGTCGAGGCCATCATTGTATCCGAGATCAATGGGGTCCGGGAGGAGGTTAGCATCCTCGTATCGACCTCCCCCATCCACGCCTTCGGGCGGGACCTGGCACTGGTCTGCATCGAGGATGGGTATGGCATCAAGGAAGAGGTCTGCTGAACCGCGATCAAATCCGAATTACATTCACTTATGGTCCGCGATGCTCTCTTTGATGTACGATGGGTTGGCCATCAGGAAGGCAAGGGCAAAATTGCACCTCCGGCAGTCCCCAGCTCCAGTGTTATGGACATAATGACATTCCTGGTTCAATAGGGTGCATCGGTAGACCTTGACCTTTCCCTTGGTGAAGAGGCCTGCGGTGGCCGCCTCCAGCTCAGTGGCTGCCCGGCTTGATTCCACTCTAAACCAGCTCGACGGTTCGTTCACAGGACCAGGATGTAATGCGGATGCATAAATCTGATTGATGCGGCGTCTTGGCATAGCTCAATGAGCCTTCTTATGGGATCTATGGGATGCCTAGGCGCCCCGGGAAGCAAATTGGCCCATGAGCATCATCAATGGGCTGATCGAGGCCATTGCCAAACCTTGCCTGTTAAGCGGCCAGCTGTTCGTTCAGGAGTGGAGCAGGGCGGGTCGCCCCCAGTGTCAGATCAGACCCGGGATATGAAGACCAGGGCCGTCAGGCTGAACATTGCTACGATTCAAGGGTATGAGGACGAGGGCGCGGCCTCGGTACACTACCAAATATCCCGCGAGCCACGTCGCGGCAAAGAACATCAAGATGGCCCAGCTGCCGCCCAAGACGGTCGAGATGGATTCGTCAAGTGGATGAATGACCGGGTAGACGCTCGGGGTCAGTTCGTCAGAAACCGGTAGGGCAATAGAATACAGTATCCAGCTGACCCCAGAGGGATAGTATGGGAATCCCTCGGTACCGATCATCGAGATCGAGCATATGGCCTCCCCCCCGTTCGTGCTTATCGCCTCCTCCATCAATGGCCATCTGGTCTGGATCAACTGGCCATTGTTGCCGACCTCCCCCCACAGGAGGGGCTTGCCGTCGTTCCTGGCCCATGCTTCTGGTTCCTTGGCCGAGCGGGGGTCGTAGGCCGAAGCGTAATAGTGGCGTTGAGCGATCTCGAACGGGACCTTGCCAGTGGCCAGGTCGAAGTCCTCCTGTCCCCAATCGAAGAGCAGCCCGAATCCGGCGACCCCCATCGTCCTGGGATGAAAGGCGCAATCTGAAGTATCCTGAGCGACCTGCGTGGACCAGGCGCTGAAAGCTGCTTTTTCTCCCTTCCAGTACTTCTGGTCGACCTTGTCCGCATCCGGTTCATTCCACAGATCATAGATCCCTATTCCTTGTTGCGGGGCGAGATGGGTCATAACATCCCTGGCATAGGTCAGGTAGTTCGAATAGGCCGTGCTCTGGGTGTCGAACGGGTCCCCTGGGCCTCTGAAGTCATAGGCTGGATAGTCCTGCGTCCCGGCGAGGACAAGGACGATGTACGCTCCATGCTCAGCGGCCTTCTCGGCCATCGTATCCAGCACATGGTAAAAATTTTGACGGTGATCCATCCAGCTAGTGTAAAGGACCTCGCTACCCCAGTTGTCAGAAGCGCCTAATCTGACCAGTTTTAGGTCGAAATGCTGGCAATAGGCGAAATATATATCCCAAAAATCGTCGAGAGAGGTGGTCGGGATCTTGCTTCTGGGGTTCGGAAAGTTTTGGTTCTTCCCCGCAAACGCCATCTCACCCTCTACCCAAGAGATCAAGGAATACTGGAGCGCGGTGGTGTCAACCACTCCATTCAGCGTGCTATTGGCCTCGATCCCGTTCATCGTTATGTGGGTACCTGAAACTTCCAGGTTCCCACCAGCTGCTGTCTTCGTTGGTCCTGCCGTAGCAAATATGGTTATGAGCAACGCTATGATGCATATCGTCGCGAGGAGATTCTCTTTCAGATCAATGGGCTGCAGCCCCCCCGTTCATCATACGAGCATATGGCCGGCCGATCGCTCATACTAACCGTCATTCTAAGGGGTGTAGGCTCTCGACCGAGGGATTAATACAATTTGCGTTTTTTATTCACGTCCTCAACGAACACCATATGTTCCCATCACCCCTTGGATCAAGGGAATTGAGGCTTTTCCTATAATGGATCTGAACGTAATGATTGGTGAGACCCAATAGAAAGGAGATGACCTCTCGAAAGTAAGCTCTTCAGGCCCCCAAGGCCCGAGGGAAATGATCGATCCTCCATTCCAGTTATTGCTCACCCCTTTTGTGGTCTCGCTCAGAGGGATAATGGGTCGGACATATTGTTGCATGGATCGGGTGGTCCATTTTTCTAGTGAGATCATAGTATTATCGAAAACTTTATCGAGGGGAGTGGCTCATCGCGTCTGCTCGTCCGTTTCACGCAGCTGCATTCGGAGAGCTGGTTACAACTGAATAAATCAAACAATTTTCAAAGGAGGGTAGAATATGGGATTATTTGACAGAGTAAAGGGAGTTAAGGACGCAGAGCCCGCCAAATTGACCAAGGAAGAATCCTTCGCCGCTATCTCGCTCGCCACCATAGCCGCAGATGGGATTATCACCGAGGAGGAGGCACAAGGCCTGGTCGTCGGTCTGGTTCGCATGAAGCTCTATGCTGGCTATAATGGAAACCAGATGGGAGCATTGTTGAACAAGCTTATTGGCATCATCAAGAAGCAGGGGATCGATGCATTGGTCGCCATGGCAAAGGAGTCACTGCCTCAGGACATGAGGGAGACCGCGTTCGCCGTGGCCGCCGACCTCGCGCTGGCCGATGGCGAGATCGCGAACCAGGAGAAGGAAATACTCACCAAGATCCAGCAGGGCCTCGGCATTGCCGAGGACAAGGCGGTAAACATCATCGAGGTCATGCTGATAAAGAACAAGGGCTGATCCCACTTTCCATTTTTATTAAAACGGGCGGACCTTTGTGGTCCGCCCGTTCATTTTATTGACGCATCTAGACCTTGGCGTTCTATGGTCGGCAATGTTCTGGACCTTAAGAGATAAAAGGAACGAAGGGGATTAGGTGACGCTATGAACGAGCAGAATGAGGAGAGAAAGGTCGTGGAACGCATATGTCCCAACTGCCAGCACTTCTACGAGCACGGGAAGACCGAGTGGGAGGACGCCAAGGAATGCGAGGATTGCATCCGGCGCGGGGGAATACACGACAGCTGGAAGGAACGGACCCAGGAAAGCTAATCTTTTTTTTATTTGCACCGTTTATCCAGTTCTGGGCGTAATCTTTCTTCAATTAGACCTAGAGTAGGGATGGTCGTGCATCGGAATGATGCAAAAATGTCCAGATCCGGTCCCATGCGCCCATCCGCTGGACATGATCCGTGAGATGGTATTCGTCTCCAGGAGGCTCCAATGTCCCCGCTTCAGCGTCGGGCAGCGGAACGGGATGACCCCCCCCCTCGAGGCGGACGGTCTCCTTCAGGGGGCCGCACCACTCGCACACCTTGCAGTACACTGGCCGGTCGTTCTCGTATCATATTTCGTTGACCGGCACGCCCGTGCTGTCTTAAGGTTCCTCTCCTGCACCCCTAAGCAAAGGGTAGCGTGCAGAACCGGATTCGGTCTTCTGGCCCCGTAGGTGATTGATCAGGAGGAACCCACCCCCAAGCCGTATCGGGACGACGTATTCGAGGCCCCTGGGCGGGTGGTGTTGAGCTTGGTCAGGTTCCCGTAGTCGGTCATTCTCCATACCCCTTGGGTGTAGTTCCATCGTTGGGTCGTGCTTCTGTAAGCGTATGGGTTGAAGAAGCACGATCTGCTCGATTTATATGCTCTAACTATTTCGTCTTGCCATTGTGTTACCTGGCTAGCCTTCTTACGTTTTTAAATGAGCGTTGACGGTTTCCAATTTTGACCTGGGAGTTACTTGTTATACTGGGGGATCTAATGAGAGATTCATGAGGGTGGACGTGGTTGAAGATCTGCCCAGTATCGGTTGGTATTTTCTTGTCGCGGCCTTCTTTCTCGCCCTTCCGATCCTGTCTAGATTGCTCCTTCAGCCGGCAAACGATCCAAGTTTGATCGGTTTCTCCCTGAACCTTCTCCTTTTGGGGCTGACCACCTTTTGGGCATTGGACCATGGGGTGAAATCATACGGCGGTCCATTCAGGTATGATGCCACCCGTCTGGCAGCACTTATGGGCGTCATCAGTGGCACCAGCCTGGTGTTGTTATGGATCCCCTGGAACCACTGAAGCGCTGTCGGCCATCTAACTAACTGGTCCTCTCTCAACTTGGAGTAGTTCCTTACTGCCACGTCAAGTGTGCAGCCCATCACCTGCGGATCTCAAATATCGAGTAGCCTTCCTTGGTCAAGCCTCTCATGCAGCGGTTATGGCGAAAGGTCCGGTTGACACTTTGAAAGGCCCGGGGCCGTTCACGGTATTTGCCCCAACCGATGAGGCTTTCGCCAAATTGCCGAACGGCTCGGTCGATGGGCTCCTGAAGAATGTCCCGAAATTGAATATCTCATTATGGATATTTACTTCCCTCTTTGGGTCTTTTCGTTCCCCCTGATACAATAGTATGACTTGGTAAGGCCCCTTATTGGAGTCACCGGGCAGGTTGGGCAGAGACAGCCCTTCTGGGTCATCCTGCAATCGGACTTGCCTTCGGAGCAGAAGAGGAACTGCATCTTCTGTTTATTGCAGTCGGCGTAGGTGGGGCAGCCACCGCATATGCACATGTCCCTCAGCTCATCCATCCTCTTCTTTCTCTCCTCCGGGCTCATCGCCATCATCTTCTGCCCAATTTCTTCCCATTTGTCCATTGTCACACCTACCTAATTCCTAAAAATTAATAGTCAAGGGGTTCATAGATGAACATATGCCCGCCCCAATCGTCGGCCGCAAGATCGGGCTTCATAAGATAGATCCACCTGAGCTGGACAGGACGAGAGGCACCAAGGTCCTGGGAATCTCCGGCTCCTCGAGACAGCAACCGGGCATGAGCAAATCGGAGAAGCTGCTTCTCGATGCGTTAGTTCACGCCAAGGAGCTGGGAAGCGAGACCACCTTCATTCGCATCAAGGACCTGAAGATCTATGACTGCGAGGGCAATTATTCGGAGAACCCCGCGCTCTGCACCTATCCCTGCCAGAGCAGCATGAAGTACCTAGACGACCAGATGCAGACGATCTATGATGCCGTTCTGGCTACCGACGTGCTCATCCTCGCCACACCGATACGCTGGAATAATCACGGGGCGCTGGTGCAGAAGTTTGTGGAGCGAATGAATTGCATTGAGAACCAGAACACCTGGTTCAATAACCAAATGATCAAGGGCAAGGTGGCGGGTCTGATCATTATTGGTCACGTCGATGGGCTCCAGCATGTGGCCGGAAATCTCATGAACTTTTTTTCCTGGCTGGGATTCCAGACCCCGGACGTGGCGATATGTTCCTGGGTCGGGGAGTACGACGAGGATACCACCAAGGATTGGGGCCAGATCATGGACAACAAGTACACTATGGAGGACCTTGAGAACATGGTACACAGCTGTCTAAATCTGGCCTATGAGCTAAAGCACGGCCCAATAAAATGAGCTTGCTCTTCTTATCGATCATCTCTGGTTTGGCCCATTATATGCCTGCCTGATCAGATTATGCCCTTCTTGAGGGGGCCCCTCTGCGTCGCCGACCTGGAGGGGGCCGGGCACGGTCTTCCGGATAAACTCCTCGTGCTTGATCATGAAGCGTAGGATGCCGCCTATTCTTCACCCATCCTCTAAGTTATCCTCTAAGACACATCCTTATGGATATCCACCCACATCCATACGATGCTCGGCCAATCGACCTTAACGTAAGAGATTATAATGTTAGTTTTCGTCTATAGGGCCCTCACTTCTTATGCGCTTCCATGGAGTGCATTTTCATTTTTTCCTTTACCTCCTCTTCGGTGTCTCCGGAGAACTCCATACCGCACATCGGGCACTTCATCATGATCTTGTTCTTCTCTTCCATGATATTACCTATATCTATTGTTTTCAAGGAGAACATATTTATTCGTTCTGGTTCGACACCATCGGTTCTCGTTCCTGCCATCCTTGAACCCATTGGTCCGCATCAGTTCTCGGGGCAGGTATGGGTCCAGGAGCCCATACGAAGAGGCGACATCTACTAAACAGAGTCATGCCTTCTTGCTCCTCATCGCTCATCTCCATGGCAAGACATGGGATTTTGCTGCTTGAGGCTCCTGATTCCAACGGGAGCATGGTGGTTCGTTGGATGCCTGCGCTCTTGCCCTCACATCTCATCCACAATTCGATGGTACTCCTCGGGGGACATGAGGTTGTTGAACGCCTTTTGAACGACCTCTGGCAACGCCGGATGGATGTGCATCGCGCGAGTGATCTCGAAAATCGTTGGCGCATCGGTCGAGAGCAGGTTCACGCACTCTTGGATCAGAATCGAAGACTGTGGCCCAACGATGTGCGCACCGAGCAGCCTCATGGTCTCCTTTTCAATGATCACTTTCACGAAATAGCCCCTTACTCCCATCGCCAGGCCTTTGGCAGTATCTTCGTACCTGAAGTAACCGATCAGTATCTTATCGCTGCCGAACTTTTGTTGCGCCTCCTCTTCCAACAGGCCGACACTGGCGATCTCTGGGTCAGAAAAAACTGCATGAGGCACTGCGGTGTAATTGACCGACTGGGCCTTACCCAGGACAGCATTCCTGAAGACTATCGACGCTTCGTAGTTGGCCTTGTGTTTGAAGAGATATTTTCCATCCGCATCTCCCAGTGCCCAGATGCCCGGCTGGCTGGTCTTGAGGTATTCATCAACAACGATCCATCCTTTAGAGCTGGTGGCAATGCTGCTTCGCTCGGGGTGGAGGATATCGGCATTCGACTGCCTTCCTGTAGCGATCATCACGATATCTGCGAGGACCGTTACCTCTCCATCGGTGCCTCGGTCGGTTGCGACTATGCTGATCTTTTGACCAGGCCCCTTCTCAAACCTGGTGGCCTCGTGGTTAGTGAGGATGGTGGTGTGTTCACCCAGGATTTTAGTGGCGAGCCGCGAGATCTCCGGCTCCTCTCCAGGAAGAAACTGAGGATTGCGACCAATGATGGTTACGCGAGAACCCATGGCTGAAAGAAAATGCCCGTACTCAGCGGCGATGAAGCCTGCACCAATGATCGCAACGCTCTCCGGTAACCGATCAAGGGCGAGGATCGTATCGCTCGTGTAGTACGGGACCGTACTGAGGCCTTCGATGGGAGGGATCGAGGGTCTCGAGCCGATGCCCAATATGATCGTCCTCGATGTGATCGTTACACCGGCGACTTTCAGCGTATAGGGTGCGATGAACTCGGCCACATCGTGATAGTAGTCGATATTAGTGCTGCCCATAAGCCCCTCTTTAACCATTTCACTGTCCCGGTTGACATACATACGCATACGCTGCATGATGGCAGTAAAATCAACATTCACAATCTGGGTTTGGATACCGAGCTCTCCCGCCCGTTGAACTGTCCTGACCATCTCAGCCGGATAGATGAGAAGTTTCGAGGGGATGCAGCCTCTGGTCAAACAGATCCCCCCTGCCTGGTCCTTATCTATCACGGCAATCTTTGCTTTATCGTCTCTCGACAGGACGGCCGAGGCGATCTCCATCGCAGAACCTGTGCCTAGGATTATGCAATCATACTCTTTCATACAGCCGACCGAAATATGCTCGGAAACCGAGCCTAATATTAATTTCGCGGCATTGGTCCCATAAAATGCTCAGTACACGAATGAACCTCGAAATCTCTTGGTATCCGCATGATCTCAAGGAGCGAATATCGCAGAAGATCTCATGGTGTAAAACGTATCACGGTTTTGATAGCCTCGCTATCCGGTTCGAACGCCTTACCATACTCCTCCGGTTCAATTTGACTAGTAATCAGGCGGGACAGCATCCCGCCTGATCGATCGATAAGTCGCTTCATATCGACGATCCCCTGCTCGAAGTCCTCTGGTCTCGAGCTTGCAGAACCGAAGATCAGGTGATTCTCGAGGACCATTCCGGTGAGTATACTTCCGAACTTATCACACACGCTCTTTTCACCGTAGATGCCCAGGATACATGTTATCCCGTTCCTTCCGACGAGCGGCAGAGCGCTGATCGCAGCATCTACGCTTCCGGTCGCCTCCATTATTATGTCGTATTTTTCCTTACTGGTAGGGAGGGGCGTTTCCCTGACGTTGATGTACCTTCCGCCCATCTGCCGCACGATGTCCGCCTTCAGGCTATCCTCTCGGCGTGTCGCCGCCGTATGCACTTCCATTCCTCTCAGGCGTAAGACCATGCTAGCGAGCAGTCCGAGAGGGCCTGCCCCCATGACCAAGGCCTTTGAAGGCCCCCATTTCATGCGCTGTTGTATACGAAATATTTCCGTGATCGCGTTCTCTGCTACGGACAGTGGTTCCAATAGCACTGCCACATCTTCGATCTCCTTAGGGATCCTGACCAGATGGTCCGCGTCGGTGACCGCATACTCGGCGGCGAAGCCATGGAGCCATGATATGCCATGCTCACGATAGTCGCCGGTGTTGCAACGGTCCGTTTCGCCTTTCCGGCAGTTCGAACAGTTCTCAGGGCAGGGGCGCCGGACGGTCGGTACCACCACGTCACCGATGGAGACAGATGTTACGCCTTCGCCTAGTTCGACGACCTTACCCAGCGCCTCGTGACCGATGATGAGATAATCTTCTCCGAGAGGTTTGGAACCATAGGTGCCCTTGCTGATGTCCTCATCGGTGCCGTCAATCCCTATCAAACGGATCGACAACAAGACTTGTCCTGGCCCCGGCTTCGGGGCGGGCACGTCCACAAGTTCGACAGAGTCTTTTTTCGGAGGGTGAGCAACGAGGGCCTTCATGTCACCTCACCACCGGGGATCCGTCACGGCTTTGTGCTGTGCCGTGTTCCCTCGGCCCTTGGTCGGTCTCAAGAGATGATGAACATCCGGCCATGGCCAGTGGGCCCTTGTAACAAACAGGTCTCTTTTATGAAGGGTCACGACGATGTGCGCGATCGTGATCAAGCACCTCTCCAACAGATCTGTGTGTTCGTTTATAGTCATCCTCTCCCGCCCATCACACCGATCGCCTGGCCATCAGGCTAGCACACTGGCTGGGTATTCAATTATATGCTGCAGTATTTGAATGGTGCCGAACCATTTTGCCTTCCTGCCGTTCAAATATTGTCCTAGACTAGAACGCACGGCTCGCCCCGCTCCGACCGGCAATAATGGGAGTCGGGAGGAAGTCGTGCATCCGGCCCGCTGAGCTTCACAAATTTGTCATGAGTGGATGGCGAAAATGCAAGAGGCGTTATGAGCCCACACGGCCCTCTGGCCTCAGCAAAGCCACGCCTGTTCCTTTCACCCAGAGGTACATCGGTGGCGGCCCTAAGGTGGCTCATTATACTAGCCCCCACCACCATGCCCTGCGGCCTCGGCGGCCATGGCGTCATTGGGCAGGACCTTGCCCATGTATCCTTGAAGTGCAAAGGAGACCGCGACATTGATCAGGCCGATGTGTGAAAACGCTTGAGGAAAATTGCCAAGATGCATCCCGGTTGAGGGGTCCAATTCCTCAGCAAATAGTCCGAGTGGACTGGCCTTGGTCAAAATGCCATCACACATCCTCTTCGCTTCGTCGAACCTCCCGGCTTGGATCAAGGCATCGGCCAGCCAGAATGTACAAAGGACGAAATGGCCCTCCTTCCCGGCCACTCCTTCCGGTGCGCTAGTGTATCGATAGCACAGGCCGTCGACGACCAGCTCCCTCATGGTCGCATCGATCGTCGACACCATCTTAGGGTCCTTGCCATCAATGAAACCAATCATGGGTAGGAGTAGATTGGACGCGTCGATGACCTCATCCTCATAGGATTGCTTGAACGCGCCTAGTTCATCGCTCCACCCTTTGTCCATGATCTCCTCCTTGATCGTTCCAACCTCATGGCGCCATCGCTCAATATCGCCGGGTAGGTCAAGAAATTCGGCCATCTCGATCCCTAAGCTGAGTGCGAACCATAACATGGCCTTGCTGTAGACAAAATTACGCAGACCACCTCGCACTTCCCATATGCCGTTATCCGGTTCGTGCCAATGGTCGGCGACCCAGTCCAGCATGCCCTGAACCTGCGGCCAGATCTCGGTAGGATCATATTTACCGACCCGCCAAGCGAAATGTATGGCCCCGATGACCTCACCGTAGATGTCGAACTGAACCTGGCCATCTGCCATGTTGCCGATGCGCACCGGTCGTGAATCACAATAGCCACGGAGGTGGTCCAAGGTCTGCTCGGCCGTCTCTCCGTCCGGTGTAATCGGATAGAGGATCCGTATGCCCGTCCCTAACTGCTTGACGTTGTTGATGATCCAGTGAAAGAAAGGGTGATAATCGTCCAAGTAACCAGATAGGAGAAGGGCGTACAAGGTAAAGGACGCGTCCCGTATCCAGGTGAAGCGATAGTCCCAATTCCTCTCACCGCCGAGAGTTTCTGGAAGCGAGGTTGTCGGTGCTGCTACGATCGCCCCAGTTGGGGGATAGGTCATCAGTTTTAATGTGAGAGCACTACGAATGACCTCGTCCCGGTATGGCCCTTGATAGGTGCATCTGGCCGACACATTGCGCCAGAAATCCATTGTCGTTGCTTGGGCCTGGAGGGGCGAGAACCGAGAATGTGCTACATCTTCTCGGGTTGCCAGAGTGAATGAGGCCTTTTCACCGGCATGCAATGTGATGGTGGATGACAGGAATCCTTTTTTCCCATCTATATCCCAATCACGGGGGCCGGTCAATACGAACTGGTCAATGATCACATCTTTGTTATTGGGAACGAGATCGGGCATGTTTTTGGCATAATTGGGGCGAGGTGCGCATTGGCAGGTGACGTCAAGAGCGCCCTCCATGCATTCAACGATGCGAACGAGCCTTCCAGGGGCGGGCCCGCTTATAGATCGCCGATCACTGCCGATGTCCATGAAGTCGTACAGAACAAGCTTTCCTCGTTGACTGTGGAAATCTGTCTGGAGGACATTGGTCTCATTGACATATTTATGATCGCTCGTGAATTTGCTGGCCGGCCGTATGCTCCAGAAACCACCTCGCTCCGGATCTAGGATTCGGGCGAAGAGAGAAGGTGAATCAAATCTTGGTAGACATAGCCAGTCTATTGAACCCTCGCTGCTGACCAGGGCCGCAGTATGACAGTTCCCTATGATGCCATAATCTGCGATGGGGCGAAAGCCCTCGTAAGGCCACGGCGATTTCGTGGACGTCCCAATCTTATGGCGATTCTTCTCGTCGAGATCAACCGAACCTACCTGCTGTGGAGCCACCTGAACACTCCTTGCCTAACTATTTCCATCTCCACTAGAAGAAAAGTTTGGTGTAATGCTTGTCTTGCTCCCCTTTGAAAGACGGTAAGACGAATCGGATAGCTTGGGAAACACGCCCCATCTCGTAAATGTCCCTCGAAGTGCCCCACCCTCGATCATTGGTCTCGAAGATCAGACACTGGTAGGGTCGTCATCAAGAATTTCAACGGTAAAAACGACTTTGATCAGCAACTAGCGCTCACTCTGAGTTCATTTATGTGATCAAAAAAGTATTGAATTTCTATGGTTCGAATCAAAGCTGGCAGGGAAAAAGATCACAACACGGCCGTGGCTCATCAAATACTGGATGAGGGAAGAAATTTAAGATCACCGATGACGAATTTTGTCCAGAGCCGCCTAAACCTATATCCAGCATACCTGTAGTCTTAGCCAATAACGGCCTTCCGCGATATGGGCAGCTTACTAGAAATCCATTTTCCGTTTTCTTATTCCCAAAGACTATCATCGAAGGTGCTACTAGTCATATCTCCCTCATCTCACGAGGGACGTGTGGACAGCTATTGAAACGATATCCTTGCTATGGGTGGTACAAGAACAGGAAATCACAACTCCCTCGCAGAGAACGATCCAGACCTATCGTGTTTAAAGGAGCCATCGTCTCTACCAAGGCTATATATTCTCTAAAACTTTAATGAATACGGCCTAGCAGACAAGTCAGGGTTATCATTGATTCATAGCACTTCGGTGGGTGAGGGAAACGATGGGGAAAACAAAGAGCCCATATCAAAAAAACAACAGTGGTTAGTTGACCATATCGACAAGTTCGTGATTCGGTCCAAGGTAAGGGACGAGGTCATATTATTCGAGAAAGGTGATATTAAATATTATTGCGAATTGGAAGTGAGTGTCAACTGCCTGGAATTAATTTTGCTAGGACTAACCGCTGACAATCCATCTGATGCCGAACAAGGAATTAACCCGATATACCGTTCAAAAAATCTAAAAAAGATCATTGCTTCTCTCGTTGAAGACGTTGCAAGGCATGCGATAGTCATAGATTATTTGCCGCTCGGTTCGAAATTACACAATGGGGAAGACGCCGCCCCGCCTCGTAACGCCCATGCCTTTAGGGCTATTGATAAGGAACAATTCACTACTATTACAGAAGATCTAGAGCTGCAATTTATTCCCCCCTTTGAGGATGAAGAGGGGACACTGTGTAAGCCGATAATTAGGCTTGTACAATCCTCATTAAAGCGGAACATAAAAAGAAGGAAGGCAAAACCAAGGTATCCGGTCTATATATGGATACTAGGTGGTTCTAACAGCAAACGGATCATCCCACCAAGGAATGCCACTGACTTTTACTATAGGCTCCTAGAAGGCAAGGTGGGTTATCCGTTAAATTATTTGGGAGCCTGTATAAATGGCCTAGCATCACAGAGTATTGTCGAGGTTATTGGGAAAAGATTGACCATAAGCTGCGAGGGGGCAGAGCTCGTAGAACGATTATTTGATCATGACAAAGGCAAAGGCGCCATCTATTGGAAAGTTAAGGTCGGTCATAAAAAAATCATCAATAAGGACTGACCCAGCCTGTATCCAATCCTCTCTTGATTTAAAAAAAGAGAATGGTTGCCTGGAAATGGTTAGTGGTGCGGGCGACG
>CAVSJV010000003.1:0-317967 GCA_963728405.1 Methanomassiliicoccaceae archaeon | reverse complement strand
GCACTAGGGCTCGACAACCTCGTCAATGATGCTAAGGTCTTCGCCGTCCTGCTGTCCCATCTCTGCTTCCCGGGAGCGTTCAAGGACGTTCAGCGGCCAGGATGCGGTAGTGCAGCCAGACGGCGCCCCCCCCTGAGCTTTCGGGAGGATATCGGCCGAAGGTCCAGCGGCTCTCGTCAACGGTAAGGTCATTGGCCTGGTACATGAGCAGGTTGACGCTGCCCCGGCTGCTCACCAGCATGTCTCTGCTCCCTCTATTTTCAGGTAAGCGACGTGCGACGGTGCCATCACCTCCCACTCCTCCTGCCCGGTCTGGAGCATGGTCGCTGAGCCTACAGGCCAGGCGGCGGCTCGTTCCAGGTCGGGATTACCACCGGTCCCATAGCCCATGCTCCGGCCGGCCCATGCTCCCGTCCACGCGGACGGCGCTGGGCAGAACTACATAGAAGCATACGGGCAAACCTCGAAAGATGGAGCGGGGTAATTGATGTGGACCTTACGGTCAGGTCACCGAAGTGTCAGTCCGAGAACAGCCGATCCAGCATCCACTTGCTATCGAACTTGATGATGTCCTCGTACTCCTGGCCGGTCCACAGGAACGCGATCGGCTTCCCGATGGCGTTGGCGATGGACAGCGCCGCGCCCCCCTTGGCGTCGGTATCGATCTTGGTCAGGATGACCGCATCTGATCCCCACCGCCTTGTCGAACGCCACCGCCTGCTCGATGGCGTCGTTCCCGGCCAGCGAATCGCCGACGAAGATGACCAGATGGGGGTTGACCACCCGCTTGATCTTCTCTCATCTCGTCCATCAGATTGGTGTTGGTCTGCATCCGCCCGGCAGTATCGACCAGGACGAAGGTCCCGACGCTTGGCCTTGGCATGGTCCACCGCGTCGAACGCCACGGCGGCCGGGTCTCCCCCGACCTGGTGCTTGACGATCTTGGTTCCCAGCCGTCTCGGAGTGAAAAGTGAGCTGCTCGATTGCCCCTGCCCGGGAAGGTATCCGAGGCGGAGAGCACCGGGTCAGTCCCTGCTTCTGCAGTCGGTTGGCGAGCTTGGCGACGGCTCGTCGTCTTGCCCGTCCTTGATCCCACGAACATGATGACGACTGGCTTCTCGTGGCTGCTTGACGAACGAATCGAAGTCGAACTCGCTCTTCTTGAGGACCGCCTCGATGGCGTTCTTGAGCGCGGCCTCGACCACCTGTTCTAACGAGAACTTGCGGTCGACCCTCTTACCCACCAACCCCTGGCGGAGTTGCTCTTTATCTCCTCGATGACGGGGAGGGCGACATCCGATTCTAAAAGCCCCAGCTCCAGGTCCCACAGGAGCTCATCGACCTCGGCCTCATCGATCTTCCGTCCACTGTCCCCGACCGCCTCTTCGGCGTTGGAGGGTAGTTCGGCCGCCTTTCCCCGCAGCGCGAGATCTTCTTCTTGAGCGACTCGAACAGGACGGACCACCTGTCCTATCCTCTCTGCTGTAACGCCTGGACCTCTTGCTGGACAACCTGAGATAATTGATTGGCCTGCTCTTCGAGCGCCATTCTGCGGTCGGTGAGCTTCTTCATGGTGTCCATCAGTTCCTTGGCGCGGTCGTCCATGGTCTTGATCGCATCCTCCACGGGCTTCTCTACCGACACGCCGGTACCGATGCCCACGATGGCCTTGGAGTTGGACTCCACCTTGGCGAAGACGAAGGAGTTGCCTCCGATAGGGACCAGGAGCTCGTCGCCCACGGCCGCCTTCTGATACTGGTTGAGAGTCTCTCTGGCCCGCCCCAGTTCCTCCAGGGACATCTGTATGAGCTGCTGGTTCTCACCAATGCTCTCTAGTTGGGCCCGGAAGATCTCCAGGGCGGACATGGCCTGGCGTAGCTCCTGCTCGTTCATTGATGCCCCTCGGTGAGGTACTTTACCGTATGGTTAGTTATGTCCTCACCCTGGATGTGCTTTATCTCGGCGATCTTGATCTGGGTGCGGTTGAGCTTGTGGCGGCTACCCAGGTTGGAATAGATCTGCTCGGTGACACCGGCCTCGTTCTCAGCGGCGACCTCTATGCTGTACTTCTGCCAGCTGAACTTGCCGGTCTTAATTTCACCAGTAGCGCGGAAAGCCTTCATATAAATCCTCGGCACTTGGAATGTAATCAATCCAATAAACCTTTTGGTCTTGAAGGCCTTTAAGCTTTGCATGTCCGGCGGGATCATTTTTTATCATCCAGGTAAAAGTTTCCCTGCGTTCTCGGTGACCGGGGGCAGATGCGAGCTGCAATGCGACCACTGCCGCGGCCGGTACCTCCAGGGCATGAGGCCTCTGGGGGCGCCGGAGGAGCTGGAAAAGGCCGCCGCGGCGCTGGCGATCGAGGGGGGGACGGGCCTCCTGCTCAGCGGCGGCTGCGACCGCCGGGGGCGGGTCCCCCTGTCACCGTATCTCGGAGCGGTCAAGCGGGTCAAGGAAAGCACTGGGCTGCTCGTCAACCTGCACACCGGCCTCCTTGACGAGGAAGCGGCCGCCGGACTGCTCGGTACTGGAGCGGACGCCTTCTCGGTGGATGTGCTCCAGGACCCCCGGGCCATCTCCGACGTCCTGCATCTGGATGCCTCGCCCCGCGACTACTGGAGTACCGTTGGAGCTTCTCCGCCGCAGCGGCAGGCTGGTCCCCCACGTCTGCGTCGGCCTGCAGTCGGAGGAGGGTGAGACGATACGCTGGAGGTGTTGTCCTCGATCGACATGGCGGCGCTCATCGTTCTGGGCCTGGTGCCGTCGAAGGGAACGCCGATGCAAGGAGCGAGCCCGCAGCCGGAACGGCTGGTGCGCTTCATCTCCAGGGCAGTAGAGAGGATCAATGCGCCTGTGTTGCTGGGTTGCATGCGCCCCCGGGGCGACCGCACTATGGAGGAACGGGCCATCGAGGCTGGTGTGGCCGGAATGGTCAATCCATCCCCTCGTACCGTAGAATATGCCATCAGACGCGGCCTGAGGATCGAGAACAGAGATACCTGTTGCGCCCTTCACCTATAGATGGCGCCCTTGGCGAAGCTCTTGCGCATGCGGAGGGCCGTGACCAGCCAGATGGCATAGAAGCCAATGAACAGGGCGGCGAACAGGGTGACGAACGCCACGAAGGTCGGGGACAGTGTCTTGTGGACGGTGTAGCTGACCTCGACGGGTTGGTCGCTGTTGACCACGATGTAGTATTTTCCGAATGGTGTCTGGGGGAAGGTCACATCGACCCCCGGAGAGGAATCGGTCACCATGACCGCGGCGTGCTGTTGCAGCGCGGTCATATCGCCCACATACAATAGGTAGTTCTCCTCGTCGACGATCAAGACCTCTGCCTGCTGCCCGCTGACAATATGGATCTTGTCCACGGTGGTCAGGCCAAGGGGGTCCCGGTTGACGAAGGAGGCCGAGGCGGTGGTGGTGCCGCTCTCGCTGGTGGAGTTGGCGATGCCATTGGCCATGTAAGGGGTCAGCAGCAACACCATGACCGCTGCGGACACCACGATGACCATCGCGCTCTGGCGCATGGAGGTCTTCAGCATGTAGTACTTGGCGCTAACGCTCCGGGTGTACTTCATCTCCAGCATGCGGAAGAATAGGCTCTCCACGCCGATGACCAGGGCCATGAGGATGACGAAATAGAGGATGGAGCCGACGTTGAAGTAGAACGGCTTCATCTGGATACTCTCCGCCGATGACCGTAAGGAACATCACCGCGGCGAGGACGATGACCACCTGTACGATCATCAGTAACTTCTTGGTCCTGCGCACCTGGGCTAGACGGGCCCCACCTTCCAACGCCTCCCTGTTCAGGTCCATAAGAAGTCCCAGGGAAATCCCTCCTGGCAGATAAATATCTTTGCTCTTGATTTATCGCTCTGGATGTCGTGTTCAGGCATCCTCGGGCATCTCAAGGGTGGCGATGCGCCGGCCGATCATGAACACCGCGGCGTAGGTCGGCACCTCGCACCGTCCCTTCGCTAGGAACGTCCGTCCCTTCAGCTCGACCTCGGTCGGCTTCTTGACGAACACCTCTACCAGGCTGTCGGGGTAGATGTCCGGTACCGCGTCCCTCAGCGGATCGAACGAGTTCAGCTCCTCCCGCTCCACGGGCGTCACCCTCAGCCCGGTCTTGCCGTGGAGGGAGAGCGGCAGGCGGATCAAGCGCTTGATGTCGCTGGTGACCGGTTCGTCGATCTCGGCGGTGAAGCGGGGCTTGACCTCGTTCTCCAGCAACCGCAGGAACAGCTCCACGTGGCGGCGGTCGGAGAAGCAGGAGAGGGAGTTGCCTTCCAGCACCAGCTCGGCGCCCTCCTTGGTCCCACTCTTGGTGTATAGGTCCCGCAGCGTGCCCTCGATGATGGCGTCTGAGGTGCCGGCCAGCGTCGGAAGCCGGTCCCGCAGGTCCGCGAGGTCCCGGGAGCGCATCTCCTCCACCAGCCAGATTATGCCCGTCCGCATCCGGCGCCGCCATCCGCCGGACGACGGCGAGGGGACGTTCCGCACCTTGCTCTGCTGCACCGCTCCCTTGAAGGACTTGGCCGCGGTGGTCCGCTCGGGGAACACCCACTCCATGTTGAGGTCGGTGCCGGCGATGTAGTCGACGATCTCTCGGCGCTCATGGCTGCGCAGCTCGGACAACTTGGCATCGTAAACGTGGATATGATACCCTCGACCACCGGAGAACACGATCTTCAGGTGGGAGGTGTCGAACCCCAGATCGCCCAGGAGAAAGTCGTCGATCAGGCGGATCAGATCGACCTTGATCCGCCCGAGCATGTCGGCATACGACAACCCCTCTGCCCCCGTGACGTGGTCGGCGTCCAGGTCGAAGATCAGGTCGGCGCCCAGCCATTTCTTCTCGTCCATGGTCCCCGCCGCAGGGAACTGGTAGTAGGCCGAGGAATAATAGGCGTGGGAGGGAACCTGTCCCTGCAGGAAGGAGTGCAACTGATCCGGCTCGTTGAACCCCAGGTGCCGCTGGACGAAGTCCCGATCGAAGAACATGAACCCGAACTCCCGACGGTCCAGCCTCTCCGGGGCCTTGGGTGGATGGCTCCGGTAGTAGCGCTGGAACCATTCTCTCATGAACATCTGGTCCGGGCCCATGGTCCTTGGAATGACCTTAAAGCTATTTTAAAACGCCAGCTCGGGAAAGCTTACATATGTCCGGCTGGAAAGAAAACATCCATGATGGCCTACATCTCGCTGGAGTATTCCAGCGACGGCCCGCCGCCCTCTGGGATCGACCGGACGGTGCAGGGCCTCGGGCTGCGCCGGCACGGGACCTACTATCTCATCGAGGCGCCTTCGGACGGAGAACTGCACCGCGTTCTGGACCGGCTGCATGAGGCGCTCAGGGGAAGCGGCGTCAGGTACCGTGTGACGCTGGAACGGCCGGACCGGGGACGGCAGGAGGGTGAGGCCCGACAGGAAGCGCTCCGCTGGGTGGACGCGGGGCTGGTGGACGAGAGCATCCTGGAGCTCCTAGAGAAGGACGCCTTCGAGTTCCGCCAGGAAGCGCTGCGCTCGATGCAGGCATCGGTCGACCACGTGGTCGGTCTGCGGCGCAAGGAAGCGCAGGATGAAAAGGACCGGAAGCACCAAGAGGCGGTCAAGGAGGAGATATCGATCCTCCTGAGCTCGACCGGCGGAAGGACCTTCCAGGAGGTCCTGGAAGCCTTCGACATGGACGAGCCGACCTTGGAGAGCATAATGCAGGAGATGATCGACGATGGTCTCATCACCACCCATCAGCAGGGCCACTCGATCATTTACCTTCAGTCCGGCCCGATGCTCCGTTCGCTGGCTCGGTGAGCTCGGCGCCCTCCGCTTCATAGCTCTTCAAGCTCCTGCCAGAAAGCGCTATCGCCACCAGGGCCACCGGCACCGATATCCAGATGGAGGTCGCCACCGACAGCAGCCCCGCCGCGGTCGCCGTTGCCAGAGCAATGCCCATGGCCGCGAACACATCGGCTATCACTACCACATTGCTACTGCCGGCCGGCAGGAAGACCTGGAAGGTGATGGCCAGGGTCGACGCCACCACTAGGGCGGGCAGGGAAGCGAACGCTCCCAAGGCAGCCATGATCAGGGCCAATCGAGCGAACTCCAGCCCCCAGATCGGAAAGGTCACCAGCGCCGCCCAGGCGGTCAGGCGGCGGTTCACGTGACGCGACGAGAGAAGCGCCTTTTTGAACGACACCACCGTGCGGCCGACGTCCGTCTCCAGCTTAGGGACCCATTCCCTCTTGGTCCTGCGGGCGATCCAGATGGCCAGGCGGCCGAGCTTCTCCACCACCCCAGGGTGAAGCAGGACGATGATCACCGCGATGTTGGCCGCCGCCACCAGCCCGACCACCGTGGCCAGAGAGGTCCACGGACTCAGGGGGATGTCCGGCAGGAGCAGTAGCATCGAGGCGACCAGAACGGCCGTCACCAGCACCAGGTCCATGACCTTCTCGGCCAACACCGTCTCGAGGCCGGTGCCGATGGGCACCCCTTCCTGGCGATTGATGCCGACAATCCTTACGCCCTCACCCACCACCTTCACCGGGGTAAGGTCGTTGAGCGCCTGGGCCACTGCGTACAAGGAAAGTGTCGTTCGCGGCCTCACCACCTGCTCCGAGGCCATGAGCAGCAGTTGCCACCGAAGGGCCCGTAGGCCGATGCTCAGGATGAACAGGACCGCCGCCAGGGCGATCAACCCCAGGTCTACACTGGACAGGCGCTCGCCCAGCTCCCCGGGATGTGCCTGCAGCACCAGCCCGATGATCAGGGCGGCGGAGATGGCGATGAGGATGGAGTAACGCTTCCAATGCTTCTTCCCGCTGCTCATCCAGGCACCATTGGACCTTCCTGGCCATAACACCGAGCCGCTGTCCCGGCGACCATATTATCCTCACCCCGGACATTCTTCGACAACCCTAAATACAGCGTTACGAATGAGTTGGGTCCGCAGGTGAAAAAATATGGGAGCAGTTGCTGCAAACCTTCGCGTAGTGATGTTGTTCCTGATACTGGGTGCCATCTTCGTGGTCGTAGGTTGGGCCATCGGGGCCTTCTTCCTCGGCGACTGGGTGACTGGTGCCCTGTTCTTCTTGATCATCGCCGCGGTGATGAACGCCATTTCGTATTTCTTCTCATCGAAGATCGTGCTGTGGTCCTACAAGGCCAAAGTGGTCAGCGAGGTCGAGGCACCTCGTCTCTACCGCATCGTACGGCAGATATCCTCGACGGCCGGACTGCCGATGCCCCAGGTGGCATTGGTGCCGACGCAGACCCCCAATGCCTTCGCCACCGGACGGAATCCTAATCACGCTACCGTGGCTGCCACGGAGGGCATACTCAAGCTCCTCAACGATGACGAGCTCACTGGTGTCCTGGCCCACGAGATGGCCCACGTCAAGGACCGCGACATCCTGGTCATGAGCGTCGCGGCCACCCTGGCCGGCGCCATATCGTTCGCCGCCCGCTCGTTCTTCTGGGCCTCCCTGTTCGGAGGAGGGAACCGCGACAACGGCAATTTCCTTATCGCCATCGTGGTGGCCATCACCGCCCCCATCGCCGCGCTGCTGATCCAGCTGGCGGTCTCACGGAGCAGGGAGTACAAGGCCGATTACGAGGGAGCGGCCATGATCGGGAGGCCCATGTACCTGGCCAACGCGCTGAGGAAGCTGGAGGCCGGCAACAAGGCCCGCCCGATGAACATGGGCAACCCCGCGTCCTCGTCGCTCTGGATCGTCAACCCCTTCTCCAGCCGTGGCCTGGCGTCGCTGTTCTCCACCCACCCGCCGATCGAGGAGCGCATCCGGCGCCTCGAGGAGCAGGCCTCCGGCATCCGCCGGTAAAACGCCTTTCCTATTCTCTATTTTCAGCAGACCAGATTGTCGTACAAAAGTCCAGTCCTTCTCAGGAACCTATAGGCCTTTTCGAGATTATAGACCTCGGCGAGGTTGTGGTGGACGTCCGTCCCCACCGACACCAGGACCTTTCCTCGGAACGCCTCGTAGTACTTCTCGGCCTTCTCCCAGAACAAGACCCCGTCCCGCTTGTACGGCCATGCTGAGTTGACCTCTACGAACACCCCGAACGAGGCGATGTAGTCCGCCACCGACTCCGGCGGCCACGGGCCGAAGTTGCGCTCGATGTCGTTGTGAGCGAGGCCGCAGGGAACGTCCAGGCTGGACAGGATCGGCTCCAGATCGTCGAGCGAGGTGCCGTCCTCGGTCTGCACATACTCGAAGAGCACCAGATCGAGCTGGTTCAACAGGTCGATGGGCAGCGCGTCCAGGTCGCAGTGCTTGGGGTTGGTATCGATCTCCACCCCCGCCAGGACGGTGACCCGGGGGTACATCTTGCCCAGCTCGTTGATGATGCCGATGTAGTTCTCCAGCTCCCCGGCGAACAGGGAATGGGTCTTGGAGGTCTGGAAGTGGTCGGTGATGGCGATGTGGGTGAGATGGTTCTTCTCCGCCGTGGACACGATCTGTTCCGGAGTGAAATCGCCGTCCGAGAAATTGGTGTGGGTATGGAGATTGATCAGCGAATCTGCTCCCATTTCTCCAGCTCCTGCACCTTGGACAAGGTCCCTCCGCGCTTGATCTCCTCCCGGATCCGGTCCTCCCGCTCCGCCACGTCCACCGCCCGGTTGGCGATCTCCACAGCGCGTTCCTGGGGAATGACCACCACTCCGCTCTCGTCGCCCACGATCCAGTCCCCGGTGCGAACGAGCTGCTCGCCGCACACGATCTCGTGGCCGATACCTCCGTAGCCTTTCGGCTCCCCGGCGTTGGGGGCGACATGCCTCGAGAATGCCGGGAAACCCATCTCGTAGATGGCATCCATATCCCTCACCGCGCCGTCGATGACCACGCCGCTGACGCCCTTCATCCGGCAGCTCCACGCCGCCAGCTCGCCGAACACCGCGATGTCGCTCCCTCCCACGTCGATGACCAGGACATCGCCTTCATTGGCGTGGTCTATCGCTTCCACCGGCTTGGCCCAGTCGCCCTTGGACGTCTGAACGGTCAAGGCCCGGCCGACCATCTTGACCCCGTGAGCGATGTGGGGGTGGACGTTCTTCATGACCCCGGCCTTGTGCATCGCGTCGGCGATGTTGCAGGTGGAGACCTTGGACAGGGCGACGACGATCTCGTTCTCCGAGTACTTCTTGGACAGCTCGGTAGCGACGGGCCTCCCGGCGATCATGCTCTCCTTGACGCGTCTCGCCGCGCCGACCACGTCCTTGGCCTTGATGATCCCGCCGCCTACAATGATAATGGACGCGCCGGCGGCGAGCAGGAGAGGAGCACTTTCCGAGGTGATCCCCCCGGCCACCGCGATGGGGACCGCAACGGCCTTGGCGACCGAGCGGACCGTCTCCACCGGCGCGGCCTCGCCCTTCATCTGTTCGTCGATGCCGACATGCAGGCAGACGTACGACGCTCCGAGCTCCTCGACCTGCTTGGCCCGCCCCGCCTTGTCCGCGACGCCGATGAGGTCGACCATGACCTTTGCACCATACTGGCGGGCGGAGAGCACCGCTTCGTGGATGGTCCCATCATCTGCCAGGCCCAGTACGCTGATGACGTCCGCGCCGGCCTTGGCCGCGATCTCGACCTCGAACCCGCCCACGTCCATCGTCTTCATGTCGGCGACGATGGTCCGGCCCGGGAACGCCCTCTTGAGCTCCCGCAGCACTGTCCGCTCCCTCCGACTTGATGAGGGGCGTTCCCGCCTCGATCCAGTCCGCCCCTCCCTCCACTGCCTCGGACGCGATCTCCAGGGCGCGCTTCAGGTGCATGAGGTCGAGGGCTACCTGCAGGACCGGCTTCATGCCGTCCAGCACGCATTCTTGGAACTTAATCCTTTGGCGATTTAACGTTTGTAAATAACCGTTTACATTTGTAAAAGAGTCATGTCGGCGATCGACGAACAGTCTCGGCTCATCCATCGAACGACAATCGTCGTTATGTTGACACTCCCACGAATGGAGTTCGCAGGATTCTGAGGTCGGCATCGTTCATGCCGGAGCCTCCTGGGGCGTATCAATGCGGCCCTTGCACCAATCCCTGTCTTGGTGCAATCGACACACGCCTTCTTCCAAAGAGGGACGCAACGCGATGTTGAACGAAGCATTGGCGTCAGCGTGGTCAACGTGTCCACAGACACATGAGAAGTCCTTACCGTTCCTGGTTCCTAAGCGATGGCATCGTGAGCACTGTTGGCTCGTGTAAGCGGGGTTCACGTAGGCGACCGGCACCCCGAGCAGCTTGGCCTTGTATTCTACCATTTGCTGTAGTTGATAGAACGACCAACTGTGCAACGAGGCTCTGGACGGCTTGGCTTGGCGTGCGGTCTTTCTTATGTCGCTCAGCCGTTCCATTTTTATTCCGCAGCCTTGCTGAGCGGCGATATTGACAATTTCTTTCGAGATCTTGTGGTTCAGGTCTTTGACCTTGTGGTTCTCTTTGTGCTGTACTCTTCTTCTTCGCCACCCTCGGGTGGCCGTGGAGATACAGGTGACGCCGCATCTTCGAGTACTTCCGGTGGATGTGCGGGGCCTCCTTGCCAAACTTGTGGACCTTGCCCGAGCTCGGAACGCCCGGCCACGGCGATGTGGCCGGTGGAGTTCAGGTCGATGCCCATCCAGTGCTCAACGTCCCGTAATGGTGGCTCGTCGATGGTCACCGTGACGTAAGCGAACTCCTTCCCGACCTCGACCTGATTGACCTTCTCAAACTCGGGCAGATGGCTGATGTCCAGATGGAGCTTCAGGCAGAAGATGTACAGCTCTTTGTCGAATCTCTTCACGCCCTGGCCTGGCACCGTCAGCACGACCTTGCTGACCGCCTTGATTCGATCGTTCCTAGAGTATTTCCTGAGCACCTGGTTCGCTATCGCGGACGGTAGACCAATATCCTTGACATCCTTCGACGTCACACTTCCAGTCTGCAGTGCGAACTCGGCCACTAACCTGGCCTTCGCTAGCTCGGCAAGAAAGTCTCGGCCGTGCTTGATCACGAAGGTCAGGAGCATGGCGTCATTTCTCTGACTGGTAACTACAATATTTCTTAGGGATGACTACATGGAAGCTACTTGCAGTGGTGTAAAAAAGAGTGATCCGGGGGTTGGAGTATTGAGAAGTAGGAAAACCCTTCAGGCATATGCGGGCATCTTCGCCTTTGAACGCCTCGTCACTAAGAAGTAATGGAGCACTCTTAGATCGGGTTGATGATCAATGTTAACTTAGATAATGGTATTTGGATCCATATGGCTCCCTATCCTAAGGTACAACTTGTGGCAATTCTTACTAAACGGACTGGTAATCGCTGGGCAAGTTCTTTAGATGTGAAAGGTAATCCCAGGGCATATGGCGAAGACGACCGAGAGGGCCAAGTGCGTTACTGGTATCGAGGGCCTCGACTCCATACTGGGCGGAGGATTCCCGGCGGGCAGCCTGGTCCTGGTCACCGGCGTGCCCGGTGTCGGTAAGACCTCGCTCGCGCTCGAGTTCGCCATCAGGGGCGCCATAAAGGGCGAGAGATCCCTGGTGCTCACGACCATCGAGCGGCCGGAGAAGCTGGTGGCCTCGGTCCCGGACTTCGACTTCTTCGATCACCGACTGATGGAGAACGGTACCCTTACCTTCGTAGAGGTCCAGGAACTTCTGGAGAATGCCTCCATCTACGGCCGTCCGGAGACCCGCGAGGACTTCACCAAGCTGGGAGAGAACATCTCCGCCTACGTCGGCAAGCATGAGGTCCGCAGGCTGGTAATAGATACGTTCCATACGATGTTCCACGGCATCAAGGACGAGACCATCGCCCGCGATCTCCTCCTGTCCCTTTCGGAAACGATGTACGTCAAGGACTGCACCTGCATTCTCGTCGCCGACGCCAACCCCAGCACGAGCATCGAGAGCATCATCGCCGACGGTGTGATCACCCTTGGCAACTACGAGCGAAAATCGGACCTGTTGAGAACGATGCAGGTGCTGAAGATGAAGGCAGCTAGTCATTCCCGCGCCAAGTACGTGATCGATCTGACCACCTGCGGCGTGCTGGTCACCCCGCTCCTCAGAGGTGGATCATGAGCGAGGACACTGGAGCATTGGTCTCCAAGTTGCTCAACGAGGTCGGCCCGTCGGTCGCGGTCGCGTTGGAGTTCCCCATGGGCTCGTACTTCGATGTGCTGAGGGGCCTCGTCGACAACTTCGCCCAGAGCAACAAGCTGCAGTGCATCTACATCACCTCCTCGGTGCCGGCGGCCACCATACAGGTAACGCTGGAGGCGCTGGAGATCGATGCATCGAACATCTCCTTTGTCGATACGATCTCCCAGATGATCATGGGCAAGCTGGAGCGCGGCTCGGACCGGGTCATCTATGTCGAGAGCCCCACCGTCCTCGAGAAATGTCGTGCTCAAGGTCGATTACCTCACCCGCAAGCTGGGGGAAGGGCCTAAGCTCGTGGTGGTCGACTCGATCAACTCGCTGGCCATCCATAACGACCCCAAGATGCTGTCGGAGTTCCTGCACATCCTGATCAGCGGCCTGAGCACCAAGGAGGCGTATCCGGTGATACTGTCTATACAGGAGCAATTACGGCCTGAGGTCCGCGAGATGCTCAACCTGGTGTGCGACCAGGTCATCAATTTAGAGCATCCGGAATAGGCCAGTAAATAATAATCAGATTTTTATCTAAATCGATACACGCTCTGCCAGTGAGATATCCACGAGCATATCTTTATTATACCGACAAAAGTATTTCGCCCGAGGTAGCTCGTCTACCCCAATATATTGGAGGACTAAAAATGATGAAGAAGAGCTGGAAGAACCGCTCCGGTGTGTCCCCGGTCATCGCCACCATCCTGATGGTCGCGATCACTGTGGTGCTCGCTGCGGTATTGTATGTAATGGTCATGGGATTCGGCGGCGGCAGCGGGCAGAACCCGACCGGCTTCGCTGACCAAGAGCACGACCGGAACCGCGTTGTTATTAAGAATCAATCCCGGCCACTGCCTTCTCACCCGTATGCGACATGAAGTCAGTATCGATGGTAACGCAACTGCTGACACTCGTTAACTTTGGTACTGGTGCAGATACCGTGGAGATAGCACCACATACGCCGCTTTCTACCGATACAGTTACAATTCGTTGATGCTGGACTGACGATAAGGTCAGCCTCGGGTGACTACTTCACCTTCAAGGGACACCGGAACCCTGAGCCTCTTCTGGGTTAACGGTGGCGCCATCCAGCTGAGTACCAGCGATCTCGAACTAAACCACTTTTCCTTTCCTTTTTTTTATTCTACTGTTCGTACAACAACGCCTAACGCCACTAATCTATTCCTATTTTTCTCATAATTATGCCGCCGCTGTCTGTCAGGATAATCGCATACCATCTTATGATTATAAGGGCACAGGGCTTCCAGAGGTAGATTTCATCTGCGCAGTATCAGAGCAAAGGGTATTGAAACTGTAAGTAAATGTGGAAATTCCAAGTTGATGACAGATCGCCGATAGTGGTAATCTTCTATGACCTACTCGTTTTTATGCTAGTAACATTTCATCCGGCAATGAAAACGGAGGATAATCTGATTCACTTCATGCAAGGCGCTCTATAGGGGCAAGGTCCTTACGACAATCGACCTCGAACAAACACTAGCCGACAGGGGGACACGTTGCCCCGACGACCTGGCCCGCACGCTCAACATCATGCGCCGCAAGGGTCTGATCAAGGGCGCCGTCTCCACCGAACGGGGCGGGTGGGTGTGGTGGGTCGAGGATTAATTTGATTTAACATAAAATATGTTCACCGTCACGTGGAATCCATTACCATCGGTGACCGGACGCGTCACTTTCTCCTTCATCTGCCCCCTGAACCGCAAGGTCGCCCGCTCATCATCGCCCTCCACGCCCTCGGAAGCAACCCTCAGCTCATGGAGGCCACCACCTACTTCTCGGAGATGGCCGACAAGGAAGGCTTCATCGTCATCTATCCGGAAGGGACCAAGGCCTCCGAGACCAGCCTGAGGTCGTGGAACGCCCGGTTCTGCTGCGGGGACGCCCAGGAGTCCGGGGTGGACGACATCGGGTTCCTATCCGCGCTCATCGACCTAATGCTCGATCGATATCAGGTAAATGGGATCCTGGTGACCGGCTTCTCCAACGGCGGCATGATGACCCACCTCGCCGGCATCGAACTGAGCAAGAAGCTCACCGCCATCGCTCCGGTGGCCGCGACCGTTAGAAAGGACATCATCGAACGACCCCCGAAATGTCCAATTCCCGTTCTCATGATCCATGGGTCCGATGATCGCCTGATCCCATACGATAAACGCGACGACGAACGGTTCCTGCCGGTGGCCCGGGTCGTTGATTACTGGGTCAGGAGCAATAACTGCGCCCCTGAGCCGTTGATCGAAGAATCCGGTCCAGCGATGGTAGAGAGGTTCCTTCCAGCGGAAGGAGGGGCCGAGGTGCAAGTATGAAAGTAAAAGGGGCCGGCCACGTGTGGCCGGGCAGCCGGGTGCACATGCGCAGCGAGGTCGACCCCCATACCCTGGACGCGTCCCAGGCGATCTGGGAGTTCCTCCGCTCGCACCTTTAGCGGTTCAAAGGTCGAACTTGCCTTCCTTGCGCTGCATGCGCGGCTGGGCCCTGGGGACCTTCTTGCTCCGGGGCACTGCTGGATAGTAAGCGATCACCAGCGTCCTCGCCACGCCGTCGGACCAGCGCTTGCGGGGATCGCCCTCGGTAGCGAGGCCGACCGCGACGTCGAACGGGAGGAAGATGTACCAGAACAGCTTCGGTATCGACCGGATGAACGTCTGCCGGTAGGTCCGGCGTTCCTTCATGGAAACGACCTTGAGACGGACGAGAAGTTTTCCGACGGTGCGGCCGAAGCGGCCCTCCAACAGCCCAGCGTACAGGAACCAGCCCACCCCGGCCCCGATGCCGGCGGCGATGGTGCGGTCGGAGAGGTTCAAAAAGTTCAATGCCAGCCAGATCGGCACGAACACGATGGCCATGTCCACGAACCCGGCCATGAAACGACGTAGCCAGTGTCGGCGGAGAGCGCTGCTGCTCTCAAGTATATCAAAACCTGTGTGCATCCCTTATCCCGGAAGGGAAAAGGCGGGACGGGAGTTATAACTTTTTGTCCAGCATTATTATTAAATTAGATAACATTAACTAAGCGATATTCGGATTTTTCACTACTATGCCAGATGACTAACTAAGTGGTTCACTTTCGGGGACCTCCGGCATTCAGTCTTTTAAATATTCATTTCCTTCAAGAAAATAATGGCGATCAGGAACATCAAATCCCGAATTTATCCATCAAAGAAACAAATTCGGAAACTCAACGAGCAGTTTTCCATCTGCTCTGAGCTTTACAACTCCTGTTTGGAAGAGGCAATATTTCAATACAATACCAATGGGATCACTCTCAGAAGAACTCAGTTCTCCCGTATGGTTACTGAATTCCGGATAAAAGATCCAAAGTTCAAAATTCCTTACTCTGAGACCTTGAGGAAGACCACCGACCAATTATGCTGGTCTTTTGAAAAATATTCTCCCGGATGGAGAAAAAGAAAGCGGGTGCCCAAATATCCGCTGGATATCCGCGGTTCAAAAAAGGGTTGAAAAGCATAAGGTTCCCTGACAGTGGATTCACCATGCCCGATGCTAAGCATATTGAACTTCGAAGGATAGGCAAGATGCCAATCATATTGAGCAGGCTCCCCAAAGGTGAAGTGAGGGAGCTCATCATACTTCGTAAACCAGGTGGGAAGTGGTTTGTCATATTCACATTGAAGGTAGACCTGCCTGAGATCCAGGGGAACAAGAAACCCATTGGTGTCGATGTTGGAATCAACTCGTTTGTGACGCTTTCGGATGGAACCCATTTTGACAATCCAGAATATTTTAGAAAATCAGAGAAGAGGATCAAAAACTACAGGGGGAGGTATCAAGGAAGGTAAAGGGGAGCAACAACAGACGAAAAGCAAAGAAGAAGTTGGCAATCGCTACTGAAAAGGTAAAAAACCAACGCACTGACTTCCTTCATAAGATTTCGCACGAAATCGTTTCGAATTATGGCCCGATCGTGGTTGAATCATTGGATGTTGCAAACATGTTAAAGAACCACAGGTTGGCCAAATCGATCTCGGACGCCTCATGGTCTAGGTTCATCGAGATGCTCCAGTACAAGGCTGAAAGTGCTGGTACTGAAGTATTGATCGCACCAAAATATGAGCCCACAACCAAGAAATGTTCGAGCTGTGGCAATATCAAGGATATTTCTCTTGCAGAACGTGTCTACTCTTGCCCCGTCTGCGGCTTGGTAATAGACAGGGACGAGAATGCTGCAATTAATATCCTCAACAGTAGGGCGGGTGGCGCCCGAATTGACGCCTGTGGAGAAGAGACCAACACATCTCTCATAAGAGAGATGCGAGTCGTTTCGTTGAAGCAGGAACTATATGTATAGATCGATCCCAGGAAAGGCTCCGAAAAGCATCCAGATCTATGCTGGAAACGGTAAAAAATACCAGTGGACCCCAATCAGCTCGCCCATCATTCTTCACGAATCAGCACAAAAGGCTTCATCATCTTGAGGTCTAATTTGCCTAACTCGTTATAGGGGATAAATCTTACGCTGTTCCGACAGCCATCAGTTTCTCATATGAAGTTATCACTATCTCATCTTGAGGACTGAGATCAATGGCCGCTCAAGATATCGATTCCCGGGGCCCGCCCAAGCGAGTGCTGTTCGTATGTTGCCATAATTCCGAACGCTCCCAGATGGCCGAGGCCGCGTTGAACGCCAAGTACGGCGGCCGCTTCGAGGCCCACTCCGCTGGCACCGAGCCGGCCGGCCAGCTCGACGCGAGGGCGGTGCAGGTCATGCACGAGATCGGCATCGACATCTCGAAGAACAGGGTCAAGAGCGTGGACGAGTTCATTCGGAACATGACCACCTTCGATTATGTCGTCACCACCTGCCCTGAATCGAAGCGCTCCTGCCCCTACTTCCCCGCCCCGGAGCAGGTCCACGCCAGCTTCGACGACCCTCAGCCGTTCTACGGGACCGAGGAGGAAAAGCTCGCCCGCATGCGCCGGGTGCGCGACCAGGTCGTGGAATGGGTCGATCGGTTCTTCGGGCCCCGGGCATCATTGCTAGAGATTGAGGAACAGCAGGTACGTTAGGCAGCACAGGATCGTCAGCGGAACGCCGACCTTGGCGAACTCCAGGAAGGTGATGGTCTCCCCCTCCTTCTCGGCGTTCTGGATGATGATGATGTTGCTTGCCGCCCCCAGGATGAACAGGTTCCCGGCGATGGTGCTGCCCGCGGCCAGCGCGACCATCTCGGTCGGTCCGCCCCCGGCCTGGGCGAGCAGGGGCATGTACAGCGCCACGAACGGCACGTTGGAGATGAACTGGCTCAGGACGACGCTCATCCCCAGCACCATCGGCAGCGAGGTGATGGCGCTCATCCCGCCGATCAGCTCCTGGAAGAAGCCGGTCGCCCACACCGAGGCCATGAGCACGAACAGGGCGGCGAAGAACACCAGGGTCGGCCAGTCGATCCTCCTAACGATGTCGAACCTTTTCGGTGATAGCAGCACGATGGGCGCCGCGGCGGCCAGGGCGATATACGTGAGCCGGAGGTCGAGGTCCGGCCGTACGCTCACCACCACGATCTTGAGCGCGATCATCACCGCGATGATGATCAGGGACGCCTTGCACAGCCTCGCTAGTGCGGGGTCCTTGATCTCCTCCTCATCGAACGAGAGGTCCCGGGGGGCGAACTCTTTCTTAAAGAACAGACGCAGCAGCGCGTATGCCAGCAGCAGATTGATGATCGTGGGGAGGAGCAGGCGGGAGAAGAACGCCACGAAGGGATCGGCGATGCCGCCGTTCAGGGCGATGAGCAGGTTCTGCGGATTGCCGATGGGGCTCATGGCGCTGCCGATGGTAACGGCGAAGGCCAGCGTCAGCAGCAGTAACTTGGGGGAGATGCGATGCCGGAACGCGTAGTGGAGAACGAGGGGCGTACCGATGATGGCCAGCGTGTCGTTCATCAGGAACGCCGACAGCGTGCCGACGGAGAACAACAGGAGCAGAACGAGTCGGTCGACGCTGCCGGCGTTGCGGAACAGCCGGTGCCCAAGATAGAACAGGTAACCGCTGCGGTGCAGCGCCTCGCCGACGACGAACATCCCGAACAGGAAGAGCATGACGTCCAGATTGATCGCCGCCGCCGCGTCGGGCAGAGTGATCTGGAAGGTCAAGAGCACGGCCAGCGCCCCGCCGAGCATGATCTGCCAGATCTTCAGGTGGAACCGCCCTACCTGTCGAACGGCGATGAGGCCAAAGACCACCGCGAGGACGATGACCGGGATGCTCAGCTCCACGCTCCGGGCGAATGCTGCGGGCGGATTTGAATCCTCTCGGTCAAAATCTATATCCCACCTTCGCCTAGTGTTCCGTCGATGGCCGTTCGCCTCTATGTGTATGATGAGGGCCAGTGCGATCCCAAGAAGTGCACCGGCAAGAAGCTGGTCCGCTTCAACCTGGCCCAGGAGATAAGTTCCCTGAAGCGGGCGCCCTATGGCGCGGTGGTGCTCACCCCCTTCTCGGAGAAATCGATCTCCCGGGAGGACCGCCATGCCGCGGAGGTCCATGGTCTGCTGGTCATGGACATGTCCTGGAGCCAGATCGAGACCTTTCCGGTACTGAGAAGGGACCTCCGGCAGCGCTCATTGCCGTACATGCTGGCTGCGAACCCGGTCAACTGGGGCAAGCCGTTCAAGCTGTCCAGCGTCGAGGCCCTGGCCGCCTCGCTGTACATCATGGGCTACCAGGAGCAGGCCATCAAGGCCTTGGCCAAGTTCACCTGGGGCGAGCAGTTCATCAAGCTCAACCAGGAACCGCTGGACCGCTATTCGCAGGCGGAGACCAGCGCCGAGGTGGTGCGCATCCAGATGGAGTACGTTTCCGCCCGAGCGCCCGGAGTAGACGCATCCCTGGATATCGAAAATCGGTCCTCCCGGGGATACGTCTATAAAGCCCCCGGACGTGGACTGATCGCCATGCAAAGGGTCTTGGCCAGAGCAACGTTGGTCGCTCACGCTAAGGCCTAAATAGGCACCAGGGAATAGGTGAAAGCTCTGCGTTCCGGTAGCGAAAAGGTGAAGGATTTGCCCGAAGAGGACTTTGAACAGGATGACATGGCGGTGAACGGCGCTTCCAGCGACGGTGAGGCCAGGGGAGAGAAGCTCAAGCCGGGCGTGGATATTAGCGTGGTCTCCAAGTGGGAGGCGTTCTTCCAGGGCACCGAGTACATGCAGATGGTCCGGGAGGTCGCCGACCTCTACCCGGAGGTTCGCAGCGTCAAGATCGTCTACGCCGACCTGGACCGCTACGACGCCGACCTCGCCTCCTACCTGCTCGATCACCCCGATCTCTGTCTGCTGGCCGGAAAGCAGGCGCTCAAGAACCTGATGCATCAGGAGATGAGGAAGGCCGACATCAATCTCCGCATCATCGAGCTTCCGAGGGACTCCAAGGTCGAGATCAGGTCCCTGCGCGCCAAGCACGTCGGCAAGCTCGTCTCGGTGGAAGGTCTGGTCCGTAAGGCCACGGAAGTGCGGCCAAAGATCACCGACGGCCTGTTCCAATGCCTGCGCTGCGGGCATGTGATCAAGGAAGCGCAGGAGGGGCTGTTCTTCAAGGAGCCGATGGAGTGCTACAAGGAGCAGGACGGTTGCGGCCGGAGCGCCGGCTCGACCAAGTTCAAGCTGCTGACCGAGGAATCCCGGTTCGTGGACACCCAGAAGGTAGAGGTCCAGGAGAGCCCCGAGGGTCTGAGGGGCGGCGCGCAGCCGGAACGGCTCACCGGCTATCTCGAGGACGACGCCGCGGGGTCCGTATCTCCCGGTGACCGGGTCATCCTGAACGGCATCCTGCGCTCGGTGCAGAAGGGCCAGCCAGCCAAATCCACGCTGTTCGACATCAACCTGGACATCATCGCCGCCGAGTCGGAGCGCCACGAGTACGAGGACATCCCGATCACCCCGGAGGACGAGGCGGAGATCATCCAGATCGCCCACTCCCCTGACGTCTTCAAGAAGATCGTGGGCTCGATCTCGCCGACCATCTTTGGTTATGATGTGGAAAAGGAATCGCTCGCCCTGCAACTGTTCGGCGGGGTGGCCAAGAACCTGGACGATGGTACCAGGATCAGGGGCGACATCCACATCCTGCTGATCGGCGATCCCGGTGTGGCCAAGTGCGTCACCGGCGACGCGGAGGTCACCCTGGCCGACGGATCGATCAGGACGATCCGCGACCTGGTCGAAGAAGGGCTGAAGAACGGCAAGGTCGAGGACGTCGACGACGGCGTCAGCGCCGAGGTGGACCTGCCGGTGCTCACGTTCTCGTTGCGCGGTCGGATGGAGGCGGGAAAGGCGGTCCGGGTGTGGAAGCGGAGCGCCCCGGAGAAGCTGATCAAGGTCACCACCACCAAGGGCCGCTCTCTCACCGTCACGCCGACGCACCCGCTGTTCGTCCAGTACGGCCCCCGCATCCGTCCGCTGGAGGTCTCCTGCATCAATGTGGGGACGCCCATCGCCGTGTCCACCGGGCTGTTCAAGCAGTGGGACAATACGGACTTCGGATGGGACATGGGCTTCGACTGGGACTGCGTCGCAGCGAAGGAGGAGATCGAGCCTTCCGAGCAGTGGGTCTACGACCTGGAAGTGGACACGTCCCACGACTACGTTGCCAACGGCATCGTCTCCCACAACAGCCAAATGCTGAGGTACATGTCCCGGCTGGCCCCGCGGGGCATCTACGCTTCCGGCAAATCCTCCTCCGCGGCCGGCCTGTGCGTCGGCCCGGAGACCGAGATCATGGTCGACGGCTCGGCCATAAGGATCGGGGAGTTCGTCGAAACGCGGATGAAAGTTCCAGTGGAAGCGAGGCCGGGGCAGTGGACCGAGCAGGTCGCCGACCAGTGCGCCGTCTCCACTATGTCGGACAAGTGCCAGACATCTAAAAAAGTGGAGGCCATCTGGCGAATAGCTACCCCTTCATTTCTTGTGGAACTCGAGGAATCCGGGGGAAAGCGGCTGACACTTACCCCAGAGACAAAGCTCATCGCCAGGCCAGATGGTGCCAGCGAGGGGTGGGTAAAAGCGTCGGACGTGAGGGTAGGCCAGCAAATTCTGGTGCACGATAACGGCTCGGCCGCTTTCCAATGGAACAAGGTCGTCAAGGCCGGTAAGAAGAGCTCCGACCTGCCGCCGTTCGTGTACGACCTGACCGTCGCGGACAGCCATAGCTTCCTCGCCAACGGCTTCGTGGTGCACAACACCGCCGCCGCGGTGAAGGACGACTTCGGCGAGGGCCGGTGGACGCTGGAAGCGGGCGCGCTGGTACTTGCGGACAAAGGTTTCTGCGGCATCGATGAGATGGACAAGATGACCGACCAGGACCGTTCATCGATGCACGAGGCGATGGAATCGCAGTGCTATGACGATCAGACCGAGGTCTTGACCAATAACGGCTGGAAATTATTCAAGGACGTGGACGAGGCCGACCTAGTGGCCTCGCTGTCCAAGACCGGTGAACTTCAGTTCGTTAAACCGTTACAATATGTCGAAGCGGACTACGAAGGAGATCTCTTCTATATCGATGGCCGGCAGGTGAACCTCGCCGTCTCACCTAACCATAACATGTACGTATCCCTTCACGAGGGGGCCGACCGGTGGGGTCCTTTCAAGCTCCAGCGGATGGACGAGATGCCTCTCAACAATGCCTTAAGGCTCCTGAGGATGAAAGACGCCGATGAGCGACAGATGGAGTCGTTCGAGATTGGGCCAGAGAATGTTACCAAGGCTCATTATTCCGGTAAAATATATTGCGTTGAGGTCCCTGACCACGTGATCTACGTTCGCCGGAACGGTAAGCCGGTGTGGTGCGGCAACACCATATCGGTGGCCAAGGCGGGCATCACCGCCACCCTGCAGTGCCGCTGCTCGATCCTGGGGGCGGCGAACCCCAAGTACGGCCGGTTCCAGGAACATCAGTACATCGCCGAGCAGATCAACATGCCCCCGGCGCTGCTGTCGAGGTTCGACCTGATCTTCGCCATGACCGACAAGCCGTCCGCGGAGAAGGACGCCAACATCACCCAGCATATATTGAAGGCGCACCGTCGAGGGCAGGTGCGCAAGTACGCCGATCCTTCCACCTTGGCCGGCGGGGTGGACGGGGACAAGATCCTCAACGATACCACCTCCATGAAACCGGTACTGGAGCGCGACCTCTTACGCAAGTACGTGGCCTACTCCAAGAAGATCTACCCCGTCCTCACCGACGAGGCCATGAGCATCATCTCCGATTTCTACCTCAAGATCAGGAAGCAGGGCGAGGGCGAAGGCTCTTCCGTTCCGATAACCGCGCGTCAGCTGGAGGCGTTCGTGCGTATCTCCGAGGCGAGCGCCCGGGCGAAGCTCTCCCCGGTGGTCACCGCGGACGATGCCCAACGCGCGGTGCGCATCGTCGAGTACTATCTGCGCCGCATCGCCGGCGAGGGCGACAAGCTCGACTTCGACATCATCGCCACCGGGACGAGCCACAGCCAACGGGAGCAGATCGGCATCATCAAGAAACTGATCGCCCAGCTGAGCAAGGAGGCCGACTCCAAGAAGGGCGTGAGCGCCGAGGAGATCTTCAAGTCCGGCCTGGCCGAGGGCATCACCGAGGACCGGGCCAAGACGCTCCTGAAACGCCTGGCCCAAAATGGTGAAATATACTCGCCTTCCAGTGGACATTATAAGCTAGCATCGGAGGGATGACCATGATCACTTTAAGAATGCACCGGTGCGGGCGGGACCTGATCCTGGCCGCCGCTGACAAGGATCTCCTGGGCGTTGTGTTCAGGGAAGGGGACATCAAGATCGAGGTGTGCCCGGAGTTCTACGAGGGCGAGGACGCTGACGAGGAGATGCTGCTCAACCGCCTATCCATGTGCTCCATCGCCAACCTTGTGGGCGAAGAGACCGTCGGCGTGGCCATACGAGAGGGCTACGTCAACGATGAATGTATACTGAGGATCGCTGGGGTCCCCCATGCCCAGCTAGCGAAGATGTAACATGTTCTGTGTCAAATGCGGTCGAGAGGGGCAAACCTATGGTGCCCTATGCCCGGAGTGTTTCAAGGAAACCAATCGCTTTACCTCGGTCCAGGAGTACCTGGACCTGAACATCTGTGCCCATTGTGATGATTACCTGATGGGCAAGCGGTGGAAGCATTACGAGGATCAGGTCGAGGCGGTGAAGGACTTCGCCGCGGCCTCGATGCTCCTGAGGCAGGATGCCCAGATGGTCGAGCTGGAGATCGGGGTGAGCAAGAGGGATGCCAAGAACTACCAGGTGCACCTGGTCGCCCATCTGCTTCACGAGGACCTGGAGATCGTCGAGGAGCTCGACACCACCGTCCGGATCCAGCGCAATGTCTGCCCGAAGTGCAACAAGATCGAGGGCAACTACTTCGAATCGATCGTCCAGATCCGGCCATCGGAGAAGCGCATGTCCGATGAGGAGCGGGAAGTGATCCTCAAGCGCGCCCTTGCGTTCGTCGAGGGCTCGGCCAAGGAGAGCCGGGAGGCGTTCATCGCCAAGGTCACCCAGACCCACGGCGGGTTCGATCTCTACATCAGCACCATCGCGTTGGGGAAGGCGCTGTCCCGCGATCTGATCTCCACCTACGGGGCGGAGTACAAGGAATCGTCCAGCCTGCAGGGCCAGAAGGACGGTCATGACATATACCGGGTCACCTACCTGGTGCGCCTGCCTCCGTATCGCGTGAGAGATATTGTGCTCATCAACGGCCGCCTTTACATGGTACACAGCACCGGGCCGCAGTCGGCCAAGCTCCGCGACCTCAAGAGCAACGAGCTGCTAGTGGCGTCCAACAACGACCTGCGGGAAGTGAACGTGGTCGGCACCAAGAACGACGTGCTGGATGCGGTGGTGCTCACCGAAACGGACCGGGAGTTCACGGTCCTGCACCCCGTGACCTACAAGGCGGTGGAGATCAAGTATCCCCGCAATTTCGAAAAGACCGGCGAGACCGTCAAGGTCTTCCCCTACGAGGGGGAGCTGTACTTCATTGGAAACTGAACTACCCCGTTGCTAGGGCTTCTTGCTTCAACCACCTGACTTGCACCTTTTTGCTAAGAGGCGTAGCGGTCCAGTGTCCACAAGCGAGTTCAGGCAGTTCCTGCCCTGCCTTCTCAATTCCTCGATGGAGGATATTGATCGAAGCGTTATGATCACGCGATAGAGAAAGTCCGCAATGAGGGAGTCGTGCCACCTATCACTAAGTGATTTGGGAACTATTTTACCGCATCTCGAGCACATCTGACTCGTGTTCCTTGGGTCTACTGAACGAACAGCTTACCAGCATTTTCAGCTTTGTAAGCTAGTTTTTGGTTCAGTGAGCTCCAGGACGCGTCGGCAATGCTCCTTGTTAACCTGCCATCCCTTACCATATCAGTGGGCCGAAGCGCTTCGGTAACGATTAAATCGTAATTATCGACACAGTGCCTCGACACCTTGTGCTGAACGTCGTTTCTTTGGTTACGGATATACAGCATCCGCTCCTGTTCCTTATTGGGGTAAAGGCGGCACTGGTAGGCATGTACCATCTAAATTTATTCTTGATGGCATGCGGATATGAACGTTATTCGGGGGGTGAGTGAAAGTGCTCACAAGTACCGTCGGACTTTGCCCCATGGATTGTATTCTCCTAATACAACGGTCAGTATTCATTTGAGTATTGCTGGAGCAGCCGTTCGAAGTGGGTCAGGGCCGCCTCGGCCTCGTCCCGGCGGCCCTTGAAGATGACCCGGTTACCATCCTCCCGCCATCTCACGCAGGGGAGCGAGGCTATCCGCACATCATGGGCGGCGGCGACCTCCTGGAACAATGGTTCGAGGGACGATTCGCCCCTCCACACCCGGAGCTCCACCTCCACGGTCCCGCTCTCGGCGATCCTCGGCAGGATGTACGCTTGGAACATCGGCACCATCTCGTTCGGGAACCCCGGCAGGCAGAACAGGGTCATCGTGTCTTTGACCGCCTCGATCCCGCAGGCCGCGCCGGTGATGTTCCGCAGGGCCTTCGAACCGCGGGGGATGCGGGCCATGCGGCGAATGATCTCGTTCATCTCCGCCGGTCGCCCGTGCATCCTGGTCAGGGCCTCTTCGAGAGCGGCCTCGGCCCCCTTATCGACGATGAGGTCCGTTCCCAGGTAACGGGCCACCGCCCCCCGGGTGAGGTCGTCCAAGGTCGGTCCCAGCCCGCCGGTGATGATCAGTATGTTGATATTCAATGCCTGAGCGTGCTCCAGTCCCCGGACGATGTCGTCCTCCATGTCCCCCAGCACCTCCAGCAGATCCAGGGTCGCTCCTTTCCGTCTCATGAGCGCGATGATCTCCCTAGGATAGGGGTCGGTGGCGCCCGTGAGCAGCTCATCGCCAATGTGCAGGATGCCGGTCCTCATTACGCCGCCATCTCTCTCCTTTGAAATATTATTAACGCTGCGGTCACGCACACCACCGCGTAGATGACCATGACCAACGCGGCCGTGCCCACCTCCGGATAATAGTTCCATATCTGCACATTATCGCCACCGGAGTTGCCGCCCAGGAACCGGCCGCCCACCGGGAAGGTGAGCAGTTGGTCGGTGGGATAAGGTGACTGCATGATGTACGAGATCGCCTGGGCCGAGAAGGTGAGGGAGATGACTGGTTTGGCCCCCGCAAAGGAGAGGACGCCATCGAGGATGGGGAAGATGAGGAAGAGGACGGCGAAAGTAAAGACCAACGCACCGGTGGCGCCCTTCATGATGGCGCTGATGAGGTAGCCCACACTGATCGCGGCGACGATGTACAGCACCGACAGACCGAACGAATCGTAGGTGAGGTCGGAGAAGTTCTGGGAGTGCCCAAAGGTCAGCAGGGAGACCGTGACATAGAACACCGCGGTGACCAATAACATGGTCAACAACGAGGCGAGGAACTTGCCGGTGAAGAATACGTACCGCTTCACCGGGTTGGGGAACATCAGGTAGCCTGTGCGCGCCCTGGAACTCCGATGCGAGGGAGTCCCCGGCGAAGAGCGTGGCACCGACCACGATGAGCACGTTGACCCATAGGATGAACCGCTGGGCGAAGTAGGCCGGGTCCTTCGGATACTGCTGGCCCAGGGCCGGGGGGACGATCAGGATGAGGGCGACGATGAGGGCCTCCAGCGCGAAGATGCCCACCATGCGGGCGGAACGGACATACTTGTACAGCTCGTAATAAGCCACCGTAGCTATCTGGCGCCCATCCGACGGCGGCCGATCGAAGATCTCCCCGGCCATCTATCTCGACTCCTTTATCATTGACATGTACAGAGCCTCCAGAGGGTTGCCCGACTCTGCGAACGAGGAGATGCGCAGGCCCAGGCCTCGGACATGGTCCAGCAGATCGGCCTGGTCCTCTTCCCGTCCCTTCAGAGTGATGTTGAGGATATTGGGTCCCGCCTGCTCTACGCCGACCACGCCGCTGAGGGCGGAGACCCGCTCGATCCACGCCCCCTCGACCGGCTGGAGGAATCGGACCTCTAGTAGGCGGCACCCCTTATCCCGCAGGAGATCATCCACCGCCCCATTGGCCAGCAGCTTGCCGTGGTCGATGAGCGCCACATGGTCACAGACCTCCTGGACCTCGTTCAGGAGGTGGGAGGACATGAATACGGTGTACCTCTCCTTCTTGAGCTCCTTCAAGATGGTCCGTATCTCCACCATCCCTCGGGGGTCCAGACCGGAGGTGGGTTCGTCCAGGATGAGCACATGCGGCCGGTGCAGCAATGCCTGGGCCAACGCCAGTCGCTGCTTCATGCCCTTGGAGAACTTGCCGATCTTCTTGTCCTGCCAGTCGGAAAGGAGCACCAGGTGCAGTAGTTCGGCGCTTCGTTCCTTGACCTTGTCGGCCGGCATGCCCCGCAGCCGTCCGAGATACATGAGGGTCTGGTTCGGGGTCAGGTAGGGATAGAACTCCGGGGTCTCCACTACCGCGCCGACCCCGGCCAACGCCCTCTTCGGCCGCCTGGTGACGTCCACCCCGTTGAGGTACGCCTCCCCTGAGGTCGAGCTTAACAGATTGGTGAGGATCTTGATGGCGGTGGTCTTCCCTGCGCCATTGGGTCCGAGGAAACCGAGGAAGGTGTTCCTCTCCACGGTGAGGCTCAGGGAGTCCACTGCTCTGAAGTCCCCAAATTTCTTGGTGAGGTCCCGGATCACGATAGGTGGTTCGCCGTTCCCGCTCTCCATCTACCTGTCCTTTGAGGACATGCCTAATCAAATTTATCCAAAAGAAAGGGAAAAGGAATGAAGAGGTTTAGGCCGACATCTCCCGGCGCTTGAAGAACACGTAGGCCAGGAGAAGAGACACCACGGTGTAGGCGATCATGACCGCGATGGCCACCCCGACGTCAGGGATGTATGTGGTGAGGGTCACCGACCCAGCACCGCTCCCGAATTGGGTGGTGGTAGTGACCGGATACGGTACCTGGGTGATGTTCGCTATCGTCTCCCCGGCGAAGGTCAGTATGAACCAGGGCTCCACCCCACCGATGCTCAGCACCGAGGTGACGATGCTAAAGATGAACAGGAACAGAGCGAAGGTAAGGATCAGCGCTCCAGTGGACCCCTTCATCACCGAACTGATGAGGTAACCGACCGCCAGCGCTGAAACCGAGTATAGCATCGCCAACAGGAGCGATTCCACTCCTAGCGTGGAGAATCCTCCGGTTATCGCAACACCAAGCACCAGAGCTATGCCGTAATAGATGATGAGCACCAGGAACATCGCGCCCGTGGAGGCGATGAACTTCCCGGCCAGGAGGGTCGACCGCTTCACCGGGTTGGGGAACAGCAGATAGCCTGTGCGCCCCTGGAACTCGGAGACGATAGCGTCTCCGGCGAAGAGCGTCGCGCCGATGACCACCAGAAGGGAGGTGAAGCCGGCATAGCGATTGATGAACGTGTCCGCGTTCGTGGGGTATTGATTTCCTAACAGCGGGGGCAGAGCGGTGATGAGCACCAGGACCAGGGCCTCGATGGCCACTATCCCCAGCAGGCGCCGGCTGCGAAGGTATTTCAGCATGTCGTACTTGGCCACAGTGACTACCTGGCTCATGTCCGACGGCAGTATCTTGGGAATCGCCTCCTTATCGTTCTGAGCGATTGTTTCGGTCATTTTATCACCTCGACTCCTTGATCAAGCTCATGTACAGGTTCTCCAGCGCTACTCCGGATTCCTTGAACGAAACGACCTTCAGTCCCAGGGATTGGATGTCGGTCAGGAGCCGGGCCTGGGCCTCGTCCCCGCCGCTAAGTGATAGGACGAGCTGGTTCTCCCCCGCCGCCCGAAGTTCGCCCACTCCCTCCAGCTTGGACACGCGGTTGAGCCATTCACCGTTCATTGGCTGAATGGTGCGCACCTCCAACCGCTTGCTGCCGGCCCCGCTGATAAGATCGCTTACCGCGCCTATTCTGAGCATCTTGCCATGGTTGATCAGGGCGGCTTCGGTACAGACCTCCTGGACCTCGTTGAGCATATGGGAGGACATGAAGACCGTATAGTCCAGCTTCTTCAGCTCGTTAAGGATCTCCCTTACCTCGAACATGCCCCGGGGGTCCAGACCGGAGGTCGGCTCGTCGAGGATGATCACCGAGGGCTCGTGCAGGATGGCCTGGGCGATGGCAATGCGCTGCTTCATGCCCTTGGAGAACTTGCCGATGCGCTTGTCCGCCCATTCGGTCATCTTGACCGTCTCCAGCACCTCTTTGCTCCTGTTCCTGATATCCTCCTTGTTCATGCCCCGCAGCTCGCCCATGTAGGCCAGGGTCTCGTTGGGGGTGAGGTAGGGATAGAACTCCGGGGTCTCCACTACCGCCCCGACATCGGCCAGCGCTTCCTTGGGCTGCTTGATGATGTCTATGCCATTGAGCAGGGCCGAACCGCTGGTGGCGGTGAGCATGTTGGTCAGTATCTTTATGGTGGTGGTCTTTCCTGCGCCGTTGGGGCCCAGGAAACCCATGAAGGATTTGCGGGCGACGGTCAGGCTGAGATTGTCCACGGCCTTGAAGCCCTCGAAGTCCTTGGTCAGGTTCTGAATGACGATCGGGTCTACCATTCACGTCCCTTCTTGGATTAGAGCGGGAATTCTTAAGGGAGAGATATAACTGTTTGTGGCCGTTGGGCCCACTTGGACGAGGTCCAAGCGAGGTTGGCCTGCTAGTACAACTGTTATATGCCGGGTGCCGATTCCCTCAGCGATGGACCAGGGGAGCGTCATCGAGCAGACCGTAGTGTGCCTACTGAGGGAGGCGGTCATACATCTGCCGCAGGACGTGAAGGACGCCTTGCGAGAAGCGGAGGGCCAGGAGACCTCCCCCACCGCCCGGATCCAGCTCCGGACCATATTGAAGAACATCGATGAGGCCGGCCGGCTGAGGGTGCCCATGTGCCAGGACACCGGGGTTCAGGTCTTCTTCGTCTCCGGCCGTATGATCAAGGGGCTGGAGGACGGCATTCGGAGAGGTGTCGCCCGGGCCACCGAGGAGGTGCCTCTAAGACCGAACGCCGTGCACCCCCTGACCCGCCACAACCCCGGCAACAATCTGGGCGAGGGATTGCCGCACATCATCTTCCGGCCTACCGACGACGAGTTCACCGAGATCACGGTCATGACCAAGGGCGCCGGTTCGGAGAACATGTCCGCGCTGGCGATGCTCACGCCGTCCCAGGGTCTGAACGGCATCAGGTCGTTCGTCCTCGACACCGTGGTCAGGGCGGGAGGCAAGCCCTGTCCCCCCACCATCGTGGGCGTGGGGATCGGCGGGACCGCCGATCTCGCCTGCGAGCTGGCCAAGAAAGCGTTGCTGAGGCCGCTGGACATCCCCAACGAGGACGCCCAGCTGCAGGCGCTGGAGGACGAGCTGCATACGGCGCTGAACCGGAGCGGGGTCGGCCCCATGGGGCTAGGAGGGAGGACCACCGTCCTCGGGGTGCGGGTCTCGGCCGCCTTCTGCCACACCGCCAGTCTGCCGGTGGCAGTGAACATGCAATGCTGGGCGGCGCGAAGGGCGACCGCCCGGGTGTTCCCCGATGGCAGGGTGGAGATGAGGTCATGATCCTCCAGGCTCCGCTGTCCGAGAGCACGGTCCGCTCGCTTCGTCTGGGGCAGGAGGTCCGGGTAGCGGGCACGGTGTTCATCGGCCGAGATGAGGTGCACATCCGGGCGCTGGAGATGCACGAGAGGGGCGAGCCGCTCCCGGTCGACCTCCGGGACGGCATACTGTTCCACTGCGGCCCCATCGCTCAGAAGCACGGGGAGAGTTGGAGCATCATCGCCGCCGGGCCGACCACCTCGGCCCGCATGAACTCGTTGGAACCAGCGTTCATAGAGGCGTTCGGCATCCGGGCCATCATCGGCAAGGGCGGCATGTCCCGGCCGACCCTGGACGTGATGAAGAAGCACGGCTGCGTGTATCTGGCGATGACCGGAGGGGCCGCGGTGCTGGCCGCTCAGGGCATCAAGACGGTGAAGAAGGTCGAATGGCTGGATCTGGGAATGCCCGAGGCGCTGTGGGTCGTGGAGGCTCAGGACCTGGGACCGATGATCGTGGCCATGGACGCTCACGGCAACTCGATGTACGAGGCGGTGAACCGCCAGGCCGAGAACGCCCTGGCCGAGATCAAGCGAACAGTTCGAAAAGTGATCAATCGGACGAGTCCTCCTCGTTCTCCAGGATCTCCGGCTTGTTGCGCGCACGACGCCGGATGAACAGGGCGCCGAGGGTGGTGACGAGCGCGAGGCCCAGCGCCACGATCATCAAGGAATGGGCGAGGTCGTAGTCCATGAGGAAGCCGGCGTTCCCCGGAAGGGTGTCCTTCTTCATAGCGACGTCGACATTCTTCTCTTTCAGCGGTTCCAGGACCACCTTCTGCGAGGTGCCGATGTATCCGCTCTTGGATAGGAGCAGCTCGTACTGCCCGGCGGTCACGCTCTTGAAAGTGTAGCTGCCCTGGGCATCGGTGGTGGTCATTATGTCCGTGCCCTCCAGCGGCGAGAGGACGACCTTGACCCCGGAGAGGGGGTCGCCATCGTAGGTGACCTTCCCACTTAACTGAGCTTCCTGGTTGGCCAGCTCGGTCAGGGTGAAGTTCAGCTCCACCATGCTGCCCCTGGAGACCACCACTGGGTCTGGATAGATGCCGCTGACGCCGTCATAGCCGTCCTTCACGGCATGGGCGATGTAGGTGCCCGAGGTCACGTTCTCTATAGTGAACTGCCCCAGGGGGGCGGTGCTCAGGGCGGAGAAGTTGGCCACGCTGTTGCTCAGGATGACCTTCACGCCCGATAGAGTGGTGTTCCCGTCGGTGACCTGGCCGATCACGGTGCCCTGGACCTCATAGAGGGAAAAATCGAGATTGCTGGCCGAGGATGACAGGCCCGAATAGGTGACGTTGGCGTTGTAAAGTGGGTAAGTGGCGCTGACCGTGTAGTTACCAGCGGCCAGGGTCTGCGAGGAGAAGTCCCCGTTGGAGTTGGTCAGAATGGATGAAAGGGTGACATTGGTGATTGTATTGAGGATGGTGATCCTGGCCCCCTCGAACGGAAGTCCATCGAGGTTCTGCACATGGCCGCTGAGGACCACCGTCCCCGCTCCCGCTACAACGCCGGACGAAGCCACCAGGCCCAGGACCAAAAGCGCGAGAAGGAGAGCTGGAATTTTCATGACCATTGCCGAAACGTTCTCCTGGGATAAAACTGTTTTTGACCGCTGGTCGAACCTGATCGTTCGCTGTCGAAGAGCCCCTTTGGAGAAGAGCGGCCACGTCTGGACGGCCCCCATCACTTAAGGACCGCGCCCGGGCGGGTTCCGTCATTCGAGCCGATTTTCGGTCGATGCAATGCCTTGCCCGGGGGTAGCCAGGAGCGATATGTCTCCTTCAGGGCGATCCCCTTGGCCCCAGGCCATTCGGGCAACTTATCGAAAGCCTATAATATGAGTACGGGGAATCGAGCGTGATTTCAAAGGAGCTTCACAGATGCAAAAGGTAACTAAGAGATACAAGAAGGACGAGGTAATCTCCCTCTTGGACCCTCTGATCGCCAAGTGGTTCAACGGGAAGTTCAAGGACTTCACCGAGCCTCAATCGTACGCCATTCCCTTAATTCACAACCGGCAGAACGTTCTTGTTTCCTCGCCCACCGGCTCGGGCAAGACCCTGACCGCTTTCACATCGATCATCAACGAACTGTTCAAATATTCCAAGGATGGCCGGCTGGAAGACCGCGTCTATGCCATCTACATCTCCCCCCTCAAGGCCCTGGCCAACGACATCAATCGCAACCTCGAGGAGCCGCTGCGGGAGATGCGGGAGGTCGCCGAGAGGGATGGTGTGGAGTTCCCCCAGATCCGGGTCGGAGTGCGCACAGGAGACACGTCCCAGGCCGATCGGCAGAAGATGCTGAGGAAGCCGCCCCATATCCTGATCACCACGCCCGAATCGCTCGCATTGGTGCTGGCCGCGCCGAAGTTCCGGGAGCGGCTGGCTCAGGTCGAGTACGTTGTCCTGGACGAGATCCACGAGGTGTGCGACTCCAAGCGCGGGGTGTTCCTGTCGCTCACTCTGGAGAGGCTGCAGCATCTGTGCTCCCGTCCGTTCGTGCGGGTCGGTCTGTCGGCAACGCTCGCCCCCATCGAGGAAGTGTCGCAGTACCTGGTGGGATACCAGGACGGCAAGCCGAGGGAGGTGAACGTGGTAGAGATCATGCGGCAGCGGGACCTCGACGTCCGGGTGGAGTGTCCCACCGACGATATGACCTCTCTACCGTACGAGATCGTCAACTCCAAGATGTACGACCAGCTCTATGAGATGGTCAAGGAGCATCGGACCACCATCGTCTTCACCAACACCCGTTCGGGCACCGAGCATGTGGTGTACAAGCTAAAGGAGCGCGGGTTGGAAGGCATCGAGGCACACCATGGCTCCCTGGCCAAGGAGACCCGGCTGGACGTCGAGGAGCGCCTGAAGAAGGGGCTGCTGAAGTGCGTGGTGTCCTCCACCTCCCTGGAGCTGGGGATCGACATCGGCTCGGTCGACCTGGTCGTCCAGATCGGCTCGCCGAAGTCGGTGGCCAAAGGGCTGCAGCGCATCGGACGCAGCGGCCACGGACACGGGCTGACCTCCAAGGGCCGTATGCTGGTGTTCGAGAAGGACGATCTGGTGGAATGCGCCGTGCTGTGCCGGTCCGCCCACCGCAAGCACATCGACCGCGTATCCATCTCCGAGAACTGCCTGGATGTGCTCTCCCAGAGCCTGGTGGGCATGTCCCTCGAACAGCGCTGGGACGTCAAGGACGCGCTCGAGGTCGTCCGCTCCTCCTACTGCTACCGCAATCTATCGGAGAAGTCGTTCCTGGAAGTGCTGCGCTACCTCGGAAGCAAGGATGCCTTCGAGGGCGTGTACCCCAAACTGTGGTATGACGAGGCCGAGGCCCGCTTTGGCAAGAGGGCCGGCTCGAGGATGATATACTTCCTCAACCTGGGAACGATCCCCGAGGAAGCGCACTACAAGGTCTTCACCGACAAGGGCGGGCTGATCGGCGACCTGTCCGAGAAGTTCGTCGAGCGGCTGTCGGCCCGGGACGTGTTCGTTCTGGGCGGCAAATCGTACGAGTACGTGCGGACCAAGGGCATGAAGGTCTTCGTCAAGGAAGCGGCCGGGCGCAAGCCCACCGTGCCGTCCTGGAGCGGAGAGATGCTGCCCCGGTCGTTCGACCTATCGATGAACATAGCCGTTTTCCGACGGGAGCTGATGGAGCGGCTGGAGCTGGAGGACGATGAGATCCTGAAATGGCTGTGCGCCTTCGGCATCGATCTGGGCTCGGCCCAGTCGATCCTATCCTACTTCCGGGAGCAGATGGCGGCGTGTGGCTTCATCCCCCACGACAAGGAGCTGGCGATCGAAGGCTACATCGACATGACCGGTAACTACAACCTCATCTTCCACTTCCCATTCGGGCGGCGGGTCAATGACGCCCTTTCCCGCGCCTACGCTTTCGTGCTCACTCAGCAACTGGGCAGCAATGTCTCGGTCTCCATCACCGACGACACCTTCATGGTCTCCTCGCCCAAGCGCATCGAGATCGCGGGCATCGAGCGGCTGCTGTCATCGGCCTTGCTTGAGGGCATCCTGTCGAGAGCGATCAAGGACTCCGAGCTGTTCAAGCAGCGGTTCCGGCACACCGCCTCCCGCAGCTTCATGATCCTGCGCAACTACAAGGGCCGGGAAGTGTCCGTGGGCCGGCAGCAGGTCCGCTCCCAGTATCTCCTGGAAGCATTGGGCAACATGGAAGGCGTCCCGGTGATCGACGAGACCTACCGTGAGATCATGGAGGATGTCATGGACATCAAGAACGCCAAGGACATCCTCGGTTCGATCGAGAGCGGAGAGGTCCGGGTCAAGGCCCTCGAATATACCTCGGCCCCGTCGCCGTTCGCCCACAACGCCATCCTGGCCGGTATATCGGACATGGTGCTGATGGAGGACCGCGGCGCCCTGCTCAGGGAGCTGCACCGCCGGGTGCTGTCTAAGGTCATGGGCTCGGAGATCTCTGAGTTCGAGTTCACCGAGGACAAGGTCCTGCCATACTTCCGGCAGCGCGTCGGGTTCGTGGCCACCAAGGATGACCTGCTCGGTCTGGTCCGCCGGGCCGGACCGATCCGAGTGCTCAAGGAGAAGGGGCGCAACGTCTACCCCTTCACCGTGGCCGGGCGTGAGTCTGTGGACGCCTGGTCCGCCGAGCTCGTCAAGGAAGGAGCGATATCGTCGGTCTATATCGATGACGCCTACTTCGTGCCGACCGAGGACCTGCCGATCTATCTCGCGGTGCTGTCCAAGGACCGGCCGAGGAGCGCGCTCGAGGAGCGGGCGCTCCTGGAGCTGGCCGAGCCGCGCACCCCTCAGGAGCTGGCCGAGAAGCTGGACGCGCCCAGCGACAAGGTCCACCAGCTCATCCGGAGGATGGAGGCCGGAGGTTCGGTCGGTCGGGTAGCCTACCGCGACGGCAAGTGGCAGTACCAGCGTCGGGACGTGGAGAAGAGGCCGCGCCAGGACGCCCTGGACGAGATCCTAGTGCATCATCTGGAATGCTTCGCCCCGGCCACGGCGGAAGAGATCGCCTTCGTCTTCGGACTGGACGTTCAGGAGGTCCGGCGGACCCTCGATGACCTGGTCCAAGAGGGCCTGGTGTCCAAGGGCCGCTACCTGGTCTCGGAGCACGAGCAATACATGCTTCGCCGCGATTACCTCCGGCTCAAGACCAACAATCTGAACGCCTACGATCATAGCACGGTGGAGGCGTACCGCCGCTCCAAGCAGGACCAGGCGTTTGGCTCCATCGACGAGCTGTTCGATAACTTTGGGGACATTGGCATGCCCCTCGATGCCTTCCACCGCGTGAAGGGCTTCCAGCTGAAGGACTGGGAGGAGATGCGCCGCTCGGGGAGACTGCTCCTGGGCCGGTTCCTACGGGGGAGGGTCAAGTACGTGCGTGACATCGATGCCCCAGCCTACGTTGCGGCGTACCGCAACGCGGCCCTCAAACCACTCGACCAAAAAGTACTGGACCTCATCCGGTACAGCGACGAGGGCATGTCCCTCCGCCAGCTGCTACCCGCGCTTGGCCATACCAAGGAAGAGCTCAAGGAGAGCGTGGACCGCCTGGACCGCAACATGTACATCGTCCGTAGGTTCGAGGAGCGGGAAGAGTGGTCATCGGAGAACACTTACCTCGCTTACAACGCGCCCGCGTACGATGGAGATCCATACAAGGTGATCGTGGAACGGTTCCTGAGAGCCTATGGCCCGGTGCCCATCTATGCGATCACCACCGCCACCCAGTTCCCTATCGCCGAGGTCGGGGCCATCCTCAACGAGCTGGACGTCGAGACCGTGACCGTTGGGGAGTCGAGAGAGGAGATGTATCTCTTCCGCGACGAGCTGCCTCGGCTGAAGGAAGTCCCCCGGAACGAGCAGGCCATGAGGATCGTGTCCCTGTATGATCCGGGTGTGCAGGCCCTGTGGGCGTCCATCGCCTCCAAGTATGGCGACCGGTGGATCTTCCCCATCGTTTCGAACGGCCGTCTGGTGGGCGGGGCGGAGAAGTGGAACATGAGCGGGTGCATTGAGGTCCGTGAGCTGGACCTGGAGGACCCCGCCCTGCTGCCCGACGCCCTGGAGGCGCTGGACCGCTTCATGTCCTTCTACGGCATGATGGGCTATGACATCGTCCGCATCCGTGAGGTCCTGGGAAAATCGCCGGAGAACGCACTGCCGGAAACGAAGGCCGTGCTCGAGGAACACGGCTACTCGCGCATCGGCGATATGTTCGTCAAGGGCACTATGGCCCTAGACCACCATCCGTGGGAGGATGTGCTCTCCTATATCCTCTGGAAGCAGCACATCGAGCCCCGCCGCCGCTATACCAACGTGGTCGAGGCCATCAAGTCCACCGGAGGGCTGAGGTCGGACGCCGCGGCGGCCCTCCGCTGCCGCAACCGCATCCTGCTCAAGAAGATGTATGAGATGGGCTTCCTGATCAAGGTCCATGCCATACCGGATTATGTCACGTACTGTAGCCTGGAGCACGCCTCGCTGTGTCGCCGGGCCAAGGACCGTAAGGTCACCGAGGAGATGAAGATGCTTCTCCAGGTGGTCCAGGATGGCAAGCCCATGTCCCGCAACCAGCTCTTCGATCGTTCGGTCCTGGGTCATCGGGCCACCTATGATGCTATCAAGGAGCTGAGCAACGGGACCCTGATCTATCAGGACCAGAACAAGCGGGTGCGCATCGTTCCGCCCAGCCCCCTTCCGGTCTTGGAAGCGAGACGGGAGATAATCCGCCACTGCTTCCGCAACTTTGGCATCTTCAGTGCGGAGAACCTGTCCCGCTACACCCGGTACGAACTGTCGATGAAGGAGCTGCGGGGCATACTGGCCGACCTGGAAAGGGAGGGCTTCCTGGTCAAGGGGTTCCTAGTGGACGGGGATGAGAGCGTCCATTGGATGCTCAGAGAGGACCTCAAACAGATCGGGAAGGTCAGGACCAGGGAACAGTTCGTCCTGGGCCCCGAGGACAACCTCCATACCTACCTCGCGGAGCGGATCAGGCAGGATCTAGGGGGGAGCTACTTCTCCCTGATAATGGACGGGCCCCATATGATCGGCTCGTTCCGGGGAAGGATCAAGGCCTCCGATATCGTCCTCCAGGACTTCAAGGGCGAGAAGGAGGCCCGGGCGGTACTCACCCGCTATCTCAAGGACAATGGTCTCACCATCCGGGTGGCCGAGGACCCCAATACCATCCCTGACTGGGAGGTCCAGGCGTTCTATGAGAAGACCCATCCCGGAGAGGTCTAAGGCCGCCGGAACCACGCTCTCGACCCAGGATGAGGTCCCGAGGCCCTTTTCAATTCTTTCCCATCTTGGACCGCCCTCGCAGGTCGATCCCTAGGAAAGTTCTATGGGGAAAACAAAGGGGTGTTAACTTTTAAATATTGTTAAGCCGTTTCCCCTCCTACTATGAAAATCCCTTGCGAGCTCATCGTGTGGTATGTTCTTCCTTCGATCAGGCGAGAGTTGGCCAGGGAGCTGGTGGAGAAGCATAAGCTGACCCAGGCCGAGGTAGCCAGGCGATTCGGCGTCACCGATGCGGCCATATCTCAGTACCTAAAGTCCAAGAGAGGGACGAACAAGGAGCTGGAGAACAGTGGCAAGTACGAGGAGTTCAAGGCCGAGGTATGCCGGGCCGCTCAGCGCATCATCGATGGTTCGGACATCGTGACCGAGACCTGCCGGGTCTGCGAGATGGTCAAGCGCAGCGGCATGTTAGTGAAGGTCTATGAGATCCACACGGGGGTCAGGGCCCCTGACTGCGTCTGCCCGGAATGCACGATCGGATAGATGCCAGTTCTTTCTTCCTTTCCCGATCCTCGGCGATGTATAGATATTCCTGGGCGTAGCCGGCGAACCGACCGAAGTGCTGACGAGCGTGCTCGCTGACCTTCTTGTAACTGCCCGACACGCCGTAGATCTCTTTCATCGCTCGGGCGATGCGTACGTCCACCGGGCAGGCCTCCAGGTGGTCCAGGGAGAACAGAGCGATGCAGTCGGCGACCTTATCTCCGATGCCCTTGATGGTCTTCAGGTATCGCACCGCTTCGGGATATTCGAGGGTCAGGAGCCTGGGCAGGTCGAACGAACCGTCCATCACCGAGCGGGCGTAGCCCTTGATCCACTCCGCCCGATAGCCCAATCGGCAGCTGGCGATGTCCCCGCAACCCTCGGCGATCTCCTCTGGGGAGGGAAATGAGTATCGCCCATCCGGTAACCTCTGCCCGTAGGTGCGGCATAGGTTCTCGATCATCTTCTTGATACGAGGCACGTTGGAATACGAGGCCAGGAGATAGGACGCTGAACATTCCCAGGGGTCCTGGCGGATCAGTCGCATCCCCCGGAAGCGGTCGATGATGCCGGCGATGCACTCGTCCCTGGAGATGTCCTGGTAGATGGCCTCCAGGTCGTCGTCCAATCGCAGGTAGGAGCGGAGGAAGGCCTCATCGACGTCACCCTCCATGTCCAGGCGGCCGTCCTTCTGGCGAAGCCGTAGCGATCGAGGTCCCACGACCCCTGTCCACCACTCCCCCTCTCTTGTCCATCGGAACACCTGCCCACTGTCCAAGGTATGGTCCAGATCGAGCAGGGGGGCCCGCATCATCTCTTCCTGGCCACGAACAGCATGAGCTCACTGGTGGCTTTGAAGGGGCCGCCGTTATAGTCGCCGTTGACCTCCAGCACTTCGAAACCGCACCGGTCCAGCAGTTCCAGCGCCTCGCGTTGGAACAGATAGCGAAGAGTGAACACCGAGGTCACCCGGCGCAGTGGCTTGTCCTGCCTGGAAATGTCATAGAAATAGGTGACCGTGGTGCGCTGGCTTGGTTGATCAAAGGTCTGTGATTCGAACCACGATATAATCTCTCCCTGGTAGGTGATCTTGGTGCCCCGATGGCGCAGCAGCTGCTCCGGCCGGTCGAGGCGGGGAGAGAAGACCACGAAGGAGAACAGTCCGCCGTCCTCGAGGTGAGCATGGATGTTGCGCAGGGCGGCCTCCTGGTCCTTTGTCTCCAGCAGATGCAGGAACGAGTTGAAGGGGATGAAGGCAAGCTTGAACATGCGCTCCAGCTTGACATCCCGTACATCCCCTTGGACCATGTCGATCCGTTGCTGCACTTCCAGCTTCTGGAACGACAGCTTGGTGGCGCACTGGTCCAGCATGGCGGAGCTGCGGTCCACCCCGGTGATGTCCAGACCTGCCTGGGCGAAGGGGATGAGCACCCTGCCGGTGCCGCTCATGCCCTCCAGGACCGGCCCACCGGTCCTCTCGGCCAGCCTCAGGAAGAAGCGGATGTCGTCGTGGTAGTCTTCATGCCAGATATCATAGTACCTGGCCGATGCCTCGTACAGGTCCAGGCTCTCCACATCAGCGCTTGTATCCGATGCGCCGAAGGAGTTCTCTCCTTTTTTTGACGTCCTCATCATTCTCCACTCCCACTGGGGTCTGGCCGTCCACGACCCCGATGATCCCCCGTCCCCTCTCGGTCTCGGCCACCAGCACCTCGGCCTCGTTAGCCGTGGCGCAGAAGATGCCGCAGACCTCAGGCACGTCCTTGATGCTCCTGAGCACGTTGATGGGGTATGCGTTGGCGAGCACGACGACGAAGGTATGGCCGGCGGCGATGCGTTGGGCATTATCGATCGCCGCGGAGCGAAGGCCATCATCGTTTCCCTCGACCCTGATGAGCCGGTCCCCGGACGCCTCGCAAAAGGCGACCCCGAACTTGATCCCCGGGGCGGCGTTCATCAACGCCTCGTAGATGTCCTCAGCGGTCTTGATGAAATGGGACTGGCCGACGATGATGTTCGTCTCTGGTGGCTTCCTCAGCTCCACTGTCTCGGTCCTCATGCTCTTCAGAACTTAAGGCCTTCAACGGCAATAAATATGCTTGCCGCCAGGCCATGGGCAATATTATTAGAGCGGCAGGCCGATGAGCGAGGCATGCTGTTTATCGGCCCGGCCGGATACCCGCCGGGAAGCAAGGGAGCGGTCCAGGCGGTGGAGAACGTCCAGGCCCTGGGGCTCAATGCCCTGGAGGTCCAGTTCGGACGTAGTGTGAATCTCTCGATGGAGAGGGCCAAGGAACTGGGCCAGCGGGCCAAGGAACTGGGCATCTCCCTGAGCGCCCATGCCCCCTATTATATCAACTTCAACTCCAACGAGGAGAACCAGGCGAAGAGCGATAAGTGGCTCCTGGACTCCCTGCGCGCCGCGGACGCCTGTGGTGGGCGTATCGTGGTCGTGCATGCCGCCTCATATATGGGTAAGAGCAGCAGCGACACCACTCGCGCGGTCGTGGCCGGTCTCAGGCGCGTCCGCAAGGTCGTAGAGAACGAGGACCTCAGGCCCCTGATCGGCCTGGAGACCATGGGCAAGACCGGAAGCTGGGGCACCCTGGAGGAGATCGCTGCGGTAATGGCCGAGGTCGAGGGCGTTGAGCCGGTCCCCGATTTCGCCCATCTCCATGCCCGGGGACAGGGCTGCCTGCGCACCGCTCAGGACTTCAAGAGGGTGCTCGATGAGGCTCTCAGCATCCACAAGGGCCACCTACATTGCCACTTCAGTTGCATCGAGTACACCGACAAGGGGGAGAAGCGGCACCTGCTGCTGGAGAAGAATGATCCGGACTTCGGGCATCTCGCCAGGCTCCTGCCGGGAGCAGGCCGCGACATCACCATCATCTCCGAGACGCCCGATCCGTCTGGTGATGCGGTGCGCATGCTCAGGATGCTGGGAGGGTAAGTTATTCTCGCTAATCGGCGGGGTGACGACAACTATTTATGCCAACATGTTGTGGCCTGATTTGCACCGGGACCCAGAGGTGATCGGTCTGTCTGACTCCACCGTAAACCACAAAGCCGAGGATGATTTTGAGTTCGATTGCCCAGAGTGCGGCATGCACATCTTGGGTGAGGTGGACCGCTGCCCTAAGTGCGGCGTGGAGTTCGTGATCGAAGAAGTGGCCGAGATCGAGTGCCCCCAGTGCCACGCCACCGTCCCCGGGGAGAGCGAGGCCTGTCCCAAGTGCGGACATTCCCTTATGGGACCACCCCCCGTAGAGGAACCAAAGACCGAGGAGAAGGTCCCCGATACCAAGGAGATCGAGGAGCAGGAACAGGTCGCCCTGCAGAAGGAACTGAGGGAAGAGTTCTCCGAACTGGTCAGCGAGGTCGGCCCGTTGCTGGCCCTGGCCAAGGACTTCTCAATAGATACCATCACCACCCGCAGGCTCATCGACAAAGCGGTCGGGCTCGGCAAGCGCCGGGAGATCGACCCCGCGGTCAAGACCATGCGGGAGTGCCGCGAGATGCTGATCAGATCTCTGGCCGACCGGCTGGAGCGGGACATCATGTACCTGGAGAACCTGGCCGTGGTGGCGCGTAAGATGAACTCCGATCACCAGGTCATCGAGAAGGTGATCGATGACACCAAGGAAAGGTACGCCGTTCGCGACTACGAAGGGGCGCTGAACCAGGCCCGTTCCGGAAAGAGGCTGGCCGAACAGCTCACCGGCAAGTACGTGGAAACGCACGATCTGTACGAGGCACTGGAAAAGCTCATCCTGAACTCCGAACGCTTCTATCTAGACGTCAGGGAGTCTCGCAAGCTACTGAACGAAGCGCGTGACGCCGGCGAAAGTGGGGACTGGACAACCATGGGGATCCTGTCCCGCAAGGGCCGCGAGGAGCTGAACAAGGCGCTGCCGGAGATGCTCATGGTCGAGCTGCGGAAAGCGAAGCAGAGCCTCTTGGATGCCAAGTCCAACGGCAAGGATGTCACGGCCATGGTCAAGATCCTCAAGGATGCCGGGGTGTCCATGAAGAGGGAGAGGTACGAGGAGGCGCTGGAGCGGCTCACCGAGTTCCATGCCGAGGAGCGGAACCTCTGATCACGGCTTTATCGGTTCCAACTCCCTTTCTAAAATGGACCGTTCCTGCACCTTCAGGCTGTCCGGGCTCACCGAGACCACGAACAATGCCTTGTGCTCGGAGACATGGTCGACCAGCGATCGCACGAAGCGGATGACGCCGTCGAAGGTGGCATTGCTGATCAGGTAGTGAAGGTCGTCCAGTAGGACTATGGATGGGCCATCCAGATGGATGTGGTCCTCCGCTAGCAACACGATCTTCTCCAACGAGGGGGGCACGGTCCGCTCGCCCCGGGTCTCGCGCTCGGTCAGCCAGAATATCTCTGCCGCCCTTCCTTCCAGTCGCTCCCTGATCGAGGCGGGGTTGCTGCGGCTGAAGACCATGCCGCGGTAGCCGTCGTCCAACTTGGAGATTAGGATATCGTAACAATGATCGGGGCGGGACTCTTCAACTATGTAGGAGCGGTGGTCGACCAGCTCTTTCCTTATCGTCCTTCCCGGCGATTTCTCGTGTCCCAGGACCTCACGGGCGACGTCCAGGGTGACGTCCGAGCGCATCAGCGAGGCGAACGCGATCACCCTGTTCATGCCGCCCTCCAGTTGGCGGACGTTGTCGGGGCACATCTCGGCCACGAACTCCATGACCTCTTCCGGGATGTTCAATCCCTCATCGGCGACGACCTTCCGCAGGATGTCCAGGCGGGCCACGAAGTCCGGCTGTCCCATATCCACTACCAGTCCCGACTCGATCCGCGAGGCCAGGCGATCCGTCAGCGACGCAATGTCCTTGGGCGCCCGATCGGCGGTGAGCAACACCTGCTTGCCGCTAGGTATCAGGCAGTTGATGACCCTCAGTAGCTCATCCTGCAAGCGCTCCTTTCCCGAAAGGAACTGGATATCGTCGATGAGCAAAATGTCCGCTCCTTCCATCTCCTGGCGCAGCTCCCCCTGCTTGTTCCCGAGCGACTCCAGTACGTGCTCCTCGAGCGACTCCAGAGGGACGCATACCACATTGAGGTCGATGTGGTCCTTCTTTAATTGATGGCCGATGGCCTGTAGGAGGTGGGTCTTGCCAAGCCCCGACCGGCCGTGGATGAGCAACGGATTGTAGAGGTATCCGGGGTCGGTGGCCACTGCCCGGGCCGCCGCCTCGGCGAATCGAGAGCTGGTCCCGACCACGAAGGAATCGAAGGTGAACCGAGGGTCCATGCGCGGCACGATCGGCCCGCGGTCATCCTTGGAAGCGCATAGGGGGCAATAGCCCAGCAGATCGATCGGCTCGCCGCAGTCCCTGCAGGCGTTGATCCCTTGGGCGCTTGACTGCATCTTGTGGTACTGCAGGATAAGGTCATAGACGCCCCGGGCCTGCTGATCGACCTTCCGGCGGTCCACCTCTCCGGTCATCGACGGCCCCAGCGCGCCCAGCATATGCACTCCGGTGTTCTCTGGCTCGGCGCTATGCAGTTTTTCTTCCCTCGCCTTATCGGGCGTCAGATGCGAGCGGGGTGGCTCGATCCTCTTGATCCTCGCACCAGGGAACAGCTGCTCGAAGTCCCGTAGGCTGATGTCCCCATGCAGGGAGATGACCACCTCGGCCATCGCCGCGTCATACCAGAGGTACTCCACGGCCTTCTCCCCGAGGAACCAGATCTCCTCCATGCCCGCCGGTTGGAAGACGTATAGGCACAAGACGGGACAGCCCCCGGTGAAGGAGATAAGCCCCTCGGACCGCTCCCCCCCTTTGGACAGGCTGATCTTCAGGTATCCGGTGAAGGAGGCCGCCTTGACCCTCTCCAAAGCCTCCCTGACGATCCCCTCGCCCCCCTTCCATCGGGAAACGACCTGTCCCTGCGGGACCCCTAGCTCAAGCAGCACGGATAACGCTCAAGGAACGCCGAGTGGACATATAGTGTTTCTGCCCGCGGCATGCTTCCAGCGTAATGAGGCGGTGACACAATCTATAAATCGAAGGATGGCTTGATGGAAAAGCATCCGCCACTGTAGCTCAGCGGCAGTCCCGGGCCAGCTCTGGGACCGCGAAAGAGCGACAGTTTCGTAAACTGTAGGTCGGGGGTTCGAAACCCCTCAGTGGCTCCATCTTCTCTCATTGCTCGCGCTTCAGGTATTCCTTGACTATCTTGATGGCGCAGACTGCCCCCGCACATCGAGCACCCTTCCTTCTCGGCGGTGGTCCCCCGGGCCCGGTACTCCCTCGCCTTCTTCTCGTCGATGGCCTCGCGATACATGCCTTCCCAGTCCAGGGCCTTGCGGGCCTCGGCCATGCGCAGGTCCCGCTCCTTCCCCCGCCCCCGCGCCACGTCCGCGGCGTGGGCCGCGATCTTGCTGGCGATAAGGCCGTCCTTGACGTCCTGGGGAGTGGGCAGCGACAGATGTTCGGCCGGGGTTACGTAGCATAGGAAATCGGCGCCATAATAGGCCGCCATCGCCCCGCCGATAGCGGCGGTTATGTGGTCGTAGCCCGGCGCGATGTCCGTGACCAGCGGGCCGAGGACGTAGAACGGGGCGCCGTGGCATACGCTCTTCTCCAGCCTAACGTTAGCCTCGATCTGGTCGATGGGCACGTGCCCCGGTCCCTCGACCATGGCCTGGACCCCGGCCTGGCGGCACCGGCGGACCAGCTCCCCGAGGTTCAACAGTTCTTGGACCTGTGGCCCGTCCGTAGCGTCATTGATGCATCCCGGTCGGAAACCGTCCCCCAGGGACAGCACGAACTCGTGCTCCTTGGCCAGCTCCAGTAGGTAGTCGAAGTTCTCGTAGAGGGGGTTCTCCTTGCCGTTGTGCAGGATCCAGGCGACCAGAAAGGAGCCCCCCCTCGATACCACATCGGTGACCCGGGGGGTGCGCTTGAGGCGCTCGACCGCCTCCTTGGTGATCCCGCAATGGACGGTCATGAAGTCCACGCCGTCCTTGGCATGCTGGACGATGCCATTGAAGATGTCGTCCTCGTCCATGTCCACCAGGGCACCCTTCCTGGCCATCTTCAGCCCGGTCTGGTAGATGGGTACCGTTCCGATGGGAACGGGGCTCTCGGCGATGATCCTCTGCCGGATGGCGTCAATGTCCCCGCCAGTGCTCAGGTCCATGATGGCGTCGGCCCCGTACTCTAGAGAGACCCTTACCTTTTCCAGCTCCTCCTCCAGGACCACTCGGTCGCGGGAGGTCCCCACATTTGACGTTGACCTTGACCCCAAGGCCTTCGCCGATCCCGCAGGGGCGGGGGGTATGGATGGGATTGCTGGGTATGACCACTCGGCCCTCCCGGAACCGGTGTGCCAGAACGCTCTCTTCCACTCCTTCTTTTCGGGCCACTTCCTTGATCAGGTCACTGTGAGAAACGCTCGCGCCGGCCATTTAGCTCGTTTCAAACCTAAGACCATCTTCCTAAAAGAGACTTGCGCAACGCTCCCGGTTTTAGACGTGCCGAAAAATCAGCCATCAAATGGCCACGTTTTTGGGGGGGTTTTATCAGGACTTTTGCTTATATAGCCAGACGTGACTACAAGGATATTAATAGGTTGATGCTATTACTCAGGCTGTCGAAATAGGGGACGGGATGCACAAATTCTACCTGATAAAATCGACACGATTAGCCGACTTGCTTTGAGCGCGATATTCATGACTTTCGAGGTTTGATTCAATGGAAGACAGTAACTACGGTGCAGACAAGATCCAGGTCTTGGAGGGTCTGCAGGCAGTAAGGAAACGCCCCGGCATGTACATCGGTTCGACCGATGCCCGGGGACTGCATCATCTGATATACGAGGTCGTCGACAACAGCATCGACGAGGTGATGGCCGGGTTCTGCACGAAGATCGATGTGACCATCAATGCCGACGGGAGCGCCACCATCTCCGACGACGGGCGAGGCATACCTACCGGCATCCATGAGAAGTATGGTAAGCCGGCGGTAGAACTGGTCGTGACCACCCTGCACGCCGGCGGAAAGTTCGACCGGAAGAGCTACAAGGTCTCCGGAGGACTCCACGGAGTTGGGCTGTCGGTCGTCAACGGTCTGTCCGAGTACCTCGAGACCACGGTCCGGAGGGAAGGGCACATCCACGTCATGCGATGCGAGCGCGGTATACTCGTCTCATCTCTAAAGGTGGTGGGCGAGACGACCGACACGGGCACCCAGCAGCACTTTAGGCCGGACCCCGAGATCTTCGAGGACATCAATTTCGATGCCGATACCGTGTCCCACCATCTGCAGGACCTCGCCTATCTCAACGCGGGCGTGAAGATCACCTTCCGCGACCTGCGGGCCGGGAAGGAGCGGGAAGAGATCTTCCACGCCGAGGGAGGCATTGTCGAGTTCGTATTGCACCTCGACAAGGCCAAGGTGGTCATGCATGAGAAGCCCATCTACCTCAACTGCGAGCGCGACAGCATCGTTATCGAGGTGGCCATGCAATACACCGACGCCTTTTCGGAGAGCGTGTTCACCTACGTCAACAACATCAACACCATCGAGGGCGGCACCCATCTCATGGGCTTCCGCTCGGCGCTTACCCGGTGCATGAACGATTATGCCAAGAAGAACAAGTTCGTCAAGGAGAACGAGGAGAACCTCACTGGCGACGACGTTCGAGAAGGCCTCACGGCGATCATCAGCCTGAAGGTTCCCGAACCCCAGTTCGAAGGGCAGACCAAGACTCGGTTGGGCAACAGCGAGATCAAGGGCATCGTCGAATCCTGCGTCTACGAGAAGTGCTACCAGTTCCTCGAGGAGAACCCCAAGGTGGCCGAGGCCTGCGTGCGCCGGTCCATGCTCTCCTTCCAGGCCAGAGAGGCAGCTAGGAAGGCTCGCGAGCTGACCCGTCGCAAGGGCTTCCTGGAGGGCGGAGGCCTACCCGGGAAGCTGGCGGACTGCCAGGAGAAGGACCCTGCGAAGTCCGAGCTGTACATCGTCGAGGGTAACTCGGCCGGTGGATGCTTCTCAGGAGATACCAAGGTCGCTCTGGCCGATGGTCGCGACCTCTCCTTCGAGGACCTTGTGGCGGAACAGGCCGAGGGCAAGGAACACTACTGCTATACTGTCCGCGGTGATGGAAAGATTGGGGTCGAAAGGGCCATCAACGCCAGAGTGACCAAGAGGAACGCGGAGGTCCTCCTGATTACGCTCGATGGCGGTATGACTATCCGATGCACACCAGACCACAGGTTCATGCTTCGAGACGGCTCATACAAGCAGGCCCTTGACCTGACGATTTCCGATCCGCTCATGACCCGCGGAGCATCCGTTAACGCCAATGGAAAGAACGGGGCCCTTTTGGTGCAAATGCTAAGAGCCAGGTCCGTTGAGGTCTTGGAGGATAGCATGGACGTCTATGACCTCGAGGTGCCGGGAACCCACAACTTTGCCCTGGCCGCAGGGGTCTTCGTTCACAACAGCGCCAAGCAGGGCCGGAACCGGGAGTTCCAGGCCATATTGCCCCTCAGGGGCAAGATCCTGAACGTGGAAAAGTCGCGGCTGGACAAGATCCTCAAGAACCAGGAGATCAGGAACCTGATAACCGCGATCGGCGCCGGGGTGGGTCCCGAGTTCGACATCGCCAAGACCCGTTACCATCGCATCATCATCATGACCGATGCCGATGTCGACGGGGCGCACATCTCGACCCTACTGCTGACGCTGTTCTTCCGGTACATGCGCCCGCTGGTCGACAGTGGCTACGTGTACCTGGCCATGCCTCCGTTGTACAAGGTCTCGAAAGGTAACAAGGAGATCTACGCCTACAACGAGAAGGAGAGGGCCGTGGCCATGGAGCAGTTGGGCAAGGGGGCGAGCATCCAGAGGTACAAGGGCCTGGGAGAGATGAACCCCCACCAGCTGTGGGAGACGACCATGGACCCCTCGGTCCGTTCGATCAAGAAGATTGCCATCGAGGACGCCGTCCGCGCGGACGAGCTGTTCACCATCCTCATGGGCGACCAGGTGGCCCCGCGTAAGGATTTCATCACTTCGCACGCGAAGGAAGTGGAGAACCTGGACATCTAGGTGAAATGACATGACAGACGATAACGAATCACAGAACACGGAACCGCAGGCCGTAGTGCTTGCCCCTTTGAAAGAGATCCACCGGCCCATCGAGCAGGAGATGAAGAAATCCTACATCGACTACGCCATGAGCGTCATCGTCGGTAGGGCGCTCCCCGATGTAAGGGATGGGCTCAAGCCAGTGCATCGGCGTATCATGTACGCGATGTACGATATGGGGAACACCCACAACAAGCCCCATAAGAAGAGCGCCAGGGTGGTCGGAGAATGTTTCGTCGCCGGCACCCGTGTGCTCACGGACCGCGGTCTTATCCCCATCGAGGAGATCGGTAAGGGCGAGCAGGTCTACACTCAGAGGGGCCTCTCGACCGTCACCGAGCTATATGAGATGCCAAAGAGGGAGCTACTGCGCATCACTCTCGAAAGTGGCCTATCGATAACAGCGACGCCATCGCAGCCATTTAAGGTTATAACCAATGGCCTTCAGTATAAATGGAAGAAAGCAGAGGAGCTAACTGAAAATGACAATTTGGTCATGAGGTTCGACTATCCAGATAACCTGCCCTATGTTGATTTGCCTGATTGGAATGGCCGGAAGCTTAAGCTCGATGAGAACATTGCCTATTTGATTGGACAGTTCGTGTCGGATGGACACCTCGAACCGTCCAACGGAAATACGAATGTGGGCTATTTCTGCTTCTATTCGTCCTCTGTGGGAGTAATAAACCATGTACGGGACCTGCTAAAAGCAACATTCGGTTATGAGGCAGTAATTAGAAGTTATGGGGCAAATCCGCAGGAGTCTTTGCCCGATGGCAAGGTCATGAATCAGATAAGAATTACAGACCATGACCTTAATAAATATATTGCGAATATTATTAAAGGTGCCACGTCTAATAAGACGAAGAGCGTTCGAGTACCAGAAGCATTATTTCAATCGCCAAAAACTGCTTTGGCAGCTCTCCTATCTGGTTTAATTGATGGTGACGGATCTGTCCATAAGGATCGTTCTACCATCCACTATGGGACTGTATCCGAGAGGTTGGCCGATGATGTCCAACTAATCATGCAGCAACTGGGCATACCGAGCCATCGCCACATACAGGATAGCACAGATAACATCCAGATGGTAAACGGATGGCTTCTGCAACGGAATTATCCCCTAATCTCCATCGAAGTCAATGGACGGCATGCTAAAGCCCTTGCATTAAAACTCGAGTTACACAATGAATTGAGGAAGGAACGATTAGAACACAGTCCTTGCAGCGGATTGTAAGGTCTCGTCGTTTGACCGTATCCCCTATGCCGGGAGCGTAGTATTCGATGAACTATCAGAACATCACCTAGGAAGCGGGTGGTATGAGGATTACGAAGGTAACAAATTCCGTAGCGGGATCGCTTATCCGAATGGCGGAAATATTCGTTACTCCTCGGATCTTCGGACACGTCCGCTGGGTCGGACTCAAATCATCGAATGGGGAATCCATTCTAAGCTTGAGAGAATCGGTTCAAAGGTTGCCCCCCTGTTCCAGGAAATCTTGGATAACCACATTTATTTCCAAGGAATCAAGAAAATTGACGCAGCCCCCGCAGAACATACATATGATATCCAGGTTGCAGTTGCCCACGAATTTGTAGCGAACGGCATAGTGGTTTCAAATTGCCTTGGTAAATATCATCCACACGGCGACACGGCCGTCTATGACTCCCTGGTCCGCATGGCCCAGGACTTCTCTTTGAGATACACGCTCGTCGACGGCCATGGTAACTTCGGGAGCGTTGACGGCGATGAAGCGGCCGCGATGCGTTACACCGAATGCCGGCTGGATCTGGTGGCCGAGGACATGCTGCAGGACATCGACAAGGAAACGGTCGAGTGGACCGACAACTTCGACGCTTCGCTGAAGGAGCCGGTGGTCCTGCCGGCCAAGATACCGAACCTGATGGTCAACGGTTCCTCTGGCATCGCTGTGGGCATGGCGACGAACATCCCTCCCCACAATCTGAGGGAGGTCTGCGACGCCATCGTCCATCTGATCGACGAGCCGTCCGCGGACAACCTCGACCTGATGGCGTTCATCAGGGGGCCGGACTTCCCCACGGGGGGCATCATCTACGGCACCAACGGCATTATCGAGGCCTACTCCACCGGTAGGGGTCGCCTCAAGGTACGGGCCCGGACCAGCATGGAGGAGAAGGACGGTCGCAAGCGCATCATCGTCGAGGAGATCCCCTATCAGGTCAACAAGTCGACGATGATCGAGAACATCGCCGAGCTGGTCAAGGACAAGCGGATCGAAGGGATCACCGACCTCCGGGACGAGAGCGACCGGGACGGCATGCGGGTCGTCATCGAACTGCGGAAGGACGCCATGGAAGAGATCGTGCTCAACCAGCTGTTCACCCACACGCAGATGGAAGTGACCTTCGGGATCATCAACCTCGCCCTGGTGAACAACGAGCCCAAGGTGCTCACCCTCCGCGAGATGCTCATGGCCTTCGTCGACTACCGCAAGCTGGTGGTGACCAAGCGCACCGAGTACGAGCTGCGCCAGGCCCTGGCCCGGGACCACATATTGCAGGGGCTGATCAAGGCGGTCGACGCAATCGACGAGACGATCCGCATCATCCGCGAGGCCCAGACCACCGAGCAGGCCAAGGACGGCCTGATGCAGCGGTTCGAGCTCGATGACATACAGGCCAAGGCCATCCTGGACCTGCGGCTCCGCGCCCTCACCGGCTTGGAGATCGAGGACCTGCGGGCCGAGTTCGCGGCCATCGAGAAGCGCATCCGCGAACTGGAGGAGATCCTGGCCGACGAGATGAAGATCCTCGCCATAATAAAGGCCGAGCTGGCCGAGATCCGGCAGGCCTACGGCGATGACCGTAAGACCGAGATCGTCATCGACACGGGGGAGCTGGACATCGAGGACCTCATCCCCAACGAGGAGATGGTCATCATGATCTCCAGCGATGGCTACATCAAGCGTGTGCCGCTGGACACCTATAAGCAGCAACACCGCGGCGGTGTCGGCCTCATCGGCATGGAGACCAAGGAGGAGGACCACGTGGTCGACCTCTTCGTGACCATGACCCACAACTACATCATGTTCTTCACGAACAAGGGTCGGGTCTACTGGCTAAAGGCCTACCGCATCCCGGTGGGCGGCCGCCACTCCAAGGGCAAGCCGATCATCAACCTCCTGCCCAAGCTGGAGGACGGAGAGAGGATCGAGGACAATCTGGCCATCAACAAGTTCGATGACCAGCATTACCTTGTCTTCGCCACCAAGGCCGGGAACGTCAAGAAGACCGTGCTCGACGAGTACAAGAACGTCCCGCTCCTCGGGCATCATCGCGGTCGGCCTGAACGAAGGCGACGAGCTCGTGGATACCAAGCTGACGGACGGGACGATGGAGATAATACTGGCCACCAAGGATGGGCAGGCCTCCCGTTTCGAGGAGACCGAGATCCGGTCCACCGGCCGGCCCGCCCACGGGGTCATCGGCATGCGCATGGACGAAGGCGACGAGGTGGTCAGTATGGCCGCCGTGCGACCAGAGGACAAGCTGCTGACCATCACCGAGCATGGCTTCGGAAAGGTCTCTCTGGTCGAGAACTACCGCAAGACCCATCGCGGCGGGAGAGGTGTGATCACCATCAAGACCAACGACCGCAACGGCCGCGTGGTCTCGGTGCGCACGGTCTCCGACGACGACGAACTGATCCTGACCTCGTTGCAAGGCATGGTCATCCGCGTACCCGCGGAGGAGATCAGGACGATGGGCCGCTCGACCATGGGCGTGACCATCATGAAGCTCTCCGAGGAGGACAAGATCACCGCGGTCGCTCGGCTCGTAGGGGCGCAGGAGAAGCTCTTGGTGGCGCAAACCGAGTCCATAGAGGCCGACACCATCCTGCCGGCCGTCAAGGAAACCGACGATACCGAGGAGTAAAACCCCTTACCGCCCCCGGGCGGGTCATAATCTTTTTTATCTTCGTGCGAACATGCCCCCTGGCATCTCAAGGATAAGCGAAAACGGGCACTTTCACTGACCTCTCCGTTCGACGTTTATATATGAAGGTCGTCAAGAAATTCGGTGCTCTGATGCGCTTGTCAACAAGTGCCGTCTCTACCCCAACAAAGAGGAAGAGCGGAAGCTGTTACGGGCAAAGGAAGTGTGCCGACGGGCCTACAACCGTTTGTTGGAGGAATACAACGCAGGAACGATAGGCTATAATGAGCTATCGAAGTTCCTGACCCATTTGAAGAAGGTATGGCCTGAGCTAAAAGACATCTATTCTAAATGTCTTCAGCCAGAGGTGGACCGCCTATTCACCAATCTCGCTGCATTGAAGGAGATGAAGAAGCGAGGAAGGAAGGTCGGAAAACCTCGCTTCAAGAGCGAACACCGGTTCAAGACAGTCACCTACAATCAGTCTGGTTTCAAAATTTTGCCGAGGAACGACAAGTTCGGTTTGTTGCATCTCTCGAAGATCGGCGACATACCGATACGAATGCATCGTCCAATCGAAGGCGAGATCAAGCAGGTGACGATCAAGCATATGCCGTCCGGTAAGTGGTACGCTTACATCATTGTCGACAATGGCTCGAAAGAATACGAGTCATTAGATGTTGAGAATGCCGTAGGTCTCGATGTTGGACTTGAGTTGTACATCGTCGACAGCGACGGCAACGAAGTTGAGAATCCAAGACATCTCAAGCAAGCGCTAAAGAAACTAAGACGGGAGCAACGACGCCTAAGTAAGAAGCAGAAGGGATCGACCAATCGAGAGAAACAACGCATCAAGGTTGCTCGCCAGTACGAGCATGTGTGCAATCAAAGAAACGATTTTCAGCATAAAGTATCGAGATCGTATGTCAACAATTACGACCTCATCGTGACCGAAAAGTTACAACCAAATAACATGGTCAAGAATCACAGACTAGCAAGAAGCATATCCGACGCGTCTTGGAGTTCGCTGAACCAGGAACTAGCTTACAAAGCTGAAAACGCTGGTAAGCTGTTCGTTCAGGTCGATCCAAGAAACACGAGTCAGATGTGCTCCGGCTGCGGCAAGCTAGTTCCTAAAACACTAGGCGATAGACGACACGACTGTCCATTCTGTGGTCTATCGCTATCGCGTGACCATAACGCTTCCATCAATATCCTCCACCGAGGTATTGAGAAGGTAGGGCAGGAACTGCCCGAACTCGCTTGTGGACATTGGACCGCTACATCATTGAGAATGATGCAAGTCGAGTGGTTGAAGCAAGAAACCCCATTTTATCAGATGGAGTAGTTCACCGCAGATACCTTTTTAATTGCCCAGGGGATTAAAGCCGGGGGTAAAACAACGCTAAGGGACTCAATCCCGGGGCTCGAAAGGATATTCCGTTCCGACATCGAAGCACCCAAGGTCATACTAGTCACTGGGCCTCCCGGCTCGATGAAGACGAGCTTCTGTTACTCAGTCATGTCCAACTATCTGGAGAAGGCCGATGAGGTTGGCCTCTACGTCACGTTGGAGGAGACCGCGGCGAGCCATATCAACAACATGCGCGGCCTGGGGATCGAGCCAAGCCCCAACTTGGAGATATCGGACATCACCGACCTTCGAGAGCTGGACGAGGTCATCGACGAGGAGAAGCCGACCGACTACATCCAGTTCATCGAGCAGACCATCGAGTACCACAAGAAGAAGCACGGCGAGCGGTTCACCGTGTTCACCCTGGACTCGCTCGGAGCGTTGTACTCGCTCATGGACAGCAGCGAGAACATGCGCAAGAACATGTTCTACTTCTTCAAGACCCTCCGCGACCAGAACCTGGTCTGCTTCATCGTCATGGAGCGCTCCCGGGGCGGGCCGTCCGATCTGCTGGGGAACGAAGGTTTCCTCGTGGACGGCATCATCGAGCTCGGACTGGACCGGGCGAGGGGGAAGCTGGCCCGTTTCATCCGGGTAGAGAAGATGAGGGCCTGCAAGCACAGCATGGAGAAACACACCGTGGAGGTAGGGGAGAAAGGCCTAACCATCCTCGGACCGACCTTGGGCTAGGTAGGGATCACTTTGCTATCATTCATAGGGATTTACAGGAGGTGTACGAATGGCCACTGATGAGACCCCCATATGGGAGGTCCTCGAGGAGTTCAAGGAGAAGGTCAAGACCCAGGAGCTTGAGCTCAAGAAGCGCAGGGACAAGATGGAGGTCCAGGAGACCGACCTCGACAAAGAGAGACACAACCTCGACGAACGGACCAGCAAGCTGGAGGCCAGGGAGAAGACGCTGGACGCCCGCCTGGTCGAACTGGAGCCCCGGGAGAAGAGCGTTCAGGAGAAGGAGGAGCGGATCCGGTCCCAAGGGAAGGAGATCCGCCAGCGGGAGGAAGAGGTCCAGCGCTCGAGGGTAGAGCTGGAGCGACGCCAGGTCGAGATCGACCCGGCGGGAAGAGAGCATTACTTCGCTGGCAGACCGCAGCGCCGAGTACGAGACGGACATCCGCACCATGGGCGAGCATGTCCGAGAGATGGAGGAGGCGCTCATCCAGGATCAGGAAAGTATGCGCCAGATGCTCGACGAGCTGTCGACCCTGAGAGAGGGGCTACTGGCCAAAGGCAAGGTGCTTGCCGATCAGGAGGCACTGCTGGCCGAGGGCCGCAAGATCGTGCTGGAGGAGCAGAAGCGCTTCGTGAGCTGGGAGAAGACCCTGAACGAGCGGGAAGAAAGCATCGCCCGCCGGACCGTAGATCAACCGCTCGAACCGATAGATGAGGTAGTTGAAGAGGCGGAGATCGTTTCCGAACCGGTCCAGGTCGAGGTCGTTCCCGAAGTGGGGCCTGAGCCATTGCCTGAAGTCGTGTCTGCGGTCGTGGAGACGGTATCGGAACCTGAACAAGCCCCCTCCCCCGAACCGGAGGAGGAGCCCACGCCAGTATACAAGGCGCCCGAGGCCGCCACGGCAGTGGAAGAGGAGCCGGAGACCCCGGTGTTCAAGGCCGAGGACAAGCTGGCCGAACCCACCTGCCCACAATGCCTGAAAACTCTATCCGTAAATGATGAGAAGTGCCCTCACTGCGGTTGTGTATTGAAAGAGGCCGCCAAGCAGGAGGACGAGCCCAAGAAGGCCGTCTCGATCCGCAAGATCATCCGCCGTAAGTGAGCGGCAAACCCTTTCCCAGACACATTCTTTTATGCCTAGGTTTGTTTAGAAATAAGTTAATTGTAGGCTCAAATATAAATAAACTAAAACCGGTATTGCCACGGCATCCCCAGATGGGGCTGTAGGTATTCGGTGGGTTCATTATGGTAAGTATTTTCCTTCGAAGAGCGGCAAGCATACTGATAGTGGTAAGCTTATTGCTTACATCGTTCACTGGGATCCTGTTCCTAGGGGGGGACATAGCCCGAAGCGAGGCAGGCGTCCTCTATGACGATGACATGACTGTCAATGAAGCAAAGAACATGACCAACGTCATCATGACAGCGAACCTGGTCATTGGCCAGGGCGGTGTAGTGACCGTCGACCATGGTTCCCTGATATTTTCGCAATCCGCGTATCCAAATGAGCAATTCACCCTCATCATCGAGGATGGTGGAAAGCTCATCCTCAAGAACGCCACTCTCAGCACCCAGATGGATAACATCAGGGCTTTCCCGAGCCTTGGAGTGATGGTTAGGAACAATGGAACGATCGAAGCTTACGATTCTAATATGACGTTCTCCGGTCACATGGTGGTCGACAACTCCAATCTGGTGCTCTGGAGATCGGCGATCAAGGGCTTCGACCCTGAGATCATCGATAATACTGTAATGACATCGTGTTCCCATCGAATGTATTTGCGACCTCTCCCACCCTGTTGTTCGTTTCCGCCAATGTAGGCCTTTATGACAACTCCAGGATTCAGGATATCTACGAGCCAGGTGACTGGAACCCTGAGACGGATTACAACTCCATCTACAGTCACACCTACTCCTTTGCCACAGATGTCAACAATGCCACCGGTTCAAAGGAGAACGTCCGTTACTCCCTCAACAGGATGCCCTCTGGCCCTGCGGACAACAACACCGTAGTGGGCGAGACCTTCACCAACCTCACCACCGATGACAGCACGTTCTACAATGTCGGAGGCGGCCTCAACCTCTGGCTGGACGGTTTCGACACCGCTGGCCTTGTTTTCAACGTATCCGAAGGCATTGCCCCGGTCCTCAGTATAAAATACAAGACCGACCAGAACTTCCCGACCAACGGCGGCTATGTTCTCTACCAGTACCGCAACGGGACCGTGGTGCAGTCTACTACACGGCTGCATAACACCTACGACGCTTCGTCGGGGACCTCGAAAGAGGAAGTGGCCATCGTCGATCTGCCGGTCATGTCGGCCCAGGACCTGTATGGTCTCAAGATCGGTTACGAGAACATGTCCCGACCTACAGCGTCTCGATCAATAAGGTCTGGACCACTCTGAACTACGAGGTGCCGACATACAAGAACATCACTCTCGCAGGCAGCTCGTCACTCACCGTCATCAACTCGTATCTAGGTGTTGACTTCTCGAACGAGACCAGCAACCACAACCAGCTGGTCCTGACCGACAACTCCAAGGCCGAGATGTACGGGGTCTCGGTTGATACTGACCAGAACCCTGATCTCGAGGCGGACAGGCAGCCGGCCTTCGTGACCATCGAGAAGACAATCGAGGTCACTCCGTTCTCACTCGACACCTCTGACTTAGTATACCCAGATAATTCGAGTCAAAACATAGCTGGTTTACAGGTAGTAGGGGATTTATTAACAGACATTGTTGGGCCCGAAAGGAACCTACACATAAACGAAATGAATGTGAGTGGTTTATCTGGGTCAATCTCAAAGATTGTGTTATCAATCCGATATTCGACCGCATCATCATTCGCTTCTAGTTATCTCTCGTGGTCTTTGGACGGATTGACCTACACAAATACTACCATGAGCTCCACAAGGTTCTGTATCCTTTGTAATAGACACAACAACTATTGATACAAGACAAATAACATCTATAGAATCCATTGGGAATTTGAACATTCTATTCTCAAATAAAGATAGTGTAAATAGCCTAACGATAGACAAGCTCTGGATGGACGTCACTCTTAGGCCGACCGTCCATATCTACCGGTGGGCTGACATCACCGCCATCGACACCCAAGCCCTCCCTGTAAATGGTGCTGCGATCAGCTTCACGAACCCCGCCCCGGCATACTATGTGTCCGGACAGGTTCAGGAAGTACCGCCTGCCGATGTGCTCAGATATCTTGGGTTCCCGGTGGGGATCAGCGCGGCCGATTTCTTTAAGACCAACGCGAGCGGGAAGGCAGCGGTACCTCTGCTGGCCGACACGATCTACCAGACCAGCACCAATCCGAACTCCCGGCCAACCTCCACATATAACGTGGAACTAAGTTACGTTAAGGGTGAGGTGACCTACTATGGTCAAGGCAACACATCGTTCATGAATCCGTATCCAAACCTCGACCCGGCTCACATGAGGTCGGCGGCGACCATTCTTCTGAACGGTCTCGTCCTCGACCTTCCTGATCTATATATCGGGCCGATCACGGTCACCCCGACCCCTATCTACGCTGGTATGGACCTGAATATCCAGGTGGAGATCGGTAACCGGGGCGAAACGGCCGTTTCGAACCTTGAAGTGATCATCACCGGCCTGCTAAACCAGACCGAGCAGAATTTCAACTACACGACCCATATCAGTGCGGTCCTATCGGGTGGCACTGCGATCGCCCAGACCACATGGCTCAACATGCCAGAAGGCGTGCACAACGTGGCCGTGGTCATCGACCCGAACAACACCATACCTGAGATCGTCGGTGGAAAGGACAACAATAAGAAGTCCCAGCTGGTCACAGTGCTGCCTAACCTTCCGGACCTTTCGATAACCTCGTCCGACATCGTGTTCGTCGGTCCGTCACCATCCACCAGCGCACCCGTGACCGCGATCATAACCGTCCACAACGATGGCCGGGCGGCCGCTAACAACGTCCTCGTCCAGGTCTATGTGGCTGGCGACAGGTTCAGTGGCCAGTTGGTCAACACGACCACTGTGACGGTCGGCCAGGGAGCGGCGGCAGATGCAATAGTGGTATGGAAGCCCAATATTGTTGGGACCTACCCAGTATATGTGTACTTAAATGCTGATGGAAAGGTCACAGAATACTCCAATGTGAACAACATCGCTTCGACCTCCATCACCGTTACTTTGATCCCCGACTCTTCTGACTGGCTGTTCGACGGAACCCCCGCTCATGCCAACCGGACCCTTCCGACCACCACACTGCCCTTCGAGGTATGGACCAACCTTACCATAGAGAACTACGGGAACCTGACCCTCGATGGCACCAAGATGACCATCTCGCAGTCCTCCAACCCGTACTTCCTGCAGGTGACAGTGAGGGACAACGGTGTTCTCATCCTGAAGAACGGAGCCCAATTGAACTCCAATTATGAGATGAGGCTGTACCTTCTTGGCAACAGTAAGCTGATAGTGGACTCTTCCAGCATACTCTCTAACGTAAAGATACAGGCCGATGATCACAGCGTTATCGAAATCGAATCGTCGACCATCGTGGCCGAGATAGTGACGCCAGACACGTCTCACGCTATCATTGACGCAGCGAACACCACCTTCGTAAGGTCCTGGTCCCTCGGAGGATATACTGAAGCGGATATGACCAATGTGACCATGCCCTCCATGAGGGCCTACGGGCATGCTGTGATCAATCACTACCGGTGGATCGTGGCCAATATCTTAGATGGCAACAATAGGTCCCTCCAGAACGCGTACGTGGAGGTCAACCACATCACCGAGGCGATATCCTACCATGGATACACCGATGCCACGGGCAAAGTGATGTTGCGGGCCATATGTGACATCTACACGGGTGAAGACCAGACGATCAAGAGCCTGGGCTCGTATGAGCTCAGGACAACCTTCACCTACAATGGGACAGCGTACGAAGGGACCGAGCCCTGGCCCCTGGTGTCCCTCAGGAACTTTACGTCGGCCCCGTATGCCATGGTCAGCGAAATCTATACACAGGTGCCCGGCGCACGACCTGACCTGGACCCGCCCCTGACGGTGTCGGATGACAATCCTGCCAGGGACCAGATAGTGGTAGTTTCTACCCAGGTGACCAACATCGGAGTGGTGCCAGCCTATGACGTGCTGGTCATGTTCAACGATACGGGACTTGACTGGTCTCCGGGCGTGAGGTCCTATCTGTACATCATACCGGTGATCCAGCCCCAGGAGACAGTATATCTAAACGTCAATTGGACCGCAAGCTATCCGCTGGCCGTTCACAATCTGACCGTGGCCATCGACCCCTACGGCCGCATTAATGAGCTGAACAACAGTAACAATGGGAACTATGTCCTGGTCGATGTAAGGGGCATCGCGGACCTCTCCGTTCAGAGGAGCGATATCACTCTAAGCCCGACCTCGCCGGTGAGGGGGCAGACCACGACGATTACCGCTGTGGTGCATAACTCAGGGGATATCGCCGCCAATAACGTCCTGGTGAGCTTCTATGCCACCGCCCCCGGTGGATCACCGATTCTCCTGGACATTAATCAGACCATAGGTCGGATAGATCCCAACGGTTCTGGGGAGGCCCATATCGCCTGGTCCCCATCGGTCGCTGGCACCTACACCATAAGCATACTGGTAGACGGTCTTAACGCCATAAGCGAGATCACCGAGACCAATAACAACCTGTCGTTTGAGCAGAAAGTGCTCAACTTTGCGGACCTTACACCGGAGCAAATAATATTCAACCCGGCCAGTCCGGTATCGGTCAATACCAACGAGAGCATCGAGGCGACCATCAAGAACATCGGTGAGGTCGGTTCTTCCAATGTAATCGTAAGGTTCTATGTCGGCGACACCGTCACCGGCACGCTGATCGATGAGCAGACCATAAGCTCGATCGGAGCCGGCCAGAGCAAAATGATCAAGGGAAGCTGGAACGCCAACATCACCCAAGGGCTCAAGACTCAGCCAGTGATGATAACGGTCTGGGTCAATCCCCAGTCCCTAATCCCTGAGGTCAACTATGACAACAACATACTGGCTCAGAGCATCACCGTGAACGAGCTCCGGCCGGACGTGTTCTTCCCCGAGGGCATTAACATGACCAATGCCGGAAGCGCGGTCAATCATTCCGGCCAGGGTGAGACGGTGATCATATCCACTATCGCCGGCAACTCCGGCAACAGCCCGGCCATGGCCACCGAATTCGTGTTCTATGCGAAGGGTGAGGACGACCACCAGGTTATCCTGGGTTCGATCAAGAAGGACGTAGGGATCGGCCAGTCGGTCGTTGTGAACATGACCTGGCTGATCAACGTGACCATGGGCAACTACACCATCGTCATAAATGCCAACCCCGACCACCTGATCGATGAGAGCAACATCACCAACGACCAAGTATCGGTCGCGTTCATCATCGACGCCCCCAATGCCAAGGTGATCATCGACCAGCTGGACACCAGGACCTATGATCCGGGCACCAATATCTTCGTGACCGGACGGGTGGCCAATCAGAACACCTCGGATCCGATCGCCGGTGCGAAGATAACGATCTACCTGGCCCAGGGAGGCGTTCAGAAGGGCGTGGCCTTCCCGGGGGTCACCGACGCTAACGGCAACTTCGCCGTCTCGTTGTACATCCCGGAGGGACTGGACGGGGACTATCAGGTCCACGCTTCGGTGACCATCGGGGACAAGACCACCAGCGGGATGAAGAACGTGACCGTCAAGGCGGTCGCCGAAGGCGGGGTCCCCTGGTACCTCTATCTGATCATCCTGGCGGGCATCGCCGCGGCGATCATATTCTTCTCCGCCTGGCTATACAAATACGGGCTCGGTAAGATGGTGGAGTGCGGCGAGTGCGGTTCCCTCATCCCCGATTCGTCCAAGCGCTGCCCGAAGTGCGGCGTGGAGTTCGAGGTTGGGACCGCCAAGTGCAGCGAGTGCGGAGCTTGGATACCCTCCAACTCCACCAGCTGTCCTGAATGTAACGCCAAGTTCATCACCGACGCCATCGAAGAAGAGGAGGATGCTTACCTCAAGAAGATGAGGGAGCAGTATGACGCCTATGTCGACACCTTCCGTGAGGAGGCCCGCAAGGTCCTGGGCAAGAAGTACTCCGATGGAAAGTTCCCCGACTGGTGGAAGAAGCAATCCTCCTACGTGAGCTTCGAGAACTGGCTGTCCCAGGAAGAGGAGAAGCGCAAGGTGGGCGGCATGCCCTGCTCGTCCTGCGGCACCCTGAATCCCCGTGGCTCGACCATCTGCCACAAGTGCGGCTCGACCATGGAGCTACCCAAGGCCGATCCGGCACTGGCCGAGGAGCAGAAGACCGATGCCCAGCAGCCCAAGCCGCTCCGGCGCATCGTCAGGCGCCCGGTCGAGAAGAAGCAGGTACCCAAGCCCGAGGATGGGCCCACCGAGGAGTCGAAGCCTGAGGACAACAATCCTTAGAACAGAGACCTCTTAAACCATTTCCCTTCTCTTTTCTTTTTTAATTTTCTCCATTCTCATCATGATATGTATTCGAAGATGCCAAAGTCTGATGGGGAAAAATGAACTGCCCACAGTGTGGAACTTAGGGAAGGGCCGCTCGAACGACCTGTGTAAAATGCGGAAGTCCGCTGCCGTCGTCCGAACCGCCAAGGGCAAATTGTATGAGGATGCCATCAACGGTCCCCTATCCTGTACACAAAAAAGACCGTCAAATGCCACAACTGCGGCATGTATGATGTGGAGGGAGCGAAGTACTACACCCAGTGCGGTCTGCTTGCGAGTGATCATAGGGTGCCCCGACTGCCACGCCCCCATTGCGTTCTATGGCCGCTACTGCGCTGGCTGCGGGAAGATAACCCGGACCTCGGTCCGCCCGTTGGCAATGCCGATCTTCGCCATCATGCCTGGCATTTTCTCCATCTAGGCATGGGCCATTTCTTTGCTGGCTAGTTCAAGAAAGGAATGATCTTCTTCCCGGTGGGTCTGTTCATGGCATTCGTTGCTCCGATCGCCTTGACCTTCTTCGTTCAGGAGCTAGAGGGTCTGAATGATCTTGGCCATGATCGGAATGACCATCTGGATAGAGGCTATGGCGGTACCGATCGATGGATGCCTATTGGGATGCCGGCGGAGAATAAGGAAGAAGGGTTTATGGCCGGGACGGATCGGACCGGTCACTCGGCCGTCTTTTCCCTGACCTCTTTCAGGACCCTCTCGGGGTCCTTGTAGTAGGCGGAGACGATCTTGGCCACCTGGCGATAGTTGTTGACACCGATCTTCTTCATGTACTCCAGGATGTCGATGCGTCTCTTGACCTCCCGCTCCATCTCCCGGGGGGACCAGTTACGCACCGCGCGGACCTTCTCATAGATGTAGGAGTGGCCGGAGTAGGTGAAGCTGTCGTCGGCGGGGTTCCAGGAAAACACCGAGTTGGTTATGAGCTCCCCGGTCTCGGGGTCCATGCCCACGATCTCGGTCAGACCTTTGACCCGCCTGGTCATCTTGGTGCCTACCTTCACCTGCCCTTGGAGCATTACCAGGTTAAGGGCGGTGAGCAACGCTCGGGGCAGATCGATGGGCTCGTTCTCCAGACGATGGACCATGGCCTGGACGTCCTCAGCGTGGAATGTCGAGTACGATATGTGCCCGGTGGCCATAGCTTGGAACACGACGTATGCTTCCTTGCCCCTGACCTCACCTACCATCAGGTACTGGGGTCTTTGCCTCAGCGCGGCTGTGAGCAGGTCGAACATGTTGATAGTACCGTTATTGGTCCCGGTCTTGCCCCCGAACCCTTCTCTGGTAAGGCCGGGGATCCAGTTCTCGTGCGGAAGGTTCAGCTCCCTGGTGTCCTCGATGCTAACGATCTTCATCTGGGGCGGGATGAATAGCAGGATGGCGTTGAGCGTGGTGGTCTTACCAGAGGCGGTGCCACCGCAGACCAGCATGGATGAGCCGAACTCTACCGATATCCATAGGTACGACATCATCTCGGTGGACATGGTCTTGAACTTCAGCAGGTCCACCGGTGTGAATGGGTTGTCCTTGAAACGCCGGATAGTGAAGGTCGAACCCCTCTTGGTGACATACTTCCCCAGCGTGGCGTTAAGCCTGGAGCCGTCGGGGATGGTGGCATCCAGCAGCGGGTTCGCCACCGAGATATGCTTTCCGCACTTCTGGGCCAGCCAGACGACGTAGGCGTCCAGCTCGTCCTCCCTATCGAACCGGATGTTGCTCTTGATGCTGCCGTACTTGCGGTGGTAGATGTACAATGGGATGTCCACGCCGTCGCAGGAGCAGTCCTCGATGCTGGGGTCGACCATCATGATGTTGATGACCCCATAGCCAGTGAAGTCCCTGCGCAGATAGTAGATCACCCTTTCGCGGGACACGGGGTGCAAGGTGACCCCAAGCTTGGTCAGCAGGCGGTCGGTGGCCTTGCTCAGCACGGCCCGCTTCTCCTCCATATCATGGGTATCGGACAGGTTCAGGGAGACAATGAGCGCGCCCTTCAGCACGTCAAGGATGTTCTGCTCGTCCTCGGTCAGCCGGGGCTCGATGACCTCGTAAAGGTACTCCCCGGCGGTGCTATCGTAGTTGATGCGCACGAAGGAGTACGGCTCCTCGATGGGGGTGATCTCGACCTCTTCGATGGTGGGGTCCGAGATTCGGGGAATTTCAGTGATGATTGTCGATTCCACGGCGGTCCCGCTGGGTAATCGGACCCGCATGGGCTTGTTGCGGACCTTCACCAGGAACGAGAGATATCTGGACGTCAGGGTCAGCTTCTCCTTCCGGGCCCGGGGCTCCTCCTCGAACAGGGGCTCTATCTCATCCTGCCTCACTGCCTCGTCCATGTCAGATCAACCTCGTGCCCACCAGCCCGATCAGGAGCATGATGAAGCTATGCTTCATGCCTGTAGATATCTGGCCGTCCGCCAGTACTCCGGCCAGGATGCCGTCGCCCAGCGCGTGGATCATGACTGAGATGATGAACAGCAGCTGAATCGTTGGTATTACGCTCGTCTGGATGGTGGATAGGCTGTTAACATCTATGCCCGCCTTCTCGGCGCCCGCGGCCACCGATTGACCCGCCTCCATCATCTTCGGGAGGAAGGTGGTGTTGAGAATGAAGATGGTGGCGATGAACACTGCGAAGGCGATGTAGATGACCATCATGTAGGTCGACATGGAGATCTTGCGCTCGGTCTGGTTGAGCATGGTCTCCCGGGCGTCGTGAGCGACCATGGTCAGCACATCGGCGACCGAGCCGCCGGCGTCATTGGCCTTGATAATGATGGACGTCATCCGCTTGACTAGGGGAGTGTCCACCCTTTCGGCGAACAGTCTCATGGCCTCCGACGCAGGCACGCCCCAGTCGATCTGGGCGGCCATCCTGCGTATCTCCGGGGTGAGGCGCCCGTACTTGCCGCGGGAGGCGACCTTGATGGCCGAGGCAAGGGTCATGCCGAAACGGCCGGCTTCGGCCACATCCCTCAGGAATTCCGGCAGCCGGACCTCGATCTCCCGGATCTTCTTCCTTCGGTTGGATTGATAAAAGCCGTACGGCCCGGTGATGGCCATTAGGCCGAGTATCAGGTAGTCGATCCATTCAAAGGGCATTCCTAGGCCCCCTATCCCGTCCAAGAACCCTATGGCGAACAATAGGGCTCCAACCGCCACCCCAACGATGAGGATGGTCTGGCCATAGTCCCGCTTCTTCAGGTCCAGTTGCTCCAGGTCCATTATGTCTTCGGCCATTTCCTCACCTCACAGCGACGACTCATGGGTCATGTTCCAAATGAAGAATATGAACCCGAACTGGGAGAACGGGATCATCAGTCCTATGACCAATTCAAGCAGCAGCACCGTGGTCGACGAGCCGCCGCCCCCGCCCGGCACAATGGCCATGATTGCCATGATGACCACCAAGAAAAGCGGGAATGCCACCACTACGGTTACGAACGATTCGGCCATCAGGCCGAGGGTCTCCAGCTGGGACCGCATCTCCAGTTTGCCCTCCTTTTCGAACTGCTCGGCCTTCTGCAGGAAGTACGGCTTTAGCTGTCCTCCGGAGGTGGACGAGGTCACCACCCCCTGCAGGAACTCCTGGAACTTGATGGATGGAGTGCGCTGAGCGGCTAGGTTTATAGCGGTGAGGATATCGATCCCCAGGAGCTCGGTGTCCCTGGTGATCCATTCGGCCTCGTTCTTGATCTGGCCATAAATGTCCTGCTTGGCCAGCTCCTTGAATATGACATCGATGTTGACGTCCGCGGACGCCATGGCGGAGATGAAGCTCATGGCCGGTCCGATGCGCTTGTTGATGTCCCGTGCTCGGGTCTTGGCCTTGGAGCCTGGGAGCGATAAAAGCACCATGAAGGTCATCATCGGAGGAAGCATCACCAGAATGATGAAGAACACCAGCACCAGGGCTGCTGAGACGTGCAGGAAGGCCAAGAGCACACCGCCGAACAGCGAGGCCGTAGCGAGGAATCCCACGAAGACCAGCAATGTGCTCATCCAGACGTAGGCCAGGTATTCTTCCGGCCTCATCCTGAGATGGGCCTGGAGCAGTTGCTGTTCCAGCTTGGGGTTGGGCTTGGCCCGCAACTTGACGGCCTTGCCCATGGTCCGCCAGCAGAACATCTCGTATGACGTGAGCTCGATGTAGTCGGGGAGGACGCCTTCGGGCAGCTTGACCAGGTGGGGGCCCCACTTCGTGGTATGCTCCGAGGTCCGCTTGGTCTTCATATAGCTCTTTTTCTTAGAATCGAACTTGGTGAATGAGTCGGAGATCTCAGGCGACAACAGCTATCCCCCCTTCCTGCAGCTCCCGGCGGACCCTCTTGATGGTCTTCTCCTGGTCCTTGTAATATTGATTGATTAGCTCCCAGATCTTGCGGTGGTCGGTGATATCCCGGTACACCATGTACTTGATGAGGTCCACTCGCCGGGTGAACTCGCTCATCATCTCATCGTGGGTGAGGTTCTTCATCTCCATGATCTTGTCAAACAGGAAGCTGTGGCCCTTGTACACGAAGCGGTCGGTGGCCTGGTCCCATTCATAGACGGTGTTGGAGATCAGTTCGTTGGTGTCCGGCTCGAAACCGACGATCTCGATGACCTGTTTCATCCGTCGGGCCAGGTCCTGTCCTACCCTTACCTGGGATTGGATGATGACATTGCGCAGGGCGGTCAGCAGGATACGGGGGCAGTTGATGGGCTGGTTCTCCAGCCTGTTGACCATCGACTGCACCGAATCGGCATGCATGGTCGAATAGGTCGTATGGCCCGTGGCCATGGCCTGGAACATGGTGTAGGTCTCCTTGCCCCTGACCTCACCGACGATGATGTAGTTCGGCCGCTGACGGAGGGAGGCGCGCATGAGGTCGTACATATCGATCTCACCGGGCGTCTTGCCGTCCGGTCCCCTTTCGCCTACTCCCGACCGAGTGGTGCCAGGGATCCAGTTCATGTGGGGGAGATTGATCTCCCTGGTATCCTCCATGGTGACGATCTTCGCCCCGGGAGGGATGAACAGGGCGATGGAATTGAGCGTGGACGTTTTTCCGGAAGCGGTGCCGCCGCAGATGATCATGGACTCGCCGTTCTCCACTCCCAGCCAGAAGTACGCCACCATCTCTGGGCTGGCCGTCTTGGTCTTCACCAGGTCGACGGGGGTCCAGGGCTTGTCCTTGAACCGTCGAATGGTGAAGGTCGAGCCTTTCGTGCTTACCTCCCGGGAGTACGTCGCATTGACACGGTGCCCCTCGGGGGTCGTACCATCTAGGATGGGGTTGGAGACCGAGATTTGCTTGCCCCCTCTCTGGCCGAGCGAGACCACTTATGAGTTCAGGGCGTCCTCGTCGTCGAAGACCAGAGCGCTCTTGAGGTTGCCGTACTTGCGGTGGAAGACGAAGAGCGGGATGCCGACCCCATCGCAGGAGATATCCTCGACGTTCTCATCCCGCATTAGGATGTCAACCTTGCCGTACCCGACGAAATCGCGCAGAATGTAGTAGTTGAGCTTTTTCCTGAGCAGTGGGTTGACCTTTACACCCCGGCTGTGGATGTACGATTCGACGCTCTCCACCAGGTACTCCTTCTTGTCCAGGGTGGTGAACTTGTCCCACTCGTAGCCCAGTGTCCGGCCCAAGGTATCCTTGATCAGGAGCAGGAGCTTCTCATCGTCCGGGGAAAGCTTTGGCTCCAGCGCTTCCAGGAAGTACTCGCTTGTTTCGTTGTTGTATGTGATACGTGTATAGGCGAACGGTTCCAGGACCGGATAGACCTCTATCGTCTCGATCGACGGGTTCTCGATCTTGGGGATCTCAGTGACCACCGACCCTCGGCCTTTGGACCATTCGATGCGTTGCTCTACCTCGATGGTGGACAATCGAACCCTGGTAGCTCGGTTGGGGACCACTCGGCGGAGGAACTTGAGATAACCATCCCTCACTTTGTCCCGGGTGCTCTCCTTCGATGAGGCCGGAGCGGTCTGGGCGGTCTTGGCGCTTCCCTTCACTCGTGGTTCAGCCTCTTGCATTTTAGCACCTCAGGAGGTCAGCAAGGTCATGCTGACATACGCGCGGTTGTAGTTCATTTGGCCGCAGTTGTTCAAGGTCAGGTCGATGATCGAGGCGCCGTTGGGCAGGGCGGTCATCAGGAGCGTGTAATCGGTCGAGGGGATCAGGTTGGCCTCGGCCATGGTCTCATTGAAATATTTCCACCAGGCCTCTCCATAGGTCGTTGTGGTGGTCAGGTGCCACTTGAAGTCCCCGCCCACAGTGTACGTCTGGGCATCGATGTATACGAGGTCTAGGCTGAAGCCGACCGAGTCCGAACCGGTCAGGGACTGGTTCGTTCCGATGAGATCCACCTCGGTGAACGCTACGTTGATGCTGTTCCCGATCTTTGATATGTCCAGGTTAGGGAAGGCGCGAATGGCCTGGCCGTCCTCCTGCTTGACAATGATGGCTCCGTTCTCATAGCCGATCCATTGCTGCACGTAGTAACGGTTAGGAACGTACAGCTCGACCTTGCCGCCGCCGGTCACATCGACCGGGATGGTGGAGGTGGAGGTGGTGTAGCTGAACCAGACATGGATGCCGGTAGCATTGGAGCCTTGGGGCATGTAACTAAGTAAGCCAACGGTGGGAGCGGCGAACAACGGGACGCCCTGTGCGCCCATGGTCATGGGAGCATACATCTTCATGGAGTTGTCCCCGGTGACCCGCTGCTGGTTGATCATGCCGTCCACCTTGCCCTTGAGATCGCCGAACTGGTCAATGGCTTGGTTCATGTGCGAACGCTCATTGTCCAGCATCCAGGCGGGAACGTAGCTGTTGGTGATCATGGCCATGAATGCCAAAAAAACCAGTAGCGCCATGATGGTGCCTATGGTCGAGGCGACGCCCTGCTGGTCCTTCCTCAGAAAAGACAGCCTGCTCGACATTTTCAGGGCTCTAGTGCGCACTGGTACCGACATTTTATCTATACTCCCCAATCCGACGATGGGAAAAGGTCGGTGAGGTCTTAAAACCTTCTAACTGGCTCGTAAGAAACCATAATAATAAAAATAATCGGATATCCGGACCCTTCTAACTATTCACGTTGGTTAGGTAAATTTATTATAGGCGGGGCCTTTACAGACTCTCGACGCCGCAGTAACTCAGCTGGGAGAGTGCAAGACTGAAGATCTTGAAGTCGCTGGTTCAAGTCCGGCCTGCGGCACTCCATCTCTTTTTCATACCCGATGGTCAGGCAAATCTCTAATAGCCGGACAGGTCATTGCTCGAAAGGCGCTAAGATGCAACTCATGGGCTTTGAGACCAACACCATCGAGGCCAAGCGGTTCTCCCGTCCGGGAGAGCACGTGGCTAACGTACGTATCGATCATAACAGCACTGTCACCCAGATAAACCGCGCTTCCGACCGCACGGCCACGGTGGAGTTCCGTTTCACCATCAATTACGTTGGCATGGGCTTCATTAAGATCGAAGGCAGCGTGCTGCTGGAGGGGGACGTGGACGAGCTGATGAAGGAGTGGACCGCCACCGGCTCCATGCCCAACGAGACCGCGAACGTTGTCCACAACATCGTCGTCTCTAACTGCATCCCCACCGCACTGCTCATCGCTCGCGATATCCGGTTGCCGCCGCCCTTCCCGCTCCCGCGCATCAACATAGAGAAGAAGGCCGGACCGGCGCCCCGGGCCCCCTCGGGTCCAGAGTTCGCCTGACCCTTTCCCTTATCTTTTACTTTATATGGTCAAGGGCGAACGAGCCAATGCTCAGGCCGTGGCGGGTGGCGTTATATCTTACATAGGACCGGGACTGCACGTCGGTGATGCCCCGCACCATGAAGAACGTCCGTAGCTGATCGATCTTGAAGTCGATCATGCCGTCCATGATCGAGCCGAGCATCTGGATCTCCTGGTCTCCATGCATGCCCTTCTCGATAGTGTACATGGATACGGCTCGGTCCCTCTTGCGGCGACCGGCGAACGGGGAGAGGAAACGGAAGGCGGTGTTGGGGTCCGAGTACGCGATCAGGGTGGAGATGGTCCGGAAGGCCAGGCGGTAGTACTCATGCTTCTCCTTGAAAGCTTTAGCGGCGTCTTCCACCGCGTCCATGAGCTTGTCATGGGCGGTCGGCTCGTCGATGTACGCGGTGTACTTGTCCTCGGTGGTGTCGCCCATGCTGCGGGAGTATGAGTCAATGTATCGTACCAGGCCCAGGGCCTCGTAGTCCTCGTAGGCCGGCAGCACCAGCTTCATCTCCTCCCGGAGATCGGCAGTGGTCTTATCAGTGGAGACCCAGATGGCCGGGATGCCCTTCTTCAGACCCTCGGCGATGAACTGGTCGACCATCGTTTCCTTCCCTACGAAGGGCGGGCCGTAGACGAGAACGTTGGAGCCGAACGGTATGCCCCCCAGCAGGAGGTCGTCCAGGCGGGGGTTGCCGGTCTTAGCTTTGGCCGCCTCCACCTCGATGGCGATATCCTCGTCCTTATGCTTGAGCTCCTCTTCGATGGCGCCCTGCTCCCTCTTGCGGAGCTCCGCCTCCTTGTTCCGGAGGAAGTCCTCCTTGGCCTTGATCTCCCGCTCCCGCTTGTCGACCTCGGCCCGCAGCTCCTCCAGGCGCTTCTTGAGCTCGGCTTCCTCCAGTCCACCCGTGGAGCGCCTGGTGTCCTCTAGACGGCGCTTCTCCTCGGTGATCTTGCGCTCGCGGAAGAGCAGGTCCTCCTCTCGACGGGAGAGCTCCTGCTCCTTGTAGCTGATGATCTCCTTTAGGCCCTTCAGCTCGTCCTCTCGCTCGGTCAGCAGGTCCTTCAGCCGGCTGATGGTGTCCTGAAGCTCCAGGATCCTCCTCTCTTTCTCCTGGAACCCACGGAGCTTCTCCTCTATCTCCTTGCTCGCCTCGGGCTTGGACATCTTGGCCAGTTTGAGCTCGTCCTCGCGGAGCTTGATCTCGATCTCCCGGGTCTTCAGCTCCCTCTCGAGCTGCTCGATCTTCACCGCGAGATCGCCTTCCCTGCTCCTGGCCTCGGCCTGCTTCTCTCTGAGCTCGGCCCGGTACCGCTCCAACATATCGGCGCCGTCCCCGCCGCCCAGGCTCAGGGCCTTCTCTCTCAGCTCCAGCTCGGCCTCCTTGTCCCGCAGGGTCGTCTCCCTTTCCTTGAGCGCCTCAGGGGCGGTGGACACCGTGCGGTCCCGCAGCTCGCCATTGGCCTTGGTCAGCCGGTCCAGCTCGACCTTCAACCTGATGTTCTCCTGGCCTACCCCAGGACCGGCGCCGTCCCCGGCGCTCTCCAGCCTCCGCCGGAGCGAGGCGATCTCCTCCTCGTATTTCGCCACCCGCTCCTTCAGCTCCGGGTCGAGGTCCAGTACGTCCAGGGCGTCAGTATAGAAAGTGGGCTGCTGAGCGGGGTCCTCCTCCAGCCATGCCAGTATGGTCGACTCTCCGGCCATCCATTTGCGAAGCTCCTCAGCTTGGGCTGCGGCAGCTTCCCCTGAACCTGGGACCAATGCGAGAGAACTACCCTCGGCCTGAGGGGGGTTGGCCTCCCTCGCCTTCTTCTTTCGGGGCAAATATGCACCTGTTCGACCTAGGTCAAGCTGGAACCAACAAGGAAGCTATTAACAATTTCGCCCCGATTGAGCTATCTCTGGAAGATCGACCGCCGCCCGTCATGAGGGTCGGAGGCCGAACCACCCAGTATGTCAGCGGCCAGGACAGCAGAAAACAAAGTCATAAATACCGACAGGCTCATTCAATAGGGAAAGTTTAGTCGTGGCCAGGAGTTTTGCGAATGGAGAAGCAGATACACGTCAAGATCGATAAGAAAAGCGACTTGACGCTCCGCGAGGTGCTCAAGAAGATCGAGGAGATACAGGCCGAGCACCCTGAGCTGGATGTATTCTTCGACGGGGACATCTATGCCATCTGCAGCCGACCCCGGAAACAGGCCGAACAGCACTGAATCGAAATGATCATCAGGCTGCCTCTCTTAGCGCTCGACGACCAGTTGCCCCTCTACCTGACGCACCCACGAACGTGTCGTTCCTTTGAACGAGGTCGGCATTTGTGCAACGGGACAACATCGAACCCATCCAGCATCATGTTCCGGCGCACCGAAGTTATGCACGACCTAGGCTAAGTTTTATATTCTAAAAATCATCACGCTCAGAGCGACGGAATGTCGATGACCTCAACAGGGCTCGCCAGGCGGTCTGTTGATGCCCCCGTCGAAAGGTCGAGTGGACACCCATGAAGAAGAAAGACCTCCTGAAGAGAGTTGTCAAGCAGGTGGATGCAACCAAGTTCGATTCCACACCGATAATAGACAGCATGCGCGAGATGTCGTTCACCTCTCGCGATACTGCCCGCGCAGCCGATATCCTCAGGCGGATGCTGGAGGACAAGGACTGCACTACCATGCTCACCCTCGCAGGGAGCACCAGCGCTGGCGGATGCATGAATGTCTACGCCGACATGATCAAGCACAACATGATCGACGCAGTCGTGGCCACCGGCGCTTCGATAGTCGACATGGACTTCTTCGAAGCACTTGGTTACAAGCACTACCAGGGGACGCCTTTCGTCGATGACCACATGCTGCGCAAGAACTACGTCGACCGTATCTACGACACCTACATCGATGAGGAAGAACTTCAGCACTGTGATTCTACCATCAAGACGATAGCTGATGGACTGGAGCCGAGACCCTATTCGTCGCGGGAGTTCATCCGCGAGATGGGTCGGTGGCTGACCAAGAATGCCAAGAAGAAGAACTCGCTGGTCGAGCTGGCATTCAAGCACAACGTCCCTATCTTCTGTCCTGCCTTCTCCGATTCCAGCGCCGGGTTCGGCCTGGTAATGCACCAGGCCGCCAATCGCAAGGAGCATATCTCCATCGACTCGGTGAAGGACTTCTATGAGCTCACTCGTATCAAGATGGAGGCCAAGACATCGGGCCTGTTCATGGTGGGCGGAGGCGTCCCAAAGAACTTCGCACAGGACACGGTCGTCTGTGCGGAATGCCTGGGCAAGGACGTCCCGATGCACCAGTACGCGGTCCAGATCACCGTTGCGGACGTTCGCGACGGTGCGTGCTCATCCTCTACGCTGAAGGAAGCGAGCTCCTGGGGAAAGGTCGAGACGACCTACGAGCAGATGGTGTACGCCGAGGCGACCACGGTTGTTCCGCTGATCTTCAGCTATGTTTACCACAACGTCAACCTCAAGGCGCGCAAGCGGTACGCATGGGCCAAGATGCTCGACCAAGAACAGGATTGAGCGCGGCCCGAAAGCCCATCACGGTGGGCCCCTTCCCTTCTTTCTCTCCTTTTTCATCATGTCGTCGATCATCTGGGTAAAGCCATATTAGGTGCATATTGACCAAATGATCAATGGCCTTGGATCGAGAGGGCGTCCGGTGTACGGAAGCTGTCATGATACGCCTGGTCATCATGGGCCGTATCGTGTCAATCGGGGCCACACCATACCTGGACTTCTGCCGGCCCAGGGGATTTTCATCACTACAAGACCTCATCGCTTGTTGACGCTTTGAGCTCCGCGAACATTCTATCGGCCGTGCACTAATTGCCCTCTGGTTCCAGAAAGGGGCGTGGAAGGACCGTAAGCGCCTGAAGTACGCGTGGGAGGGGGACAGTCTTGAAAGGAATCGAGCAGGTGTCCCTGGAGACCAACTAAACATTTTTGACCTCCGCCCACTTCCCTGCTACGGTACCATGTCTCGCCTCGGCCGACCGACCATAGCGCTTTATAATTCCTATGACCCCAAGAGCTTCCGCGAGGCCCACCGTAGGGCGCTGGCCAGGGCCGGACCCCTAGCCCTGGCATTCGACTTCAACCTCGCCACGTTCGGCTTTCCCTTCCCCCCGGAGCTTACCACTCCTCAGGAGATCGCCGATTGGGTTGCCACGACCACGTCCATCGGGGAACACGGCGGTTTCCTCAAGGAGCTGACTGCCAAGGGGCGGTTCCAGACCTTCCCATATCCTAACAAGGGGTTCCCCCCTCAATTGGGCGAGGTGGTCCTGACGACAAGAAAGCCGGAACCAGGAAAGAAGATGTCATTGGACGAGGTGGCCGCCTTGCTGCGCAAGGGGCAGAGCGTGATGGTGGTGTTCGGTCTCGGTCCCAAGGGCGCGCCCAAGGAGGTCTTCGAGATGACCCGGCACCACATGGACATTACTCCTGGAGGCTTTTCCCTGGAGACCTGTACCGCCATGGGCGTCGTGGTAGGGGCTATCGCCTATAAATTATAATATTCATACGAAATTCATAGATATATTCCAAATATCGTACGAGATTACGATGGGCCATGGTCGCTCAATGAGTATTATAATGCGTGGCCTTATTATTTTATATCGTTGATGATAACAATTATATTGTCCTCCGTTATTCTTTGGCGCAGCGGGGTGCACGGAGCGATGGGTATCGCACCCCCGAAAAAGGGATGGGAAAAATGATAAAGAAAAAATTAGCGATAGCTTTGATAGCGGTGGCGATCGTGGGCGTGTTCAGCAGCGGCGCCATATATGCATATTTTAACGACACCGAGACCAGCACCGGCAACTCGTTCACCGCCGGAACACTGGACCTGACCCTGTCGACCGCGGCCCCCTCTGGGGTCGCCTTCACTGCCACGGACATGAAGCCTGGCTCCACCGGTGTCAGCACAATCACGCTCACCAACGCTGGATCAATCGATGGCACACTTACTGGACAGATCACCTCGATCGTCAACGGTCCTGGGGCCACCCCTGAACCGGAGCCGACCCCTGACAATGGTGAGCTAGCTGATGCCATGGCCATCACCATCTTTGTGGACGTCAATGGGAATGGGGTCTTTGATTCAGCCACCGACTCTGTGAAGTATAGTGGGAAGCTCAGCGGCGCCACCACTTCCTGGGACCTGGGCTCCCTTGCGCACAGTGCCACCACCTACCTTAGCATCTCGTACTCCATCGACTACGATGCGGTGGGAAATGAGATAATGGGGGATACCTGCACCTTCAACATCGGATTCGCCCTGATCCAGGCTTGATCGGGCTGTTCGGCGGTCCGCAAGGACCGCCTAATATCTTTACCAGCCTGACGAGGTGAATAGTGAAGCTCAGGTCTAGCCACCTAGGGACGGCCATACTGGTCATACTCCTAGCCTTGGCCCTGGTCGGGGTGCTGGCCCCGGTGTTCGGGTGGCGACTGGACGTCGTGCAATCGGGAAGCATGGCCCCTGCGATCGGTGTAGGGGACCTGCTAGTGACATCGCCCTGCGAGCCCGGGGACCTTCAAGCAGGGGACGTCATCAGCTTCCACGCGGAGGGCGGGACCCTGGTCTGCCACCGGATTGTCGAGGTGGACAAAGCCAATCTTACCATTTACACCAAGGGTGATGCCAACCAGCATCAGGACCCTGCCCCCGTCCCCTTTGAAAGCGTCGTGGGGAAGGTGAGCGGTAACGTCCCGCTCCTGGGCTATGTCATCGATTTTCTTAAGGGCCCCTTCGGCTGGGCCTTGATCATACTGGTGGCCCTTCTGGTCCTGGCCCTAGGCAGCGGGAAGCCACCGGTCAAGAATAAGGAGGGGACAGCATCTTCGGAGGCTGGGAAGTGAGGCCTTCGAACAATGGAATACTGATCGCGGCCATCCTCCTGGTCCTGATGATTGGCATGGGCGATATCGGCTGCGTCTATACTGACAGTGAGATCTCTGCCGGCAACACCGCCACCGGGTGGATCCCTCGGACCTGGACCCAGACCACGGCCGCGGACTTCCAGGCCAGCACATTGGTGAGGACGGACGCCTCCACCAGCCCGGGTAACGTCATCCTCGGCTCGTCCTACAAGGACGCGGGCGTTTACGCTCTGGCAGGAGGAAACTCCCGGACCTTCTATCGTTACAATCTTACGACGGGCGCTTGGTCCGCCATGACTTCGATCCCCTTCACCGTGGGCGACGGCGCGGCCCTAACCTTCGACCAGGTGCGGTACGTATATGCGCTCCAGGGTGGAGGGGGTAGCAACATCGGGCGCTATGATGTCGTCTTGAACTCCTGGACCATCGTCGCCACCACCCCCGGTCCGGTGGGGAGCGGCGGAAGCCTGGCCTGGGACGGTAGCCGCCTGTACGTGCTACAGGGCGCCGGGGGAAGGAATATTTGGAGGTTCGACCCCGTTACCTCGGGCTGGACCACTGTGGCGCAGACTCCCTCGCAGGTCGGGACGGGAGCATCCTTGGCCCTCAGCAGCGGGTCCCTTTACGTCACTAGAGGAGATACGACCAAGACTTTCTGGAGGTACACCATCGCCACCTCCACCTGGACGACCATGGCCAAGGTCCCCTGGAACATCGGTGCCGGTGCCGAGCTGGTGTTGGGGCCGACGGGGACGATGTACGAGACCAATGGCAACGGCCGGAACAAGTTCTCCATGTACACGGTCGCCAGCAACTCATGGACGACCAGGGGAAGCGAACCGACCACGGTAGGCGCCGGCGGCGGCCTGGCTTTCGACGGTTCCAACGCCATCTATGCGTTGGCCGGTGGTTCCCAGACCGCCTTCTCCCAGTATGCCATCACAACCGATAGCTGGACCGCTCGGTCGAGCCTCCCGACCGCGGTGAACGCGGGCGGCTGTCTTGTCTACGTACCGGTTATCAAGGTCGGCTACGCCACCACGGGTACGGTCACCTCCACGGTCCTGGACACAGGGGTCTCGAGCACAAAGTTGGACTATGCGTTCTGGGACCGGACCTTGGCTGCGTCAACTGGATTGACGTTGGAGCTGCGTGCCGCTGATACCATGGCCGGCCTGACCGCTGCTCCATGGCAAGCGCTGGGGGCGGGAACTTCGGCCTCTTTGAGCGGACTGAGCGGAAGATATGTCCAATGGCGGGCGGTCCTCGGTACCACAAATTCCGCCAACACTCCAACGCTCCAAGAGGTGAGGATATACTACGCCTGATCAGGGCGGAGCCTAGGCACGGACGTACGGTCGTCCTCGTCCTAATCATCCTCATGCTGGTGTCCGCCCTACCGTCCCCGGTCCGCGGCGCCGACGATGGTCCGGAAGATCTCGTCCTGGGAGGACAGGGCAGCGTGGCCTGGACCATGGGGGCCATCCAGCCAGGCGACAGCGGTACCAAGGAGGTCGAGATCCGGAACGCCGGTCCTACCACGGCCTATCTGACGCTGTGGCTAAGTGACATCGTGGAGACGGACCACGGGGAGGACGGGGCCGCCCTCAGCAAGTACCTGCGGCTCACCCTTGCGGCCGAGGACCTACAGACCACGCTCATCTTCCCGACCACCATATATGAGTTCCCCAGCTATCCGTCGGGCGGCAAACAGCTGACCGTTGGACCGTTGCCGTCGGGGTCTTCGGTGGTGACACACTGGAACTGGGAGTTCGTGGATAACGGAAATCCCCAGAACGATGCCCAGGGCGATGGGTTGTCATTCACCATCAATTACCTGCTGGCCGAGATCCCTCCATCCGGGGAGACCTATCATTTCATCATCATCGACATACTGGGCAAGGAGACGGTGGCGGCCGTCAACTCCACGGGGGTGGTCCAGCAGAGCTTCGAGGCCACCGATCCACAGGGCCTGCATCGCCTCTCGGTCGCCCAGGGCGCTACAATCTTGACGAAGGACGGGCTGGTCCCCAGTCATCTCATCTTGACCGAGGTGGATTCCTTACTTCCGGCTTTCCCGGAGGGGATGAGCATAGTGGGGCAGGCCTACGAACTGAAAGGGTACCTCGACGACACCACCCCGGCCGATGTGTACGTTTCTCCTCAGGCCGGTCTGTCCCTGGGAGTAAGCTCCTCCGATCTTCCCGCCGGTCAGGAGATCGAAGGCATCCACATGCTCACCACCCAAGGCAACTGGTCCCGGCTGCCTGGGCCGGCCGGGGCGCTGACCTCCTGGGAGGCCCGGGGCTTCATCGGGAGCACCGGTACCTTCGCTGTCCTGGCCAGCCCCATCGGCAGTACCGGCGACCTCGAGGCATTCATGACCGCTGGGGGACTTGTGGTGACGCCCGTTCTGGACCAGAGGTGGTGGCCCATAGTCCTGTTCTCCAGCCGAGGGGAGTCGGTCTTGGTCGCTGTGTTCATCACCAACGAGGGGGCAGCCGCCGGAAGTTACGTAGTCACCTTGTTCATCGATGGTAGGCCCATCGATGCCCAGATCGTGGATTTGGGTCCAGGAGAGAGCAAGGAGGTGAGGTTCACCGCATCAGGGCTTGTCGACGGTGAGCATGAGATCAGGGTGGCCGGTCAGGTGGAGACGCTCAAGAGCGAGAGTTCCATCGAATGGCCGACCTTCTTCGTGCTCATAGTCCTGATCATACTGGCGGTCCTGTTCGTCACCAGGAATCGGCCGGAGACGAGAGATGTACCCGATGTGATCATGGCCGACTACAAGAAGCGGGTGCTCCGCGAGCTCAACAAGCAGAACCTTTCTTTCTCGGCATTGGCTAACCTCACCAGCATCGAGGAGATCAAGCTCATCGCGGTCCTGGAGGCGCTGTGGAAGGAGGGCATGATCGGGACCAAGTTCAGTGACGGAAATCTCGTTTATGAGGGAGTGTTCACCGTCCCCCACATGAAGAGGAAGGGCTGACCCCGGGCAGCAGGGGTCCTTGTATGGGTCAGTACTTCTCGTATCTGAGCCCCAAAGAGGGAACGACCACGCCATCTCCAGCCAGAACGCGGCCCACGATCTTGGCGCCCTCCCCGTAGATGGCCACCGCCTTCTTGGCCTCTTCTTCCGGGCACACCAGGGCGAACCCCAGGCCCATGTTGAAGGTCTGATAGGCTTCCTCCACTTCCACCGAGCCCATGTCGGTGAGCACATTGAACACCGGTGGCACGGGCATGGGTTGGTCGATGGAGATGCTGATGCCCTTCCGGAGGCGCAGGAAGTTGCGCAGCCCGCCGCCGGTAACGTCGATCATGCCATGCACCTGGCACTTGCTTACTATCTCCAGCACCTTGCGGACGTAGATCTCGGTGGGGGTCAGGAGCTCCATGCCAATGGTCCCCCCGAGCTTGGGGAACTTCTCGTCCAGGTCCACCTCGTTGTTCTCCAGCACCTTGCGGGCCAGGGTGAGGCCGTTGGAATGCACACCCGTTGAGGGCAGACCGACCACCATGTCGCCCGGCGCTACCTTGGAGCCGTCTATGATGCGGTCCTTACGCACCATGCCCAAGCAGCTGCCGGACAGGTCGATCTCCTTCATGATCTCTGGAAGTACAGCGACCTCGCCGCCCACCAGATCGCAGTTGGCCAGCTCGCACCCCTTGTTCAGCCCGATGCCGATCTTCTCCATCAGCGCCGGGTCAGGCACATCGATGGCCAGATAGTCGACGAAGGAGATGGGTTCGGCCCCCACGCAGATGGTGTCGTTGACGTTCATGGCCACGCAGTCGATCCCCACGGTGTCCCATTTGTTCATGGCCTTGGCGATGAGCAACTTGGTGCCCACCCCGTCGGTGCAGAGGGTCAGGGCCATCTCGCCGAAGTCTATCAATCCGGTGAACTGCCCGGGAAGGTCGATCATCTTGACCTTTCCCGACCGGCGGAAGGTAAGCTGCTTGACCAGGGCCTCGATGGCCTGGGACTTGGCATCGATGTTCACTCCCGCTTGGGCGTACGTCAAGGGCTTTCGGCTGCAGGACATGCTGACCGTTACGGTAATCGTTCCTTTACTTCAAGCTTTTTCCCGCCGACCTAGGCGGCCACAACCCTTTTGTACGAACGGGCGACGTGATTTCCGGTGAGGGAACCCGATGACCTATTGTCAAAAATGCGGAACTCCCCTCGAACCCGGGAGCCCGTATTGCCCAGGCTGCGGAGCGAGGGTCGGCAGCGCGTCCGAAGGGGCCGTAACGGCGCCTCCGCCTTACACTGGGCCCAAGTCGCCCGCAAGTCCAGGACCCTCCTGCTCATTGCTATTATGGCAGTGGTCCTGGTGGCGGTGATCGCGATGGGGGCGTTGGCGTTATGGAATGGACAGGACCGCTCTACCGACGGCGGCGTGACACTATCCATGGTCAACACGGTCGACCCGGCCGAAGGGACCCTGCCCGCAGATTCCGGCAACCGGTATATCCAGGTGACCGTTACCATGACCAATGAGGCCGGCGGGGACGTGGCCCTGGAACCATCGGACTTCCTGCTGCTGGGGGATGATGGTTCGTACCATGATCATTCCGAGTATGCCACGGCCGATATGCCGAACCTGAGCACCAACGGGGGATCGGCCACCCTGACCGTGGGCTTCGAGGTGCCGGAGGACTGTCAGGCCAGTGAGGATAGTGTTCAATGGACAATATGCCTGATGTCGGGCCATTTTGCGGTCTTCCAATCCATAACCTTTAAGGCCGAGGCCGGAATAGCGAGAATGATGAGCAAGCGCTGGCTTAACGAGAGGAGAGCCGACTTCTATTACAAGAAGGCCAAGGAGCTCCACTACCGCTCGCGGGCCTCGTTCAAGCTGCACCAGATAGATGAGAAGTTCGGCATCTTCCGGGAAGGCAGCGCAGTGGTCGATCTGGGCGCGGCGCCGGGAGGGTGGCTGCAAATAGCAAAGGAGAGGGTCGGCCCCGAAGGGAAAGTGGTCGGAGTGGACCTCCAGCACATCGACCCGCTGCCAAACATCGAGACCATCCGTGGAGATATCACCAAACCGGAGACGGTGGAGGAGCTGAAAGAACTGCTGGGAGGGAAGGCCGATGTGGTCATATCGGACATGTCCCCGAACATTAGCGGCAGCTACTCCATGGACCACGCCCGTTCGGTCGATCTATGCACCCACGCTCTCAATTTTGCCCGACAAGCTCTCAAACCGCGAGGGTCGCTGGTCATGAAGATGTTCGAAGGGGACATGATCAACGATTTCCTGGACGAGGTCCGCAAGAGCTTCAGCTCGGTGCGTCTTCATGCTCCCAAGGCCTCCCGTTCGTGCAGCTCCGAGATCTACATCATTGCCAAAGGGTTCAGGGGATCGCCCGAGAAAGAGGTCTCGAAGGCTGCGCTCACGACGAATGTTAATGAAAATGTGCAGCTAGCTAACGAATGCAAAAATCAAAACTGATTGTCTGACGGTCGTCAATTATATACTCACTTTGCCGGTACAATATTTAGGGAGCGGAGAACCCCCCAATCAGAACCCATCCGATTCATCATTTTTCCTCCGCCGCTCCCACCTTTCTTTTCTCTCCATAACATTCGGATCGACAAGCAGCGTACATCTGGAAGGGGTGGGAATAAGGTTATAAATTGCCCTACCCTATTCATGGTCCGATGATCACTTATCTCACCGTTACTTTCAGCACTGAAGGTTCCCGCCCGTCCGAGGTCATGGACGCCCTGCACGGACTGGGGTTCGAACCTACTACGGGAAGTTACGACTTCATCTATCGGTGGGGAAGCAAGGCCACCGTGGAGGACGCCATCTACCTTGCCGATAAGGTCCACCTTACTCTCAAAGGGAAACAGGTGCTGTTCAAGCTCCAGACGGTCAGCGACTATCTCTGAGGCCGCTCTATGAGGTGCGGCAAGATCGTCTGCATCGGCCAGAACTACCGGGCCCATGCCAAGGAGATGAACTCCGAGCCGCCCAAGGAACCGATCCTTTTCTTGAAACCGGCATCCGCGCTCATCGGCGACGACGAGGTCATCGAGGCCGGCAATGTCGGAAGGGTCGACCATGAGGTCGAACTCGCCCTGATCATCGGGCGGAAGGCCAAGCGGGTGGCAGAGTCGGAGGCGCTAGGTTTCATTTCGCACCTGGCGGTGTTCAACGACGTGACCGCGAGGGAACTTCAGGGCAACGCTCGGAACGTAGGGAATCCCTGGTCCCTGGCAAAAGGAATGGACACCTTCGCGCCCATGTCCGAACCGGTGCCCATCTCCAGCGTGAAGGACGTTCACAACCTTGACCTCGAGCTCAGGGTGAACGGTACGGTGAGGCAGAAGGGCAACACCTCGGACATGATCTTCACCCCGGAGCAGTTGATCGCCTACATCTCCAATTATATGACGTTGGAGGAAGGCGACATCATCGCCACCGGGACACCGGAAGGAGTGAGCCCTTTGAACGATGGCGACATGGTAGAGGCGAAGGTTTTCGGCGTCGGAACGGTCAGGAATCCATTCCGACGAGCTTGATCAGTCCCAGAACCGCTTCGTCCGGGCATAGGTAAGCTCGGCGCTCAATATGTCCCGCAGGAACTCGTCCTCTCCATCATAGAATGAAGAGAGCACCCGGGTCGCCGTGTCTGGGCCGATGCCCCGTCCGGCCAAGGTCATCATGGCCCGCTTCCCGTGCTCCTTGATCAGGCTGGCGTTCTTGAACATCCTCCTGATGTTCTTGGTCTCATCTTCGGTGGGCTTGGCCTTCTTCAGCAGCCCGATGTCCTCCCGGTTATACGGCAGGAGGGCAGCGATCATCTGCCCACCGCACTTGGGACAAGTGATTCGATCGGGAGCATCCTTGGGCTTCATCCTCCATTGGGCCTGGCAGCTGAGGCAGGACATGTTCATCGTCTCCACCTCCAGGCGATTCTTCAGCGCCATCAGGATGCTGTGGTCGGCCCGTTGGGGCATGATAAGCTCCCTGGAATGCTGTAATCCGGCCCTCCCGATGGCGGTGAGGCCCATGACTTGGAAGGAGATCTCCCCCGCCTCGATGCGCCTCATGGCGGCGACCGTCCCCTCGATGTCGAAATCCTCCCACAGCACGCGCTTGACCGCCTCCTCGAACAGAGGGGTGTCCTCGAACGCTTCCGCCAGCCTAGTGAAGTTCACCTGCCGATAGTCGGCATCCTTCTCGATCGCGCCGAACTTCTTGGCCACATAGACGAACCGGTATCGAAGGTAGGAGGATGATTTGAGCACCAGCCGGATGAGGCTCTCCACTCCGTCGGACCGAATCGATTTTAGAGTATCCATTATCATCTGGGGGTTGATGTCCCGGGGCAGCTCGATGACGATGCGGTAGGGGTCAGTATGCACCCCGACACTCTCGCCCAGGCGGGCAGACAGCAGCACGGACAGGATCTTCGAGACCGTCTCGTTGATCTTGGTCCCGAAGCACATGTTGAGGATGGCAAGCCTCTTACCCATCTCCAGAGTGACCAATCTATCCGACGGTATAGCGCCGTCCTTCCGCTGGTCCTCAAAGTACTTCCTGAGCTCGCGGACCGCGTCGTGGTCCCCGGCGTAGTCGGAATAGTTCTCCTCCCGCCGGAGCCTGCCGACCTCCTGGGCGACCTCGAAGGGGACAGGGATGTCCTCGCCTACCCACGATGGGATAGAGCCGATCTCCCGGATCTGTTCCACCAGCAGCTCGTCCTCCCTGACCTCGACGATCCTCCAGGTCTTCCCGTGGGTGATGAATGCTGCGTACGGTTCGGCGAAGGACACGACGAACGATTCATCCAGCGAGCCGACGATCCGTCTCGAGCCGATATCCCGGATGAGGTAGGTGCGCTCGTCGGGTATCATGGACAGATTATCGTAGAAGTAGCGCATGCCTCGGCTGCTGCGGCGATATTTCTGCTCGTTGTCGAACAGCAGTCCGATGCGGACAAGCTGTTCTAGAACTCCGTGAAAACCATCGCGGGAGAGGTTCCGGAACGGATAGGAGCGCCTGATGACCTGATAGGCCCACTCCTTCTCCACCTGCCCGACCATGGCCATGGCCACCAACTGGTTGGCGAGCACCGCCATGGGGTTTTCCCTGACCCAGAGGTCCTCTAGTTCGCCCTTCATGGCCTTACGGGCGATGACCAGGCTTTCGGCGATCTCATCCGGGTTGGAGGCGACGATGGCGCCCTCCGAACGCTCTCCGACCGAATGTCCGGCCCGCCCCATCCTCTGGATCAACCGGGCCACCTGCCGCGGCGAGTTATACTGGATGGCAAAATCGACCGAGCCGATGTCGATGCCCAGCTCGAGGGACGACGTGCAGATCAGGCCCTTCAGACGCTCCTGCTTGAACTCCTCCTCCATCTCGATGCGAATATCCTTGGACAGCGAACCGTGATGCACTCCCACCTTGAACCCTTCGTCCCAGACGCGGTAACGGGCCGCCAGCGCCTCGGCGGTGTCCCTGGTGTTCACGAACAGCAGGGTGGAGCGGTGATCTTCGATGAGTTTCTTGCACCGACGCATCCCTGCTACCAGGTGGGGGTCGCTCTGCAACGTGCCGGCCAGGTCCCGATCGGATTCCAGGACCTCGGGGGATTGGATCGTCACCGCCAGGTCCTTGGAGACCTGGGCGCGGACGGTGCGCACCTCTCGCTTCGCCCCGCCCAGGTAATGGGCGACCTCATCGATCGAGCCGACCGTGGCCGAAAGGCCGATGCGCTGGAACTCGCCGGACAGCTCGGTCAGGCGTTCCAAGGCCACCGACAGCTGCGCTCCCCGCTCGTTGTTGGCAAGCTCGTGTATCTCGTCGATGACCACCCAACGGACCCTTGACAGGTGCTCCCGCAGCCTCTTGCCGGTGAACAACACCTGCACCGTCTCCGGGGTAGTGATCAGCACATCGGGAGGGTTCTTGGACTGATGTTGCCGCTCGGCCTGAGTGGTATCACCATGGCGCACCGCCACCTCCAGTTCCAGGGCCTCGCCGAACTCGGTGAGCCGCTTCAGCATGTCCCGGTTCAATGCCCGGAGCGGGGTGATGTAGATGCACTTGATCCCCTTTCCCGGCGTCTCCAGCAGGTGCTGGAAGATGGGCAGCATGGCCGCTTCGGTCTTACCAATTCCGGTGTGTGCCACCAGCAGAAGATGCTCGCCCTTCAAGATGTGAGGGATGGCCTCTTTTTGGGGGCCGGTAGGCTCGTGGATGTTCTTGTCCCGGAGGACCTGCTGAATCCTCTTGTCCAGAAGTTCGAATGCCATGTCCAGGTGTCTTTTTTATCGAAGTTATGTGCCTATTTCAAAGTATCGTCAGATGGTCCGGAAGCCGACCCCTTGCAGGTCTCGGCCATGGGGCACCTGATGATGTCCATGGGCGGGCAGATGTAACCGAGGATGCCCAGGACCTCCTCGAAGCTGAACAGACCCATGACCCCGACCGGACCGACCACCGCCGCCGGGGGGTGCCCTTGTAGGTCATCTCTTTCTTGAGATCCTCATGGCGCAGGCGCTAGTCCAGGAGGGAAGCCACCTCGCCACACATCTACGCTATGGCTCCCTCCCGCTCCCCCGCCGGAGCCAACGGCTAGGACGGTGACGGCCAACTTCACCGGAACGATGCGGGGCGGGATCTCTCCCTCCTGGTAGTCCAAGGCGTCGTTGACGCAGCTCATATCCTGGCCAGCGGCCTCTGGATTGAAACGATACATGATCAATCCAGCCAAGAAGGCCCCTGCCGCGGGAGAGATGAGAACAAGGTACCAGAGTATGCCAGGGACGCCGTAGGAGGCGGCCTTGACCGCAGTGATAGAAATACTGTTGGAGCAACCTACCTCGCCCCCCCGCGTCCCTGATGACGATGCTTAGAGGGACCCATTCGCGGGGATACCTGTTGAGATCGAGAGAATACGGAGCATGCCTCACCTGGGACTGTACCCCATCAAGTGATGGGGTAGGCTAGACCCTGGTCGTGCGAGGTCTTAGGCCTGCGCCCCCTCTGACATAGGAGCAACGGGTTGGTATGCTTGACCATGCGGGGCGGCGATGGGTCGGCCTGGGGGCCGCTAAATAAATGAAAAATGAGTTAAGGTGTTTGTTCAGGCGTTCTGAGCGGAGGCTTTCTCCGGAACGGGGGTCTTAGCCGCACCCTCGGCCTTGGGGGCCCGGGCGGCCTTCGGCTCGGCGGCCTTGGCGCTCTCGCCGGCGGCTGGTGCGGCGCTAGGATCGGTGGCTTCCATCAGCAGCTCGGAGATGTCCATGACCTTGATCTTGGCCCCGATTTGCTTGGCGCCCGCCTGCAGGTTCACGACGCAGAACGGACAGGTGGTGACCAGTATGTCCGCGCCGGTGGCCACGGCCTCCTTGACCCTCTCCGCGGCGATGTTCACGGCCAGGTCGTTGAAGGCACTCTTGTAGCCGCCTCCCGCGCCGCAGCAGCGGGAGCCCATGCGGTTGCGGGGCATCTCTACTAGCTCTACACCGGGGATCTTCTTCAGGACCTCCCTCGGCTCCTCGAACACGCCGCCATGGCGTCCCAGGTGGCAGGGGTCATGGTAGGTGATCTTGGCTTTGATCTCCTTGGTGAATTTGAGCTTCTTGTCCTTGATGAGCTGTCCTACGAACTGCGAGAAGTGGTACACCGGGAAGCTGGGGTTCGCGAAGTACTTGCCGTAGTCGTGGGAGGTGGTCTTGAAGCATCCCGCGCAGGTGGTGACCATGGACTTGGCCCCTCTGGTCTCTACAGCCCGGATGTTGTGCTCGGCGAACTCGGTGGTGAGACCGGTCTGGCCGGTTCTAAGGGCGGGAGAGGTGCAGCACCATTCATCTCCTCCCAGGATGTCCAGCTTGACCCCGGCCCTGGACAGCACGGTCGCGCCGGCCTTGGCGATCTTCTGCATCCTGTAAGAGCCAGTGCATCCGGCGAAGAATATGACGTCTGGGCGGGCCGACGTGAGGGATCTCCGCAGGCCACCAGTCGCCACGTTTTCTCGACCGGCTCGCCGTAGGGATTCCGAGTCTCCTTGATCCTCTCGGCCAGTTTAGCATGTACAGGCAGCGGTCCCTTGCCCTGGTCCACAACCCACTCCCTGACCTTCTCCCAGAAGTCGGCGAATTCGATGCTGACATGACAGACCGTCTCGCACTGGGCGCAGCCAGTGCAACGGAACAGCGCATCGACGAACTCCTCGTCGACCTTGACCTTGCGGCCTAGGAGAGCGTCCACCGGGGAGCGCTTGGCTAATTGGTTCAAGTAGTATACCTTTCCGCGTGGAGTGACGGATTCCCACGGTGTCTGCTCATAAGCGGGGCAGACGCGCACGCAGTATCCGCACTGTAGACAGGCAAGAAGTTCTCTGTTGATCTCCGGCATCTTTACCATCGGTGCACCTCGGTGAATTGGAGAGCGTTATATCTCCTGTTAAGAGCGATTATGGAACGACTGTATGGAAGAAAACTTCTTATAACTATCGACGGAACAGACCTGCCCCTGATGCATTGTCCAGCTAGGGCCACGGCCCGCACCATCGGGGCTATGAAGAAAGGGATCGGGAGGGGGTTTACCCATCTAAAATGGGAGTATATCCGTACCAGCTCCCTCCACTTTTTAGGTAATGAAGGTTGTCCTCCAAGATCTTCTGGTGCCCCTTCTCCCAGTGGGCCAGGCGCTGCATGAGCATCTTCAGCTCCAGGTCCTTGGCCAGGTCGGCGACCTCGGTGTACATGCGGATGGAGGCCTTCTCGATCTCGATGGCCGCCTCCACTCCCTTGACTTCATCCTCGACAGAGAGACACGCTCCAGGGGCCAGGTCGGGGAACACTTTCTGAGGCACGATCCCGGCATATAGTGGGTCCGGGGTGATGGAGGAGGCATCCTTGCCCGGGAAGATGCGGTCGATCTGTCGGGTCAACCAGGCCCGGTGCTCCTGCTCATCCCCGGCCAGACTCTTTAGGATCAGCTTGCCTTCTTTGTCCTTGATGCATTCGCTCATCCTCAGATAGAAGTCCCGACCGTAGGTCTCTACATTGACAGCCGCTGCGAGTATGCCCAGCTGGCGATTTAGGGTAAGCTCGTCTCCCTTCCAGTTGCTTCTCTCAGAACCCATTCCCTTCCCTCTAATATCTTAGAACCGGCATCAGTCTTTATATATCTTCCCCAGCGGCGTCGCCGGACCAAATCGGTGTTCACATCTTTTTGCCCAAGAACTGTGGGGCGGCCGCGTTCACTATTTGGTTTCAGGGGCGATATCGAAATGTTTAAGATAGCCAAGCGTTTTGCCCGACAAAAGGGTAGGCCTTTAGAACGATACCGAAACAAGACAACGAAATGCCGTTCACCCAGGTGGTTCTCTGATGTACGGCCATGACCTCTTCGTACTGCTTATCATTATTTCGCTGGCGGGAGCGGCGGCCGCGGCGCTGTTGAACAAGAAAGAAAACCTATGTCGCCTCATCTCCTTCGGTACCGCCCTCATCTCCTCCGTTCTGGGACTAGTGGTGTCCCTGGAGGTGATCCTGGGTGGCAACACCATCGTTGTGACCATGCCCAGCACCATCATGGCCCTTGGTCACTTCTCCTTCACCATAGACAGGCTGTCGGCCTTCTTCCTCCTGACCATCTCGGTCCTTTCTGTCTGTGTAGCCACATATTCGATCAGCTACACCAAGGAGTATGAAGGGCACTACAGCGCGGGCAAGATGGGGTTCCTCTTCAACATCTTCCTCCTTTCCCTGATGCTGGTGGTCACCGCTAGCAATGCCGTTCTGTTCCTGATACTATGGGAGACGATGTCCATCTCGTCCTATCTTCTAGTGGTGTACGAGAACCGAAACCAGGACAGCATCTCCTCCGGTCTGCTCTACGTGGTCATGACCCACATCGGCACCGCCCTTATCGCCGTGGCCTTCGTGATAATGTGGCTATACACGCCCGGCGAGCGCTCCTTCGACTTCTCCGCTTTCCAGCAGCTGGGCTCCACCGCGGGTGCGGTCCCTGGGTTGGCTCGCGCGGCGGCGTTCATCCTACTCTTCGTGGGCTTTGGCACCAAGGCGGGTTTGGTCCCCCTCCATGTGTGGTTGCCCCGAGCCCATCCGGCTGCTCCGTCCAACATATCGGCCCTGATGTCCGGGGTCATGGTCAAGACCGCCGTCTACATGCTCATCCGCTGCTACTTTGACTTCCTTGGGGTGTGGGACACCTGGTGGGGGCTACTGATCCTCTTGATGGCGTGCATCTCCGCGCTACTGGGGATACTGTACGCTCTGATGGAGAAGGACATCAAGCGTGCTCTGGCCTACTCGACGGTCGAGAACGTCGGTCTTATCTTCATCGCCCTCGGCGCGGCCATGGTGTTCCAATCCTATTACTTGGCCGACAGCACGACCCACGCCTATTTGGCCGATCTCGCGGCCCTGGCGCTAATCGCCGCTCTCTTCCACACACTGGCCCACTCCCTGTTCAAAGGCTTGCTGTTCATGGGCGCGGGGGCGATCATGTATGCCACCCACACTAGGAACATCGAAGAGCTCGGCGGCCTGGTAAAGCGAATGAAGTGGACCGGCATCCTGTTCTTCGTGGGGGCGTTGTCCATATCTGCCATCCCTCCGTTTAACGGGTTCGTCAGCGAGTGGCTGATGTTCCAGGCTCTGCTGCTCACCCCCAATATCAACGATCCGATGGTCAACTTGCTCATACCGGTGGCCGTGGGGGTCCTGGCCCTCACTGGTGCTCTGGCGGCCGCCTGCTTCGTGCGCCTCTTCGGCATATCCTTCCTGGCCAGGCCCCGCAGTGAACAAGCCGCGGAGGCCCGTGAGGTGCCCCGGACGATGCTGGTGGGTATGGGCATCGCCGCCGCCCTGTGCGTGCTCATGGGCGTATTGTCGGTCTTCATCATCCCGCAGATCGACGGGGTCACCTCGTCGGTGCTGGGAGTGAGCATAGCCTCTAAGCTGGTCAACGGCCTGGTTCTCAGCCCACCGGCCGGAGAATTCTCCAGCATGAGCCCGCTGGTCATCGGTGCCCTACTATTGTTCCTGGTCCCCGCTACCCTCCTGATCTCGAGGCGGCTAGGGGGGAAGAGGGAGGTGCAGAAGGGCGACACCTGGGACTGCGGAACACCGCTGACCTCGAGGACCGAGTATACTGCCACTGGGTTCTCCGAGCCGATCAACCGCGTGTTCAGGTCGATCTACCGACCCCATACTGAGATCAAGACCGAGTACACCACATCCGCGCTCATCAAGCGCCGGATCTCCTTCTCACGGACCATCGAACCGGTCATCGAGCGTTACCTCTATGCTCCTATCTCGGTCTTTGCGGTGCTCCTGGCCCGCCGGGCGAGCATCATCCAGAGGGGTAGCATCCAGGCCTACCTGGCCTACATCTTCATCGTTCTCCTCGTACTGCTGGTGGTGCTCCGATGATCCTTGAGCTCCTCCAGTTCTTATTGGTCCTGGTCATCGCCCCCCTAATCACCGGTTTGATCCGCAAGACCAAGGCCATCCTGCAGAGCCGGCAGGGCCCCAGTATCTTCCAGCCATACTATGATCTGCGGAAGCTGTTCTCCAAGGGTTCGGTGATCTCCAACGAGGCCTCCTGGCTCTTCAACCTGACCCCGTACGTCTGCATGGCCGCGGTCACCATCGCCGCCCTGCTGGTCCCAGTGCTCTATGCCCGCACCTTCGGCTTCGTGGGCGATCTCATCGTGCTCATCTACCTCCTAGCGATGATGCGGTTCTTCATGGCCCTCTCCGCCTTAGACGCCGGCTCTACATTTGGGGGAATGGGCTCCAGTCGAGAGATGTATATTTCCTCCATCGTGGAGCCAACCATGCTGCTCTCCATCTTCGCCATGGCCTTGGTGGCAGGGTCGACCTCCCTGGGAATAATCTCCGGCCAGATCGCGTCCAGTGGCCTTGACCTGGTCACCCCCTCCCTGTTCCTGGCCGCCGCAGCGTTCTTCATCGCCACCCTGGCGGAGAATGCCCGGGTCCCCTTCGACAACCCGGCCACCCACTTGGAGCTGACCATGATCCACGAGGCCATGCTCCTAGAGTACTCCGGCAAGCAGCTAGCGCTCATGGAACTGGCGTCGATGACCAAGCTGGTCATCTTCCTCTCCATCCTCGCCAACGTCTTCTTCCCCTGGGGGATAGCCAACGAAGTCTCTGTCCTGGCTCTGGCCGGCGGCCTGTTGTTCTTCCTGCTCAAGGTAATCTTCCTGGCGATGGTGATCGCCCTGGTGGAGTCGTCCATCGCCAAGATGCGTCTGTTCCGCTTGCCCAACCTGCTCACTGTGGCGTTCATCCTGGCGCTACTGGCAGTGATATCGTTCTATATCTTGGGGGTGGCCTGAGTGGCATTCTCTATGGTCAGCATCATCGACACCCTTGCCGCCGCTATTCTGGTGACGGCGTTCATCGCAGTTGCCAGCAATCGTATGCTCTCCCTTGTCCGCCTGTTTGCCCTCCAGTCGGTGGCCCTGGGCCTCCTGGCCCTAGCGGTCGCCTACTTCGCCGATGCCCCCCACATCTACATAGTGGCGGTGCTCACTCTCGGCCTCAAGGGAGCGGTCATCCCCTGGGTGCTCCTCTACGTCATGGATAAGATCAAGACTGACAAGGAGGTGGAACCCTTAGTGGGCATCCCCCTGTCCCTATTGCTGTGCGGGGTCCTGACCATTGTGGCGTTCTATATCGCCCAGCCCATAATCTTCACCAGTGGTGCGATTACCACGCTCACAAAGAACTGCCTGGCCATCTCACTGGCCGTCGTCCTGATCGGCTTTTTCATCATGATCTCGCGGAAGAAGGCCATCACTCAGATCATGGGTCTGTTGACCATGGAGAACGGTATCTTCCTGGCGGCTATTTCCGTCACCTACGGAATGCCCATGATCGTTGAACTCGGCATATTCTTCGACGTGCTGGTGGCCGTCATCATCATGGGTCTGTTCGCCTTCCGCATCAACAAGACGTTCGATAGCGTGGACACCACTATCCTCAGGAGGCTGCGGGATTGATCGAGTACTTGCTGCTGATCCCCCTCATCGCCGCCGCGTTGTGCTATCCGTTGCGGAGGAGGAGGCTCGTGGAGGGGGTGGCTGTGGCCGGTTCGGCCGCCACCCTCCTATTTGCCACCTATCTGTCCTACGAGGCATTCGCCCAAGGTACGCTGGACGAGGACCTCCTGTACATGGATGCCTTCTCGGCCTACATTCTCATGCTGGTCTCCTTGGTGGGCCTCCTGGCGGTCATCTACTCGATCTCCTACATTGGCCGGGAGCACGAGGAGGGGGAGATCACCGACCTGAAGCTCCGCAACTACTACATCTTCTTCCAATTGTTCGTCTTCACCATGCTCCTGGTGTGTGTGTCCAATAACTTGGGCATCATGTGGATCGCTATCGAGGGCACCACGCTGGCGTCCGCCTACCTGGTAGGTCTGTACGATCGGGAAACATCGATCGAGGCAGCCTGGAAGTACCTCATCATCTGTTCGGTCGGGATCACATTGGCCTTACTGGGCACGATCATAATCTACGCTTCCTCGATCCAGGCTCTGGGGGAGTCATCCACGGCCCTCAACTGGTCCACCCTCATGGCAGCGGCCGGCTCGCTGAACCCCGACCTGCTCAAGATCTCCTTCATCTTCGTCCTCATCGGTTACGGCACCAAGGTCGGCCTGGCTCCCATGCACACCTGGCTCCCGGACGCCCACTCCCAGGCGCCCACCCCGGTGTCGGCCCTCCTGTCAGGGGTGTTGTTGAACTGTGCCATGTATGGCATCCTCCGATTCCATATGATCGTGTCCGGCTCTTCCCTTGGGCCGGGCTTCTCTGGTGGCCTGCTGCTCCTGTTCGGCATAATCTCCCTGGGCACCGCGGCGGCGTTCATCATCACAGTCGCGGGATTACAAACGGATGCTAGCCTACTCGTCCATCGAACATATGGGCATCATCGCCATCGGGTTCGGCTTCGGAGGGTTCTGGGGCATCTTCGGCGCGTTGTTCCACATGCTCAATCATACTCTGACCAAGACCCTGTTGTTCTTCGGCGCGGGCAACATCCTGCAGCGGCTGAAGACCAAGGAGATCGACCAGGTTCACGGTCTGATCAAGGTTCTGCCGGTGACCGCGTGCCTGTTCATCGGAGGGGCGCTGGCCATCACCGGTTGCCCGCCGTTCTCCTTGTTCTTGAGCGAGTTCATGATCCTGGTAGGAGGGCTCGACTCCAGCAACTGGCTGGGAGCCGCGCTCTACCTGGCCCTCTTGGCCGTGATCTTCGCGGCGCTCATGTATCACGTCGGCCGCATGGTGTTCGGTGAGAGCGGAGGGTCGGAGCCCAAGGGGGAGAAGGGCAACACCAACCTGGCAATAATGTCCATCCTCCTGATCGCGATCCTCGCGCTGGGCCTGTACATGCCCTTGTTCCTAAACGACGCGCTTAACCAGATAGCTCAGCTGTTCCTTGGAGGGGGGCAATGAGCACCGACCGCCTCAAGGCCATCCTACACCACCTGCCCCCTGAGCTGGTGCCGGGAGTGCACTTCTCGATCATCGAGCGGAACGAGCTGCGCCTGGCCGTAAAGAAGGACCTATTGATCCCTCTGACCAGGCATCTCTGTAAGGCCTATGAGGCCCGCCTGATCACACTCCACGCCACGGATGAGCGGGAGGTCGACCAGTGCTTCAAGGTCTATGCTGTTCTGGCACCCAAGGGCGAGAACATATTCGTGACCATCATATCATTGCTGGACCCAGGCAGCCGTTACTTTGACTCCCTGACCCCGCATGTCAATTCCGCGAACTGGTACGAGCGGGAGATGCAGGACCTGTTCGGACTGGTGGCTACGGGCCATCCGGACCCCCGACCCCTGGTTCTCTACGACAATTGGCCGATCGGGTTCTACCCCCTCCGCAAGGACTTCTTGCCCGGGACCAGGGTCCCCTTCGCCAAGAGCGAATATCCATATACCAAGGTCGAAGGGGAGGGAGTCTACGAGATCCCAGTGGGGCCGGTGCACGCCGGGGTCATCGAACCGGGGCACTTCCGCTTCTCGGTGGCCGGGGAACCGATAATCAACCTAGAGATCAGGATGGGCTACGTGCACAAAGGGATCGAGAAGCTTTCGGAGCGAACACCGTACAATAATGGTATCTTCCTGGCCGAGCGGGTCTCGGGAGATAATTCCGTCGCCCATTCGACCGCCTACTGCCAGGCGGTGGAGAAGCTCGCTTCCTCCCCGGCCCCGGAGAGGGCCGAGTACATCCGGACCGTGCTGCTGGAGATGGAGCGACTCTACAACCTTTTCGGAGATCTGTCGGGCATAGCCCTCGACACCGCCTTCAGCGTACCCGCGGCCAACGGTTATCTGTTGAGGGAGAGGGCCCTCAACCTTAACGAGTGTCTCACCGGCTCCCGCCTGCTTCGTTCTGTCAACTGTGCTGGGCGGGGTCCGCAAGGACATCACCGCCAATGACAAGGTCAAGATCCTGGCCGCGCTGGTCAAGCTGAAGCTGGAGTTCGAGGATCTGGTGGACCTCATGCTATCGTCACCATCCATGCTGGATCGGGTGGAGACCACCGGGGTCCTGAGCAAGGAGCTGGCGCGGGAGTTCAACGTGGTCGGTCCAGTGGCCAGGGCCAGCGGCATCGATCGGGACGTGCGGAGAGATCATCCTTACGCCGCTTACGGACGACTGAACTTCCTGGTGCCCAAGCAGACCGCGGGGGACGTTAACGCGCGCATGAGGATCAAGATGGATGAGGTCCGCGAATCGTTCTCCATCATCGAGCAGGCCTTGGACGGCATGCCCACCGGGCCGTATCGTACCAAGGTCGGAAACATCCCCGCTGGCGGCACCGCATTCTCTTTGGTGGAATCGCCGCGGGGGGAGCTGGTCCACTGGATCATGGCCGGCAAAGGGATGCCCTTCCGGCATAAGATCCGGGACGCTTCCTTCAGCAACTGGCTGTCGATGGAGCAGGCCGTCCTGGGCAACATCGTCCCGGACTTCCCGCTGATCAACAAGAGCTTCAACCTGTCCTATTCAGGAAACGATCTGTGAGGTCAACTACCCATGAATGACTCTGTGGGCTTGCGACTGAGGTGGACCAACATGGCTCAAAAAATCCCCCGTCACGATAGGGTCGTTGACTCGACCCCCGGCAGCTATGTTAATAGCTGCTATGTGGTCGGCCAGACCAGCGAACCCGCACCGAACACACTCGAAATTATCTCTGGTCTTTCTGTTCTTCCGGTCAACGCACCCGCAGACTGGGCAAGTTCGCGAGGTGTTTCTTGGGTCGACGAAAACTATTGGGATTCCAGCAATTTTCGCCTTGTACTCAACAAAAGAGCGGAGTTGGTGGAATCCCCAAGCGTGGAGGTCGCGACGCTGTGCCTTAGAAACCGCAGTCCGAGAACGGATGCCCCCCAAATCTTCGAGGACGACCGCTCTCTTCGTGTCTTTGGCCTTCGCGACGATACGCTTGGAGATGCAGTGGTTAATGTCCCTTTGATACTTCTTTTCTTTACCGGAAAGCTTCTTGAGATGCTTTTTAGCAGACCTCGAACCACAGGATTGCAGAGTGGAGCACAGCTTGGCATTGCGTTTTCTAGTTTTACAGATGGCTTCACCGGAATGAACCTCACCGTCGGAATCGACCGCGATGTTGACAATGCCGAGATCGACACCGAGAGCATCAAGTGGCTTAATCTCATCGGCCTCGGGAACTTCGACGATGACGCACAAGTAAAAAACACCGTTCTGCAAGATAAGGTCTGCCTGGCAGCGAACGATGTCTTTCCTCGATTCGTAATAATCGCAAGAGAGGAAGGGCATGATCGTTCTTCCGTAAACAGTCACCAAGGATGCACGATCTGGACCTTTCCAAGACAGGATGCGCTGGTCGTAGACCACCGCACCATGCTTGTCGAAGCTAGGCCGGATGGTTTTGTCGTGCTTGTACGCCTCGCAGACCTTGGCTATAGCGCGGATGGCCAGTTGAGCAGGGAGCTCATAGCGCTCCCTCAGCTCATAGTAGACCTCTTTCTGGAGGCGCATCTTATTGGCAGACTGGATACGGAATGCAGCGACAGCAACGAAGTCACAAGCCTCGTTGAACCGTTCCATGGTCTCCAGCAGAGCGGCCCCCTGCTCCTCGGTAGGGAGCAGTTTGACCTTGTGAGTCAGGAGCACGGAGGGATGATATGCTTCAATACGTAATAGGATTTGGCACGATTCCTCCCACGATTTTAATGGTGGGCTTCCTATCGCCCGGAGTGTGAGATGATGTTCAAGTTCCTAAAGCTCGGAGTGCTCAAGCGAGGGGTCCAGACGAGGCGGTATCCCCAGGAGAAGGTCGAGCTTTACGATGCCTTCATGGGACTTCCGGTGGTGGACATGAGCAAGTGCGACCACTGCGGCCGGTGCGCCGATGTATGCCCGGTGCAGGCCATAACCGTCCTTCCGGAGGGGCTTGAGATATCATTAGAAAGATGTATCTTCTGCGCCGCCTGCGCCGACGCCTGCCCGAACGCGATCAGCATGAGCAAGGAGTTCGAGCTCGCCTCGAGAACTAGAGAACAGCTGAAGGTGGTGTACCGGCATGGATGAGCAGAGCGAGAAGCTGGGCGAGGAGCTGAAGGCAAGGATCAGGAAGGTGTTCGGCCGCTCCCTGTCCATACGGGAGGTCGATGCCGGCTCCTGCAACGGCTGTGAGGTGGAGGTGAACTCCCTCACCAATGCTATCCACGACATCGAACGCTTCGGGCTGCATATCGTGGCCTCGCCCCGCCATGCCGACATGCTACTGGTCACCGGACCGGTCACCCGGAATATGGTCCACGCTCTGCAGCAGACCTATCGTGCCACTCCATCGCCGAAGATGGTCGTCGCCATGGGCTCCTGTGCTATCTCCGGCGGCATATTCCGTGATTCCTACGCCGTAATGAACGGCGTGGACCAGATCGTCCCGGTGGACGTCTACATCCCCGGCTGCCCGCCCCGCCCTCAGGCCATAATCCAGGGAATAATGGTGGCCGTCGGCAAGATGGAAGCGAAGATGGAGAAGTAAAGGCGCTCACTTCACTACGATGACCGTACAGCCACAGTTGCGGACGACATGCTCCGACACGCTGCCGATGAGCACCCGGTTCAGAGCGGTCTTCTCCGATGTGCCAACCACCACCGCACCGGCATCCAGGCGCTCGGCCGCGGTCACGATTGTATCGTAGGGAGAGCCGCCCTCCATAAGGGCCGCCACTTCCAGGTCCTGATCAGCCGCCAGCCCCACGATGTCGTTCAGCTTCTTCTTCCCTTCCTTGATCTGGGCCTTCCGCTCCCGCTCGGAGCCCGAGGGGCTGATGACTAGGAGAAACGTACAACTTGGAACCTAGGGCCTTGGCCAGGTCGATGGCTATCCAGATGGCCTTCTCAGAGCTAGGCTTTCCATCAGTAGCCAGGAGAATATTCTTGCTCCGCAACGAATAATAGGCGGACACGCTCGGTTCCATCGCCATCGGCACCAGTCTGGGAGGGGAAATAAACTTGCCCGTTAGAATACCATGGATCACTTGACGACGATCACCGAGCAGCCGGAGTTTCGCACCACGAACTCCGAGACCGAGCCGATGAGAACGCGGTCCAGTGCTGATTTTCCCGAGGTTCCCACGATGATCGCGCCAGCCTTGATGCGCTCGGCGGTAGAGATTATCGTCTGGTAAGGAGAACCGCCCTCCAATAGGGTGGTCACCTCCACATTGCTCTCGGCCGCCAAGGCCTTGAGCCCCTGGAGCCGGTCGAGACCCTCCTTGATCAGGTCCTTCTTCTCCGCCTCGTTCTTGGGGCTGACCACGTAGATGATGAAAAGCTTTGACGAGGTCAACTTGGCCAGCTCTATCGCGTACCTAATGGCCTTAGCAGAATGGGGCTTGCCATCCGTGGCCAGGAGCAGGTTCTTCCCCTGCACCAATGGCTCTGCAATCGAGCTATCCTCCATGCCTGTCACATCAGGTACTGGGTAATTATATATTTTCGGTGGCCGGTCGTTTCGGAGAACACATTCTTCGGCCCCTCGTCCTCGAGCGGTGCGAAGATAAGAATACAAAGACTACGATTAAACACCCGTCAGGATGAACGCGGGAGCATTGTTGGCGGTAGTATTGATATCGGTCCCTGTCCTGGGAGCGCTGGCGATCCTGGCGCTGAGAAACCGGCCGGTCATGTACTGGACCGTGGCCATCACATCGGCCATAATCTCCCTGTCCTCGGTCGGACTGTTACTGTACCTGGCCTCAAGCTCGACCCCCGTTCTGACCATCGAGGCCCAGGACCTCTACCCCCTAGGTCCTTTGCTCATCGTTCTTGACTTCCTTCTCCTGTTCCTCTTCATTTACATAGGCTGGCGCATCCGGAGCTACCTGGTGGTGGCATTTGCCCTGGCCAACCTGATATTGGCGTTCGCCTTGGAAAGCTGGCTTGACTTCACCGAAGCCAGCCCGGCCATCCTCATCGACAATCTGAGCGTCCTGATGGCGCTGATAACCTCCATCATCGGCTCGATAATCGCCATTTACAGTCTCCGGTACATGGAGCATGATCCCCGCCAGCCTCGGTTCTTCGCCGCTGTGTTGCTGTTCCTCGGGGCCATGAACGGAGCGGTGTTCTCGAACGATATGCTATGGTTGTTCCTGTTCTGGGACGTGACCACGCTATGCTCGTTCCTGCTCATCGGCCACACCGGAACGGAGGAAGCGAAGAAAGCGGCGAGGTGGGCGCTCATCATCACCCTTGCCGGAGGTCTGACGTTCATCGCCGGGGCGGTCCTTTCCTTCCATTATTACGGTTCGACGTCGCTCGCGGACCTGCCCGTGGTGGGCCTGGCCGGATTATCCCTCCTGCCTCTTTCCTTATTCGCGGTCGCCGCGTTCACCAAGTCGGCCCAGCTGCCCTTCCAGTCCTGGTTGCTGGGAGCGATGGTCGCTCCTACTCCCGTATCGGCGCTACTGCATAGCGCTACCATGGTCAACCTGGGCGTCTATCTCCTCATCCGGATGTCGCCGAGCATCGTGGCCGCCAACTCTCTGAACTGGGCCATCGCCCTGGTGGGAGGAACTGTCCTTCCTGATGGCGTCCTTGCTGGCGATAACCCAGAGCAATGCCAAGCGGGTGCTGGCCTGGTCTACCGTGGGAAACCTCGGCCTCATGATCATGTGCGTAGGGATATCGACCCCCCTGGCCATCACCGCGGCGGTGATCCTGCTGCTCTACCATGCTATCTCCAAGGCCCTGATGTTCCTGTCGGTGGGCGCGGTGAAGGAACGCACTGGTAGCGAGGACATCGAATCGATGCAAGGTATCCGAACGGCCATGCCGTTCGCATCGCTGGCCATCTTTATCGGCATAATCACCATTGTGCTCCCCCCCTTCGGAATGTTCGCCTCCAAGTGGCTCATCAGCGAGGCGGTGGTCTCCTTCCCCTTCCTCATCTTCCTCCTGGCTGCCGGTTTTGCCGGTACCTTCGTCTTCTATTTCAAGTGGCTGGGGACCATTCTCTCGACGGAGCCGGGAGCGAGGACGGTCAAATGGCGGGACGATCCATTGCCCCGAAGTTATAAGTGGACCCTAGGGGCCCTCATGACGGGGGCGGTGGTACTGTCCGCCCTGATCGGCCCAGTGCTGCGCTATCTTATCGCCCCGTTCATCAACCGTTATTTCACCTTGCCCATCGGAACGGATGATCTGACCTTGTTCACTGCGGCCGGGGAGTTCCCGGTGTTCCTGTTCCTGCTCTTCGTGGCTCTGATCTTCATCGGGCTGGGCTTCCTCGTACGCCCGTCCAAGGAGGAGATGTCGACCCCGTACGCCTGCGGCGAGGACTTCCACTTCGAATCGCGTAGCAACTACTATCTGGGCGAGCGTACTGTCGTACAAGTCGTCAATGTGGCGGAGGGGGCCGGGGTGTTCCTGGTCATCGTCCTGCTGCTCACTCCTTTCCTCCTGGAGGTGCTGTGATGGACCTGGCGATGCTACTGTTCCAGGTTCTTATCATCGTCGCCGTCCCGCTGGTGGTGGGGCTGAGCACCGGTATTGACCGCAAGCTAACGGCTCGGCTTCAGAACCGCCGGGGACCCCCCATCATCCAGCCGTTCTATGACATGGGCAAGCTGCTGCTAAAGAAGCCGATGCTCATCAACAATCTCCAGGTGGTGTTCGCTGGAGCGGCCTTGCTGTTCCAGGCCGCGGCCTTCGCCCTGTTCGTGGCTGGTGGGGACCTTTTGGTCGCCTTCTTTGTCTCCGGGGCCGGGTCGGCCTGTCTGGTGATGGGGGCGTTCTCTGCCCGGTCCCCATACTCTTACATCGGTGGGCAGAGGGAGCTATTGGCCATCTTCGCCTACGAGCCGGTCCTGTTCCTGGTCATCCTCTCGATCGGCCTGGAGTCGTCGTTCCTGGTCGGCGCTATCGGGGGCGGTCTGCTGCTCCAGCTGCCATTGGCCCTGCTGGCCCTGGTACCGGTGCTGGTCATCCTGCTCGAGAAGTCCCCCTACGACATCCCGACCGCTCATCAGGAGATCATCACCGGCCCGTACATCGAGTACTCCGGCCCCTACCTGGTGATCCTGGAGGTCGCCCGCTGGTTCCATCTGGCGTTCGTCTATGGCATCTTCACCCTGTTCATCTGGAGCGACGATGGCCTGGTCTCCGTCATCGGCAAGGTGTCCATCGCCTTCCTGGCGCTGTTCGTTGCCATCATCATTGACAACATCACCGCCCGGCTGACCAGGGCGAGAATGGTCATCTTCATGCTTACCGCTGGCATCGGGCTGGTGGCGATCAATCTATTGGTGCTGTTCATATTCCGGGGGGTAATGCGATGGGGATAATCGAGACGATGAGGAAGAGATCGCCCTGGATACTGCACTTCGACACGGGTTCCTGCAACGGGTGCGACCTAGAGGTCTGGGCCCTGCTATCTCCGCGCTATGACGTGGAGCGGTTCGGAGGCCTGAACCGGGCGAACCCCAAACATGCTGACATTCTCCTTATCACCGGCCCGGTGACCAAAAAGTGCGAGGACCGGCTTCGAAATCTGTACGATCAGACGCCGGAACCGAAGCTGGTGGTGGCCTGTGGCGACTGTGCATCCACGGGAGCACCGTTCCATAACTGTTATAACGTCAACGCCGGAGTGGACAAGGTCATTCCGGTGGATGTGTACATCCCTGGCTGCGCCGCGCGGCCGGAAGCGCTGATCGACGGCTTCGTGCTCGCCCTTTCCCTGTGGGACAAGAAGGTGGAGGGCACCGAGAGGTCAAAGGAGGAAGAAAAATGACCGCAGACACCGTGCCGATCCATGAATTCGATCGGGAAGCCTTCCGCTCGGTCCGGGTGAAGGTGCATGAAATGATCGCGAGCGGCGCCCGTATGGGCGGCATCATTGCCCGTGAGAACGACGATGGCACGATCGAGCTGATCTACTTGTTCGATCGGGCCGGTCAAATGGTGAACTTCCGTTTCGTCATCCTGCCAGAGTGGGAAGTCGACTCCGTGGTGGACATCTTCAAAGGAGCGTTGAACCTGGAGCGTGAGGTGGTGGACCTGTTCGGTCTGCATTTCAAGGGAGTGCAGCCCGGGTTGCTCCTAGTCCTGGGCATGAGCAATGTCGCCCCGCTCCGGAAGCAACGCGCCGCCGAGGTCAAGGGGGGTGACGCCGATGGCTAAGGCCACGATAATACCGTTCGGTCCGCAACACGCCGCGTTCCTGGAGCCGTTGAACGTCAAGCTTACCCTGGAGGAAGAGAAGGTCGTCGGTGCGGAGCTGAACCAAGGGTACAATCACCGGGGCATGGAGTACGCCCTGTCCCTGGACTATAGGAAATCGCAGTATCTGGCGGAGCGGGTATGTGGCATCTGTTCCTATCACCACTCCTCGGCCTACTGCCAGGGAGTGGAGATGATCTACAATGCGGATGTGCCAGAGCGGGCCAAGATCATCCGCACCATCCTGATGGAATGCCAGAGATTGACCTCTCATCTTCTCGCCCTCGGCCACATTGCCGAGGCGGTCGGCTATGAGAATCTGTTCATGCAGTGCTTCCGGGAGCGCGAGTACGTGATGACGCTGGTGAACCGCATATCCGGTAACCGGGTGCATTACAGCGTCAATGTGGTGGGTGGGGTCAAGAGGGACCTGACCCCCGAGCTGGTCAAGGACATCGAGAGCACCGTAGGCATGCTGAGGCCACGGCTCGAGGAGCTGCAGCGCATCTTCAAGAAGGACAGCACCCTGAGCAAGCGGACAAAGGGGGTGGGCAGGCTCCCCCGTCCCGTCGCAGCGGAATGGGGTGTGGTCGGGCCGGTGTCGAGGGCTTCGGGCATCGCCCAGGACATCCGTCAGGATGGTTTCGCCGCCTACTCTATGGTCAAGTTCGCTCCGGTCGTGCGCGAGGAAGGGGACTGCTATGCCCGCATGGTGGTCCGGATCGACGAGTGCGTACAGGCCGTGGATATTATCGAGGAGTGTCTGCCGCTTCTCCAAGATGGGCCGGTGGCGGTGCAACTGAAAGGACACCCCACCGGAGAATCGTTCTCCAGGGTGGAGGCGCCCCGGGGAGAGCTGGTGTATTACATCAAGGCCAAGGGCTCCTTGGCCCTGGACCGGATCAAGCTGAGGACGCCCGCGTTCATGAACGTCCAGGCTTTGCTGGCCATGCTGCCAGGATGCCAGCTTGCGGATGTCCCCACCATCACGGTGTCCGTCGATCCCTGTATCTGTTGCACGGACCGGTGATGTCATGTCCATGCTCTCCTCCTCGTTGAAGAACCTCTTCCGGCGGCCGTTCACCACCAGGTATCCCAAGGAGCCGGCCCAACTGCCTCCTGGGAACCGTGGCAGGATCCTGTACGACATGTCCAAGTGCATCTTCTGCCGGAAATGCGAGCGGAACTGCCCTACCAATGCCATAACCACGAACAAGGACGCGAAGACCCAGACGGTGGTGAGGAACCGGTGCATCGCCTGCGACACCTGCGTGGAGGTGTGCCCTACCCAGACAATATCTATGGTCGAGGAGTACTCCATGCCGGACACCGCGCCGGTGGTCCACATCTTTTCGGTCGATCTGCCTAGGCACGAGTATCGGGTGGAGCATCTTCCCCGCTATGGCGGCAGAAAGGAGCCGCCAGGTTGAGGCAGCGCTTCGAAAAAATTATCATGGACATCTGACAATGCTTTCTATCATCTTGTAAAGAGGTGGAGCGATTATGGACATCGGCCCGCTCATACTTAGCAAAGAAATCCTGGAACTGGACCACCTGTCGTTCCAGCAACTGGTCAGCAACACCGATAAGCTGGTGATCGTGGAGTTCTACCTGGATAACTGTGAGGTATGCCAGGCCATGGAGCCGGTCTACGAGCAGCTTGCCCAGGAACTTGCCGAAGAGGCGGTTTTCGTCAAGGTGGACGCGCAGGCCAATCTGGACATGGCCCTCCAGTACGGCGTAGTGGGCACACCGACCTTCAAACTGTTCTGTCGTGACAGGTTCCTGGGAGAGGTCATCGGAGAGACGAACGCCACCGTGCTCAGGAACACCATCAAGGACATGATCCGCCACCAGGCCGCCTGCGCCTTACGGTCCAAGAGAGTCACCTACGAACAGGACGGCTACGGTTGAGCTCGCTTAGCGTTCGGGGGGCCCATGAGCAGATCCACCACGCTGGGCATGAGCTGACGGACCAGGGCCGCCTTCTCCTGAGGGTCCAGGCCATCGAGCACCTTCTCCAGCATTGAAGGGAACATCCGGATCATCAGGTCCTTGCGGTCCTCCGGGCTCAGGGAGGATATGAGATGATCGCCCAGCTTCATGATGAGGTCCTTCTTCTCCTCTCCCTCCATCCCATCGAGCACCTTCTCTGCCAACTCCTCGCTCAGCTTCATAGTAATAGCTTGGAGCGGAACGTTCATCATCTTTGTCTTGGCAAGTCCTCCGAACTCGGGCCCAAATATATTAATGGACACACATCTTTTGCCGCCCCAGCGGAGGTCCCAGATTTGGCCAAAGGCGTGAGGAACTTCCTTCTGGAGGTCCCCAATGCAGATCTGTACAGGATCGTAAGGAACCTGGACGATAAGGCCAAGCCATTTCTGCAGGACCGATCGTTGGAGCTGGTGAACTACTCCCCCGATGAGGTCGTCGAGGACGTCGAGGACGTTCGGGCTGGTGACCCTGGGCACCAAGGAAGGGATAAAGACCACTCACAACTTCAACCCCCGGGCCGATGGGAAGACCGAGGTCATGGTGGAGTTGGAGGCCGGCCTGCTGAGGGGCGGAAGCACCACAGTCAGCATTAACCTGGCCATGTGGACGTTGGCCTACATGGCGATCGAGTCCGCGTACCTGGTCAACAGGAAGGCCTAGTCTCCAAAAGACTTAACTGGCCTATCCTCCAATCACTTAGACCAGTGGTCCTTGGTGGAGGAAGCTAAGGTCAATCCAGATTACAGCGATAGAAGATATCTCTCGGCCGGGGAGGCCGCTAGATATCTTGGCACTACGGTCCGGCAGCTCCACCGACTGGTTCGGGAGGAGAAGGTGCCCATGACCCTATCAGGGAGCGGCCAGCAACGCTTCGACCTAGCCTCCTTGAGCGGCCTGGCCAATGCGGAGGAGCCGCCCCCTCGACCTCCCGAAAGAGCGGCCGTCGAAGCTGCTGGGCACTCGGCAGGAAGTGATCTGTCGGAGCGCCGTCTCGATGGGAGAGCTGGAGGATGGAGCGATCAACCTGGCGCTCACTTCGCCTCCCTATTTCAACACTAAGATGTACTCCTCCCAGCCCATCCCCGGGGACCTGGGCGACATGCATTCGGTGGACGAGTGGTTCGACCGGATCGGGGATGTCTGGAAGGAGGTGTTCAGGGTCCTGCAGCCTGGCCGCAAGTTCTTCATCAACATCATGAATCTCCCGGTGAGGCTGGAGGACGGGAGCTACCGCACCTTGAACCTGATGGGTAGAACGGTGCAACTGTGCGAGGACCTGGGCTTCATCTTCAAGCGTGACATTGTCTGGCATAAGACCAACGGTGTCCGCGCCCCCTTTGGGACCTACCCGTACCCCGGAGGAATATTGCTCAACAACATGCATGAGTTCATCATCGAACTGGATAAACCATGCACGCGCGTGCAGAGAGGGCGGAAATATGCCCATGTGGCGCGCGAGGTCAAGGAGGCCTCCATCCTGGATAAAGAGTTCTGGCTTTCCATCAAGAACAGTGACGTGATGGTCCATGGCTCCCCAGGGCAGCGGGGACCGACGGGGTCATGTCGCTCCCTTCCCTCTGGAACTCCCCACCCGGCTTATCCGGGCGTATAGTTACAAGGGCGAGCTGGTCCTGGACCCCTTCCTGGGTTCGGGGACCACATTAAGAGCGGCCGCCCAGACCGGACGCCACGGCATCGGCTATGAGATCAATCCCGTCATCGCTGGGGGCGCCATCGGGTCGTTAGGCCAGTGAGGGGCGGGACCGCCGCTTCGTCAGAACCGGAGGGCCCTCATCCGTATCATCGCGCCCATACCCGTGAATTGCCCCGATCTCAGGGACGGAGCTTCCTGCAGCATCCACCACCGTCTCCCGAGGAATTTTCGAAAATGCTCCCCCTCTCACCCTAGCTCATTCTAGAGGCCATCCGCTCGCACAACATTAATTACCGGTCAACGGTAACAATCTAGATGGGACGATGAAAGGCTCACCCTGGTTGGACGAGGCCCCCCGTATCAGGCCAGAGAGGATGTTGGAAGATGACGACGGCGCAGACGTGGCCATAGTGGGAGGCGGGATCTCCGGCCTGGCCACCGCCTATTGCCTGCTGAAGGGAAGTGATCGGCAGGTGATGCTTTTAGAGAAGGACCTGATCGGTCATGGCGCTACCGGGCATAACGGCGGTCAGGTGATCGCGGCCTTCGAGCTACGGTTCGATGCCATGGTCGAGGCACTGGGGGAGGAACGAACGGTCCAAGGTTACAAGGAGCTGAACTCGGCGTGGAGCCTTCTCCACGAAATGCTCCAGTCCATCGGAAATGAGGGTGCGTTGCAGGTGGTGTCTGGGCAGTTGGGCATATCGGCCACGGAAGGCCTGCGGTCATGGGATGCAGAGATGAGGAAGCGCCGGGAACTGGGGCTGCCGTCCGGAATTGTCAGGGCGGCCGATGATGTCCGTGTATCGCCCCGCCTGGGAGATGATGTCGAACTAACCTATCGGGATGTGATCGAGGACCTGCTGTGGTCAAAGGACCACCGCTACCTGGCGGCGGTCGAGACGCCCGTGGGACTGATGAACAGCTACTTGTTCACCGAACGAATGGCCGAGCATCTGCTGGCCTCCTATCCCGATCGTTTCATGCTGTTCGAGCGCTCCCCGGTCGACCTGATCAGGCTGGGCGATGAGGCCGTTCTCAGATGCAACGGACGGACCGTCGTGGCGGACCAGGTCGTCCTGTGCACTAATGGCTATCGGCCTCCCCGAATAGAGGCCTGCTCCATGCCAGCGATCGACGGGCGGATCCGGGGAGTAGTGGGGTACATGATCTCCGGCACCCAGCCACGAGGTGTCCCGGGGGCCCGGGCGTACTTCCGGGGGGGTCAGGGGAACGAGCCATACTTTTACCTGACCAGAAGGAAGTATTTGGATGCCTGGCTTACCGCGGTGGGCGGTCCGGAAGATCCTCTCGTAGGCCGCGACTACAAATCTAACACGATCTACAACTCGGGAGCGTTCGACCGCCTGGAAGGGTTCATGAAGGGGACCATGCTGGACCCCTGGGGAGGCCACGACCGACAATGGCAGGGATTGATGGGGTACACGAGCACGGGGGTTCGGGCAGTTGGGCAGGACCCAAATCTCTCACCTCTGTACTACAACCTGGGGTGCAATGGGGTTGGCCTCCTTTCGGCGGTGGCGGGGGCCAGTAGGATAGGGGACGTGCTGAACGGCCAGGCCCTAGCTCCCAGCATATTCGACCTGGACGCGTTGCCGAAAAAGGACAGAACAAGGCCGGTTCAGCGCACCCGGTAGCGGCTGGGAGCCTCTTCCTTGAACAGGATCACCAGGCCCAGGGTCATCAGGCCCACATCGACCACGATGGTGAGCGACAGGCCCAGGCCTATGGGCATGATCCCTAGCTCTCCAGCGGCATTTCCGTCGACCGCGGCGGAGCTAGCGCTCTGAGGCGCGTCATTGATGACGCTTTGTGGGCTCATCGCCACCATGGCCATGGCCAGGACGACCACCGCGATCAGCGTGGCGATGCATATCATGCTGAATTTGCGAGGGAACAATGATGTGGCGATAATTCCAAGATATAAGAATATCGCCTTTCTACTCTCAAAAACTATAGCAGCACTGTCCTGTTCATGACGTGCCATCCATTATTGTGGAATCAACGATAGTAGCGCCACCATCTGCTCCAGATCGATGCGGACAGTCCTCCGGCGATGAGCAGGGAGACAAAGATAACTGCGATGTTCTGATAGCCAGTATGGCTGTCGGCGTAAACGAACAACCATATGAGCAAGAACGCCGACCAGGCCAACACTACCAGAACGCTGAACGCCCCCCTCCACCGAACTGTTGCGGTAGTCGGTCCATTCGCGGCGGTCCGGGGCATACATCATTCCCATGCGCAGCCCGAAACCTATCCACATGGCGACTAGAACGACCATGCCGATGAGGGCCGATACGAACAGGATGGCCAGGTTCTTGTAGATGCTATAATCCGAAGCGAAGAAGAACAGCCAGATCACGATGAACGCGAGCCAACCTACGGCGATGAGGATGCTGGCAGGTATCCGCCATCCCATTCCCCGCATCTCCCTAGGTGCCGCGGGCATCATATTCTCGATCCGAGATCGAGTTGGGCGGAGATATTATTATTCATTTTGGTCCGGGCCGGCCCAAGGACCAGGCGCTGAAGCCCCCCTCTAGCACGTACATGTCCTGGAATCCTCGGGCCATCAGGTGCTCGGCGCATCTCCGACTGCGGTTGCTGGTGCGGCAATATACAATGATCATCCGGTCCTTGGCAAATTCGCTCGGCCAGTGGGCCATCTGCGATAGGGGTCGGGTCTGCGCTGATGGGATGTGGCCAGCCTCATACTCTCTTGGCTCCCTGACGTCCAGAAGGAGGCATCTCCCCTCCTCGATCTCTTTTTTGAAAGTGCCAAACTCGTTCGGAGGGATGGTCTGCACTGGGCTCATGGCCCTTTCATTGAGCGGGAGAGGTGATGAAGTTTACGGCCTTGAGCAAGAAAGCCCACGATTTGAATCGTGGGATGAATTGCGATAAGTAGTACTTTCAGTGGCCTCCCGTAATGCGTTTATAGCCTCGGACCATCGAGGAAGTGGACGCTCCTGACCTTCAAGGTCAAGCACGGACGAGACTTCAGTGCTGAGTTAGTGAAAGCCCGGTGGGCGGTGAAGTTCGCTTAGCGGGCCGGCGGCATAACTGTCAAAGGATGCCAAAGATGTAGGTCTGCCCCCGGCGACAGCGAACCCGGTCCTCAGGAAGTACGCTCGGAACGACGGTGACCTCTGGATTCCATGACTTCATTGGTGGGCGTGTCAACCCTATCCGCGTATCTCCAGCTCCTTGTCCACCCTGCCGGTGGACCTCAAGTCGGCGATGTCCTTCTGGCCCGAAAGCAGGAACACCACCTGCCTGGAGGGGAGCATCTCCACGATCCTCTTGAATAGGGCGGCATGGTCAAGCTCATCGGCCTGGCCGAAGGGGTCGTCCAGGAAGATTGGGCAGACCTTAGCGCTCTCCTTGGCGAAGGCCACGGCGTGGCTCAATAGTGCCAGCCGAACCTCGGTCTCGGTCAGAGGACCATGCACCGACACCTCCAGGCGGCCCTCGGGACCGTAGCTCAGAGCGTTCACCGGGGCTTGCGGGCACAGGGAGAGGAACAGGCCAGTGGCCTCCATCGAGCACCTAAGGGACAGATCGCTGGTGCACCAGTTGTTGCTGCTGTTCACCGCCCTCTCCACCCCACTGCGGCAGCCCTCCGCCGCTCTCCGGAGGGCCGGACCATTGATCAGGTTGGCGTGAACGCAGGTCTCCGGGAACAACCGCTCCTGCTGGTCGGCGAAATCATCTCCGTCGTCCCCTTCGATGATCACTTTGCCGCTGGCGGCGTCCACCAGCCTCCATCCCCAGGCCTCCCGCTCGACCCCCCCTGACACGTAGGAGAACAGAGCGAACCGCTCCAGCCGTTCGCCGTTTACGAACTCCAGGCCCACCAGTACATCGGCCATTCCCTTGCCCAGTGCCTCGATGTTGGGCACCTGCTCTGGTTCGCAGACCAGTTCTGTCCCCAACAGGCACCACGAAACAGCCTCCAATATGCTGGTCTTGCCCAGGCCGGCCGGGATGGCGATAAGGTTGATCCCCGGGTCCAGCGGTAGCTCGATTTCGCCGGCGAACCGACGGTAGTTACGGAGCAATAGTGAGCGAAGCTTGGCCATGGGTCGTTCTATGCTCTGCCAGGATATCTATCTTATTCGGTGAATCGCCCCACGGTGCTCCCGATCGCGCCATTGACCTCATGGGGGGAGATGGGGCGGTGGACCGCCTGCAGGCCTAGTCCCAGCTTGTCGGCGAGCTCCCGGTAAGGGGCGCAGGAGTTCAGGTTCAGCAGGCCGCACAGACGGACATCGAGCTCGTCCATGGTCCCTTGAACGGAGGATGTGGAAAAGGAAGTTTGGATGAAAAAGCCTAAAGTACTGTCTGGGTACCATGAAAATGGGAGGCCATACCATGGTCCAGAATGTGATTAGCCCTACTGAGCATGCAGTGCGCGGCCGCAAGGTGACCGATAGAGTCAACCGTCCGTTCGATGAAGGATTCGGGGTGGATGAAGAGCCGGCCGAGGCCTATCGTATACCAGATCCGGCTCCGCCACCCTGGCAACCGCCGAGGGTGGAACCCAAGAGCGTCCCCCTGGCGGTCATTCTGGCGTTGCTCGTCCCCGGCCTAGGACATATCTACGGACGCAAGTTCGCACAGGGCCTGGCCATATTGATCATCACCATCTCCCTTCTCATGCTATACATCCTCATCATCACCCTGGTGGCGGCGGTGTTGATCTGGGGATGGCAGGTGTACGATGCCTATCGCATAGCCAGGCGGTACAACGACCGGGTGGCCGAGACGGGAGCCAGACCGTGGTGAAGAAGGCCGCCGCTTTCAACCGCCTTATTAAATAATTGCTCGATACTGGCGTTATAGATACAACGGAGACATTCAATTATGGACGAGAAGCGCATCGAGGACAGGCAGTTGGCCTTCCTGGTCGACGGAGATAACGCCTCAGCCACGATGATAGAAGAGATGCTGGCAGAGGCCTCCAAGTACGGATCGGTCATCATCCGCAGGGTCTATGGCAACTGGACCGCCGGCGGACAGGTCAATTCCTGGAAGTTAAAGCTCAAGGAATATGCGCTTTCGCCTTACCAGCAGTTCCCCAATATTTCCAATCGTTATGTAACCAAGAACGCCACCGACATCGCCCTCATCATCGACGCCATGGACATCCTCCATGATGGCATCGTGAAGGGCTTCGTGATCGTGTCGAGCGATTCCGATTACACCTCCCTAGCCATCAAGATACGCGAGCACGGGCTGTTCGTCATTGGCATAGGGAAGAAGGAGACCCACGACTCGTTCCGCCGAGCTTGCGACGTGTTCGTGTCCACAGAGAATCTGGGAAAGGATGCCGAGGAGGAAGAGGACAAGGAAGCCCCTCGCGCTCCCAAGGGTCATGCCCGGCCCAGGAAAACGCCCCGCGATGCGGCGGACATACTCAACAGGGCGTTCGAGTACGCCGTGAACGATGATGGCCGCGCGCTGAATGGCGACATCGGCGCGGCGCTGCGCAGGCTGGACCCGGCGTTCGACACCAGGACCTTCGGCAAGGCCTCGCTGCTCAATCTCATTGACGAGCTGGATGATGTGTTCGAGGTAGAGCGGGCCAGCAACGGGGCGATCTACATCCGAAAGAAGGATGGCTCCCGCCCGGTCCCCCCTCCCGAGGTTATCTGCCCTCCCTGCCTGGAGAAGGAACTAGCCAAGGTCGTGTCCACCGGACGCACCGCCCACGATGCCCTGCCGCTACTGCTCCAGGCCTACGAGGCGGTGGACAAGAACAGCGATGGGAGCGCCGACACCTTCCGCCTGTTCAAGGCCGCTAAACGGATCGACCCCAATTTCGACAGCGCCAACTTTGGAAAGGAGAAGATCTCCCACCTGCTGGAAGCTCTGCCTGGCCACTTCATGCTGCTCCGCCGAGGAAAGAGCATGCTGGTGAAGAAGGTCGAGAAGGCCGAGGAAGAGATCGAGGATGTCCTTCCCCCTGTGGAACCTGTCCCGGTCGAGGCCCCGATGGGAGAGCCAGAACCTGAACCGGAACCGCTCGAGGCCCGCGGGCCCGTCCGCAGTCAGATAGATCTGCTGAAGGTGATCACCTCGGCCTTCGACAACGTGGTCAAGGACGACGGCCTAGCGTTCCTGCCCCAGCTCAGCAAGGAGGTCAAGCACCTCGATCCCCAGATCGACTTCAAGAGCCACGGCAAGGCCGGCCTGAGGGAGTTCCTGGAAGAGTTCAACGACGTCTTCACCCTGCACAAGAAGGGACGCAATATCTACGTGAGCAAGAGAAAGGGGAAGAGGCCGGCCCAGCACATCAGCGAGCTGGTCCGTTAGGACCATCCTGCGGTCCAGTCTCTCCGTTCTGAGACACTAGGACCGCCCCCAGCCCTACCAACCAGGTCATCGACGGATAGAGTATCATCCGTTCGATGCCTCCCTTGCCCATTCCGAGATCGAAGCCCGCCCCGGTTAGGACCAGCGCGGCCAGGCTGATGAGGCCGAGCGTCGCTGAAAGGAGGCCCAGGGGCCACCGCACCAGACGGTACGAGAACACGGCGGCCAGGCCCCCCATGAAGAAGGCAAGGAACGCCATAATGGTGTGATAGGGGGCCATATGCTCATTGATGAGCCCAACCCCCATGGCCCCCAGGCCTGACGCCAGTAGCATGTAAGGAACGACCCGGTCTCCCTTTGACCTGAGCAGCAGTATCGAGGCGGCCAGGCCGAACAGTCCGAACAGGAACACCGAGACGCTGAAGATCGTCCGGGACGGTTCTGGGCCCACCCCCAGGTCGCTGATGAAATTGAGCGCGACACTATACCCAGGATACAAGGCCTCGGCAATCAGGAGCCCTAGCATGAACTGGGCTCCCCCGATGAATAGGGCAAGGCCGGCCCACTGGCGGTCGTTCATGACCAGGGAATCGACCGGCCATTGATAATGCTATGCGGCCCTAGTGCTCCTGCTCTGCTGGCCGCACCCTCATCGCCCGGCTGACCAGCAGCAGCGCCGGCACTACCCTCTGGGGGCCAACCTCCTGGTCCAAAAGCTTGCTCGCCCAGAAGTCGATCTCCACCGACGATGCGGCATCCAGATAGTCATAGGCTCGGTCCAGTGCAGCGCTGACGGGGGCCTCTCGAAGTACCGAGGCGATAAGGGCCATCCGCCGTCCGAGGTCCTCGCCGGCCGGGCCGTAGGGCAGGTCCACGCTGACCGTGCCGTCGCCCTCTCCGTGGCGGTATCGTCTTTCTACCGTTCCGGGCCAACCTCCTCATCAGCGAGCACCGGGTGCCCTCCACCCACCCCAGCTCCAAGGCTTCCTCCCGCCCCCTCCCTTTCAGGAAGTTCTGGTAGCGCGCCTCGATGGCGATCCTCTCATTCTCGGCCTTCTTCCAGGTCATCACATAACGAAAAGGGGCTCTCTGGTCCTTCATTCCCATCACCGCATATTATTGGGAGCGTCTGCTAGATAATATCTGGTGTGCCAGGAACCGAGACATCGGGTGGAACGACGGGGCTAATGTTCGAAGGAAGAGCAGCCCCTATCCAAGCGTCGATCGGAGCAGGGGATCCTTGAGCGGGACATCGAAGGCCAGGATATTGAGGAGGTACGGTTCGATGATGATCGGTAGAAGGAGTGCGATGTTCAACCCCGTCGTTCCAACGGCCTCAATGCGGACAGCCGACATGATCTACGAGCTGGTCATCCAAACCTCTATGAGATGAAGAACTGAAGGCGAACCGGAAAAGACCGCGGAAAACCGTCATCTAGACCGCCTGCGGCCGATCGCTCAGAGGGCGATGGCGCCTAGGGGCAGCCCCGTCCGAAAACCAGGTCTAATAAGGTCTCGGTCCGCCCGCAACTAGAGGGTGGGAATCATGCCATGCGCTCTCGCTACCGTCCAAAGAGGCTGATGGCCCAGTTGATGCCACCTACTACCAGCAGAGAGGCCAGGACGGCTCCCAGATTCTGATACAGGGTGAATTCGCTGGCGTAGAAGAACAGCCAGACCACGATGAAGGCGGCCCATGCGATCACGGTCGCTCCCCCCAAAGCGACCTTCCAGCGAGGTCTTTGATAATACTGCCCATAGGCGGTAGGCTGGGGGTAGAGGGGCGGGTGCTTGAGGCCCCAGGTAACCCAGGTCACTGCCAACAGGGCGATGAGGAGCAGGAGCGAGATGAGCAACACGGCGAGGTTCTGGGCGTCCCCCAGCTGAGATGTGATGAAGAACAGCCACAGCACCACGAAGATGAGCCATCCGAACACTGCGACGATGGACAGTACCGCTCTCCACTGCAGCCCTCTCACTCGGTCGTCCCGTTGCCCCATCATCTGTTCACCAAGTATCAAGTTATTGGGTCTGGGAGATTATAGGGTTTGGCCCGCTCATTCCTTGGGCTCAACACCCCTGAAGTTGGCGTAGAACAAGGCGATGGCGATGACATAGGGCCCCGTGGCCAGGAAGAACGGGATGTCGAACATGCCATGCCCAGCAGGAGGCTCCCACCACCGTGGTGACGCTGTGGGGCAGCGAGGCATCCCGATCCATCGATTAAGATTTACGGAAAGCGCAAGAGGGGCCGATCACGCGACCGGCGCCTATTGGAGATGATCCAGCTCTGCCATCTCGTCCGATGCAAGTTCAAAATCGAAGATCTGGGAGTTCTCGGCGATCCGTCCGGCATGGGATGATTTTGTCAGAACGACCGTACCTTTCTGGAGACACCACCGGAGCACCACCTGCGCCGGGCTGCGGTGATGACGAAGGGCCGATCCCGCGACCGTTCTGTCCTTCAGGTCCATGCCGTTCAAGGGGCTGTACGCCTCCACCTGGATGCCGGCCTTGGCGCATTCGACGAGGAGGTGTTCATCATGATGGTATGGGTTGAACTCCACCTGATCAACCGAAGGGACGACACCAGTGTCAGCGATCAAGGGAGCCATATCCTCCATGCTGAAGTTGCTCACCCCGATGGCCCTGGTCCGCCCTTCCTGTAACAGCTCGATAAGGGCCTGCCAGGTCTCCACGTTCCTCCCTCCGGAAGGCCAGTGGATGAGGTACAGGTCTAGATGCTCCAGACCCAGTCGTTCCAAGCTCCGCCTGCAGGCCGCCTTGGCCTCAGCGTGGCCATGCTCATGGCTCCATAGCTTGGACGTTATGAAAAGTCCCTCGCGAGGGACGCCGCTCCTTCGAACCGCCTCGCCCACCTCGATCTCGTTATCATATCTGCTGGCGGTATCGACCAGTCGATATCCGATGTCGATGGCCGTCTCCACGGCCACCCTGGCCTGTTGGCCTCGAAGCTGCCAAGTGCCGAAGCCGAGGACGGGCATGGAAGCACCGCTGTTCAACCGGACCCTGGAACCGAAGGTAAGCTGGGTCGAAGTTTGCATCGGACGTTGATCGGAGTGGTGAATATTTTAGGCCATCCAGGGGGCGCGACGAACATTTTGGCACATCTCCGAGGATGGGTCATTCACTGGGGGCGGACGGCCGTCATCAGGACGGCGTCCCCGCTCATTCCCTCTTTTCCCTGAGGGCCTTGAACCGCCGCACCTCGATATTGTGCTCGCGGACCATATTCTGTGCCTTGTAGAGCACTATGAGCCTACGGTGGGCCGACAGGTCCCGGGGCTCAATCTCCACCAGCGCTTCCATCTCCCCGATGGCGGCCATGGTGAGCCCTTTCTCCTCATAGATATCGGCCTTACGGCGGAGGGCGTCCGGGGTCCGAGGACGGAGGGAGAGGGCCCGTTCGTACATCGCCAGTGCCTGGTCGGCCGCTCCCTCGTCCTCCAGCTCCTTGGCCCTCTCCAAACTCCGTCGGAAGCACTCCTCGGCGTCCGGAACCACCACCTCGTCCTCCCCCAGACTGGAGAGCAGGTGCTCTAGCGCTATCAGGTCGCCTCCGGTCAGTTCGGACAGCCGTCTCATGAACCCTGCGTATTCCGCATAGTCATGGGCTGGTTCCAGCGGTACGACCTCACCTCTCCCTTTCAGGTAGTCCAAGGCCGGGGCGCTGATGAGCGGCCAGCCGGACGGCTCCTGGATATGCCACAGGCAGGCCATCAGTTCAGGCCACCGCTCTGGTAGGGCCTGCCCCCTCTTCAGGTTCCCCCTGGAGACCTCGCTCTCGATGAAATCCTCGAGGTCCATCAGCGTTCCCTTGGCCTCCCCCGGTCCCTCGGGGAGACGGGCCGCGCGGCGCAGAGCCGGCTCCAGATCGTCGATGGGGACTCCCAGCGCCAGGTCGCTGAGGGCCGAGGACACCGCCCTTGGCGGAAAGGTCGAACCGTTCTCCGTCGAGACGTTGTCCATTCGATATTTCAAGGTGCCAAAGTTAAGAGCGCCTTCCAAGAATCCGCCAACGGTATCCTGTAAGGTGTCGATGGCCCGTTCCCTGGCCTCATCCTCATCGGCGAGGTCGGCCCGCTTCCAACTATCAAGATAGGCATAATAGGCACATCGCCACCAGATGGTCTCGCTATCGGGCTCTTCCATGGGATCAGGACCTCTACCGCTCGGCGAACCCAGCTCACTTGACCTTCTTGAAATTTCCCATGGTGTCGTAGACGTAGCCGGAGAACCTGAAATCGCCAGTGGCCCCGCCCTTCCTGATGCGGCCTTGAAGATCGGTGAGGACGGTGGAGGCGATCTCCCGGGGATAGTTCGCTTCCGGCAGGCACACGGTCACTGCCCCGAACTCGTTGGCCGAGAACACATAGTCCTCCATATTGGCCTGGATTGCCGCGGTCTCGGCGGTCTCCAGGAACTCGAAGGCCAACACCTGGCCGTCCTTCTCTGCCTTGACCACCGCTCGAGGTGCCTGGTCATCCAGGACGTAAGATGCTTTGACCTCGGGGTCCTGCTTCCGGAGCTGAGCTGCCCGCCTGCCCGCCGCGGTGTCCAGGAACGCCTTCACTTCCTGCTTCATACGACCTCATAGGGGGAGCTGGACAAAATGCTTTGTGACATCCTCCCACGGTTTGATCGTGGTATTCCCATCTCGGCCTTTACCAAGCATATAGTTCCTGCTTCAGCGACAATGACCTTCGATAGCGAAGGAACTACATCGTCTCCACAGGCGTGACTTCGGTCCGGCCCTAGCGAGTATGTTATTGGTGGTGTTCAGGTCGCGGCCCATCTCCAAACCACAGAGCTCGTATTCGTAGACCCAATCGGACAGAGTTAACTTGTCCTCATCCTCCAGTGAGAGGAGGAAGCCTCGATTAACAGTAAGTTGATGCCTTTTTCTCGATGGAATCCAAAGGATTTAACGCAACTCGTCCAGAAAATTTGGGGGTTTCTCCGCCCCCTCACATCTAACTGCGCTTTCCCCCATAGGCGCGGACATGTTCCCAGGCGCGATGATGCCTGTCGAACTTCTGCCGGTCATCGTAGATGCGGGCGTCCCGGCGGTCGAAGGCCCCACGGTCTGCTCCTACTGGGCAGACCTTGATGCAGACCCCGCAGGGCGAGACTGTACCGCTCGGCCAGGCCGAGATTGTATTCTGTGCAGCGGTCCTTCAGGGTGAGCCCCTCGGGGTACCCTTTCTCCTCCAGGGCCTGGGCAGGGCAGGACCTGGCGCAGCGCATGCACCTGATGCACAGTTCTTCCTCCATGATCGGGTCGGGCGGCAGTGGCGCCGTGGTCAGTATCGATGTGAATCGCACCCGGGGGCCGTATCGCGGGGTCAGGAGCATATTGTTGACCCCGAACGTACCTAGGCCGGCAAGGTAAGCCGCGTGGCGGTGGGAGAAGAACGCCAGGGGGCGGTCCTTCAGCACGTCCAGCATGCCATACCCGTCCCGGGGGGTGAAGATGGACGGATGGCCCATCCCGTTGAGCATGACGGCGATGCGATAGGCGCTCTCGTCCAGCAGCCGGTTCACCGTGTTGTATAGCTCATGGTAGAAGATGGAAGGGGTCGTTTCCAGCACCGGCAGGTCCACCGGCAGGCCGATGACGACCACCGACCTTGCTTCTGGATAGATGTTCCTCGGCCGGAAGTCGGGCGGCACCCATGGTTGGAACGGCTCCTCGTCCCACCGATCGACCGGAGCTACGCCTACCAGCGGAACGTCGAGCTGTTCGCACTTCTTCCGGATGGCCTCCATCGGTCCGGTCATGGCCTCCCTTATCGTCGGCCGGGGCCATAAGTTGTTCGCCTAAAGGATAGCTGAGCTGAGCGAGGTCAGGGGATGTCCGCAGGGTTCCAGGTGGTATGGAAGTCTTCGCTCCAGGAATCCATCGCCCCCTCGTCCCGGGCAGAGATGGCAAAATCGAAAACGCTGGCGTTCTCCTTGAGCCTGCCTGGGTCAACGGACTTGGGAATGACCACCATTCCTTTCTGCAGGACCCACCGGATCAATAGCTGGGCCGGGGATCGCCCATAGTCCTTGGCCAAGGCGAGGAGGCGGGGATCCCCCAGCTTCCTTCCCCTGGTGAGCGGGCTGAACGCTTCCAGCACCATGCCCTTGGACCGGACGGTAGGACAGCAGCTCTTTTTGGTACAGGAATGGGGAGAATTCCACCTGATCGATCGCCGGAACGACCGAGGCGTTCGCTATCGTCTCATCCAGATGCCGGGGGAGATAATTGCTCACCCCGATGGCCCGGGCCTTCCCTTCGTCCAGGATGCGCTCCAGGGCCCTCCAGGTCTCCACCCGACGGTCGCTGCGAGGCCAATGGATGAGATACAGGTCCACATAGTCCAGGCCGAGCGCCCTAAGGCTGCGGTCGCAGGCGTTCAAGGCCTCCCTGAACCCATGATCGCTGTTCCAAAGCTTAGTGGTCACGAAGACCTCTTCCCTCGGAACCCCGCTCTCCCGGACCGCCCGGCCCACTCCCTCCTCGTTCTGGTAATAGGCCGCCGTGTCGATGTGCCGGTAACCGATGTTCAGGGCCTGCAGAACGATCCGATGGGCTGCGTCGTTGGGCACCTGGAACACCCCCAGGCCCAGATTTGGTATGGTCACTCCGTTGTTGAGAGTTATCTGGCTAGCAAGGGACAGCTCCGCCATGGCCTCAACGTGAATGCGATCTCCCAAGATAAACATGCATGCCCTGGCCAGGGCGCCAAATAAAGAAGAAAGGAGTTTGGGTCAGCCCAGCGGTACCGTGATGACCTGAGCGCTGTTCAGGCCCCGGTACTCCAGCCGGAAAGTATCGATGTCCCCGGTGATATCGAAATAGGCCAGGAATTGAGTAGACTGACCGGCGGCCAGGCTCTGGTTCCCGAAGGACATCGCACTTAGGTTGGCCCTTACTTCCGAGGTCCCATTGCTAAGCACCAGGTTTGAGGCGTCCACCACATACCTTATGTTCCAACCATTGGTGACGTTGATCAGTATCGCGTAGTAGGTCGTATCCCCCTTCGGCCCGATAGCTTCCTGGGCCAAGGGCATCTACTCGGAGGGTCCCGATCACTGGTGTGCGCAATGGACCCACCGTCAACGGGGTGGACAGCGGCTTGCTGGTGTCCAGGTCGAACGACTGGAAGGTGCTGTTGAAGTCCCCCGCCCGGTTGAATATCGGGGTGAACGCGACAGCGTTACCACCGGTCCCGTTGCTGGTCCAGTTCCAGGTCGCCGCTGATGATGTTGATCCCACTCTTCTCGTTCGACTGCCAGGATATGGGCGGCCCTCCGGCCGGAGTGATGATCAGACAATGCGTTCCGATCTCCTCGGACTTATTGGCGAAGACCTTGGTGAGCACTCGGCCCCTCGAAACCGTTAAGGACCGAGATGTTGAGCCGGAACCCGTAGGACTGATCCCAGGCATAGTTGTACGTTTCCCTCCCCCCCCTTTCCAGGGTAGCTGAGCTCCAAGGCAATCTTGGCATCCACCGGAGCGATGTCCATCGGGAACGGTACCGATAAGGAATCATTGCCTGATGCAGGGAGCTGCTGGTCTCCGGTATCGTTCGCCCCATTGTTGTCGACCGGCGACAATACCGCATTGTTGGACCATTTACCGGAGATCAATATCACATACGCCTCCGCCGCCACAAGGATAAGGGCAACGGCCACCGCTAAGATCGCGACCTTCTTCACATTCCCACCGGGTCCGAATCAGGTTCGGCCCCCATTTTGAGAGCCAGCGATTTAAAAAGAAATCCAGAACGATCTAACGAAAAGAAAAGGTCATTGCTCGGTACGCTGTCGTTCTGGATCCCCGTGCGCTCGAACCCTTAGCCTATTAAGTGCTGCTGAAATGGGGCGGTCGACCTCGCGTTTTGTCGGAATCAAAAGGGCATACTGTTATAGTGGGGTCCTCCTATGGCCGCCCGTGGTCATAGTCCTTCCTTCCTTCGATCAGATGATGTCCATCCTAGGCTACATCACGATCATCCTGTTGGTGGGCGTGCTGGTCTTATCCCTTTTCATGGTGGCATTGACCCTCCTCTCCATGCGCAAGGGGCAATTTTATCTGCCCTGGTTGCTCCGCCCCGGCCTCATAGTCTTCGAGGGGCTAATCAAGGTCCTTTGGAGGATGGGAAAGATCGATGGTAACGACCTGATCTCCTTCACCATTCGGCTTCACAACCAGATGAACCGAGACCGGTTCAGCAATGTCCCAGTGGCCCGGCGCATGGTGTTCCTCCCTCAATGCCTCCGTTCTGCGGACTGCCCAGCCAGCTTGACCACTGAAGGCCTGGTATGCAAGCGGTGCATGCGCTGTGACATCGGGAAGACCATTGACGAACTGGAAGGTCATGGGTGCAAGGTGTTCATCGTTCCCGGATCGACCTTCGTTACTCGTCTGATCAAGAAGTACCGCCCGGAGGCCATCGTGGGCGTCGGCTGCATCATGGAAGTGAAGGAAGGGCTGGAGATGGCGGATCGCATGGATCTCCTGGCCATGGGTGTGATCACCTCCAAGGACGGCTGCGTTGAGACCATCCTGGACTGGGATAGCCTGATCGAAGTGATCGCCCTGCGCCCCTGCAAGAGCACATGATGGTCAGCCCACTGGCTCGCGACGTCAAGGAGCGTTTGAGACGGGGAGCCGATCAATAGGTCCTCCAAGATGGTGGTCGCCTTCCCGATAGGACATCGATTTCAAGTATCGAGTTCTGCATTTCAGGCACATGGTAGAGATGGATAAGAAGTTCAGCGATACCCTCGTCAGTGACGTTTACGAGCTCATGGTGAAGAGGCCCTCCACTGTGAAGAAGGATGGGGAGATCAAAGAGGTCATTGAGGCAATGCTCCAGAACCCCATCTCCAGGAAGGTATATGTCGTCAATGATGACGGTAAGCTTTTGGGCATGATCAACACCGAGACCCTCCTGAGGCTGATCGGTTACCGGGTCGGAGTGCGAGAGCTGGGCGGCCTCTCGTTCTATCGCTTCCTCCGCGATATGTTCAAGGAGGGGGTGGAGGGTCTCATCACGCCCACACGGTCAGTGGTCAAGGAGGCCCGGTTGACCGAGGCGCTGGACATCATGATCCAGGAGCACTCAACGATCTCCCAGTGGTTGACAACGAAGGCCGTCTGATAGGCGAGATAATCAGCTTGGAGTTGTTCTTAAAGGGAAAGGACCTCTTCAATAAGGATAACGCTCAGTGAGTAGAACGGGAGGGATCGGATGAGCTGGTTGGAGGAGCCCATCATCGGTGGCATAACGGCCACAAGTTCGATCCTCTTCGCGCTCCTCCTGATCGTGGGCGTGCTGTTGGGGAAGGTCGCCAGCATGCTCATCAGGAGGAACCTGGACGAGAAGGTAGGTCGTCGGCTGTCCAAGGTAGTGGCTCGGACCGCCCAGTATGTCATCATCGGCACGGCCGCTATCATTGGTTTCAGCGAGTTGCTCCAGCTGCAGCTTACCGGCCTTGTCATCTCCCTGGGCTTGGTGGGCGTGGTCATCGCCTTCGCCTCCCAGCAGATCATCCAGAACATGTTGTCCGGGCTCATCATCTCCATCACAAGGCCGATCCAGCTGGAAGATTGGATAGAGGTCGGTCTGGCCCCGACCACCGGGGTATCCCGGGTCAAGGACATCACCTTGATGTCCACCGTACTACGGGATGTGGACGGGCGCATCGCGATAGTCCCGAACTCACAGATAATCAATGGCAAGGTGGTCAACTACACGAAGGCCGGCTTCGTAGCACTGACGGTCCCTATGTGGATCGCTCCGGTCAGTGATCTCGAGCGGATAAGGAAGATCGTCCTCGATGAGGCGGACATCCATCCTCGTATCCTGCCGCTTGTGCTCGAGGAGGAGAAGAAAGCGGTCGTTAAGCTCTTCGAGCGTCCCTCCATTCGCGCCCTGTTCGGTTCCAGCTGCGATCTCAGCATGCTGAACCCCCAGGTGAACGTGGTCGACGTCCAGGGCAGTCGGGTCCGGATCGCTATCCGTATATGGATACAGTGAGATCAACAAGCGCGACGAGATCGTCTCAGAATTCCTCACCGAACTTAAGAAGCGGTTCGTCGCCGAGGACATCGGGATCCGCGATTCTTGACACTCCCACGAATAAATTCGTGGGCTTTCTCGCTCCATGTTTGTAATGAGGCTCCAGTTCTGGTGGCCGCTCCCCTCTCATCGCGCCCCGATCAGGTTACCGAAGAAGGACCTAGCCTCATCCGGGGTGGACGGCCGGAGCGGCTTGAGGGAGAGGGGGTCGATCTCGTACAGGTTAGAGAACCGTTGCTTTCTGCGTCCCTTCTGGTCCTGCAGCTCGACCTCCAGCTCCTTCATCCTGAGCAGGGAGGTGATCCGGTGACCGGTTATCTGCCGGAGTTCCATGGAATCCATCGGCCGGTAGCTCTTGTTCAGTATGCCCTTCTCCTGCACGAAGATGAGCCGCTGGTCGGAGGCCACTAAGATTCCAGGGGTCATGGGCGTGGATGCCTCCTCATCATCGAACGAGCGGTCAGGGAGCACATAGCCTGCCCTCCAGACCCCGACCGCGCGCTCCCCCGGGCGAAGGAATAGGGCTTGGAGAACGGCGGGGGAGATCTGAACGGGAGCCAGGATAGGGGATGCTGGTTGATGAGGAGCAAAGGTACCGCCCGGCAGGAACTTGGCCTTCGGCGTTCCGCAATTCGGGCAGAAATTGATCGCGTCGGCGACCCCGGACTTGCATTGAGGGCAGATCATCGATATCGCTCATGTAATCGTGCGTCAGGTCTTAGCGTTGACGCATCATGACCGTCCCACCGCGCGGCCAAGCCGATCGCTCGGCCCTTGTCAGATGCTCGGCTTCCGCAGGACGACCTCGTACAGCTTCTTGGTGAAGGGCGGCAAAGGGTCCTCGAACTCTTTGATCCAGAGAAGATCGTAACCGGTGGAAAGCTGTCTGATCTTTTCTTCAGAGAAGAAGTGCACGACGAAGCCCAGCGGGTTCTGCCACATATCCTTGCCCTTAGGGGTGAACTTGCCGTAGTGAGGATCGTGGTCGTTCCTGACCGAGTATATGTTCAGACCGCCTGGTCGCAGCACCCGGCGGCACTCTGCAAGCATCATCGAGATCTGATCATCGGTGAACTCCATGGTGAAGAACATGTGGGAGTACACGGCATCGAAGGATCCATCGGGGAACGGCAAGGGGTCACGGGCATCATGGACATTCAAGGTGATCTTCGCCCCCTGATCTTTGGCCCTAGCTCTCATCTGGCAGATGCCCGCCTCAGAATAGTCGAGAGCGGTCACCTCCAGGCCATTGTGGGCAAAGAACCAGGTGTCCCGGCCCTGGCCGCAGCCCAGCTCCAAAAGGATTCCGGCCTTGTTCTCTCTGAGGGTATTGAGCGCCCTCACCGCTAGCTCGCTCGGCAATTTGCCGAAGAAATCCTGCGCGCCAGCATAGGTTTGGTCCCATTGCTCCTGCTGAGTTCTGTCATCCTTTCCTTGCATGATGTGCCTCCATCTACTTGGCGCGGGACTTCGGGATGGGCCCCTCTTTCATCTTGTCCACCGCGGCCACGATCTCCTTGAGCTTAGTGCCCGGGATCCCCACCAGCATCTCCTCGGGGGCGATGTCGGTGGTCTTCCGGCAACCGAAGCACCCTAGGGAGATGTTGACGTGGCCGGTCAGGTAAGGGATCACGGTCGAATCGGCGCATGCCGCTTGCACCGAAGCCATCTCCACGGTGACCCGTCCCCCCATCGAGAACGTGGACGCCGCTGGTAGCAGCCAGAAGACCTGTTCCGGCGTTCCGGTGATCACCACCACGTCTGGCTTGAGCATCGCCTTGCTCAGGGGGGCCACGGCGGTCGCCTCCACGCTGCCGGCCTCCAGGGAAGGCCTCACCTCCATGGTCTCCTTCGCCGCCTCCTGACGTTCGTACATGCCCATATTGTAGTGGAACTCTCCCGACGCCACCTTTTCAGTAATAGGGGTCAGGCCAAGGGATGACGATCCGACGGGACAGGCTTGCTTGTCGGCGTGGACCACTAGGCTCTCTCCCTTTCGGGCGCGCATGATGGCCTGGCAATGGCGTATCGGGGTTTCCGGCACCGTGTAGCTTTCCGGCACCGACCCCCCCTTCCTGATCAGGGTTATGGCCACTGGTTCGTACTTCAATCCCAACGCATCGACCAGTTTCTTGGATTCCTCTGCGCATACGGTCACGGTCAATACCCAATTACATATCGGCCTGGCAGAACATATTAGTTGTCACGGATTTAGAAACGGCCTTTTTATCCTAGTCAAGACGATATCACGGTGAGGTAGCATCACGACTTCCAAGGTGAACATTAACATGTATCCGTGCCAGAACACCTCGTTGATCGAGGTCTCTGCCGGTGAGGACGGGACCTATGGTGTCCGAGTGACCACCACTTGCCCGAAGGCCCAGAAGCTGGTCGAGGGACTTGGCCCCTTGACCTTGACCGATCTGATACAGAAGGATGCCAGCAAGGTATTCCATGATTTTCTGCTCTCCGACATGAGCGCCAACTGCCTGGTGCCCTCAGGGATCCTGACCGCGGCCTGGGTGGAGGCCGGGATGATCGCCGGTTCCGTAGCTAGGGCAAAGAAGCAGTTGTGCATCGAGTTCCTTCCCGACTGATGGAACGACCGGATTGGTGCCGCCCTCACCTTTACCATGCGTCACATCTTGAGCGTCCGGACCGCGGGATATTTCCCCATCCCGTACCTACAATACTATGAATTCATGGTATGGGCTTTCCACCTTCACTCAAGGTTCCGATTGTCCGTCGACCTGGAATGACGATGATGCCGATATGAGCCAGTATGACGATGATGCCACTCAACTTATATAATGCGGGTAAAAATGATTCTTATTACTATCCTGATAGTCCCAGCCCCACTTGAGGTGCACTGATGCGCATGACGGTCGTCCTATGCACAGCCCTCCTTGGCCCCTATGAATCGCCACCGGTGGCCTTAGGTGCCTGGAGCGGCGCTCATCTCGGCCAAAGGCGCATAAGTATTTACACGACGAGTTCAGCATCTAGAATGTGTGATTAGGAAGATCATCATCCTGGTCGCCATCGTAATGGTAGGGATATTCTTCCTGACCCTGAACCTGTCCGGACGAAGTGTACTGGCCTACTCTTTCTTTGCCTTGGCAGTGATATATTTCCTGTTATCGATAGTTGTTCAGGGACTGATCTCTAGACGGATCAAGGACCGAAAGACACGGTACAGCATCAGCAAGGCGCTCACCGTTCTTTATGTGCTCATCTTTATCGGTACGGTCCTCGTCCTGTGGGTCCAGACGCCCGAGGTCCTGGTCGTGTCGGTGGGATTGATCGGCGCCGCCGGGGCATTCGTCCTTCAGGACAGCATCAGAAACTTCATTGGCGGGCTGGCCATCCTGGCGACCGGCATTTACGGCATCGGCGACCGGATCGAGGTCGAGAGCAAGCTAGGAGATGTGGTGGACATTGGGTTGCTCTACACAACCCTTTTGGAGATGCGGGAGTGGGTGGACGGCGACCAGGCCACCGGCCGGTTGACCACCATCCCCAACAGTCGTGCTATATCCGGCATCATGAACAATTATACCAAGGATTTCCCCTTCCTCTGGGATGAGATCAGGTTCCCCATCTCATTGGATAGCGATCTGGCGTATGCCATGGAGCGGTTCCAGAACATCGTTGAGGAGGAGAGGGAGGAAGTCGCCAGGATGGCCGAGGAGGCCATGACCGAGGTGGTAATGGAGAAGTACTATCTGACCAAGCGAGAGGTCAGGCCCACGCTATACATGTCCTTCAACGACAACTGGGTGGACATCTTCGTTCGCTATATCACCCGGGTCCATGAACGAAGGATGGTCCGCAGTAAATTGTTCCAGCTCATGTTCGAGGCGGTCCAAGGGTCCGACCGGATCAGGATCGGTTCGGACACCATGACTCTAGCTGCGGTCCCCGAGCTGACGATAATCCAAAAATACAATCATGATAGCTAATGGATGAGTAGAACGGCGAGGCCTCCTAAGGCCCTGGGACTTTTCAAAATTAATTTGAGTAATATGTATACGAAGAATGCCCCTGGTCGGATTTGAGCGGGCCAAGTCCAGCATCTCGGATATCATTTCAATAGCGGGGCCTTCGTGCAAGAACCGCTAGCTGAGTATACTCTTTCTATTTTTTATTTTTCGATGTTCATATGAATGCTTACTATCGAGTGGAAAATAGATCTCACACCGAACGGATGTGATTCCGACAACAAGAAAATGCATGCGATCGAACAGAAAACGAAGAGATCGTCTGTCTCTGGGCGCCGCTCTATTCGAGCATTTGCTCGAAGCATACGTTAACGCAGCATTGATCGCTCGTGCTCTTCCTTCCTTGTCAGATGCTCTCGTTATCATTTGGTGAATTGGTCCGATTGGTAAGCATTGCGCTCGATCGATCACACCTCGAGACGATCTGCGGAACTAGCCGGTAGCGGGGAGGAGGCCTTTATACGGTAGTCAGCTTGAAACTCATTAATATGTTGGGGATAATCAGGGGGTATGTCGCTCAAGGTATGGATGGTCGAGATCAGGGCGCCCTTTCTGCTCCTACCCGTGATTCTTTCTCTAGTTGGAGCCTCACTAGCGCTCTATGACGGTAATTTCGATGTCTTGAACTTTATCTTGTTCACAGCGATCCTGGTGCTGCTCCATATAACCGTGAATACCTTGAATGAATACTACGACCATAAGACCGGATTGGATCTCCATACAAACCGGACGATGTTCAATGGAGGCACTGGTACTCTGCAAGAAGGGTTGCTTATGCCTCGCCAGGTCCTCGATGCGGCCATTGGTTGTTTCATCCTCGCTGCCTTTCTGAGCGCATACCTGGTAATCGAGGTCGGTCTGGTCCTACTGCCCCTGGTCGTCCTGGGGATGGTCTTTTCGTTGTTCTACACTCAGATATTTGCTAGGAACAAGCTAGGAGAGATATCTGCTGGACTTGGTCTCGGATTCCTGCCGGTCATCGGTGCGTACATGGTGCACCGACCGATCATATCATCAGACTGCGTGATCTTGGCCGTAGCCGCGGGCATTCTCACCTTTAACCTGTTGCTGCTCAATGAGTTCCCTGACGTCGATGCCGACATCAGGGGAGGGCGGAGAAACCTGGTGATCAGTCTCGGTACGAAGCGGGCGGCGAAGCTCTACACCCTACTGACCTTCTCGGTCTACGGGATTATCATCCTGTTCGTCGGCATGAGCATGATACCGCCACTATGCCTCCTTGGGCTGATCACCATCCCCTTCGCATTCAAAGCTGCGAACATGTCGTTCACGGACCCGAGAAGGATCGAGTCGTTCGTGCAAAGCCTGAAAGCGAATGTACAGGTCGTTCTGATAACTCAAGTGTTCGTGTCGATCGGCATCGTGGTGTCGTTACTATTAACGCTCTGAGGCGCAATGAACGGACCAGATAGGAAATTCGGGGGGATGGATGTGGAGGGAACGATCGACAAGGCCCCAAAACGGATCGGAAAGTTGTTTGATGACATCACCCCGACCTATGATCTGCTGAACCATATTTTGTCGATGTCGGTGGATGTCAGATGGAGGACGCTTGCCTTGGACGAGCTTGCCATCCGGAAGGGCGACACGGTCCTTGATATCGCCACCGGCACGGGAGACCTTGCTATCCTGGCTAGATCCACGATAGGTTGCCCAGTCGTCGGTATAGATCTGTCCAGGAACATGCTCATGGCGGCCTCACGAAAATGGGGAACGGCGTTCGATGGGGAAACAATCTCGGCCATTCAGGGCGACGCGCTGAACATGCCCTTCGCTGATGGGACCTTCGATAGGGCCATGGTAGGCTTCGGGATTAGGAACATGACCGACATTGGGGCCTTCTTGGAAGAGACTCATCGCATCCTGCGACCCCGGGGCAAGCTGGCCCTCCTGGAGTTCTCCATGCCCAAATATCCAATGATCAAGCAAATCTACCTCGCTTATCTGACCAAGATATTGCCGTTCATAGGTGGTCTACAATCTGGGAACCGCGCTGCTTATGGATACCTTGGCGAGTCTATCAGGAGGTTCCCCTCTCCCGAATCCATCGAGGCATTGTTCGAGGAGCATCGTTTCAGGGTGGTCAGGTCGATCCCGCTGACCTTTGGCATTTGCCATTTGTATGTGATCGATAAGGTTTAGCGAACGGCCTAAGCGAATATGCTGCAAGGAAAGGGGCTGACCCGTTGGCAGGCGAGGCCTGGGGAGATTAGAAGGGAGCGGTGGACAAGCGCGCTCGTACCGGCTTAGAGGTGGGCAGGGGGGTCCCTCCTCCTGGTCGCCAGCGTTACTGCTTCATTGGCGGATGGGCCCTCTCTTTCCCTTCTTCCAACCCCGGTTCGGTCCCTATGATCCCTTTGCTGAGGGAGGTGGATAGCTTCCCGTGGAACGAATGGATGGTGTCCCAGGTAAGCCAGGTCACGGCCAGCACTGCAATGGCGATCTGGAATATCCAGGCCGGGGGAAGGCCCTCCACACCTGGGAGGAACTGCGCGATCACCAATGACAGTAGCACCAACGAGAGAGCCGAACCGATATTGCGGAAGAATTTGTAGGTTCCGGTCTTGCCGATCGCCAGATGCTCATCCTGGTCCGTCAAGGCCCGGGTCAAAAGCTCGGCGATCCTTCTCAGCCTGCTCACGATATTGATGACCACGGGGAGGGTGAGGGCGAGCTCGATGATGAAGAGCAAGATCGATGGGAGGATGTTAACATCATCCGAATAGCTGGTCGCGATATCCCTAACAAAGGTCAGGAGATTCGCCGCGAGCAGAATGACCAGGATGATGACGAAGTCGACGAAGATGAACAGCAGCTGGTTCCGGATCTTCCTCTTCAGCTCCGCCGAGGTCCTCAACCTCTCCCGAGCGGCCATGCGCATGCTCTCTATCTTGCCCAGGGGGGCGCAGATGCCCCTGGGCATCCTTGCCACGACCCCATCGAACAGCGAGGGGGCGCTCTTGGAGATGAAGGGCAGCAGGAGCATGGTGACCAGGGCCGCCCCGATGACCGACGAGTACAGTGCATTGGTGATAACTTTTCCATCGAGGGCGATCTTTGCCACTACGAAGGTGAACTCACCCATGGCCACCATACTTGCGGCGACCAGAAAGGCCGATCGGGCCTTGAAATTGGCCATGTAGCAGCCCAGTCCCACGCTGACCAGCTTGCCGGTGATGAAGATGGCCGCGATGGTCAAGGCCAGGGGCAGACCGTAGACCATCAATGTCGGATCAAGCTGGAGACCTATGGACAGGAAGAAGACGGACATGAACAGCTCCTTCATCGGCTCGACCTTGATGCAGATGTCATCCGAGCAGGTGGCCTGTGAAACGATGATCCCGGCCAGGAAAGCCCCTATCGCCTCGGACAGGCCGATGTAGTTGGAGATGAGGGCCAATCCGAAGCCGATGCCAACCGAGACGATGAAAAGCGTTTCCCCCGAATAGTGCTTCCTGACCCAGTTGAGCATTCTGGGGACGGCGGCGAGGCCGATGACCACGCTCATACCGATGAATGCTATGATCACAATGAACGTGTCCAGCATGGACGATGAGCTGCTAGTGCCCATGATCGGCGCCGATATCGCCAGTATGATGACGATGCCGATGTCCTCCATGATGAGGATGCCCAGCACCGCCTTTGAAAGTTTACCATCCATGTGCTTATTGTCCTTCATCACTCCCAGCACCACGGCGGTGCTGGCGCAGGAGATGGTCACTCCGAGGAAGACCGCCTCGGGGGTGCCTAGACCAAGGGCCAGGCCGATGGAATATCCGATGACGACCATCAGGGTCATCTCGATGGCCGCGATGATCATGGCGAAAGAGGCAACCTTCCTTAATCCTTTGAGGTTGAGCTCGAGGCCGATGAAGAACATCAGCATGACGATGCCTATTTTCGCGAAGATCTCCACCGTGTCCGGCTGGACCACGACCTCGGGAAAGATGTATGGGCCCAGGAGGATGCCTGCGGTCAGATAGCCGATGATGGAGGGGAGCTTGAACTTGGCCAGAACGATCGAGCAAACCCCCGCCACGATCAGCATCAGGGTTATGTCAAATAGGAGTCTGGTCTCAGCATCCATGGGGTGATCCAGGGGGATGAACACGGTTACATTTTTTAAAGTTACGTTGATGGGGCGAACGCTCGCACGATCATGGAGAACGGGGTTCGTAATTGGAGAACGCGTAGCTCCTAGGCCCGGCCTCTCGTCCTTAACGAATCGAGATCGGGGCCTCACCACGATGGACGGCGGGGGATGGACAAAGAAGTACCCCGGTCGAATGTTAGCGGCTCCAACCAATTTGCGCGAGATTGTTTATTGGAGGCCGCCGTCACCGTTCATGAACACTCAATGGACGCCCCTTTTTCAATTCAACTTTGGCCATTTTCTATATCTGGGTTCCCTGGCCATTTCATAATAAATACCAACGATTAAATGCCGCGATGCCAATCTAATCTGAGCTAGCCGGGCATCTGGCAAACGGAATTCCATGGCTCCTGAAGATAAGGATCAGAGTAACAATAAAGAAACCACCCTGGTGAAGAAAACCCGCCTTCCAAAGTTCCTGCTGGAACTGAATGAACAAGACATCCTGATAGTATGCAGTATGCTCATCGCTTCGATATTTCTCCTCGACATATCGCTTGCAATCGGGTTGGTCGTCAGTATCCTGTACGTCATCCCCGTGCTGATCTGCATCTGGTCACCTAGGAGGCGGACCATTTTCCTGGTGGCAGCAGTATCGTCGATACTTACCTTGGTCGCTGTACCGCTCAAGCCACCGGGAGAAATCCTCTTCCCGCTCTTCAACCGGCCCGAGTCGCTGGTCGCCCTTTGGACCGTGGCCGTCTTGGTGGACCACTTCATCACCGAGCGCAAGAGGGCCGAGATGGCATTGCAGAGCTCCCAACAAATGCTCCAGCTGGTCCTGGACAATGTGCCGGACCGGGTGTTCTGGAAGGACCGGGAGCTGAACTTCCTGGGTGCGAACCGGACCGCCGCCCGGGACGCCGGGCTCTCCGATCCCAAGGAGATCATCGGCAAGAACGACCACGAGCTGGCCTGGCGGGAGTCGGCCGCCTGCTACCAGAGGGACGATCGTCAGGTCATCGAGAGCGGCAGACCGAAGATCAACTTCGAGGAGATACAGGTCCAGAGCGATGGCAGCACGCGGTGGCTGCAGACCTCCAAGGTGCCATTGCGCGATCCGGACGGCAACATCTTCGGGGTCCTGGGCGTCTACGAGGACATCACCGAGAGGAAGGAGATGGAGGAGGACCTTAAGCGCTCCAACGCCGAGCTGCAGCAGTTCGCTTACGTCGCCTCGCACGACCTGCAGGAGCCATTGAGAATGGTGACCGCTTACCTGACGCTCTTGGATAAACGCTATAAGGGCCAGCTGGATGAAAAAGCACGGCAGTACATGCAATTCGCCATCGATGGCGGGTTGAGAGCGAAAGACCTGGTACAGGACCTACTGGCGTTCTCCAGGGTCGATATGCATGTCAGCCCCACCCAGCTGACGAGCATGGAAGCAGTGCTCGACAAGACCCTTGACAATCTCTCGGTCCGAATCAAAGAGTTGAACGCCTCCGTCTCTCATGACCCTCTGCCTACTATCCTGGCCGATGAATTGCAGATGGTGCAGGTAATGCAGAACCTGATCAGCAACGCCATCAAATTCCATGGGGCGGAGCGACCTATCGTACACATATCTTGCAAGGACGGAGGCCAAGAATGGATATTCTCCATCCATGACAACGGCATCGGCATCGATCCAAGGTACAAGGAAAAAATATTTATCCTGTTCCAGCGGCTGCACAGTACTCAAGAATATGAAGGTACTGGTATCGGTCTGGCCATCAGCAAGAAGATCGTCGAGCGGCATGGTGGTAAGATATGGTTCGAATCGCTACCTGGACGGGGAACAACCTTCTACTTCACCATTCCCAAGGAGTTGAGAAGATGAGCATGGAGAAGCCAATTGAAGTTCTGATTATCGAAGATAACCCAGGTGATGCCCTCCTCATCTCCGAGTTACTGGAAACCATGGGATTGCCGTTGCACGTCACATTGGCTCAGAATGGACAGCAAGCTCTGAACATCCTAGGGAATGAGGGAGGTCATCCCAAAAGTCCCATCCCCGACTTTGTCATCCTGGATCTCAATCTTCCAAAGGTCCACGGCTTTGAGGTCCTAGCGTTCATGAAGTCGACACCCGCGCTCAGGACAATCCCTGTGGTGGTCATGACCGGTTCGTTGAACAAGGAAGATGAGAAAAAAGCCCGGGCCATGGGCGTGACCGACTACCGCATCAAACCATCGGTGGAGAGCGAGTTCGACGCCACCCGCCGGTGGTTGAGGAAGAACATCGTCCCATTGGATGGCAAGGGCCAAATGGAAGATCATCAGGACGCCCCATGTGCAGCGCTAATGGCCGATACGAGAAAGCGACACATGCCAGACCGGAGAGCGCTCAGACGTGATCTGCCATCCAATACGAATCGTCCTGGCCTTGGCGATTGGTCATTCAGGCCGTTCAGATGAGCGATGCAACGAGGATTTACGGGGATGAGGCCTGCACCGGCCGGTCTCGTCGAGGAGTATCCGTTCGACATTTGTGATGAGCACATGCTCATGTGGTGGTATGCTGGCGCTTTTAAAAAACCCATTTCATTTTTCTTTGGCCAACATGGGACCAATACCGAAGCTGACGCATTCCCCAGAACTTAAGAAATTTGGATCCTCATTTTTAATTCCCTTATGTAACTGAGTGGTCCGAGGATTGACCAAATTCTAAACAAATACAATATTGATAAATCCCATCTTGTCGTTCGCTTGTGGGGAGGGTTCAAGTATGATTATCCAAATGGATAATTGACCATAACCCAATGGGCGAGGGCTGGAACTCACTAATGGGCGCAAACAAGAAAAACACTGAGCCGCCGGGCATGAGGCCGGAAGATAAAACAAGGGATAGGCTCGTCCTAGCAGCCTGCCTAGTTTCGTTCGCGGCGATCCTGGCCATCGATGCACTTACGCCCGTAGGGCTGGGTATCGGCGTGCTGTACACCATTCCGGTCGGTTTGACCATTCTCTCCAAGAGCGAGCGAATGACCTATGCGATCGCCATAATATGCAGCGTCCTCGTCCCCATCGGCTACCTGATCTCCCCTTCCGGCGGTGTTGCCTACAACAGCTACTACAATCGAGCCATCGCCCTGTTTCTCATCTGGCTGATGGCATACCTGGCCATCCAAAGGAAGCGCACCGAGAGAAGCATCGAAGACTCGAACGAGATGCTTAAGGAAGCTAAGGAGGGCCTGGAAGAGAAAGTGGATGAGCGCACTAAGGAGCTGAGCGAGAGCGAAGCCCTCCTGAAAGCGGTCCTGGAGACCACGACCGACCCGGTGTTCCTGAAAGACCGGGAGAGCCGATGGCTGCTGGCCAATCCTGCTTTGTTGCAGGTCGTGGGAAAACCGCTCGAAGAGGTGCTCGGCAAGAACGATACCGAGATATACGACGACCCTGAGGTCGGCCATAACCTCATGGCCATCGACCGCCGCATCATGGACTCCGGCGTCGGAGAGGTGCTGGAAGAACGGGTGCAAACGCCCGCAGGGTACAGGACCTTCCTCACGACCAAGACCCCGCACCATGATTCTGATGGCAAGATAATCGGCATCGTCGGCATGGCCCGGGACATCACCGAGCGTAAGGAGATGGAGGACGAGCTAAGACGCTCCAACGCCGAGCTGCAGCAGTTCGCTTACGTCGCCTCGCACGACCTGAAGGAGCCGCTGAGGATGGTGACGAGCTACCTGCAGCTCCTCGAGAGGGTGAACAAGAACAAGCTAGATGATAGGTCGAAAGAGTACATGCGCTTCGCCATGGACGGCGCTAAGAGGATGGTGGCAATGATCGACGACCTCCTCGCCTATTCGCGCGTGGAGACCCAGGGTAACTCATTCACTCCCGTGGACATGGGCGAGGTGCTGGCCGTCGTCCTCAAGGACCTCAAGGTGAGTATCGAGGAGAGCGGCGCTTCGATAACCAACGATGCTCTGCCGACAGCGGTAGCTGACAAGTCTCAGATGGTCCTACTATTGGGGAACCTGATCGGTAACGCGGTCAAGTATCGGGGCGTTGCCGCGCCACAGATACACGTCTCCGCGCACGAGGATGGCCGGGACTGGGTGTTCTCTGTCAGCGACAACGGCATTGGCATCGACCCCCGATACAAGGACCGCCTGTTCAAGATGTTCCAACGGTTGCATACTAGAGCTGAGTACGAGGGGACCGGAATGGGACTGGCGCTATCCAAGAGGATCGTGGAGCGCCACGGCGGTCGCATCTGGTTCGAGTCGGCGTCGGAAGAGGGAACGACATTCTACTTCACCATCCCAAAGCGGTGAGAACTGATGCCGAGGCCCCTGACCTCAGCGTCCTCGACCTCAACATCCCCAAGCGCGACGGCTACGAGGTGCTCAGATTCGTGAGGGAAAGGTACCCCGACAGGGCGCCCAAGGTAGCGTCATGACCGGCTCGCTGCTCAAGGGCGACCGCGAGAAGGCCATGGGCTGGGCGCCGACCTGTTCCCAAACAAACCGATGATTGGCCGATGACTTCACCGGACGATCGAGGCGTTGAAGAAGATAGGCAGAACGGCGCGATTATCAACTGCTGACCGAACGATACTTATATTCAAAGTATTGGATAGAAAAGGTGGGCCCGGTCGGATTTGAACCGACGACCATCGGGTATCTCAGGTCCCACAGGGACTCCTATGAGCCTGACGCTCCACCGGACTAAGCTACGGGCCCGTGCGAATTGGTTAACGGCCATACCGATATAAACATTTCCCGGCTCAGCTCAAAGTGCCTGGCCCCTGCACGATAGCAGGTCGAATCAATAAGTACCACTGTCTCGCAAGTAATGGGCGAGGTGTAAAAATGGAAGCCAATCTCGAGAAGGCGGCATTCGCGGCAGGCTGTTTCTGGCACGTGGAAGCGGACTTTCGCAAAGTGAAGGGAGTAACGGACGCAGCGGTGGGTTACATGGGCGGGCATACCGAGAACCCGACCTACGAAGAGGTGCATTCTGGCAAGACTGGCCACGCCGAGACCGTGGAACTGACCTTCGATCCTTCGGTGATTTCCTATGAGCAGCTGCTCGATGTATTCTGGGACCTCCATGATCCGACCACCCCCAATCGCCAAGGGCCGGATGTGGGCCATCAGTACCGCTCGGTGATATTCACCTACAATGATGAGCAGAAGAAGGAAGCGGAAGAATCCAAGCAACGGCTTCAGGAGTCTGGCAAATATAAGAACGACGTCGTCACCGAGATCGTCCCCGCTCCCAAGTTCTGGCGGGCCGAGGAGTACCACCAAAGGTATCTTGAGAAGCGCGGTCTGGCGGTCTGCCCCCTCTAGGTCGGTCTCACCGGCGAAAGGCTTTTCCATCGATGAAAAGTATCTCTATCTCCAAGAATGAGAACCGAGGACTGACATGAGCGGAAGAACGGAACGGGCCACTTTTGGGGCCGGATGCTTCTGGTGCGTGCAGCTGTCCTTCGACCAAACCAAAGGGGTAAAAGCCACCGAGGTGGGGTACATGGGCGGCACGACCGACAACCCGACCTACCGGGACGTGTGCTCCCATAAGACCGGTCACGCCGAGGTCGTGGACGTCATCTTTGATCCAGAGGTGCTCACTTATGAGCAACTGCTCGATGTTTTCTGGAGCATCCATAACCCGACCACACTGAACCGCCAGGGTCCCGATGTCGGCGACCAATACCGGTCCTCGATCTTCTACTACACTCCGGAGCAAAAGGCCCTGGCGGAGCTCTCGAAGAAGCGGGCGCAGTCGTCAGGCCGCTTTCATGGCCCCATCGTCACCGAGATCGTCCCCGCTCCCAAGTTCTGGCGGGCCGAGGAGTACCACCAGAAGTACCTGGAGAAGAAGGGCCAGACCGGCTGCCGCATCTGAACCTTCACCTACTCGGAGGGGGGGGTTCACACTTAATTTATATTGGTATTTTCCATCGAACGTCGATGACCGCGTCTCTGGAGTACCAGGTGGTCCGGGCCCTTGGGCCCGTGGAGATCAGGAAGTACCCGCTGATCATTTTGGCGACCGTCAGCGACCCCAATGACGATACTGCGTTCTCCATACTGTTCAGATATATCTCCGGCAACAACGAGGCCGGTGAGCGCATAGCCATGACGGCTCCAGTGGTCTCCCAGCGGGTCCGAGGCGAGAGGATCGCCATGACCGCCCCGGTGATCTCCGATCAGGCCTCTTTCTCGTTCGCCCTGCCTGAAAAATACGATCTCCGAACAGCCCCCCGGCCGCTGGACCCTCGAATAAAGGTCGTGGGTGTGCCCGCCCGCCTGGTCGCTGTGCTCAGGTTCAGCGGGCATGCCTATGTTCGGGAGGTCATCGTTCGAGAGGAGGAGCTGATGAGGGCGCTCAAGGAGAACGGCATCAGCACGAGGGGCTCGCCGTTCCTGATGCGGTACAACAGCCCCTTCGCCCCCGGGTTCCTACGCCGGAACGAGGTTGGTGTGGAGATCGTCGACGAGGGCATGAAATGAAGGTTAGACCATGACCGCTGCTTTCGCCCGTCCCCGGCTGGGCATCAGCCGGTGCATCGAGTTCGACCACTGCCGGTACAACGGTGAGATGATCGGTTCGGAGTTCGTGCAGCGGCTCAAAGAGCATGCTGTTCTCGTTCCGGTATGTCCGGAGGTCGAGATCGGTCTGGGGGTTCCCAGGGGCCCCATCCGGATCGTCCTAAGGGGAGGAGAGAGGCACCTGGTACAGCCTTCGACCGGACGGGATGTCACCGAGCCTATGGTGTCCTTCCGCGGCAAGTTCCTGGACGAGCTGGGGGATGTGGACGGCTTCATCCTGAAGAGCCGGTCCCCTTCCTGCGGGGTGAGGGACGTTCGCATTTACCCTGACAAGGAGGGAGCCCCCCCTATTCGAAAGGAATCGGGCATGTTCGGAAGCGAGGTCATCGAGCGATTGAAAGGGATCCCCATTGAGGACGAGGCCAGGCTGAGGAACATCAAGCTGGGAGAGCACTTCTTGACCGGTACGTTCGCCCTCGCCTCCTTCCGCGGCATGAGGAATGCGGAGATGGCGGACCTCATCGGGTTCCACACCCGCAACAAGCTGCTTCTGATGATGTACAGTCAGAAGGAGCTCAAGATATTGGGCAACATCGTGGCCAACCGCGATGGACGGGACGTTCCAGCCCTAACCGGCGAATACCGGGACCATCTGCGGGCAGCGCTCTCCTGGCCACCCCGGTGCAACGCCCCCATCAACGTGCTCATGCACACCTTGGGCTACTTCTCGGAGCAGTTGAAGAAGGAGGAGAAGGCGTTCTTCCTGCAGAGCCTGCAGATGTACCGAGACGCCCGGATCCCGTTGAGCGTCTGCCTGAACCTCATGCGCTCCTACATCATACGGTTCGGCAACGAGCATCTCGAGGCCCAGACCTTCTTCCAGCCCTTCCCCGAGGGCATCCTGGAAGTCGGCATCACCGATTCCTGTGAATGGCGCGAGATGTCAGTGTGAGCTAGGAGATCATGGCCGTCATGAGCTGAAGCAACACCCCCACCAGGATGGCCAGGGCGGCCAGTCCGAAGCATAGCCACATCGCTCTCGCACCGACCACTCGGCGGGTCATCAGGCCGACGATCACCGCTCCCGACGCCAGGATGAGGCCGGACACCAGGAGGCCAGAGGCGATGTATAGCAACGCTGCGAATATGGCGATCATAGCGACCAGCACTGCCCCGATAAGCACGGTCGCACTGCTGAAATGCTGGTGCTCAGGTATCTTCCGCTCGATAGCCATGCTCGTTACCATCAATGAATTAGTATTGGCAGCTATTAATCCATTAGGAAACATTGGACGGTGCGGGGCTCGGACCGAGGGCACGTGGAAAAGCGGAATCCGATGCAAGGTCACGACCTCCGACAGTCTGAAAGGTTATTGCATCCAATGTAGATACCTCGGTATCGCCCTCCACAGGGAAGGGTGACATTAATATCGAGGTGAACCAGATGTCCTCCCATATAGACCTGAATAGGCTGTGCGAGATGGCCAAGGCCAAGGGCGCTTCCGGAGCTGAGGTCATGGCCACCCCCGGTGTGATCATGGATCCCCGGGTCAGGCTCAAGTGCATGGTCCCGATGTGCGCCAACTACGGCCGCAACCTGATGTGCCCGCCTAACAGTCATGGGTATGGGCGAGTTCTCCAAGGTGCTGAAGAGATACCTGCATACCATCGTGGTGCAGTTCCCCATCCCTCTCAACACGGCGTTCATGGAAGGGTCCAAGGACAAGAAGTTGGAGGACATCTACGAGAAGGGGGAATATTTCGAGCGGCTGGTGGCCAGCGAGAAGGCGTTCATCAACCTGCTGGGGGACCTGGAATCGGAGGCCTTGAGGATGGGCTACCGCTTCGCCACGGCATTCACCGGCGGACCGTGCAAACTGTGCGACGAATGTGTCGGGCAAGGCTCGGGTGAGAATTGCCGTCACCCTTTCCGATCGCGGCCGTCGATGGAAGCGATGGGCATCGATGTCTACCTGACGGCGAAGAACGCCGGCCTGCCGTTCGAGATCCCCGCCGGGGACCGGCCGGTGTGGACCGGCCTCCTCCTAATTGATTAATACCACTAGCCCCGATGATTGATGGGGATGTCTAATGCCCGAGCTGAAGTCCTCATCCAGATTGGAACTGAACGACGGGGTAAGAATGCCCGTCATCGGCCTGGGGACCTGGAAGATGGCAGGGGAGAGTTGCTATCAGGCGGTCCTAGATGCCTTGGACATAGGCTACCGGCTCATCGATACCGCCTCCGTGTACAATAACGAGGAAGAGATCGGCAGGGCGGTGCGGGAGAGCGGAAAACTGTCGTCGGGACCTCTTCATCACCACGAAAGTGGGAGTAGGGGAGCAGGGCTACGAGGGTACTCTAGCCGCCTTCGATCGCAGCCTGGCCCGTTTGGACATGGACCATATCGATCTCTACCTGATCCATTGGCCTGTCTCCGGCAAAAGCCTCGAGACGTGGAGGGCAATGGAAGAGATTCTGGAAACAGGACGGTGTCGTTCCATCGGAGTTAGCAATTATGATATCTCCCAGATCGAAGAGCTTCTTAAAGTGGCCGGGAAGGTCCCGGCGATCAATCAGATCGAGTTCAACCCCTTCGTTAACGAGCAAGAGCTCATCAATTATTGTAAAGGTAAGGGTATTCGCATCGAGGCGTATAGTCCTCTCACTCATGGGAATCGGTTGCAGGAAAAGGTCATAATGGAATTGGCCGAAGGATACGGCAAGAGGCCGGCCCAGATTATGCTACGCTGGGCGCTGCAGAAAGGGGCCATCGTCATCCCCAAAGCCACTTCTAGGGATCATTTGAAGGAGAATATGGAAGTGTTCGATTTCGAGCTGTTCGATGGCGATATGGCCAAGCTTGACGCCCTGGACACAACCTCCTGTATGATCGACCGAGCCTGAGTGCACTGGCGTTCCGACAGCACCGGTGATTAGAGATCAATAGGTCGCGGGGTCGCTCTTCCATGGTGACCCGTGACCTGAAAATGACCGATGCCCGATCATCGGCTCTATAAGTGATAGGGTCGATGATGCCTTGTGGTGGCTTGTCGCCCGGTCACAACGATAGTAAAAACTATGCCAGACTCGACTTTGTCTGACTCACGAATAGTTAATCGTTGGCATGCGAACGACGAAGTATACGTTGCTCGCGGCGAGCGCGCCGCGGTCGACGCGGCTCGCTGGCGCAGCGAGCTGCGGCGGGTCAACGGCCGCCGGCGGGGGCGGCCGTTCGTGCTGCCGCCGGCGATGCTGGACGAGGTCCGCCGCTTGATCGTCGAACTGCGCTTGAGCATGCGCGCGGCCGAGGGACATCTGCGCCGCATGCTCTCGGTGCTCGGCATGAAAGCGCCGGACTTCACGACGATCTGGAAGCGCCTTCAGGCGCTTCATGCGGCACCGGTGGTGCCGCCTCGTCGAGCGACGATCAGCGAAGTCGACTCGACGGGCTTCTCGACCTTCGTTGCGGGGGGAATGGATGCGCGATCACTGGCACAAGCGTCGTGGCTTCGTCAAGGCGCACGTCGCTGTCGATGTGGGGACGCTCGAAGTGCTCGGCGTCGTGGTGACGGACGATAAGGTCGGCGAACAACAGCGTGCTCGCCGAGCTCGTCGAGCAGGTGCTGGCTCGCGGAATTCAGGTGACAAGAGTGCTCGCCGACGGCGGCTACGACACGCTGGACAACTTCGATCTGCTGACATCGTCATGGCATCGAGGCAGGCATCAGGATCGCCAGCGACGCGACGATGCGTTGTCGCGGTCATACGTTCGCTCGACCGCGAGCGGTCAGGGAGCGGAACGCCATCGGCCAGAATGGCTGGGAAGAGCGCTACGCAATACGGGTTGCGCTGGATGGTCGAGTATGTATTCTCGGCGGTGAAGCGAACGCTCGGCAGCGAGGTGAGGTCGCGACGCCGCGACCTCATGTTCTCGGAGGTCGAGAACAAGTTCTGGATGTGGAACGCGATGCGCGCGAGGATTTATTCAACTAACTTCAACGATGGTAAAAGAGAAGAGGGAAGGCGCCGTCGAACGGGCTCGAACCGTTGACCTTGTGATGACCGTTCCCCTGTTCAGGGATTAACAGTCACACGCTCTACCAGCTGAGCTACGACGGCGTGTAGGTAAGTGCAATTACCCTCTAATATTAAGCCTTTCCGCTCCTAATCCAGCTGGGACTTGAGTTCCTTGACGGTCTTCTCCATGTCGTCGAGGATGACCCTGAGGTGCTCCATGAATGCCTTGAGCTTGTCCGTAGTCACTGCTCCCTCTGGTGACGGGTGGATGAGGCCTTCCTGCTCCAAAATGCGTAGGGAATACCTTACCTTATGCTGGGGGAAGTCTAAAAGCTCGGACAACCGGATGATCCCGATGGGCTCATTGTCCATGATGGCCTTCAGCATTTGAACGTGCCTTTGGAGAAGCTCTATCTCGTTCTCGATCTTGCTGGTAAGCACACTGTTGCCCTTCATGGTCCCCCTCCGTTGAGTGTGCCGTGATAACATGGTGTATATATGAGGTTTTCAGGGAAAGGCCCTGGACGACATCTATGAATTTCTACACCGCATCGGAAATAAATTCCTAGTGCTTTGAAATATCACCTCTTTGAATGCCATCTTAGGTGGAACCATGCCGGACAGCAACATGATCAAGTGCCAGGCCTGCGGGAAGAAGATGTCCAAGCAGCGTTCGGTCGAAGCGGGCGCTCCCAAGGTCGGTTACGAATGCACCCAGTGTAACGAGTGGGTATGCGGCGACTGCACCGATTGGAACGTTTCTGATACGAGCAAGAAGGTATGCTCCAGATGCTCGGGCAGGACCGCTCCGCGCAAGTGCGGTTGCGACTGTTAAATCTTCAAGATCGGATCAAGGATAGCCTGAGAGCAGACGGAACAGCTTCTCGGCCGGCTCCGGGCCCCCCTGGTCCTTGATGACGTGGAAGTCCATGCCGGCGATGTCGGCATATTTGCGGGCCATATCCTCCTCCACCAGGACCTCCCGCTTGATGAATTCTAGATCCAGGGTCCGCCTGACCAGCTGGTCGGAGCGCCGCCGCTGCAGGACCATTCTCGGCTCAACGGAATGAAGGATGATGTCCGAGTAGAAGAACGAGGCCTCCTCAGGGATGACTCGCTCGAGCTTCCGGGTGTTCGGGTTGTAGAGGGTGGCGTGGTCCTCTACGATCAGTTGGCTATGGAACCGCTCGGTCTCCTCCCGCATGTACATTATGGCCCGGCTCCGGGTCTGTTTCTTGACCTCATCCGGAAAGTTGTTGAACTGGGGGTACTGAGTGCCGACCAGGGAGCGTATCACCGTGTCCGTGGAGATATACTCGAAGCGCCCCACCCTGGGCAGCACCGAACGGATGAGCGTGGTCTTGCCGCTCCCCCTGACCCCGACCATGCAGTAAGCCCTCATCGTCCGCTCCCTTGCAGGATGCTCTGGGGCCTAATATGTCCAGCGGTCATCGTCCTCCTGAGGCCCCCCCGCCGCCGGAACGCCCTCCGCCGAAGCTGCCTCCGCCCCTACCGCTCATCAGGGTCAGTACCCAGACGAGCGGCCATAGGATCCGGCCTCTGGTGATGATCGATAGCACGATGACGATAACCGCGATAATGGCTATGTCGAACCACGATAGTGAAACGCCGAAGATCTGGAAGGCGGGGGTCCCGGAGCGATCTCCCTGGTACTCGATCTCAATGATGTCGCCCATTGCAGCAGTGAGCTCGAAGAGACCGTCGCCGTAGGAGCCAGCAGTCATATTGGGTTCAAGGAACTCTTGGGCCAGGTGCTTGACCCGGACATCGGTCAGTATGCCCTCGAGCCCGTACCCGACCTCGATCCTCCAGGTGTTGTCGTCGGTCGCCACGACCACCAATACGCCATTGTCCTTTCCCGCCTTACCTATCTGGTTATACTGGAACGTTCTCAGGGCGAAGTAATTAATGTCATAGGGATGGGTCGTATTGACCACCACCACGGCCATCTCGCAGGAGGAGTTGGAATCGACCTCGTAGCAGACCTCCCCGAGCCAATACAGATCATCCTCCGATATGGCCCCCGCCAGGTCAGTGGCGTAGTAGTCAAGCTTCGGTATCCCCGGATCAGAGCCGCCGCTGGAGGATGGTTTGAGGAGCAGGTACGCTCCCGCAACCGTCCCGCCGACCACTATGGCCAGGACCAGGAGGCCGGCCACGACCCGGGTGGACGAACGCACCCCGTCTCACAGCCCCTGCTGGAAGTATTCTGCCTGGCCGAAGCCGAAGGAGCCCGCCACCATGTTGTTGGGAAAGCTTCTGACGGCGGTATTGTAATCATTTACCGCATCGTTATAGAACGATCCTGGCCGCAGCGATGCGGTTCTCCGAGCCTTCCACAGTAATGATAAAGTCTTGGATGACCGCGATGGATTTAATGTCAGGATAGTTCTCGGCGATGGACAAGAACGATCCTACTTGCACATCGAGTGCAGCGGTGGTGTTCGCCGTTCCCTGTACGTTGTTACTAGCAAGCTCATTGAGCCATTGGGTCCTTAATGTGGTGATGTTAGTAAGTAGGCTTTGTTCGAATCCCATGGATGTGTTGACAGCGGACAATACTTGAGGCAGAAGGTCGTACTTCCTTTGCAGCTCGATCTTGATATTGCTCCATTTGTTCTTTACATCCTGGTCCTTCGAAATCAATGAGTTGTAGGGTAGGACGATCATCAGCAGCATGGTGATGACCACCACGATCGCCACGATGCCGAGGATGAGCTTCTTGGACAAGGCCATGGGGCGGGAAATGAACTATCAGATAATCAATGTTGAGTAGTGTGATGTCAGAAAAGAAGGAAGAAAGGGTTTGATCGGCTCACTGAGTGAACCAGGCCTTGGCCGAGGGCATCATCAGATATAGGATGATGACGACCGGGATGATTACCGAGAATCCGAGGGTAGCGAGACCGATGGCGTTCAAGGAAATTATCGCGGTGGCAACGTTCATGATGATGCTGATGGCCGCAAATACGATACCGACCATCCGAGCCCATCTCTTCCCCCGCAAGAATCCCCATGCCAGAAGGAAGGAGACGAGAGCGATGATAAGGAACACGGCTCCGAGCACTGCGAACAGGGCCGGGGCGGCGTCAATGATCCATTGTGGCACGTCCGGGCCCAGCTGGTTGATGATCTCCTGGCTGGTGGCCAATGCCGCGACCACGAACATGGCAAGGGATACGACGAGCGCTCCCAGGCCGCCCAGGATCTCTAGGATGGCCATGATGGTGACACCTAATGGGCGGTGGCGCTGGGGCGCTGGGTAATAGGGCGCCGGTTGTGCGGGCGGTTGATAAGTTGTCATAATGGATGAAAAGGCCCATGGGTATAATAAAATCATGCATCATGGAATAAAATGAAAATTGAGCAGATATATCCTATGACACATCCTCGACCCTTGGCCAGGACAGTTGCTGGGCGATGATATGGGTAGCTCGGCCCGGATGGTGGCCATCCATTGGCCAGGCCAATGTGGCCGAAGTTGAAGCCTACTGGGGGCCGAAAAGCGGGGCCGCTCCGATCGCCAAGGTTTGGAGCCCTTGATGGCGATGCGCGGTCGACCGACCGCATTCATTACGGATAATAAAATAAATAATAAATATTATTTACTGGGCCCGGGTGAAAAGTCAGCTGATAACTGCGTAATAGGGGTTATATAATGCCCAGCGGATGAAACATCTATGCCCGCCATCATGGTGCGCAACCTTCGCAAGAGGTACTCCACCGTTAATGCCCTGGACGACATCACTTTCACTGTTCCAAAAGGTACCTTCTTCGGCTGTTTCGGCCCCAACGGGGCAGGGAAGAGCACGTTGCTCAAGGTGCTTACCGGCCAGATCCCCCCGACCAGCGGGGAGGCCCAGGTGCTCGGCCTTGATGTCAAGGACCACGGCATCCAAGTACGGGGGAAGGTGGGTATCGTTCCCGAGGTGGAGTCCCCTCCCAGCTACCTGACCGCCTATGAGTTCCTTTACTTCGTGGCCGAGGTCCGGAAGGTCGACGATATCGAGGCGCGGGTCGATCGGTGGTTGAAGTTCTTTGACCTCCAGGAGACCAAGGGCACGCTGTGCAAGGACCTATCCAAGGGCATGCGCCAGAAGGTAATGCTCTCGGCCGCCTTCATCCACGAGCCGGAGCTACTGTTCCTCGATGAGCCCTTCGTGAACCTCGACCCCATCTACCAGCATAAGGTCCGGGAGTACCTCCTGGAGCTAAGGGGGCAAGGGCGGACCATCTTCCTATGCTCCCATATTCTGGAGATGGCTCAGAAGCTATGCCAGGAGATGGTCATCATCAACCGCGGCAAGGTCATCGCCAGCGGCGGCGTGGCCGAGCTTACGGCCAAAGAGGATCTCGAGACGCTCTTCCTGCGCATGGTTGGTGAGGATGCCGCTACTTAGGCTGATGCTCCGCGAGGAGTATCGCCTACACATCTCCTATTCGTCGGCCAGGATGTTCCTGGCCATCCCGGTCTTCGTGTTCGTGATCGCCCTGATCATGTCCATCACCTTGACCAACCTCCAGGGGACCTTCAGCCTCAAGGACATGGTCACCAACCTCAATGCCGGCGTCTTCCTCTACGGCATCAGCGTAGGTGCCTTCGGCTTCCTGGGCAAGACCTATGTGGAGCGAAGGCAGGGCAAGAACAACTTCCTGGTGGCAATGCCCGCCCTGCTGCCGATGTCCTACCGCTCCACTTTCCTGGGCATGTACCTGCGGGACGTGATCTTCTACCTGGTTCTCATGCTCGGACCGGCCTTCCTCGGCCTGCTGGCGGGGTCGTTCATCGTCTACCATTCACTGATATCGGTCCTGATGGTCTTCTCCACCATGGTCCTATCCTTCCTGTTCGGCATATCGCTCAGCTTTGCCATCTCGGTGATCGGTTCTCGCAACCGCTACGTCTTCGCCATCCTGGTGGCGGCATTGCTCGCTCTGCTGGTCGGCTACGGGGCATTCCACCTTTACGGAATGGAGGTAATACTTCCGTCCCTGGGCTTCCAGTTCTATCTTCCTCCCTTCGGCAGTGACGTCGGGACCGCGTTCATGTTCCTCGCGCTGGCTCTATTTTCGTTCCTCATCTTCACCGCCCTGGCCGTGCTGTTCGTGGCCGAATCATACGAAGGGGAGGTCAGGAAGAAGGGACCGCGAACGGACATGCTTCCCTCGTACCTCCCTCGCTTCGCCTTCGCCCGCACCTACCAGCCGCTGCTGGCCAAGGAGTTCGTCGACCTGCTGAGGAGCGGAACCCTAGGAAAGATGGCCTTCACCTTCATCGCTCCGCTCACCTTCCTAAGCTTCACTACCTGGTACGTGAACAACGGCCTTAACGTACCGGTGGGGTTCAACACCGTCTTCTATGCCGCCATGGTCGGCTTCTTCGGAGTGATGCTTTACTCCTGGCTGACCAACATGGACGTGGTCGATTACTACGAGACCTTGCCGGTCAGCGTACCCAAAGTCATCCGCTCAAAGCTGTTCATGTTCCTGTTCCTCACGACCGGCATATCGACCGCCTTCGTGGTGATGATCTCTTTCCTGAACAACGAGACCAGGATGCTGTGGCTCGCCCTGCCCGTCCTTTACGTCACCTCGGCCTACATGGTGGTGTCCATCGCCTACCTAACCGGCCTTCACCCCAACTCCTTCCTCTTCAATCCCGACGTCCTGTTCAAGTTCACCATGGTCTCACTGCTGCCGGATATCTGCCTATCGATCCTTTCCTTCTCGGTGGATCGGGACCCCGGTGATTACGGCTGCGGCCATCGTGGTCGTATTGAGCTTCTTGACGGCCTGCACTTATTACCTGTACAAGCGGATCGATCGGAAGTGGTCGGACACAGGTTTTAACTGAGCAATGTGATGTTGTTCAGGGAGCAAATGGATCACGGTAGTATCGCCCGGAGGATCGTTCACATATCAGCCCCGGTGTTCCTGGTATACTATTTCCTTCCTTCGCCCTTATGGGATGGCGGGCCGTCCCGCCAGGTCGCCCTGCTCATCGCCCTGGCCTTGACCCTGGGCTTCGAGCTCCTCCGCCTGGTGATCGGTTTTAACGTGCCAGGCATGAGGAGCTACGAGCGGGACCAGATCTCGGCCGGCGCATGGGCTGCAATAGCACTGACCTTCGCCTTCTTGTTCTTCCCGTTCGAGCTTGCCGCCCCGGTCATCGTGGGCATGGCCGTCGTGGACCCGGTCATAGGAAAGCTCCGAAGGACGAAATGGTATCCCTGGTTTCCCTATGCTCTGCACCTGGCGATCATGCTGACGATTCTCGGTCTGCTTCTGCCGCTCGACCTTAGGATAGTGGCGGCCGCAGCGATAGCATCGGCGCTGGCGCTGTTGGCCGAAGGGTTCAAAACAAGCTATGTAGATGACGATTTCCTGATGATCGTCATACCTCTGATTGGGCTGGCGCTGCTATTGAGCTTCTAAATCACTTCTTTTTCTTGCGCCAGGTAATGATGCCGAAGAAGCCCTTCGTGGGGTACCGATCGTAACCCTCCATGTATACCTGGAACGGGCCTTCGCAGCCCTTGAGGGCCTCTTCCTCAGAGTCGAAGACCTTTCCGGTCATGGCGCACTGATATTTGATCTTCTTTGGCTTCTGCTTGGCCGCCATCGCCAGGTGTATTTCAAATGGTGTTAATAATCTTTGAGGTCTTCTTACAGCCTCAATTTAACCCAAGAAGATAGAATGGGGCGGTAGTCCTTTATATTCTATCAAACTAATTAGGTTGGCTATGAACAGAATCAAGGTAATCAACGAGCCATCGGAGCTTGTACCGATGTTGCGTGCCGTTGATACCAAGGTTAAGAGGGAGGTTCTCAAGGAGGTAACGCTAGAATGGCGTACCGCCAAAGATATCGAGGCCAAATTCGGAACCGAAGGGTCCGATGCCCTCAAGTTTTTTGAAAAGATGAAGCTCGTGGAGACCAGGTGGCAATCAACGAGCGGTTCTTTCCCTGAAAAGGCCTATCATACCTATTACACCTCCTTTCACATCAACGCATCCTGGCCCGTCTATGAGATCTCCGACGTCCTGGCCGCTGCCATGATGCCTGAGGAGGAGTTCGATAAGCTGGAGAAGCAGATTTACAAAGAGGTAGGTCCGGAAGGTCGCTTTGCCGGGGACATCGCCGAGAAGTTAGGCATAACTTCGACCATGCTGCGCAGTCTGGTCAAGCGGTCGGTCCGTCTTGATTACCGGGGCCATCGCATAGAGCGGTTGAAGGAGTGATCGCCCCTATGGGCGATATCTACGTCCTTAGGCTGGGCCATCGCCCGGAGAGGGACAAGCGGGTAACGACCCACGTGGCTCTGACCGCGAGGGCCTTCGGTGCCCAAGGGATCTTCGTGTCCACCTATGACGAGGAGCTGGAGAGGAGCGTCCGGTCGGTGGTGAAGCGCTTCGGCGGGAATTTTGAGATCACCACTGGGGTCAAGTGGAAGGACCTGCTGCGCAAGTTCGAGGGGACCAGGGTCCACCTGACAATGTACGGGACGCATATCGATGACGCCATGCCCCGCGTTCGCGAGGCGATGACCGAGAGGATGCTGATCGTGGTCGGGGCAGAGAAGGTGCCGCCCGAGGTCTATCAGGCAGCGACCTTCAACGTGGGCGTGGGCAATCAGCCCCACTCCGAGGTGGCCGCCTTGGGAGTATTCCTGGACCGGTTGAAAGAAGGTCAGGGGCTGCGCACCGATTTCAAGGGGCACATGAAGGTCATACCCTGCGAGCGGGGGAAGCGGGTTGTCAACGATACCGAGTGAGCAGGAGTGCTTGGACATACTAAGAGCGCAGGGTGCTGCCGATCGGGTCATCAAGCATGTCTGCACGGTCATGGTCCTCGCCGTAGCTATCGCCGAAAGATGCGGAGCGGACGTCGAACTGGTGCGGGCGGGGGGCCTTCTCCACGATCTTGGGAGGGCCAGGACGCACGGCATCCGTCACGCCGTGGAGGGCGCGTCCATCGCCCGCGCGCTCCATCTTCCGGAACCGCTGGTGTTGATAATACAGAAACATATCGGGGCCGGCATCTCGCCAAAGGAGGCAGCCGAGATCGGGTTACCGGACCTTGATTTCATGCCCTCGACCAAGGAGGAGAAGATCGTTTGCCATGCGGATAATCTGGTGAGCGATGCCGCCTATCTTACCTCTCAGGAGTCCTATCGGGACTTTGTCCGAAAAGGTTTCGAGAGCACTGGCCAGAGGATGCTGGCTATGCACAGGGAGCTGTCCGAACTTTGCGGCCGGGACATCGACGAGATCATCAAGGATATGGGCACCGCGAAATGGGAGGGCCCTTGCTCTCGCTATATTGAGCTAGAAATTAAAAAATGGGACTAAGCGCGGCTCAGATCTTGGCCGCGGCCTTCTTGGACGTTACTCTCTTCGGGAAATACTTCAGGATTATAATGTCCCCTACCGACTGGATCCAGCGGAACGGCACATTGACCGCCTTGGATTCCTCTACCAACAGGGGGTTGGTCTCGCTCACGAAGAGCCCGTCCACGCGCTTGTTGTCAAGGTCTATGACCAGGTTATTGACGTTTCCCAGAAAGATTCCGTTCGACGTGTAGACCTGCAATCCAATTAGCTCAGACGCTTCCTCGAGCATGAGACATCCCGGCGTGATATCCCCTTTTATGTTTTAACCTTTTGTGAGCGATTAGCTCCCTTTTGATGGCCGGAATGAGGGGAGGACCGTACGCTTCATCGGAAATTTATATATTCGGGGACGGCCCATACGGTTTTGCAGATAGAATGCACAACCGACGGAGATTGTGATATGGACGAGATTGAGCAGATACGTGAGAAGAAGAGGCAGGAGATGATGAAAGGCGGTCCGCAGGGGGCGGAATGGCCGTCCGAGCCCATCGAGGTAAGCGATGTCACGTTCAACGATTTCATTAAGAAATATTCGGTCGTCCTGATCGATTGCTGGGCCCCTTGGTGCGGCCCCTGTCGCATGATGTCCCCGGTGATCGATGGTCTGGCCAAGGACATGAATGGGAAAGTGGCCTTCGGAAAGCTAAACACTGACCAGAACCCCAAGACCTCCATGCGCTTCCAGATTGAGGCCATACCTACCCTTCTGGTGTTCAAGGATGGGGAAATGGTCGAGCGGCTGGTCGGCTCCAGGCCGAAGGATGACCTCAGCAGGAGGCTGCAGGCCCACCTCTGATTAAACCCTTTTGTTTCTACTTTATGGTCTGGCGTCACCCAAAGGTATAAAAAGAAGCCTGGGTCTACTGTTCTTAAGGCATCACCATGGAGACGGACATCATGATTATCGGCCCGGGCCCGGCCGGACTTCAGGCGGCCATCCACGCGGCTAGGAAGAAGGTAAAGGTCGCTGTTTTAGGCAAGAGCGAGAACTCTCCGCTTTACAACAAGGCGGAAGTGGAGAACTACCTGGGCATCGAGTCCATCGCTGGAAAGGATATTTTGAGCATAGGCCAGGAGCAGGCCAAGCGGTTCGGGGCCGAACTGGTCGAGGAAGACGTCATCAAATTGACCAAAGATGGTGATGTGTTTGTCGCCCTGACCGATCACGCTCAAGAGATCAGGTCGAGGGCGCTCATTCTGGCCATGGGCATCTCTCGGGCCAAGCTCAATATCCCTGGCGAAAAAGAGTACCTTGGCAGAGGAGTATCTTATTGTGCGTCATGTGACGCCCTCTTCTTCAAAGGTAAGACGGTCGCGGTGATCGGTGAGGCGAGCGAGGCGGCAGAATCGGCCCATCTGCTCAACGACTACGCGGAGAAAGTGTATTGGGTCGCTCCCGAGCTCAAAGCATCGGAATATATGATGGAGAAGGTCAGGAGGACCAATGTGGAGATAATCGCATACTGCAAACCGCTAATGATCATCGGCGAGAAGACGGTCGTCGGCTTGGAGCTGGAAGGCTGCGCAAGGCTGGACGTCCAGGGTGTGTTCATCGCTCTGGGTGCCAAAGGATCCACCGACCTGGCCCTAGAACTGGGACTCCTGCCCGACCCTTCCGGCAAGATAGTCGTGGACGCGGACATGAAGACGGATATGGAGAATGTGTACGCCTGTGGTGACGTAACCGGCATGCCGTGGCAGCTGGCACGGGCGGTAGGCCAGGGCTGCGTGGCCGGGGACAACGCTGCCAAGCTGATCCGGCAGGAGAAGTGAGGGTATGTCCCTTGAGAACGAGCTGGTGGCCGGCATTTTGCGCGAGGAGGGCGGGTTCCGGGACGCGCTCCGCAAGGTGCTGGAAGAGGACCTCAAGATAAGCATCCACGAGTTCTGCGCCCAGACCGGTCTTTCCTCTTCGACGATCTACAAGATCATGCAGGACCAGCGAGAGCCGAACCTGCGCACGGTCCGGGACATCATGCGGGCGGTCAGACGGATGGAAACCAAGCCCCATGGCAATTTCATCGCCGTGATTGCCGCACGCCCTGTCCTCAACAGGATCGAGGAGCGAGTGGTCAGGGTCGCCAACCGTGACGTCCGGGTCAAGGAATACCCGGCCAACAGCATGGAGGACGCCATCGTGGCCGCGGTAATGGCCGAGAAGGACGGCGCCCTGGCAATCGTGTGTGCCCCCATCGTGGCGCCGACCATCCAGAAGATCCTGACCATCCCGGTGTCGATCGTGATACCTAGGGACAGCATCCTCAGGGCCATCGAAGTGGCCGCGCAGAAAACTCTCTAGACGCCCTGGCGTTGCTGCTCCAGTTCGTCCAGTATGGTCTTCCTAAGCTCGATGAACTCGGGGTTGCCCCTGTCCCTGGGTCGGGGCAGTTCTATCTTGTAAATATTCTTGATATGGCCGGGGCGGGTCGTGAGCACGATGATCCTGTCGGCCAAGTAGACCGCTTCGTCCACCGAGTGGGTGACGAATATGATGGTCTTCTTGGTCTCCTGCCATATCCGAAGGAGCTCCTTTTGCATCTGGTTCCGGGTCTGGGCGTCCAATGCCCCGAACGGTTCATCCATTAATAGGATGGCTGGATTGGAGGCCAAGGCGCGGGCGATGCCAACTCTTTGCTTCATTCCCCCAGACAGCTGATTGGGGTGGGAGTTCTCGAACCCGGTCAGGCCGACCAGGCCGATGAATTTCTTGGAGATGGCGTCGATCTCTTTCTCGCTCTTCTTCTGGATCTCCAGGCCGAACTCCACGTTCTTCTTGACCGTCCGCCAGGGAAACAGTCCAAATTCCTGGAAGACCATCCCTCGGTCAGAGCCGGGCCCAGTGATATTCTTCCCGTTGAGGGTCAGCGTACCAGTCGTTGCGGTCTGCAGGCCGGCGATGATGCGGAGCACGGTGGTCTTGCCGCAGCCCGAGGGACCCAGGAGACAGATGAACTCACCATTGCGCACTTCCAGGTCGAAACCCTCTATGGCCACCATGGACCCGTCGTCCTTGGGGAATGTCTTGCTCAGGTCCCTTATCAAGAGGATCACGTCATGCCCATCCACTGTTTCACCTCCCGTTCCACGAAAGTGCTGAGCGCCAGAGTCATTAGGCCCAGCAGGGCAATTGTGACCATGCCTGCGAACATAATATCGTACCTACCTATGGTCTGCCCCCCGACGATGATCGCGCCCACTCCCCCGCCTTCAGCGGCGATGAACTCAGCGGCCACGATACACATCCAACCGACGCCAAGACCGATCTTGATGCCAGTCATCAGGTAGGGGATGGAGGAAGGGAAGATGACCTTAATGAATACTTGCCACTTGCTCGCACCCTGAGTCCTGGCCGCGTCGACTATGAGCGGATCCACACTATTGACTCCAAATATTACGTTGGACAGGATCGGAAAGAACACACCCACGAATATGGTAACGATGGGCCCCCAGAAGAATCCGAGAGCGATGAGCAGAAAAGGTACCCAAGCTATCGGTGGAATGGGTCTGAGCATTTCCACGGTGGGTCTGGCCAGCGCATTGGCGTAGGTGGAAAAACCGATCATTAGGCCTAGGGGGACCGCGATGGCCACGGCCAACAGGAAGCCCAATATAAATCGTACCAGGCTCGCATAGATGTTCGCCCAGAGGGATAGTCCGGTGGCCGGGTCCCGTGTCAAGGACTGGTTCAAGGCCTGCAGCATCTCCACGGGGGTCGGCAGGTAATAAACGTGTTGGCCCTGAAGATAGAGCGCCAGCATCCACCAGATCGCAATGAAAATAGGAATTGAAACGACCATCAACGAGGTCCTCGTAAGCGATTTTTTGGTGAAAAAGTTCTTCCTGAACTTTTTTGTATCAAATAAAGGAGGCATCTTGTCGGTTCCCCAACGATACTGGAAAATAAAAAAGGTTTGGTGAAGGGGTTTAGGCCTTTACGACCTGGTATCCATACTTCTTGCCGATCTCGAGAAGAAGCAGGTACTGTATCGAAGAAATGCCCGGCTCACCGATCTTCAGGCCGTTAAGATCATCGATGGAGTTGACCCCGTTCTTCACGATAAGGGCCGATCCTTCGCTGTTGGCCAGCGCAACGATCTTGACGTCGAGGTTCTGGTTGGCCACGTTCAGGATGGCAGGGGGAGCCCCCAGATAGCCCATATCGACGTTCTTGGCGGCGAACCCGGTCATGACCGCCCCACCGTTGGCATAGCCGCTACCGGGCATGCCCGAGGGGTTATCGGTCTGCACTCCATAGGCGTTGAACAGGCTGCGGTCACCAAGGCCGAGAAGACTTCCGACCTCAGCGCTCTCCGCTACGACCCTGGCGAACTGGTGCAGGTCGCCGTTAAGGTAGCCGAGCCTTACGGTGGTCGGGGCAGAGCCGGAGAGGGACCGGCTGCAGATCATTGGCCTGGCTGAGGTAGGAGGTGTCGACCAGGTCATTGATGAACGAGTTCACATCCGGTACAGACTCGCTCTTGATAAGACCCGAGTCCACGTAGTCGTTGGTGAACTGCTTGAGGTAGTCCATCTGTTGGCTGGAGATGTTGTAGTCCAGCTTCATATGCTCCAGGGCCATCTCCACCACGGTGGTGTTCCGCCCGCTGAACGCGGCGCCCAGGTTGAGGAGCAGTGTGTAGTTGGCATGGCCCTCGGTAGTGTTCTTATTGGCTAGGGTCTGAGCGATCCATTGATTGGCCTCGATGTGGGCCTTCAGGACCCCCAGGACCGCATCCAGGTGTCGAGGTCAGGAACGTTCCCGTCCACCGCGACCACACAGCACGGGTGGTTGGGCCAGATATCACTTGACCACAGCAACGCACTTCCGGTCCCATTGGAAATGGAATCAGAGCAATATGGCTCCCAGCTTACGCCGCCATCGATCAATCCCTGTTGGATGTAAGCCTGCTGGTTCACCGGCGGGACATCGGTGTATTTGATGGTCTTACCCGTTGTTTGGGGAACGAACGCGATCAATACTGCCGCAACGACCAGTACCGCGGCGATCGTCACTGCAGCAATAATGAGATTTCTCCTCTTCATTTGAGCACCTGCACACTTTACAACTATGACAATATAAATGAGTTATGTATAGTTAGGTAAATATTGACCCAAAAAGGCAAGTTAACACGGCCAATTCTACAAGTGTATTATCAAATGTTGATGCCCGGTCAAAACGTTGCTGACACAGTTCATTTCTTTGGCATTATCTGGAAATATTCTCTCATCATACTAAACAAAAAAAGCTAATATCTTTCATGCTTATGCCTGGCCGATTCCAATGTTCGAGATCAACGTCGAGAGCAACACGCCACTGACCCCGTTGAAGGATGTGGATGACATCGCGCTGCAGTTCTTGACCCATATTGGGTACCTTCCCAAGGGTTATAATCCAAAGACCAACGTCATTGACACGCGGGACAGTGTGCCATATCGCCTGTTCATGGAATGCTTCATGAGGAACATGAAGCGGCCGTGGCTCGTCGACGAACTGGCCGCTCACATGAAAACGACCAAGCCGACCATCTATCGGCATCTTAACAAGCTCAAGGCCATCGACATCCTGGAAGAGATCGAGACCGACCGGGACGGAACGATGAAGAAAGGCTACCGTATACGGTACGGGGACCTGCGTAAGGCATGGAGCTTCACCGAGGCCAACGTAGATATGGCGATGCAGAACTATCGACAGACGGTCGAACATTTCCAAAAGCTCGTCGAGGAGGAATCGAAATGGCAGTGAAAGAGATAGAAGAGATGATCACGATCGGATCGAGGTACCAGATAGTCAGTACGGGCGGGGACGACAAGCCCCTCATGTCCATGGGCGAGTTCCGTGGATATGCGGCGTTCGCTAACGAGACCGCCCTGGTCCTTCGGTTGGATGGTTCCAACGGTCAGGAGGCCGGTCGGATAAGATTCCTGCCGTATCATGCTATCCTCGCCATCGACGTCCTGGAGCTGGCTCCCAAAAAGGTCCAAGAGGAGAAGGACGATAACCGGGTCTACTATCGTTAGGACATAAGGGTGCTTGATTGGGTTATCACGAGGACATCATCCAGATGATACTGGATGGACGGATAGGGGATAAGGATGAGCTGCAAAGGGCCAAGATAGACCTGTGCCGCCTATACGAGCTACCGGGGGTACCACCCAATTCGGTGACGCTCGCCCTGGTAAAGAAGGACGATCTACCATTGGTGGAGGAGATCCTCCGTCGCAAGCCGGTCCGAACGCTCTCGGGAGTGGCAGTGGTCGCGGTCATGACCTCCCCGGCGCCCTGCCCTCACGGAAAATGTATATACTGTCCGGGCGGCGTTGAATCGGGGTCTCCTCAATCCTATACTGGGAAGGAACCAGCGGCCCGGAGAGGGGCATCCTATGACTTTGATCCCTATGAGCAGGTCAAGGGTCGCATCGAACAGCTGGAGGCTATCGGCCATGGCACCGATAAGATCGACCTGATCGTCATGGGGGGCACGTTCACCTCCCGCCCGGCCGAGTACCAGGTCGACTTCATCAAACGCTGCTTCGACGCCATGAATATGGAAAGCTCGTCCGATCTGGAGGATGCGCAGAGGAAGAACGAGAGCGCCCCGCACCGCTGCATCGGCATGACCATCGAGACCCGACCAGATGCCTTGACCGGGATGCAGGCGGACGTCTCCATGCGCTTAGGCATGACGCGGGTGGAGATGGGGGTCCAGATACTCGATGAGGACATACTCCGAGCAGTGAACCGTGGCCACGGTCTACAGGCGGTTATCGACGGAACGAGGGTCGCTAAGCAGAACGGTCTCAAGGTTTGCTACCACCTCATGCCCGGGCTTCCCGGTTCGTCGGCAGAGAAGGACCTGGAAAGCTTCCGAAAGGTGTTCTGCGATCCGAACTTCCGTCCGGACATGCTTAAGCTCTATCCGACCCTGGTGATCAAGGGCACCCAGCTATATGATATGTGGAAGAGGGGAGAATATGATCCTTACACCACCGAGGATGCGGTCTCGGCCATGGCCGAGATGAAGCGGCTGGTACCTCCATGGGCCCGGATCCAGCGGATCCAGCGGGACATACCGGCCCCTCTCATCGAGGCGGGGGTGGACAAGGGACATCTGCGGGAACTGATCAAGGACCGGATGAGGGCGCACGGCCACGAGTGCCGCTGCATCCGCTGCCACGAGGTCGGTCTCAAGGGTATCAAGGACTACTCCCCCCAGGATGTTCGCATGAGCGAGATCGAGTATGGCGCTTCAGGCGGCAAGGAGCATTTCATCTCCTTGGACCTGCCCCACCTGGACGCGCTGGTCGGCTATGTGCGTCTGAGGACTGGCGATGGGGACATGGCCGCCATTAGGGAGCTTAAGGTCTTCGGGCGGATGGTGCCGTTCAAGCGCCAGGTCGAAGGCTATCAGCACCGGGGATTCGGCAAGGAACTGGTGGCCCGGGCAGAGGAGAGGGCCAAGGAGCAGGGGTGCACGGCCCTTCGCGTGACCAGCGGAGTGGGGGTCAGACCATATTACATCTCACTCGGTTATGAACGGGATGGCGTATACGTGGCCAAACGGCTGCGATGAGGCACAACGCTGAAAAGGTCGGAAAGTGCTAATAGTGATCATGTCGCCGTGCACACGTGAGAAATTGGAGCGGTCGGAGGACGAATGGAAGAGGGCCCTCACTCCTGATCAGTTCAGGATCCTACATGTCAGGACGGCACCGAGCCCCCGTTCCGCAACAAATACTGGGACAATCATGTGAAGGGCACCTACCTGTGCGCGGGATGCCGGAGCGAGCTGTTCTCATCTGCCACGAAGTTCGACTCGGGCACTGGATGGCCCAGCTTTTCACGTCCCGGTGTGCGAGGGCGCGGTCGAGACGACCGTGGACAAACGCTTCGGTACCCGCCGTAATGCGGTCTCATGCGCCCGTTGCGGCGGACATCTCGGTCATGTGTTCAGGGACGGCCCCGCGCCGACCGGCCTCCGATATTGTATGAACTCCGGAGCATTGGAATTCGTCGAGGACAAATGAAGCTGTCGCTGGCCTCAGAAAGATGAAAAACTAGGAAGGGGCCCTTGGGACCCTTTGTCGAATGAAGATGTTTATGCGTTGGAGACGGACATGACCACGACGTCGCGTACCGCCTTCATCTCGCTGAACGGCAGCACCAGACGGCCCTGGGCATCGGTCTTGTACAGGCGGGTCTCCACCTCTTCGGCCGGGACCACCAGCACGTTCTGGATGTCTCCGGTTGAAGTGTTCACCAAGAAGTTCTCGATCATGCCGAGGATCTGACCATCGTTGGTCATGACGGTTTTTCCCTTGAGCTCAGTTATGAACTTTCTCATCCCAGTACCCTCTTATGAAGATGAATCTGACTTACCATGGAACAAGTTATCCTTATTTAACATATTCGAGCGGGAAGTCCCCTGCGATAGCTGGGGGATGAGAGCGAGCACTAGCACTTTCGGCCACCTCCCCGTTCGACGTTTATATAGGAATGTCGTCAAGAATATCGGTGCTCTGACACGTTCGCCTATAAATTCCGTATCCACCCCAACAAAGAGGATGAGCGGAAGCTGTTATGGGTCAAAGGAGTTTGTCAGTACACTTATAATCTTTTACTGGAAACGTACAACGGCGGCGAGCATAATCGACCAACGTTGCAATCTCTGCTGCCGATCTGGAAGAAGACCGACAAGGATTTGGAAACTGTTTATGCAAAGACGCTCCAATATGAAGTCGTACACCTTTTCGCTAACCTCGCCGCACTAAGGGAGATGAAGAAGCGTGGTCGCAAGGTAGGCAATCTACGATTTAAGAGCGAGCACAGTTTCAGGAGCTTCACTTTCAATCAGTCAGGATTTAATTTGCTGCCTAAGAACGACAAGTTCGGTCTGTTGCATCTATCGAAGATTGGCGATATTCCGATACGATTGCATCGTCCGATCGAAGGCGAGATCAAGCAGGTGACGATCAAGCACATGCCGTCCGGTAAGTGGTATGCATACATCATCGTCGACAACGGCTCAAGTGACTTCGACATCATTGATATCGAAAAAGCAGTAGGTCTCGATGTCGGCCTGGAGCATTATATCGTCGACAGCGGAGGCCACGAGGTCGAGAATCCTCGACACCTAAAGCAAGCGCTGAAGAAACTGAGAAAAGAGCAACGACGATTGAGCAGGAAGCAGAAAGGATCTAAAAACAGGGAGAAGAAGCGGATAATTGTAGCAAGACAATACGAAAGAGTTCAGAACCAGAGAAACGACTTTCAGCACAAACTATCGAGAGAGTATGTTAATAACTACGATCTCATCGTCACCGAGAAACTGCAACCAGGAAATTTGGTCAAGAACCATAGACTGGCTAGAAGTATATCCGATGCGTCTTGGAGCTCACTGAACCAAAAACTAGCTTACAAAGCTGAAAACGCTGGTAAGCTGTTCGTTCAAGTCGACCCGAGGAACACGAGCATCGATTGCTCTGGCTGCGGTAAACCGGTTCCAAAATCACTTAGCGACAGACGACACGAATGTCCATTCTGTGGTCTGTCGCTATCGCGTGACCATAACGCTTCCATCAATATACTCAATAAGGGTATTGAGAAGGTACGGTCGGAACGACCGGAACTCACGCTTGTGGACATTCGACCTCTACGCGGACCAGCGGGTCTGGCGCATGTTGGGTGGTTGAAGCAAGAAGCTCCGTCAGAGGGGTAGTTCACACTAATCGAGGTTCCCTGCCAGTACATGGCAATTGGCGAGGCATAATCCTCATTAATTTAAGCCTTGATCTTTCCAGGTTGTGAGCGAGAAGGCCTCGGTCCAGCCCTCTTTATTATGATCAAAATGAGCCCGGGTCGCGGACCGACCCATGGGCCGGTCATCACTCATGCTGGTCCTGCGTGAATGAATCATCAGGGAAGCAGACCATGAGACCACTCACCATTTGCCCTTGGAATCAGCCACAGAGAAATCGATAAAGCAAGCTTTATTACTCCATTGGCATTACATCGTCCTGACGAGTTGGTCATAGTTTGATAGGACGCGAAAAATGGTCCGCCCATGAGAACGGGAGCGCCTTCGTCAACATTCTTGGTGATTATCGGTACATGAGCGAGGGCCACTACGGGAGCGTGGAGGCCGAGATAGCCGGGGTAAAGGTCTATCCCACGATCAAGGAATCACTGGATGCCTATATCGTACCTCTATGCATGGAGCGGGCCAGGGCGGCCAACATACCGATACCTGATTACTACATCACGAACGATATTTTCGAACCTCCCTGCATCGTCTATCCCATAAATCCGTTCATGAAGAGGCATAGCGTGGTCTATAAGGCGGGTCACGTGAAGAGAATAGCCAAGTCCATGACCCGGAACTTCAAGTACGCCATCTGTGTGCAGAAGATCACCGATGATGTCGCCATCCGGGAATACAAGTGCATCATGGGCACCACCACCTGCGACGAGGTCCAGTACATGGCCAGCAAGGTGTGGGAACTGTTCCACCTGCCCATCTGCAATCTGAGGGTCATCGAGGACGGCAAGATCATGCTCAGCGCCATCGAGCCCCTGCCCTTGCACGAACTGGGGTCCAAGGAACTGAAGCTTCTCAGGAAGGCGAACGAATGGCAAATATAGCTTGCTTCGTGGAACGGTACACGATCTCCCGGGCTGAGGAGCTCACCGCCCTGGTCAACTTCAAACTGGCTGCCCATCAGCTCGGCCACCAGCTCGAGTATGTGTTCCGCTACGATATAGCCAAGATACCGTCCTACGACGCCCTGTTCATCCGGTCGCTCACCGATCCGCTCAACGCGGCCTATGTGGCGGCGAGGACCGCGGAGCTGCACGGCATGACGGTCATCGACGATCCGAACTCCATTATCGTCTGCTGCGACAAGATCAACATGTACCTCCATTTGATGCGAGCCAATGTCCCTATTCCGGAGACCCGGTTCGTGGGAAAGAGGGAGATCGACAAGGGGACGATCGAGCAGTTGTTCGAGGAGCTGGGGAGCCCCCTGATCCTGAAAGCGCCGCACACATCGTTCTCGATGCATGTGGATAAGGTCGAGAGCGTGCGCGCCTTCCAGGAGGTCGCCAAGAAGTATTATCGAAGGGCGGACGAGATCGTGGTCCAGAGGTTCGTCCCATCCCGCTTCGACTGGCGAGTGACGACGCTCAACGGCGAGGTGCTGTTCGTCTGCAAGTACGTCATGCCCGGTGATTCGTGGAAGATCCAGCGTAACGATAATGGCCATATCGTCTGGGCAAAGATCGAGGCGGTGGACCTGGTCACGGTGAACCCCAAGCTAATCGAGGTCGGGCTGAAAGCGGCCAATGCCATCGGCAGGGGCCTCTACGGTGTCGATCTCAAGGAGGTTGACGGCGAGTTCATCGTCATCGAGGTCAACGATAATCCCAACATCGACGCGGGGGGCGAGGATGCCAAGAACCCAGAGGTCTACCAGCGTATCGTCCGATACCTGGCCGGCGAGGCCTAAGGTCGCTTCTTGGTATTGGAGGACATTTTATACCGGGGAACCGCTGTTCGAAGCACCCGGGAAGCGCCTAGCGATGTCCATACTTGAGGTAGAGGGACCGAGCCCTCGCCGAACGCTCCGTTTTCTCGCCATAGCGCTCGTGCTCTCCATTTTGTTAGGGGCTGGAATGCTGGCCCCGTCTATGGGCAGAACCACTGCCGTAACCTCTTCTCCGCCGACCCCATCGCTGACCCAGGAGGAGCGGGCCGCGATGGAGGATATGTATTCTCCGGTCTTTTCGTTCTCCGGCGGGGAGAGGACCTTTCCCGTGGATGTCGAGTACTTCATCGGCCACTGCCGGCTGATGGGCGTCCTTTCGGGTAGGAGCGTCGAACATCCAAGTCCGGAAGATCTGGGAGGGGCCTTCTCCACAGGCTATTATCTTGACCATTCCGGTGGCACCAGGAACGATGGTGGTGCTATCGGGATATACGAACTCGACCGGGGCGATGTGGGGCAAACGGTCTACGTCCGGACCGCTGAGAGGGAGGGAGCGGTCATAATCCAATATTGGCTCTTTTACGTCTTCAACCAGGGAACGTATAATTCCCACGAGGGAGACTGGGAGATGGTCCAGGTTATCCTGGATCGCAAGGAATTGGACCCCCTGTCATTGACCTTGAGCAGACATCACGAAGGGTCCCGGACGCCCTGGGCAAGCTTGGCGGAGGTGGACCTGGTGGGTACCCACCCGGTCATTCGGGTCGCTGCCGGAAGCCATGCTCATTACCTGCCGTCGGACGCCCTGCGTGCCCCGGGGGACCGGGCGGACGGCCGGGGAGAAGTGCTGTGGCCATCGGATTACCGTCTGGTGCCCATCGGCCAGGAGGCTAACGGCACGATATCCCCGTCCTGGCTACAGTTCCAGGGGTCTTGGGGAGAGACGGCGGCGTGGGGGAACCTTCTGGGGACGGGAGGGCCACCGGGGCCGATGTACAGGGAGAACGGCCTCATGTGGGCTGGTCTTGGCTGGGGCGCCTAAGTTACTCTACCGTAATGCTTCGGTCCCCTATCACTTGGGGGGGCTCAGCTCAAACATCGACGCGGGGGGCGAGTACGCCTAGAACTCCAGAGTCTACCCGCACATCGTTCTGTAATTGGCCAGGTAAGCGCGGGGCGGATCCAATCTGCCAATAAATGTATAATAAGAACTATGAAATAATTGGGTAGACCAAAGGGGCGCTTGGCACCGTTGCAGTGGCATTGATGCTGCTGGCAGGGCTGTTACCCATCTGCAGCGACACCGCACAGACATCAATTCTAACCTGGGAAATGGGCCAGAAGTGGGCCTTGGCGGGGGGAAAAGGACCTCGGCGAGGTATGCGGGTCATGGAAAATCTGTTCATGGACACCATGGGCACGTCCGAGGACAGCATAATCATTACGGACATGTGGACGTGTGACAACACGTCAGAATTCAAGAGTAGGCTATCGCTCAGCCTCCTGTTCGAGGTCATTGACGTGACCAGCACAGAGTACATCGTAGAGGTAAATATTCGGGCGTGATGTACCTGGAGGGCCAATACGCCCTCTCCGGCAAGATCGTGGACCCCGGGACGTATATCACCAAATACTAATCGGGCACTATCTTCGATTAATATAATTACACGTACGTACCCGCTACACAGGAGAGCTACCCACTTATCGAGGGCGCATATCGCACGACCAGAGAGATGAGCATGGGCCTGAATTCGATCGCCATCGACCTGACCTAGCTGGCAGCCCTCATCGGGGCATTCTTCTTCTTGTACCACTATGCATCTAGATATGCAAGGACGCAGCCGGAGAGATGATCTATCGGCCCCGGTTCCATGCCCGTGAAGTCGTTGGTAAATCGCCGGAGTTGCTTCCCCTCATGTGTGCGTCCCTACCGGTACACCCCGGGGTCCTTCCACTTGGGGGCGACGCGCTCCATGGAGTGAGCGAAGTCCTCATACCACTTCATGACGTCCTTGCTGGACGATGGCCTGATGATCTTGAGCGCTGCCTCGAAGTGCTTCATATGGATCTTGTCCGCGTCCCGGGCCTCGCGCATCGCGATGAGCGCCGCCTCCCGACACAGTGCCTCGAGGTCGGCCCCCACGAAGCCATCGGTGCGGGCCACAATGGCATCGAGGTCCACTCCGTCCAGGGGCATGTCCCTGGTATTGATGGCAATAATGCTCGCCCGGGCCGTAGCGTCGGGAACGGGGACAAGAGCAAGCCGGTCGAACCGTCCCGGCCGCAATAGCGCCGGGTCCACGATGTCCGGGCGGTTCGTCGCGGCCATGACCGTCACCCGGTCCAGGGACTCGAAGCCGTCCATGGAGGTGAGGAGCTGGTTCACCACCCGCTCGGTCACATTGGAGTCGTTCACCATGCCCCTGCGGGGGGCGATGGCGTCGATCTCGTCGAGGAACACTATGGCCGGAGCCACCTGCTTGGCCTTCTTGAAGATCTGGCGGATGGCCTTCTCCGACTCCCCGACCCACTTGGACATTATTTCGGGGCCTTTGACATTGATGAAGTTGACCTTGCATTCGTTGGCGACCGCCCGGGCCAGCAGCGTCTTGCCGGTGCCTGGAGGGCCGTACAGCAGCACTCCACGGCCCGGCTTGATGCCCAGGCGCTTGAAGCACTGAGGGTCCTGGAGCGGTAGCTCGATCATCTCTTTGAGCAGCCTTTTTATGTCTTCCAGCCCGCCTACATCCCCCCAGGCCACGTTGGGGATCTCTACCGCCACTTCCCTCATGGCCGATGGCTCTACCTCCCTCAGCGCATCCTTGAAGTCCGAGTTGGTGACCCTCATGGTCTCCAGGACCTGCGGAGGGATGGGTTTGTCCAGCTCGAACTCGGGGACGTAGCGTCCCAGGCACTTCATCGCCGCCTCCCTCGCCAGGGAGGCCAGGTCCGCTCCCACGTATCCATGGGTGGACTTCGCGAGCGTGTCCAGTTCCACATCCACGGCCAGGGGCATGCCCCTGGTGTGGATCTGCATGATCTCCATCCGGCCTTTGAGGCTCGGTACTCCTATCTCGATCTCCCGGTCGAAGCGGCCCGGGCGGCGCAGCGCCGGGTCAAGGGCGTCCTCCCGGTTGGTGGCTCCGATGACGATGACCTGCCCCCGGCCCCCTAGTCCGTCCATAAGGGTGAGCAGCTGGGCGACCACCCTTCGCTCGGTCTCGCCCATGACCTCCTCTCGCTTGGGGGCGATGGAATCGATCTCGTCGATGAAGATGATGGAGGGTGCGGTCTTCTCGGCCTCCTCGAACTTCTCCCGAAGCTTTTCTTCGCTCTGTCCATAGTACTTGGACATGATCTCGGGGCCCTGGATCGAATAGAAGTTGGCACCCGATTCACTGGCCACCGCCTTAGCGATGAGCGTCTTGCCGGTGCCTGGAGGGCCGTACAGCAGCACGCCCTTGGGGGCGTCGATGCCCAGGCGATCGAACAGCTCGGGGTGCTTGAGTGGTAGCTCGATGATCTCTCGTACCCGCTTCAGCTCGTCCTCCAGACCGCCTACGTCGTCGTACGTGACCGACGTCGTAGCTGCCTCAGTCTCCTCCATCGGTTCGGTCTTGACCACCAGCTCGGTATGCCCGCCCACGACGACGACGGATGCTGGCTGTGTGCTGATGACCATGAAGGGCAGGAAGCCGCCCATGAGCGCGATGTTGGGGATGATGATGGCATCGCCCTTCACTAGAGGCCGATTGGCCAGTCCCTTCTTGAACAGCTCCTCGACCCCTTGGCCGAAGCGAACTCTCTTTCCGGGAGGGATCTTGGGTGCCACGACGATCTTCACTGCCGGCTGGGTGTCTGCCTTCGCTACGGTGACTTTCTCCCCGATGCTCACACCAGCATTGGAGCGGATCATGCCATCAATGGAGATGATCTCCCTGCCCTCGTCCTCATTGGAGGCCCGGAACACCTTGGCCGCGGTCTTCCTTTTTCCTACGATCTCGATGAAGTCGCCCATATCCACGTTGAGCTCCTTCCTGGTCTTGGTGTCGATGCGGGCCCGGCCCAATCCTACCTCTGACTGATGCTGAGCGCTCGCTACCCTAAGAGTTACAGAGTCCACCACACGATCCCTGTCTGGACGGAACGCCTAAAGATGATATGAACTCTCTGTCCCGGAATGCCGTCGACAATAGCGAAAGACTAATCCTTACGAAGCTCTTGCCTGTGGTCATGGAAATGGCTCCTGAATGCGTCCCCTGTTTGCTGGGTCGCGTGCTGTTCGAGGTCGAGCTGTGCAACCCGCGCAAGAGCGGGGCGGCAATGAAGGACGCGCTCAAGGTGCTCAAGGAAGGCTTCGAACCGGGAGCCAACTCGGCCGAGGTCGCCACCCGCGTCCATCAGCGCGCCTACCAGGTCATGGGCTGTGCCGACCCTTATTTGGACCTGAAGATAAAGAGCCAGGAGATCGCCCGGGAGATCTTCCCTCGTGCCCAATGCTTGGTGGAAACGTCGACCAACCGTCTGGAGGCGGCGGCGTTGGCAGCCATTGCTGGCAACGTCATGGACTTTGGCATCGCCGGCCTGGACGATCCGACCGCGCTGTTGCGGCAGTTCGACGCCATCGTACGGCAGGGATTGGACGTGAACGACCTATCTCAGGTCCGTCAGAGGCTCGTCAGCGCCAAGAAGGTCGTGTATCTGATGGACAACTGTGGCGAGGACGTGCTGGACGCCCTGCTGATCAGGGAGATTCGGACCCTGGGCCCCAAGGTCATCGGTGTAGTGAAAGGCGAGCCGATCCTTACCGATGTCACCATGGAGGACGCCCGCCGGTCTGGTGTGGACAAGGAGTTCGATGAGGTCCTGACCACCGGGATGTTCGCGGTCGGTGTCAACGAAAAGGGCCTGGGGGATCGCCTGCGCAGGGAGCTGGAGGAGGCGGACCTCATAGTCTCGAAGGGCATGGCCAACTTCGAGTCGCTGTCCGATTCACGGTTCCGGCCGATCGTCTACCTCATGAGGGCGAAATGCCGCCCGGTGGCCGAGGCGATCGGGGCGAAGAAGGACGATAACATGTTTTCGCCTCTCGGAATGAGCGGTCGAGAAAAACGAATATATTGCCACCTCCATCTAACACTGACATGGCCCGACATAATCTGATTGTTCACGATAACGTCCCCATCACCCAGCACGACCGGACGGAGGTCCCGGATATGAGCGATGGGATCACCGCGGTCATCCTGGCCGGCGGGGAAGGGACCAGGCTGCGACCTTTGACCAACACCCGGCCCAAGCCCCTCCTTCCCGTTCTAGGAAAACCTTGTGTAGAATATGTCATCCGCTCGCTGGCGGACGCCGGGGTGGGAACGGCATTTCTCACCTGTGGCTACCGCTCACAGGACATGGTAGACTTTCTCGGGGGCGGCGAACAGTTCGGCCTTGACCTCAGGTTCGCTTTCGAGGACAAGCCGGCCGGGACGGCCGGAGCGGTCAAGCTGCTCCATAAGGACCTCGCCGGCACCATCGTCGTGGTGAGTGGAGATGTGCTGGCAGACGTGGACCTGCGTTCCCTTGTAGCGCTGCATCATGAAAAGGAGGCCTTGGCGACCATGGCCCTGACCACCGTGGAAAGACCGGAGGAGTTCGGTATCGTTGGTCTGGACGACGATGGCCGCATCGTCCGGTTCAAGGAGAAGCCCAAGACCGAGGAGGTGTTCTCCAACCTCATCAATGCGGGCATCTATGTGCTCGAGGCCCGGGCCCTTGAGGACATCCCGGCCGGGGAGAAGTATGACTTCTCAAAGCAGCTCTTTCCCAAACTTTTAGAACGGGGGGAACGATTGTTTGGCGCGGCCCTCTCTGGCCTGTGGAAGGACATCGGACGGCCCAGGGACCTGCTGGATGCCAATCTCAAGATGGCCGACCGCAAGGGCCGGCCGCTGGAGGTCCCGGGAGCGGAATGCTCGGGGCGGATCGTGGCCACCACCTTTGAGGCCAATGGTTGCGAGATCAGGGGGCCGGCCTATATAGGGACGGGAGCGGTCATCGGCGCGGAGACGCTGCTCACGAGCTGTGCCATCGGTGATAATGTGGGCATCGGTAGTGAGACGATAATCTCCGACTCGTTCCTGATGGACGACTGCGTCCTGGGGGATGGCTGCACCATCGAGGGAAGCCTGCTCGGTAAGGGCTGTCTCATCGGCCCGGGGGTATCGTTGGTCAACACGGTCCTCGGTGACGGGGTGCGCCTGGAGGGGCCAGCGTCCCTGGAGAACAGGACGATGGAGTCAACGACCCACGAATGAGTTCGTGGGCTTGCCGTTCCAACTTCATGCCTCGGTGGCATGACGGACGACCATAGGCTGGTTGACAGCAGCCCTTGCCATGTCCCTTATGTTCTTCGATGCGTTGGTATCAGCATGCTCCGAATGACTGCATCGTTGACACACGAACGATGACTGTGATAATCGATTCTCCTCGTGAACGAAACCGCATACTGAGCACTTCTGGCTCGTGTATGCGGGATTGACGAGGATGACTGGGACTCCGGACAACTTCGCCTTGTACTCGATGAGTGAACGAAGCTGTCTAAACGCCCACTTGGAACCGGCGTCGTTATGGTCCTTCGCAGCCGTGCGTAGACGAGGAATGTGCGACAGTCCCTCCAACGCAATACCTCGCCCCGTGCCTTTGGACTGTGATACTAATTCCTTGCTTATTTTGTGATTTGCGTTCTTTTTGAGGTCGGATCCTCGTCTATCTGTCTTGGAGCGATGCTTGTGCGCCGACTTCGTGCCGACCGACTGGTACTTCCTTCTCAATCCGACATACTTCATCTTAGTCGCTTCACAAGCATCACCGCAAAAGAACTCGCCATCCGAAGTGGAGGCGATGTTATTCCGACCGAGGTCCACGCCGATGTGGTCGTTCGTCGCATATTGTGGTTCCTCTAGCACCTCGTAGCTCACGTTGAGGTAGAACTCTCTTTTTCGGTACAACAGGTCGCACTCACCTCTTAGCTTGCTCAGATCAAGGTCGGCATACTTGCCGCTTAGCACTATGGGGACGATAATACGGCCCTCTAATGTCAGTATAGAGACTTTGTCTCGACCCTTCCTAGTGCCCCCTCGATCATCCTTTGCTGGAGATCGTCTTTGCCATGATATTCGCGGTGCTCATCCTGGGAGAGATGCCTACCATCGTCACAGCGATGAGCGATGCGCTAATCCTGTATCAATACTCATCAGCTCCTTCTCGAACGGTAAGGAGTTCCGACCTAGGACTTGAACTTCTGGAGGACCTCCCTGGCTCTGGTGACATTGTCGACCCCCAGGGCTATTTCTTCCACCGTCCGGCCACTGTTGCCCAGGATGTATAACGACTCGATGTTTATGCCCGACTTCGATAGGGTCCTGGCGATCTTGGCCAGCTCCCCAGGCCGGTCGGCCAGGCTGATGACCTCTATCTCTCGTTCGGAGAACTCCAGTTTAGCCATCTTCAGTGCGCTGCGAGCGCTGACCTCATCATCGGTGATCACACGGATCATCGGCCTGATCGATCCAAGGTCGGTCGAAATGCCGCGGATGTTGACCGAGTTCTTCGATAACACCTCGGCGATCCAGGCAACGTCCCCAGGCTTGTTCTGGACATAAACCTCGAATTGTTGCGTCATCCCCCTTCAATCACAAGTTGACAGTAATAAAGATACGTTATGAAAGGGAGATATCGACCTAAGCATTCTCCGTTCATACCCCCTTCGGCCATTTTGATGATAGGATTGTTGGGATGAGAGCAAGGACTTGGTCCAACCCCTCGCCCATAATGGGAATCCCTATCGCATCTAGATGCTCGAACGCCCCTGTCCATTGGGTCCGTGGTCACCAAATCTATAATAGTTCCCAGACCTTCCGTTGGCTTGCAAGAGCTGAACGACGTGAAGATCGCATTAGTGTGCTCGCCCGGAGGGCATCTTACTGAGATGCTCCAGTTGATGAGGGCCTTTGAAGGTCATGACAGTTTTCTTTATCACTCACAAGCACAAGAGGACCATGGGGTTGACCTACCGCAAGTACCTGGTAGGGGACGTGGGGGCCAGCCCCATAAGTTTCGTGAAGGCGTTCCCCTCCCTCCTACGGGTCCTGTTGAAGGAGAGGCCGGACATGATGTTCAGCACGGGCGACGCCGTGGCGGTGCCCTCATTCCTGTTGGCGAAAGCCTTCGGCATACCGACCACCTATATCGAGAGCTGGTCTAAGGTCAAGACCACCTCGGGCACGGGCCGGCTGGTCTATAGATTCGCCGATGAGTTCCTGGTCCAGTGGCCCCAACTGAAGGAAGTATATGGGAACAAGGCAAGGTATGAGGGTGCAGTAATATGATTTTCGTCACCGTGGGAACGCACTTCCAACAGTTCGACCGTTTGGTCCGGTCCATGGACGCTTACGCCCGGGACCATCAGGAGAGCGTGATCATCCAGGTCGGATTCTCCAAATACGAGCCGCTCTACGCCAAATGGTTCCGGTTCGTGGAGACCGATGAGGAGATGGACCGCTTCTACGAAGAGGCCGACGTGATCGTGGCCCATGGGGGGGCGGGAACGGCCATCACCGCGCTCTCTATGAAAAAACCACTGGTCCTGATGCCACGATTGGGTAAGTTCGACGAGCACGTGGACGATCAACAACTGGAACTATCCAAGGCCTTGGCAGAGGCCAGTCTTGCCGTGTTGATAGAGAACGAGGCTGACATACCCGCAGCCGTCGAGCGGGCCAGGGAGAGGAGGCCAGCTGCCAGTGAACACCCGGCCTCCCTGGTCGACTATATACGGGCACGGGTGTCAGAGCAGCAACTGCACACCTCTTAACGTCCTTCTTGGCGCGGCCCGTAGGCGCCCTGGCCCCGTCATTGGGCCGCTGCATATCTATTGTTCTTGAAACCCAGGGCCGTGTCAAAGCTGAAGGCTATCGTCAATCCCAGGAGGCTGGCTATCATCAGCATCTCCGGGAGGATCGCCGCTAACCAGTAGAATATGGCCAGATTGATGAGATAGGCGCTAAATGCCACCGTGATGAGGGAAAGGCCGCGGATTATGCTCTCCCCGCGCCATTTCATTATCATCTCGCTGGCCATCACCATGTACATCAGCGCAAGGATGAGTGATAGAAAGGTATAGTCGTTGAAAAGATTGGACCAGGCATCCCCTCCCGCCAGGGATATGAACGCGAAGGTCGAAAGCAGACCGAAAATGACCGCGGCCGAGAACCTGCCTATCGAGGTCATAAGGAAGAATGTCGCCGTGGCGGCCGCGATCTTACCGCCCACGCCGCACTGTCTCAAAATGGATAGGATGATCCGAGAGTTGAGCTTCGACTCCCCTCCCCTCCGGGCGTTGAAGGTGAACAGGCTTTCCCCGACCTTGATGTCCCGGGGCGCGAACTTCAGGAGGTCGAACAGGACCTTAAAACCCTTCCGCTCGAACTTCGCACCGTCCTTGGCAATGACCTTCTGGAAGATCATCGGTACGGCCTCCGAAAAATCCACTCATTGTGTCCTTCGAAGTAGGTTGACGCTTGATGTTCAAATAGGCCTTGGCCAGGCCGTGAGCTCCCCCTGACGCAAGTTTACGGAAGAACATCAGGTTCATTTTGTCTTCCCGTACGCCTATGGTGAGATCATTACCGTCCTTCAACGAGGCCATCACTCCGGCAATGGCCTCTGGCGGATGCTGGAAGTCGGCGTCGAGGACAATGAAGTATTCCGTTCTAGCGCACATGATCCCATCGATGACACTGGCTGTAAGGCCTTTGTCCAGGGGATCCCTGACCACAGCCTCTACATTATAGGGTGGGTTGCAATATCTCCGGGCCTTCTCGGCTGTTCCATCCTTAGAGTTATCATCCATCACCAGGATGTGGGCTTTGGGATAAAGGGAGGTGAGGGACTCGACCATGCCCTCTATGTTCTCTCCCTCGTTCAGGGTCGGCAGAATAATGGTAAAAGCGGGTTCAGGCCCTTCTCCCAATGACATGAGCACTCCATGTGAACCTTTTGAGCGTATTTATGAATTTCTGTCTATTATTTATCTGCCAGGCTTACCGCCAACACCCTACTGATTGCACGGTCTACTCCAAAAATCTTGCCCTCGAAGAACGATCTCAAGGACGGGCGGTCCATTTTATAGGTGTCGTACTTGGGCCTTTTTACTAGGAAGCTGAACGGGCTGAACATCAGCCTGAGCTGAATGACTGGATAGAGTAGGCCCATTGTCTTATGAAGAATACCCACTTTAGAATCTAACAGCTCCTCTCATTGATATGCCGATTTGCTGGAGCGCGAATCCACTTCTTGAAATGTTACACAGGGGCCGAACCTCAGGGCCGTAATCTAATGGACCACAATGGGTCCAGATTCAGGGGTTCGGTCGGTTCGCATTCTTCACCCCATCGACTCGCAATCCAGTTTCACCAACTGGGTTGGTGTGTCTGACACTATCTGGGCGTACAAAAAATAGCGCATCCTCCCACATCCGTGGTTATTCTCTCGGGCAAGAACACGAGGCTTTTATTAGGGGGGCCAGTTGGTGAGATATCTTCCTAGGACGGTGCACATATTACATTTTTTAAATAAGTATATACTGAGGCAACGATTCTATATCATATGTCCCTACGCCCGGATAGCATGGTTTGGGAGGTGAGCCATTGGGGGTACTGAGATCGAAGACAGACCCTCATCGCAGCCCTCCTCTTTGCCATGCTAACCGTGGCTATATTCTGGCGCTATCTCGACGGTAACTACCTGGCTGGCTCGGATGGCATGGGGCCCCTGGCTGACCTGGAGATGATGAGGGTCGATTCCTCCTACTTTTCAGCCTGGAGGGAGATCACAGCGCTTGGGCACACGAACTATCCCTCTCCGACGTTGAGCACCCTGTACTATGTGGGCATGGGGGTCCTAGGCATAAGCCCTTCCCTATTGTGGAAAGCGATGATTGTCATTGCCTTCTTTATGGCCGGCTTACTCATGTATCTGTGTGCCAAGAGCATCACCGGAAGCTTCATGGGTTCGCTCCTGGCCGGCCTGGTCTATTCCCTCAACCAGGTGTTCCTCTCCCAGATCACTGAGGTACATCATTTTTTTATCCTCGGCTATGCGCTCTTCCCCCTGCTGTTCCTTCTCCTATATCGGACGATGGACGGTACAGGAAAATGGAGCGTGGTGGCACTCCCGGCCGTGGCCCTGGCATATGGGACCATCGGCGCTCCTCACACTATCCTGATAACTGGCGTTTTCCTTGTTCTGTTCGCCCTGTTCTATGCGTATTTTCACCGGCCCAGGAACCTGAGGGGGCGTCTACAGATCCTTGGTGCGGGTGTCATCTGTACGCTCCTCGTGGTCCTGCCTCTCGTGCTTATAAAATTCGGCGGGGTCGGTGGGTCGACCCTCGACGTTCACTACGTGATCCAGGAAGCTGAGAAGGCCAGCAGTTATTCCTTATACCACTCCCTGGTGCTGGCTTCATCAGAGAATACTTACATCTTCGGAACGGGCGGGGGCCAGTGGACCTACCCGGCCTTTTTATGGCCCGTCGGGCTGGCCGTGGCGGTATTGATCCCCGTCTTTGCGCTCTTCTCGTTGAAACTGAAGAGCCAAAGGCCCCTCGTGCTCTCCCTGCTCATCCCCGCCCTGATCTTCGTGGTCGTTGCCGCCGGTCCGAACCCCCCCAACAGGGAGTTATTCACCCTAGCCTTTGCCAATGTGCCGCTGATGGACTCCATCCGGGCCTACTCCCGGTTCGATCTGCTTACTGGCTTTGCTTTCGCCCTCCTCATCGCCATGGTCATGGCCCATATGGACGAAGTGCGTGCCGGCCTGCCGAAAGTTGCGGTAAGATATTGCAGCCACTTGTGAAAGCGCTCTCCAATGAGCGGATTATTGCCGCGCTAATCGTTCTTGCCATGGTTCTGCCTTCTTCGGCCATCTTCTTGGACGACGCTCCGCAAGCCTTCGATCTTCCTACCCATATGCCGAACCATATCTTATGGCTCAGAACGCAAGAAGGCGACTTCAGGGTGCTCAATCTACCATTCCAGAGCATATACTACACCGCCAATCAGACCACCGCCGAGGGATACCCATCGGCCATGACTCTTGGACGTGGGCATGTACAGTTCACTATTATCCGATAAACCATATGCTTATGGAGTAGAAACCCAAGACTACTGGTCCTTCTTGGGCTATACTTTAAGCGACCGCGATTTCGGGTACTTGAACATCCCTCAGATGCTGGGAGGGGCCGCGAACGTGCGCTATATCGTAGCCCAGGTCCAGTCCGAACCTTCGGAGGTGGCCCTCTTCTCCTCCTTGGATGGCCTGGTCAAGATGCAGGTCTTCGATAGAGGCGCAGCGATATTCGAGAACCAGATGTGGGAGCCCCAGGTGCACGCTCTGGACAATGTGTGCCTGATCTCGGGAGGGGTCGGGTTGTTCTTCCAGCACTGATGGGTCTTGGCCTGGTCAACCTAACTAACGAGGGAACGGTTCTCTCAGGTCAAATATCCACCTGGTCGGAGATGGAAGCATATATGGATCGAGCTGGGCTCATCATCGTCTACGATGTTGACCTCCTCGACATGGCCAGTGGTATAGCATGGGAAGGCGGGCAGACGATTGATCTCGGTAATCTTGCGAACACCCACACCATCGATTCCAGTGGGACGTGGGTGAGATCTGGACACCAACTACTCCAATGGGGTCGCCACTGGCCTGACCGCTGATACCTCTGGTAAGAACGACCTGAGCTTCGAAACGCGTGAGCTGGAGGGAGGAATATACGGCCTGATGCTCCAAGTGATCAATGGTCCCGACACCGGCAGATTTACTATTAGCATTGATGGCGAGATGGTGGCCGAAGTTCGACCCCTACTCGCCCTCCTCTACGCCAGAGCTGGCTTAATATTGAAAATATCCTTGGGGGCGTCGGAGCACACTGTGGTCATCAGCAATGACGGCAACGGCAGCACCAGTATCGGACGGATGATCATCGCTCCCCAGGCCGAGGTGCAATCTAGGGAGGACCGCATCGGCGCGATGCTCGAGGAGCATAAGGACAAAGTCTGCTTCCTTGTGTCAGGCACACTCTCCTCCCTATGGGATGCAGGGGACATATCTCCACTTGGATGGGGAGGCGAAGGCCGGGGCATAGGGGGCAACTCTGACCTTGTCGGCAGTGGACCTCCCCGGCGCAGTGGTGAAGGCCGACGTGGGTGCCTTGGCGGGAATCTATGCCAGTATTCGGTTCTGGTGGGCATGTGAGCACGAAGGCGGTCCGAGGACTAACACCTGGCACCTCTTATTCAGCCATATCTCGGTCAATGATCCGGGCATTTCGATGACCCCTGGGAAGGTCGAGGTATGGGCTGGGAATGGGGACGCCATGGCCCTGATAAGAACCGAGAGCATTGTGGCAGGCCCCGGCCAAGGATATGTCGAACAGGCCCTAAACTTCACCCTTCCCGAGGGCATGGACCGTGTCCAGTTCAGGATTGTCGCCGGGGGAGGCCGGACTAGCCATCGACCGAATTGACAATGCAGCCAGGGTCCCGATCGGACTAGATTGGCATCAATGTCCCCTTGAATGGGGCATACATGTCACGAGTGGCAGGGGCGGGAATGGAAGATGTGTCTGAAGGTCGACGGGACGGCTTCGCCCCTCAGACCGTGACGGACAATGGAGCTATTTATGTGGTCGGTGACTTAACCAGGGGACACCATGTGGTCGAAAGTGGCGGCCCTGGCCTGTATGCCCTGACCCTATCCCTTTCCTCCCCGGCTTCCCCCTCAAGCTCCGCCCAAGTTACCTATGAAAAGGTGAGCAATGTCGAATACCGTGTCCATGTTATTTCCGACGGCCCGACCTGGATACAACTATCGAATAGCTACCATCCTCTGTGGTCGGCACGATGGGCGGAAAGGAGCTGGACCATGTTCAGACGGATTCGATGGTCAACGCCTTCTATGTGCCAGAACCGGCGAGCACACGATCACCTACTGGTTCCAAGGGCAGGATGTCTATGGTTCAATATTATCATCTTTGCTTATCACATTGGTCGTGGCCACAGCTATCGTGCCATTGTGATCTCGCCGCGCATCCGGCAGATATTAGCTACGATATGGGCGCCCGAAGAAATAGTTTACCGAATAGGATTAAGTCACGCCCTCATGACAATGGATGGTTTCATATGCAAGTGACCCTGCTCACCAGACAACTGGACAATAGTCCGACCAATGGTTTCGAGAGGTATGCCCCGAACACATCGTCGGGGCTCCAGGCGAAAGGCGTGGACGTCCGGCTACCGAACCAACGGTCCCCGCTTCAATGTCTACCTTCCGGCTCGTTGGTCAGCCCCCTCTGTTATGACCCTGCATTGCCCGCACTGAAGCTGACCATTGGTCGTATGGATCCCCTATCGTCCATAATGCCCTCACCGACTCGCAGGCGCTTCCCATTCCCTTTCTTAATGGGTAGAAGATGATCACCTCCCACCATGTCGACAAACCCTCGCTGGGCTCTCCCTCGGAGGCCCTGTTCTGTCGGTTCTATAACATCGGTATAAAGTTAGCACTGAATATGCCGATCACTTCATCTGCATACCCGAACAGACACGAAAGGAGGTCGGGAAGCCTATGACGTTCCCGATTATCATGTGGTCCCTCAGGCCGTTGCATCCGGTTTCCGCCCATATCCGAAGCATTACCAGAGGAAATGTCGTAGGCTACATCGGGGTGCTTAAGAAGCGCAAGAACGTTGAGATGCTCATTCAGTGCCTTTGCCCAGGCAAGGGAGGAGAGCAGGCAACGGCCCCCGTCTGGTGCTGTGCGGGGAAGGCCCCGACGAAGCCAGCTTAAAGCACCTGGCCAAGGAACTGGGTATTTGGACCGGCTGTCGAGTTCAAGGGACTGGTGCCTGAAGAAGGCTTGCAGATACCTACAACTCGTTCGACTTATGCCTTCCCTAGTCTGCAAGAGGGTTTTAGCTTCCCATCTACTGGAGGCCCAGGCACATGGTATCCCTGTCCTGGCCCTTGAAGGGGCAATGGTTCTAGAGGAAGTGGCCCAGTACACGCTTCGATCCCATGGGGAGGACGAGATGGCCGAAGACCTGCTGAGGGCCCTCATCGATGCTCCTAAAAAACGGTGAAGCAGGGTCCGGCCCAAGCGGCAAACTTCTCCGTGCAAGCTCTGGCCGATAGGGCCACTCAGGCCTAGAGTTCTTCATCCGACGCATTGACTGATAGGACCGCGGCCAATTCTCATATTCGGGCGGCTTCCCATAAGGTCTTCAACCAGATCGTACATCTGGTATTAGCAACGTCGTAAGATTTGGGCCGCGGGGCTCAGCAATGGCCCACAAGATTGCATTGACCCGAATGATCGCTTCATTGATAGAATTCAATGGGTTATAGAAAAATTCCCGTCCCCTCATCATCGGGGTTGACTGGCTGTGTCGTTGGCCACTGTATGCTTCTTTGATGTGGGGAAATCCAACGGCGCAAAGGACTGAAGTGGAGCCGGAGCCTGATGATGGAGTTCAACATGTCCAGGTGGTGAAGAGCACGCTCACTTTCGAGCCAGCCTTGTCCTCCCATCTGATCGGGACCTCCACGACCGTAAAACCGTTCTTCTTTGTTAGATAAACAAGACGACGTCGAAGATGAAGCCGTTAACATGGATCTCGGAAAGGAGCCTGGGCAAAGCAGATGAACGATACATCTTGGCACCGCACTGGGTGTCATGATATGGCATGGCGAAAATGTCCTGACCATAAGATTGAAGCATTTGCTCAGGACCTTCCGAGCCCGGATTGATTGAGGACGATGGAGCCCTTCATGTGGCGTGACCCTATCGCACAGTCCGCACCCTACTTCACTTGTCCAGGAGCTTCATCAGCTCAGATGGTTCAGTGGAGCCATCCGCATCCACGAACCCGACATATTCACCTTTGGCGCACTGTAATCCCTTTAATCAACCCGCCGCCCTTGCCGAGCTTTTCTGAGTATTCCAACGCTCTAATTTCTGGATATACCGAGCTGGCCTTCCTGACCACCTCGGCGGTCCTGTCCACACAACCATCCATCTCTACAATAATTTCATAGGGACTGCCAGATTCTCTAAAGAACTTCGCATAGGTGAGCAGAGTATCCCGAATACGCTTCTCTTCATTGCACGCTGGGATTACTATGCTTAGCTCCATGCTGTTCACCTTTACTCATAAAAACGGTTTCCACTTTCACACAGTCTACTGGCAACTATATTGCCCTTAAAATATATAGGGGGTTGAGTGGGAAAGCACATTCATTACTTGCTTTTGAGTTCTGACGGTACTGTAATCGAGGGATTGATCCCCATTTCATCCCACCTGTCGCTCTGTCTAATATTGCTGAATGCTGTTAAATGGGAGGGGTGCCTTAAATCTTTCTATCGGTTTAACTGTGTTGAATAGCCTTACGCCATGGCCAACCGGTTGTAGACGATGAACTTGCGCTGCGCCTAGCACAGCATTAAGTCGCTGCGCCGCGAGCGCAGTGCCTTGCCCAGTACGCGCTTCACCGCTGAGAACATGACCTCGACCTTCCAGCGCATATTGTACTCGTATCGTTGTATCCAGCTTTCCTTGCCGAGACTGTCGTCGCTCGCGCACCGCGAGCGGTCTCGCGTACGTGTCACCTCGCAATTTCTGATTGGCGTTCTTCCTCATGTTGATGCCCGCCTCGATGCCCTCGCTGCGCAAGAACTCGAAGTTCTCCCTCGTATCGTACGCGGCGTCCGCGAGCACGCGGACGACCTCCAGGCGCCGCTGCGCCTGGCGAACCAGGGGGACGAGAAAGTGAGCGTCATATCCGTGATCGTCCGAGACCATGACGGCAGCGACCGTTGCTGTAGCGACGTCCACGGCGACGTGCGCTTTCACGAAGCCACGACAGATGTGCCACTTGTCCCTCAACCACTCGCCTCGCTGCGTGACAGCGAGGCCGGTGCTGTCGATCGCCAGCGTCGCCTGGCGACGAGGCGGCACGACCTCGTCCGCCTCGTCTTTGACCAGCCTATGCCAGAGCGTAGTATAGTCCGGCACTTCGAACTCGAGAGCGTCCGATAACGCTCTCAACAAGCCTTCCGCTTGCCTGAGCCCGAGATGCCACACGTCTCGAAGCAGACGAACGAACTTGACCAACGAGCGAGGAAAACGATACGGTCGACCGTTCTTGTTCGCGTTCATCGCCTCGAGCTCGTCGTTCCACGAGCCGAGCCAGGAGAGGTCGGCGGCGATCTCGCCGCGACGAACGTATTGCTCGTTTATTCGTCCCCAATCTCTTTTTATCACTTCGTCCAATGAAGAATCGCGCGTCATGTTTTTGCCAAATCAGCTCTGCTAACCCAGAGCTGATAAAACCGCTGACGCGCGCCTTTGCGCTCACTTATTCAACACAGTTTCAGGACAGCAAACATTTATTGTTCAGATGTTCCTCACTAAACTGTCCTCGGTCCCCCATAAGTATTAAAAAACGGCCTAACCGGCGAACCCATGGTTGATGAAAAGAATGGCTACCGACAAGAAACGGATTTGTGTCATATCTAAACAGGACCCCTGTAGCCCTGGCGGGGTTGAGTCGGTGGTCCTAGGGGTCCTTCGGGAACTGGAGAGCCATCATGAGTTCGATATCCTGGCCACTTACTATGGTAGGGGGAAGAAGTGCCAGAATGGCTGGACCTCAGTCGAATATCGAGGCATGCGGCCTAAGCTCGTGAACCCGATCGTCTACGGGGCAGTGGCAGGGATGGACGTATGCGCTGGACGGTTCCATGTGGTGAACGCTCATGCCGAGGCGGGGTTTGGTTATGGGCTCTTGCACCGCCTATTCCGCCGGAAAAAGAACACTTTGTTCATCCAGACGTTCCATGGCGTCTCGTGGAACATGATAAAAAGCTACCAGGAACAGCTAAGCGGTTGGAGAAAGGTGCTCGCGGGCCTTTACCGGCCCACCGTTGGCCTGGCAGAAGGTATCGCCGCCCTGACTGCGGACGTGGTGGTCGTGGTCTCCAAGGGGGTCGGCGAGGAGCTGATCGACCTATATGGGGTGGATCGAAAAAGGATTCACAGTCATCCATAACCAGGCGGATACGGTCAAGTTCACACCCCGGAACAAGGTAACCGCTAGAGAAAGGCTCCATTTGGAAATGGATGCACCTTATCTGCTGTACATCGGCAAAGAACATGTTCGAAAGGGCTTGCAGACTGCAGTAGCGGTTTGCGAAGAACTTAGGAAGGGGGGAGTACCCGCAACCCTTCTGGTCGCGGGTCTGACCACTGAGCAGTTGCCCAACTATGCCCAGGTCGGTTCGGTCAAGGCGCTAGGGAGGGTAAAGGAGGAGGACCTGCCGTATCTATACAACGCCGCCTCGCTCCTACTCCATCCCTCCAGATACGAAGGGCACCCCATCGCCATCTTGGAGGCCCTAGCATCAGGCACCCCGGTGGTGGCCTCAAAGGAGTCTAAGGTGGAACAGCCGGCCTCACCAGCCGTAGAGATCATATCGAGCGGAGAGATCGCCGATTATGTCAAGGCGGTGAAACAGCTGATCTCCATAGACGCAGGTGTTTTGTCCGTCCAGGCCCGCGAGACCGTAAGAAGCAACCCTGCCCCATATTCCAAATATGTGCGGATTATTCAGGAGTGGGACGGAGCTAATGAAGGACGTCGGATGAGGATGGATCCGGAGAACCGAAATGCGGATTAAGTATTTGGAAAGCAGACCCCGAGCTCGTGAGTATCTATTGGTTATCATCGTCCTGATAATCATAGGGTTAGTCGAAGGGAGAAACATCCTGGGGCTGCTGGTCGGCAACATCGGTATCGGCGACTTCTCCTACTATTCGCTACCGTTCAACGAGATCGAGAGGTTCCACTACTTTCCACTAGTGGCCATCGATTGGCTGCGGATACCATCGCCGCTGGCAATAGGCCTCTTGATGGTCTTCTACCATGTGTTGGGGGGGTTCTTTGCCTACTGTCCTCGCAAAACAATACTACACGGGTAAACGACCGGACCGATATCGGTTCGACCTCCTCGTCCCCCTGCTCGCGAGCATCGCATACATGATGTTCCCCTGGAATGCGTTCGGGGACAACTTCCCGACCCTGGTGCTAGTGAGGGCCTTCTCGCCGCTGGTCATTCTGCTCCTGCTCCTCGCCCTCCGAAGGAACTCCCTTCGATTTGCGGTCTTGAGTGGCCTTAGCTTATCCGTTTTGACCATGGCCGACCCTCGCTCTGCATTGTTCCTTATACCTATCTCCCTGATGATTATCACCATCCCCGAGGTCTTGGCAAAAACAGCTAACTGGGGGAGGGCCGTAAAGGTCAATGCGACCTTCGTAGTCTTCGCCTTATTAGGATTGGGCGTCGAAGCCATATATCGCCTTCCAGGCATATCGGCTAACGAATCTGGAATAAGGTCATCATCCGGAGTGGTTGCGACTCTGAATCCAGATGCTTTCATACCAAATTTCGTCTACGCCAATCCGGCAAACTATTTAGCAGGGATGAGCTACGAGGGGACCTATCGCGATTATTTCATTTATTCAACGCAATTTGGCGACCTGCTTCCGCTGATGACAGTTGCTGGCCGCTAGTCTTCTAATATTCCTGATAATATATTCCCTATCATTCATAAAGGAGAGAAACGACCATGCGAGGGCGGTCACAATTATTGTCTTCATGGTGCTTTCGATCGCTTTGTTCTCGATAATGCCCGGACAAAAAATCCCAATCATTATCGATTCTTTGGTGTCCTCAGATGCTGTTCGGAATTCCCCAATATTATCAGCACTGTTGTTGATGTTCCGTAAGACCCGATTTGCCAATCTGGTCATACTCCTAAGTCTTATACCGCTCATCAGCATATGTTTAGGTCGATTCATCACAATGGTCGGAGAAAGAAAGTGGAATCTGAAGGCGCTATCTCAACCAAAGGCGGTCTGCATCCTGGTTGTGCTCGCCTTAGTTCTATCAAGTGTTCTCGTCTGGACGGTCCCTCAGGTCGGGAGAGGGAATGGCCTTCAATTCTATGGGGGCTTAACCTTCGAGATGACCCAGGAATCAGTAGACCTGTCTAATGTGATAGCTGAGATCAACAAGAATCCTACAGTGGATAAGATCCTCGTCATCCAACCCGTGAATGAAGGGCTACCAAACATGTACACTCTGCAGAATATTGAGGGGGGTACAGTGCAATATATCGTCCATTATACCGTGGACGCTCTTTATAGTCCAATGATCCAAGAAGGAGATTACTCGTTCCTATGGGAAATCCTACAAGGATTGGGGATCAAATATGTCGTGGTGGATGGGTACGCGATCGATTCTTATTATGCAATGGAGTTCGGAAAGGAGATGGTCTCTACGCCCTCGTATCGGGAGATTAGGAACGGGCTGAGCAACTCTTCTCAATTTATTGAAGTGGCAGTAAAAGGAAAGATTACGGCATTCCAGCTACTCGATCAACCATCATCGGGGCAATCTGGGCTTTTCATTCTTGGTGGGCTTGAGGACTTTAGGAGGACCTATCCGTACTTGAGCTCGCAGACCAACAACACGTTCCTCCCTGTAACATTGGATTCGTATTTCTCATTGGAATCGCTAGATCAATTACCCAACTGGCCCCTGCTGGTTGGCCCCCACAAAACGATGGAGGACCTCGAAGCGTCCCTGGCCATCCTTCAATCACAGGGCACTATCTTGAACCCTGCCTCCTGGGTCATAAAAGCATGGGGCCCCAGCGACAACTGGTCACCCGGTTATATCCAAGACAGGATTGGCGGCAGATGGTCCCCGATACTGCAGGAGGTACCGAACTATGAGTGGTCGTTCTCATATCTTCCAGATTATGGGTACGCATACACAATGGGGGCGAAGGACATGATCACATATTCTCAATCCTTCGAACCGAACGAATACGTGATTCTGGCCAGATCCATGTATAGTCCTGAGGGGGGGAGATACATATCGACATCAACGATCGGTCATACGATTTACAGACGAAGTGGGCGAACGAGAGCTCTGAGTTCCTTTGGACCAACTTGGGCCCCATCGATTTAGATGGAAAAACCACATTTGAACTGACCAACATCCAGGGAACGAACGCCGTTAACCTGATCCTGGCAATCCCAGTTGACAAATGGGAGAGAGTCCAGCAAGATAGTGGTAACTTCCTTGAGAATCGGACGGTGTTGTATAATCTCGATCCGAATCGTTTTGAATGGGATGGGAGGGACGATACGAGTAGATCCTCATTTAGTGTGCTCAAGGAGTATGGTCAATATAACGTTTCAATATTGGGTGATGGCGATCAGACCATTCTTCTGGATCAGGCTACTCCGTTATCAATCAACAAGACTGGTGAGCGGGTCACACTGACCAAGGGCGAGGCATTAGTGATATTCAACGATTCATTGACCACAGTATTCGAGGAACAATTCGAAAATCTACAATGGCTCTTCAGCCCTGGGGTATCTTCCGTCGGTTCACCCACACTGGACTTTTGGGGGAGACTGGATGTCACGGAAAAAACGAATGGTAATTATTCATTAAACCTTACCACCTCAACGTCCCAAGAGGGCTATTGGAGCAATGTTGTGGGTGGCCCCATAGCAGTAACGAAGGGAGAACAATGCCTAATTAGTATCCAGATGAAATGGAATAATACGAAACAATCGCATGTGGCCATTGACGGGATAAGAGAGAATGGGCAGGTCTACAGGCTAGCTGAGCTGATGCACGGAAAGGATGGGAGCGAAAATTGGACTTCATTCTCGAACTTGGTGCAGATTCCCCAGGATACAACGAATATCCGAGTGGTGCTGAATGCGGGATGGGTCAATGATACGAGGGAGGGACGCGCCACCACCTGGTTCGACAACCTTACCGTTCAGAAGATGGTCGATAAGAATGTGACCTTGATATTATCCGATGGCCCCCTGGTCGTGGATGGGGGCCTATCGAACACCGAGGAGAGCGCAAGTTCCAACGGGTACGCTAACACTTATGTGCTCTCATTCTCAGGTTCGGGCTGGACCTTGCGTGAGGTCCCCGAGGTCTACTATGGTACGGCACTGAACACACAGACGGCTGGAGTAAAGCTGACGACGATCCCCATTTATTTTACTACTACCGGTCTGTTAGTGTCGAGCCAGGGGGGCAACTCCACCCTTGTGTTGGAGGACCGAGCCAAGGTGGATTTCAATGGTCTAGGCCTCCTGGCCTTCGGTGTAATATTCGGCATTGCCGCAATAATCATCATTTCATTAGTATTTGAGCGAGAGGAAAAAAAGTATAAGCTTAAAAGAGGCTCCTTCCGATGTAAACCGCCCAGGGGGTAAATAGATGGGTAGAGCTGACAAAATATCGAATGGATCACATATGCCCTCGGGCAATCGTTCAATATTTTTATTGCATCAGGTAATGTGCTGAGGCATGAGGAAGAGTGTGACAACGGCTTGAGAATACTGATTCTGAACTGGAGGGACATCACTCACCCAGAAGCCGGTGGAGCCGAGAAGTACAGTCCACGAGATAGGCAAGAGGTTGGCAAGGAATCACGAGGTCACCCTTTTCAGTGCACGGTACTCCGGCTCAAAGAGTGATGAGATTATCGATGGCATCACCGTGATCAGGCGGGGGGGAAAATACTCTCAATACGTACAAGTGGCACTTCGCCTTCTGGCCAGCTCACAAGATTATGATATGGTGATCGATGACATCAACGGCGTCTCGTTCTTTTCTCCACTGTTCTCCAGGGCCCCCATCATAGCAGTGGTCCATCACATAGTGGGGTGGCCGATTTTCAAGAGAGAACTACCCTTCCCCGCTTCCATCATTGGTTATGTTGGCGAGAGGTCCATCCCTTCATTATATCGACAATGCCCGTTCGTCACCGTTTCGGAGAGCAGCAGGAGTGAGCTGGTAGATTTCGGGATTGGCAGGATCGGATCAGCGTTGTACAGAACGGGATAGACCTTGCTTGCGAGGGAAGTGGTAGTAAGGCCGCCTCTCCCCGGATCGTCTACATGGGGCGGATAAAGGATTACAAGCGGTTGGACCATGTGATACGGGCCTTCGCGGCGGTCAAGAAAACGATCTCCGCGGCCGAACTTGTGATTGCTGGACGAGGAGATGTAGAGGCTCTAAGGTCGCTCGCTTCAGAGATGGGCGTGAAGGACAGTGTTCGGTTCCTAGGTGAGGTCAGCGACGAGGAGAAGAAAGAGACTTTATCCTCCGCCTGGGTGTTCGTCACCGCATCCATGAAGGAGGGCTGGGGGATCTCGGTGATCGAGGCCAATGCCCGGGGGACCCCCGCCATATCCTATGACATGTTCCTGGATTAAGGGATTCTATCATAGACGATCAGACGGGCCTGCTCGTTCCCGAGGGAGACATCGAAGGCCTTGCCGAAGCGCTAATGAAAGTATTGACGGACGAAGGACTGCGGACCCGGCTCAGCGAGCGTTCCTTGAACTGGGCCCGCCAGTTCAGTTGGGACCGGAGCGCAGCGGACTTCGAGCGTTTGATCAGTGGTCTGGTCAAGCCGCCCGGTCGAGCCGGGCCGGACCAGGAGACCTGAAAGGTTTCAAGAACACGATCGACCCGCCGGTGCGATCAGCCGTCCAGGTCTTCCCTAAGGCCGTCGAATATGCCCGATACATAACCTCTGGCCAGCTTCATCCGTTCCGGGCGGCCTTTTCCCCTTGCCCGCAGGATCGTTCCCAAGTAGTAGCCTGCCATGACCCAATTAAAGACCATCAGGTAGAGGAACCTCTCATATGGCTTGGAATATAGTCTGAAGAACAGGACGCGGTTCTTTCCAGCGAAATAGGCCCTTTTCTCGTCGTGGATATGAAGGAGCCTTAGCTTATCCTCCGTCGCCTCGTTTGTGGGAATATCGTGCCAATCCTTGGCGGCCGGTTGGAAAAGAACATCGAAACCAGCCCTACGGATCCTCTCGGCGATGTCCGACTCTTCATATAAGAAGGGGAACAGCTTCTCGTTGAACATGCCAGCCTTGTCGAGGGCACGGCGGCTCATCATGAACGCATTGGGGAAGTCCTTTGAAGGCATTATGTGGGGAAACTGCCCAGTGTCCATCTCGTCGCGTCCTATTATCCGTGTGAGGGACGTGATCATGCTTCGATCGATGCCCGCGCACCATATCCTCTTGGGATCTCCGTAATAATACATGGTCGGTCCCACCAGGCCGACACGGGGTCCGGACCCGAACCCCTCCACCAGCATGGAGATGCAACGGGTATCAATGACATTATCATCATCCAGGACGAAGATCAGGTCGCCACTGGCCCGTCCGATCCCAACGTTCCTGGAGTGGGACACGAAGGAATTGGTCTTGTTCCTGATGACCACCGCTTTGGGAAAGCGATCGACCACCGCTTCGGAGGTGCCGTCGGTGGAAGCGTCATCGACAACGATCAACTCTATCCAGTCTGAGGGGTAATCGCTTTTTACCACTGAGTCCAGAAGACGCAGCAGTTTGTCCTTGCGATTATGGGAAGGGATAACTACGGAAACCTTAGGACGGCTGCTATCGTTCATCATATCCAATTCTTGCGCTGCCCATGTGACTATCTGTAGATAAGAGCTACTACGGAGGGGGACCCCAGCTTCCCGCGGCGGGAAGGACCTATTGGAAAACCATCATGCCCTCGTCTGGAGCAAGAACACCCCTTCGTTCGATAATAAGTTAAAAACCATTCACATTACCCCTATCAGTATGATGCTGGTGTCAATAGGTGTATGCGCGTACAACGAGGAGAAAAATATCCTGGATTCCGTTAGATCGATATCCGCCCAGACGTTGAACGGCTTCGATGTCGTGGAGGTGATCGTGGTATCGAGCGCAAGCACCGACCGCACCGACGACATAGTTCAGGAATATGCAAAGGTCGATCCCCGCATCAGGTTGTTGCGTCAGGAGCGGAGGGCGGGTAAGAACTCCGCTGTCAATCTATTCATGGCCGAGGCCAGGGGCGAAGTGCTCGTCTTGCTCAATGCCGACAACACCCTGGCGCCCGGCTCCCTGGCTTCGCTGTTGCACCCCTTCGAAGACCCCGCCGTCGGTATGGTCGGCGGCCATCCGATTCCAACCAATGAGAAGAACACGGTCACTGGGTTCGCTGTCCACATGTTGTGGGACATGCATCATCGATTGTCTTTGATCTATCCAAAGGCCGGCGAGCTGGTGGCGTTCCGCAACCCTCGCATGGAATTGCCGACGAGCATGCAATCGGATGAGGACATCATCCGGATGGAGCTGGAGAGGAAAGACCTGAGGACCGTTTACGCTCCCGAGGCCATCGTCCACAACAAGGGGCCGACCACGGTCCGGGACTTCTTTAAACAGAGGACCCGGGTCAACATCGGCGAGCAGTACATGAAGCGCATTTACGGCTATGAGGTCCCGACCTGGAACGCCCGCTACCTCTTTGCATCATACCTAGATTTCCTACGGGACAACAGACGCTACCTGCCGAAGATACTGGTGGCCATGGCCATGGAGGGCATGGCCAGACTATACGCGACCGTTTACGTTACCCTGGACCGAGGCGACAAAGCGGTGTGGAGCCAGGTAGCCTCCACCAAGGATGTCAAGAAGGACTGACCCTATCGTTCTAGTATCTTATCCACGGCGTCGTTGAAGGCGAATCCCTTACCGACCTTGAACGCAACGCATCCGGCCTTCTCCCCCATAGCTACGTCATGGTCCCCGTCGCCGATGACGAACGAGGAACGCAGATCGATGCTCAGGTCCCTGACCGCCCGCTCGATCATGCCTGTGGCCGGCTTCCGGCAGGAACACTTGTCATCGGGATGGTGAGGGCAATAGTAGATGGCGTCAATGGTGGCGCCGTCGGCCTCCAGGTCCTTGCGCAGCTTTTCGTGGATCTTTGTTAGCATGGCCTCGTCAAAGTAACCCCGGCTGACTCCCGATTGGTTAGTCACCAATACGACCAGATACCCGACGTCATTGAGCTTCTTGATGGAACGACCCACTCCCGGGAAAATATGCAGGTCCTCAGGCCTTGAGCAATAGGGTACGTCCTTGACGATGGTATCGTCCCGGTCGATGAAGACAGCCTTCCTGCCGAACATGCCTTTCTCCACCAAACCGCAGATGATGTGGCCCGCACAGAGATAGGACTCTTGGATGCGAGGGGTACTCTTCGATGGTATGATCAACGGATGATCGACCATATCCTTGATAGCCCCTCCCGAACCGGTGAACGAGGCGGTAATCGCACCTAGCTCCTTGGCCCGCTGCAGAGCGATGACCACGTTTCTTGGAGGTCCCGCTGGTGCTTATGCCGATGGCCACATCACCAGCCTTCAGGCAAGCTTCCAGCTGGCGAACGAAAACGCGCTCGTAACCGTAGTCGTTGCCGATCCCAGTGATGGAGGACAAAGAACTGAGGGCGATACCATCCATGGCCGGCCGTTCCATGAGATAGCGGCCAGAGAACTCGGCGGCCAGGTGCATGGCGTCGGCGGCGCTGCCGCCGTTGCCGAACAAGATGACCTTTCCGCCCTTGCGCATCGAGGTGATGATCGCATTGACGATCGCTTCGATCTGCCGAGGGTCGACCGACGAGATCACCGAGGCCGATTCCGCCAGCTCGTTCTCAATGAGAAGGCTCATCGCAATACCTCCAGGTCTGCAGGCCGTACTTGTCGAAGTTATAGTTCGCTATCTCCACGCCTAGCTTCGTGAGCTCATTGGCCACGTTGTGCTTGCGGTCATACTCGCAGATAAAGAACATGAACCCGCCCCCGCCGGCCCCGGAGATCTTGCCGCCAATGGCTCCGTTGGCCAAGGCGGTTTCGTAAATCGTATCGATGCGATCATTGGAGATTTTTGAGGTGAAGCGCTTCTTGTAGTTCCAGGACTCGTTCAGGAGCTCTCCGATCTGCCGAATATTGCCGCGTAGCAATGCGTCCTTGCTCTCCTTCGCCAGTCGCCTGGTGTTGTCAAGGGCATCCATTACCTGCTCGTTCTTCTCCAGGTATCCTGCGGTCTGGCTCTTGATGATGTTCGATGAATCTCGGGTCTTTCCCGTATTGCCCAACAGCAGCTGGTAGTGTAGCTCGTTAAGGATGTTGGCCTTGACCCGCAACGGCGTGACAATCGTCTGCGGACCCATGAACTCCATGAAGTTGAACCCGCCGAACACCGATGCATACTGGTCCTGTTTCCCCCCGGCTAGCCCCAGCTCCTTCCTTTCTAGGACATAGGCGAGATGAGCGATGTCGTACTGGGACAGGGGTTCGTTCAACCATTCGGCCATCGCCCCGATTATCGAAACGATCACCGTGGATGAGGAACCGAGGCCTGAGCCGGGAGGCGCTTCGCAATGTAGGAACATGTCGAACCCGCGGTCGACCTCGAAGTGGTTTAGGACGGCCTTGATCAGATCAAGGTTGCCGTCATAGAGGAACATGTCCCCGCAGGCCCGCCACTTCTCCACGACCCCATAGTCCAGCGAGCGGATCGTGATCTCTTTGTCCTTCCGGGGGGAGATGGTACAATAAGCGAACCGATCGATGGTGGAGTTGAGCACGGCCCCTCCACGCTCATCGCAATAGGGTGGGACGTCGGTGCCACCGCCGGCGAAGCTGATGCGCAACGGCGCCTTGCTCCGGATCAGTTGCTTATTCTCTGCCATCAATCCCCTAATTATGAACGTAGGATTTATGCGATTGCCCAGGGAGTATCGTTTCCAATGCTGCCTTATGGCCTGTTACTCAGAATAAATTGGACAGGGAGAGCCGATATTTATCATCGTAAGTTGGAGCAATCGTAATTCGTAGAATTGGCCAGTAATTGTTATTATCAGATTAATTAAAAATTATGTTACGAAATAACATAGCATGATGCGACATACACATGATGACCATGGTCGTCGTCACCCATGAGATGGGCTTTGCCAAGGATGTGGCAGACAAAGTCGTCTTCCTGGACCAGGGGCTTTCCTCGAGGAGGGTGATTCTGATATGATCTTCATTAATCCGAAGAACGACCGGACCCGGCAGTTCCTGAAGCGCATCCTGCAGGTCGAGCAGGTACCGCCCCCGCCCAATTAGTCCAGACACATAATTCAAATAAATGCTGCTCCCAAAGAGTCCCTAGCCTCACGGGTTTTGGGATGATGATCGATAGCACAGCAAAGGTCTGGTGGGACGGCGAACTGATCGACATGAGGGACGCTAACGTCTCGATCCTGTCATACGGATTACATTATGGATGGGGTGTCTTCGAGGGCCTGCGGGCCTACGATACTCCGAGGGGAAGAGCGATATTCCGGCTGAGGGACCACATGGCTCGGTTCCTTGACTCGGCCAAGGTTCTGGAACTCGATGTCCCCTACTCCCTGGAAGAGCTCTGTGAAGCGGTCAAGACGGTGACCAGGGCGAACGGTCCGCAGGCCGACTACATCCGCCCGCTGGCCTTCTACGGCAGCAATGGGCAGCTCGGCCTCAACGTAACGAACGTGCCTACCCATATCGCGATCATGACCGTTCATATGGGCGCGTACATCAAGGGGGCCGAGACCGGCGCGTCGTTGATCACTTCGTCCTGGGAGAAACCGTCGAACCGCTCCACCTCGCTCAATGCTAAGGTCAGCGGTAACTATGTCAACTCCATCATCGCCAAGAAGGAGGCGATGCGGCTAGGAGCCGACGAAGCGATCATGCTAAACCACAACGGGACGGTGGCCGAAGGCTCGGCCGAGAACCTGTTCATGGTGCGGAGAGGCAAGATCTCCACGCCCGGACTAGCCGAGGGCATCCTAGAGGGGATAACCCGAGATACCGTGATGCGTATGGCCACCGATCTCGGTTACGAAGTGCAGGAGAGGAGCATCACCAGGGGCGAGCTGCTCATTGCCGACGAGGTGTTCATGACCGGGACGGCCGCGGAGGTGCACGCGGTCCGTTCGATCGACGGATTACCCATCGGCGCCCAGGTCCCCGGGCCGATCACCTCCCACCTGCAATGTGTCTACGCCATGACGGTCCGGGGAGAGATCGACCGCTATTCTCCATGGGTCGATATGGTGGGCGAGAAGGTCCCAGCGACTATTCAGGTGTGAGTCGGTTCGGAACAAGTATAAAATATGCTCATGCTGTTGATTTAGGACGGAGAGAATAAAAATGTCTGCCACTACTGATAATCTCAAGAGCGCATTTGCTGGAGAATCACAAGCGAACCGGAAATACCTTGCTTTCGCCAAGAAGGCCGAGGAGGACGGCTATCCTCAAGTGGCCAAGCTGTTCCGGGCGGCGGCCGAAGCGGAAACGATCCACGCTCTCGCTCATCTCAAGGTCCTCAATGGAGTGAGCAGCACGGCGGACAACCTGAAGGAAGCGATCGGTGGGGAGAACTACGAGCACACCACGATGTACCCCGGCTTCATCGAGCAGGCCAAGGAGGAAGGGAACCGGGACGCGGTGCGCTCCTTCACCCATGCTAACAGCGTTGAGAAGGTCCACGAGAGCAAGTACATCGCTGCGGCCGAGGCGGTAAGCAAAGGCGAGGACCTCCCGGCCAAGAAGCTGTTCGTCTGCCCCATATGCGGCAACGTCGAGGAGGAGTACCTCCCTGAGCGCTGCGTGGTGTGCGGAGCTCCCGGCTCCTCTTTCAACGAGATCGCGTGAATCGTCGCTTGGACCCGCTCCCGCGGGTAACCTCTTAAACCTTTAAACGTCATTTTGAGGGGCGGTCGCGAACATGTACGAGGTCAGATTCCACGGTCGGGGAGGGCAGGGCGCGGTCATGGCCGCCCAGGCCTTGGCGGATGCGGCGGTAAGGATGGGGTATCACGCCCAGGCCTTCCCATACTTCGGTGCGGAGCGCCGGGGCGCTCCGGTGCAAGCTTACGCGCGCATCGACACTAAGAGGATCAGGATCAAGAGCCAGATCTATCGCCCCGATCTACTGGTGATCATGGACCCCTCGCTCGCCGAGATCTACGACCTGGCCGCCGGTCTAAAGCCCGGAGGCCGGATCGTCATGAACACTACCCAGCGGCCCGAGGAGGTGGACCTCGGGGCCGGCGTGGATGCGGAGTGCGGGACCGTGGACGCTACGGCGATCTCGCTAGAGGTGCTGAAGCTGCCCATCGTCAACACCTCCATGCTAGGGGCGGTGGCCAAGATCCAGGACATCGTACCGCTGGACCGCATCGTGGAGGCGATCGAGGACCGTTTCAGCGGGAAGTTGGGAGCGCGGGCCGGCCTGCTGAACGGCATCGCTGCTAAAAATGCGTATGAGGCCACTGCGGTAGGTCGGAGCAAGGGACAGCGAGTGTACGCCGAGCAGAAGGCATGGACGCCCGATTGGGACGAGATCCCCCTCGGCATCTCGCTGACGGCGATGAACTACGATGGCGTGGGCGTCGGTCCCGCCTCGTCGTGGCAGAACCTGACCGGGCGGTGGAAGTGGTCCACTCCGAAGTACAAGAAGGAGAGGTGCATCCAATGCCTGCGATGCTGGTGGTCCTGCCCGGACGCCGCGATAATCCGGCTGGAAGACGACTTCATGAAATGGGATCTTGACTATTGCAAGGGCTGTGGCATCTGCGCGGAGATATGTCCGGTGGATGCCATTGATATGGTCCAGGGGGCGCACACATGGCAATAAGGACGATCTCAGGGGACGTGGCGGTAGCGTACGGCGCCATGCTCGCCCGCACCGAGGTCGTGCCTGGATTTCCGATCACCCCGCAGACCATCATCATCGAGCAGATCGCCGAGTTCATCAACGACGGCCTGATGGACGCTGACTTCATACCGGCGGAGAGCGAGCACTCCGTGATGTCCGTCGCGGTGGGAGCCTCGGCCGGCGGGGTGCGTACGTTCACCGCCACATCGTCGCAGGGGTTAGCGCTTATGTACGAGATGCTCTTCGCCGCCGCGCCAAGTCGGCTGCCGGTGGTGATGGCGATAGCGAACCGCAGCCTGGGGGCGGCCTCTGGCATATGGACGGAGCATAACGATTCGCAGCCGGTCCGGGAATGCGGCTGGCTGCAGGTGTACGTCGAGGACAACCAGGAGGCGCTGGACATGATCATCCAGGCGTTCCGCATCGCCGAGGACCATCGTGTCATGCTGCCGATGATGGTCTGCCTGGACGGGTTCATCCTCTCCCATACCGTGGAGGGAGTGGACATCCCCGAGCAAGCAGTGGTGGACCGCTTCCTGCCGAAGTTCGTTCCGATCAATGCGCTCGATCCCAGGGAGCCGAGCATGATCAACCCGGTGACACCGCCGGAGTACGCCACCGAGATGCGTTACCAACAGGACCGGGCGGTACACGCGTCCAAGCAGGTGATCGGGGAGGTCGATGACGAGTATGCCGAGCTGACCGGACGCAGATACGGCGGGCTGTTGGACCCCTATCGCCTGGAGGATGCCGAGTACGCGCTCATCGGTGTGGGGACGTGGGTCGGTATCGCCCGGGAGGCGGTCGACCAGCTGAGATCAGAAGGGAAAAAGGCCGGACTGATCAAGCTGAGGTACATGCGCCCGTTCCCCGGTGAGGAGCTTAAGGCCGCGACCAAGCACCTCAAGGCCCTGGGGACGTTCGACCGCTCGGCGTCGTTCAACGGCTACGGCCCGGTGTTCACCGAGACGCGCAACGCGCTCTACGGCGGCGGCATGCCGATCACCGACCACGTGGCCGGCATCGGAGGCCGAGACATCACTCTTGAAATGGTGAGGGACATGTACGACCTGGTGGAGCAGAGCTCCAGGGGAGACAAGGTCAGGGACTGCACCTGGCACGCCCTAAGGGGGGAAATGAAATGATCGGGAAGATGAGCAGCATGAGGGACGTTCCGCGCGAGGACATGCTCACCCATGGCCATGGTGCCTGCCCAGGATGCGGTTACGCCGCTACGGCAAAGAACATCGCCAAGATGCTCGGACCGAACACCGTTGTGTACGTCCCGGCATCCTGCCTGGTGGTGTTCGGAGCCCTGTATCCGACGTCGTCGTGGAAGATCCCCTACTTCTACACCGCCTTCGAGAACACCGGGGCAGTGACCTCGGGCATCAAGGCGGCGCTGCGGCGGAGGGGTATCGACTCGACCGTGGTCGGCATGGCCGGCGACGGCGGTACCTTCGACATCGGGCTGCAGGCCCTGTCCGGCGCGGCGGAGCGCAACGAGGACATGATCTATGTGTGCCTGGACAACGAGGCGTTCATGAATACCGGCATCCAGAGAAGCAGCGCCACCCCGTTCGGGGCGTGGACGACGACCACGCCGGTCGGCACCGAGGTCCAAGGGAACCGCCGCTTCAAGAAGGATATTGCCCGCATCGTGGCCGATCATGAGGTCCCGTATGTGGCCACATTGTCGGTGGCGCATTTCAGTGACTTCGTGCGCAAGGTCCAGAAGGCCAAGGACATGAAGGGCTTCCGGTTCCTGCACTGCCTAACGCCTTGCGTTCCCGGCTGGCGGATCGAACCGTCCAAGGGCGTGAGCATAAACCGGCTGGCGGTGGATACGGGCATGTGGACGTTGTACGAGGTCGAGAACGGTGTTCCCAAGGTGACGTTCCGACCGAAGGAGATGCTGCCGGTCACGGAGTACCTCAAGCTGCAGGGCCGCTTCAAGCATATGACCGAAGGGGACATCAGGACCCTCCAGTCCTGGCTGTGCGAGAAATGGAAGGCGCATTACGGCCAGGAGGCCCCCAACCCCCCCTGCGCGGTACCGGTCCACGAGGAGGTGTTGGCGCATGATGGTGATCCGCTCTACGGCATCTGAGAGCATAATGGGTAAATTCTAATATCCGCTGCGGCGGTGCCTTCGGTGACCATGCCCTTCTCGCTAGGGATGCCAGCGCTCATCGAGATGCCGGACCTCCATGGTCTGGTCGATCTGTGCCAGGAGCTCGAGCTATCTTTCATAGAACTGAACATGAACATGCCCGAGAACTGCCCCGAGGCCCTGGACCCCCTGGAAGTGAGAGATGTCACCAGGAGCACCGGCATCGAGTTCACCCTGCATTCGCCCGACGAGCTGGACCTCGGCTCCCTGCACCCCACGGTGAGGGAAGGCCATCTGGGCCGAATGCGCGAGGCGCTAGGCTGGGCCGATCAGGCCGGGGTTAAGGTCATCAATATGCATCTCAGCCCTGGCATCTACTTCACGCTCCCGGACCGCCGGGTCTGGATCTACGATCGGTACGTCGATGTTTTCACTTCCAACCTGTGGACCGCATACCACGAGATGATCTCCCTGGCCTGCGCGTCGGGAGTGGAGATCTGCACCGAGAACGTCAACAACTTCGACCTGCCGTTCGTGGCCCAGGCCATCGATGAGCTGTGCACCATGGACGGCTTCTATCTGACCTGGGATATGGGGCACGATGCCCGCAGCGGGTTCAAGGAGCGGGAGGTGCTGCTGCGCCATGCCGATCGGGTGCGGCACATGCATCTGCATGACTACAACGGCAAGAGCGATCACCAGGTTCCCGGCACTGGCATGGTGGACATCGGGGGCATGCTGGACTTCGCCAGGAAGCGGGACATCCGCGTGCTGGTGGAGGTGAAGACCGCCGCATCCCTTAGGGAATCGGTCAAGGCCGTCCGCCGAATGTTCTGAAATACTATCGGGTCGGGTTGCTGGCATTCCTATCTTCCGTTCCGATTAACTATAAATATTGCCATCTCTTTGGTCCTTTTTACATTCTCGTGTAACCGATGAATGATGAGGATGTCCCAACATCCGAATGAGGTGAAAAAATGGCAAAAGCAATGTTTGTTCGTTTCGAGATGCCAAAGGAGCTATCGGACAAAGCCTACGAGATCGTAGAGGCCGCCCGCGACACTGGAAAGCTGAGGAAGGGGACCAACGAGGTCACCAAGCTGGTCGAGCGCGGCGATGCTATCCTGGTCGTCATGGCCGAGGATGTTCAGCCCCCAGAGATACTGGCTCACATGCCCCTCCTGTGCGAGGAGCGCAACATCGTCTACGCATACGTGCCTTCAAAGGCCGAACTGGGACACGCCGTTGGACTGGAAAAGCCGACCGCCTCGGTAGCCGTCCTGGACGCTGGAAAGGCCAAGCCTCTGCTCGATGGGTTCGCTGAGCAAGTGAAGAAGCTGAAGCAGTGAGCTAGGAGGGAATGACATGGCTGAGGACGAGAGCAGCATACCTTCGGAAGTGGTCGAGATCATCGGTCGGACCGGAATGACCGGTGAGGCCAACCAGGTAAAGGTGCGTGTGCTTGAGGGCCGCGATAAGGGTCGCATCATCACCCGCAACATCATGGGCCCCGTGCGCATGGGAGACATATTGATGCTTAGAGAGACCTCCAGAGAGGCTCGCAAGCTTTCCATACGGTGATCTGAATGGTCGAGAGAAGGGTCTGCTCCTTTTGCGGAGCGGAGATGGAACCTGGTACCGGCAAGCTGCACGTCAAGAGGGACGGCACGGTACTGTCGTTCGACAACAACAAGTGCTACAAGAACATGATCGAGCTCGGCAGGATCCCTAGGAGGACCACCTGGACCCGCGCGGCCAAGAGGGAGAAGGAGATCGCCTTGGCCGCCGCTGCGCCCAAGGAAGAGGTTGCCGCCCCGGTCGAAGAGAAGATCAAGAAGACCACCGCCAGCACGGTCAGGAAGAAGAAGGAAAACGCTCCTAAGAAGAAGGAGTGAGCCGTTTGATAGAGCGCACCTTCCTCATGCTCAAGCCCGACGCCGTCCAGCGCGGGCTCATGGGCGAGATCCTGGGTCGCATAGAGGCCAAGGGCCACAAGCCGGTGGCCTTGAAGTTCATGCGTATCCCCAAGGAACTCGCGGAGCGCCACTACGGGGAGCACAAGGGCAAGCCGTTCTTCCCCGGCCTGATCGAGTACATGACCTCGGGTCCGGTGCTCGTGATGGTATGGGAGGGAGAGAACATCATCGCCTCCATGAGGACGATGATGGGCGCCACCAACCCGCAGAACGCGGCGGTAGGCACGGTACGCGGCGACCTGGCCCAGCAGACCGGCCGGAACCTCATACATGGTTCCGACGGTCCTGAGTCGGCCAAGCGCGAGATCGACCTCTTCTTCACTGGCCACGAGCTTCAGGACTGGAAGCGGTCCCTGGACCCCTGGTTCCTGGAGTGAACCTCTTTCGGGCCCCGGCCCGCCGTTCTTCATTTTTCTCTCACCCAGCTAGAGCTCCGCGCGGGTCGGTTAATTACTAATAGGCTGTCATTTATCGAGGACATTATGCCCACCAGGCAGCCGATTGTGAGCGTCCTAGGCCACGTGGACCACGGCAAGACCTCTTTGCTCGATCGTATCAGGGGCACCGCCGTCGTTCAGCGCGAGGCTGGCCTGATCACGCAGCACATCGGCGCGACCGAGGTGCCGATAGAACACATCTATAAGGTGTGCCGGCCGCTCATCGGCGAGAAGAAGTTCAACATGCCCGGCCTCCTGTTCATCGACACCCCCGGGCATCAATCGTTCACCTCGCTGCGGGCGAGGGGCGGCTCCTTGGCCGACCTGGCCGTCCTGGTCATCGACATCAACGAGGGGCTGAAGCCCCAGACCATCGAGTCCATCGGCATCCTGAAGCGATTCAAGACCCCCTTCATCATCGCCATGAACAAGATCGACCTGGTGGAGGGCTGGCAGACCAAGCCCAACGCCCCCTTCGTGCTCAGCTACAAGAGCCAGACCGACGAGGGCAGGGCCAAGCTGGACGAGAAGATGTACAAGATCATCGGAGACCTCTATGAAAGAGGTTTCTCCGCCGACCGCTACGACCGCATCGAGGACTTCACCAAGACCATTGCCGTGGTGCCTATGTCGGCCCGCAACGGCGAGGGACTGCCGGACCTGCTGCTCATGCTCATCGGCCTGGCCCAGAGGTTCCTGGAGCAGCAGCTCAAGACCGAGGAGGGGCCGGCCCAGGGCACCATCCTGGAGGTAAAGGAAGAGAAGGGCTTGGGCTCTACGCTGGACGTGATCATCTATGCCGGCACATTGCATCGTGGGGACACCGTCATCCTCGGAACGAAGGGCAAGCCGCTCACCACCAAGATCAAGGCGATCCTCAAGCCGAAGCCGCTGGACGAGATCCGCGACCCTCGGGACCGCTTCGAATCGGTGAAGGAGGTCTCCGCGGCCATCGGCATCAAGGTGATGTGCCAGAGCATCGATGGCGTCGTGGCGGGAGGACCGCTGAGGGCGGCGACCGGCAACGTCAATGAGGCATTGGAAGAGGTGGTCAACGAGACCAAGGTCAATATCGAGACCATCGAAGCGGGCGTCTACATCAAGGCGGACGCCATCGGATCGCTCGAGGCGCTGGCCTTCGAATGCAAGGCGGCTGAGATCCCCATCCGCAAGTACGATACCGGTGCCATCTCTCGGAAGGACCTCATCGATACCGCGGCGTACGGGGAGCCGCAGCACCGCGTCATCCTCGGCTTCAATGTCACCCTGCTCCCGGAGGCCAAGGACGCGCTGCCCAACTATCCGCTGAAGGTCTTCACCAACGACGTCGTCTACCGCCTAATCGAGGACTATCAGAAGTGGGTGGAGGAGGAGAAGCGCCGCCTGGACGTGGAGAAGCGCTCGGAGTTTGCCTTCCCCGGTAAAGTGAAGTTGCTTCCCAACTGTGTCTTCCGGGCCTCCAAGCCGGCCATCGTCGGGGTGAGGGTCCTGGCAGGCCGCATACGGCCGGGGCAGACCCTGCTCAACACCGAAGGCATCGACGTCGGAAAGATCCGGTCCATCCGCTCTGGGGAAGAAGTGGTCAAGGAAGCGATCCAGGGGCAGGAGGTCGCTGTAGCGATCGAGGGACCGACGGTCGGTCGCCAGATCAACGTTGAGGACATTCTGTACGTCGACCTGAGGGAGCTGATGATCAAGGAGATCCAGAAGATGGACCTCAACCTCGACGACCGCATGCTCCTGGACGAAACGCTCGAAGTGAAGCGGAAGGTGGACAAGTTCTGGGGGATGTAAGAAAACCCTAGCCAGTCATCCCAACTTTTTCGTCAATCAGCGGTTTTTTGCACCGGGGCACCTGGACGGCCTCAATGAGGGGGGTATGGACCCGCCTTTCCTTGGCTACGGTGAAACTAGTCCCTGCGAAGTCCGGAGAGGCTTACTCCGACCCCCTGGGTCCTTGACCCCCTGACTGCAGACGATTACCTGGTCAAAGGGGAGGCTTGAGACCCCTGCCTCGACCCCCCACGTTTGACCCCAGCAGACTCACCCTTAGGTGGGGTACCTGCCTCGATGTCCGATGAGGGTTGCTTGTCCTCTCCTGGCTACCCCCTCGAGTCCGATATCCTACCGATACCGGAATTTGAATTTTTGAAATATAATTGCGTAAGTGGACAGAGCAGAATTTGTGACCGCTAATTCGCCTGGCTAAACCCTATTATCATGTTTAGAGGAGTGTACAAAGAATATGTTGTTTTCAATTGATAAAATTGGGAACGAAATTAGTATCATTAATCCCTTACAATTATAGAAGATGCACGTTGATTAATATTGGGAACTAGACTCAAGATTAATCTCGATCATGAACGCCTAGTCAATGATTAGTGAGCTATAACTGCGGGCATTTCTATCATGTTGTACCCTTCAGGAGGAGAGTTCAAGTAGCATTATTCGATGATGGAATAAGCGGTCCAAGGGTGGCGATGGCTGAAGAGTATCAGCGAAGCACTGGGCGATTGCGGGCCTAGGATGGAAATTGGCATGCAGATATCCGAGCAAAAGAAAAAGAAACTCATAATCCTCGCCGCAGTGCTCTTAGTCACAGTAGTTATTCTCAGCTCATTCGTTTATCTCAATACACAGAAATCTAATATGGGCAAAAAAATAGAATCAATCACCGTTGCTTATTCACCGTTTGAGGCCACCTCGCTTTTTTTGATTGCCCAAAACCAGCAGTTTTTTGCACAACACGGTCTTCAAGTAACCACACGCATGTATGGTAGTGGAGCAGGTGCATTAAGCGGTATGCTCAATGGAGAAGCGGATATTGTCGTGGGAACATCGGAGTTCCCTTTCGCTGCAAGCGCACTTAATCAAGAAAAGCTCCAAACAATTGGAAGTATCGACAAGGGCGAATATATAAATCTTGTCGGACGGGCAGACCGGGGAATTGTAAATGTTTCAGATATAAAAGGAAAAACAATTGGAACAGCCTTTGGAACTATAGCCCAGTTTTACCTAGGACGATTTTTAGAACTTAACGGCATTGAAATGCAAGACGTAAATCTTATCGATCTCAAAACGCCAGCAGATTGGGTGAATGCTGTTGTCAACGGCTCTGTTGATGCGGTTGCAAGTGCACAACCATATACCGATTTAGCGAAACAGGGTCTGGGTGATAACGCTGTTGTTTGGTCGATACAGAGTAATCAGCCTCTATATTCACTGGCGATTGCCAAAGATGATTGGATTTCAGCGCATCCTGAACTGGTCAACAGTTTTCTCAAATCACTCCTGCGGGCTGAAGAATTCACAATTAACCAACCGGCCCAGGCAAAAGAAATAGTCAAGAAAGCACTAAACTTTACTGACGAGTATGTGGAAACCGTTTGGAAGCAGAATGCGTTCGCTTTAACGCTCGACCAATCGCTACTATTAGCAATGCAAGATGAAGCTCGATGGCTTAGAAACAACCACTTAACAAATGCAACCTCTGTTCCCAACTTCCTAAACTACATCTACACTGATGGATTGGAGGCCGTAAAGCCAGAGGCAGTAAACATCATTGGCTGATGAAGAAAAATGAAACTTAAACATCAGTTCCTAATGGGCATAGTAAGTTTTATCGTAATACTGACTATCATTATAGCATCCATAGTCATAACTGAAGTCCGGACGTCACAGTTGAGTAATCAAGAAGCCACTGCCCACGACATTCAGACAGGAGCTAGCAACCTCAACTATATCTCGAGCAATTACCTCCTCTACCAAGACAATTCCTCCATTTCCTTGTGGCAGACCCAATTTGCAAGATTGTCCGAAGAACTTGCAAAACTGAACTCGACCGATCTCCACCGACAAACGCTTGTTAACAACGTAAAAAATGACCTGCAGAACCTAAACGCTGTTTTCAATAGTGTGGTGTCTATTCTTGAAAAAGAGCCTGGAAACGTTAGCGTAGGGGTACTGCCACAATTTCAGATCCAGTGGAGCCGAATTGCGGTTCAAGTTCAAGCTCTATCATTTGATGCACAACAACTTTCGCAAAATCTGCGTGACCAAGTCGACCAAGCCAACTCTACAAACATCATTCTCATTATTACTCTTCTTGGGCTTTTCGGCATTTACTTTCTAACCGTTTATATTATAACATATCGGAAAACTTATAAATCGATCGTTGAGTTGCAAAAAGGGATTGGAGTAATAGGTTCAGGTAACCTTGATTACTCCTTGAAAGCAAATAAAGATGAAATCGGCGAAATTTCTCAATCCGTCAATCAGATGACTGCCAATCTGAAAACGGTGACCGCTTCAAAGAGTGAACTTGAAAGAGCTCTTACCGAGCGCAAGAACGCGGAAGAGGCGCTGAAGCGCTCCAACGCCGAGCTTCAGCAGTTCGCTTACGTGGCCAGCCACGACCTGCAGGAGCCGCTCCGGACCGTCACCATGCAGCTGAGCTTGTTGGAGAGACGATACGCCGATAAATTGGATGGCCGGGGAAAGGAACACATCGATTACGCCGTAGAAGGCGCGAGCAGGATGAAGGATCTCATCGTCGATCTACTCGCGTACTCGAGGCTGCAGTCGAAGAACATTGCCTCCACTAACGTAGATATGAACCATGTCCTGAGCGAGACGATCGATTCTCTGAGAACATCCATCACTGCCAATAATGCTACCATTCAGGAAGATTCTCTTCCTACGATCATTGGGGACAAAGGACAGATGGCCCAGTTGCTGCAGAACCTTATCGGCAACGCTATCAAGTATCACGGAAAAGAACCACCCAAGGTGCATGTATCATGCCAGGACCGCGGCCGAGAATGGTTATTCTCCATCCAGGATAACGGAATAGGAATCGATTCTAAATTCCACGAAAAGATATTCGAGATGTTCCAGCGCCTGCACAACCGTAACGATTACGAGGGTACCGGTATCGGGCTAGCGGTCGCCAAGAGAATCGTGGAGAACCACGGTGGTCGCATCTGGGTCGAGTCGGAGGAAGGGAAGGGAGCAAAGTTCTACTTTACTATGCCAAAGGGAGGAGACGCACGATGAATTGGAACCAGATTGAAGTACTGATAATCGAGGACAATCCGAGCGATGCCTCGATTGTCCAGGAGATGTTGGAGGAGATCGGACTGCCTCTAACAAGATGTTCGTGGCGAAGAATGGCCAGATTGCCCTGGACTACCTAGAGAAGAAGAACGGATTCTTTTCCGTGGTCCAACCCGACATCATTGTTCTGGACCTTAACTTGCCCATGGTGAACGGTTTCGATGTGCTCACTTTCGTAAAGTCCTCGAACACGTTGAGGTCGATACCCGTCGTCGTCCTGACCGGCTCCCTCAACCCATCCGATGAGACCAAAGCTCGCTCCCTGGGTGCCACGAGCTACTGCCTGAAGCCGAGCAACATGGGCGAGTATGAAGCAACAATCAAATGCCTGAACCACGCCCTCGTTTCTCAGAGCAAGAGGAACGATAGGAACGGCCCGGACGGTCCGACGACTCAGGCTTCATGGCCGAAGATGCTTCCCACGGCTGCTTTGAAATTCGCCCCGACCTGGGAACCGTTCGCGAACAGACGGTTCGATCACCGGGATGATCCCGTTATGCCCTCCCCATGCCACCGGGAACCCATGATTTAGGTCGATGGTCGGAGTTCAATCGAATGGCCGACCAATGAGCCGCATTCGGGTCGTAAGAGTAAAAGCAAAGGTTCAATCTTCTAATTCGTTATTATGTAACGATAACTGATGGGTGAAGCAATTCAAATCCTCCTCGCCGACGACAACGCCGCGGACAGACTGGTCGTCAGGGAGATGCTCAACGAGACCAAGCTCACTTTTCATGTAGATGAGGTCACCAACGGAGAGGATGCCCTGGCGTTCTTGAAACGAGAAGGCCGGTACGCTTCATCCCCCAAGCCTCAGCTCATCATCCTCGACCTGAACATGCCCAAGGTGGGTGGCAAGGAGTTCCTGGAGCAAGCGGGCGATCTGCTCGATGGCGTCAATATTGTGGTCTTCAGCGGTTCTCCGGTCATGGTCGAGGTTGCCAGTACGATTCCTCATCTTTGGATGGTCAAGCCGTCGACCAACGAGGAGTTCGACACCGCGGTGGCGGCGCTAAAGGAAATCATTAGGGGACTCTGAGGTCGTTATATCTAATTCAGCAGGGGTCGGCCGGGGAAGTGGCCCTCCTCCGCGCCTTGGACAGCCCCTCCTTTCTCCTGTTTGAATCACTACTGAGCCCACTTGATAAAGAAAAAAGAAGGATTTCTGTCCAACAGATCGCTCACTGCACGAAATGCCGTTATTGACCTTCGAACGCGACTATCTGGATTGGAACCGACCGAATCCGACCGGATTTGAATATCAAATGTGGTGAACGCGGCCATCAAGGTGTTCTTTATAGCTCAACCATGGTTCAAACCCAAATGGGCCACCTTATCGTATAAAAAAAACAAAGGGTTTGGTGCTTCGGTGCAAATTTCCTCGAATTGAGCAAAAAAGGCGAGATGCTGGCTCGAACATTCTCAACATTCTGGGAATGTGAGCGATCCATAGCCAGACGCTCTGACTTTCTCGTTGGTCAGGCGGAATTGACATGCGGGAGGACACGCCAAACCCCTATCAAATGGCCTTTTCGCGCCTCTTTCCGCCTTTCTACTACACCTTCTTCTTTCTCTTCACCATTACGATGGCTACGCTCACGGCCGCAATCGCTCCAATTACCATTATCGGTATCCACAGGGGTAATCCGCTAGGATTGTTGTTGTCGTTCATCTGGTCCTCGGTGACCCGGTCGTGGAACACGGTGATCTCGGGGTCGCTCTTCATTGACAGAGTGTCCTTGTAGATCAGATTCGGAAACCCATGTACGACATGAGATTGCGCAGCATAATTCATCGAAGAATAACCCATGGAGGCGTAGGCTCCAGTTCCATTGAACACGTTGAATGCGTTGCTCATATTCAATTTCGACATCCTTAAGGGGGCACCGTTATCAAGCGTCAGGTTGTACTCCAAGGTCCCATCGGTATTCCCTGTGGGAATTATTGGTCCCTCGGTCCCGAAAGCATGGGCTTTATGCACCATCATTCCGTAGTGGATCTCGGTAGCGAAAGTTGTGCCAGCATCGAGCTCATTACCAGTTGACTCATCGAAAAGTTTTGTATTGTTGAAATCAAACAGCGCTTCCACCTTTACGTCGGTTTGGTTCCAGTCCGCGCTGAAGTGATGGAACAATGTTAGATCGAGGGTCGAATTCTTAGATACATCCGAATACAATCGAAGATCTTTGTAGGTGATGGCGCAATCAAAAGTAGGCACAGTGCCGTTGTATTGCACCGGAGAAACAACCAGTGCAAAATCATCACAGGTCGTCAATGGCACGGTTATGATCTGCTGGTCAACGACAAGCGTCACGTACATGATCATAAATTGAGCAATGTACTCGGTATCCCCGATCGTATACATGATATTGAAAGTATAGTCGACCGTTGACTGATCATCCTGAGTGATGTTCCTGGCCATCAGGAGGGTCAGTACGTCCCCATGTCGTACTTCGATCGACCACTTCTCGTTACAAACTCCGCTGTCAGGAACGGAGGTGTCAATGGGCACGTTAAACTCGTGGGTTTCATGCACCCAGGGTTCGGGAACCAGTTCAGAGTTCGATCCCTCTGCCCGAGAGGAAGAAATACAACTCAAGCCCCCAGTGATCAACAGGCTTGCAACCAAGAGAATGGCGATCGATGTCTGGACTGGACGGCTCATCTCGGAATGCAGGTTGTTCAAAAGTAATTATAACTTGCTGTTTTTAGAATTTCTGCGATAATAACCCTGCGATGGACATCGTCCAGTCAGCCTTTCGTTGGGGGGAGGGTTTTCAAAATTGGCCATTAGTCGAAAGATGGGGCCGGTCAGACCCACTAGCTAGTAAAGATAATGAAAGGGTTTGATGCCTAGGTGCAATTTTCCTTTGATTGAGCTGACAATCAAAGATGCTAGCTCGAGAACTTGCACAATCCGGGGCATGTAAAATACCTCGGTTCAACTCTTCCATTAACGAACTCAAGGTTGACAACAGCAGCTCGAGAAACACTTACTTCTTGGGAATCCAGGATGGTTAGGTGAGCGCCCGCCCAGACCCCCCGGTTTTTGAGCGCAGGATAGCCTTATTAGCCCGTTCGGAAATTCCCGGGCGATGGAGAAAAAGCGTTACGAGAGCCCCCTCTTCATGGTGGGGCTGTTCATCATCATTGGGCTTGGCCTATTGGTGTCCGCATTGGACCCTACTGGCATAGCGGCCGGTAACGGCCAGGTCATTAAGGTCGGATCGCTCTCAGGCATCAACCTGGTACTTTTGTCGGTAGGCCTGGGAATGATCGTGCTGGGCCTGGTCATCAGGTTCGTGGCCATCGCCACGTTGAAGAAGAACTTCTCCGGCCGCCTGCGCATCAGGGACGACCACACCCTGGTCAAGAAAGGCATCTACCGGTGGATCCGCCATCCCGCGTACCTCGGGGCCATCCTGCTCTTCCTGGGCTTTCCGGTTATGCTGTCCAGCATACTCGGGTTCCTGGTCATGCTCCTTATCGTGCCCTACCTCCTGCACCGGATCAAGCTGGAGGAGAGGATGCTCATCGGACGGTTCGGGGCCGAGTATGAGGACTACATAAGGAGCAGCAAGAAGCTGATCCCGTTCGTGTACTAGGCGGACCGTTCCCCCAATCCGAAGACACGGTGGCGTCGACCGCCGGTGCGACATCTCCTCGACACCACTGTATCCATTGAGCGATGAAGAAAAACAAGAAAGGGGGTTGGTTCAGAAAATGGCCCCGAGAGCTGGAAGAAATTCTTGAGAAAACATCGGAAGGTGTTTGTTTTATTCGTAGTGGGGGCTGTTTTGGCATCGATAGGCGCAATTCTTGTCTTCTTATGGTTCATAGGTAATGCTCAATCAACCGGTATGGTACCTACGACCTTAGGCCTATGGGCAATGGGAAATTTAGTGACTTTCTTATTAAATCTGATCTTCTGGGAAGTCCTCTTAATCGGAGTCCCGGTAATTTTAGCAGCCGCAGTAGTTTAGCAATGGTGGAAGAAATTACCCAATGAGGAAAAGGAAGGATATCGCTTCTTTGGCCCTCGCTCGCGCACGACAAACGGTGGAAATGCAATATCAATACTAGTTTTTATTGCGTTCTGCATCAAGATACTACTTGACGGGAACTGGAACGTCGCTTTTGCAACCTGGACATTTGATTATCTCGTGTATTCTATGCTCACCGCTCTGATCTGGGTTTTAATCATCATCGGAATACCAATGGCTCTAGGACTCATCTGGTGGATACGCCATGGGATGAGAACAAAACCCTAAAATTTTTTAGAGCGCCCCCCCCCCCAAAGGGCGGCCAGGCTGCTCGTGGCCTCCATGGCAGCATAACCAAGGTCTGTCACATTTTTTAAGTTCTCTCTCAGATAGTGTTGCCTACCTGTGATTTGTCTGAATGTTGGTTCTGTTCATCCTTAGTTCTTGTGGTCGCTGGCATGCCTGGCCATGAGCATGACCGGTGCTAGGCACAGGGTCGGCCAGGTGGGTCTGGTAATCGTCGCGATGGGAGGTCAGGTTTCTGCCGACGTTGGGGTGGTCGGCATTCATGATACTCCTTTGTCCCAATGGCCGGTTTAGGGCCGCAATACGAAGAATTCACCATCAGGCGCATCGGGCAGAAGCACCTCGATGCCATTTTTGGACCAAAACTGGTTATCGCTCTAAAAGTAACCGGGGGCGTAGTTGCCTTAGGCGGCCATCTTAATGGGCGTTACCGAACCCACGACCCCCGTCCAGCACCTTTGATCTCGCCGACCTACTTTTCGACTCCGACCACCTAGTGCCAGGACTCGTCGGATGTGCCCCAACTGGCCCGGTTCAGCCAGACCCTTGGTGCTTGGGATATCTTGGTGAGTTCCCAGGAAAAGGTAAGGGGGCCATCGTTCGTTGCGCTCGATTCAGGGGTTTTGGCCTCGGCCAGAAGGTTTCCGTGGCGGGATCCTACCAAGTCCGGACCTGAGCCCAGTCATTCTGGTCGGTTGGTTCAAAAACGGGCTTTAGTTCGTCTGGATCGGGCACTCTTTTCAAGCTTCCTTAGTCATCCGATCTGTTCACAAATCATTTTTACGGCGTAATTGTCATACGATGGTTGATGTCAGAATGAAGGTCGAACTTTATCACGCCTCGAAGTACGGGAACGGGGCGAGGGTGGCAGAAGAGTTCAAGAGGCTTATGATGGCCAAGGGCAACGAGGTCAACATTCACCACATCAGAGAGGTGAGCCCGAAGGACCTGCCGCCGGCCGACCTGTACATCTTCGGCTCGCCGACGCATTTCGGGAAGGCGACGGGGAGCATGGTCCGCTTCCTGAAGAAGCTGACCTTACCATCAGGGGCAAGATATGCGGCCTTCGCCACGTGCAGCGCAGCCAGACCTGATAAGAGGACCGGAAAGATGCCATCGGAAGAAGAGTTAGAGAAATTGCGCCACACCATTCCAATGATCGATGAACAATTAAAGGCCAAGGGCATGGTAAAGGTGGCAGAGATGAACGTCTTCGTTCAACCTGAGAACCTGAAGGGACCACTGGAAGAGGGTTGGCAGGACCTGGTGGAGGCGTTCGTGGCCCAGATCGCAGAGCCGTCCTAGGTCTATCGACATTGTTCAACTTTCTTGAAGAACGATCTCCCTTGGAACTTGTGGCCAAGGTCAACCATCCCAGCACGACCTGATGGAAATCCTTATCAACGCCCTGTGCCCGAAAGAAGAGCGGACATTCCAGGGGGTCATGGGATAGGTAAGTTCGATGAAACGATGGAGGAGCAGCTCGGTCAGCCGTTACGAGCGACCGGAATTAGCACTGTCCAGGTGAATGTAGGGTTCAAGTGCAACCAGGCCTGCACCCACTGCCACATCCGAGCTTCCCCAGATAGGGCCGAGATGATGGGCCGGGGGACGATGGAAGAGATATTGAACGTCGCAGCGGGCATTAGGCCGCGATTGGTGGACATAACTGGAGGTGCGCCGGAGTATAACCCCAACATGGCCTGGCTGGTCCAGTCGCTGAAGGACGACGGGCACCAGGTGCAGGTCCGGACCAATCTCACCGTCCTGGAGGAGAAAGAGATGGAACGGACGATGTCGTTCTATCGAGATTCCGGGGTCAAGCTCGTGGCCTCCCTTCCCTGTTTCTATCGGCCGGAGGTGGATTCGGTACGGGGGGACGGCGTCTTCGACAAGAGCATCCGCGTCCTTCAACGCCTTAATGGGTTGGGATATGGAAAGGACCGCGATCTGGTCCTGGACCTGGTCTTCAATCCTGAAGCCGATTTCCTTCCCGGGGAGCAGAAGGCCCTGCAGACCAGATACCGCGATATCCTAGGCACAGACTTTGGGATCGTTTTCAATGACCTTCTGACGATCGCCAACATGCCGGTGGGGCGTTTCCGTGATTGGCTTCAGCAGAAGGGAGCACTAGAGAAGTACAACGAACTGCTTCGGTCGTCCTATAATCCAAGGACCGTCGACCATCTGATGTGCCGGTCCCAGATCGACATCGGGCCGGATGGGATGCTGTATGATTGCGACTTCAATCTGGCCTCTGGCCTGCCAGTGGAAGGCAGGCATCACATCACGGACTTCGATCTCGACGCTCTGGTCGGCAGAAGGATCGTCACCGGAGACCATTGTTTCGGCTGTACGGCCGGGCAAGGCTCGTCCTGTGGCGGGGCCCTGGAGTAGCAACGGGTGAGGAATGGACCGATCTCAGATCATCCTGTTGCTCAAGTACCCCCAGAAGGGCGAGGTCAAGGTGCGCCTGGGCCGCCTGCTCGGCGATGAGGTGGCAGTGGAACTATACCGTAACTTCATCATGGATATCTGGTCCACCTTGGATGATGTGAACATCCGGCGGTCGGTCTCCTTTTTCCCGCCTGGCTCGTTGGTTCACCTGCAGGAGTGGCTGGGTTTTTCGTGGGACTACTTTCCCCAGAGGGGGCAGGATCATCCCGAGAGGTTAATGAACACCTTCGTGGACGCCTTCTCCCGGGGCGAGGAGAAGGTGGTGGTCCTGGCCAGTGACGTGCCGGACATAACGAAGGAGGTGATCGTGGAGGCCATGGGATCCCTGGACAGCAGCGATGCCGTGATCGGACCGTCTCCTGACGGAGGCTACTATCTCATCGGTTTTCGTCGTGGCTCTTTCTGCCGGGATGCGTTCCGAGGTATCGCCTGGAGCACTCCAAGGGCGTTTGCTGACACAATTGCAAGAATGAGCCATCTCGACATTCATCGTCTCCGCCCCTGGCCGGGATGTGGACACGGTGAGCGATGTTCAGGAGTTGGTGCGGAGCGAGAGGAACCCGCTCTTTCGAAAGTCACGGACCATGGCGTTCCTGAATGACATTGGCCTGGCGGGTCGGTAGATGGGCGATCGTCCATTCCAGGGAACGATCTCGGTGGTGGTCCCGGTCCACCGTGTCGATCTCCCCATCCAGCGGATCCAGGACGAGATGGCCGATCGCAGGGGGGTGGAGCTTATAATTGTCCTGAACGGGGAGGCGGAGGACCTAGACCTACCTCCTCGTTACAACGAACGGGTCGTCACCTCTCATCGTGTCGGAAGGGGGCACGCCCTGGTCCGGGGAGCGAGGGAAGCGCGTGGGGAGGCGGTCCTTTTCCTGCACTCCGACACGGCTCTCCCAGACGGATGGGAACAGGAGGTTCGGGAAATGCTCGGGGACCGCAGGATCGTGGGTGGGGCCTTCTCCCTTTCGTTCGACACCCTTCAGGTGAGCATGAAGGCCATGGCACTGCTTTCCGACATCTGGCTAGATCTTACCGGTCACATCTGGGGCGATCGGGCCATGTTCGTCCGGTCCGGGATGCTCCGAGAGTGCCTTGATGTGATGGACGTTCCCATATTCGAGGGACGTGAGGCTGTCCCAGCAAATGAGAAAAAGTGGAGTGGTCAAGATCTCCTCGAAGAAGGTGGTCACCAGCTGGGACGCCTTCCGTCGCCATGGTGTCCTCGGTCATCTCTGGGTGATCGTCAAGTGCCATTACTGGTACCTGATCGGCTGGGAACCGGAAAGGATCTATGGGCGATATTACCGCTGACCGGACATTATCGGCGGGCGGTCGATCCGCCAGTTCGACGTCGAGGCGCTCAGCCCCATCATAGCGACCAACCGACCAGGTTCGCGAGCAGCACCACGACCATGAATGTGGACCCCGGATAGGGGCTCCTGGTGCGCCTGAACTCCCAATAGGCCCAGACCGCCACGGGGATGGTAAGAGCGTAAGCGGCGAGCAGTTCGACCGGGAACGCACGATGGAAGACCAGGACCGCCGCGTAGGCGATCACCAGCAGTGCCGGAAATAGCAACAAGGACCTTTCACCGAAGCGTACGACCAAGGTCCTCTTTCCTACCGCCTCGTCCGCCACCCGGTCGGACCAGTGGACCCCGATCAGATTGACCATTATCGCAAGAAAAATGGGCAAGGACCGGACGGCCGCGGTCAGAGATAGGGTCCCCGTCTGAGGCAGATAGCCACTGAAGAACATCAGCGTCCCCAGGAACGCATTGTCCAGCTCTCCCCAGCCCCTTCTCTCCAGGCGCAGCGGAGGCATGGAATAGCAATAGCCTAGGACGATCGCGACCAGTACCATGGTCAGGTAACTAATGCTCAGGATCCCTACCAGGAGGCCGGAGATCGTGATCAAAAGCGATCCGAGGCCGCAACAGTACGCTCCCAGCAGGGCCCAGTAGGGAGAGACGGCCCCGGAGGGCAGGACCCCGCTGCCTCCCGAGATCGGGGTGCGCCTGGTGAGCGAGTCGGTATCCACGTCGGCATACTCGTTGAGGAAGTGCCCCATCGTGGTGGCCAGCAGTAGGACCGTCATGCTCAAGGCCGCTGCCCCCAGGTCCAGCGCACCTATGGCGTTATAGGCCATCGCCAGTCCGGCCAAATTTGCCATTACTGCGGCTAGCAGTATGGTGGGACGGGACATGCGAAGGATGGCCAGGACCTTTCTGCTACCCCATCCCCTCCTGACGTCCTCCACCCTGGTGACCATGCCCAAGCTTCCACCGTTCTGCGTCTATCTGAGCCAATAAGACTTAAATGGTGGGAGGTTCGACCGAGACGGCGGATGAACTGGAGCGCCCAGCCCCCTGGCCGATCTCTGCCGGACATCTATCGCGATAGGTAGGCCCATGAAGTCGCCGTAACGCGCAGCAGCCCGCTCCAGAGAACGGACCTCGGCCTTGCTTAATGGGGTGAACGGTCTCGCTTCGATCGTGAGCATGTGTTTCCTCTTTGTGACCCTCCATGTGCCTTGCGCTTGCCCATCGATCAAGATGGTAGGGTAGAAAATCCCGTTGTCCGATAGCACCTTCCCGGAGTGCCGTTCATCGAGCACGGCGCTACGGTCCCGGTAACCGATGATGTACTCATCGTAGCCAGGCAGAATGTGGACGGCCGTATTGTCTCCTTTGCTCTGTGGGCCGGGCGGACCGGACCAGTATGTCTTTCCATCGAGCGTCTCCTCGACGAGCTCGGGTTTGGCCCCATCGAGACCTGCCCGTGCATCCGAGGTCGGCAGGCCGGACCACCATGTGAAATCTCGCAACTGAGATGGACCGTGGCTCTTGAAGTATCTCCTGGCCAGCTCCTCAAGTGCCTCTTCCGGGGTCATTTCTTTCCCCGGGGGCAACCATTCATTGAGAAGAGCAAAGGTCGGCTGCTTCCCTCTCATCGGGCCGAAACAGATGAGCCCGGTCAGTGCCAGGTGCCACAGGATGTGATAGCCCCGCTGCCCTGCTGGAGAGATGCCGCCTCCCTCCAGAACGTCCATCATCTCCTGGCGGATGAGCAGCCCTCCGCCCTGAAGCGCATCAGTGAACAGCTCATTGCTGCGAGCGTAGACCCGATCGTCCAGCCGGAGCTGTTCATCCCTTCGTTTGCTTCCCGCGATCAGGCGAGGGGCTAGGAGGCGGAGCATCCAGCGCGACGTCGTCGACCGCAGCGAAATGGAGCGTTCCCCGCATCAGCCAGGTACGGACGATCTCTCTTTCTGCAACCGCCTTTTCGACATCCTCTACCGACGAGGACGGAACCCGCAGGCCGATCGCCCATAATGAGCTAGGCCGGTCTTGGGCCTGGACCGCTCCTAGCCAGGATACTGCCTCTCCCGGCGTCTTGGAGCGGGGGCAGGAGACCCCCTGATCACAGAGCCGCCGCCGGGATAGGTCGGTGAGGTTCATTGCAATCCATGTTACAACCCACGGCGAGCTATTTGCCCATCACGGTACCGGGCCGGGTAGTCCGAATAAGCCCAGGAAAACTCCCCTACCTTGGCATGTCACACCACCAGGGGGCCGTATGAAAATGGCCAATGGGCGGATGAACACGGTCGGATTCGTGAATCTTTATTTCAGCCCAAAGGCATAACAACGGCGAAGGAAGTAGGAGATGGCCATGAAGATCGAGGTCCTAGTGATAGGGTGCGCCAAATGCAAGCGGCTGGAGAGGAATGTGGAGGTAGCCTTGCAGGAGCTGGATCTTGACAATGAGGTCATCAGGATCACCGACATCGAGGAGATCAAGCGGCGGGGCATAATGCGTGTCCCAGTACTGTTCATCAATGGCGAGGTCAAGTCCACCGGCGGCGTGCCTAGTGTCGAGGAGATCAAATCGATGCTAAGGGAAGGATGAAACGACCAGGTAAATAAAAGACCAAACGCTCACGCTAACCTCCGCCAACTCGGTCATGCTGGAGGTTTGTGCTCGGATGTTATCAGATTATCTGGGTCAGTCCAATTTCCTGTCTCATCTTGTTGACGTTGATGAGCTCGTCCTTCTCTAGGAGCGCTATGCCGGCCAGCCCTCCGAGCACTTCTACGGCGATGATCTTCTCCGGATGCTTCAGGTCCACCTTCCCTTTCCTTAGCGGACCGGTCAGGGTCAGCATCAGCTCCTCAGAGTGTTTTGGATGGTGGCGTTTATGCACATGCATCATCCATTTCTCGTTCTCGCCGATCCCCTGGGCCAGATCCTTGACCGTATCGATCATGACCTCATCGTCGGCCTCCACCCATGTGTCGATGGGGACCCAGTGATAGGTATGGGTGAGCATCTCGGGGGTCTCTTGGAACTCCAAGTGGATCGACCTTACTGCCTCCTTGGCATCTCCCGCTAGTTTAACACAGAACACACCATCGACGCTCGACCTTTCGATCTCCTCTACCCGACCTCCGACTTCCTCGACCCGTTTCCGGACCTCCCGCTCCGCGAGCCCTGCTTGGTTGGGATGGAAGGTCACCAGCAAGTTGTACCTCTCCATTGTTATCACCAGTTCTACTACATTGAGCAGGCCGTTCTTGATGCTTTGGGTATCATCTCGTGCTCATACGAATAGAAATGAGGTCGATGCTGAATCGAGCGTCGAGGCCAGATGTCGGTTAGCGAGGTCGAGACGGGCCAAGCCGCATGTCTCCGCAAAATCTCATTACGCCGTCCACCTCTCCAAGTGATCCGCACCCCCTTCATGGTGGGGGGCATGTTCTCACGCAGTACATTCGACCGCAGGGATTATGTCCAGCGATGATAATGACCAAATGGCCTGCGGTAAAAGGTAGGGGAAAGTATGGAGCTACTAAAATTCCACGAGCAGATGCTGAGCAGCGGTTGCTTTGCCCGGATGATCTCCGTCGGTCATCTGGAAGCGCTGAGGGAGGACGTCGAGAGATTGCACCGTGACGGCCTGTTCGATCCATCGTTCTACCAAGAGGGCCTGGCCAACTTCGAGTACCAGCTTCCGTCGGAGCTTCCGGACGCTCGGTCCCTCATCGTGGTGGCGAAGCCCCAGCCGGTCATCATCACGATCTTCCGATGGAAGGGCAGGGAGATACCGCTGACCGTCCCGCCGACCTATGCCGACGCCGCCGAGGTCGATGCCCAGGCGATCTCCATCTTGAACAAGGTCCTGCTGCCGGAATCCTACCGTTTCGTCAAGGCTCGGCTGCCCCTCAAGACCCTGGCTGCCCATAGCGGCCTAGTTAGCTACGGCCGCAACAACATCACCTACCTATCGAAGTTCGGCAGCTCTCACCGCCTGACCGCGTTCTTCACCGACCTGCCCTGCAAGGAGGACCAGTGGCAGGAGAGAAAGCTGATGGAGGGGTGCGAGACCTGCCAAGCTTGCCTGCAGGCCTGCCCGACCGGCGCGATCTCCGAGGGCCGTTTCCTCTTGAGGGCAGAAAAGTGCTTGTCATACCTTAATGAGAAAGGGTCCGGCATGGCCTTCCCGAGCTGGGTGGACCCTGGGACGCACAACGCCATCGTCGGATGCATGCGCTGCCAGAGGGTGTGCCCTTACAATAAGGGGGTTCAGGGATGGGCCGAGGTGAGGGGGGAGTTCTCGGAAGAGGAGACCGCCTATCTCCTGGATGGCAAGTTCAGCGGGGACGAGGCGGCCTCGATGGGGAGCAAGCTCAAGTCGATGGGGTTGGACCTCACCATCTTCCCCCGGAACCTGGCTGCGTTGTTGCGGCTTAGGGAATGAGCGCGAACGGCTCATCCAACCGGATGGTGGCTCCAATCCGCACCCTTATCTAGGATAGGCTGCCACGTGGTTTGCGGGGATGGATTGAGGAATAAAAAAATCACCGTTATTCTTCTGGTCTCGGTTGCTATGATCACGCTCGCCGTAATCGTGGCAGCAGCACCAATGGGTCAGGGCCCAGCGTCCGCATTGGACCGAACAACAGATAAGGGAGCATCGGAGAGCGTTGAAGGGCAGCAACAGCTGTTCATTCGGAACGATCTCACCGGGGGCGACGGGCCGTTCCTGGTCGGTCAGCCGCTCTTCCTGCAGCTGAACGACGATCGAACGAACGGTACGACCTTCTCCAATGCTCTGTACGTAGACGGGGCGAACCGCTCGGACGTCCAGGTAAGGACTCTCCGACCGGATGGGCTATCACTGCCTTGGGAAATGGTGGAGGACTCCCAGGGTGTACATGGGACACTGCCGGGAGGCGACGAGGCGGCCTCGTGTAGCCCCAATGGTACTCTGATCATGATAAGCTTCAGCCGAGCAGGTGACTTCTCGCTGGAAGCGATCCCCAACAATGCAACGAACGGGGACCTGACGGACAGGTCAAGTGCTATCGATGTCTCCGTGGTCGAGCCTGCCTGCCTCTTCGACATGCCTAGTCTTGGCGTTCGATCCACCTCCGGATGGCTTGACTCGCTCGCCGTGGGCGAAGAGATGAACTTCACCATCTCGGCCTCTACCACGGACCTGTGGCGGGCGACCGAGAACTGGACCTCGTTCTACAATTGGACGATCTCGGTGATCAACCCCGAGGGCATGGTCGTGGGCGGTGACCTTGCGAAGTACAACACCGGCGCCTTGAACGTCGACCAGGGGCGACCTGGAACGCACCTCGGTGGTGTCGGCATGGGAGAACGGGTACAACTCGGTCTTCTATACCAACTGGATCGGGGAGGGGAATACCAGGCTAACGGGTAATGCGGCGATGACCCCCACCGGGAAGGAGCTAACCTATGGCGGCGGGGCATGGGACGCTTGGACCAGGGGCGTATGGCAACCGGAAGGCAGTGGATACATCACCTTCCATCAGGCCGGCCATTATCTCTTCATATTCACCCTGACCAAGAACGGGCAGGCGGTCAGCCCCCCTCTCGTTAAGGAGGTGACGGTCCGCTGACCTCCCTTTTGTTCCGACGGCGATCACGCAGGTGACGCGAGCGGTGTTTAGATGTATCTAGAAATAAGCATAGCTCCGGACGGGACGCTGATTTTCCAACACCTTTGCTGTGATGCGACCATAATCTAACAGTTTAAGAAAAATAATAGAAACCATTTACCTTGCTTGATGGCGAATCGTGAGGACAGCGGGTTAAGGGGCATTAAGGCAGCTACGACCCGCATTAGTATGGTGGACGGGGAGGCCGGCAAGCTTCAGTACCGAGGCTACTGCATCGAGGATCTGGCCCGTGAATCGAATTTTGAAGAGGTCGCCTATCTGCTCGTTAGGGGGAGATTGCCGAAACAGAACCAGCTGAGGGAGTTCTCGAAGGAGCTGGCATCCAATCGCGGACTGCCGAGCGGATTGGTCGCCTCCTTGGATATGCTTCCCTTGGAAACGCCGCCGATGGCGGTCCTGCAGGCTGGTGTTGCCCTACTGTCCGGTTATGATCCGGAGCGAGAGGAAGAATCAAAGGAAGCGAACGAGAACAAAGCCATGCGGATCATCGCCGCCATGCCATCCATCGTGGCCGCCTGGAAGCGGTTGAAGAACAACCAGGGTTCGGTCGAACCGAACATGGATCTCTCCCACGCCGCCAACTTCCTTTGGATGCTCAAGGGAAAGGAGCCGGCCGAGGAGATCGCCCGGTTCATGGACGTGGCCATGATCATTCACGCCGACCACACCTTCAACGCCTCGACCTTCGCTGCCCGGGTGGTGGCCTCGACCCGGGCCGACATGTATTCGGCGGTGTCCGCCGGTATCGGCGCTCTATCAGGACCATTGCATGGCGGGGCCAACGCCCAGGTTATGCGAAACCTCATCGACACTAACGACCCGGAGAGCGTGGAGGCGTGGGTAGAGGAGCAGCTGAAGCATGGGAAGAGGGTCTCGGGCATGGGGCATGCAGTCTATAAGACCGTGGATCCCCGGGCCAGAATCCTCCAGATAATGGCCCAGACGATATTGAAGGACCATCCCGAATATCGATGGTACGAGATGACCGAGCGGATGGCCATTACCACCCAGGACCTGTTTAGGAAGAACAAGGGAAAGGATATCTACCCTAACGTCGACCTTTATAGCGCATCGATCTACCATGCCATGGGCATCCACCACGACTTCTTTCCACCAGTGTTCGCCATGTCCCGCTCGGCCGGATGGTGTGCGCATGTACTCGAGGAGAAGTTCCCCAAGGCCCCGGTCAAGCCGGCGATATATCGTCCCTCCAGCACCTACGTCGGGGAAATCGATTGCGTCTACGTCCCCATCGATGAGCGTTGAACGGGCGGGCAGACGACCGAATGGGGCGTAGGAGGGCGTGGAACGCCCTCATCTGCCCGATGACCGCGGCGGTGTCCAACCTGTTCTTCGATCGGGGGTCATGGACGGCCTAGGGCATGGTCGCGTGGGCCATGGTGGACATAATCGCAGGCCACGTGGGAAGAAGATCAAGGGCGAGATCACGGTGACGCATATCATCATGCTTTGCGTGGTCCTCGGACAGGCGTACAACGCCCTGATGGATTTCAGCAGCTGGATCACTTTCTATCGCAGCGATCCCAACCCGTTCGTTCCCTCTTTCGTGGCCGGCATACCTTTGGCGTATTGCACATCATCGGCAATGTGGTGTTCGCCGCGGTGCTGGGGAAACCAGTTCTGACGCTGTTCAAGCGGTTCAAACGACGTCCCCATGTCTCTTACGGCCCGGACGAACCCGATCATCAACTCTCTTCGATAGAAATGCCGCAATCCACCGGACCCTCGAGCGGTTGACCTCCCTCGAGGTCGGTAATAGATCTTTCTTTCTGTCGCTATAAGTATTCCAACAGCCATTCCCGATGGATGACCGGGGAATGCCAGGAAGTGGGAAAGTCCCATCCAGCGATGGAAAACGGGTCGGATCGTACCGGACGTATCATCGCCCAGGATGTGGTCGTGCGCTATGGCCAGATCACTGCGTTGGACCATTTCTCCATCGACATCTCCCGGGGTATCGTCGGTCTGCTCGGCCCCAACGGGGCGGGAAAGAGCACATTCATCAAGGCCGTGCTCGGCCTCGTAGAGCCATTGAGCGGCCAGATGACCGTTTCCGGCCTGGACTCCCGGGGTTCGATGATGGCCATACGAGATCGCATCGGGTACATGCCCGAGCACGATTGCCTCATCGACGCCACGACCGGCATCGAGCTGGTCTCGTACATGGGCCGGCTCTCGGGCATGTCCAAGAGCGACGCCATCCCTCGCAGCCACGAGATGCTGGACTTTGTTGGGATAGGAGAGGAAAGGTACCGACCCATTAGAACCTACTCGACGGGGATGAAGCAGCGGATCAAGCTGGCCCAGGCCATCGTCCATGATCCCGACATACTGTTCCTCGACGAGCCGACCAACGGCATGGACCCGCTGGGACGAGAGGAGATGCTGGACCTCATCGCCCGCATCGCCGCTTCGGAGAAGACCATCCTGGTATCCTCGCACATCCTCCAGGACGTGGAGAAGGTGTGTCGGAACGTGGTCATCGTGACCGGCGGGCGGGCAGTGGCCCAAGGGAGCATCGAGCACCTGCTGGCCAAGGAGGTGGACCGGAAGAAAGTGCAGGTCCGAGGGGCCGCCGAACGGCTCAAGGCCTTCATCGAACACTTGGGGCAGGACCACGAGATCATCTCGGTCTCGGAGGAGTTCGGCCAGATGATGGTGGTCCTGGTCAGCAAGCACGGAAGCGGACCGCTATTCGAACTGGCCAAGAAAGAAGGGGTCCAGGTCCGCTCCTACCTGCCCGACCGGATGACCCTGGAGGACTATTTCATAAGCGCGGTGAAGGAGGCGGTCTGATGGGCCTTACCCCTATACAGTATGGGTCCTGGAAGGGCTCTAGGAGCGAGCATGGGCAACGGTTCCTGACCATCGCCAACCAGGTGTTCCATGAAAAGCTGAGCTCGACCTGGTTCATCGGCATACTGGTCTTAGGGACGTTCTTGGTGCATGGTCTCTCCATGCTCTTCCTGTCTACAATGCCCCACCTCTCCCTGACCGCCGGGATGATGCTCGACCAGTTCGGGGGGGTGCTCTTCTACATCTTCGCCTTGATCCTGGTGTCCATGGTCTGCTCGGACCTGATAGCAGAGGACCTCCGAGCCAACTCCCTGGTCCTCTATCTTTCTCGCGCCCTGCGGGCGGACGACTATCTTCTGGGGAAGGCCCTGGGAGCATTGATGGTCCTGTCCATCTTCACTCTGTTCATGCCCATGGCACTGGCGCTGGCGGTCCTGGTCACTCAGTCCGGGGACGACTATCTTTCCAGCACCGTGGTCGTCGGGCAGACCGTTCTAGCAGGAGCCTGGACCATGCTATTCCTACTTCCGGTAGGACTAATGCTCTCCTCGTTGACCAGCCCGGAAGACCTACGCCGCGGTGGGCACCTTCATGACATTCTTTCTCTTGGAGATCCTGGGGAGCATCTTCTCCCGGTTCGATCCGAGCTGGCAGGTGCTGGCCCCCCGTACCGTGCTGGTAGCCTCCTACGATGTCATGTTCGGGCGAACGCTGTCGTCCGCCATCGATCCAGTGCTCCTCTTGCTCATGGCCGTGATGTTGACCGTCCCGCCCCTGCTGATCGCCTACTGGCGGATATTTAGCAAGGGGGTGGGCAAGTGAGCGCCCCCATCATCTCCGCCCAGGGCCTGTCCAAGTGGTACGGCGGGGTCATCGGCCTCAACAACTTTACCATGGACGTACCCAAGGGCATGACCGGTATCGTCGGTCCCAATGGCGCCGGCAAGAGCACCTTCTTTAAACTGGTCACCGGGACGATCAAGGCCAATGTGGGCGAACTTACCGTGCTGGGGGAGAGGCCTTGGAAGAACTCCGCCCAGCTTCGTCAGATCGGCTTCTGCCCGGACTATGATTTTCTGCCGTTGGACCTGACCGGAAGGGACTACCTCCGGTTCACCGCTGGACTCCACGGGATGAGCGGCCTGGCCCGGGACGGGCGGGTCGACACCATCCTTCGCCTGGTTGAGATGACCACCAACGCCGACCGGCGCATGGGCGGCTACAGCAAGGGGATGAAGCAGCGCATCAAGATCGGTGGTTCGCTCGTCCACGATCCCCCGCTTCTGCTGCTCGATGAGCCGTTCACGGGGACCGATCCAGCGGTACGGCGGGAGCTAATGGACCTGGTGAAAGGTCTGCATCGTGAGCACGGCCACGATATCATAGTGTCCTCGCATGTCCTGCATGAGGTGGAGAGGCTGACCCACAACGTCGCCCTCATCTACAAGGGACGCGCGGTGGCCACCGGGGACATCCAGGAGATCCGGGGGCTGATGAGTAGCTACCCTCACAACATCTTGCTGGAGGGGCGGGGCATGAACGAACTGGCCAAACGATTGATCGACCGCGACTTCACCGTGTCAGTGGAGCTGCGGGATGACCGCCGAGGCCTCACCGTCAAGGTGAACCGACCGGATGCGTTCTTCGATGCGATCCCCGACCTGGTGAGCGGGTCGGGAGCCGAACTGGAGAGCATGCACTCCACCGATGACGATCTTGAGTCGGTCTTTCGATACCTGGTGAGGTGGTAAAGTGGACGCGTCCATGAACATGATACAGCTGCGGTCGATGGTCCGGTTCTCCACCAAAAAGCTCCTGTTGCATCGCCGGTGGATGGTGGTGGCCCTGCTGGCCGCCCTGGTGGGAGTGGCCATGGGCTTTGCGGCCACCCAGCCGGGAGACCGGCTGGTGATGGGCTATGACCTGCTGAACTTGCTGGTCCTCACCTTCCTCCTGCCAATCCTGGCCATGATCTACGGGGCATCCATGATCCGCAACGAGATCGATGACCGGAGCATCACCCAGGTGATCACCTCGCCGATCGACCGCCGGGTCGCCTACATCGGCTACTACCTCTCGTTGATCGGGGTGCTCTCAGTGATGCTGCTCATCATCAACCTGGTGGGTTGGTCCAGCTTTTTCCTGCCGACCGGCGTGGACGGGGACGCGACGAGCATCCTCCTCTCCTATTCCGTGGTACTGGTACTGGGCAGCATAGTGTACTCCTCCCTGTTCCTGGTGATGGGTGTGGCCCTCAAGCAACCCATCTATCTGGGGCTGTTCTATGTCTTCATCTGGGAGGGTTTTGTCGGGTCGCTTCCCGGAGCGATCGGCGAATATACGATCAAGCATCAGCTAGCGGTGATCGCCTCGTCCCTGATCGATCACGGGAACATATCCGCCGTCACCGGGGACGCCGGGGTAGCTGCCCTCGTCCTGATGGCGGTGACCGCCGTGATGTTGGGGCTGGGCGCGTTGGCGTTCCGGGAAAAGGAAGTAGCTTAGGGCTCAATTGGCCCGCCCAGAGGAGGGTCGAAGTGGATCGATAGGCTCTTCGGACGGTCTTGAGCGCTTCACAGGGGCCTCATTACCCCACAGCCCGGTCCGGAAGCGGCCCAACTGCCATTCCAGCCACTGCTCGCCGCCCTCGGTGGCCTCCACCGTGCGGGCGATGTTCCCCAGCCCCTGCTCCCGGAGCCACCGCTTGACATGTTCTTGGGAGTCATCAAGTTCTGGACCTTCGGGAACATGCGGGCCCAGGACCTAACTTCCCGGGGGCCTCGAATGCCCTCGGCGCGGGCATTATCGACCCATAGTTGATAGAGGTCGATGTTCTGACCGATGGCCAAACGGAGGTCGGCGCAATCCGGTCCCGCGTACTTCTTGAAGTGCCCGCAAAGTATGGAGGCGACCACCCCCTCACTGATGCCGGAAAAGATGCCCATCCTATCCCCTCCGGATTATGTGGTTGGTGCCTAGTGTTCGAGGTGCGCAGAGCGGTCCTGCTTTGACCAGAGCATTATGGTGACAGTTCATGCTGCGAGCACCACCGGGAACGGGGTTCATAACCGCTCGTTCCCAGATATCATTAGAGATAATAAGAAGGTCTGACTAAGCGGGCCAGACGTGAAGAGGATGATATTCTTGGGATAAGAAAAGGGGAGAGGGCCGGCTCAGGCGTAGCCGACCAGGCCATTGGCGCTCTTCTTCTGCGATTCCGCGTGCTCCTCCATCAGGCGCTGCTGATCCTCCTTGGACATCTTGGCGGCGTCCTCCAGGGCCAGGGCGAACAGCTGGTCGCATGCTTTCTTGAGGCTCTCGGGGCCGAGGTCCGAGCCCTCCGGTCGGTTCTCCTCGACCGTCCGGCCGAAACCGGACAGTTTGTCGGAGGCATACTGGTCGAGAGCGCGGGTGAGGTAGTATATGGTCACTGGGTTCGTTCCGGACCCCTGCAACAGTTCGATGAGCTCGTTGACCTTCCTGCTGATATCCAGGAACCGGTCCTTGTCCATGCGTATGGCTCGGTCCACAAATGCTAGAGCTTCCATGTTCTCAGCCACGGCCTTCTCGGTCGCTTCGTCCATTGTTATCCCTCTTGGATGGGACGTGCGCAGGCACCTAACCTACATAAAAGTGCCCCCCATTGACAATGGTTATCACGTACTATCTCACCATTTCCAAGGCCCTTAGCTACAAATATCGTCCCATGGCTATCCTGGCAGAAGGACGGGAGAAAGTATGGCCGACATGAAGTGGGACCTTTCCCAGATCGTTGAGAGCTCCGACCCGGAGCGGGTGAAGGCACAGCTTTTTTCAATGGTCGAGGACAGCGCCCGGTTTGCCCAGCGCTACCGCGGCAAGGTCGGGGGGCTCCCTTCACAACAGCTCATGGAGATGCTCAAGGCCAAGGACGACCTTTCCCTGCGCTACGAGGGGGCGGCGATGTACTGCTCGCTGTCCTTTGCCGCCGATCAGAGCGACCCGGTGGCCAATTCGCTTTACAATGCCTATTCCAACGCCAGCACCGAGGCCGGCCAGCACATGGCCTTCCTGGGGATCGAACTGGGGAAGTTGCTCGCCGCCCGGCCCGAACTGGTTGATGACCCGGCGCTGGCCGACTATAGCCACTATCTGGAGCGGAACCTTCGGGTGGCCCCGTACCTGCTATCGGAGGCGGAGGAGCGGATCATCATGGCCAAGGACCAGACCGGGGTCACCGCTTGGTCCAAGCTACAGAGCAAGTGGCTCAGTACCCGGCAGTTCCGCCCGCTGGTCCGAGGAGAGGAGAAGGTCCTGACCATGGGTGAGATGGTCCCCCTCATCTATGATCCCGACCGGGCCACCCGCAAAGCGGCCTACCACGCCTTGGGGACAACTCTGGGCGAGGACCAACTATTATGGGCCGACGCACTGAGGACGATCTGGACCGACCATATCCAAATGTGCAAGCTCCGCCAGTATCCGTCCCCTCTCACCTCTAGCCTCATCGCCAATGATGTCGAGGAGGAGGCCATTGCCGCCCTGATGAGGGTGGTGGACAGCAATGCCTCCCTGGTCCAGCGCTATTTCCGTCTCAAGGCCGGACTGCTAGGTCTGGAGACCCTCGGCAACTGGGACCTTAGGGCGCCGCTTCCCGATGCCCCGGACGAGACTTGGACCTGGGATCAGGCCTGCGAGGTCCTGATCTCCACCTACGCTGGTTTCGACCCCCAGTATGGAGAGTGGGTCCGGGATATGTTCGACCGCCGTCACTTGGACGGAGAGCTGCGCAAGGGCAAGCGGACCGGCGCGTTCTGCGATACCTGGGTCCAGGGGCGGTCAGCCTACATACTGTCCTCCTACAACGGCCGCCTCAACGATATGTTCACCCTTGCTCACGAGCTCGGCCATGCCGTGCATGCCTATCTATATACTCGGGCCCAGAACCCCAGCAACTGTCAGGTCTCCCTGTGCGTGGCGGAGTGCGGCAGCTTGTTCGGCGAGCTTCTCCTCACCGAACGCCTGCTGAACGAGGCCTCGACCCTAGGAGAGAAGCGCGCGATCCTCGTTAAGATCCTTAACAGCTTTTCCCAGACCGTCTACCAGGAAGGGTTCCGCTATTTCTTTGAGATGGACGTGGCCCGTTCGGTCGAGGAGGGCAAGTATCTGGACGGGAACGCGGTCTCCGAGTTATGGATGGGCGCGCAGAAGCGGTTGTACGGCGATTCGGTGGAGTTCCTGCCGGAGACGAGGTGGGACTGGGCCCGGTTCCCCCATCACTACTTCTCGGAGATCCGGTTCTACGAGTATCCATACGTGTTCGCGCAGCTGTTCGTGTACGCTCTCTACCGCCTGTACAAGGAACAGGGCAGGACCTTCGGTCCGAAGTTCGACGCCCTGCTGGCGGCCGGCTCCAGCCGCTCGGCGGCCCAGCTAGCCTCCGAGATGGGTTTCGATATCACCGAGGATGAGTTCTGGCAGAAAGGGATGGACCAAGTAAAGGAATTCCTTGACCAACTGGAGTCGCTCCGCTGATGGCTGCTGGCATCACTCTAATATTTGAGTGGTGAATCAATAATTAATAATCATAATACAGTGGCCTCCCTGACGAGGGGAGAACGTTGCCAACGCTGAAGCAGAACCTGCTGGCAGAATTCATCGGTTCATTGTTCCTAGTGGTCGTGGCCATCGCCTCGACGATACTGCCCTACAACTGTGCTGAACGGGGGCCTTCCCCTGACCATCCTGATCAATGCCCTGGCGGTCGCGTTCGTCCTCTTTGCGCTCATCGAGACATTTGCCTCCATATCCGGCGCGCACTTCAATCCAGCCGTTACCCTGGCCCTATTATCCACTCGGGACATCAATCCCCGGGTGGCAGCATATTACATGGGGGCGCAGTTCGCCGGCGGCTTCCTTGGCCTGCTCACTGCCCACATGATGTTCTATGATACTATCCAGAAGGTGATCGTCGTCTCCGATCTAGTTAAGGGGCCGGGGTTGTTCTTCGCCGAGTTCGTTGGCACCTTCATGCTGGTCGGGGTCATCATCGGCTGCGTGAGAGGTGGGTCCAAGAATACCTCGCTAGGCGTGGCGTTCCTGGTGGGCGGTCTGCTCATCACCACTTCTAGCACCATGTTCGCCAATCCCATGGTCACATTCTATCGCATGTTCACCTACGCTGTATGCGGGATCGCTCCTGGCAGCGCGGTGTTCTTTATCATCGCCGAGCTGCTAGGAGCGGTGACCGGCGCGTGGACCTTCTGCTACATCTTCCCCAGCCGGATCAAAGATAAGTGCGATCCATACGATTGCCGGAAGCCATCTTTGATCCAGTTTCCTCCGGCCAATGGGAAATGAACTGAGGGGAGGGCTCGGTCAAGGGAAGAGCACAGTGTGTGTCGCCATATAAAAAAGAAAAGGGGTTTGGTGGTGAATTCATTCATCTTCAAGAGCTCAGTCGAAGCAGTTCAACCCGTGATCTCCGAGAGCACCCGCAGCGCCTCGGAAATATGCTTCTTCGGCTGGATCTGGGATGAGAACACCATGCGGATGATGCCTTGTTTGTCGATGAGGAAGGTGACCCGGCCGGGCGTATGTCCTATCCCCCAGGCGCCGTACATGTCCCGGACCTTCCCGTCCCCATCGCTCAGCAAGGTGAACGGGAGCTGGTGCTCCTCGACAAACCGCTTGTGGGTCTCGACGTCGTCCGAGGATATCCCAATGACCTCGGCCCCATTCTTCAGGAACTCCTCATGCATCTCCCGGAACTCATGGGCCTCCATGGTGCAGCCGGAGGTGAAATCCTTTGGGTAGAAGTAAACGACCAGGGCCTTCTTCCCCACCAATGCTCCGGCATCCACCAGCTTCCCGTTCTGGTCCGGCAATGTGAACACCGGGGCCTTCGTCCCTACCTTGAGCGTCTTGGTCATCTTATCTAGTTCATATCTTCTCAGCGATGTCAAATAGATGATGTCGGAATGTAAAGCTCACTTCTTGACGAAAGTGCCCTCCCTGATCTCGATGAAGGCCTGCTTGAGCTCCTCGTCCGAGTTCATGACCACCGGCCCCCGCCAGGCGATCGGTTCGCGCAGGGGCTTTCCGGACGCGAGCAGGAACCTGGCGCCGTCAACCTCGGTCCGTACCACTACAGTATCGCCTTCTCCGAGTATGACCAGGTGCTCCTCCCCGGCCCGCCAGCGTTCGTCGCCAAAGGAGGCCTCGCCCTCGAAGCTGTAAGCGAAAGCGGTCCGGTCGGGGGGAATGATATGCTCGAACAGGCTGTTCGGCCCCATCTTGACGTCCAGGAGCTCGACCGGCACGACGAGGTCGCGGACAGGTCCCTGTGCTTCGCCGACCCTTCCTGCGATGACCCTGATCTCGACCCCATTGATCGGATTAAGGGAAGGGATCATCTCCTTCCTGATGTCCTGATAGCGCGGGGCCATCATCTTGTGCGCCGCGGGTAGGTTGACCCACAACTGAAAACCCTGGAGACGGCCGCCCGTTGACCGGGGCATCTCCTCGTGGATTATCCCACTCCCGGCGGTCATCCATTGCACCTCCCCCGGCCCGATGCGGCCGTGGTGGCCCATGTTGTCGGCGTGCTCAGAGGCCCCGCTGATCATGTAGGTGACCGTTTCCATGCCTCGGTGAGGGTGGGAAGGGAACCCGGCCGAGTAGTCCGCGGGATTATCGGAATGGAAGTCATCGAGCATCAGGAACGGGTCAAGCCTGGAGGCCTCTTCGTAACCGAAGGCCCGCACCAACCGGACCCCGGCGCCTTCCAGGGTGGGCTCGGCCCGGCGCACCAGCTCCACCGCCCGGATATGTTTAGTTCTGCCTTGCATGTTAATTGCTACGTCCAGAACACGTATTTCATCTGAGACCGTGACATTCGAAAAAGGGCCCTTTGGGGCCACACACCTCATTGGTGACATCTCACTTCAAAGGCCAGGCGATTTAGGCCCGAACCTCTCTGGAGGGACGATCATGGTCTCGTTGAGGTAGGGCATCTAAATGAAGTCCGCCGTTGTGTGGCCATTGGCCCTTGACTCAAACGGACGCGACGGCGACCAGCTCTAAACAAGATTCTCTAATCGAGACCAAGGAACCAATGATTGCTGAACAGGGCGCTCATCACTTGGTAAGCTTCTCTACCAATCGATCGATCCGTCCATCCCGGATATCGGACATGTTCGCCGAATTGATGGATTCTAGGAGATCTCGTTGCTGGTCTGCTGGCAAGGCCTGGAATGCTTCCAATGCTCCAGGCTTCTGTTTCAGTGCATACCGGACGTCGTTGGGGATCTCTACTTCCTCCGTTGCTGCAGTGTTCATCTTCACTTTTATCACACCCATCCATCATTGATGACCGGTGAAGATAATCCTTACTTTGGTGGAGGTCCGATTCAGGGATGTCGCACATTATCGATGCTAGGAACAAAAAAGAAAATGGAAAGGCTGGTGCGCACCCACGCTCATCCTTTCGGTTTCATCGGTTCTCCACAGCATTCGAAAGAGCAGGCCTCTTCCTCACAGCCGCAGGAGGAAGATGAGGTCCCGCACTCCTTGCATTTTTTGACCACTTTGAGCTCGATGCTGACCACGCCGACGCCTACGCGTCGTTCAACATCGCGTTGCGCCCCTCGTTAGAAGAAGACGCTGGTCGATTGCACCAAGACAGGGATTGGTGCAAGGGCCGCATTGATACGCCCCAGGAGGCTCCGGCATGAACGATGCCGACCTCAGAATCCCACGAATGACTTCATGGGGGTGTCAAAGCCAACCATGCTCTGTCCTCGTTTCGAAACTGCATGTTCCTGACGCGGTTTAAACGTAGGCATCGAGGGCCCAGGTCCTATGGGGTTTGGATCAGGTCATCATTTTGATCAAACTTCGCACCGCCCGATCCCGTTCTAGGATATCTGAGCTCCCGTGAGGGGAGGCCGGGCATTACCTGGATGCCCTCATTTGAAGAAAGAAAAACGTATTCAGGAACCCCTCTCGGCAAGCAATAGTTATTTATTCTAAGCTACATTAAGGCGATTACCTAAAAAAGGTGTTTAGATGGTAGAGTTCAAAGCTGTCATTAACGATGTAAAGACCGGGAAGTCGTACCAGGCTTCGGTCGCCGGCCATCACGCCAACTCCCTCATCGGCAAGAAGATCGGGGACGTCGTGGACGGCATCTTTGTGAGCCTTCCCGGATACAAGTTGACCATTGCTGGCGGAAGCGACAAGGACGGGGTACCGATGAGGTCCGACCTGCCGGGCGTCAGGCGCAAGAACATTCTCCTTACCGATGGCACTGGCTTCGTCGCTCCCGAAGAGGGCATGAGGCGCCGCAAGCTGATCAGGGGCAACACCGTTTCTCCGGATACGACCCAGATCAACATGACCATCACTACTGCCGGCTCCAAGACGGTAGAAGAACTCCTTCCTAAGAAAGAGGAGAAGAAATGAAGGTAGCCCGGCAGCCTGAGATCAACATCGGGATGATCGGTCATGTCGACCACGGCAAGACCACCCTCACCAAGGCTTTGAGCGGGGAGTGGACCGACCGTCATTCCGAGGAGATCAAGAGAGGGATCTCCATTCGACTAGGCTATGCCGATACCGCTTTTTACCGTTGCCCCAAGTGCAACAAGTATACTGCGCAAGAGGCCTGCCAAGAATGCGGCGGGGAGACCGAGCTCCTAAGGGTGATCTCCTTCGTCGATGCTCCCGGCCACGAGACGCTCATGGCCACCATGCTATCTGGCGCGGCCATGATGCAGGGCGCCCTATTGCTGGTCGCGGCGAACGAGCACTGCCCCCAGCCCCAGACCAAGGAGCACCTCATGGCCCTGTCCATCATTGGTGTGGACAAGATCATCATCGTGCAGAACAAGATCGACATCGTGACCAAGGAAGAGGCTTTGGAGAACTACCGCGAGATCAAGCGTTTCGTGAAGGGTACCATTGCCGAGAACGCCCCTATCATACCTGTTTCCGCACACCACGATGTTAACATCGACAAGCTCATCGAGGCGATCGAGAAGTACATCCCGACGCCCGCCACCGACCGGGACAAGCCGCCTATGATGTATGTAGCCCGGTCGTTCGACATCAACACCCCCGGCTCATTGCCCGATTCGCTCAAGGGCGGAGTGCTCGGCGGATCCCTAACCCAGGGAACCCTGGAGATGGGGGACGAGATCGAGGTCCTTCCTGGCCGCAAGGTCGAGATCGGCGGCAAGATCTCCTATGAGCGGATCACTACTTTTGTGCAGTCGCTGCATACCGGTAGCACGACCCTGGACATTGCTCATCCCGGCGGTCTTATCGCCATCGGGACCAAGCTTGACCCGGCGTTGACCAAGTCCGACGGCCTCACCGGCCGCCTGGTCGGTAAGCCCGGAACGCTGCCCCAGGTCCTGCATAAGTTCATCATGACCACGCACCTCCTGGAGAGAGTGGTCGGCGCGGCCGAGGATATGGTCGTGGAGAACATCAAGACGAACGAGCCACTGATGCTGAGCATCGGGACCGCGACCACCGTCGGAGTGGTGACGAGCGCCCGGGGCAACGAGTCCGAAGTGGCCTTGAAGATCCCCGTTTGCGCGCTCAAGGACCAGCGGGTGGCCATATCGCGGCGCATCTCGGGCAAGTGGCGCCTGATAGGATACGGCATCATCCAGTAGGTGTCCATGCCCAAGGTGGTCCTGGACACCAACGCCCTAATTCTTCCTTTTGAACGCTCCATAAACCTCGATGCGCAGCTGCGCTCCCTTCTTGGTGAATGTCAGATGTTCGTTCCAGGCCCCATCGTGGGCGAGCTGAAACGGTCCACCAGCAAGAACGCCCCTGCCGCCTTGCGCCTGTTGTCCCGGTACACTATCGAGGATACCATTGCTACGGGTGACCAGGCGGTCATCGAGCTAGCCGAGAAGCTCAATGCGTACGTGGTCACCAATGACAGAGTGCTCATTGGTAAGCTGCGAAAAAAGAGAATAAAGGTGGTGCTCCTGAGGGGAGGGAGCCACCTTGGCCTGGACGACGGTTAGATCAGTGGTCTGGGCGGGTCCTCGGGGGAGGTGACATTGGGATGCTTTATAATTTCCAGTCTGGTCCTCAGGAGCATCTCGCCCCAAAGGGACGCAGCGAACACCGGCACCTTGTTCCCGACCTGCAGAAGGGCCCTTTCCTTGGCCCTAGCCCTCACCTCGCTGGAGGCGCAGGAGGTCACGATGTCACAGGTGTCGAAGAAGGTCTCCGCGTCCTCCTTGCTCCGGCCGGTCACGTGGACAGCGAACAGCGCCACCCGCTGTCCGAACTCCTCGCGGATGCGGCGGGCGTCCGCGGCCGAGGCGACGGACACGCCGACCCTCTTGAATCCCTTGATGAATGCTAGTCTGGTGCCCTCGTACTGATTGATGGTGGCTTTCTCGGGATCGAGCACCCGGTCCCTGCCGATGGCCTCGATGACCTCGGCGATGGGTGAGGTCTCCACGATCCCCGAGATCCGACCGCCGATACCTTGGATGAGCTCAGGGTCCGATACGACGACCGTTCCAGCCCCCTCGCACACGATGACCACGGCGTCGAGCAGGTCCTTCGATACGGCCATGCCCATCAGCTCCGATACTCCGAAGGAAAGGAAGTCCTTCATGCGCATCTTGCGATGGGGCGTGCACATGCCGAAGTCCCTGATGCGGAACTCGATGTTCTCTTTGATCACTTCTGGGGTGATGACCTGGATGTTGCGGACCTTGGCGAAGAGGGGGCAGTACTCCACTTCCGGCCTGCCGATCTCGACGACCTTTCCGTCCTTGATGACTATCCTGGCCTTACCCAATGCTTCTATGACGTGCCTGTCCATGATCAACCGACCTTTTCGTGATATCAATTAGTATGGTCAAGACAAATCCCTGAAAGCTATAAATAGAGTGGTCGGAATGGAACAATGCGCTAAATTATGGTAGCTACCATGATCTATTGCTCTGTGTGATCCGGAATGAACGAGAAGTTCGCCATTGCTCTGAAACAGATCGCCCTTCTGGGCGGCATCAACGACTATATCGCCATCTCCTCTCGGGAGCTCGGAGAGAAGCTCAGGATCAGCCAGCAGTCCGCCTCCAAGCGGATACTGGAGCTGCTGGAGGAAGGCTACATCCAGAGGGACCTGGGGGCGAGGAAGCAGCGGATCAAGATCACCAAGAAGGGCCTGGATGCCCTGAGGACCGAGTACTCGGAGTACCAGAAGATCTTCGAGTTGCGGGACCATCTGCTCATTCGGGGAGTGGTCGCCACCGGCATGGGCGAAGGGCAATACTACGTCACCCAGCCCGGTTACCTGGAGCAGTTCAAGGGCAAGCTGGGTTTCATCCCGTTCGAGGGCACCCTTAATCTAAAGATGAACCCCTCCGATGTGGGCAAGCTGGACATACTGCGGAGGAGCGAGGGGATCATTATCAGTGGCTTCCAGCGCAATGGCCGCACCTTCGGCGAAGTGCGGTGCTTTCCCGCCAACATCCAGAATATCGAGTGCGCCGTGATCCTACCGTCCCGCTCGCACTACTCTGACATCATGGAGGTCCTGTGCAAGTACAACCTGCGGAGGACCCTCGGCCTCAATGACGGCGATATCGTGGAGCTCCGGATCACCGTAGAGTGATCTCAGAATCTCTTCTCGACGTGCTCGAGGACCGAGCGGAAGATGACACGGCCGTCCCCCGCCCCGTCCGACCTGCTGCTGTCCCGGGTCCAATCAGGATGCTGGTATCGGAACATCACCCTCTCTGGGTGAGGCATCAGGCCCAGGACGTTGCCATCGGGGTTGCAGATGCCGGCGATGTTGCTCACTGCCCCGTTCGGGCACCAGTATGGTCCGGGTTCATCGCCTGACGGATTGACGTAACGGAACACTACCTGGTCATTGTCCTCCAGCCTCTGCACGAACTCCTGCTCTTGCTCGGTGGGGAACCTCAGATTGCCCTCGGCATGGGCGGAGGGGAACATGACCACTTCTCCTCTGGGCAGCAAGGAAGTGAAAACGCACTTGCCGTGATTCTCATGCTTGAGGTAGGTAGGCCGGCACTCGAACCTACCCGATACGTTGTTGTACAGGGCGGCCTGAGGTTCCTCGGTCATGATCTCGTCGAAGGACGGCAGCACGCCAAGTTCCACTAGAATCTGGAATCCGTTGCATACGCCCAGCACGGGGCGGCCGGAGGCGATGAAGTTCTCCAGGTCGGAGGCGAGATGGCTCTTGATGCGGGCAGCGAAGATGGCTCCGGCCCGCACATAGTCTCCGGCGGAGAAGCCGCCTGGAAACATCAGCACATGAAAGTCGTCCAGGTCCCTTCTCAGCTCGGCGGGGGATTGGCCGATCAGCTGCTTAAGGTGTACCTTCTCCGGTTGTGCTCCCAGTGACCTGAAGGCATCATAGGCCTCCTGCTCGCAGTTCGTCCCCTCGATGCGGAGGACGCAGACCTTGATCTCGTCGACCTTCATGACATCACCCCAACAGCCTCCACAGAGGTTCTGACCACGCCTTTCTCATGGCCGGGACCTTGAGGTCCACTCCGGCCCTGCCGTCCCGGATGGCCATCTTGCCGCGTCCGACCTCGCCGATGCGATATGCTTGCTTCTTTGCAAGCGATTCGAACTCGGCGGCCTTGGATGGCTCGACCTCGACCACGAAACGGGAGTTGGACTCGGAGAACAGCTTAACCTCGAAGGGCAGGTCGCCCAGCGGGGAAAGGTCCCCGAAGAAACCTAGGTCTCCGCCCAGGCACATCTCCGCCAAGGTGATCGCCAGCCCGCCGTCGGAGCAGTCATGGCAGCTCCTGACCAGCCCCTTGGACATGGCGGCCAGGATCAGGTCCGTCCGAGAGGCTAGTGCGGTGCTGTCGACCGCGGGAACATTCCCTCCGCTCCCGCCATAACGACGGAAGAGGGCCGAGGCACCCATCTCGTCCAGGGTCTCCCCGACCAAGTAGACGGGGTTGCCCTCGTTCTTGAAATCGGTGGTGACGCATTTGCGAATATCCTCAACGATGCCCACCCCCAGCACGGTAGGGGTCGGCAACGCGGCGCCGTGGGCCGTCTCGTTGTAGAACGACACGTTCCCGGACGGCACGGCGAGGTTCAGGTCCCTGGCCATCTCGCCTATGCCGCGGACCGCTTCCTTGAACTCGAACAGTCGCTCTGGCTTCTCAGGATTGCCGAAGTTAAGGCAATCGGTCAGGGCATGGGGCCGTCCGCCTACGGCGACGATGTTACGGCACGCCTCGTCGACCGAGCTCCGTCCGCCATTGTATGGGTCTTGAGCGGTGAACCAGGGATTTACCCCGATGGCGACGGCCAGTCCGCGGTACGAGTCCACGAGCGGCTTGAGCACGGTGGCGTCGGCGGGGCCGCGCAGCCCCGGTTTCCCCTGCATGGGCTTGATGACCGTGGACGCCCGGACCTCATGGTCGTACTGGGTGATCATCCATTCCTTGGAAGCGATGTTGGGATCGGCCAGCGTCGACAGCACCACAGAGTTCAGGCCGTCAGGAAGCTGGGGTGCCTTGTAGGGGATGTTCCCTAAGCCGTTCGAGGTCGCCGTCGGCCGGCAGTATTCCGGCCCCTTGGTCAGGAACTCGAGGTCGAGGTCGAAGACCTCCACGCCCTCGTAGATGAGTTTGACCCGTTGTTCTTTGACCACCTTGGCGACGACGGTGGCGGGCATGTCCCACAGGCCGAAGATCTCCAGGATCCGCTCGACGTTCTTCTCCGGGGCAGCGAGCATCATGCGCTCCTGCGACTCCGATACCCAGATCTCCCAGGGCGCTAGGCCCTCTTCCTTGAGGGGCACCTTGTCAAGTTGAACTACCGCCCCACAACCGCCGGCCAGGGCAATCTCGCCGATGACGCAGGACAGCCCGCCGCCTCCCAGGTCCTTGATGCCGCTGACCAGCCCCTGCTCGTTAACTTCCAGGCAGGCGTGGATGGTCGGTTCCTTCATGATGGGGTCGCCCAGCTGGACCGCTCCGCGGGACTCATCCTCGGACCTGGCGCTCAGCTCGGCCGAGGCGAAGGTGACGCCATGGATGCCATCCCGTCCAGTGCGGCCGCCTACCAGGATCAGTACATCCCCGGTCCCCTGTACGGCATTGTTCAGCAGCTTGTCCTTCCTGAGGAAGCCGATGCAGCCAACGTTCACAAGGCAATTACCGGTGTACGCGGGATCGAAGAACACCCCGCCAGCGATGGTGGGGATACCTATCCTGTTACCGTAATCGCGAATGCCGGCCACGACCCCGCCGGTCAGGTACTTGGGCAGCTTGACGCCGGCCGGGACCTCCCTGAGCTCCAGCGGTCCGAAGAACAGCGGGTCGACCAGGGCGATGGGCTGGGCGCCCATGGCCAGGACGTCCCTGACGATGCCGCCGATGCCGGTGGCCGCCCCACCGTACGGCTCGATCGCCGATGGGTGGTTGTGGCTCTCGATCCGGAGGGCATAGGCGTGCTCGTCATCGAACGCCATGACCCCGGCGTCCCCTTTGGATAGGACGTCGGGGTGCTTGATGGTGAAGATATGTTCCCGCAGGAAGCACTTGGAAGACTTGTAGCAGCAGTGCTCGCTCCAGGCCTGGGCGATCGACTGCAGCTCGACGTCGGTGGGGAGGCGCTTGCCCTTCTTGAAGTACGCCTTCACCATATCCATTTCCTCAGGGCTAAGGTTCAGGCCCATGGTCTTGGACAGCTCTTTGAGATCCTCGGGCGTGGCGGAGAATATGTCGATCTCGAACAGGGGGAAGGGCACCGGCCTCTTCCTGGTCAATTCCTTTCCAGGCATGACATCCCTCATTTCAGATCGATCTTGTAGGACTGGATGACCGGGTTGGCCAGGAGCTTGCGGCACATCTCTTCGGTCGCTGCCTTGGCTTCAGAAGCATCCATGCCCAGCTCCATCTCGAAGACCTTGACCGTCCTGACGCTCTTGATACCCTTGAAGCCCAGTAGCTCCAAGGCCTTCTTGGTGTTCTCGCCCTCTGGGTCGGCGACCCCATGCTTGAGCTCTATCCTGATCTCGGCCTTGACCATGGTCAGCACCGCTTCTGAAATGACCTCGCATACTTAACTGTTTATGGCGGGCCCCTGGGCCCGCCGTTAGAGCCCCGCCTACGCCGTCGAGGTGATCTTGAACTGCCAGAACATCATGGCCATCAGCGGGACGTCCTGGTCCGAAGTGGCGCACGAGGCGGTGGGGTTCTGGAACGCCGCATATATCGGGGTGGGCATGGCCGGCCCCGGGCTCAATGCGATGTCTACGTCGTTCTGCGATGACGTATCTGAGATGGTCGAGGTTCCCGAAGTAGAAGGCCTTGTAGGCGGCCCGCTCCTCTGCGGTGGCCGAGCCCATTCCTATCCAGTCCATGGCGTCGGCAGCGGTCACGTCCACGGGCACCCAGCCGTAGTTGGGCAGGTAGAACTCGGCCCAGAAGTGCGAGCCAGTGCCGCCTCCGAAGGTCTGGTAGCCACCATCGGCCCGTGCCGGAACGCCCAGAGAACGAAGCAGGGCACAATAGTACATCGACTGGGCGCCGCAGTCGCCGAAGCGGTTGATGCGGACATACTCCGACTCAGCGAAGCCCCGGGCGGATAGAGAGATGTGCGGCATGAAGCTGTAGGTGATGTTGCCGACCACAGTAGTCGTAGAGGAGCTTGGCCTGCAGATACGGGTTCGTTTCCTCCCCGACCACCGCCTTGGCCTCGGCGATGATCCCTGGGGTGACCAGGATATTATCGTGCGACGCGGTGAAGGTGATGTAGTCGGCAGAGGTCTTATCATACATGCCCACGGCGGTCGGATCGACGGTGAAATGTTTCTGGTATACTGTCAGGGAGTAGGACACATTGACCACGACATCATCGGTCAGGCCGTCCAGGGGGACCTCCATATAGATCTGCCCCATGTCGCTATCGGATGAGGGCATGGTCTTGATCCACGCCCCCGGCAGCGCGGTGAGCACTCTCACATCCGTCTGGCTGGTAGTCTCGATGGGAGCCGGTATCCATATCTCCAGGGTGCCGGTGGCCGGCAGCAAACTGCGCTCGATGGTCAGCACGCCGTTCGCGGTGTAGTTGATCGGGTTGAAGAGGGTGCCGGTGCGGTTGGCGTCGTGGTCCATGATCTCCACCATCATCGTCTTCAGCGGATCCTGGCCGGGGTGGTCCTTCCACTGGTGATACAGGGTGAGGTTGCGGTAGGCGATATTGTCGGTTATGCTGCAGTAGAACCGCACCTGGCCATCGGTGATGATCTTCTCGATCGAAGAGTTGTCCAGCCAGGAGGTGCGCTCGTGCTCCGGGACCCACGGGAACGTCTCGGCCAAAAGTTCCTCGGCCTGGGAGCGATCATAGGGGTATTCCAACAGGATCCGATCGGCTTTCAGTTTCCAGCCGATCGACTGGACGGCCTTATCATGCTCTCCGGCCTCCTGGTACCCCTGGTACGAGCGGTTAAAAAGCCCGGAGGCCGTCCCGAAGTTGGAGCGCTCGAACTCCCTCAGGCCTTCCTGGAACTGACCTTCCGGAGTGCTGTGGGATGTCTTATCATAAAGGATGAATGTGGTCGATGAGAGGATGAGCACGACCACCGCCATAGCGGCGAAGGATTGGCTCTTGGACAGGCCTGACATAGGCAGATAAAAAATAAAATTATTGTAATAAAGATTATCACCCAGTTAGCGATGGCTGATTCTGACCGGCCAAGGCTCACGGCAGCAGACCGTACATCGGTATGGCCTGAGCTATACCCCCAAGCATGAAGTTCACGGCCACCGCGGCAAGCAACAACCCCATGATCCTCGAGAAGGCCATGGTGCCGGAGCGGCCCATCAGATTGAAGATACGGTCCGAATAGGTAAGGGTCAGGTAGGAGATCACCACGGTGAGTATGATGGCCGCGGAAATGCCCAGCAGTTCCAGGCCGGAGTTCGGGGAGGCAGAGGCATCGGAGACCAGGATCATGACCGTGGTGATCGCGCCAGGTCCGGCGAACATGGGGATGCCCAGCGGAACTATGCCTACCGATTCCTTCTGCAGGGCGTCCTGTTTCTCCTCATCGGTCAGCTTGGTCTTGGACCTCTGACCCTGCAGCATGGAGAAGGCGATGGTGAAGAGGAGCAGCCCTCCGGCGATCTTGAACGAAGGGATGGTGATGCCGTAGATGGTGAAGATCCACTGGCCGAACAGAGCAAAGATGAACAGCACTCCCGCGGTCACCAAGGCGACCATGATGGCCACCCGGTGCTTCTGCTCCGGAGTATAGTCCTCGGTCACGGCGAAGAAGAACGGGATGTTGCCAAGTGGGTTCACAATGGCGAATATGGCAGCGAACGCCGATATCGCGAACTCTCCGATCATCGTATGGTCAACCGAACGCGCCTATTTAGTTTGACCGCGACCTTTGTCGTCGAACGGTGTTGACTGGCGGCATGGGGCAATCACCACCAGCCGATCATCCAAGTAGTATTTTTTCCGGGACCTAAATCAATTCCTAGGTATTTTTATTTTCGTGGATATTTTTAAATATTGGTCCGTTGACCTTTGGACGTGAGGAAGCACCATGAAGCTATTCCACCGAGAACGGAAGATGGTAGAAGCGGCGAACGAATCGGGTAACTTCAACACCCTGGTGTCGGCGGTGAAGACCGCAGACCTCGTGGATGCACTGGACGCCCCCGGACCTCTGACCCTGTTCGCCCCCACCGATGAGGCCTTCAGGAAGCTGCCCAAAGGGACCGTGGAGCAATTGATGAGCGATCGGGCGATGCTCAGGACAGTTCTTCAGCACCACGTGGTCTCTGGAAAGGTCACTGCCAAGGACGCTATCAGCACGCATTCGTATCGGGCCCTGGATGGGAGAGAACTAAACGTTGACACCTGTGAGGGCATGACCGTCAACGGGGCCAAGGTCGTCCAGGCGGACATCGCGGTCCGCAATGGGGTGATCCATGCCATCGATACCGTGCTGATGCCGGGGATGGAAGCGACCAAGCCCGCCGCGACCAAAATGGAGACGGAGCGGACGACCGGAACGAGCGCGGGCATGAGCACTGGCACCAAGGTGGCCGCAGGGACCGCTGCAGCGGGGGCAGGGGTCGGAGCCGCGGCCGCCTCGACCAAGGAGAAGACGGTGGCGGCGGCCAAAGAGCCGATGGGCACCATGAAGGAAACGACCGGTACGATGAAGGAAACGGCCACCCAGGCCGCCGAGAAGGTCCCCGGCTCGGAGAAGGTGGCTGGCGCGGGCGCCGCCGTGGCCGGAGGGGCCGGAGCGACCGCCGCGGCCGCGAAGGAAAAGATGCCGGGCGTGGGAGGAAAGGACGTCAGCAAATCCATGGACAGCGAGATGAAGAAGTTGCAATCGATGAAGGACAGCGGCCAGATCAGCGAGGCCGAGTTCCAGGCCCGGAAGAATGACCTGATGAGCGGAAAGCTCTGAGCGGAGCGATCTCCGCACGACCGTTCTCGTTGAAAACCCCCTCCCCCGCCGGAGGCCGATGGGCTCCGGCAGGGACTCCAACCCCTTTCGATTAGGGAGCCGCTCTTCTTCCGAACACCATGTAGCCGGTATGGCCGAGGGTATCGTAGGACGGGCGGACCCCTCCGGGATGCACCTCGATCCGCCTTTGGATGTTCTCCAGGGCATCGATCTGCTGGTAGCCGTGCTCTCTCAGGCCGGTGACGGCCTCGGAGACCTGGTTCATGTTGGGCACGTAGATGGAGATGCGGCCTCCCGGGCGGAGGCACCGGTCAACGTTGTCCAGCGCCTGCCAGGGGTCCGGCATGTCCAGGGATACCGCGTCCACAGCCGTTCCCACGTCGATGGTCTTGACATCCCCGATACGGAGGTCCCAGTAGGCCCCCATGCCGGCCCTGTCGATGTTCCGTCGGGCCCGGGCGGCGTACTCCTCCCGGACCTCGACGGAGATGACCTTTCCTGATGGCAAGACCGAGTTCAGGAGGGCCATGGTCAGTGCTCCGGACCCGACCCCCGCTTCGAGCACGGTGTCCCCGGCCCTCAACCCGAGGCGGAAGACGATGGTCGCTGCGTCCTTGGGGGTGATGATCTGCGGACCACGCTCCAGCGATTCCATGAGCTCCATGATGGTGGCACGGAAGACGTAGAAATCCTTCCCCGCCAGCTTGATGAGCGTGCCGTCCTCGCGACCAACGATCTTGTTGCCGTCGATGACCCCCAGGCCCTGCACCCGGACCATGTCCTTCTGCAGCTGCAGCCAGAAACGGCGGTCCTTATCGTCGAGCAGGTAGATGGGGTCGCCCTCGGAGAGCATGACGCTACATTATGGGAGTTGGTGAAAAGGTTTACTATCTACCGTTCATCCGAGCTTGGATGGCTGGGCGGACCCAATGGTCCTCATCTGGTTTACCATCCTGGAGAAAAGAAGTCGTGACGGTCATCCTATTGGCGCGCTCCATCAAGGGGCGGTGGCCGCCCAGCTCCTGTAACCGGAGCTCTCGTTCGCGGTATTCTGGATGTGCGCCCTGTTCTATGCCACAAAGGTGCTTCCTAAGGTCGCCGGAAGGACGATCAACCGCTGGAGCAGGAACGTCACGGACATCTACATCGTCCACTGGGTGCTGATGGGGTGGATCGCCATAGCGATCGGCCGGCATGACCTGGACCTGCCATACTATCCCCTCCTGGTCCTCAGCATCTTCGTCTTGAGCAATCTGTTGGCCATTTGGTACAACAAAGGGAAGCGCCTGAAGGCGCAGGAAGCCAATGCAAGCCATCTACTGCCTGAGCATTGATGGGTCAGCATTCCGCTGTGGTCGCCTGGGAGGAACTGGAGCAACCCAAATCTTAGGAGATCGCATCAGGCACTCTGGAATCGATGAGGTAATTAGAGCGGGATCATTGACTTGGATCGTTTATAAAATCATGACCACCCAGCGCTGTTGTGTAGGGTCGGTTCGAGTCATCCTAAATTGTGCCCAAAATCCCACATCCTATACCCCCCTGTAGAAAAGGATTTTATACAGTTACACCATTGGCCGCAGTTATGGCAGAGTCCAACTTCCCTAATAAGGCCATCATGGGGCTTTCCATTCTCCTGATCATCGGAGGCGTGGCCCTTTACGTGGGATGGGGCATCACCTATGGGAGCTGGAACTTCTTCTCGGCCAAATTCATCCCCATCTATGCCCTAGTCGTCCCCATGGTTCTCTTCGGCGTTCTGGGCATCCTCCTGACCCGCCAGAAGGAATGAGAGGAAAACGTCTTCTTTTCGTTCATTGTCTACCAGTTGGTTATGCCCTATTCTTAATTCTCATTAGGATATCGGGTTTTGAGCTTTCCATTATTTGACTTGGTCATCTACGAGCCTTGCTCCAGCCCTCTGAACAAGGAAAATGGATGGAAGATGGACGTCACACCCTGCCGAGGTACAGCACGGTCAAGTGGTCTACCCTACCGTTCTCACCGTGTCAGTGGTCCCGTTCGTGGTGATGGGTAGCAGGGAGCGTATCGAGATCGAGCGAAGCACCATCGATACAAGGCTGGTCGGCATCGATCGCTCCGCTCCACCTCAACGTCGGGCTTCCAGCACGGGGCCGATAAGGCCACGGCTTTTTGAAAAGCAAAGTTGGAAGGGGTTTCACATCGCCCTAGCGGCGTAGACCACGGTATCGGTGTCCTTGCCGCAGCCGATGCACTTGCCGTGGAACTCTTCCTTGGTGTACGGCGTGCCGAGTATCTTCAGTTCGGTGCGCTCCTCGACCTTCTTACCGCACTCCTGCTCGCCGCACCATCCGAAGCGGAGCCACTTCTCGGGCACTTCCTTGAACTCGAGGCTGTCGATGGTGATGATCGACTGGTCCATGAACTGTGTAGCCTTCAGGCGCATGTCCTTGGCGATCTGGTCCAGGGTGGCACGGACGCCGTCGATGACGTTGACGCGCTCGAAGCTGCCCTTCTTGCCGTCGTCGCGACGAGCGAACGCGACCACCTTCTTCTCAATGTCCTTTGGCCCCAGCTCCAGGCGCAGCGGTACGCCCTTCAGCTCCCACTTGAAGAACTTGGCCCCGGGCCTCTCGTCGCTCTCGTCCAGGACGACCCGGACCCCGGCAGCCTTGAGATCGTCGCGCAGTGCTCTTGCTTGAGCGGTCACTTCCTCCTGATTGCCCTTGGCCAGGATAGGAACGATCACCACCTGGAAGGGGGCGATGGCGGGTGGAAGGACCAGCCCCTTATCATCGCCGTGAACGCCAACGACCGAGCCGAGCAACCGCTCGGACATGCCGTAGGTGGTCTGGTGCACGAACTTGGGGCTGCCGTCGATGTCCTCGTACTTGATGTCGAACGGCCTGGAGAAGTTCTCCCGGTAGTGGTGGATCGAGCCCAGCTGAAGGCTCCGACCGCGCATCATGGCGGTGTCGATGCCAACCGTGTAGTAGGCCCCCGGGAACTTGTCCCACTCCGTCCTCTTGAGGAGCTGGTACGGGAGGCACAGCTTCTGCATGAGGTTCTCGAGGATGATGAAATCCTCTTCCACCTGGCGCTGGGCATCGGCCTCGTCCACGTGGCAGGTGTGCGATTCGAAGAAGTGGATCTCCCTGACCCGGATGAACGCCCTGGTCTGCTTGGTCTCGTACCGGAAGGTGTTGACCAGCTGGTAAACCTTCAGTGGCAGGTCCGAGTGAGAGCGGACCCAGATGGAGAACATCGGATACATGGCCGTCTCCGAGGTGGGGCGGAGGATGAGCGGGATGTCCAGCTCGTTCAGTCCGGCGTGCGTCACCCAGTAGACCTCGGCGTCGAACCCCTTGATGTGGTCCTTCTCCTTCTGGAACTCCGTCTTGGGTATGAGCAGGGGGAAGCAGACCTCATCGTGGTTGGTGGCGTCGAGCTCCTGCCGGATGAAGGTGTCAATGTATTGCATGACCTTCCAGCCGTACGCAGGCCAGACGTTCATTCCCTTGATGGGGTAGCGCTTGTCGGTGAGACCGGCCTGATCGACCAGGTCGTTGTACCACTCGCTGAAGTTCTCTTCCTTCTTCATTTTAATGACCTGCCATGGATCGTAAACGTCTGCGGAGATGTTCCGACGCCGAATGAACTTTGTGCTCAGCGGAGGGCCTTGGCGATCTGCGGGGCCACCGAGATGACCGACACCTCGTTCTCGATGGTGTTGGTCGAATAGACCGCGTTGCAGCATTTCCTCAGGCGGTCCAGGGCCCCTTTGGCGAACAGGCCGTGAGTGCATACCGCCGTCACGCTCTTCGCCCCCAGGATCTTGAGCTGATTGGCGGCCGCCTCGATGGTGCCGCCGGTGGAGATGATGTCGTCGACGATCAGGGCGTTCCTGTCCTTGGCGTCCACGTTCTTGGGGGCCATCCTGACGACCTCTCCTGACAGCCTGGTCTTTTCCAGGTTGTCGCAATCCGCCCCTATGACTCTGGCAACCTCGTTAGCGCGCTGTAATGCTCCCTCGTCCGGGGCGAGCACCAGGTCCACACCGTGGCCTTTGAAGAATTCACCGATGGATGGGGCGGCATGGACATCGTAGGCGTCCCCGCGGAACCAGTCCAGGATGATGGGCTTGTGCACGTCAACGGTCACGAACCGCTTGGAGCTGAGCTCCATCAAGCGGACCATGACCTTGGCGCTCAGCGCCTCGCCCTTCTTGAACCTCTCGTCCTGCCTGGCGTAGCCGAAGTACGGCACCACACTAGTGACCTTCCGCGCCCCCAGCCCGATGGCTGCGTCCTGCAACAGCAACAGCTCGGTCAAGTTTTGATCGGGATGGGAGTTCTGGACGATGATCACCTCGTCATCGATGTTCTCCTCCTCGATGCGCACGTAGCATTCGCCGTCGGGGAAGCGCGAGACATGTGGTTGCATGTACCTACATCCCAACTCCTTGGCCAGGTCTTGGGCCAGCATCTTGGAGGAAGTGCCGCCGATGACTATCATTGCCAGGGTCATTGGCCTCTTTGTTATAAAGGATATCGGGAGATGCTTTGCCCCGCGTCACCCCTGGGGCCAGTACGGGGTCGCCTCTCCATTGAGAAAATCTATTTATCGGCACCCCCTGATACCCTAGCCGGGATGCACATGGACACCGAGGCGGCCATTCCGCCCACGGCCGAAGATCAGCCGAACGACAGTACTACATCTATTATCGATAGTACCACTTCTATTGAGAGCACGACCGTAGCCCAAGCGCCACCACCGGAGCCATCCGTCGCTCCGACGCCACCGGTCGCCCCGCCCCAGGCCGCCCCCGCTCCGATCGAGCATCCTCCGGAGAAGATGGACCCGGTGGGGATCATCTATGGTGACGTGGGCACCTCCAGTTTCAATCTCAGCGTGATCAACAACGTGGAGAAGATGGAGTATATCCAGGTCCAGCATGATGTGGACGGTTGGGTGCTCGGCCAGGTCATGGATATGCAGCGCAAGACCGACCTGTCCTTGGACCGGGCCAAGATGATCTCCCAGGGCGAGGACATCCTTATCCACGAAAAGGTGACCGCGTTCGTGAACGTGGTCGGCTACCGCGACGAGCGCGGACTGCTCCAAATGCCCCGCACCCCGTTCAAGGCCGGTCTGCCGGCGTTCAAGGCCAAGGACGAGATCATCAAGAAGGTCATCGGTCTCAAGGAACACACTCCCACCGGTGCCTACCTCGGCCTACTGTTCGGCCACGATATCCGGGTGGAGATGGACATCAACTCCATGGTGCAGAAGCATGTCAGCATCCTGGCCAAGACCGGGGGCGGCAAGTCGTTCATGTGCGGTGACCTGGTCGAAGAGCTGATGAAGCACGATGTCACCATCATGGTCCTAGACCCCCATGGCGAGTATGGGGCGATGAGGGACCTGGGTCACGTGGGAACCTCCCACCGCAACTTCAACGTCACCGCAAGGAGCTATGAGAACCATATCGTCGAGTTCGCCACCGACACCGCGGTCAATCCAAAGGCCAAGCCGCTTCGATTCACCCTAGCGAACATCGAAGCGCACGATCTTCTCTCGCTGACGAGCATCAAGAACGGCAAGGCCTACCTCTCCTCGTTGAGGAAGGCGATCGATGCGGTCAAGAGCGTCAAGAAAGAGTACGCTCTGAAGGATATCATCCGGGTGCTGGAGAGCGATGAGGAGGGCAACAGCGCCGCCCTGGTCAACGAGCTACAGTTCCTGGAGGACAGCAAGATATTCGCTCCCGCCGGCACTCGGATCGACGATCTCGTGATCAAGGGAAAGATGACCATCATCAATCTCAAGGGGACCGAGCCGGAGATCGCCGCACTGATCGTCAACCGCATCTGCACCGCGCTGTTCGAGCTGCGCAAGCTTGGCAAGATCCCCCCGATGATGCTGATCGTGGAGGAAGCGCATAACTATTGCCCGCAGCAAGGCCTGGCCGCGTCGTCGAAGATCTTCCGGACCATCGCCGCGGAGGGCCGCAAGTTCGGGCTTGGCCTCACCATCATCAGCCAAAGGGCGGCCAAGATCGACAAGAACGTGCTTAGCCAGTGCAATACTCAGATGATCCTCAAGGTCACCAACCCCAACGACCTGAAGGCCATCACTTCCTCAGTGGAAGGGTTGACGGCCGGAATGGCTGACGAGATACAGCGCCTCCCGATCGGTGTGGCGCTCGTGGTCGGTGGCAGCATCCAAATGCCGCTGTTCGTCGAAGTACGCCCCCGAGAGAGCCGCCACGGCGGCGAGAGCGTGGAGATCATCCCGACCAAGGACGACGATTGAAGATGAAGGACACCATCTCAGACGAGAAGCTAGCCAAGTACCTCGACATCACGAAGCGCGCTCTGGACAAACTGAAGATAGCCGCGCCAGAGCGCTCGTTCGGACGGAGGATGGCCGAGGACTTCCTCAACATGGCCACCTCCTATTACAATGACGCCCTTCATTTCCGTTCGGTAGGAGATTACGTCAACGCGTTCGCCAGCGTCAACTATGCCCATGGCTGGCTGGATTGTGGGGCCCGCATCGGCCTGTTCGATGTAGGCGGGGACGACAAGCTCTTCACTTTATACGAGTGAGGTTCAGAACTCGACATCCAGGACCCGCGGCCCCTTGGTATCGAGGGAGAGCCGATAGGTCGGGCCGTAGGCCTGTAACGCCCGGTCGATGGCGTCCACGTCCCCGGTGGCGAAGACCGCGTTGCCGAGCATGATCATCGATCCATGGCCGAAGGCGTCCACGTCCCTCAGGGCCCTCATGATCCGGGGGGTGGCGATGCCGATCATTTCGGTGAATTGGCGGCTCTGTCGGAAGAAGTTATCCACGGTCGGTTCGCGGCATAAGGACATGTAGCATTCTCTTCCGGCCTGGTCGATCCTGAACCTCTGTTCTTCGTTCCCAAGAACGTTGGCGGTGTGCATGCCCTCACCCACTACAGCGGCAATGATGTCCAGCCGATCGGTTATTCGGTCCACCTGCCCGTAGGGCGGCAGGCCTTCTTTCTTGCGGAAGGTCATGCCCCCTCTCGTCAGGGCGGGCACGTCTCCCAGCCCCGTCCGGTGACCAAGCTCGGCCCGGTGGGCCGCCTCGAAAGCCTTCTCCGGCGGCAGCTCCAAGGCCTCGGCCAGGGCGAAGGCGGCCGACAACGCACCGGCGGCGCTCATACCGAACCCCGCGCTGACCGGCAGGGTCATTACCGTGTCAATGGTCAGGTCGAACGGCCTTCCCTCCATTAGCCAGGCCACGGTGGAACGGGTGACCGGCGCCGCTGCTTCCCGGCCGTTGATGGTGACGACGACCTCGCCCCGCCCTTCGAAAACGGTGACAGTGCTAGTGGCGCCCTTGTCCACGCACAGCCCTGCTCCGCGAGAGCCCGAGCGAAGGGGGTCATCATGCTCGCAGGGAAAGAAGAATCCGGTGAGGTGGCCAGGACAGAACCCGATCGCTCTCATTCCAGGACCTTCAACACTTCGTCCAGGACCTGGTCGGCCAGCTCTCTTTTGCTCCCTTCAAAGGGGACCTGTTCGCCCTTGGATGTGATGAGCACGGCCTTGGTGCGCGATGGCATCACATTGTTCAGGTCGTTGGCCACGATGATATCCAGATGATATTCGTCCAGGCGAACCTTGGCCCGGCGGAGCAGTTCCTTTTCTGCTAGCCCCACCTCGGCCTTGAACCCTACCAGCACCCTGGTCCGCCTCCTAAGGGCTGGCAGCACTTTGGGCAGGCCTTTCAGCTTGATCTCCAGCTCCTTCCGTCCGGAAGGGATCTTCCCCTTGGTCTCCACTGGTGCATAGTCCGAGAGAGATGCTGGAACAATTACCGCGTCGTGGTCGATCGACTCAAGCATGAGGAAGAGGTCCTCCACCCGTCGAAAGGTCCGGCGTTTCAGGCCGGAGGGCACCGGTACCGTCATGCGCCCGGTCCAAAGCTCCACGTCGGCCCCCCGCTCGGACGCGGCCTGAGCGATCTGGACTGCCGTTTCGCCCGTACCGTTGTTGGTGATCACCCTTACTTGGTCGATCGGTTCTTCGGAGGAGCCGCCGATGATCAGCACCTTCTTTCCCTTGAGGTCGGCATCAGCGAACTGGACGATGACCCGCTCTACGATCTCATCGACGGTGGCGACCCGGGCCTTCTTGCCTTGGACCGTCGGACCGATGAACGCCGCGCCCATCTTCTTCAGCGCCTCGACGTTCCTCTGCACCGCGGGGTGCTCGTACATGGCCAGGTGCATGGCGGGGGCGATCAGCACCGGCAACCTCGACCCGATGGCCACCGTGGCCATGGTCGTGACCGGCGTATCGTCGATGCCCAGGGCCATCTTGGAAATGGTGTTCGCCGTGCACGGCGATACCAGCAACAGGTCCGCCCTTCCGGGATAGTCGCCCAGCAGGCTGATGTGCTCGGTCGCCCCGGTCAGCTCGGTGATGACCCGATGGCCGCTGGCGAACTCCATGGTGTAGGGGGTCATCAGCTTGGCCGCCTCGGCGGTCATCACCACCTGGACGTCCGCACCATGGCGGATGAGCTCCCGCACCAGCTCGAAGGACTCCACCGCGGCGATGCTTCCGGTCATCCCCAGGACGATGTTCTTACCCTCAAGCTGCCGTCCCTTGGCGCTCCGGATGCTCTCGGAAGGATGCGTCAACTACCCCACCTCCGGCGATAGGGCTTGTAACTGTCCTCTCCCAAGGTAACCAACCTTGATGTCATGGCACGCTACGATTGGCTTGTTGACAAGAAGCCTGCTCAGTTCAGATATACCAAGCTGAGCGATGTTCCTGGAGGCAACGAGATCCGAGTGCAGCTGGTAGCCGCATTCGATGCACTCGAAGGAAGAGCCGTGGCGGTTCTCCCGATGAACGCAGCCGCACCTCGGACACGTTTGCGAGGTGTAGGACGGGTCCACCAAGATGACAGTCTTGCCTCTTTCCTCTGCCTTATAATGGAGATACTCCTCGAACTGGTAGAAAGACCAATTACTTAATTTCTGGTTCTTCCTATGTCGAGTTATGCTTCCTTTATTCCTATATAACCTATTCTCCACGATGTGGGCCAGGTCCTCCAGGACGAACACCCCGTAAGGGGTGTTAACAATATCCTTAGCGATCCTGTGGTTCACGTCAGCCTTGAACCGTCTCTCTCGCCCGCTCAATCTCATTAATTTTCGTTTTGCGGAGGGAGTGCCTTTTGACTGAAGCTGCCCGCGCAAGTATGCGTACCTGCCGCGCACGTTGTTGATCGCCTTGGAGTTGAAGAATCGATTATCCGAGGTAACGGCGACGTTTTTGATGCCCCGGTCGATACCAAGAACGCCTTTCTCTACTGTCGTATCGGGTATTTTATCAGTCTCAAGATTTATGCAGAGGTAGAAGGTCTTGGAGCTTCGGTCGTAGATCAAGTTAGAGGATCTTACTTTCCAGCCATCATACTTATGAAAGTAATCCGGGATAATGAAGGTGACTTTGACACGACCTGATACTGTGGCAAGAGTAACATATCCTGACTCCAAATAGACAGATGCAACGCACTTGTTGTATCTTAGAGCAGCATGGGGATTCCGCCTAGGCTGGTACGCAGAGCCATTCATTTTCATTCCTCTCAGCGCCTCGCAGGCGCAATCCCTTGCGCATTGGACCAGGGATGAGGGGAGGTTAGGAATCTGTTGCCTGACCGTCCGATAGGTATTCTTGTGGGCGTCTATCTTATTGTTCGAGTGATTCCGGTATCCCCACTCGGCCACGATGTCGAACGCCTGTGTGTACTCCTCCATGGTTCTGAGCAGGGCTAAAGCATCTTCGTGCCTTGTCTCAAGCCAGAGGCGCATGGTGCGTTGCATCGCTGTTGTATCTCCGTCAGGTAATATTACCATTGCCTTTACACTTATCATAAAGGGCGCTGCTTCCTCCCTCCCTGGTGAGAGGAATTTTCCCCACGCACGAATGGATGACAGCAAGACCCGTAGCGGGAGATTTATAGTTGACGTTGATGAAAACGCGAAGCAAAATGAAGGCCTCTTCAAACCGCCCTCAGCGTCAGGATGCGGTAGGTGAACTCGGTCCGGAACCCGCCGGGCCTGACATCGAAAACGCCGTCCCGGTCCAGACCATACCGCCGGATGACATCGACCAGCTCCTCCACTCTCTCCGAATCGAGCCCGTAGCGAACGGCCAGGTCCTCCGATCTCAGGTCCAGCGGTGGGCCGGGCAGGGAGCGAAGTACATCGAAACCGGCCCGATGGTGCATCTCTTCCAGGTCCTGGGGGGTAGAATAGTATTTGTCCACCCCCATGAGCGGATAGAGTTCGTTCATACAGGACCGCAGTTCAGGGGTGGCAAAGCAGGCGGGCTGATGGATGAACATCTCTCCCGGCAGGAGGAGGGAGCGCAACTTCTGAAGGAAGGAGGGCTGCCCCTCCCGTCCGAAATAGTGCAGCACCGACCGGCTGATGATGGTCAACGATTCATTCTCGCTCGCCAGGTCCCCCCGCTCGATCTCCATGACCGAACTGCACCGGCGTTCCAGCCCACTCCCCCTGCATACTTCCAGCTGTTCCTGGGACGCATCGACATTGAGCAGTCTGGTCCCTCGAACACCTTCCCTGTTCGATAGCTCGCGGAGGATGAATCCGGTCCCTCCCCCGATGTCGGCAATAACGTCCGGCCGGACGGTGTTGAGCGCGGCCACGATATCGTCCAGGAACGGCGCGGCGATGTCGTGGTCAGAGAAATATGAGCCGTGAACATTTCTCCAGGCATCTCCGTGGGATCCCCTTTCCTTGGAGATGCACTCGATGCACGGGTCGGTCCTCTCATTCTTCTTGTCCGCGACCATTGGTATGCGGCAATGCATGCCGTACATAAAAAAAGGACCTTTGCCTAGCCCCGATAGGCCAGGGTCCCGGACGTTATTTTCCGACCATTGCGGACCATACCTTGTCCAGGACCTCGTTCGTGCTCAGGGACGCGTCCACCACGATGTAAGAGGGGTCCGCGTCGGCCAGCCGGTCATACATGGCCGCAACCTTGCGGAGGAACTCTACCTTCTCGAACTTCTCTTTCTCTTTCCTATTCGATAGGCGGGCCAGGGCCAGGTCCGGATCGATGCGCAGGAGAAAGGTCATATCCGGCCGGACCACGAACGGTTCATTGACCATCTTTAGCCATTCCAGCGCCTTTGAGCCCAGGTGCGGGCGTAGGGTCACGCTCTGATAGGCCAAGGTGCTGCCGACATAGCGGTCACCGACCACGGAACGGCCGTCCCCCAGCCATCCGATGATCTGGGCGGTATGTTCGGCCCGGTCGGCGACGTACAGCAGCGTCTCGGCGAAGTCGCTATGCGCCTCCTTGTTCGCTCTTCTAACCTGATCGCCGATCCACCCAGAGGTTGGCTCGGCTGTCCATTCCACGGGGCGTCCGGTCGCGGCCAGCCTCTCGGCGAAAAGCCGGGACACGGTGCTCTTGCCCGAGCCGTCGATGCCCTCGAAGACGAAGAACCGCCCGGCTGGCTTCGTATCCGCCAGCGTTATCGCCATCCTTTGTACCCGAGACTCGACCGCGGACGCTCCCTCCAGCTCATCTCGCATGTTCATGACCTCACTTATTTTCGAGGATCAGGGCGCACGATTCGCATTTCCGTCCCTCGGCGTTCGCTCTCAGTCCGGCCAGGTTGCCGCTCATCTTCTTACGGATCCCTAAGTAGCTCAGCAATAGTTCCTTGGCCGCGTAGACCTCGTCCAGCCGACGCACCGCGGTGTTATGGGGGGCGTCCTTCAGCAGCTGAGGGTCTTCCTTGGCAATGGCGAGCATCACCTCGACGAACCGGTCGAGCGTCTCCTTCGTTTCCGTCTCGGTGGGCTCGATCATCAGGGCTTCGTCCACCAGTGCCGGGAAGTATATGGTCGGTGCCATCATCCCATGGTCCAACAGCCGTTTGGACACGTCCACGGCGCGAACGCCCTTCTCGTCCTTCAGCTTCCGGGCCGACAGGACGAACTCGTGCTTCCTCAGCTCCTTGAACGGCATATTGTATGTGGTCGTCAACCTCTTTCTGAGATAGTTGGCGTTCAGTACCGCCTTCTCCGATGCATCCTTGAGCCCGTTGCCCCCCTGTCTCAGGATGTAAGCATAGGCGCGCACCAGCACCGCGAAGTTGCCGTAGAACGAGCGGACCTTGCCGATGCTATAGGGCCGATCGAGGTCGAGGTGATAGAAGCCGTCCTCGAGGACTACCCGGGGCACCGGGAGGAATCGTTCCAGCTCTTTCTTCACGCCGACCGGTCCGGCTCCTGGGCCTCCTCCGCCATGAGGGGTGGCGAAGGTCTTGTGCAGATTGAAATGCACGATGTCAAAGTCCATGATGCCCGGGCTGGTCTTGCCCATGATCGCGTTCAAGTTAGCCCCATCATAGTACAGCAACCCACCGGCCCCGTGTATGATCTGGGCGATCCGTTCGATATTCTCCTCGAAGATGCCCAGGGTGTTGGGGTTGGTGATCATGAACGCCGCGGTGCGTTCGGACACCGCCTCCTCCAGAGCCTTAATGTCGAGACCGCCCTCCGATGAGGTGGGGACGACGATGATGTCATATCCGGCCATGGCCGCCGAGGCGGGGTTAGTGCCATGAGCACTGTCCGGAACGATGACCTCTCTCCGGTCCTGGCCGTTGGCGTCATGAAACGCCTTTGTTATCAGCATGCCCGTGAACTCACCTTGCGCTCCCGCCGCCGGCTGCAAGCTCACCGCATCCATGCCGGAGATAGCGCACAGCGCTCGCTCCATCTCGTACAGCAGTCTCAGAGAGCCCTGCACCCCTTCCTCGTCCTCCAGCGGATGGACGTCGGCAACGGTGGGCAGAGCGGCCAGCAGGTCGGCGTACTTCGGGTTGTATTTCATGGTGCAGCTGCCCAGCGGATAGAAGCCGTTGTCCACGCCATAGTTCATCTGGGATAGGTTCGTGTAATGCTTCACCACTTCTCGCTCGGACAGGTTCGGGATGGCCAGCTCGGTCCTCAGCAGGTTCTCTGGCACGGGGACCACTTCTTTTGCACGAGGCAGTGAGAAGTCCGTCTCGCCCTTCATCTCGAAGATCAGCCTTATGTCGTAATTGGCCTGTCGATAGCTCATGCCACTTCCTCCAGCGCAGCGACCAGCTTTCCTATGTCCTCATCCGTGGTAAGTTCGGTGGCAGCGAACAGCATGCAGTCGCCCATCTCTGGAACGTGCTTGGCCAGGGGCAGGCCTCCGATGATGCCCTTTCTGAGAAGTATCTTCGACAGCTTTTCCGGTCTCATCGGTGTCCGCACCGCGAACTCGTTGAAGTGATAGGCGCGTAGCGCCGGGCAATCGAAGCCCTTGAGCGAGCACATCGCATCCATGGTGGCTTTGGCCCTTTCCATGTTCAGCTTGGCCAGGGACCTCAGGCCATCCCGTCCGACCACGGCCAGGTATACGGCCGAGGCGACGGCCATCAGTGCCTCGTTGGTGCATATGTTCGACGTGGCCTTCTCCCTGCGAATGTGCTGCTCTCTGGTCTGTAGGGTCATGCAGAATGCTCTCTTTCCCGAGGCGTCCCTGGTCATGCCAATGACCCGCCCAGGCATCTTTCTCACATGCTCCTGCCGGCAGCCGAACAGGCCGAGCAGGGGGCCGCCGAAGTTCATCGATGATCCAAGCGACTGACCTTCTCCGATGACGATGTCCGCCCCGTAATTGGCGGGAGCCTTGAGAACGCCAAGGGAGATAGGGTCCACGCCCACCACCAGCGCCGGGTCCATGAACTCCTTTTTGATCTCGGTGACCTGTCTATCGATCACCCCAAGGAAGTTGGGAACCTCGATGTAGACGCCCGAGACGTCCCCGTCCATCTTCGCCCGGAGGTCCCCTAGGTCCGCCTCGCCGGTCAGAGGGTCAAAGCCGTAATCGACGACCTGCATACCCACGCCCTTGACGTAATTGTTCAGCACGCTCCTTTTGTCCCAGCTGATGGCCTCGGGGATGAGAAACTTCCTCTTCCCGTTGATGCGGTGGCACATGGTGGCCGCTTCGCCCAGAGCGGTGGACGCGTCGTAGTTCGAGGAGTTCACCGCCTCCAGGCCCGTAAGCTCGGCGATATAGCTCTGGTACTCGAACAGGGACTGGAGCATGCCCTGACTGATCTCCGCCTGATAGGGAGTATAGGAAGTAAGGAACTCGGAACGGGAGACGATGCTCTTCACGGCCGAAGGGACGAAATGGTTGTACACTCCCCCACCCAAAAAGCAGGGATGGTCGGCAGCAGTGACGTTCTTGGAGAGCATCGCGCGGACAGCATTGATGACCTCCATTTCCGACAGGCCGTCCGGAAGATCGATACCGGTGGTCCGTATGGATGGCGGGATGTCCGAAAACAGCTCCTCCACGCTCTGGATGCCCAGCTCCTTCAGCATGCGCTCGTCGACGCCCATGGTGCTCGGACCACTAGAGCGTTACCGGGCTATTAATTCTAACTGGACGAGCCCTGACATTAACGCCATCAAGCAGGTATGAGCTTATTCGGTACCGGCAGGAACATCCCACCCCAACCGAGGCCTGTGACATTGTAAAGTAATGATCGAACTCGATCATAGCTCCTGTCCGCTCCTTCCAGCTCATTCCATTTTCCCATATTTTATGTATGGCCTTACATCATTAGGGCCCGAAGGCTCGTTGTCCGACTTGTACATGTTAGAAGGGTGCGTCGGTCATTGAGCAGTTTTCGGTGGTATCCGCCCTCGCATTGACATGGACGGCCCTCGACCACGTCTGGGCAGAGGCCCACAGGCCGGTGAGCACTTATGGCCAGGACTGGGATCAGAATGGTCGATTCAGCCTTCTGGCGCTCGGTCAGCCTGCTCCAACGACCTGAGGCCAACTGCCCCCTCAAAAATATACAGGATCTAATAATTAATCTCCTGGCTCACCTGTAGTCGCCCTGGTGGGCTACCAGATAGGTGATGAACGAGGGAAGGGACTCGATGTCCTTGATCTCCTTCTTGCTGAGCATGGACAGGCGGGCGCGGATCTGATCGTTGAACCTGACGTCGTTTGCCCTCAGGGCATTCCTCAGCAGTTCGGCCAGCTGTCCTCCCTTGCGGTCCCAATCGGTAAGGATGATGGCATCCTTACCCTCCCTGGCCAGCCCCTCAGCCACCCCGAGGATGCCCCCGGCGTCCTGGACCTGGATGATATCCCCGCCCACTCCCAGGCAGGTCAGCGCATGACGGTCCTTCTTCCCCTCGATCAGGATGACCGTATGGTCCGGTCGCTCTCTGAGCTCATTAAGGAGCCGATCGACCTCCTCCAAGGTATCATGGAGTTCTCTCAATGCCCCTCCAGCCTGGTCCTGGCGCTCTCAAGGTCGATGGATACCAGAACGGTCTTATGCCGGTCGGTGTGCCCCCGGACGATCTCGGCCTTGGCACCGAACAGGTCCGAGAGCAGCTCGACCACCGCCCGATTGGCCCGCCCCTCGGACGGCACCGCCTGGACCTTGATAACCAGTCGCTTCCTCCACTCATCCACCTCGCCGACCTGGTCCTTCTTGGCGTTAGGGGTGACCATGATGTCGACCTCCACACCACCATTCACCGGACGGACGATCTCCGAGGCATCCACGGCCTCAGATAGCGGCTAAGGTGGCAAAAAGGTTTCCAGGACGTTGCTATGATGATGGGCGCAGCCATACAAGCGAGGTCCACTCCCTGCATCTACCTCGTATATGAGGCTCCCATCGAACTCCACCGCCCCGTCGTCGGACGAAAAGATATGGTATGGGCAGATGGCCGCCAGGAGAAACAACGTCCATGGGCCCATATTGATGATGGCCTCGGAGAGGCCTTCCTTGGAGCGGCCATTGTCCCCACCGAGGCCGTGGTCCTTGCAATATGGATGGGCCGGAACCGATGACCGCCGCGCTCATCAGCGCGACCGGGAGAAGCCTGCGCCAGGTGAGCGTCACAGTGGCGATCATCATACTGCTATCTGAGGTGTTTTTCGCCATACTGTTCGCTATACCCCTCCTGAACGGGCCCCCACCCGATCCATCGCCCTTGGCGGAGGCCCGATCGTGCCCTCTGTGATACAATTTTCTTGCCGATACGGATCGGACGAAGGAAAGAATGAGCGCGAGGGAGCGAACTACGCAACTTCTGTCGGCGTCATATTGCCTGGTTGAGGAGGTCGGCCATGATTGCGAAACGTTAGAATGCATATCGGTCCGGATATAATCAAATACGGCCGATTGGATGGACCTTATTGATGTCGCCTCCCACGGAACTTCTGACCTTCGAGGACCTGACCGAGGTCTATCGCCGGGAGCAACGTTCCAAGGCCATATCCGATATACGTAGGGACTTCTACCCAGCGATGCGGGAGTGCCTCGAGAAGCTCAAGCGAGAGAGCGAGCGCGAGTTCGTCGCCGACCAGTTCTCCACTAAGGCCAAGCTCGCCAGCAATCAGCTCATGAAGTTCCAGGAGAAATCGGCCCAGGTTTTTGAGTTCCGCATGGGAAAGATACTGGACATGGCGCTGAGGGCGGCGGAGGGCAGCAAGATAGAGACCAACAGGCTGACGGTGGAGGAGCGGGAGATCTACGATCGCGTGTTCTCTCTGCTGAAAGAGCGACGCACCATCTTGATCGAGAGCGGCAACCCCCGCCCGGCCGATGCTGAGGAACCCACCCTGGTCGCCGCCAAGGTGCCGGACATGATCGTGGAGGCCAACCGAGAGGAAGAGGAGCCCGATGCTACGGTAGCGCCAGAGGCGCCCACATCCATGCCAGCACCTCCTGTTATCTCACCCCCGATGAAAGCGACCGCACCGTCGGTCGCTCCGATCTCGGTCAGGCCGGTTGCGGAGGCGGCCAAGACGCCGGACGTTCCCCCGGCCACCGTACTATCGCCCCCCACGCAAAAGGTCTCCACCCCGGCACCGGCGGAGAAGGTGCAGCAAACGTCCGATCTCGTCATTCTCCGCATACTGGAGGACATTCCCGCGTTCGCCGGACCGGACCGCAATTACAAGTTGCAGAAGGAGGACCTGGTGTCGTTGCCGCCGATGATCGCCAAAGCGCTCATCGCCAGGAAGAAGGCGGTCGGTATCCAGTTAGGCGTAGAAGGGAAGCTCTAGATCTCCATCGATCGGAAATCGTCCGGAGCGAGGAGGCAATCGATGCGCTCCTCATCGCAACCGAGGGTGCGGGAGACCGTGCGTCTCGCCAGTTCGGGGGTATTGTTGTTCTTGCTTATGTGGGCCAGGAAGATCTTGCGCTCCTCACTGAATGTGGCCCACAGCGCCCGGGCGCAGTCCACGTTCGACAGGTGTCCGCGGTCCGACCTGATCTCGCTCTTGAGCTTCGGAGGATAGGGGCCGTTGATCAGCATCTGGACGTCATGGTTGGCCTCGATGATGGTCAGATCGGCCTCCTTCAGCGCGGAGAATACCTCGGGGTTCACCCTCCCTAGGTCGGTGGCCAGTAACACCTGCTTGTCCTCGAATTGGAGATGGAACGCGTTCGGCTCGGCAGCGTTGTGGGTGATGGGCAGGGGATCAATACTGAAGCAACCGATCTCGAACCTCTTCATCGTCTCGAAGATGATCGATCTGTGGACGGTCCCGATGTTAGAGCAAACCAAGGTGGATCCATTGCAACAGATGGGGACCTTGTACTTTCGGGACATTATTCCGGCCCCGCTGATGTGGTCGGAATGCTCATGAGTGAGAAGTATCGCGTCTAGCTTCTTGGGGTCCAGACCGACCCGCTCCATCAGCTGGCCGATCCTCCGGCCCGATATGCCGGCATCGATCATGACCGTGGTATCCTCTGTGGCGATCACCGTGCAGTTGCCGTCACTACCGCTGGCAAGCACGTGCACCTCAATAGAGCTCAGTCCGCATCCCGGACCCGTCACACGTCGGCGGGTTAAAATAACTAGCGTAGTACGGTCGCGCACAATGGCGATTGCTTGTCGCCCATCTCCCGGCAAAGGGCAATGAGCACGTCCTGCCTAGCTATCATGCCCACCAATTTTCCATTATGAGTGACGGGCAGGCGATTGAATCCCATCCGGACCATGGTGTCGAGAGCCGTCTCCACGGTGTCATCGACATCGATGGTCACAACCTCGTCATTCATGGCATCCTCCACCTTGGTGTCGCCGACACTCTTATAACGGCGGCACAGCTCCTCGTCCCTCACGATGCGGTCGTAGGGGAGGGCGACAAAGGACAAGGTCCCGATCTCCAACCCCACGCCTTCTTTGCTGGCCGCGAACTCCAAGATATCGCTCTCGCACAATATCCCGACCAGGCGGTCCTCGTTATCCACGACCGGGGCGCCAGAGATGCCGTTCTTGGACATCAAGGTGGTGGCCTCGCCTAGAGTGGTCCCCTTCCTCAATTTGAGCACCGCGGGGGTCATCACCTTGTTCACCTGGGTCATGATGTCGACTCGCAACTCTGGAGTATATATGCATTGCCCGCGAGCGCCCCGAGTTTACTAAGCCTTTGACACTCCCATGAATCAATTCGTGGGATCCCGAGGTCGGTACGTTCATGACGGAGCCTCCCGGGGCGTATCAATGCGGCCCTTGCACCAATCTCTACCTTGGTGCAATCGACCAACATCTAGTGGCCAAGAACGAGAGCGAACGATGCTCCTGGCCGATGCGGTCAACTACCTGGTCGTCCCGAAGGAGCGAACCAGGCATTAGGTGTCAGAGCTGCATGCACATTGAAGTGCATCAGTACAATGACCTGGAGAGCACCGAAATGAGCGTATTCAAAGGATCTATCGCAATTCATCCCATGATCTCGATCATGGGCCTTCTTGCTCCGAATTGTAAAATATTCGGGCCTTAGGCTTAGAAAGGCTTATGTACGATGACTATATTTCACGGCCTACACAGGGGCCAGTACTCTAGCCAGGTTAAGGGACCGGACTCTTAATCCGTCTGTCGTGCGTTCAAATCGCACCTGGCCCGCTCTCTATTTTCCCTTTATTCTATCACTATCTTAGTTCAGGATGCCATTTGCTCCTGTGCTCGGCATGTGTGGTTCGAGTAATCGCCTGGGCCGCCCCTCTCATCACCGGACAGGCCTTCCCGCGGGAAGGCCAGCCATCCCCTGGACTGGGAGGGAACGGAGCGCCATACTGATCATGTTAGATTCGAGGGCCTCTAGCGTTTTCGGTCAGGAATGGTTAGCAAACTTTATCCCCCGTCCTCCCTCTCACCAAGATATAGTACGGGTTCGGAGACGAGGACATGCATTACGTTTACTTCATCGGCACCGCCGGTAGCGGCAAGAGCTCCATGGTACAGGCCTTCCATGAATGGCTCGGGAGCAACAACATCGACAGCATCATCGTGAATCTGGACCCCGGCGCTGACTTCATTCCCTATCAGGCGGACGTGGACATCCGGGACTGGGTCAATCTGGAAGAGATCATGAGGGAATATTCGCTCGGTCCCAACGGCGCGCAGATCGTAGCAGCGGACCTCATGGCCGTGAACTCTAAGGAATGGGTGCCGGTGGTCAAGAAGATGGAGACCGATTACTGCCTCATAGATACCCCTGGACAGATGGAGCTGTTCGCCTTTCGGCAGTCCTCGACCGCATTAGTGGAGGAGTTGGGGCATGAGGATAGCTTTCTGGTCTTCCTTTCCGATCCGACATTAGCTCGTACTCCCAATGGCTTTGTCTCCGACATGCTGCTGTGTGGCATCACCCAGTTCCGGTTCTCTCTGCCCATCCTTAACGTGCTATCGAAGTCCGACATCCTGAAAGAGGAGGAGCTGGAGGAGCTGGCCAACTGGTCCCGCGATTCGTTCGCGCTCTATAATTCTCTGACGGACAAGGACATGAGCTCCCAGGCGGTCATCAGCATCGAATTCCTCAAGGCCATGGAGAACGTGGGCATGTACAAGGAGCTGACCCCCGTCTCGGCCATGGAAGGGACCGGCATGGAGGACATCTATAGCATGGTGCAGCAGTTCTTCGAGGGAGGAGAGGACGCCGGTTCTCGCCCTTCCTCAGAGTAGAGCCTCACCGTCGACGGAGAACTCGGCCTGGCCATAGCTCACCAGTTGGAACCGGGCCTTCAACTTTCCCTTATCGATGAAGACATAGGCATCATGGAACATCGATTGATAGGTCTGGATCTCCTTGCCCTCGAGGGTGGTGCGGTGCGAGACCTTTTGTATCAAACCTTTCTTTTCCAGAACGAGCAGCCGGGAGAAGACCTCGGCCACTGGAACTCCGGATGCGCGGCAGATCTCCAGTGCCGAACGAGGCCGATATAGGGCGGTCAAGAGTATCTTCGCTGACATCTCGTCCACGAAGATCTTGGGGACCTCCACATACTTCATTGCAGGTGGATTATAGGCCTAATTATTTAACAAGTTAGGCATCATTATCTTCGTTTGATTATACCTTTAAATAATTTATAATTAGAAAATAGAAAAGGTTGGTGGAAATGGTTTCAGGCGAACATCACACCGGACTCGACGACATCGGTCGCCTCGTTGTCCAGGACCTTGATGATCGCTCTCTCGAAGTCTGACATGTTGATCTTTTCGCGGTTATCGCGGATGGCGAACATGCCTGCTTCGGTGCAGATGGCCTTGAGGTCTGCGCCGGTCGCTCCTTCGGCCTTCATGGCCAGCTCGGGCAGGGTGATATTATCCTCGATGGCCATCTTCTTGGTGTGGATCTTGAGGATCTCCAGCCGTCCCTCGTAGCCCGGAATGGGTATCTCGATGATCCTGTCGAACCTCCCCGGCCGTAGCAGCGCCTCGTCCAGGATGTCCGGGCGGTTGGTGGCGCCAATGATTCTGACCTCGCCGATGGGGTTGAAGCCATCCAGCTCCGATAGCAACTGCATGAGGGTCCTTTGGACCTCACGGTCCCCGGAGGTGGCGACCTCCAGTCTCTTGGCCCCTATGGAGTCAAGCTCGTCGATGAACACGATGCTAGGTGCCTTATCCTTGGCAAGTTCGAACAGCTCGCGGACCAGCCGGGCGCCCTCTCCGATGTACTTCTGGACCAGCTCCGAGCCGACGAACCTTATGAACGTCGCGTTGGTCTGGTGAGCAACGGCCTTGGCCAGAAGGGTCTTGCCCGTTCCGGGCGGGCCTACCAGGAGAACGCCCTTGGGCGGCTCGATGCCGACCTTCTTGTACAGCTCCGGCCGTAGCAGGGGGTACTCGACCGCCTCCCGGACCTCCATTATCTGTTCTTCGAGGCCGCCGATCTCAGCATAGGTGATCGCGGGCTTGTCGATGATCTCCGCCCCGATGACGATGGGGTCCAGGGACGGCGGCAGCACGCCCATCACGGCGAGTGTCTGTTTATTAAGGGCTACCCGCGCGCCGACAATGAGATCCTCCACCGGGACGTACTCCGAGGTGGAGACTATGAAGTCAGGGCCCGTGGAGCTCTTGACGATGACGCGGCCATCGACGAGGATGTCCTTGATGGCGCCGATGATCAGCGGCGGGGACTTCAGCCTTTCCATCTCCGCGCGCATCCGCTTGAGTTCCTTCTGTAGCCGGAAAAGCTCGCTCTCGACGTAGCGTTTTTCCCCCTCTACTCTACGTATCTCCTCTAGGAGTTCGCCGTTACGTCTTTCCAGGACCTCGACCTTGTCCCGCATCTCGGTCACGAGCTCTTCTAGCTGGGGTTCTTTCAAACTGGTCACCTCGGCATCGCTACATTAAGGCCTGAGCTATATGACTGTTTCGTATGAAGGCACGAGCAGCCAGCATACGCTCATAATGTATCCCAGACCTAGCAGGAGCATGGCCCCTACGCTCTTTCCTCTAATAGTGCTTCAATGCATTAATAATGCTATTCATATTATTCGCAGACTCTGTAGTGCACCTCGCGGCATAGAAATTATATCGTGGTTCATTGTTAGTGAATCGAACGGCCATGATATGCGAGATATGTGGTAAGGAGTCCGATCTCACCAAGGCGATCTTCATCGAGGGCACCCAGCTCAAGGTGTGCAAGGAGTGCGCTCGCTTTGGGGAGAGCTCGGACGGCAAGGGGGGCGGCGCCAAGAAGAAGAGCACGGCCGCCGGGCCCACCAGGACCATGGTGGCCGAGCGCTTGCAGGCCCGGGAACGGAGGATGAAGACTCGCTCCATTTATTCGGACGAGGAGACCACCGATCTCATACCTGAATATTCAAAGGCCATTCGGGAGGCCAGGATAGCGCGGGACTGGAAGCAGGAGGATCTGGCCGCCAAGATCAACGAGAAAGCGAGCGTCATCGGGAAACTGGAGAACGGCACGATGCGGCCGACCGACGCCCTGCTCAAGAAGCTGGAGCACGAGCTGAACATCAAGCTGACCGAAAAGGTAGCGCTCGTGAAGCCGGAAGGCGGTCACTCCCAGGGCAAGAACATGACCTTGGGCGACATGATCAAGAAGAAGTGAGCCTCACCGGCCCAATATCTCTTTTTTTACAGGTTCGAGATACGGCGAGACGTCGATGCCCAGGTCCTTGGCCACGATCACTGCGGCGACCTCCACGTCCACGCCCAGGCGCTCCTGCACCCGGTTGACCCGGGCTACCGCATCCCGTTTCTTTAGGCCACCCTTCTCGGAGATCGATTGCACGAGTTGGGCGAAGAGGGACTGCTCCTCTTTGTCCCCGCTGAGCACTTCCTTGCTCGGCCTGAATGAAAGGGACGCTTCCACGTCTTTATAATCGAAGTTGGGCTTCAGGAACTCCTCGGTGCGGGTCAGTAATCCTCGCTTGAGGGCGATGTCGAGGAGGGCCTGAGCCTCCTTCGGAGTGAACCATCTGAAATCGAAGGACACGGTGAAGATGAACTCGGTGTCGGTGATGATGTTCTTGCCCTTGCGCTTGAAAAGCACTGCCAGGCTGGTTTCCAGCTCGCCCATTATCCTGCTCCGATAGTTCCTGAGCCCAAGAGCCTCTTAGCATATATTCAATTTGTCCTCGGACCGCACTAGGTCCCTCAAGAGTCGTACATCAGAAGTCCTTCCATCGCTCGCGATGGTTGAACTGTGGTTTTTCCAATTCCAGCGGCACCGGCACCTGGGACGCCCGCTGCCTGATCTGGGCATATGCCGAAGCGTCGCAGGTGCGGTCATAGGACAGCTTCATCAGGTAGATGAACCACAGGAGATAGGCAAGGGTGATGATGACCACTGATGGCCAGTAGATGGCGTACATAAGGGCGACGTTGACGACCATCACTAGGCCAAGGCAGGCGACCGCGGCGACGAACCTGCTGATGACCTTCTGCTTATCGGGTAGCGTCCCAAGATTGTTGTAGTCCACCTTTATGACCACATTCAGGAGATCCTTCTGTAGCAAGTACCAGACGAAGACGCAAGATCCGGTCGCCAGGATGTAGAGTATGAGCGTCGTGGTCCCGGAAGTAGCCACTATGGCCAGGGTAAGGAATATGCAGACTAGGAAGGCCGAGAGCAAGGAGCGGGACATGGTGAAGACGCGGGAGTCGGGCATGACCAGCTTGTTCAATGTCCGGGAGATCACTCCGGCACTATAGGTCATAAATTGGGGAGCTTTCTTGGCTACTCCGTCGGCGAAGGGATAGCTCTTCCTGATGAACAGGGGGCAGAGGGCGCTCATGATGAATGTCACTGCCCCGGCGATGGGGTAAAGTTCCGCACCCTTGGTGGCACCGGCTGCCTGGCTGCCCACGCTCGCGTACATGATCGATTCACCCCCTCGGGCGGTGAACGACGCTCCCACCGATGTCGCGGCCCTCCGACTGAAACCTACCAGATAGGCGATGGCGGACATGATGAGGATCTCGTCCATGATGATCAGGAGGACGGCTATGGCAACGATCCCTAGGACCGATCCGAACAGCGAGGGGTTGATGAGCATGCCGAAGGAAACGAAGAACATGGCCACGAAGGCGTCCCTCAGGGGAGTGATGATCTTCTCCGACCGCTTCATGACCTTCGTTTCCGCGAAGGTCATCCCGATGAAGAACGCTCCGATCAGCGGCGGTACCCCGCAGATCTCGGCGAACGCAGCCGACAAGCAGATCACCCCGAGCATGAACAGGACGAACATCTCATCGCTCTTCATCCCCTGGAGGCGGGCGATGACCCGGGGGATGACCAGGGCGGCCATGATGACGAAGAATACAAAGAACACGACCAGCCCCAGGACCATGCCGGTAAGGGAGAAGTTGGCGTCGGTGTTTATGATCAGCCCTCCGACCACGGTCAGGAAGATCATCGACAGAAACTCCTCCAGGATGATCATGCCCAGCATGAACTCGGTCTCCGGCCTTTCCAGGCGACCCAGCTCCATGAGGGTCTTCATCGCCACCGCGGAACAGCTCATGGCCAGAACTGCGGAAAGGAAGATGGTATCGATGAGCGGCCATCCCAAGGCGGTCGCGAGAAGTATGCCTGTGAAAAGGTTCACACCGACATCGATGACGGACAGAATGACTGCCGGGCCCTTGACCCGGCGGTATCTTGCTAATGGAGAACTCCATCCCCACGAAGAAGATGAGCAGGATCAGGCCAAGCTGGGAGATGGTCTCGATAAGGTCCATTTCCTGTATCAGGCCGTGATAGGCGAAATCACCGATCTGGAAAGAAACGAAGGGGCCGATGAGCACCCCGGCGGCGATGTAGCCCAGTATGACCCCCTGCTTGGCCTTGGATGCCAGCAGGGCGCCTACGAACGCCACCAGGAGCATAGCTCCTATTTCCAGCATCAGCCTGCTTCCTTCCATCGTCCCACGCCTGGCGTAGACCGTCCGGGGCGGCGATAATGGGCATCAGCGTTCGGTTCAAGATAATGCTGTTCTACCTATCGCCCAGCTCGCCCACGGCCCGGGTCCAGTGCATCCCATAGTGCCGTATGGTAAGTCCGTTCATATATGTTTCCAAGAAAGCTCGACACCTCGCCGGTCAGCCGTGGAAGGTCGAGAGCTGGAACAACTGTCAACATTTTCGCTCCTGACGACCCTATCTTCAAATCCAGATGTTCTCCAATTTCTCCCACTAGAATCCTTGGATGGAGCCTCGCACACACTATAGTTATATAGAAGAACAAACATTCATCGGAGGCTTAGCTAGAACCTAGCTTCGTAATATGGATATTAATGGAGGTAAAAGCATGGGAATGGGAAACACACCTATACTCATCCTCAAGGAGGGTACCAAGAGAGACAGGGGTAAGGACGCCCAGTACAACAACATTATGGCCGCTAGGGCCATTGCTGACGCCGTCCGAAGCACCCTCGGACCCCGTGGGATGGACAAGATGCTTGTTGACAGCATGGGGGACGTAGTAATCACCAACGACGGTGTAACTATCCTGAAGGAGATCGACGTTGATCACCCCGCCGCTAAGATGCTCGTCGAGGTCGCCAAGACCCAGGACGAAGAGGCCGGAGATGGGACCACCACCGCGGTCATTTTGGCTGGAGAGTTGCTCAAGAAGGCCGTGGACCTGATCGATTCTAACATTCACCCCACCATAATCGCCGGTGGCTACAGGTTAGCCGCCACCAAGGCCCAGGAGGTCCTCGACACCATAGCCATGGACGTCGACATCAAGGACAAGAAGACCTTGAAGCTGATCGCGGAGACCTCCATGATCTCCAAGTCGGTCAGCGGCTCCCGGGAGAATCTCGCTGACATGGCCGTGAAGGCCGTGTCCGCGGTGGCCGAGCAGACCAATGGCAAGTGGTACGTGGACATGGACAACATCCAGGTCGTTAAGAAGACCGGCGGGTCCATGGACGACACCCAGTTCATCCAGGGCATAATCATCGACAAGGAGCCGGTGCACCCTGGCATGCCCAAGAAGATCGAGAAGGCCAAGATCGCCCTGCTCGACGCGGCCATCGAGGTCCAGAAGACCGAGATCGACGCCAAGATCGAGATCACCGACCCGTCCCAGATGCAGGCCTTCCTCGCCGAGGAAGAGAACATGCTGCGCAAGATGGTCGCCAACGTCAAGGATTCCGGAGCGAACGTCGTATTCTGCCAGAAGGGTATCGACGACCTCGCCCAGCACTTCCTGGCCAAGGAAAAGATATTCGCGGTCCGCCGGGTCAAGAAGTCCGACATGGACAAGCTGGCCAAGGCCACCGGAGCCACCGTTGTCACCAAGATCGAGGAGCTGGAAGCCGATGAGCTTGGCTGCGCCTCCATGATCGAGGTCCGCCAGCTGGGCGAAGAGGAAATGACCTTCGTCACTGGCTGCAAGAACCCCAAGGCTGTCTCCCTCCTACTGAAGGGCGGCACCGAGCACAGTCATCGACGAGGTCGAGCGCTCCCTGGACGACGCCATGAGTGTAGTGGCCGTCGCCATCGAGGACGGAAAGATCGTCACCGGCGGCGGAAGCACCGCGGTCGAACTGGCCATGAAGCTGCGCGAGTACGCCGCTTCGGTCGGCGGACGCGAGCAGATCGCCATCGACGCCTATGCTAGTGCCCTTGAGGTCGTCCCCACCGCTCTCGCTGAGAACGCTGGACTTGACCCCATCGACATCCTCATCAACATGAGGAAGGCCCACAAGGACGGAAAGGTCCACGCGGGACTGAACGTCTACACCGGCAAGGTCGTGGACATGCTGGACCAGAAGGTCATCGAGCCTATCCGGGTCAGCCGCCAGGCGCTTAACTCCGCCACCGACGCCGCCATCCTCATCCTGAGGATCGACGATGTCATCGCCGCCAGGGGCATGGGCCCCGGCATGGGCGGACCCAACGCCGCCCCCGATATGGGCGGGGACGAGGACTGAAACCCTTAGGGGGGCTTAGGCCCCCCCATCCAAACGTTTTAGCATTTCTCACTAAATCGACTCACGCTCCGAAGGAAGGTGGACGCATGGAGAAGGCGGAAGGGTCTGGGCAGGACAGGGAAACGGCCGATAGTGACCTTGAAAATCAGCTCTCCGTGCTGCGCGACCAGCTTCAGGCCGAGCGGAAGCAGAACGAGAAGCTGGCGGCCCTGGTCGCCGATTATCTGGATGCTGCTCGCCGGATCCAGGCGGAGTTCGAGAATTATAAGAAACGGAGCTTGAGGGAACGCGAGGAAACGATCAAATGCGCCAACCACAAGCTCCTGTCCGACCTGCTATTGGTCATGGACGATTTCGAGCGCGCCGTGACCGCGAAATGCTCTGAAGACGAGCTGCGGTCCGGCATCACCAAGATTCACGATAACCTATCGTCCCTCCTAAAGGACTACGGGCTGAGGGAGATACCCTCGGACGGCAAGTTCGACCCCTCCGTGCACGAAGCGTTCGCGGTGGGGGAGGGAGAGGATGGCAAGATCCTAGAGACATATCAGAAGGGGTATTACCTCGGCGACAAGGTGCTGAGGTGCTCCAAGGTCAAGGTAGCAAAGAGCACAGGTGGTAACAATGGCTAAGATCATCGGAATAGACCTAGGTACAAGCAACTCCGCGGCCGCGGTAATGGAAGGCGGCAGGCCGACCATCATTCCCAGCGCGGAAGGTACGAGCATCGGAGGGAAGGCTTTCCCATCATATGTGGCGCTCACCAAGGAAGGCGAGCTATTGGTCGGCGAGCCGGCCCGACGGCAAGCCGTCACCAATCCTGAAGGAACGATCGCCGCGGCCAAGCGGAAGATGGGCACCGACCATAAGTTCAGGGTTCACGGCAAGGAGTACACCCCCCAGCAGGTCTCGGCGTTCATCCTGCAAAAGATCAAGCGGGACGCCGAGGCTTTCCTCGGGGAGACCGTAAGCAAGGCGGTCATCACCGTTCCCGCGTACTTCAACGACAATCAGAGACAGGCGACCAAGGATGCCGGCTCCATAGCCGGCCTGGAGGTCGTCAGGATCATTAACGAACCGACCGCTGCGGCGCTGGCGTACGGTCTCGACAACGCAAAGCAGGCCCAGAAGATCCTGGTGTTCGACCTGGGCGGCGGTACGCTCGACGTAACCATAATGGAGTTCTCAGAGGGCGTATTCGAGGTCATCTCCACGTCCGGCGATACCCAGCTGGGCGGCACCGACATGGACCAGGCGCTCATCAACTTCGTCGCTGGCCAGTTCAAGAAGGAGAGCGGCGTCGACCTGTCCACGGACAAGATGGCCATGTGGCGGGTACGGGAAGCATCGGAAAAGGCCAAGATCGAGCTTACCTCCACCATGTCCACCGAGATCAACCTCCCCTTCATCACCGCCGACCAGAACGGACCGAAGCATCTGGCCATAAGCATCACCCGGGCTAAGCTCGAGGAGCTGGTCAGCCCGATCGTGGAGCGGTGCAAGGCCCCCATGACCAATGCCATGCGGGACGCCAAGCTCACTCCTGAGCAGATCGATAACGTCATTCTCGTGGGCGGCCCGACCCGCATGCCCATCGTGCAGAGGTTCGTCGAGACCCTGGTCGGGAAGAAGATCCAGAAGGGCATCGACCCCATGGAGTGTGTGGCCATGGGGGCGGCCATCCAGGCGGCGGTCCTGTCCGGAGAGGTCAAGGACATCCTCCTCCTTGATGTCACCCCCCTGTCGCTTAGCGTCGAGACGCTCGGCGGCATCGCGACCAAGCTGATCGAGCGGAACACCACGATCCCCACCCGCAAGTCCCAGGTGTTCTCCACCGCTGCCGACTACCAGTCCAGCGTGGAGATCCACATCGTGCAGGGAGAGCGGGAGATGGCCGTCGACAACGTCTCGCTAGGCAAGTTCCAGCTGACCGGCATCCCGCCCGCTCCGAGGGGCATCCCGCAGATCGAGGTCACCTACGACATCGACGCCAACGGCATAATCTCCGTCTCGGCCAAGGATCTCGGCACCGGTAAGGAGCAGAAGATCACCATCACCGCCACCAACAAACTGTCCAAGGATGACATCTCCAAGATGGTCCACCAGGCCGAGCAGTTCTCCGAGGAGGACAAGAAGCGCAAGGAGAAGGTCGAGGTCCTTAACCAGGCGGATACCCTCGTCTACACGACCGAGAAGACCCTCATCGAGCTCGGCGACAAGGTGACGGCCGAGGAGCGGGAGAAGGTCCAGAAGGCCAGCGAAGAGGTCAAGGAAGCGATGAAGTCCGACGACCTCGCCGCGATCAAGGCCAAGGTCGACGCCCTCATGAAGGAGATGTCGGCCGTATCGACGCGCATCTACCAGGCCGCGGCCGCCTCTCAGCAGCAGGCGCAGCAACAAGCGCAGCAGGAGGCGCAGCAGCAGGCGCCGCCCAGCGATGAGAAGAAGGACCAGGGCGGTAAGGGCGACTTCACCGATGCCGACTATCATATAGTGGACTGAGACTTCGGGAAGAGCATCATGACCCAGCGGGACTATTACGAGGTACTAGGCGTTGCCAAGGATGCGAGCGTCGAGGACATCAAGAAGTCGTATCGCAAACTGGCAATGCAATACCACCCCGACGTCACCAAGGAGGACAGCAAGGTCGCCGAGGAGCGCTTCAAGGAAATGTCCGAGGCGTACGAGGTGTTGGTCGATGAGAAAAAGAGAAAGCTCTACGATCAGTATGGCCACGCTGGCGTCAATGCCCAATTCCAGGACGGTTCGTTCAACTGGAACGACTTCTCCCACGCCGGGGACATCAGGGACATCTTCGGCGGCGACGGGAGGCGGGTTCGGCAACATCTTCGACATGTTCTTCGGCGGCCGCCAGCAGCGCTCCGGGGGAAGGGACGCGCGCATGGACATCGAGATCTCACTGGAGGATGCGTTCAAGGGGCCAAGAGGCGCATAACCGTCCCCAAGTTCGACAACTGCCCCAAGTGCAAGGGCATCTGGCTCCAAGGACGGGAAGATAAGTCAATGCCAGGAATGCGGTGGGACCGGACAGGTACGCGTGGTGCAGACCCGCGGGTTACAGTCAGTTCGTTCAGGTCGGCCCGTGCCGCCGCTGCCGGGGTACCGGCCGCTCCTCGGCCAATGCCTGCCCCGACTGCGAGGGCCGGGGCAAGGTCCAGAGGACCTCGCACATCGACATCGACATCCCTCCGGGGGTCGAGACGGGCTCCCGCCTCCGGGTCCAGGGCGCGGGAGAGGCCGGCCAGCCGGGCGAGCCGAATGGCGACCTGTACGTGGTCATGCACGTCAAGCCCCACGAGACCTACAAGCGGGAGGGACCGGACCTGTTCATGGATTTCCAGGTCACCTTCGCGCAGGCGGCGTTGGGAGCGGACATCGAGATCCCTACCCTGGACCGCAAGGCCAAGGTCGTGCTCCCGGCCGGTACGCAATCGGACACCGTCTTCCGGCTGAAGGGCTCGGGCATGCCCATCCTGCAGACCTCCTCCCGGGGCGACCAGTACGTCCGGGTGAAGATCCGGGTCCCCGAGAAGCTCAACCAGGAGCAGAAGGAGATCCTGAAGCGGTTCGCCGAGCTGGAAGCGGAGGACAAGAGCTTCCTGGGCAAGTTCAAGAAGAAGCATTGAGCCCTGCCATCATGCGACAGGAAAGCATGGATTAGCCCCTAGGATTTTCTCGGCCTGAGCGGAAGCGGTGTGGGGGATGGGTTCTTCGAAGGGCTGGACCGGCGGGTCTGGGTCCTGTGCGGCGGCCGGGTGATCTCAGCCACTGGTTCTCCATCGTCATGCCCTTCCTGGCCATCCACCTCGTTCTGGTCACGGGGATCTCCATGGGCCTGGCGGGCCTGCTGTTCCTGGGGATGGCCGTGGCCGGGGCCTTCGGCCAGATCGCCGGTGGGGAGTTGGCCGACCGGCTGGGCCGCCGACCGGTCATGTACGCGTCCATGGGCTTTCGCGGCCTGACCTTCTTCCTGTTGTTCCTGACCCTGGTGGGTGGGGGACCTGTGGCTTCTTGCCGTCCTGTTGCTCGTCTCCTCGCTCCTGGGCTCCCTGTTCGAGCCGGCCTCCAACGCCATGGTGGCCGATATCGTCGGCCCCGGCCGGCGGATGGAGGCGTACTCCTTGCTTCGGGTGGGCCAGAACATTGGCTGGACCCTCGGTCCCCTGATCTCGGGCATCATGCTCCTGTTCCTGCCCTTCTCCACGCTCTTCCTGGTGGCCGCCCTCGCCAGCATCGCTGCGGCCGCGGTCATCTATCTCTTGGTGGCCGACCCGGCCCGCTCGGCCGGCCCGCGGGACAAGTTCCATCCCCGGGACCTGATGAACATCTGGCACAACAAGCTGTTCCTGCTGTTCTGTCTGTCATCGCTGCCCCTGGCCATCGTCATTGGCCAGATGTCCTCGACCTTCTCGGTGTTCAGCGTCAAGGACATCGGCATCGCCGAGGCCGAGATCGGTTACCTCTACGCTCTCAACGGCCTCATGGTGGTGTTCCTGCAGTTCCCCATGGCCCGCTACATCTCGCACTTCCGCATGTCCTACGTCCTCGCCGCCGGGGCGGTGATGTACGCGGTGGGCTACCTCCTCGTGGGGTTCGCTGCCAGCATCTGGCTGTTGGTGCTGTCGATGATGATCACCACGCTGGGGGAGAACACCACCTCCCCGTCGAGCATGAGCATGGTCGCCAAGATGAGCCCAGAGAACGAGCGTGGCCGGTACATGGGGGCGTTCGGCATCTTCAGCTCCTTCGGCTGGTCTCTGGGCCTGGCCCTGGGTGGGCTGATGTACGACGGCCTGCATGCCGATCCGGTGGCGCTGTGGGGTGGCATCGCGCTCATCGCCATGGTCAGCGCCATCGGCTTCACCTACCTGGGAAAGGTCACCACCTCCTCCTACGATGGAGTGGCCGAGAGCAATGTGGGCGAGGCAAGTTGAGCATCCAAGTGAAGCGTGAGCTATGCGCGCTCTATCCATCCTCGCATTGATATGGTGGAAAAGGCAAAGGCAGACGGGGCAGAATCATCGACCGATAAACGAGAGCGGCTCCTTCGCCTCCTGCCGGAACGGTCTCCTTGGTCCAGGCGGTCCCACAATGGACGAAGAAATGTCGGTAAGGAAAGGACGGGGGCAGGCCACGGTCTGCCATCAGAATGTAGTACGGCCCCATCGGCGTTCAAGATGGCCACGAGCGTACTATAAATAAAACGCGGTAAGATGGATATCACCATGGAACCAAGGGACTCTCCACAGGGCCACCGCCCGGTGACCATGGATGAGGCCAAGTCCTCCAGTATCGCAGATCTCTTCGACCGGCTATCATCCAGCAAGAAAGGTCTTCTCCGCCGAGGAGGCCAAGAGGAGGATACAGGAGTACGGCCCCAACGAGATCACCGAGAAGAAGGTCAGCCCTCTGACCAAGTTCTTTGTCCACTTCTGGGGCCCTATTCCCTGGATGATCGAGGTCGCAGTGATCATATCGGCCGCCCTCCAGAGATGGGAGGACTTCTCGGTGATCCTGCTGCTGCTGATCCTCAATGCTGTGGTGGGATTCTGGCAGGAAAGGAAGGCCGACACGGCCATTGCGATGCTCAAGAAACGCCTGGCCCTGGAGACCAGGGTCTTTCGCGACGGCCAATGGAAAAAGGAATCGGCCAAAGAGCTGGTCCCGGGAGATGTGATCAGGGTCCACCTGGGCGACGTCACGCCGGCCGACATAAAACTGGTCGAGGGCGATTATCTCCAGGTCGATGAGTCAGCCCTCACCGGCGAATCACTGCCAGTAGAGAAGCACGAGGGGGATGTGGCCTACTCCAGTTCCATAATCAAGCAGGGAGAGATGGAAGGGCTGGTGGTCTCAACCGGATTGAACACCTTCTTCGGTAAAACGGCCAAGCTGGTGGAAGAGGCGAGGACCAAGAGCCATTTCCAGACCGCGGTGGTCAAGATCGGCGACTACCTCATCGTCCTGGCCATCTCCCTTGTGGCCATCGTCATCATCACCTCCCTGTTCCGGCAACAGCCCCTCCTGGAAACCCTCCAGTTCGCGCTGGTACTTATCGTAGCGGCCATTCCGGCAGCCCTCCCTGCCGTGCTCTCCATAACGATGGCCGTGGGGGCCGTGGCCTTGGCCAAGAAGGAAGCAATCGTCAGCAAATTGGTGGCCATCGAGGAGATGGCCGGGGTGGATGTGCTGTGCTCGGACAAGACCGGCACCATTACCAAGAACGAGCTGACCTTGTCGATCATAGCCCCGCTGGACGATCACACGGAAGAGGACGTGCTCCTACTGGCCGCTCTAACCTCTAAGAAGGACAACAATGACGCTATCGACGATGCCGTGCTGGCCAGGGCCGAGGAGAACGATCATCTTAAGCAGGTCATCCCTCGGTTCAAGGTGGTTAGGTTCCATCCCTTCGACCCAGTGTCCAAGCGGGCCGAGGCCACCGTGCAGGACGAGAAGGGTGAGCAGTATATGGTTGCCAAGGGTGCGCCCCAGGTGATCCTCGACCTCATGGAGAACAAGGAGGAGATGAAGGGGACCATCGACCAGCGGGTGGAGAGCGTTCGCCTCCAAGGGAGGCCGGTCCCTGGGGGTGGCCCGTACCGACGCCCAAGGGAGATGGCAGTACAGCGGTCTCCTGGCTCTCCAGGACCCACCTAGAGAGGATTCAGCAGAGACCATCAGGACCGCGGAGGACATGGGAGTAGACATCAAGATGGTCACGGGGGACCACACCTCCATCGCTAAGGAGATCGCCAAAAAGGTGGGCCTCGGCACCCATATCATAACCGCGGAGGCGATTCAGAACGTCCCGGATGCCGCGGCCGAAAAGGTGGTGGAGCAGACCGATGGCTTCGCTCAGGTCTTTCCGGAGCACAAGTATCGCATCGTCGAGCTGTTACAATCCAAAGATCACATTGTGGGCATGACCGGCGACGGGGTCAACGACGCCCCGGCGCTCAAGAAGGCGGACGTGGGGGTGGCCGTGGCCGGAGCCACTGACGCGGCCAAATCGGCCGCGGACATCGTGCTCACAAGGCCAGGCCTCTCGGTGATAATCGACGCTTTCAAGGAGAGCAGGAAAATATTTCAGAGGATGAATAATTACTCGATATACAGGATCGCCGAGACCATTCGGGTGCTGTTCTTCGTGTCCATTACGATCCTTGCCTTCAACTTCTTCCCTATCACTGCGCTGATGATCGTCCTTCTGGCCATCCTCAACGACATCCCCATCATGACCATAGCTTATGACAACGTGCTGTACTCGAACAAGCCCGAGCGTTGGAACATGAGGGAGATCATCACCATGGCCACCATCATCGGCTGGGTGGGGGTTCTCGCCACGTTCCTCATTCTTTACATAGCGCTCTTCACGTTCAACCTGGACATCGTCCTGATCCAGTCGTTCATCTTCCTTAAGCTGACCGTGGCCGGTCACCTGACCATATTCGTATCCCGCACCAAGGGCCGATTCTGGACCGTACTGTCCAGGCAACTATCTGCTGTGGTCGACCATAATCACCAAAGTTATCGCCACCCTGATAGTCGTCTATGGTCTGGGGATGGCCCCCTTGGGCTGGGCCCTGGCCATATTCATCTGGATCTATGCTTTGATCGAGGAGCTCATAGTGATGGACTGGGTGAAGGTCCGAGTGTACAATCTGATCAATCACCGCGGAATATTCCTCAAGCGATAAGGAGCGCACGAGGCGACACCGACCAAGCCTCATAGGCCGTTTCCTGGGACGGACCGACCCTATATATCCTTGACCAAACGGCCAGAGCAGATCATGGGCTAGCTACCTGGCGATCGGGTGAGGACGGTCAATAAAGTTGCAGGGGCAAAGGGTTAAGCTCTGGCCTCCGCATCCATTTGCTAGATGAAGGTCATAGGGATAATGACCAAGAATTTCCGGTTCTTCTACGAGCTGGTCCAGCTGCTCAAGGGGCACAAGGAGCACTTCGTGGCCTTGGACTTCGGTGACGATGTCCCGGAGACAGTAGGGGTCATCATCACTACTCGGGAGGAGCGCTCCCTGGTCCGTTTTCGCAAGGTGGTGTCGAACGACCAACCCGACATCGCCCTAGAGATGGCCCGGTCCCAGCTGAAGGGACGGGAAGCCTTCCAGACGTTGGTCGTGGGCGTCGATCCGGGGGTGCGGCCGGGGGTGGCCATCATCGGGGACGGCCGCGTGCTCATCGCCGAAACGGTAGGCTCACCGGAGGGAGTGGTCGATGAGATCGCCCGCTTCCGACGCTGCTTTCGTCACGTCCGCCTTATTGCCAAGGTCGGTCACGGCGATCGCACCAATCGCAACCGCATCATTCGGTCGATCTGGAACTCAGTGGACGATATCGAGGTGGTCGACGAGACGAACACGACCCGGCGGACGGAAGAACCGGACGCCGACGCCGCCGTGTCCATCGCCCTGGGGTCCGGTTATCGAATGCCCTTCCCGCCGGAGGTGCAGCCGACCCTCGGCGAGGTAAAGAACATTCAACGCATCAGCCGCATCGAGAGCGGAGGGCGCGTGACCATCTCCTCGGAACTTGCCAAGGCGGTGGCCAAGGGAGAGCTTACTCTCCCTGAGGCGTTGATGGTCCAGGACAGAAAGTCCGTTCGATGATCGTGGTGCTGCTGACATAGGGCAGCTTGGCCAGGATCATGCCCTCCACGGTCACCGGGTTGAACTTGCGGGAAAGCTCGATCGATTGCTCCAGCTTGGCCTTGTTGTCGGCGTAGATGGTGAGCACCGGCTCCCCATCGTCGACGCGGTTGCCGCGCTTCTTATGGAGCAGCACCCCCGCTCCTTTGTCCTTCGGCGCCCCGGCGGCCCGTGCCAGTTGCACCAGTTCCTTGTTCTTGATGCCGTTGACGTAGCCGCACATCTTCGAGGTGATATCGTAGGTGTATTTCCCGATCTGGATGTCGCTCGGACTTGATATCGGCGTTGCCGCCCTGGGCGGCCACGATCTCCCGGAACTTGTCAAGGGCCTTGCCCGACATCAGGATCTCTCTGGCCCTCGCTTCGCCCCGCTTGATGCCTCCCATGTCCAGGAGCATGCCGGCCATGCCGCACGATTTCTCGATGACGCTGCTAGGATGCAGGCTGCCTTCCAGGATGGCGATCGCTTCCCGCGCTTCAAGCGCCGGGCCGATGGCCCTCCCGACCGGCTGTTCTCCGTAGGTTATGGCACACTCCACGTGCATGCCCAGTCTTTCTCCAAGCTCCACGAAGTCCTTGGCGTAGGCCTGGGCCTTATCCATCGTGGGTACCTTGGTCCCCGCCCCGACCGGGATGTCGATGACCAGGAACTCCGCTCCCACCGCCTTCTTCTTGCTCATGACCGAAGCGAGCAGTTGGGCGTGGGGATCGATGCCCAGGGGGTACTCCACCCGGATGATCAGGTCGTCGGCGGGGGCGAGGTTCACCGAACCCCCCCAGGCCAGCGCCCCGCCGGTGCTTTCGGCGATGCTTCGCAGCTTGTTGGCGTTGAAATCGATGTTGGCGAACACCTCCACGATGTCCGAGGTCCCTGCCGCCGAGCTGATCGCCCGGGAGGAGGTCTTTGGAATTAGCAGCCCCGCCGCTGCGACGATGGGGACGACGATCAGGGTGATCTTGTTCCCCGGGCAGCCGCCGATGGAGTGGAAGTCAAAGACCGGTGACCGGTCGAACTTGATCGTTTCCCCCGTTTCCACCATCGCCTGGGTCAGGTCAGCGGTCTCCCGGATGTTCATCCCGTTGATGTGCAGCGAGGTCACGTAGGCAGTGAGCTCGATGTTGCTCAGGCTCCGGCTGGCGATGTCGTTTATCAGGGCGCGGATCTCTGCCGTGGTCAGCTCCTTCCCGTCCATCTTCTTCTTGATGTAATCGATGGACTCGGGCTTGGAGGTCGCCACCACTTCGATGAGTTCGTCGGGTTCCGGACCAAGGTCCTTGTACGCCTGCCCCAGAATGCCGACCTCGCCCCTCTTGACCACGGTGTCAGTCGTCTGTACGAGGGTCACGGTGGAATTGCGCTCATGCTTGATGCGCACCCGGTCCTGTTCTCTGACGCCAATCTCCATGGCGTCCTCGCGATGAAGGACCGAGGTGTACTCGGCCGATTCCATGTCGATGTATTTCGCTTTGAGCTGCATATCTATCCCCACTTTACCATCGCTTCACGTAGTTCCTGGTGTGTCCTGGCGTATTCGTCGAACGGCATACGCTGGAAGGCGGCATCCACTGCCTGTACCATGGCCTTCGCCCCGCCCCTCACGCCGCCGGGATGGCCGGCGACACCTCCTCCGGCCTGGATCTGCACATCGAACCCGGTGATCTTGATCAGGGGCTCGATCAGTGCGGGGTGCATGCCCCCGGAGCATACTGGCATCACCCGCTTGTAGGGAAGTTCCTTGCCCACGCAAGCTTCCTGATTGGCCAGGTCCTCGGATGGGTTCCCCTTCATCTTCCCCACCCCGAAGGTACCGACGTGCAGGGCGTCGCCGCCGCACATGCGGACCAGCTTGGAGAACACCACCATCGATACGCCCAGGTCCTTGTTCCGGGTGATCGCCCCGTGCATGGTCCGGTGGACGTGGATCGGTACCTTGATGGAGGGATCCTCAGCCAGCGCCTGCACAGCGGCGAAGCCGCAGGTGATAACGTCGACCATGATCTCCGACGCCCCCAGCTCCTGGGCGCGTTCGGCGACCTCGACGATCTTCTCCCCGTTGGTCGAGACGTTGATGGCATGCATCATGACGTGGCCAGTCTCGTGCTTGACGCGGTCGATCGCTTCGGCGATAGCAACCACGCGGTCCTCCAGAGGACAGAACTTTTGGTTCGAGAGGGTCTCGTCGTCCTTGCCGTTGGTCAGCCCGCCCATCCCCGCCTCGTAGATGTAATCGGCCATTCCCTTGGGGGGCAGTCCGATCTTCGGTTTGACGATCGTTCCGACCAGGGGTTTCTCCCCTCGTTTCAGCATCTTGCGCATGCCGTCGATGCCGAACTTGGGGCCCTTGAACTCCTTCAGCATGCTGGGGGGGAAGAACACATCCTCCAGCCGGACGCCTTTCAGCGCTTCCAGGCCGAACAGGTTCCCGGAGATGACGCTGAGGATCTGCGGAACCCCGCCGATGTCCAGGCTGAAATCGTCGGAGGGGTACGCGATGGTCGCGATGTTGCCCTGGATGTCCGTGACCCGCCCGCTGTAGCGCTCGAATATCTCATCATTGAGCGTGGATATCCCTGTCCATGTCCCGGTGGATTGCTCAGTGGCTATGGCTGCAGCGGCCAGCTTCATGTCCAGGTCGGTGACCATCTTGTATTTGCAGATGACATAATCATCGGGATCGATCCTCTCCCCCAGATGCAGGTATTTTTCAGAGTATTCCATATTCATTCCTCATTAGCTTCAAAGATGGATCCCTGTCCTAGTTCCTTGACTATGACCTCGTAAGCGGCATACGGCGAGATCACTCCGATCTCGGTGACGATGGAATCGATATATTCGGCCGGAGTGGCGTCGAAGACGGGATTCCTGACCTGGACCCCGGGCGGCAACTGACGGGGGTCCACGATTTCCATGGCCTCCCGCTCCTCGATCTCCACTAGTTCGCCGGAAACGGTCTTTGGCGAGAACTTGTACGTCTCCGCGCAGACGACGAAGGGTACCCGGGCCTCGTGGGCGGCCAGCGCCACCTGGGAGGTACCGATCTTATTGATGAGCGCCCCGTTCGAGCAGATGGTGTCGGCGCCGACGAAGACGACGTCGATATCTTTCATGATCCACCGCACCGCGCTGTCGATGATGAGGGTCGCTGGCACACCCGCCGCGGAGAGGTCCTTCACCGTCAGCAAGCCCTGCCTCCATGGTCGGGACTCGGTGGCGTAGGCCTTGATGTCCTTACCTTCGGTGTGAGCGGCCTTGATGACGCTGAGCGCGGCCTTGCTGTTGCAGTGCGTGAGGACGGTCATGCCGTCCTTCAGCCGCTTGGAGCCGATCTTGCCGATCGTATCCACGGCCTTGCTGGACCGGGCGATGAACATGTCAGCGTTCGAAACGACCAACGAGCGCAGCTCCTCCGCGCTCTTCGCTCCTGACTCATCGCGCATGGTCGCCTGTACCGCGTTCCACAGGGAGATGGCGGTGGGACGGGAGGCGATGAGCTGTCTCTTTCCGGTGTCGAGCCGCTTCCTCAGCTCGGCGAGGTCGCCGCCCTGGTAATCGAGGGCCTGCTGCTTCAACGCGTCCGCGGCGCTGCGGGCGATGAGCCCGGCCCCTCTGATCTCCATGCTCTTGATGGAGTCGGCGATCTCGATAAGTCCCATTTTCATTCTCCGCCCTCAATAAGCCCATCTCCTGACATATACTTTAGGTGCTTCCCGGGCGGGAGAATATTCTCTTCACCTCTTCCAGCGAGCGGGTGTTCAGCACGTCCCCTTTCTCCAGCCAGCCCCTCCGGGCCGTCCCTACTGCCAGCTGCATGTTGTCCAGATGTTCGAGGCGATGGGCGTCCGTCCCCAGGGACAGCATCACCCCGCGCTCCTTGGCCTTGCGGCAATTGAGGTCGTTCAGGTCCATGCGGTCGGGGAAGCCATTCAGCTCGAGCATGACGCCCATCCTGCTCGCTTCCCTCATCACTCGGTCCAGGTCAATGTGGTACGCCTCCCGCTTGCCGATAAGCCGTCCCGACGGGTGCCCGAGGATGTTCAGCTCCTGGTCCGACATGGCCTTCAGCACGCGCTCGGTCATCTCCTCCCTCTCCATCTTGAAGTGCGAATGGACCGAGCCGATCACATAGTCCAGCTGGGACAGCACATCGTCTGGGTAGTCGAGCGAACCATCCTCCATGATGTCGACCTCGGTCCCCCTCAGCACATCGATGCCCAGCTCTCCGGTGAGCTGTTTCGCCTCCTCCACCGACGCGAGCAGGTCGTCGATGCTCAACCCGTTGGCGATGCGCAGCGATCGCGAGTGGTCGGTGACCCCGATATACTCGTAGCCGCGGCGCTTTGCTTCGGTGGCGACCTCCCGCATGGTGGCATGACCGTCGCTCATGACCGTGTGGATGTGAAAATCGCCTTTAATGTCCTTCAGGTGCACGAGCTTGGGCAGGCGGTGCTTCTGGGCTTCCTCGATCTCGCCCCGATCCTCCCTCATTTCCGGAGGGATATGGTCAAGGCCCAGGATGCGGTAGATCTCTTCCTCGTCCGCCCCCGCCACCTTGCTCTCATCGTCCTTCCTGAACAGGCCGTACTCATTGAGCTTGTAGCCTTGCTGGATGGCGATCCGCCGCATCTCCACGTTATGCTCCTTGGAGCCGGTGAAGTACTGCAGCGCCGCCCCGTAGCTGGAGGCCGGGACGACCCGCAGGTCCACCTGGGTGCCGTTGTTCAGGCGGACGGTGGAGCGGGTCGGCCCCTTGGAGATGACGGACGCCACTCGAGGGTACGATGTGAAAAGGTCCATGGCATTCATCGGCTCGTCGCTCCCGGCCAGAAGGTCGATGTCTCCGATGGTCTCTTTCATTCGCCGCAGACTTCCGGCCACGCTGACGTGATGGCACCCGCCCCGGTCCCGCAGGTATCCGGCGATGGTCTGGGCGATCGGCAGGGCGTCCCCGAGCAGCATCCTGCCGCTCTGTCCCAGCACGATATCGATGCCCCTGAGGATATTGTCCTCGGACCTCTCGCCGAACCCCTTAAGGTCCCTGATGCGGTGCTGGAGGGCGGCCTGCTTCAGCTCTTCTAGGTTCTTGACCCCCAGCTCCTGGTAGAGGCGGACAAGCGTCTTCGGCCCGATCTCCGGCACCTTTATCAGTTCGATGATGCCGGGCGGGAACTCCAGCCGCAGTTCTTCAAGCCTCCTCGATCGGCCGGTATCGAGCACCTCTATGATCTTCTGGGCGATGGCCTTGCCGACGCCAGGGATCCTTTCCAGCTTCCCCTGCTCATAATAGGTTCGCACGTCCCCGTCCAGCGATTCGATGCTCTGGGCCGCCTTGCGGTAGGCGTTCCGCTTGAACATGTCGTCCTTCAGGTCCATCAGCTCGGCGAACTCGTACAGGATGCTGGCGATCTCGGCGTTGGTCATTCGGGGGCCTCGATGTTATTTGGTGGAAGCTTATATCACATAAACACGATTGAACTAATTGACCTTTCAGGGGATGGGTCTGGGAAGTGAGGAGATCACATGGACAAGTTCAATCCGTATCAGGTCGCCGTAGGCCAGGTGCATAACTGTCGGGGACATGTTAGGTCTGAACAAGGGCATGGTGGAGATGCTGACCCGGCCTAAGAGGGAATTCACCACCAATTTCCCGGTCAAGATGGACGATGGCAACATCCGGGTGTTCACCGGCTACCGGGTCCAGCACAACAGCGCCCGGGGGCCGTGCAAGGGCGGTCTGAGATATCATCCTAACGTATCCCTGGACGAGGTTCGTGCCTTGTCGATGTGGATGACCTGGAAGTGCGCCACCGTGGGCATCCCTTACGGCGGGGCGAAGGGTGGCATTATCTGCAACCCCAAGGCCATGAGCAAGGGGGAGCTCGAGCGCATGACCCGGCGGTTCACCGTCGAGGTCTCCCCCATTATCGGACCGGAAGTGGACATCATGGCCCCGGACGTGTACACCGACGCCCAGACCATGGCCTGGATCATGGACACCTATTCGATGACCATTGGGGAGCCCACTCCCTCGGTCGTCACCGGCAAGCCGCTGCCCCTGGGCGGTTCGGAGGGGAGGAGCGAGGCCACATCCCGCGGCCTGATGTACTGCGTGCGGGAGGCCATGAACGCCCGGAAGATGGACCCTAAGCAGTCCACCGTGGCCGTCCAGGGCTTCGGCAACGTTGGCGGAAACGCCGCACGGTTGTTGAGGGACGAGCTGGGCATGAAGGTAGTGGCAGTATCTGATTCCAGCGGGGGGATCTACGACCCGTCGGGTCTGGACATCATGAAGGTGGAGGCGCACAAGAGGGTCACAGGCTCGGTCAAGGATTTTTTCCAGGCCACCAACATCACGAACGAAGAACTGCTCGAGCTGGACTGCACCGTTCTGGTACCGGCCGCGCTGGAAGGTGTCATCACCGGTGCCAACGCTGACCGGATAAAGGCGCAGATCGTGGCGGAGGGAGCGAACGGACCGACCCTCCCGGAAGCGGACAGCATCCTCTTCGAGCGTAGAATGATGCTCATCCCGGACGTGCTGGCCAATGCGGGCGGGGTCACGGTCTCATACTTCGAATGGGTGCAGGACCTGCAGTTCTTCTTCTGGTCTCTCGCGGAGGTCAACGAACGCCTCAACCGTATCATGACCGCGGCGTTCAATCGGGTGTACACGACCGCCTCGGAGAAGAAGACCGATCTGCGGACCGGAGCGTACAGTCCTGGCGGTGCAGGAAGTAGTGAAAGCGATGGAGCTGCGAGGGATTTATCCTTAGACCGCATAACGGGCAGAGATAGCAATGATGGAAGCGATCGTATCATTGGAGCTGCCAGATAACTGGATTACTGATGTGGTGGAGCAGTACCCCTCGGTCATCAAGATCATCGATTCGAAGGCGATGAAGGAGGGGGTCCGGGACCTTGTGCAGATCGAGGTCGAGAACGAGGAGGACCTTCCAAAGATCATTGAGCAGGTCCGCAACAACCCTAACATCTTCAACGTCGACATCAGCGCTATCGATAAGGGTAAGGCCTTGGCGGTCTTCTCGACCAACCACTGCGTGGTCTGCCGCCTGCTCGCCGGTTCTGAATGCTTCCTGACCAGCTCGACCACCACCAAGGAAGGCCGGTTGAGCTGGACGATGCTGGTGACGCAGAAGAAGTCACTGGCCGAATTGATCGACAACCTGAAGAAGATCAACGCCAAGCCTAAGCTCGTAAAGTTGACCGAGATGACCGACACCGACGAGCTGACGATGCGCCAGGAGCAGATCACTCGCATGGCGTTCGAGCGCGGTTACTTTGACTTCCCGCGCCGCATCGGGCTCCGGGAGCTGGCCAAGATGTTCAACATCTCGACCTCTACGCTTTCGGAGATCCTGCGCAAGGGACAGCGTCGCATCATGATGCGCTACTTCACCGAGCATCGTCAGTACTGAGCATCTCTGGCCGCAAGGCCAGCAATTATTACTTTTTCCAACAAACGATTAATATGGCGCTCGTAGTTCATTTGTCTAGATCACAGGGATCGAGCATGTCCGAGGAGAACACCGTCTACATCGGCAAGAAACCCACCATGAACTACGTGCTGGCCGTGGCCACCCAGTTCAACGGCGGCTCAAATGACGTCATCATCAAGGCCCGCGGGAAGGCCATCAGCCGGGCGGTGGACGTGGCGGAGATCGTCCGTCATCGCTTCGTCCGGGACGCCAAGGTCATGGACATCAAGATCGACACCGAGCAGTTGACCGACGAGGGCGGTCAGAGCAATAACGTATCGTCGATCGAGATCTATCTGTCGAAATGATAGAGATCAAGACGGTCGATCCACGGGGCTGTACATTGGCCGAAGCCATGCCCCATCGATGAAGCGCCGAACTACCTGAGCGGCGGGGCGGTGCCCGATCTCATCTGCCGCTGTTCGCTCACAGCATCGAGCCGATGTTGCACTTCAGGTTGCTGAGGGCGCGGTCATCCATGGCCGCGGGGTAGATGGCCAGCAGTAGAACGCTCTTGGTGATGACGACCTGGTCCACCAGGGCCTGCAGGAACTTCAGCACACCGTTGAGATCGTTCTGGATGATGAGATACTCGATCCCTTCCAGCAGCACGACCCTGCTCTCCTCCTCCAGCATGAACTTCTTGGTCTCGGTGATGATCTTGGCCATCTCCGACGGGGAGAATGTAGGGTAGAGGCCGTCGTCCCGCCCGCCACTCTCATGTTTGGTCAGCCAGAACGAAGCGATACTCTCGTTGAGGGCGCCTTGGAAGTTGCCGGGAAAGCTTCTCAGAATGCACATGCCCTTGGTGCCGTCGGAGGTCAGCTCGTTCATGATGGTTAAGGCTCGAGTGACCGAATTGCTCTCGATGATGTAGGCGTTGCCTGGTACCACCTTGCTGCCGCTGACCTTCACCGATGGCTTGGTGATCAGGTCGATGCCGGTCTCCTCCTTGATATTGAGCTTGACGTCCTTGACCATCTGGTTGATGGACTGGCGCTTGCTCTTGGCCATCACCTGGATCTCCCTGGGGCTGAACCCTTTGGTGGTGAGGCCGATGAGCTCGTCCCATGCCTGGTTAAGGCCCCTCTCATAGCCCTTGACATAGCCGCGATAATAGTCCTGACCTTCGGACAATGCATCCCGGCCTGGCAACACCATCCGCGGATAAATATCTTCGTTCATGAATATGCTTGAATTAGGATAATTATACCAGATAGTGACGCTCTCGCCAGGAAACAATGAATAAAATCCGAGATCGAGGCGACGGATTCCATCCTAACCCTTAAGAATCCCCGCAACGTAGGGGCGGTATATGGGACGCCGTGCGAGGTTCCGGGGCGCCAAGGCCGCCCCCAAGACCCTTGAGAAGGACCTTCTGGAAAAATCAAGGATGCTGGCATTAGACCCAAAACTGCTCATGCCCAGATGCACCAAGGAATGCCGGAGGTGCGACCTGAAAAAGGCCCAGGTCAAGATGGCCAAGGTCGCGGAGCGCCGGCTCGACCCCAAGAAGCTGGAGTTCTCCATGAACTGGGGGGACCACCTGGTCCGCGCCTATGCCGCCACCATCTCATTGCACCTCGCCGGAAAGATCCCCTACCTGGCCGCCGCCCGCACGCCCTTGGGAGAGGTCTCCTACGCCGTCCGGGGGAAGGTGGACAAGAACAAGCTCATCGGCGTCCAGCATTACGATCATCCCGAGTTCCGCCTCCTAGCGCTGTGGGATGCGGCCCAGAAGCGGGGACTGCACATCTACTCGACGGAAGAATGCGCCATCTGCTCCCCGGACGGCGCGGCCCCGCCGCAGGAGTAGCGTGGACGAGGCGATCTCTTTGCTCCCCTATGACCTGGACGACCAGGGCAATTGCCCCCACGTCAAGGATGGCCGGGGCATCAAGGTCCATTGGAGGGGCGCGAAGGCCACCTTGACCATCTGCCCGGCCTGTGCCAAGGATGCCAACGTCGTTCACGTGCTGGCTAGCCGCATCGCTGCCAAGGACCCTACCGACGATTTCGAGGTCGAGGTCATCAGCGACCTGAAGTGCACCTCCAACTGCCCGGACTGCGGGGTCAAGGGCGCCTACACGCTACCGAAGGACCTCATCAAGCGGTACCTGAAGGCGGAGATCACCGACTCCGACCTGCTCGACGAGCACGCCCGATCAAGGGCCAAGGCGATCAGGGAACAGGAGGACGAGGTGTATCTGATCGGCGACGAATGCTACGGCAAGGACCGCCAGCGGTTCCTCGACGCCCTCCGCGGCTCCGATGCCGAGAAGAAGGCGATCTCCAAGTTCCTCTCCGCGAACAAGATGTGCGTGCTGTCAAGGACCGACCAGACGGCCAACCTCATCTCCGACCTATGGCCGGAGCACCGCGATGCACTGCTGGCGGCGGTCTCATCCCCAGATGTAGTGAAGAGGGTGCTGGCAGAGCGCTCCGAGCTGACCCCCTCACAGATGGTGGTGGAGGCGGCACGGGTCGAAGGGTACAAGGAGGTCGAGGCCGCCCTGCCCTCGTTCCGCAAGCTCGGTCCGGTGGGAAGCTATGCCGACCACATCGCCCGCATCTTCAAGACCGAAGGAAAGGAGGCGGCGCTCCGGCAGATCGAGAAGACCAAGGGCGGAGATCACAAGCTCCGCTCCGTCTCCTTTGGCTTCCTCGGCGCGCTGGGCGAGGGGCAGACCAAGGCGTGGCAGTTCACTCGCGAAGAGATGGACTACGGCAACTATCTCGCCCCGTTCGCCAAGCGACTGCTCGAGGAGAAGGGGGACGACTACGCCAACGCGCTCAAGCTCATATTGGAAGCTTCGGGCTCCAACGAGGTCCTGGAGAAAGTTTAGTCTAAGGCCCGGATGTCCAGGACCATGTGGGAGACGCCCGGCGAGTAGGACTTCACCTCACGAACAAGTTCGATCCTGAACTTCCTTCCCTTGGCCGCTTCAGTGACATTGTCGATGGCCATCTGGGGGAACACTTCCAGCGGGAATGTGTCCTGGTAGTGGATGATGCCGTTCTTCCGCACCAGCGCGAACGCCTTCTCCAGGTGCTGCGCGGTCGTCCGGACGTAGCCCATGATGACCCGGTCGGCGATCCCTTGGCCCGGAAGCTCCCTATTATCTCCCAACACTGGCCGTACTATCGACCCGACCCTGTTCAGTCTGATGTTCTCCTCAAGGTAGTGGAAGGCCAGCGGATTGATCTCGCAGGCAATGATCGTAGATGCGTGCGCATGCACCGCCAGGGGAAGAGTGAAGTAACCTATCCCAGCGAACATGTCCACCACCGTCTCGCCGCGGCAATCCAGTGAGGCCATGCGAAGCTTCTCGTCGATGTTACCGGAAGAGAACATGATGCGGCCCGCGTCCAGCTTGTAGAAGAGGCCGTTCTCGTAGTGGACCGTCTCGGTCCCGTGGCCCCACAGCACCTCCATGTCGGGGGTGCGGAAGACCCCGTCGATGCGGACCCGGTCCTTCAGCACGGTGCGGGCGTTCAGGACCCCGGCATACGCTTCGGCCACCGCCCTCTGATGGGGAACAAGCTCATCCGGCAGACGGAGGACGAGAACATCGCCCAGCATCTCCCAGTGGCGGGGGAAGTGCCCCTTCAGCTCCGGGGGGACCTGAGCCGATTCCACCACCAGGTCGTAGGGCGGCCGGTAGCAGGTCTTGCCCCTTACATCTCCGTCCATCAGCACGAGGCCCAGCTCCGCGATCAGTTCGGGGGGCGGTTCGGCCTTGAGCGGGATGAGCATGTGGTCCCCGTCGGTCCGGATGCGACGGTCCTTGCAGCCCAGGCGCTTGCGGAAGAGCACCTTCCGGACCTGTTCGGCCTGGGAGCGGGGAACCTTGGCGAGGAGCATGCCCGAGAAAAAAGGACCGGGCTATTTACCGTTTGCTCCCCTGATGAGCGAACCGATCAGATGGGGCGAGAACTTGATGATCGACGGCACCGCCCTCAGGAGCGGAGAAGCGATCTTGGACGGGTAATCGATGTCCCCGGTGGCCAGCACCACCTTGGCATCGTTGCGGTCCAGCAAGCGGCCGACCTCATCGAGCTTCTTGTCGGTCATCTTGACGAAGGCCCGGCGGATGAGCAGGCCCCGGTCCAGCTCCTTCCCGAGGTCCGCCCTCCAGCGGGCCTCATATTCGGACAGCCGCTTGGCGCTCAGGTCCTTCTCCTTGATCGCCTCCACCGCGGTCATCGCCGCCCACCGCGCCGCCCTCATGCCCGTATACAGCCCTCCGCCGGATAGCGGTTTGGTCTGAGCAGCGGCGTCCCCAACGATGAGGATATTGTCCGCGTAGGTCCTCTTGGGCGGGCCGATGGGGATCGCTCCGGAGATGATCCTCAGCCTCTCGGCGCCCTCCAGCCCCTTCTGCTTTATAAGCGCGCTCAGGTACTTGCTCGGAGCCCCATTGGCGTTCGCCACGCCCAGCCCGACCCGGGTGAAGTCGCCGCAGGGCAGGACCCAGGCGAAGAAGCCCGGAGCCACCTTCTGCCCGATGAGCACTTCGACCAGCGACTGTTCGTCCATCCGAACGTCCAGGTCGACCTGGATTCCCCGCACCACCTCGCGAGGGGGACCGATCCCGGCCTCTTTCCCCACCCGGGACTTGTAGCCGTCCGCGCCGACCAGCAGGTCGGTGCTCAGCTCCTCTGGGCCGTTCGGGCCTTTCAGTTTGATCCGCAACCGACGCCCATCGCGCTGGAACCCCTTGAACTCAAGGCCGGTGAGTATGTCCGCGCCCTCTTCCTCGGCCCTCGAGCTACAGATGCGGTCGAACTTCACACGGTCGATGACCACCGCCTTGGTCTCGCCAGAACGGACCTCCAGGTTCCGCCCACCCGGGAGAACAAGTCGGAACCCGGTGATGGTGTTGAGGACGGTGCCCTCGGCCCGGGCCATCTCCACGACCCGTGGATGGACGAGACCAGTGCATTGCACTGGGGAGCCGATCTCCTCATGCTCCTCGATCACGATGGTGGAGCAGGATGCGGTCTGGGCCGCGAATGTGCTGCCGACCGGGCCGCCGCCGATGACCACCACCTCCGGTTCCATATGGTCGAAGAGATTGAACGCCATATTTTACTCTATCTTAGGGCGGCCCACCACTGCGGTCCGCGGAATCGGTGTGGATCTGTGACAAATGCAATCGATCGGGCACAGGGGGTGTTTTAGGGGGGCATTTTGTATTGTATCGTCGGCTCCCTGTTCCACAACAGCATCGCCCCTTTGGGGCTGGAAGGACGACACCATATCCGTGGTCCTTGATGAACATTGCACGAATTTATAAACTGTACAAACCATCGTCGATAGGGATGGGGCAAGGGGCCGAACCAAGTGGTCCCGGTGAGGCGGTCGCAAGACAGTATTCCGGCATTAGGGGTCATCTGACCGAGCTCATCGGAGGAGCAACGATCATCACCCTGCTTATCGTCATCTCAGGTGTGAGCTATCCGCTGTTCCATACCATAACGGAGATAATGATCACGGTGATCTTGCTGTGCACCTTTGTGATCCTCTGGAACTCCCGCCCATACATCGGTAATAATTACCTGGTTCTGGTGGGGGTGGCGGCGCTGTGCGTTGGCATCCTCAATATCGCCCATGTTGTATCCTACAAAGGCATGAACATCGTTCCTGGAGCGACCACGGACCTGCCCACTCAGTTGTGGGTGGCAGAAAGGTCCGTTCTTGCGTTCTCGATGTTGCTGGCCACGTTCGTATTGGGGAGAAGGATGAGGTGGGGGGCGGTCTTGATCGGGTATCTGGCCGTTGCGGCGCTACTGCTGGGGCTGATCTTCGGTGGCCTCTTCCCCGTTACCTATATTGACGGCTCCGGATTGACCCCCTTCAAGGTCTATAGTGAATACATCATCATTTTCATCCTGGCCCTCTCGGCCTACTTCCTGGTGAGAAAACGAGGGGAGTTCGATACTAAGGTCTTCGACCTACTCCTAGTTGCAGTCGTCCTGACCGGGGTGTCTGAGTTCTATTTCACCCTATACTTCGACTTCTTTAGCATTCTGAACCTACTGGGACACCTTACCTCTGCTCTCGCCTTTTACCTTATCTTTCTGGCCGTAGTAAGAACAGGGATAACCGCGCCGAACAAGCTGGTGTTCCTGTCGATGAAGAGGAACGAAGCGTCCCTAACGGAGCAGAAAGAGTATGCGGAGAGGCTTGTCCGCTCGGCCGGGGCCCCCATCTTCATGACCGACCTCGATGGGGCGATCACCAGTGCCAACCCCTACTTGGAAAAGGTCTCGGAATGGTCGGACCAGGACCTGAAGGGCCGTAACTGGTCGGAGGTGATGGTCAGCTCTGAGGATCGTCCTAAGGTCGAAAATGCCATCTCCCTCTCGGACCAGGAGCCCTCCGGCGCCGGATTCTCGGCGAAGTTGACCTCAAAGAACGGCCGGGTCAGGGAGATCGACTGGAGAGTGACCACTTTGCATTCCAGCAGTGGTGCGCTCATCGGATATCTTTTCGTCGGCCAGGATGTCACCGAGCAGAGGGAATCGCAGAAGGCCCTGCAACGCCTGGAATGGGTCCTCACCAAGAATGTCGATCAGATAGCCGCGGTCGGAATGGCCAATGCTCAAGCCGATATGTCCTCCATCAAAGGCAGTGGATTGATAATGGATACATTGGGCGGGGAAATGCTCGACGGGATAATCTTCGACTCCCTCAATCTCCTTGATACCGCCTCGACCATAATCGAGGGGGATGGGACCGTTTCCCGGTGCATTCACTCGTCCCCGTACTGCAGGTTGCTCGATCATGCTTCACGAGAGAACTGCGGGGCCGTTGACGACGCCGAGGCGATGAGAAGCGGCAAGTGGCATTGTTACGAGTCGTGTTGGAACGACACCGCCCGGCTCGCCATGATGTCCAAGGCACCCCAGGACTGGTCCTGCCATGGGGGGATGCACATCTATGCCATGCCCATAATAGCCGGCGGAAAGGCGATCGGGGTGATCAACATCAGCTACGGGGACATTCCCAGGGACCCGGGCGAGCTGGCTCGCATCAGCGCCCTTTATAATGTTCCGGTGGAGGAACTGCAAAGATTGGCGGACACATACGAGTCCCGCCCACCGTTCATGATTGAGGTCGCCAAGAATCGGCTCGACGTTTCCGCGAAGCTGATAGGGGCCATCGTCGAACGACGGCTGGCCGAGGTGAAGTTGGAGCAGAATGCTCAAGAGCTGTCCCGTTCCAATTCCGAGCTGGAACGCTTTGCCTACGTGGCCTCTCACGACCTCAAGGAACCGTTGAGAATGGTAACCGCCTACATGGATCTCCTGGACCGCAAGTACGGGGGAGGCCTCGATGCCAGGGGCAGACAGTATGTGGAGTTCGCTGTGGATGGGGCGAGGAGGATGAACACCATGATCGAGGACCTCCTGGCCCTATCTCGTATCGACACCCAGGGCAATCCATTGGTACCTGTGGACCTCAACGCGGTCCTAGGCAAGGTGGTCTTAGATCTCGGTCCCGCTTTGAAGGACGATCAGGCGGTGGTCAGATGGGACCGCCTCCCTGCCGTGAAAGCCGATGTGACCCAGGTAGGTATGCTATTCCAGAATCTGATCTCTAACGCGGTGAAGTTCCATGGCCCCCTCCCTCCCGAGATCTATATCTCCGCCCTTCCGACGGCCGAGGGCTGGCTCTTCAGCGTGAAGGACAACGGAATAGGGATCGGCTCTCAGCATAAGGATAGGGTCTTCGAGATGTTCCAGCGCCTCCACACGCGAGAGGAATATCCTGGCACGGGAATGGGCCTCGCCATCTGCAGGCGCATTGTCGAGCGTCATGGAGGCCGTATCTGGGTGGAGTCCGAGGAAGGCAAGGGCTCCGACTTCAAGATCATCTTTCCGGATGGGTAGATGAGCCTCCTATGATGGCCTGGTCAAGATCCATGGTCTCCTGTATCAGTATCAATGAGGCGGGGAGGAGCGTAGGGCCGAACCTTGATCGGTATGGACCCATATGGAATGCCCCTCCTCGGAGAATGGAGATCGATCAATGAGGGTGGGAGCGTTCGACAACAAAAAGGGAAAATGGTTTGTTCCTACTTCTTGGGGACCTTGGCCCAGTCATCCTGGAACTTCTTGATGCCCGCATCGGTCAGGGGGTGCAGGAACATCTTCTTCAGGATGTCATAGGGGATGGTGGCGATGTGCGCTCCGAGCTGAGCGGCCTCGACCACATGGATCGGGTCCCTTACCGACGCGACGATGACCTCAGTGTCGAAGTCGTAATTGTCCAGGATGTTCATGATCTCGGAGATGAGCTTCATACCGTCCTGGCCGACGTCGTCCAGCCGGCCGATGAACGGAGAGATATATCTCGCTCCGGCCTTCGCTGCCAGCAGTGCCTGGGAAGCCGAGAAGATAAGGGTCATGTTGACCTTGATGTCCTCGGAAGCGAGTGTCTTGGTGGCCTTCAGGCCCTCTTCGGTCATGGGGACCTTGATCACGATGTTGGCATGGAGCTTAGCCAGCTTGCGCGCTTCGACCACCATGTCGGCGGCCTTGACGCTCATGACCTCAGCGCTGATCGGGCCATCCACCAGGCAGCATATTTCCCTGACCAGGGTCTCGAAGTCGGTGTTCTCCTTGGCAACCAAGCTTGGGTTCGTGGTCACTCCGTCCAGAATGCCCCAGCTGTTGACCTCTTTTATCTTTTCCAGATTAGCGGTGTCGATGAAGATCTTCATGTATGCTTCCTCCTGATGACTTCTTCGGCCGAGGCAATGACCTTCTCGGCCGTCAATCCATAGCGGCGCATTAGGTCATCGCTCTCACCCGATTCGCCAAAACAGTCGGGGGTCCCCACGCGCTTCATGGGCACTGGAAAGTGCTCTCCCAGGGTGGTCCCGACGGCGCTTCCGAGGCCGGATTTGATCGAATGCTCCTCGGCAGTGACAACGCAGCCGGTCTTCTTGACCGACCGTAGCAGCGTATTCTCGTCCAGCGGCTTGATGGTGGACATGTTGACCACCTCGGCCGATATGCCACTCTTCTGCAGCTCCTCGGCCGCGTCCATGCATACTGCGACCATCTGGCCACAGCTCACTAGAGTAACATCGGTGCCTTCCCGCAGGATGGTCGCCTTGCCGATGGTGAAAGGCGAGTCCATGGTCGTGACCATGGGTACATCCGCCCGTCCCAGACGGACATAGCAAGGTCCCTCGTGCTCGGCGGCGGCCTTGACCGCCTTGTATGCTTCGATGCCGTCGGCGGGTACCAGTACACACATGTGCGGCAACGTCCGCATGAGGGCGATATCTTCCAAGGCCTGATGGGTGGCGCCGTCCCCCCCGACAGTTATGCCGGCGTGGGTGGCGACGATCTTGACATTGACGCTCGGGTAGGCGATCGATTGCCGGATCTGGTCCCAGCAACGGCCGGTGGCGAACACTGCGAAGGTGGATGCGAACACTGTCTTACCGGAGACGGCGAGACCCGCCGCCGTGCCCATGAGGTTCTGTTCGGCGATGCCCACGTTGAAGAACCTCTCCGGGAACTTCTTGGCGAACTCCACGGTCCTAGTGGAGGAGGACAGGTCCCCGTCCAGCACGACCACGTCGGTGCGGGACTTGCCTATCTCAACCAGAGCGTTGGCGTACTCCTTCCTTTGGCTGGTGTAGACCCATTTCATATGCTCTCCCCCAGCTCCTTAAGGGCTACGCGATACTCATCGGCGTTGGGCGCCTTGCCGTGGAAGGCGATCGCGCCCTCCATGAACGATACGCCCTTGCCCTTGATAGTATGAGCGATGATCATGGTCGGTTTGCCCATCACCTGCGTTGCTTTCTCGCAGGCCTCCAGAATCTGCCTCATGTCATGCCCGTTGATCTCGATGACGTTCCAGCCGAAGGCCCTCCACTTGTCCCCGAGGGGCTCCAGCGACATGATCTGCTCGGTGGGTCCGTCGATCTGCATCTTGTTGCGGTCGATGAACGCGGTGACGTTGTCCAGCTTGTAGTGGGACGCCAGCATGGCCGCTTCCCAGTTCTGGCCCTCTTGCAGCTCTCCGTCCCCTAGCAGGCAGAAGATGCGCGATTGGCGGCGGTCCAGCTTAGAGGCCAATGCCATCCCGTTAGCGACGCTCAATCCCTGACCCAAGGAACCGGTGGAGATCTCCACTCCCGGGGTCTTCATCCGACAGGGGTGTCCCTGAAGGTGGGAGCCCAGCTTTCGGAGGGTCAGCAGCTCGTCCACCGGGAAATATCCGGTCTCGGCCAGAGCGGCATAGTACGCCGGGGCGGCGTGGCCCTTGGACAGTACGAACTTGTCGCGATCCTCCCACGAGGGTTCCTCGGGGCGGTGCTTCATGACCTTGAAGAAAAGGGCGGTTATGACATCGGTATACGATAGAGACCCACCAGGATGCCCCGACTGCGCAGTGAAGGTCATCTTGATGATGTGGCGCCGGATCAGGTTCGCTTTGGTCTCCAGTATCTGAATGGTTTGATCATCGTGTAAGGTCAATTCGGGCACCTCAGGAAGGGGAGGGGTTGGAGAATAATGGGGCTATGATTAAAAAGCTTTTGTAAGGCATTTCGCTACAGCCAGACATTCTACTTGAAGTTTGAGTCGTAGCAGTCTTGTAAAAAGGGAATAAAAGAATCGAAGTAAAGGGGTTTGGTTCGGAGCGCTCAGTCGCTCTCGATCCGGGGGGCAAGCAGGTAGTTGACGGTACCTTTCTTGTCCGCTATCTCGAACTCCAGCTTCACCGGGTAGTCGCTGCCCAGGTTGATGGTGACGACCGAGCCGGAAGGGATGGAGCGGACCATGTTGGAGAAGTAGTCCAGGGGGAATAGGCTCTTCACTTTCTCGGAACACTCCAGCGATATAAGGAGGTCCTTGGGCAGCTTCAGGCTGACCGAGTCGGTGTCGCCCTCGGAGAACATCTCGAAGCCTTCGGGTGTAGCGTTAAGGGCGATATGGTCGGACACGGACTCGGCGGCCCGGATGCCCTTCTGCAACTCGTCCGAGGTCACTGTGATCTTGGCCGGCAGGTTGAGATTGGGGACCTTGGGATCGCTCATACCGGCGGTGTCCACCAGGTTCATTCTCCTGGTAATGTTACCGACATTGAGCACGAGGCGGTTCTTCGCCTCGTCCTGCTCCATCTCGATGATGTCCCCGGCCCGGGAAAGGCGGAGGACCTCCTTGATCTTGTCCAGGTCAATGCCCAGCTCCGTTTCGTCCGCCGAGAACTCTTCGAACGCCGATTTCTCGACCTTCATGTCGACCATGGCCACGTGGGCGGGATCGACGGCCTTCAGCTCCAAGCCGTCGGCGTCAATACTGAACTTCGCCTCGTCCACGAGGGTCGAGACCACGTCAACGACTCCCTTGAGGGTCTCGGATTTTATTTTGGCATGAAACATCAATTTCCCCCGAATCAAATCCTAATAGTTCTAAAGGTAAACATGTTGTCTATGATAAACATTCCTTTGACTGTATGCTTGCTCAGTACTTGCGCCAGCGATGGCCGCATTTGCAGCAGCAGAGAAAGGTCGTCTCCGGTTCGTCCGACTTGCGGGTCTGACGAAGGAACCAGTAGGCCTCGTTATGTTCGCACTTGGGGCAGGTGACATTGGTCTTGGGCATGGCGCCTTCGATCGCGTCGACCACCGGACAGTCCTCGACCTCCTTCTTGTTCCTTCCCATTACGGCCTTGGTATGGCCGCTCTTGCACATCTCGGCTGCTTTCTGCTCGAAACCGCATTTGGGGGTCCCACAACAGAACTCGGTCTTGCTGCCTTCTTTGGCATGCAGCAGCCCACCACACTTTGGACAGAACATTGTTCTTCGCCTAGTTTCGGAAAATTCTGCTCGTATAAAAGGGTTCTGTGGCCAGGGACATGAGGGGTGATAGGTCGCTCAGATGAATTCCCAGTCCTTCTTCTCCCCGGTCGGCTTGTGGTTCCTAGGGGCCTCCAACTCCTCCTCTGACGCCCTCCTTTGGATCTTTCGTTCCACCCCTCTCTGCTCATGGGCCATTGATTGTGCCCTTTCCCGCAGCGCCTTGCGGTCCCTCGGGGTGATGCTCCCGGCCTTGCTCTCGTCGTACAGCGCCCGCTTGGCTGATCGGAAGGTCTGAGGCTCATCGTCCTCTAGGTCCAGGGTCGCGCCCATCTCTTCCATTTCCTCGAACCCGCGGCTCCGTTTCTTCCCGGACGGCTCGGGACGGTCGGTGGTGAAGGTGTTGCCTTCCAGCACTACCGTGGTGGTGTTGCCCTTGCTCATGCGGGACAGGAGCTCGAACTCCCGGCGGGTCTGCTGGGAGAGCACGCCTCCGATATAGGCGAAGGCGACCGTCGTCACGTAGCTGTCGAGGCCGAGGTTGGCGGTCGAGTGCAGCGAGGTGAAGAAGTTGGTTAGGTACATGTTGACGAACGCAACATATGGCTGAATGACCGGTACGTTGGCGGCGATGACCGCGGCGATGGCATCCGGACTGAGATTGACCCCGAAGATAACCGTGGGGAGGATCTCGAGGCGGACCAGCCCGCTCACTATGAATATGAATACGACCGGGACGAGCGCAGAGAGCATACCCTTCCAAGGTGCGCCGGCTCTTCGGCCCCCCACGTAACCCGCTATCATCTGGCCGAAGATGGGGAGCCACCATAGTAGAAGCGAGAGGGTGAAAGTGTACTTGACCGCGCTCCAGAAGCTATAGGCGACCGGGCCTTCGAATTTCTTGGCCTCCTCGTCGTCATAGGTGTCCGCGAGGTGATAGACACCGCTGTGCACCAGCGAACTGGTGGTCTCGTCCTTGATCCTGGACCCTTTCCTTAAGAGCACTCCCATCCCTGAAGTCGGACGATTGTCCGACAATAATGGTCATCACGTCGAGACTATAAATTAATTCCCCTAGCCAGATATCAAAAAAATGGGTTCCCCGCTCAGCGGGGGATGTAGTATATCATTCCACAGCTCTCTAACGCTCGCCTGGTACTGTCGATGGTCACCGCCCCGGGCTGGGTGCGGTGCCTCATGATGTCATCTAAAGGGTAGTTCAGGTAATCGGAGAACGCTTTAAGACGCTCAAAGGGGAAAGGCTGCTTGCCTACCAGGATCTGGCGAACGCTCCATCCTGGATGTACCCTCGAACGGTACCCCAGCTCTCTCCCCAGGTGGTTGATGCTCCCGGCCTTCTCGATGCCCATCTTGATGAGCATGACTCGGAAGCTCGAGGCAAGCCAGACCTTTTCATCATTCTGGCCTTGCCCCCGTTGGTAAATTCTCAAGTTGATGTTCTCGGACACTATAAGGAACGGAAAAATTACGTGGATATGAACCCTTCGATTTCCCTTCAACGTTAGTTGATGAATCGACGTACAATCGGAATTATTTCCATGCTGGATGGTCCCGCTCCACCAAACATCAACTTCATATACTCCACTATGAGTAGCCCTGGTCAAAGAGTGAAATATGGGAAGCTTTCGGAAGGTCCTTAGCATAAGGACCGAAGCGGAGGGCGACGTCGTCGACCTCACCAAAGAGCTGAACGATGCGGTGCGGGCCTCCAAAATGAAGGAAGGCTTGGTATGCGTATTCGTCAGCCATTCCACCGCCGCCTTGTTCACAATCGAGAACGAGGACGGCCTCCAAAAGGACATGAGGGAAGCTTTGCAGCGCCTATTCCCTAAGGAGATGGATTACGACCATCACCGGCGCTGGGGCGACGGTAACGGACATTCTCATGTCCGATCGGCGTTCCTGGGGACATCACTGACCGTGCCCTTTCACGAAGGGGTCCCGGACCTGGGCACCTGGCAACAGGTCGTCCTGATGGAATTGGACAATCACGGAAGAGAAAGAAAAGTAATACTACAGATCATCGGAAATTCATAGGAGGTATAGAAAATGAAAATAAAGTTCCTGGGCGGCGCTGACGTCGTCGGGAGGATGGGGATGCTCGTCCAGAACAAGGGCGCCACCCTTCTTTTCGAGTATGGCATGACTGCTTCCAAACCCCCGACCTACCCGCTGCCCGCTCCCCCCGTAGACATGGCCTTTCTGACCCACAGTCACCTAGACCACTGCGGCATGTTGCCCTGGTTATGCGGCAAGTACGACACCGAGGTCGTCGCCACGCCCACCACCATAGACGTGGCCGAGCTGCTGGTGCGCGACTCGATGAAGGTCGCCGAAGCTGAGGGCTATCCCAAGATGTACGATGAGGGTGACATCAGGGCGCTCATGCGCAACTTCACCCCCCTGACCTACGGGGAGATCATGGACGTGGGCGGCTTCGAGATCGGGCTGCATCCTGCCGGCCATCTGCCCGGGGCGGCCATGTTCGAACTTAAGGGCGAGCAGACCACCGTCTTCACCGGCGACATGCACACCTATAATATGCGTCTGGTATGGGGTGCTCACCCCATCCAGTGTGATAACCTGATCATCGAAGGCACCTATTCCGGCCGCTTGCACCCAGACCGGATGAAGACCGAATATGAGCTTATCGAGAAGGTCAAGTCCGTCGTCGAGCGGGGCGGGAAGGCGATACTGCCGTGCTTCGCCGTCGGTCGTACCCAGGAGGTTATGCTCATCCTTAAGGACCTCAAATACAACATGTGGGTCGACGGGATGGGCAAGGCCATCAGCCGCATGTACTTGGACCGTCCGGAGTACGTGCGTAACGAGAAGGCGCTCAAGGCCGCTAAGCGGAGGTTCAACGAGGTTCGCACTCCTGCGGACCGTCAGAGGGCCCGCCGCGAGGCGCAGGTGATCGTCACCACCGGAGGCATGCTTGACGGCGGTCCGGTCCTCAGCTACCTGGATGATGTTAAGAATGACTCCAAGAGTGCCGTTCTTCTCAGCGGTTACCAGGTCGATGGTTCCAACGGCAAGAGGTTGATGGGCGAAGGCATAATCAACGTCCAGCCGAGCAAGGAGGAGCTGCCCCACCCGGTCAAGATCAAGTGCGAGGTCAAGAAATACGACCTCAGCGCCCATGCCGATCAGGGAGAGCTGCTGGCATTCATTAAGGCCTGTAAGCCGCAGAGGGTCATCATCATGCACTCCGACGACCGCGAGCCGATGGCCGCGGCCATCCGGCAGGAAGGGATCAAGGTCCTGCTGCCCAAGGCCGAGGAAGAGGTCGAGCTCTGACCGGGAAGTTCATAATCTCAGCCCCTGATTCCGACAGTACATGAGCAGGATCGAAGAGTTCCTCCGCGAGGACATCGGCTACGGTGATATCACGTCGGAAGCGCTGATCGGCGCCCAGATGGGCACCGCCCGGCTCTTCGCCAGAGAAGAGTGTGCCGTGGCTGGTCTCGAAGAGGCAGAGGAGGTCTTCAACACCCTTGGGCTGTGGACTGCCGCCCGGGTGAAGGACGGCGAATCGGTCCCTCCGGGCACCGAGGCCCTATATGTCGAAGGCAGCCTCCGGTCCATTCTATCTGGCGAGAGGCTGGCGCTGAACCTTCTGATGCAGATGTCCGGCATCGCCACCGCGACCCGGGACGTGCTGCGGTCCTGCCAAAAAAGGAACTCGGCCATCATCATCGCCGCTACCAGGAAAACCACCCCCGGCTTCCGTTCCTACCAGAAAAAAGCCGTCGCACTGGGCGGGGGGGACCCACACCGCAACCGTCTCGATGATGCGGTGCTGATCAAGGACAATCACCTTGCGGTCGTCGGGAGCATCTCGGAAGCGATCAGGATGGCCAGGCGGGTCTCCTTCACCAAGAAGGTGGAGATGGAGGTCGTCTCATTGCTCGGGGCCGAGGAAGCGGCCGCTGCCGGTGCCGACATCATAATGCTTGACAACATGACGCCGGAGGGGGCGAAGGAGTGCTCCCAGGCGATCAAGGCAATAGATCCCCGAATCCTGGTGGAAGCGTCCGGAGGCATCACCCCGGTCACCGCTCCCGCCTATGCCGAGGCAGTGGACATAATCTCGCTCGGCTGGCTGACACACTCGTCGCGGGCCATCGATTTCTCGCTGGACATCGCCGAGATCAAACCGTGAGCTTGTTGCGGTGGTACTGCATACCTATTTTCTCAGGCGCGGCGCCCATCGCCAGCGCCAGCAGCTCGGCCAAATAGAGCACTGGTAGCCCGTCCTTCTGCTTGAGGTCGAACTGCACGAAGCAGAATGGGCAAGGGGTCAGGATCGCCGTGGCTCCAGAGGAACGGAAACCCCTGCTCGAATCGGCTAGTATCTTGGAGGAGAGGTTCTCGTCGATGCCGGCGAGGCCTCCGCCGCAGCACTGGGGCCATTCTTCGTTCGCCACTACCCTCGCCCCGGTCCACGAGGCGATCCGGCCCAGCACCTCGGGACGGAACGAGCTATCAACTTTCAGCACCTGGCTGGGCCGTACCATGTGGCAACCGGGATGGGCCGCTAGAGTCAGCTCGGGCATCCGTCGAATGATCGACCTTCGGACAACATCCACATGATCTAACAGGAGGCCCGTGAGGTGATGGACCTCCACTCCTCCGTCGTATCGCTTCCCGATGTTGACCAGGATCTCGTTCACTTCCTTACGGACGGTGGCGTCCTCCAGGGCGTGGGTGGCCTCCTTCAGCGACATGTAGCAGCCGTTGCACAGCGTCAGTACGTCCCGCCCGCCCTCCTGGGCGATGGCCAGCATCCGGGCGGCCGAGACCAGCCAAGTATCCTTGCTCATCGTCCGCAGGCCTATGGGCTCGACGCAGCAGGTGGCGTTCGGCAGGTCACTGTAGTCCACGCCCAAATGGTCAAGTACGAAGCGGGACGAGGCCTCCAGGAACGGCAACCTGGTCGGTATCAGGCAGCCCGAGAAGAGGTACAGCGGCCTACCCAAGCTCCAGCCTCCCCAGGCCGGTGCGCTTGCAGATCTCGGCCACGTCCTTGAGCGCGGAGGCAGTGATCTCTCCGTCAGGAAGCCCCAGCTCCTTTCGCATCTTCTTGGTCATGCCGGTGCGAGGGAAGCATATGCCTGTCTGGATGAACCGCTTCGCCTCCTCGACGATGTACTGGGGGCGGTTTCCCCGCTGCACGGCCAACTCCCGCAGCAGGGCGATCGTTTCTCCCGGGTCGGCCTCCGAGGGGCAGCGCTCCGAACAGGCCATGCATCGGGCGCACTGCCACAGCCCCCCATCCTTCGCAGGGTCCAGGGCCCCGAGGGCCGCGCGAGCCATGAGTTCGGTCGGGCGGATGCCGTCGTGCCGTTGGCTAGGGCAGACGGAAGCGCACTCCCCGCACTGCTGGCACAGCAATGCCGATGGCCTGGCCTGTTCGAGCCATCGAGCCATCGCCGGGTCGGCCGCGGTCCGTCGCACGGCCTTAGCAATCGCTCGCTGCCATATACTATTTTCTTCCTACGGTCTAATACCGAACGATGACACGCAGTCCTTATAACGAGGCAGTGCGGTCCCCGGGAACATGGACATCGAGAAGGAGAAATGCCAGGTCTGCGGACGGCCGGCCAAGAACTTCCAGTTCGCCATGTTCATCTGCGAAAGGGACGAATGTGTCAGGCAGGCCATGGACGAAAGAGGCGGCCCGGCGGGGCATATCAAGGCCAAGCGAGAGGCCGAGGCGAAGAACGAAAGAAAGTGATCACAGGTTCTTGATCTCGCTCCCCTGCCGCTGCAGCAGCTGGATCAGCATCGCCCCCTCGCAGGCCCCCTCGCCCTGAAGGTAGCATAAGATGGCGGTAGGCCGCTCCTCGATCTTCTTGCGCAGCCTGTCCATCTCATAGGACCGGCGGCTCAGATAGGCGTTGAACGCCGAGGATCATATCGTCCTTTCCACGATCGGCAGTGATGCCCCTGAACTCAGGAGAGCTGTTCAACGCCGTCGATGTGCTCGAACTCGATGCCCGCTTCCTCCAGACCTCTCTTCAGCTCTTCCTCCAACCCGCTCCCTTCCAGGTCCCTGGCCACCGTGCCGATATGGATGACCTTTTCGATGCCGTTGTCCTGCAGCGTGCTGACGATCTCCTCGGCCGACCTTCCCTCATAGCTGACCGTCCATAATATGAGCGCCATCGCTGCTAATTGGGGCGGTCCGGTCTATATCAACGTTCCAAGGCCCGCGCCGCCCTTACGTGGATATCCTCGATCCTTATCCGCCTGGGCATCTCGGCCCCATGATGGCGGTCGGCGCAGGACAGATGGATGAGACACTTGGGGCAAGCGGTGATCAGCGTGTCGGCTCTCGTGCTCTCCGCCTCGTTCAGGCGCTCCATCTGGACCTTCTTGGCGGTGTGATCGCAATTGACCCACCCGGCGGTGCCGCAGCACGCGCTCATCACACCGGAACGGGGCATGTCCTCGAGCCGGCCGATCGTCCTCAGGATGTGCCGGGGGGCCTCGATGACCGGCGTCCCCTTGCTCAACCGGCAGGGGTCCTGGTAGGTGAACAGTTCCTCGCCCTTCCGAAGGTCCAGCCGACCGGAGCACAATCCTTCCTGCACCACCTCCATAACGCTGCGGACCCTGATGCCCGTGTCGCCCAGAATCTGGGGATAGAGGTCCCGCCAGGTGACCAGGCATTCGGGGCAGAATGCCATGATCTCTTTGATCCCCGCCGCCTTGACCGCATCGACGTTCGCCCGGGCCAGTCTATCGAACAACGCGTCGTCACCGGACCAGAAGGCGTCGTGACCGCAGCAGCGTTCCGAAGAGAGCAACCTGGGCCGGATGTCCAGGGCGTTCAGCAGCCGGACCGAGGCGCGCGGGATCTCCAGCAGGTCCGAGCGAAAGTAGTTGAACACCACGTCGAAGTACGGCGTGCAGCCAACGAACAGCAATGTGTCCGAACCCTCGTCCAGTTCCAGGTCCGGTGTCACCCAGGCGGCCGCCTGCGGTGCGCTCGAGGAGCTGAGCTTGGCGACCCGCCCCAGGACGCCATGATGGGCGGCTAAGGGAACATTGTCCTTCTGGCCGGCGGCACGAAGCTCCCGCACCAGGCCGGGGAAGTCCACATCGGCGTTGCAGAGCTGAGAGCAGGCGCCGCAGGCCGTGCAGGCCCATAGCGCCGCCGTTCTTTTCACTTGCTTGCCGTTCAGAGCGTTCTCGACCACGCTTCGGGGGGAGAAGCCCTCATAGCGTTGAGCGGCCACGCAGGAATAGGTGCACCGCCCGCAGCCGATGCAGGCGTCCGCCCCGTACTTGCGGACCAGCCGCTCAAGGTCCATGATCGGCCCCCCTCAGCGGCCCCCGTCGACGGATTGTAGCGGCGAATTGATCGATGGTCGCGGCGAACTCCTCCCCCTCGGAAGCGGAGATCCACTTCAGCACGAGCCTCTCGCGTCCGATGCCCAGCAGGTCCAGCAGTCGCCAGGTGTCCTGGACCCGCAGCTCTTCCTTGATGTTGCCAGAGACGTAATGGCAGTCGCCGGGATGGCAGCCCAGGACCAGGACGCCGTCCGCCCCCTTCTCGAAGCATTCCAGGATGAGGCCCGCATCGATCCGGCTGGAGCACATGACCCGGACGATCCGGACGGCTGGGTCGTACTGCCTTCTCATCACTCCCGCCAGGTCCGCGCCTGCATAGGAGCACCAGTTGCAGCAGAAGGCGATGATCTTCGGCTCGCCCCCTTCGTTGCCGGGTCGGTCCTGAGGTCCTGATGCTTGCGGTAAGGTCATCCTGCGGTCCGCATCTCGAAGTTCTTACCGGTCAAAATACCTTTCCGCCCGACCTTCTGTCCGGTACGGTACAGTCTTTCGCCTGGTCCGCGGTTTTCGATGCACCCATGCCAAGTGTTAAGACAGGTCATCGCGTCGGGTGGCAGGCCAATGAAGATCATCGGATTCATCAAGACCTCGCTGCTGGACTGGGACGGTCACGTGGTGGTGTCCATCTACCTGCCTGGGTGCAACTTCCGCTGCCCGTTCTGCCATAACCGGGACGTCGTGCTCAGTCCCGACGCTTTCGATGAGATCCCCTTCCCCGAGATCGAGGAGTACATTCGCTCCAACTCTGAGTTCCTCGACGGCATCGTGGTCACAGGTGGCGAACCGACCATCCACAAGGACCTGCCCGAGCTGCTCAGGAAGATCAAGGACCTGGGCATGAAGGTCAAGCTGGACACCAACGGGACGAACCCTGAAATGCTCAGGGACGTCATCGAGGCCGGGCTGGTCGACTATGTGGCCATGGACCTGAAGGCGCCGCTGAACGAGAAATACGACGACCTGGCGGGGGTCAGCGTCGACCTGGGCAGGATCAAGAGTTCCATCGAGATCCTGGAGACCTCGGGCGTCGAGCATGAGTTCCGCACCACCGTGGTGCCGATACTCCTGACCGCCCAGGACATCGAGGCCATGGCCGCCTACATCGGCGGGACCAGGAAGTTCGCTCTGCAGCAGTTCCGGCCGGAGCACACTCTGGACGCGAACCTCTCGGTCATCAAGCCCTATTCCAAGGCTGCCATCCTCGGCATGGCCGAGAATGCCAAGCAGTACTGTCCGCAAGGTGGTCATTCGCGGCGACGCCTAGTGCTGGACGTATTATCATTTGGCGGACCTAGCCAAGAAGGTTTTTGTATGCTCCCTTTTATTATTTTATCAGAATAAACTGCCCGATATTGGGGGAACTCACTTTGGACTCGACCGGCCGGATAAAGACTTACATCGAAGGCTTCGACAGGATATTGGAGGGGGGCATCCCCCAGGGACACATCGTTCTCATGGCCGGCACCCCCGGCACCATGAAGTCTTCGTTGGCCTACTACGCACTATATAATCAGGCCAAGGAGAACGGGACGACCTGCGTCTATGTCACCTTGGAGCAGTCCCGCAACTCGTTGCTCCGGCAGATGGAGAAGATGGGCATGCGCACCGAGGACGTCAAGCAGACCTTGCACGTCCTGGACCTGGGACTGATCAGGAAGAACCTCAAGCATGTCTCGGGCGGTGACTCCTGGATGCAGGTGTTCAAGGGCTACCTCACATCGCTCAAGAACGATCTCAATTTCAGCGTCATCGCCATCGACTCCTTGGGCGTGCTGGAGGCCATATCGGAGATGTCCAACCGGCGCACCGATCTCTTCTATCTGTTCGAGTGGCTGAGGGACCTCAGCGCTACCGTGATCCTGATCTCGGAGGTCTCGCCGGACCGCCTGTTCGATGGCTCTTATGACGAAGGATACCTCGCCGACGGCATCGTTACCCTGAAGATGCAGGTGGTGCGTGAGGTGGAGACCCAGCGTAGGATCCGTTGCGTGAAGATGAGGGAGACCAACCATGACCCGTCCTATTACTCCCTCCTGTACACCGGCGGAAGGTTCCAAGTGACCAAGGCCATCAGCGAGTGAGCTGGTGCGAACATGGTCCGGATCCTAGAATGCTCAAGGTGCGGCGCCGGCATTGGCCCCAGTGACACCCAGTGCTGGCGATGCGGGGAACCGCTGACGGGTGCGGCCAAGGTCAAGGATGCTTCACGGCCCACCTCTGGGAAGATCTCCGCCCCCGGCATCCGCGATGTCCGGGACATCAAGCCCAAGGGATCCTTCCGCGGGCAGTCCGCGGTCCAGCCGATATCGGATAGCTATAACGGCCGGGAGCGGGAGCTCCTGGACCGAGAGAAGGAGCTGCGTGAGGAGATGGACTCCCTGGAGGCCGAGTCCCTTGAGCTGGAGCATGCCGCCCAGGAGCTGGAGAAGGAGCGCCTATCGATCGTTGAAGCGAAAAAGAGGATCAAAGAGCGGGAGGATGACCTCGACGCCATGGCCATCGTGCTCCAGAATGCTCTGCAGGCCGCGGAGGATTACCATTGCGGCGCCCGGGACGACGAACAGGGAATGGAACAGGTGGAACGCCTCCTGCAGGCCAATGATGACCTTCGGCCGGTGCTGGAGGCCGAGAGGAAACGCATAAGGCAAAACATCGAGCGGGAGATGGCCGACCAGCTCAGCCGCATCGGACAGCTGGAGGGGGAGCTAAAGGCTGCCTATGTTCAATTGCGGGCCGGGGATGATGAGATCAAATGTTCAGCGGCCGATGTGCAGCGGGTGCTCGCCGACGTCACCGCCCAGCTGCGCGGCCAGATTGGGGCGGGACTGCCCCCCGACCTGGGCGATCGGCGCTTGCTCACCCACGTCGAGCGACTGGACCAGATCCTATCTGGGGGCGTACCCATGGGCAGTGTCGTGCTGGTGAACGGTCCGGCCGGGAGCATGAAAACGTCGCTCACGTATCATGTCTTTCACAACGCCGCCCGCAACGAATCGATGAAGGGAATGTTCCTCTCCCTCGAGCAGGACCGCGATTCGCTCATCCGGCAGATGGACAGGCTGGGCATGTCCAGGGACTCGTCCCTGGACCACCTGATGGTCGTGGACCTAGTGGACCTACGCCGTAGTATGGAGGGACAGCACGGCGACTGGCGCAGCATCATCATGCGCTATATCGAGAATGTCATGAAGGAAAGTCCGTTCACGCTACTGGCGATCGACTCCCTGGAATCGTTCATGGCCATGAGCCAGCACGAATTCACCAGGATCGATGTCCAGGAACTGTTCGACTGGTTTCGCTCGCTCGGTCTTACTACATTCGTCATCTCGGAGACGCCCATGGCTCGGTTGGAGGGGGATGGGCACATGGAGTTGTATGTGGCCGACGGCGCCATCGAGATCGTCCTGAAGGAGGTCGGTGACTCGCATATCCAGCGGTGGCTTCGCTGCCTCAAGATGAGGGGAGCGAACATCGATCCACGTTACTATACATTGATGCACGCCGGCGGCTCGTTCATCCTGAGCGTACCGATGATGCGCTCCTCTTCTCAATCCCCAGAGGAGTAAGCCGCCAAAATAGGATTATATACACTGATGGCAATTCGCCAGCAGGAGGAAAATATTTTGCAGATCGAGCGAATGAGGACCTATATCCAGAACTTTGATGAGAACCTCCAGGGTGGTATACCCAAGAACCAGGTGGTTCTGCTGACCGGCACTCCCGGTACCATGAAATCCTCGGTCGCTTACAGCATGTTATATTACAACGCGCTCGAGAAGGGCATCAAGTCGGTATACATGACCCTCGAGCAATCAAGAGAGAACCTCCTGCAGCAGATGACCTCCCTGGGCATGGATGACAAGAGGGCCCAGGACTTCATCCAGATTTTGGACCTCGGCTTGATCCGAAAGTCCCTGACCCAACTGAGCGCCAAGGGCACCTGGATGCAGGTGTTCAAGATGTATGCCGATAACCTCAAGCAGAACTTCGACTACGACATCCTGGTCGTGGACTCCCTGGACGTGCTGGAGATGGCCGCCCAGATGGAAGACAACCGCCGTACCGAGCTTTTCTATCTGTTCGAGTGGCTTAGGAACCTGAACGTCACTTCGTTCCTCATCTCCGAGACCACCCCGGACAACATGTTCGAGAACCGCTTCGATGAGGGCTATCTGGCCGACGGCGTCATCTCCCTGAAGCTCCAGGAGATCGGCGAGACCGACATCCAGAGGCGCATCCGGTGCATCAAGCTGAGAAGCACCAACCACAAGACCGGTTACTTCTCCCTGCTGTTCACTGAAGGCAAGTTCCGCGCCACCCAGGTCATCACTGAGTGATCACGAGAAGCTGGTTAGCCGATTGTGGATCTCGCCACCGGTGAGCATTTCCCTGCATGTGTCAGCGCAGCTGTGGCATTGGTCGGCGCATTGCTTCATGGCGTCATCATCGAACCGTTCGCAGCTGTCAGCACAGTCGTCGCACACGTCGGCGCACAGCGTGCATATGCGGTTCATGAACTTGGAGGATCGCAGCATGACATCCTCGCTGAGTTCGCAAACGTTAGCGCAATCCTGCAGCAGGGCGATGTGTCCGGCCTCAGCCTGTTCTCCACCTCTCTGCAGGCAATGAATGATCATCTCGGTGCAAGCACCGTGGCAGTCCTGGCAGGCTCTGATGCATCTCTCCATGTCAGCGCTCCTCTTCATGATGGACCGTTGCGGCAAGTTCATTCCTCATGACTTCTTGCCAGGTCTGACTATATGCGATTTTCTCGATGATTATGGTAAAAATTGGTAAAAAAAGGCAGAAGGGATTGGATTCATTTGATATCGAGCGTCTTCCTGTTCTCGGCTGTTTCGGCCTCCTTGAGGGAGGGTCACCTTCAGCAAACCATCCTTCATCTTTGCCGATGCCTTGGTATGATCGACATCGTTGGGCAGGGAGACCTGGCGGTAGAATGACATATGCCCCCTCTCCCGTCGCATATAGCATTCTCCCTGGGCTTCGGCCCTGTCCTCCCTTTCGGCCTTTATTACCAAGGCCTCATCGCTGATCTCGATGGTGACCTCGTCCTTCCTAAGGCCAGGGGACTCCACCTCGACCAGGTAATGGGCCCCATCGTCACGGATGTCACGGCCGCAAGGCGGGAGCCGGACGGTCTGAAGGTCATCTCGTCGAACCCGAACTGGAAGCTGTTCAACAGCCTTTCTATCTCCTGTAGCATGCTGATGGGGCCCCAATGGCTAGTTGTAGCCAGACTTCGCTCCTTTTCATCACTCGCCGCCATCGAACCTCCTTTCTTTCTAGACAACTGGGGGTTTACAACCCATTAATATTAATAGATTAGAACATCTATAAATAACTTATTCATGGTAATAAAAAAGGGCCCCGTAGGGCCTAGAAATAATACCAGATGCTGGCGTATTCGTTCGGATCTTCCAACCGCTCCTGTAGCCGCTGCAGATAGCTTAAGATCGGAACGTCGTGATAGATGTAGGTCGGGACGGACACGATGTTCTTCTCCCACGGATGGAACTCGTAGATGCGCTCCCCTTGCGGCGAGAGCATTATCAGGTCGTGGTTCTGCCATGCTCCCAGGTTGTTCTTGCCGAGGGCGGGGATGTTGAACACCGGGACGTCCGTGCGCGAGAGCCCCGGGATCATCCGGGCCTCCTCCTTCCGTTCCTGTAGGATGCGGGCGATGGGGACACGATACCAGTCAGTCTCTTCCTTTCCTTTGGCGTTGAAAGTGTAGTACGGGTCGATGCCGATCTGCTTCATAGCCAGGCGGAGGGCGACGGTCTCGAATCGGCGGCTGTTCTCCATGGTGAAGACCTGCTGGTTGTAGACGGACAGCCCGTCCCGTCTGATGATGTCGATGCAGTGGGCCGCGGCTGGCGTCACTTCGTAAGGATGCTCGAAGTGGGTGACCAGGCACAACTCCCGGCGGGGTGGGTCGTTGAAAATGCCTAACATCCTGACGAGGTCGCGAGTGAAGCGCATCGGCAGGACCACCGGCAGGCGGGTCCCGATCCTAACGCGCTTGATGTGTTCGATGGAGGCGACCCGGGTCAGCAGCCTCAGCAGATGATGGTCGGTCAGGAGTAAGGGGTCCCCACCGGTGATGAGGACCTCGGAAACAAGGGGGTGTTCCTCGAACCATTCCAGGGCCTCCTCGAGCTTCGCTCGCGATGCCTGAGCATTGGGGCTGAGAACATCGTCGATCTCCCAGTTCCTCTGACAATACACACAGATCTGGGCGCAGCTGTTGTATGGCTTTAGAATGGCGATCATCGGGTAACGTCTCGTCACCAGGTCGATGGGGGAGGTGTCGCCCTCCCGCATGAAGTCAAGGTTACCCTCCCTTTTCGTGCTAAGGACGCTATTGACGTAGCTCAGCGGAGGGATGACCTGGGCTCTGACCGCATGATCGTTCCGCCGGTGCGGTTCAAGGTCCATAAGTGAAAGGTAGTAGGGGGTGATGCCGAAAGGAAGATGGTTCTCCGATGCCAGAGAGATCGCTTCGCGCTCCTCATCGCTCAGCTCGATGAGCCCTTCCAGGTCCTGGACGCTCCGGCGGACGTGGCGTAGCTGCCAGCGATAGTCGTTCCAGTCGTCCTCGCTCGCCCCCATCTTGCTCATGATCCTATCGCGGTTCGACCGCCGACGATACACGACCTCGGGGTCCAGGCCGGTGGGGTAGGCTTCGATAAGGCGCTGGCACTGGGCGGCCATCACGTCCAGGAAATCGGAACGCTGCACCGCTCCCTCCCGCCCCGTCGACTCGAAGCGAGGCGCTTCCTCACGGTAGATGTCTGATTGGGCCAATGAGCCCTTGATGATGTGATATAGGTCAAGGAAGAACGCCCTCTCTGACGCTGCCACCGACCCTTGCCTCACGATGCGCACCACCTCGGATAAGGTGCTGCAGCCACTGAGGTTCTCGTTGCGCTGGGAGATCAGGTTCCTGAGGACCTGGATGCAGTAGAGCGCGTTCACCCGTTCCAGGGCTTCGGCCGAGCAATCGAGCGAATGATAGAGCATCTCTCTCCTGAAAAAAAGGTCGAACAGCCGTGCGCGGACCTGTTCGAGATCTCGGTCCGAGTTCAATATGTCAAAGAGCTCGCTGTCCATCTTTCTCAGGTGGTCGGTGTGTATCGAGGTGAAGATGGAATCTCCCCTTCTTCCGAACCTAAGCTCATCGTCCGCCCCGCTCTTCTGCTTTCCTATCATCGAATAATCTTCGTTCAATTTATTCCTCCGGCGAGGTCCCAGGGATCATGGTCCAAGAAGCGATCGCAAGGGACTATTACTGATTGACCTCATCATATTTTAGGGCCATGTTATTATTGTGTCATCTTCGAAAAACCAGGTTTCATTTTGGTCGTTTCAGAGGTGAATCGGGGAGAAAAATATCGCCATCGGACCGTCCCGGCCATCGCCCGGCCCCAGATATAAAAGAACTGGACCGAGCCATGGCCAAAAATTAATATATGGTCAGCGGGTTCAGCGCTACGGGCTCATGGTCTAGCGGTTATGACGTCTCCCTCACACGGAGGAGACCGCCGGTTCGAATCCGGCTGAGCCCACTCTTCTCTTTATCCAGACAAATATTATCGAGATTCAATTCAAACGCTTTTCGCGTTCATAGCTGGCTCGTCAAGAAACATGCGATTGTATGTTTCATTGACGTTCGCGAACGCAGGGTCAGCTCGGGCACGGCAATAATACCGTTCCGTCGTTTTTGTCGAAGCGTGCCTCATCGATTGCGATACCTGTTCTATGGGGACACCGCCGTCTAACGCCAGTTGCCCGCCGGTCGGCCGGAAGTCCTTCCACTTGAAAGGAATGTTTGCCTGATCCATGACCTCTTTCTTCAACCGACCGAAGGCCTGCTGGGTGTAGTTGTTGACACCGTGGCAGGATACGGCCGGAATGAGCGGCTCGGCGGTCTGATTTCCTTTGGACCTTAGCATCTCGCTTCTAGCTACGAGATAGTCGAGGACGAACGGCTTGAGGACGTCGGGGATCGGCAGGCGCTTTACTTCGCCGTAGATGCCCTTTCCCTTGGGTTGCGAGACCAGGAATGTCCACTTTCTGGTGTCCAAGTCTCGTAAGGACGCTTGCTGCAGCTCTCCCGGCCTCAATCGAAGGAACGTGAGCATGGCCGTCGCGAAGCGGCAAACCTCGCCTTTCCATCCTCCGACCTCTTTGCAGGATTTGAGAACCGCTATCAGGTCTTCCTGATACAAGGAGAACGGTTCCTGATTGTCACTACCTATTCTGATGCGTCCGTCCCTTAACATATCCTCGACTTTCCGATTTTTGCACTCCAGGCATACTGTCCTTCAACAACTGCATCTGCTTCCTGAGCGTCGAACATTTGGCCGGTTTGCCCTTGTTCTTCTTATTCTTGAGCGCCAGGAAGATCTCGATGATGTCGTCCTCCGTGAACATGGAGGGGTTCGAGGTGCTGATCTTGCCGTGCTCGTCGAGCTGTTGTATCATCGAGGCCATGAAGTGCAACTTGCGTTCACGTTCGTCGATCGTGCTGTCGCCCAAGCGAGCGCGGGCATTTTTCAGGTATCGTCGATAAGCGCACACGAAGGGATATCGACCCATGGTCTTTCCTCGGTGGCTATCGCGGAGGCTTCCTTCCCGATCCCTAGCTACTTTCTTTCGACCGTTGTGGGAAGCCCCGAAGGCAAGTTGTTTACCTTTCGGCAATATCCTTGCTTTCGGCGAAGAATGGGGCCGTCGGCTACTTAACTTTTCGGCTGGCCAGTAACTCGCATGTGCGAGTTGCTTCCCCCGTCTTTTGCTCAATTTTCCCACCTCTCTCCTGCCCCATTGCTACCCTTTTTATCGTGTGCTCAAGCGCGCGAGCTCAACTCACAGTTGCGAGTTGTCATTGGAAAAGAAAACCCGGCTTGGCCGGGTGGAAATGGTTTGATCACTCTGAAACAGTCTCTTCCGTCTCGTCGAGCAGAGCGTCGATCTCTTCTTCGAACGAGTCGAGTGCCTTTTCCACCTCGCTCTCGTCCGCGCCTTCTTCGACTAGGGCCTCTTCCAGCTCCGTCAACATCTTGCCGATCTTTCTTGAGGACATTTTTTACCTCCAGCCATGTGATCGATCATGAGGACATAGCTGCTGACAAAGCGGAAGATTTAGAGCGCTTATTCTTCCATAGTAACTCTTTTCGACTAGCATCCTCATCAACCGACGATGACCCGGAGCGCCAGCCTCTCGACCAAGCTCAACGTTTCTCCTAGTCTTCCTCAACAACGACAACCGGCCGCTCAACGTCTCCCGACTGGTGAGGAAGATGTGGACGGTGGACATCATGAAGTTCACTTCCAAAGGCGGTCAAGAGGCTGATTATGTCGAGCCGTCCAGACCGGCGGTATCGGACGCCTGCCAGGCGTTGCTAGCGGACGGAATGTTGGAAGCCATTCAAGCACGACCGCCCCGGTCATCCTCGGTAACAAGGACGCCTCATTACCAATTGCCATCGTCCGATCCGAAGAAAGTAATGAAGACGATTGCTTATCTTCTCAAGAACACCGACTCATTTCTGATCAACTCGCGCTACGGTCAGACTGTGGCGTTAGGTGCGGTCATGGAACATCTGCTGGGCGTTCTCGATGCCTTCGATATCAAGCTGACGAGCGAGGAGTACGAAGCTCTTAGAACGATCATTTCCGAATCCCCCGCGGCGATGAGACGCATCCTGAGCGGTCGGTTCGTAACCTCACTAGAGCGGGTGGCTTGTTACAAGGAAGACAAGCAAGCGATGGTCGAGGCTTTGAGCACTTACCTAAAAGCGGCGAGGACCATGGATATCGCCGATGGTAGCGGAAAGAAACAAGTGAGATTACATGGACCCTATGAATGATCATGTCAATAAAAACGAAGATCGTTCCTTTGATGATTGGTAAGCGGCATTTTTGACTTAAGGCGCCCCCCATAGGATATTAGTGTCAGGGTGAGTAATTTTCTTGGCTCTTCTTTGCTTAAGACTGATCTCCTAGGACTACTTTTATTGATGACACTAGCCTGAAGAGAAAGACGAACAAACGAAGAGCAATTTGAATTGAAAAATGAGGGTTTTCTCATTCGTCTGCATCCTCTCATCTTTGAGACGGAAAAAAGACGAAGAGACGATGAATTGAATATTTCAATAGCCAGGCGACAATATTATGTGTCTTTTTTTCCGTCTCTGAAGACTCATGATTAGAGAGACATATTACGAGTGATCTTGTTCGCTTTTTCCAGCCTGTTGGGGCGAGGAAGCTGTGCTTTTAGAGGACTGATCGACATTGGCTAACATAAAGCGAAAGACTCCCGCGATATGTACCCAAGGTTAGTTAATTTCAAAAAGAAAAAAGGGTTTAGCTTAAGCGCCATTGACGGTCACTTGGCACATGCTCTTGGTGACACTCGTGCCGAAAGGCGTGTCGACGATGATGGTGGTGGTCTGCGACCCTTGCCCGGCATCCAACGTGATTGCTTGCGTGCTATGGTAGCTCTGAGACCATCCGCCCGAAGCGGGCGGGGGCACGATCACATCGCACGATATCTATCCGCTGCCATGTTCCTGACCGTCACGGTGAACGTCGTCGGTCCAGAGTACGACTGATCGATGGACCAGGATCGGACCTGGAGATCGGTGTTGTTCTGTCCATGGATGACGGTATTTGCTAAGAGCAATATTACCACACGATGATGACCCACGTTGAACGGTTCGAGTCGAACCTTGAGAGACCCGTACTAGTATTATGAAAAAATCGTATGGGGGCGGGACGACCTCTTTCAACACGGCAAATAAACACGGTAATGCAATGCTATCGGTCATTAAGTTGAACGTGTTCATCATCTTGGGCTGCCCTTAATGACTGCCAAAGATTGAATGCCAGTCCCTATTCGATACCCTCATTTTCCTGTTCTAATGGTCACGAGCAGAATCCTAATAAAAATATATATATAATAAATTCTCTACCCTGGGAACGGGAGAAGTTAGGGGAGAGTCTAAATGAGCCCAAGCTCGAAAAAACTAGCCGTAAGGCTGCTCAGCATAGTGTGCGTATTCGTCCTGTTAATGACCACATTCCAGGTCGTCACGGCCAATGTGAGCGAATCGACGCCCGAGGACATGATCATAAAGAAGTTGAAAGCAGGGGACTCGGATTGGGACGTGCCCCGCAGTTTAACTCTCTCGGATAAATCCGCACATCACCCCTCCTCCTCCAATTCTTATAATGGTGACATCAACGTCGCATGGATAGATGATAGCGATCTTGGTATGTCGATAAAATGGAAATCATCGATAGATAAGGCCAGAACGTTCTCCTCCGACCGAGCCCTATCTCCATACTTTGATCAGATCGATGAGGTCCATATGATCTGTTCCGATGACGATGATGATCGGGCCATCGTGTTCGAAGGAAAGCAGAGCAATACCGATTCAATGAGCATCTACACCATCTTTTCCGACGATGGTGGAAAGAACTGGAGCCAGGTAATGCTCGTTTGTGCTGGGTACATTGCTGGAGCGGTCATCCACGGTGGTTCGCTCTACCTGGGAGTCATTAGTAGTATCGATTCGAAGAACCAGTTCGTTGTGATAAAGTTCGAGATCATTGACGGCTCACTATCCTCTGGAGTTGCAATATTTGGTATGGAGGTACCAGAATCCTATGCGCGTTTGACCGGAGATGCAGCAGCACTACATTTTATGTTGATAGCAGGATACAACCAGCGCTCCATTGTCTATGGATCCATTGACTATGAAGGCTTCATCCTGAGTCAGCCAGCGGGCGTATGGACAATCGATGATGGCCAAATTAGGGACCTGCAACTTGGCTCCAGGGAGGGTAAACCTTTCGCCTTTTACACGAAAGTTCTCGGCAATACGTCCACCATCAATTATGGGTATCTGCAGGGGCGCTCATCCATCTGGGCATTCTCCGAAATCCTACAGACGAGTTGTGTTATTTCCGATCTGACCTTCATTTCGAATGGGGCCAAATATTTCCTTGCTTGGGAGGGATTGAGGGGGCTTGACCGATTAATCTCTGGAATAGAGATCGATACGGCAGGGTATATTCTATCGAGCAAATTCGATATAACGAAGTGTGGCAATTCAACAAACCCGACTCTTGCTCAGTATGGTCAGCACGATATTGTCTGCATGTGGGAGCAATCGACCAATGGGGAGAGCGAGCTCTATTTCAAGAAAGATGTCACGTTCGAACAGCCCAATCTAGCAAGGCTGATCCTTTGGCTGGAGAACCAAGATCCCTCGATGTTCATCGATGTGGAGATATCGAAGAGCAATCTTGTCACCGACGTAGTTTCGATAGCCGAGGCCATACGCGAGAAGAACATTGAGCTAACCGTTTCCTCCATAGATTACGTTCTGGAGATGCTCAAAGGAGATGCTGGGAACCCATATCTATTCAACCTGCTCGATGTCCGATCATCAGCCACAATTGCTAAAGTGGAACAGAATCTGAACTACTACCGTGGAATCGATGAACCGGTTCTCGAAGAATACTATTCATCGATGTCGATGATGGCAACGACAAGCAGCACCGACAATGGCTTCTACGACATCGTGGTCACGCTGAACCCTTCGACGCGGTCAGCGACCATATCGTGGTACACGACTTTCGGTTCGACATCGAACTCGATCAAATATGGTGTCAACTCAGTAAGTGAGAGAACCCAAACCGCAACCAACCCGTCGAACAACACTTACCATGTTAGTACGCTGAATGATCTCAACCAAAATACTTGGTAAGTATTCCAGCTCAAGTCTAGAAATGTAATAATTTATCTATACAGCTCGACCTACAACCTGTACTCGAACGTTAACGTATCTTCGGTAATCCTTACCCCCTCCTATCTCACGGCGTCCATATCCTGGAGCACCAATTGCAGATGCACCTGCACTTTCGAGTATGGACTCACGACATCATATGGTTCAACATCTACTGTAAGCTCCTCTGCCAATGGCTTGACCCACTCTACCTCTCTTACCGGACTACAGAAAGGCACTATATATCAATTCAGAATTACGGCTAGATATTATCAGGATACTAATTGCTATTGCAGATATTCTGGAAGCTTGGCCACTCTCGATCTTAGCGTTACAAATGTCAGCTCGGTCCCGGGAGCAACTTCGGCACAAATTTCATGGTTAACAACCGCTGGGGCGAACTGCACATTCAATTATGGGACTACGCCCTCTTTGGGTCTTTCTTCGTCCGTTTCCACGTCCGGAGGAGGATTGACGCATTCCGTGGCCCTTTCAGGATTAACAGATAATACACCATACTACTACTGTGTTCAGGCATCTTCGACGAGTACTCCCGTATTCACGGTTTACTTCAACTCATCCTTCCAGACACCTATACTGATTATTCAACAACTAGTGGTGGTAGCACCGGAAAATGCCACCATCAGTGGGACGCTGGAATTCTCATGGCAAACTAACAGGGAGGCAACCACGGAGATATTTTGCGGCCTATCTCCAAGTAATCTCAATCTCCATTTCATGGGCAACAATGGAACCGCACATTTCCTCAAAGTTGAAAATCTTGCCCATGCAACGACATATTACTACCGGGTCCACTCAAGGCTAGTTAGCGACACTACCAGAACGGCCGAGATCAATGGATCGGTCCAGACCCTGCTAATATACGATCTCCATGCCGAAGCCACATCCATCAATTCCTTCAGGGTATATTGGAAAACTCAACCGAACTGCCAAAACGATCTGTTGTACGTTGGAACTGGTTCCCCAATCGTTCCTTACGCGGACGATGGCAATTGGAATTATCACTATGTAGACGTCAACATCTATCTTCTAGCGCCGCTGAATCCGAGCACCGTTTACCGCTACTATGTCCACTCGGCAAGCTATGACGCATCGTACAACAGCCAGACCTACAATATTAGCACCAATGTACGCGCTCAGGATGTGACCGTTGATCGGAGCACATACTCTGCAAAAATTAACTGGACAACGAATCTGGATCAATGCTCTTGCTTCCTGGACTATGGACCTACCACCGCTTACGGCTATCAGGCATCGGCTCAACACGTTGGTGACCGTGGTTTCACTGCCACTCTCACCGGCCTATCGCCCGAAACCGAATACCACTATAGGATTCGGGCAGAGTATTGGGACGACGGTGACACTTACACTAATTATTTCACCGGAGTTTTCACGACATTCTCCATAGTGATATCGAACCTCACCGCCACGGTGCTAGGCGCGGACTCGATCCAAATAACCTGGGATACCAATAAAGCTGCCACGACCACTTTATTCTATGGTCAATATTCATCAAATCCAAGTGATACTGCGACCGGCGAGTCTGGAATCCACCATTCGGTCGTTATTGGAAATCTTGAGGAAGATACTCGATACTACTATTGGGCTTCTTCTACGACTATTGCCAGCCCGATAGAGACCCTTACAACCCCCGAGGGCTCTGGTAACAGCATCGTCACCCAGGAATATCAGCTATTCAATGTGAGCGCCCTGGTACGGGATGATTTCACGGTGCTCATCACCTGGACGACGAACTATAACGGGACAACCGATGTCGATTACGAGCACTATGAGGACCACCATGGCCAGGGCTCAGTTTCCGGAGACCTCGGCTACAATCATTCCGTCGTTCTGTCGAATTTGGGTCTTTGTGGGCTCTACCATTATACGGCGTATTCGATGCCTGTTGTTGGTTACAGCTTCTTTCCGTTGGACAGCGGTCAGCGATCATTCAATATCAGTTTGACCATTTCCAATGTCCATGTCCTTTACATCAACGCGACGAGCATCGCCATCTATTGGTCCACGGACCATTCATCATCTTCCGTCATAGCATACGATCTGCACAACAGCAACCACCTGATCGATCATTCCATGTACAGGGCACAGGACCAGAACAACGTCACCGAGCATGTGATCACCCTGACGAACCTCCAGCCGAACACGAACTACTATTATCAGTTGAAGTCCGAGTGGAATGGCGTATATCAGGTGTCCGGGCCTCCATCTTTCTCATTCAACATTCCTACCGTAACCATCAGTTCTATTTCCTACTCCTACGTCGATCGCACGACCGTCAGTGTCACCTGGACCACGAATATTGACACCTATGGGGCGGTACAGTACTCGGCAGGTAGCCTGGCCCAGGCTCCAGTCATCTGGGCCAACCAGGCATATGCCAACGCTTCAGATCCGAATGGGCCGTCGACCCACCACACCGTAGTAATAACGGGACTGACGAGGAATTCGGATTACGTTTTCAAGGTCTTCTCGACTTGGAACGGCTGTCCGAACATCTCTGCCCTCTCTTCAGGCATCGCATTCACCACTAATCTTACCGTGAGCAACGTTCAATCCTCGGTGACCCTGTCCACGGCGACCATCACCTGGACGACCAACTATGCGGCGAGCTCCACACTATTCTATGGTCTGACGACTGGATATGGGAGCACAGCCAGTGGTTCCGGGGTAACCTCACATTCCGTCAACATCGTCGGACTCCTCGATGATACCACCTACTACTTCAAAGTCGAATCCGCAGATGGGTACGGGACAGCATATGGGCTCGGGTCATTCCGCACGTCACCGATGACCATCTCCGGCATAGTCGTCACTCGCATCTCGCCGACCCAGACCATGGTCAAATGGGACACCAACTTTGATGGTACAGGTGAGCTTAAGACCGGAACGACCAGCAGCTATACCAGTACTTATTCAGGTACGGGAGGATACATCCATTGGGCCAACGCAACAGGCCTCACCAACGGCACCCTCTATCATTTCCAGGTCAGATCGGAGATGATCTCCAATTCGAGCAAATCGGTGGCGAGCCAAGACTCGACGTTCATCACGCCCTCCTACGACGACTGCGGCAGCTCCAGGGATGCAGGGAACGATTTCGGGAGCCCCATGCAGGTGGTACCAGGCTCATATACCTCGTCAGTAAACGGCGTCTCCGATGCTCGTGACTATTACAGCATCTATCTCCTGGCCGGCCAGAGGCTCAAGGTTAACGTTGGAATGCCAGGCGACTGCAATCTTGATCTTTCTCTCTTTAACCCTAGCGGTCAATTCAGGATCAGTTCCAACAGCACTGGCCTGGGGGTAGGCGAGACCATTGAATATTCTATCGACACGACCGGCTACTGGGTGTTTGAGGTGGAGCACAAGTCGGGGGTGGGATTCAAGATCTATGCTCTGACCGTCTCGATCTCCTCGATTTCCTTAGATCGGTTCGACCTGCAGATAGGAACCCCCAATGACAGCGACAGCACCAAGAACGCCCAGGGCTTCTCCCTCTTGGATGGATGGACCGATGCGAATCCGACCGATTATCGGAAGGAAGGTGGCGTCAACTCCACCGCCTTGTTCAACATCTACGATTCCTATCAGATGTTCACGAACTATCTGGTGACCTTCACCTACTATTCGACCGAGGATGTCGGAGTATCGGTTTTCAATGGCGCCGGCTGGGTCCAGGTCGGGGTACTTCCCGGACGGACGGCCACCAGGGCCGCCTCGGTGATCATCCCCTGTGACGCGTTCTATGATGCCTCTAGCAACATGGGCGTGAATGTCAAGCTGATGTTCTCCAAGAGCCTTTACCTGCACTGGATCGTGGCGACAAGTTACTCCTACACGACCGACTTCGGCTCGCCTGAACATTACCCTGGCGTGATAACCGAGAGCGGTTGGGTCCAGGATGGCGTGATTCTCAACGGCAGTTCAGGCGCAACGCTCTTCGCTAACATCCCTAAGCTTGACATCCAGTACCTGCTCCGGTTCGATTATCAGGATGTAATCGATGGAATGGAGGTTCAGCAGCAGACTGGGACCTCCACATGGATTTCCCTCGGCACACTGAAGAGATGGGGGCAATCGGCTGTTATCCTCCTGAACAAAGATTCCTATTACGATGCGCTTTCCACCACGGCGGGTCTCAATGTACGCCTGAAGATCATGTCACCCCTCCACAATCTGTCATCGATCCTCATGTCTCCGGCCAGATACGCCTCGGATGTGGGTAGCTCGAATGATGTGGACATCGGTGGCAATATGCTGGGTATGTGCGTCTGGGATAATGGTGACTGGAGCTCGAGAAGCACCATCGATGGAAGGACGATCAGGCAATCACTGAACAGTCATGCTGATTTCCTGCTCAATGGTCCGGTCAGCGGTGAGATCTACACTATCACCATCGGTTACATGGCCACCCATGCCGGTAACATTTACCTGAACGATGGGGCAGCGGTCCATATGGTGGCAAGCATCATCGCTGATGGGCAGTGGCGCGAGGTCACCTTCAACCTCGACCCCTCGAAGTATTTCGATTGCATCTTTGCATGCGAGATCAATGTCCAGCTCACTGTCTCCTCAACTGGCATCCGCTTCGATTACCTGCTCTCCTCAGTGGACTCGGACGGGGACGGTCTGGGTGATGCATACGAGGCGGCGAGGACCGGCAACATCTATGCACTGGATCCATTCTCCGCAGACACCGACTCGGACAATCTGAATGACGCTGCAGAACTTAGTGCGGGGACCAATCCGACCGTTGCTGATACCGATAACGACGGCCTCATGGACGGCAATGAGGTGTGGTCGCAAACCTGGTCGTCGGAGCAGTTCTACCGCGTACCGAACGGCGCCGGCAACAGCGGAAGGCCGTGCATCCCGATCACCATACCGGCGATACCGATCGAGAGGATCTCGTCCATCAAGGTCCACGTCGGGGTCATCACCGACCGCGCCCAGGACATCGAGATCTGGATGAACAAGGATGGCATCAGCACGCATCAGTGCTTGTACTATCGCGCCAACAGCGGCGCGAACGTCTTCGAGAGCTTCGTGCCCATCGACGGCACCTACACGATGTCGCAGTACGCCAGCGGCGGCACGTTCAACTTCTACGTCGCCGACTGGAACTCGGCCGGAAGCGACGGCCAGGTGCAGTATGTCCGCCTGCAGATCGACGGAAAGACCAATCCGCTCGCCGCCGATACGGACAGCGACAATATCCTCGACGGCGAGGAAGTGAACATGGGCGCCGATGGTTGGATCACGAATCCTGTGCTACAGGACACCGACAACGACGGCGTCTCTGATCGAAACGAGATCATCGGCAATACGCTGTGCGGAGAGAAGCTCGATCCGACATGTGCGGACACGGACGGCGACGGCTTCAACGATTACGTCGACAGGGTGCTCGGGGACGGGTACCTGGAAATCGACATCAACTATGCGATGGACATCACCGGCCACAGCGTGCCGAACGGTCTCTTTTTCGTCATCCACGTCAACGGCAACGACATCGCCACTCAGAGGATCTCATTATCGAACAACAATCCTTATCTCAAGTACTACATCGACATCCCTGACAATGTTGCTTCGATCAGTATGGACATCCAGGCCTGGGAGGACAGCCCATCGTGCAATTGGCTGGGCGACGATCTGCTGCTCAGGATAAGCGGGACGAGCACGTGCGTCAGCCCGACCTTCGCTTGGACGGTGAACTATCTAAACTACTACGGTTCGGACATCTACTCGGCCATCGTCCTGAAGAAGTTCGTCCGCGAGAGGACGAACACCATCATCATCAACGGCACTGGCGATGCGGACTACGGTCTCGAGGAGATCTCGTACGGCGAGTACCGGTATAATGCCGATCAACAGCTGTATGTGCTGTACGTCACCTGCTCCAGCTCGAGCACGCACTTCTCGTCAGGCCTGAACACCATCTTGCTGCCTCGTTCGATAGCGCTCGAATCGAAGCTCAACCATACGTTCGCTGACCTGACGAACCGTCTGTCCGGCACCATGCTCGCCGGCGCAACGCTTTATGATATTGCCTCGACCTCGACCAGCTCGGGCAACATCGTCATGATCATCTCCGTCCCATTGTCCGGCGCGCAGGCCGAGCTGCTGCTCGGAGACCTGACCCACGACGCGGTGGACGAGCGCATCGGCAACAATGTAACGATCTATTCTTCGAACGTGTATCTGCTGCATCTGCCAAAGGATGTGCTCAACAGCGTCGCTTCTGCCGATGTGACCAACTCGGGATTGGGGGAGGCTCCGCAGTACCTCGACGCTGGCAACGTGCTCCGCTTCCTGTTCACCGCCGTGACCTCTTTCGTCTACGGACTGGTGATCACGGTCGCGAACTTCATCGTGGCTATCGGCGAGGCGCTCGTCGACCTCGGGCTCGATCTCCTCGCCACGTTGAACAACATCAACGCGGCGATCTCGCAGGCGGTGAAGAACGCCATCGACGCGATCGCCGACGCGTTCAACGCGTTCGTGCAGTGGGCGATCG
>CAVSJV010000002.1:0-336742 GCA_963728405.1 Methanomassiliicoccaceae archaeon | reverse complement strand
TTTACTTTCATGTCCGAAGGGTATTGGAGACCCGAGAAAAACAGAGCAGCGAGATCACTCTAAAAAATCAGAAGGTGATAGAAGTAAGGATCATCAGCACAATGGTGGAGGAGGATGGTAAGATCTCCATCCGGTCGGCTCTGATCGATATCACCGAAGAACTAAGAGCTAAGCGGGAAACGGATGAGGCCAATGCTCGCCTCGAAGCGGTGATCAATCAGATGCCGTCGGGCATCATCGTGGCCGAAGCGCCGAGCGGCCAACTAATCATGGGCAATAGAACACTGGAACGCATCTTCCGGCATCCCTTCCTGCCCTCGTCGAACATCAAGGAGTATCTGAACAGGAAAGCGCCCCATCCATATGGATGCCCTCTGGGTGTGGAGGAAGAGCAGATAGCTAAGGCGCTATTCAAAGGTGAGGTGACCTCCAATGAAGAGGTGGTCATCCATAGGGGCGATGGGACGTTCGGCACTATCCTGTCAAGCACATCATTGGTCCGGGATAAGGAAGGGGCCACCATAGGTGCTGTTGCAGTGATGACGGGATCTCCGATCGGAAGGAGTTGGAACGAGAACTCGAGCGGAGGAACCGGGAGCTCTCCCGTTCTAACGCCGAGCTTCGACAATTCGCCTACGTGGCATCGCATGACCTCCAAGAGCCTTTGCGGATGGTGGTAAGCCATCTTTCCTTGCTTGGAAGATGGTACCAGGACCGGTTAGATCCCACTGCCAAAGAGTACATGACCTTCGCCTTGGAAGGTGGAGAAAGAATGAGGGAACTGATCGACGATCTGCTGGAATACTCCAGGGCCGATATGGTGAACAGGTCCTTTGTCCCAGTGGACATGAATACTGTGGTCAAGAACACTCTAGCGATCCTAAAAGTACCGATCGAGGAGGCTAAGGCGGAAATCGATTACCGATCCCCTACCCACGATCATAGCCGACGAGTCACAGATGGTGCAGCTGATGCAGAATCTGATCGCCAATGCCATCAAGTTCCGAGGGACCGGAGCCGCTGAAGATCCATATTTCCGCTTCCCAAGAGGAGAATGAATGGGACTATTGCCGTAAAGGATAACGGCATCGGTTTGAACACGGCCTACTCAGACAAGATCTTCCAAATGTTCCAACGCCTGCACTCGAAAGAGAAATATCAGGGCACCGGCATAGGGCTAGCCTTGGTCAAGAGGATAGTCGAACGGCATGGCGGCCGCATCAGGGTCGAATCGGAAGAAGGAAAGGGAGCAACCTTTCTCTTCACCATACCAAAAGAGCGTGTAAGTGAGATGAACGATGAATAAATCTCTCCGAGTTCTTTTCGTCGAAGATAATCTGGCCGATGCTAATCTCGCTGCGGAATACATCAAGCAAACCGGCCTTGATGTCGAGGTCAACTGGATTGACAATGGTGAGAAGGCTATCGAGTTCTTCGAACGCGTCGTTAAGGGGAAAACGGAAAGGCCAGATCTCGTCTTTTAGATCTCAACCTGCCGAGGAGGAGTGGACATGAGGTCCTTGAGTTCATTCGACAGCGTGAGGGCACCGCCAAAACCTGCGTTGTCATCTACACCGGTTCCAAGTCGCCTGAGGACACCAAGAGAGCAGAAAGGAATGGAGCCAATAGATATCTGGTCAAACCAATGACCATAGGGGAGATCGACGCTTTCATCGAGAATCTTAAGGATGCCCTAACTTCTTTGTGCATTTGATCGATATCGTGATTTCGAGATCGGATCGCCGATCACCTAACACAATAGGGAATGGGGCAACCAATAAGCCGATGGACCGCCTGGTTATTTGCCATTCATCCATTGATCTTCTGTTGACTTCCCCACCAATATCGGTGATGTCCTTTTTCAGCTCTCCTCCATGTTCCTTTACTTCCTCTCCCACCTTCCTGGCCTCTTCCTTCAGCTTGTCGTCGAACTCGAACTTGACTTTCTTTTCCGCCATTTCTACCACCTAGCGTTATTATGTTGGAAATAGTCACTAACTGAAAGTTACGATTATTGCCATTATTAGGTACATCGTTTTGGAGATATCGACATGTTCTCGCCCACCGGTTGGGAGGGGGGGCACGGCATTTTTACGCTCATCTCATGCCCATTATCGACGGCCTAGAGCTGGATCGCTCCTCTGGTGGATGCTTTTAGCCTGTTACGACCCGTATGGATGGTAACGGCAGATGGGTCACAACCCCCCGTTACCAACGAAGTCCTTTTATTTGTTCACGCATCTTTGCTGGTTGATGCAATCCCAGCCTGCCTCGTCCCTCGACCTTTTCACCGACTCGGTCCGGCTGATGGGGGATGCCACCATGATCTCCGTCTTGGAGTTCGACCGGCAGCTAGATATCGAGAAGCTGAGGGGGGCCCTGTCGAGATGCCTGGACGCCTTTCCCATCCTATCGTCCCGGTTGGTCCGTGACGGGGGGCCGGCATTCTGGGAGCCCTTGGGTCGAGCTGACGGCGACGACCGCGTCGAGGTTCTTGACATCGGCAGCAAGGACGTTCGCCCTTTCTTAATAGACGCGGTAGACCCTAGGAGGTCGCCGCAGGTGAGGGTCCGCCTACTGAGATCGCTGGAATCGGATACGGTTGCCATCAATCTCGCCCACGCCGCTGCCGACGGCCATGGGCTCAAGGTGCTGTGCCGCGCACTTCTCGAGGCATATGTGGAACCACGATCGGTCCCCTCGGCGAACGGTGCGCTCCCAGAGCGGGATACCAAATGGACGGAAGGCCTGCTGGATAGCGAGAATGAGATTCACTCCGAAGGCCTGAAAATGATCGATCCCATGTGGCCAAGCCCGTGCGGGCCGTCCAAAGCGCCATCGACATTTCACCGGGCCGTGATCTCGTCCACAGGTATCGAGAACATACGAAGCCTAGCTCACGCCCATGGGGGCACGATCAACGATGTGCTGATGGCCGCATATTTCCTATCGATGAGCGACCTCACTGGGCACCTTGGCCCGCAGAATGTGTTCTTCCCAGTGGACCTTCGGCGATATCTTCCCAAAGGCTCGAAGTCCATGAGCAATCAGGCTGTCAACGTTGGCTTCCCGTTGACCCGGGACAGGGGAGAGGGCATGTGCGGGGTGCTCGACAAGATCATTTGCCAGACCGTCAGGCTAAAAAGCCGCCGGTTGGGTATCAGGGAGCAGGTTGCCTTCGACCGAGGATGTGATCCCGCTGGCGTCTCGATGCAGCGCATGGTCCGGGAGATGGCTGACCTCCAGGACAAAGGATGGGCGGATATTTTCATCTCCAATCCCGGTCGACTGGAACTGCCAATGGTGCCGGGCTTGAGGGATGCGTACATCTGCTACCCCGGTTGCTATATGCCCACCACCTGTTTTGTCATCTCCACGTTCAACGGCACCATGTCGGTGAGCATGGGATACCAGGACGATGAAGAGCCCCTAGCGGTCACGAGGCGCGCCCTGGAATCGTTCATCAACTATCTTCCATTGGATTGCCAGAAGGTCCGACCGTTCTAGTTGACAAGCAACCTAATTATACAATGAGCACGGACGTCATGGCGGGATACGCATGTTCGATCTAAGAAAAGCATTGTCTATCCGGGCCGAGAACGTGGCCTCCAGGAACCCCGATCTAGCCGTGAGATATACCATATATACTGATGACCGCACGGAGTGGGGCATACTAAGCATTCTGACCGAGAACGAGAAGGTCATCGGACTAGAGTTCTTCGAGTCCGAGGAAAGCTGGAGAAGGCCTGGGGCGGTCAGGGACTATAACAATGCCGCCGATGAGGGCTATCCAGTAGCTGTGGTCATTCCTGACAACGTCTTCCGGGAGTTCCGCCGCTCGGCCGTGGATCGGGGCGGAGAGGGCTTCTCGACCTACCTCTATAGTGACATGGGCATTGCACCGATGGTCCGATCCTGATCCGGCCGATCAGAAACCAGTGGTCCTTAACGCCTCATCAGGAGTAATGCCCGCGAGTTCCTCCTGGAGGTCCTTGTTAAGCAGGATCTCAAGGTCTGGGAAGAACGAGAATATCGGTAGGTGGCCGAAGATATCGTGGCTTTGAAGACGGAGGATCCTTGTGACCAGCAAGCGCTCCCTTAACTGTTCCAGGTCGGTACCGTCCGATGCCAGCTTCATCCTTCAGACGTTGCAATATGTCCAATTTGTTCAGGAGGAAGCCCTCGGCCCACCTCCTGCTCTCCTCGACTTGCCAGCCCCGAACGATGATCATCTGGGTCGCAATGACCAGGAGGAACGGCGCTACAAAATGAGCCAGGATATCCCCTGGTTCCATGGCGATGAGCTTGAGCGAGAAGCCCGGGAGGATGAACACCCCGATGAGGAGGGCCGCCGAGGATATGATCAAAAGCCCGAACTCGACCTCCCCACGGAGATTCCGCCCTTTTGACCGTTCTCTCAGCCTAAGTACCGTGTTTACAACATATTTCAGAAAATCCGCCGAGAACGGACGAAGACGGAAGAGCCAGAGATAAAAGCCTATCATCAGCAAGGATTGTACAACTATCCAGGCCATGGGTAGCAACAGCGAGGGGACGGTCAGCAGAGCGGCTAGAGCGAACAGGATGCTCAGGCCCAGCAGGACCAGCATACCTGGTACCATCGGAACACCTCCCACCAGGAACGAGGAGAGCAATAGTGCGGCCAGCACCTTCTTGTTGGACCCCCGGATGTTGCGGAGCTTGTTAAACGGTACGAATATGCCCCCGATGCCCGCGGTCGAGCGGGTGGTCGGCAGGAACGCCAGGACCGACAGGACCAGGCAGACCAGAAGGGAGGAGGCGATCCAGATGGCACCATACGAAGGGGTCAGGATGAAAGCAAGAAGGTTGAGGCCGGCCAGGACGACCAGGACCAGCGCCGCTCTTCCCAAAGGGACGAACCGTCCCTTCAGCAGCTCCATCTGTCCCTTGGTCAGAGTAAGCTCGGTCTCTATCTCCCCGTGGAGCTCGGGCCTTTCCATAGGACCTCGGATAAGACAACAGTGTCTTTATCCTATCCACATAAGATCCTGATCCAAGCCCGCACCCTTTCAGGATCATTATTTCCGATAATGCTTCGTTCGCATAAAGTTAAAGGCAATCTTCCTACAGTATCAAAGGTAATGCCCCACCTTTCCCAGGACCGCCGGGGACTGATCGGTGCGATCATCGCCATCGTTGTGGTGGTCATCATCATTCTCGCCATACTGGCATTGGTCGTCATACCGTTCCGGGAGGTCAAGATCAACGAGTCCCGCCAAGCCGCCCTGGGATCAGGTGTGGAAACGCTGAACTTCACCTTCACCACCGATATGGGTCAGGTAGAGGTGCTCTTCGTCGATGATGCCGTCAACGCCGTCGCACTGTCCGTCACCGGAAGCCAGCGTTCTGGTCTGCTGGGAACGGACCAACCAATGAATGTGACCTGGTCGGAGGGCACCGAAGGGAGTACCACCACGGTCTCCTCGTCGCTCAAGATGCGCGGGCGATCTCGGACCGTTCTCCACTAATAAGATCAATTGCACGGTGCTCATATCCAGGCAGCTACGGACAGCGCTGACGATCACCAATGATCTGGGCAGTGTGGATGTTCAGGCGGGAAGCGGGATAGAGCTGACCTCGGTCAACATCAGGACATCCACCGGTGGGTCACGATTGATGATGGCCAGTAACTCGACCCTCAGCGGTCCCCTGAACATGGAGGCATCCCTGGGAGGGGTTGTCCTGCAATGGGCCGATGTGCACGCCACCAACAGTGCCAGCATCGATCTGAAAGCGTCGACAGGAGGGGTCGAGGCCACCTTTACGCAGGCTGAACCCCTGGGAGGGAACGTGACCGTCAGCACCTCCACGAACCTAGGGGGAGTTGACCTCACCATGAACATCCAGGGAGACAACTCAGCTCATGTCCTTTCGCATGCCAACCTGGGGGGAGTGAACGTGGTCGAGCAGACCGGTTTTAATGGCACAAGTGCCGATCTGACATCGCAGAACTATCCGGGCACTTCGAACTTTGAGGTAAGTTGCGACGCCAATACCGGAGGGGTGAAGCTGCTCCTTCGATACACGGCGGCGTGACCCCGATCATAGGGCGCTGGTCAAAAAAGGTGGAAAGAGTTTGTCTGGCGCACTTACTTGCGCCGGATGCCATGCAGGTCCTTGAAGTGGAAGCGAAGCTCGTCGGAAAGGTCCTCGTCGTCGCTGCCGTATACGGGGTTACCGCAGATCGGACAGTTTAGCATCAATGCCATTGGCTTGCGGTTCGTTATCGGTCCGCGCTCACCCTCCGGACCGGTCCGGGGATACTTCCACTCATCGACCTCCTCGCTCTTGAGACGCTTTTCCTCACTCTCCATGCTCGGCTCTCTCCCAGAGAATGTTTCCACTTGCTTCTCCGTCTTCGACTCTTGCCCAGTGGGGTATTTCCACCGGTCAACCTCCTGACGAAGCTTGGAGTCTTCAGAGGTATCGCTCCGGTTGAAGGTGGTGACCTCCTTCTCCAACTGGGTCTCCGTTCTCCCGGGTTCGCGGAATTGGGTTACCTCCTGCCTCTGTTCCACAGCACGGGGACTGAGGTCGGACTCACTCTTTCCGCTGAAGGTGTAAACCTCCCGCTCGGTCTTACTTTCAGGGGCGGTGAACGAAGGTCGTTTCGTGCCTGCGCTCTCCCCCATGGGCGTTGAGATCTCCTTCATCTTATGAAGGTCGGCCATGTGCGTTCTCAATCTAGCGCTCAATTCCTCGGCATTATCACCGGTGAGCCTTTCTTGGCATATCGGGCATTTTACTCCGTTGATCAATACCACCGATATTTTAACTGAGGTCATTTAAATATAATTGTGTCATGACCAATCGACATTATTCAACATCATTTTCGATTGTTTTATTAACCATGTCTTGTAATAATATTGTTCTTTTAATTGATGCACCTCTCTTCAGTCATATCTGTTTTCAAAATCAGATATTATTATAGAATGAAAGATTAGCTTGGTGACCGCGACACATAATCTTCTTATCAGGGGGTGTCCAAAAGTGAGTGAGTTCTTTCCCCTGCGAAATAGATGGGGTCACAGCGACGATCAGTTGCATGCGATCGCGGCCGTAATAGCAATGCTCTTAAGATCGCTGCAGGCAATCGATTGTTCGACCATGGTTCCGAACCGATACTTGCCCTGGGGGATCGTCAACTTGAACCGAGCACCTTCCCCCGATCGGCTGGTCTCCTTGATCTTGGTCCCTGTAATGGCGAGTATCTCCCTTGAAAGGAAATGGCCGAGTCTGGTGCCTTTCCCGAATCCTTGCTCGAAGATCCCGGACCCATCATAAGGTGGAATGCCACATCCGCTATCTTAGTAGTGTATAGAAAAGTTGTCAACCCCCGAACATGGTGCATTCATGAAGGATCATTTCGTCGTTCAAGTCCTTTTGTAGTCAGGCATAAGTACGTTCTTCGTGCTCAGAACAAGAAGGTCCGGTCCCGGGGTGGTGATCGGCCAACAATTGCTGATGTCCATGGTCAATGATCCCATAGCCGTTATCGGGCGGTCCGTCGCCAACCTCTCCAAGGACCTGGCCCTAAGATACGCCCGGGTTCCTGGTATGCACATCCTCGTCCGGCCGGAACGTTGTACCGGCTGTGGTTCCTGCGTCAAGAAACGATTCTGCCGCATGAATGCGATCTCCGTGGTGGACAGACGAGCCGTCATCGACGAACGCCTTTGCAGGGGATGTGGTCGATGTACCCACCTATGTCCCAGGAACGCGCTCGCGATGGAAGTAAGACCGCCGGCGGTGGTACGGTCGACATTGAAGAAGCTGGACGAGGAGCTGGGCAGGATCTTGGAGCAACCCAAAAAATGATCTCTATTTTATATGGGTCGGTCGAGAAGTATCAAGGTCAATGATCATTTTTTAAATGATCACACTGTAAATAGAACGAACGGCCATTTTCCGATCTGAGTGGCACAGCTTACTCCATCTTGGCCCATAGGGGGCTATAACAAAATCCTTATTACTATTCTCCAGCCATAGAAATATATAAGGGAGTACATGCCACTGTTCAGCAGATTTAAGGAAAAGAACATTTTCCAGACAACCTTAGAGGCGGGTAACTTTAAAACGCTCATTGCTGCCATTCGCGCTGCCGGGCTGGAAGAAACACTTCAGGATGAGGGACCTTACACTATTTTTGCCCCTACCGATGAGGCGTTCAACAAGTTGCCCAAAGGCACCGTCGACAGCCTCCTGAGGGACAAGACCAAGCTCATTGATGTTCTGACCTATCATTTGGTCCCGGGTAAGATCATGGCGGTTGACACCATCAAGAACCACACTGCCAGAACAGTAAACGGGGCCACGCTCCGCATCGATACCTGTGACGGCGTGAAGGTGAATGAAGCAACCGTTATCCATGCCGACATCCCTGCTAAGAATGGAGTCATTCACGCCATCGATACCGTGTTGATGCCGCCAGTATGAACGATCGGACCTCCATCATTCCAGGGCCTCGGCCGTCCTGAGGGTCAGGATGTGTAAACTGACGGCTACCGCCACGCCCAGCAGTACAACGGCTCCCAAAAGATCGACCTGCATCAGGAGGACGGAGAGCCCCAATACCAAGTAAAGTGAGCTCAGAGAGGCGATCTTGCCTCTTCTGGAGATACCGCGACCCTCACGATAGCTCTTCAGGTGGGAACCAAAAAAACGATTCTCGGTCAACCAGCGATATGCCCTGGGCGACCCCTTCGCAAAGCAGCCCGCGGCCAAGAGCAGGAATGGTGTGGTGGGCAACAGGGGCAGGAAAATGCCTACGGCCCCAAAGCCTACGAAGAGCGTTCCAAGAGCGGTCCAGGCTTTGGCCCTGACCGTTCCCCGTTGGCTACCTACCATTGGTCTTCTCCTTTGTGAGCCTGTTCAAAATAAGCCTTTCTCATAAGCAATGTCATTTGATCATTCACCTATGGGCAGTGAGAATAGGTTTGAGAGCGGATGCTCCCATTTCCGGAACGGTTCAGTCATTATGGTGAGACCGTTCGCCACCCTTGACCTTGGCCTCCCTAGGTTGAGCCTCCGCTCCCCGCCTGCCTGCCTCAGAGAGCTTCTCGCGGGTCTCCTCGCTGATCCCCGAACCTCCCGGCCCCCAGCGTTCCTCCGCGGCATGTTTTCCACCCTTGACCTTGGCCTCGCGAGGCTCGGCGGCAGCACCCTTCCTGCCGGCCTGAGATAGTTTTTCTCTCGTTTCATCGGATATCTCCCTACCCTGGGACCATCTCACCTCTGCGCCTCTTTCGCCCCCTCGAACCTTGGCCTCGTGCGGCTGGGCCTCTGCGCCCTTTCTTCCGGCCTCGGAGAGCTTGGCCCGAGTACTGTCGCTGATCTCCCGCCCCTCTGACCACCTCTCCTCGGCCCCTTTCCGTCCGGCGTCGGACAACTTCTCGTGCGTTGATCTATTTGACATCTATTCCTCTCTCCTGACGGTTTGGCCCGTCAGAACCACGTCCACCCTCACCATATAAATGAGTTGACCGCAAGGTCTGCGGGGGCCTAGGTCGCCCATTCGCAGATATCGCAGAGGTCGGCCAGGATAACGATGATATGATGCGGCGAAAGGGGATGCTCAAGGACGAGGATTGGCTTCTTGAAATTGTTGTCTCGATGGTCGCACAACAATGAGTGACAAATAAAATCAAAAGTTGGAATGGTTGACGCCCCCTGTCCCTCACTTTCCCCCATTATGGGGGGATAGATTCATTCGCGTCCAAGGCTTTCATGAGGTGCCGATTCCCCTTCCTGGCCGGCTTCGACTTTATCCTCATGGATCGATTTGGTGGCCATGTCCCTTTCTCTCCTGTTGTTTCGGGTGGCTCTCGCCAGCTCCATCCTTTCGAATTTTCAGCCCATTTAGGCCCTTCCCAATGTGTCTGCAAGAGAATCAGGTACGGCCATGATTGTTTTCTCCATCTGGCCGGCCATACCAGCGCGGTACCTCGGTCCAGGATTCCTTCCGAACGTTCTTACATTAACGCAATCTTCATCCATCATTAACCGGACCGCGATAACCAGCTCGTGAGCAAGGAAGATGGGGCCGACCCTGGAAAGAGCTTGCTGAGGGCATACCTCATCGACTAGACCACTCGCTGGTTCATCGTCGGCCGTTGTTCCCGGTGCTCATCCTGCTCGTCCTGGACAAAGGTCTTGGCCTCTTCGAGGTCGGAACGGTCCTGGCAATTCACTCGGGAACGGCCATATTGATGGAGCTTCCGGCCGGAGTTCTGGCCGCCGTTGCTGCCGTTGCATTGCTGTTCATAAGGCGGAGGAGCTGAGCCGTCGTTTCCCTCACCCAGATCCTTCGCCTTCTCCGATCAGCCCTTGACGTCCTTTTCCATCAATTGAAGGAACTCTTCAGCCTGATCGATCCCTTTTTGCCAAAACTCCTCGGTCCTTATATCGAAGCCCTGCTCCGCCGCCAGCTCTGCCGGAGAACGGCTGGAACCGGCCGCCAACAGCGCCTTCATCTTTGGAACAAAGGCCTTTCCCTGCTCCCTGTACAGGCGGTACAGGGCGAAGACGAACAGCTGGGCGAAGACGTAGGGATAGTTGTAGAACCTGTAGTTGGGAATGTAGTAATGCATCTTCATGGTCCACTCCCACTTCATCTCCGGAAGCCATTCCACCGCATCACCATAGACGTCGTTCCTGGCTGTTGTCCACAGCTCTGCAACCGTCTCGCCGTCCAGGAACCGGCCGGCCTTGATGGCGTCATACAGGCTCTGCTCGAAGTGGAACCGGGCGCTGACCTGGAAGGCGGCCATCCCGAACTCATCCCACACGGTGTCCAAAACTGCTAACCGCTCCTCCTTGGATGTCGATTCCTTGAGCAGCTGGTCTGTAAGGAGCAGTTCACCGAAGATCGAACCGGTCTCCGCGATGCACGAGCCTGCGCTGAAGTTGCTAAGCTTTTGGGCCCGGGACGCCAGATAAGCATGGATGGCATGGCCCAGCTCATGGGCCTGCGTGTAGACGTCGCTCCGCCGACCATTGAAGCTCTGTAGGATATAGGCGCTCTTGCCCGAATACCAGTAGCTACAGAACGCTCCGCTTGCCTTCCCCTTACGTGGCTCGCCGTCCAGGTGCCGACGGTCGTACATATCCCCCACCCACTCCGCGAACTGAGGGTCAAAGGAGGAGTAGGCGGCTGTGATCACGTTGCGCGCTTCGCTCCATGAGTACTTCTTATCTGGAGCGTTCGGCAGCGGGGCCGATAGGTCCCAGTTGCCCAGCTTTTCCGAGCCAAGTAGCTTGGCCTTTAGATGAAGATACCGGTGATAGATCCCCGCGTTCTTGCGCATGGTTAACATGAGCGCATCGATGGACGCTCGATCCACATCGTTGTCCAACAGGCTCGGGTCGAGGGGATGGGAGTGCTTCCGCCATTCACACATCTGGAGATGGTCGCTGCATATGGACCGCACTGCCGAGGCCCATACTATCTCATCCTTTCCAAGACTGGAATACACTATGCTGTTGGCACCCTTTCTCTTCTTGGGGTCCGGGTCGGAGTAATAGCTGACGATCTCGCCGTAGGCCAGATCCTTCTCCTTTCCATCTACCTCCATGTGGAACATACGGGTGGAGAGCCAGTCCTGCTGCAGCTGGGACCAGGCGTCAACGCCGTTCTGGTCCTTGGCCATGATCAGCCTCTCCTCCGTCTCCGAAAGGAGATGAGGGACCCGCGCCAAAACCTTCTCCAGATAATGATGGTATTCTTTCAGCAGGGGGTCATCCACCAGCTGGGGCTTGGACCGGAGGAGCTCCCCGAACTCGATATCGGCAAAGGCCATCTCCTGCCCGGCCCTAGTGCCGGCCTTGCGCACGGCATCGTTCAACCGCTTGGCCAGCACTTCGGTCGAATTGGCCGAGTACGACAGCTGGCAGTACGTCATATCTCCTTCGAATCTCAGGTAGAGAGCGTCCCTTTCGTTGAAGAAGGACAGCAACCCAGCGGCATCAAGAGCAACTATCTTGCCTTGGTACTTCTGTCTGAACCTTCCCGCTTCGGCGACAAGCCGATCCAGTTGAGCAATGATATGATCCGTATCGACATCCTTGACGAGCTGTGATAGGTCCCATTTCTGTTCGTGGTCCATGTCATCTCCTCGATTATTGTAATGCTTGAGAGGCAAAAATAGATACCGCCAGGTCCGGATCTGGCCCTCGTAAGGCAATTCAGCCTCACTCCAGACTAATGCACGACCTCGTATCGACCGGTAAAGGTATCCCGTTGTTCAGCACGGTCTTGACTTTTCATCTGATTAGCATTAAATCTGCCCTGCTCCAAGTAATTGTAGGGAAGATGATCTCGGAGCTGCTCAGGCATAGATCTAAGGAGGGGGTGATGAAGATCCTCCTCATCGAGGACAATCCTGGTGACGCCGGCCTAGTGGAAGAGGCCCTGGAGGAGGCTGGAGACCCATTCCTAGATCTGCATATCGAGCCCCGGCTAGCGCCCGCCCTGGCTCGCCTCTCCCAAGAAAGGTTCAAGGTCATCTTACTGGACCTGAACCTTCCAGATAGCAAAGGGTTCGATACTGTTGCCTCCGTGCAGGAAGTAGTACCGACGACCCCCGTGGTCATCTTGACTGGGAGCGCCGATGAGATCTTCGCTCGGAGGGCCATCCAGGCCGGGGTGCAAGACTACCTGATAAAGGATGAAATTCGCCCGAACAGCCTGGTCCGCTCCATCTTCTTCGCCATCGAACGGAAACGAACGGAGAACGATCTCCACGCACTAGAGAGGGTAGCAAGCGCCGCGGGATCCACTCTCGACCCGGGATCGCTGTTAGAAATGTTGCTAAGGACCCTAATGACGGAGATGGAGGCCGACCGGGCCGCCCAGATGCTGGAGGATGGGGGCGCATTGGTCGTAAAAAAGGAGGTGGGCTATTGCCAGGGCATCGATTCCTCCGAGTATCGGGATGCCGAGAGAATGCTCAACACCATGGCCCTCAACACCAACTCGCCGGTCTTCTATGAGCTCCGGGACCGCGAAGGAAGCGTGAAAAGGACCGTCCTTAAAGCACCTTTGAACATAGCTGGTCAGGCCAGAGGCGTGGTGGAGGTCGATTGGCTCGGCCCTCATCCCGAGAGCCCTCGGGAAAACTCCTTGATGTTGGTTGCGGCGGAAAGGATCGCCAGCGGGCTCGCCAATGCTCAAGCCCATCAGGCGGTCAAGCGGTCGGAGCAGATGGCGCAGGAAGAGCGGTTTCGGCTTCGGACCATTATGGATACCCTCCCGGTGGGCATACTGATCACTGATGCCCACGGCAAAGAGCTGGAATCTAACGCCTTACGCGAAAGGATCTGGGGAGGGCACCCTATACCTACTGAGAACATCGAGGACCTGTGCAGCCTAAAGGCCTGGTGGGCGGACACCGGCGAACCGGTGCTCGAATGCCCGGTGGTCATGGCCCTCAAGTATGGGCAGACCACACTGGGGGCCGTCATTGACATCGAACGGATGGATGGCCGGACCGGAACGATCCTCAACTCCGCTGCGCCAATAACAAATGAGAGGGGGGAGACCATCGGGGGGGTGGGGGTCCAGCAGGACATCACCGAACAGATAAGATTGGAGCGGGAGCTGGGGGAGGCCAAGGCAAGGGCCGAATTCTATATCGATCTACTGACCCATGACATCAGCAACTCTCTCGCCTCCGTCTCAGGTTATCTACAGTTGATGGATGATGCGGGAGGGCTGGATGAGCGACTCGAGCGCTGGCTCGAACGGGCCGAGACCTCCTTGGACGAATCGATCAAGCTGATCGATACCATACGAAAGGTGCAGGAATCAAGGTCCCTATCACTGGACAAAGCTTCCATCGATCTCAACGCCGTCCTCGGAGAGGTCATCGACCAGGCCAAGGCCAGAGAGGATAATAGGGTGGAGATAGTCTATCACCCCATAGACCATGCTACAGTGGTCGGGACCGAGCTATTGAGGGACCTGTTCTTCAACCTGATCGGCAATGCCATCAAACACTCGACCCAAAAGGTCCAGGTGGACATCTCGGTCCACCCCTATGTTCTCCAGGGGCAGGACTATATCCGGGTCGATGTCACCGACAATGGTCCCGGCATCCCCGACGAGGTGAAGGGCAGATTGTTCAGAAAGGGCGAACGAGGTGCATCTAAGGCTCCGGGGAAAGGCCTGGGCCTATTCCTAGCCCTAAACATCGTCCTGGGAACAGGGGGTCGGATATGGATCGAGGACCGTGTGCCCGGAGACCATACCAAAGGGTCGCGCTTTGTCGTGTTGCTGCCCCAAGCTCCGTAGATGGGGGACATCATAGCTTCGTTGCTTGTTCGCTGCTGAGTGTAGCCCTGAAAATATGAATTGAAATGGTCTATGCTGCCGGCTGTAACAGCCGCAGCCAAACGTACATGGTTGTGCCTCCGCTCTCGTAGGTGAGAAGAGTGAGATCGTCGCCCTCTTCAGATCGATCCCCATCATGACGACCGTCCCGTTCACAGTGGTAATGCATCCGCCTCCCCGAAGCGGCCCGGCCGAGCCCCTTCCACTTGCCAGTCACGATCCCGCGAGGCTCACGGTATGCCTATTTTTTTCGGACCAACGTCACTCCGTCCCTCATAGTAAGAATGACAGCTTCCACTCTCTCGTCCCGGGATATCTTTTCGTTGAGCGAGGCGATCGCCTTAGAATCCTCATCGCTAGGGGATAGGACGCTGCCGTACCACAGGGTGTTATCCAATGCAATGAGGCCGGCTGGGCGCAGTTTGTTCAGAAGGACCTCGTAATAATATTCATAGGATGTCTTGTCCGCATCGATGAAGGCCATATCTATCGGTCCCGGCACTTCGTTCAAGGTCCTCCGGGCATCTCCTAGCATGGGAACGATCCTCTCGCCATAGGGCGACCGGGAGAAATAGCTCTGAGCCAGGATCATCATGTCCGGGTCGATGTCCAATGTGTACAACCTTCCGTCGACCGGCAAGGCCGAGGCCATCATCAGAGCTGAATAACCCGTATAGGTGCCCACTTCAACAACCGTTCTCGCCCCGGTCATTTGTACGAGCATCCTGAGCAATGCTCCCTCCACTCTCCCGGTAAGGAAATTGGGGTGGGCGGTCTTCGATAGGGTCATTTCCTCTAGCTCATCCAGCAACCCGTCCAGGGGCGGAATGAGGGAATATACATAATCCTCGATCCTTCGGTCCACCAGTTCCATGTCTCTTCGGACCTAATGGGCGGAGGAGCGGTCTTAATAATTTTGGCCGCTCAGCGAAGGAAGTGGCTGGCCAACCATTTTAATGCTCGCCCCAGATATCCATACGGATGGCGCAATTATCCCTGAGGAACCGGGTTTACGGCCCCTGGGCGGGGTTCGAAAGAGAGGTCATAGGGTCCTCTGGGCATTCAGGGTGGGTCCGCTTCGTGGGCCAACGGAAGGTCCAACTGAGGAAGAGCCCGTTCCTGCCGCCTGATCCAACCAAGACGTACCTGTTGCCAGACGACCTGATCCTGAACGAGGATGACCTGGTCGAGCTGTCGGTGGATGGGAAGATGGCCCGGGTCGGAGCTTTGGCCAAGGGTTCGGCCCTAGCCGAGGACTATGAGATTGTGTACTCGGTGGCGGGAGCCCGGTCGATCAGCGTTCCCATGCCCCGGCCGTACTTGGACACCGATGATTTCCTGGCCCGTCTATTGAGCAACTGGAAGGGTGGAGAGCTGGACCATCTTGATAAGTCCATTGCCCTCCAGTTGCTGTCCTGTCCCCGCACCGCCATCGGCCCAGGGGGTATCGGTTCGCAGTCCTTCGACCTTTCGGGAGCACCCAAGGTCCTGGACGAACTGAAACGCTCGATCGAGGTCAGCCTTCCGGTGGAGTTCAGCCGGCCCAACTCCCACTACGAGATGGACTTCCTTGGATCGATCGATGACCTCTCGGCCCTGCGCCGTCGCATCGCCTCTGGATCAGTGGAAGAGGCATCCTACAACTACCTGAAAATGGTCGACCCATCTCACCACCCCCTTCCGCAACATATCCCGACCATCATCTACAACGCCACCTACCGGCCGGTGAGCCGAGTCCCTGACCCGGACATCCTGGAGTTCCAGCTGTATGGACTGGCGCTCCGGCCGGTCATCACTGAGGACATGCTCGTCCAGATCGAGAAGCTGCTGGGCCAGGTCCTCGAGGAATGGGACCCTGCCTATGCCGGTTACAACATCAGCTTCGATAAGGACTCACTGGCCAAGATCGCCATGGCCCTTTGCCGATTATATCGCAAGGACCGCCTGGAGGAGGCTATGCTCGACCGCAGCCGTTCCTGGTTCAAGGAGCTGTACCGGTTCTTCGCCGACCTCCGTTCGAACTACACGAGACCGGGAGGACCGTCCCGGGTAGCTTCTGACATCCGGGTCTCCTATTCCCACGATCGGCAAGGACCGCACGACATGGAGGTGCTCAGGGAGATCCACCGAGGGGTCAACGAGATCGGTCTGGACTATGTTTCATTCGCCGGCCTAAAGAAAGCGCTCCGCAAGAAGGTCACCGCCGACGAGATACGTGACTCCATCTCCCGCCTGGTCCTGAGCGGCATGGTCCTCTCTAAAGAGAATGATAACCTGTTCCGGCCGGTCCGTCGCTACGAGCCACACATCCTGGAAAGACGATGATGAAGGTCTAACTTTTCCGGTCGATCACGGGTTAGGGGCACGGCAGCCCCCTCGACATTTAAAAAAATTTTATATCAATAAAAGTGTTGGCCGCCCCATCACTCCAGAGAGTGCCGGCAGGAGTAGCACTCCCGGTCACCTTCCTTATTGTCCGCTCCACAATATTTGCAAGGGACCAGGCTCTCTTTCTTGATGACGAATTCCTTGCTCCCGCAGGCCCGGCATATCACCTGATGTTGATCGTTCTCTGCAAAGCATTTCATGCAGGTCTTCATGCAGGAACGTTCTGAGGCCGCTGCTAATCTACTTTTTCTCGGTTTTCCGAAGTTTGTAACCGACGCCTTGGAAGATGGCAACCAGCTCCCCGCCGTCCCGCACCAGGACTTCATAAATCGAGGTGCTCTTATTCTCCCCTACCTTCCTGGCCTGAGCGATCAGGGTGCCGCGGGCCGGCTTTAGATAGCTAATACTAGCGCTCAGTGCCACTTGCGGCTCGCCGTTGGCATTGGCCGCAAGGGCAAAGGCCTGGTCGGCCAGGGAGAATATTGCGCCCCCATGAACGGTACCGAGAGCGTTCAACTTACCATCGACGGGCATACGGACGACCGCCTCCCCGTCCCCCACAGATAATGTATCCATATCACAATGCAGGGCGAAGGGCGCCGAACTCATCGACGCCAGCCGCTGCTTCAGGTCCGAGGACAGCTCGCCTTCCATCACATTACCGAAACACCGAATGGACCAGGGGATGATTAAACTAAGGGCTCCTCGGAGCCCTCCGACCATACTTAACGTCGGCCTGGCCGTATTGGACGATGTGTCCTGAGAGGAACTTCTCGAATGCCTCGCGGTCCGACCCTGGCTTGGCGTCCACCCGTCCGTCCAGACCATAGACCCGAACCGAATAGGTATGGACCTCTCCCTCCGGGAGGCAAGGACCGGAGTAGCCGATCTTTCCGAAGGAGTTCCGGCCCTGGAGCGCAGAGATGGGGAACGATATCTCCATGGCCTTGGGGATGTTGCGGGGAATCCGGACAATTCCAGGTATGTTCCAGATCAGCCAGTGAGTGAAGCCCCCTGTTGAGGTGGGATCATCGACCACGATGGCCAGGTAGGGGGCCCACAGCCCCTCGATATCTATCTGGGGCGTATAGTCGGGACCTTCACAGGTCTCCGACGGTAGGATTCCCCTCTCCTCCACGATGATCTTTAGGTCGTGGCTATGCTTTTCATTCGGTTGATGCTCTTCCAACATGGCCTCTACCATAACAACTTCGGAGCGGCCGGTATTTATCTTCGAGCTAGGAGAAGGCCCTCTTCGATGGCTAGGGGATTGGAGCGATCTCGAGCACTTTCACTACCCTCTCCGTTCGACGTTCGTATACGAAATTCATAAGGAAATTCGGTGCTCTGACACTATCGCTCACCGATCACCCATCTGCCCTGACAAGAGCAGGAAAGGGAGACCCCGTCGACAAAGGAGGAGGTGACACTTCGTTCAATATCCTCGACCGAGGATTACAGAAGGTACGGTCGGACCGACCGGAACTCACGCTTGCGGATAGACCGCCTTTACGAACATATGCGATGATATCACATGCCATCAGGATGGTGCAAGGAGCTCCGCCTGAACGGGCGAAGCACTTCACAATGCCCAAAGCTAGAGGTCCATCTCAGGATCGAGAAGCTGGCTGGCCTGCAATATGTTCATGCAGACATTTACCAGGCCAACGGCCTCCCTCCTCAGGTCCTTTTTCTGAGGCGTGGTGAGCACGAGCGCAGTACCTTGTAATCGGACCCTGGCCAGAACCCCATCTAGCAAAGCCTCCTGCTCCTTCAAACGCTGCTTCAGCCGATGAAGGTCCATTACCTGATCCCCTGAATACCAGCCTTCCTCCCCTTCCTGAAGGGCCTCTTCCAGCAATATGGCCAGGTCCACTATGGGTTCTCTGGGAGCATGGAGCTCACAGTTGCATGGTCTGGACTGGATGTCACAGGATTAAATCATTATGGTCTGGCCAGGGCCGTTAATTCTTTTAGGAATCGACCTGAGAATAAAGTTATCAAATGATAGACACGTTTTACTATCGTTAACGGGGGGCTCGTGGAGCGCTCGAAACCGGCAGGTAACTACTCGATCGCGATATGGATGATCAAGCCCGGGAGGGAGGGGGAATTCATTTCCGCCTGGCAGGATTTCGCCACATGGGCCGCGGAAATAAGGGCAGGGGCGTTGGAAGGGACCCTTGTACAGGATTCGGGGAGCCCCGGCGGTTCTTCTGTTCCTGGCCGTTCGAGAGCGAGGAAGGCATAAGGCAATGGCGGACCGAGGCCAAGTTCCGGGAGTTCATGATGCGGTTGCGCGCTTATTGCGAGAGTTGCCAACCCTCGATAAGCCATACTGTCGGCCATGTGGAAGGCCCCACCTGAGGAGATGGTCCGGTCGACCCGACCGTTGATGTTACCGGGCGATCTTATTCAATGATCTTTCTATCCAGGGGGAAGTCTATCTCCTCCTCCTCATTGGGACCGATGTCGATCCGATGGATGTTATCCTCACAGTCGATGTACTTCAGCCTGATGCGGCCTTCTGGCATCTTGATCACCCTGAGGTCGCGCACCGGTGAATCGATGAAGCTGAGGAAACCTTCCATACTGTTCTTGCCCTCGAAGCTCTTCACGTGAGCAAATAGTTCACACCGCTTGATCTTCATTGTCTCGCTATGTCAACAAAGATTTTTAGATTTGACCCTTTCGGTCCCCCCGCGCCATAAGGGACGAACGGTCCTTGAACACTGCTAGGGTCCGATACCATCGATACCCGTAATGGGATGGAGGAGCCTAGATGGAACTGCCAGGCGGTCTGGTGGCGGCGCACCCCGATCGTTAAACGCAGCGCAAGGGCTTATCTTCCACCGGGAGGGCCTTGCACACGAACGGCAAGCTACCGTCGGCCAAAGGTGTGGTTGTTTTCGTTATGGTCCGCAGGGCCGATGGAGGCATTCATATTCCCGCATAACGTTGCACTATCGTGAGAGATTGGCTTGCCCTGCTCAGCTCAGACCCGACCGAGTGGCTGCTGGAGTCCGACGACCCCTCCCTTCGATACCGGGTGCTTACGGAGCTGATGGATGTTCCAGCCGATAGTACCGAAGCACTGGGGGCGAGGAAGGCCCTCATGAGGTCCGGACCGGTGGCCACGATACTGTCGAAGCAGGAGGCCGGGGGCCACTGGGGCCGGAAAGAGGACTTCTATGTCCGCTCCAAGTACAAGGGCACAGTATGGAACCTCATCCTCCTGGCAGATCTAGCCGCCGACCCGGCGGACGGAAGGGTCCTAAGGGCGGGCGAGTTCGTGCTGAGATGGTCAAGAAGGAGCGATGGCGGTTTCACTCACCTCGGAGGCCCCGATGGAGGGAGGTTGGAACCCCTTCCCTGCCTCACCGCCAATATGGCCTACGCCCTGGTCCGGTCAGGATTCGGCCAGGACCCCCGCATGCTCGCCACCTATGACCACCTGCGGGGGCTGGCGGAGGAGAATATCGAGGTCCGCAAGAGATGCGTCCGCTGCCGCTCCGGGGCGGTCAAGGTCCTGAAGGCATTGGCCGAGATCCCGCCGAACCTCACCGATGAAAGGACCCGGATGGCCCGGTCGATCCTGGCGGAGAACGTCAAGGACAGGTGCCTGCCGGCCGGGGACGAGGAGAAGGTCCGTCCGGAATGGACCCGATTCGGTTTTCCCCTTATGTGGAACACCGATCTGGTGGAGGTCCTCGACGTCCTGGCCCGGACGACCGGCCGGGACGAGCGGATGGTCCAGGCCCTGGAAATGATCCTGGCCAAGCAGGACGGGCAGGGCCGGTGGCCGATGGAGCGCTTCTTCACCGGCCGGTTCCTGGTGACCTTCGAGCGGGCCGGGAAGCCCTCCAGATGGACCACCTTCCGAGCGCTCTCAATGCTCAAAAAGTTGCCCGATAAGTAAAGCTTAAGCCACATGGCCCGCATGGCGCCTGCATGCTTGTACGCCTGGAGGGCGTCTCCAAGGCCTTCGGTCCCAAGGACCTCCTCAAGAACATCTCGATGCAGGTCAACGATAATGACCGCGTCGCACTAGTAGGGCCCAACGGGGCCGGCAAGACCACCCTGCTGAAGATGATCAACGGCGAGGTCCGCCCCGATTCGGGCGAGCTCAGCGTCCGCACCAACAAGATCGTCTATCTCTCCCAGTTCCCTACCTTCGATTCCGACACCACCGTCCATGAGACCCTTAGCTCGGGCCAGAAGACCGCGGCCCAGAAGCGCATGGAAGAACTGGAGACCATCATGACCTCGGGAGAACTGCCCCTGGGCTTGGACTGGAACGAGATATCGCTAGAGTATGCCCGTCTCCAGGAAGGGGCTATACCCCAATCTAAGAGCGATGCCGAGAGGGCACTGGAACATCTCAAGACCTTCGGGATCGAGGACAAGATGGCGGGTAAGGTCGCTGAACTGAGCGGGGGGGAAAGGACCAAGGTCATGCTGGCCAAGGTTCTGAGCCAGGCAGATAAGGCCGATCTGCTCATTCTGGATGAACCGACCAACCACCTGGACATCGACGCCGTGGAGTGGCTGGAGGATTATCTTCTGAACTTCAAGGGCGCTGTCCTCATCGTCTCCCATGACCGATATTTCCTCGACCGGACCGTAACCCAGGTATATGAGCTGGAGAACGCGAAGATCAGGCATTACCCCGGCAACTACTCCCAGTTCGTGGACAAGAAGGCCATGGAGCTCGAACGGCAACAAAAGGAGTTTGACAAGAATCTCAAGGAGCGGGAGCGGCAGGCCAAGATCGCCGACGAGCAGCACCGTGCGTTGTGGTTCTCGTCAACCCACAAGACCCGGCTCAAGATGCTGGAACGGATGGAGGTCAAGGAAGCTCCCGATAAAAAGAAGGACCTGACCATCGATATCAATGCAGCCCAGAAGTCCGGCAAGAACATGGTCATCGCCCGGAGGCTCAAGGTCACCCGGGCCGGGAAGACGATCTTCAACGATCTCGACCTGGACATAGACACCGGGGACAAGATCGGCCTGTTCGGGCCGAACGGTGCGGGAAAGACCACTCTGATCAAGGCCATCCTCGGCGAGCTCCCCTCCAAGGGTGAGCTTTGGGTGGCACCCGGCGCCCGCATCGGCTATTTCGCCCAGGGACATGACCTGATGGACCCCAAGCTCACCTCCTTAGAGCAGATCAACAAATCGTTAGTGGGAGATGCCCGGGCCAAGGCCCGGGCTTTCCTGTACCGATTCATGATGACCCAAAAGGACACGGAAAGACCGATCTCCACCCTGTCGGGGGGGGAGCGAGCCCGGGTCGCCCTGGCTCTCCTCCTTTCATCGGACATCAACTTCCTGGTCCTGGACGAGCCGACCAACTACCTGGACCTGATGGCCAAGCATGCGGTCGAGATATCCCTGGCCGAGTATCCCGGCACGTTCATCATCATCACCCATGATCGTTATCTTCTAGACTCGGTATGCAACGAGGTGGCCGAGATGCGCGATGGCACTCTGACCCTCTTCAAGGGCAACTACTCGCAGTACAAAGGGGCCCGTTCCGGTCGGGACCTGGTGGAAGAGGCTGAGGTCTACAAAGTGATCTCCGGCTTCACCGATTGGGTCTCCAAGGTCAAGTACGCCACCGGCGACAAGGTCCTGGTCGCCCCATCCGAGAAGGAGAACTTCCAATGGGCCCTGGACAACGGGAAACTGCGGAAGCTGCCGGGAAAGGAAAGAAAGATCATCAAGGGATGATCGATCGGCATTTTCATGACGCCCTACAGATATTGAAAGGATAATCTTATCGCGGGATGAACAAGTGACCGATGGGTTTAGGGAATGTTCTGGGGACCATGGGCTGCGTGGTCTGGCCAATGAGCTTGGCCATGGTCCTATCGGGGGACAATGGCCTCTCCAGGGTGTTCATCGCGATAATGAGGCCAGCCATATCCTGGAAGGCAAGTTGGCCCACCGGCAGATAGAGGCGAAGTTTGTCGATCCGACCGAGCGGGACAGGGCCTCGTGGCAGGACCACTTCACTGTCCCGATATGGATGAACCCCACCGGACCGCTTGTGGTCAGCCGCAACTGTTAACGTTTTTGATATGCGCCGACCCACTCCGCTCTGACCCTATTCTCGCCATCATATCTCTTTTCCACCCGTACCTCCTCTTGGACCACCGTATGGAGATCCTGAAATAGGTCGGTCAGTTCGGCCGCATCGAAGTAATGGCACGATATCCCCGTTCCTTTGACATAGGTTCCCGGTTCGGTCCGCTCTCCGGAACCGCACCGCATATCGTTGCTGGAGAAGACCTTTATCAGAAGACCGCCGCCGGGGCGCAGGACCCGAATGATCCCCTCGACCGCACCTCTGCGCTCGTCCTTCAGCAGATGTCCCAGGACATGGAAAGCCACCACTTGATCAAAGGTTGCATCGGTGAAGGGTAAGTTACGGACATCCGCCTCCACCAGGAGGAGATTATTGTATGTTAGCCCCCGGCGGCACGCCTCCAAGCCCTTCCTGGAATAGTCGACCGCCACGATTTCCTCTCCCGACCGGACCAGGGCTGCCGCGGTCTTCCCGTTACCGCAGCCGAGCTCTAGGACCCTCTTCCCTTTGAGCGAGGGCATGTCGCCCCCCGACGGTCCCTTCCATAGGGGGTCCGGTTTTGAATATTCCCTATCCCATGCGCCCCTCTGGCTCCGAGCGGGTTGAGCCATCCCGGATCACTGCACCTTTAGTCTTCCAACGGGCCAGATATCATCGATCGAGCAATTGGCGACGGCATCCATCCCATTGGTCTGTGCCCACCCCCATATTTTATTCCCGTTGTTGGCCGTGGGTATTCCGGATGAGGTCTTTGAAAAGGCGACCCAGAGAGCGGCGCCCATGTCCATGGGCCGCTTAAGCTGGGGGGCCGCCCGTTCGAGGTGCGCCCGGTCCTTGATGAACGCCAGGACCATGGCCGCCGGTTCGACCTCGTTGACCATGGCGCCGTGGAAAAGGCCCTCTGAGCTTGTCGAAAAACTCCCCGGGGGTGATGAGAGGGAGCGCCTCTGTCCAGGCTTGAGATGCAACTTCTGCCCTATTGATCGCTCGCTCATCGAGCATGGTATCTGTCCGGACCATCAATAATCTATCCTGTCTGGGCAACGCATTGTCGAGGTCGTGTCGGACGCGGTCTGTGCCGGTCAGCCTCTTTGAGGAGGGGGGCAGCCAGGTACCAAGCGCCATAGGGATCTACAGTACTGCCTTCCCTATCATCTTTTAGTCTGGCGGGAAGGAGAACGCCTCGCAGAAGCGGACCTCTGGCCCTTGTCCGAGGGAGCGATAAGAATTGAGCCCCTTGATCCTGTGGAGATAGTCTTCGGTATCCAGTTGGGAGCGGTGTTCCCGGATCGCCCGCTCCTTGTAAACCATCGTACCGGTGATATCGACAACCAGGTCTGGACGCCCGGCCGTTCTCACTTCATACTGGAGCACGGCGATATCTTCCCCGGCGGTGGCAGCCTGGACGATACGCGAGGCGGCCCGATGGTCGGGGTGTCCGTCCTCCCGGCCGGGTGTGAATATAAGGGTCGGAGAGAAAGCATCCACGGCCTCCCTGGCCTCTCTGACGGTGGTCCTGTCGCACATTAGCCCGAGGTCCGGCCGATTGAGGAACTGCAGATTGCCGATACCAAGCACGGTGGCCGAGTTGACCGTTTCCAACCGGCGAATAGGGGCGACCTCCTCCAAGGGTAGAGCGGGTGAGCCGAACCGGCCGTCGGTCATGTATATCGCCAAGATATTGCACCCTTTTTCGAAAAGAGAACGGATCGTACCACCGCAGCCGAGCACGTCATCATGTGGATGGGGGGAGAACACCATGACCCTGCATCCCTTGAACCGAGCGAGATCGTCCAGGACCGGCGTGGAAGGGTGAGGATTTGGCCGTTGTTCTTTCTCGCCGTCCTTGTTCAAGGTCGAGATCTCAGTGTTCCCGACACTGCCGTTCATAAGTATCGACCGCCATTGGATAATATAACTCTGCTACCCCAGGGTCTCGATTTTGATATCGTCCCCAGCCTGATGGGTCAGCTACTCGGACATGGTCAACGGTTCGGTCGGGGGCATCTTCAATGACCGCTCCCGGACGGCATAGAACAGGATGACGATCACGATGACCAATATCCCCAGTAAGGACACCAAGGAGACGACGATCTTGTGCATGGCCGTTCCCCCAGTGACGGTCAACGAGTTGGCCGTGCGTCCCATCATGGCCACTACCAGGATGACGAGTATGCCCATGAACGCCCCTAAGGTCTCGATGATCCGCACGAAGTAGGTACTGATCACCTGATCATATTCGGCGATGCTAGAAAGGACTGCCCCCCCTGCCCTTCCCCAAGGCCGTCGGAGAGCTCTCCGGGTTCTGCCGCATCGATTCCATATCGGCCTTGATCCGGTCGTAGGTTTCCATCAGGCGGGACTAGATCTCCCTGGCCGAAACACCAGGAGCCCGGGAGCCCTTCTCCCCCATTGACTGCAAATACTCGATCCCAGCCGGGGATATCTGAATCGATAGGTACCGGTCTGCCCGAAGGCGCTCTTACCGCCGATCCCTCGATCAACCCCTGGCCCCTGAGCTCGCGCAGATCCCCGGATGTCTGGTCGGTAGGGACATCCTTCATCGGTTACTGGGCCGCGGCGATCAGTACGATCTCGTCGACCTTTATGGGATAGGACTCCTAGAGGCTCCGCAGGATCTGTTTCTGGGCCTCGGTCCCTTTGTACTCCCCCTTCTATTGGGAAATAAGGTGGGAAACAGGGCGATTACAGCATTCCAAGTGAGGATGTAGAATCACACCGGACGGACCTGGCCTCAGCATTCAGAGGTCGACACGATGAACCAGGTCAGCAGTAGCAGGGGGGGCAGGAAAGGATCTCCGATATCGACCTCGACCTTTCCGGTGGGGTACTTGCTCCGAGTATCGCGGGCCAAAGTGAAGATGATGCCCCGGCCTTCCTGTGAAAGGGTCCATTGCTCACCCTCGCCGATCCGTTCCCATTGATAAAGGGAGGTGCCCGCGGTGATGGTCCCCTTCCCGATGAAATCGAACTCCAGCACGGCGAGGTCACCCTCTTCCTGCAGCTCCCGAATGACCGCACACGGCTTCCTCAGCCCGCCCTTCCTCAGGGAGAACATATCCTCGCCGAACGTGGCCGCCACCGCGGTTCCGAACAGCCTGGGGAGGACATGGTGGCGACGACCTGGCCGTCCTTGAGCAGTTCCCAGTCGAGCTTCCAGGCCTGGGGTCTGATCCATTCCGAGCTCCCGAACATCTGTGGCATAGCGACACCTCAATGGAGAATATTGCCGGCGGCGCCCACCGCGGCGATCTTCTCCTTCCTCGGCCATCTGAGCGATCATGTACCAGCCGAGCAGTATCATTATCGAGGTGTACTGGTCCCCCTTGCCCGCCTCCAGTACTACCTCCCCATCATGCCTCACGAAAGGGGTGTGGATGCGCATGCTCAAGAGCAGGTTGCCTTGCTCGTCAGAGAAGCCCCAGCGATTGGTCCAAAAGGAAAGGCGGTGGAAACTGTACCTTTTCCCGTCGGTGAACTCCAGAGTGCCGTTCCCTCCCAGGGTCAAGCGGACCAGGCCCAGGTTCTCCTCCGAACCAAGGCGGCGAATGGTGACCCGCGGATGCAGGAACCCAGTACGCTTGAAGGTATACCTGCAATTTTCGAACTCTCCCTCGGCCAAGGTACCGAATGCTCCGGGAAAGGGTCAAGGATGCAAGTCGCACATCCCCGTCCTTCAGCTCATAGAAACGGTGCTCGGCCGTTACCTGTTTCCATACCAGCATCGCCCCTTCGAGATCCCTGAGATCGACCATCTTCTCCCTGGCAGTCATGATCGGTCCGGTACTCGAAACTTGTGGCCTTTGGAGCGAAAGCTCAAGAACTATCAGAACCGGTTGAATCATTTGAGGATACCCATGATCGGACCAAGCTCACAGAACAACGGGACCAGGGTGGAGATACCTTGCATAGGGGAGCCATTTCCTCGTATGGAGGTCACCACCACCCATGGTCAATTGATCTTGCCCGAGCACTTCGCAGGAAAATGGTTCATGCTGTTTAGCCATCCCGGGGACTTCACCCCCGTCTGCACAACCGAGTTCGCATCCTTCGCCCTCCATCACGAGGAGTTCAAGGAACTGGGCTGCGAGCTCATTGGTCTGTCGATCGATCAGGTCCAATCGCATATCATATGGGCGCAGTGGATCAAGGACAAGCTTGGGGTAAAGATCGACCTTCCCCATCATCGCCGATCCGTTCGGGGACACCGCCCGGGCCTTAGGGGCAATACATCCAGCCTCGGGAAAGGGAGCTATTAGAGCGATCATCATGGTCGATCCAAAAGGGGAGGTACGGTCACTGATGTACTATCCGAAGGGGGTCGGCCGTAACCTCAAGGAACTGCTGAGGATGATGCGGGCCCTGCAGATCGTGGAGAAGCACCATGTAGCGACGCCGGCCAACTGGCCCGAGAACGAGTTCATAGGGTCCGATGTACTTCTCCACGCCCCGTCCAATGAGGCCGAGGCCGAACAGCGTAAGGGGAGGCAGGGCTGCCTGGATTGGTGGTTCTGCCATGAGCAGGTAGGACCGTGAGCGCCGACGACATTGTGGTGGTCGAGCACCTTCTCAAGTCCTTTGGCGAACTGAGGGCGGTGGACGATATCTCGTTCTCGGTCCGCCGGGGCGAGATATTCGGCTTCCTGGGGCCCAACGGGGCCGGCAAGTCGACGACCATCAAGGTGCTCACGACCTTGCTGAGGCGGACATCGGGAAGGACGGAGATCGACGGAATGGACCTCGAGGAGCAGGCCACCGATGTCAGGTCGATCATTGGCTATGCATCTCAAGAGGTCGGTCTGGACGATGACCTTACCGGCCGGGAGAACCTAGAGCTTCAGTGTCGTTTCCACCATATCGCCCGAGCGGAGATAGCCCCCCGGGTCGAGGAGGTCATCGGGACGATCGGTCTGGAGGATGCGGCAGACCGGCGCGCTGGTACCTATTCGGGGGGGATGCGGAAAAGGTTGGACCTGGGCACTGCCCTGATCGCCCGGCCCAAGTTGCTGTTCCTGGACGAGCCGACCACCGGGCTCGATCCCCAGTCCCGATCGGTCGTGTGGGAGTACATCCGGAAGCTGAACCAGGACGGGATGACCATCTTCCTCACCACTCAATATATGGAGGAAGCGGACCGGCTGGCCGATCGTCTATGCATCATCGATCACGGCAAGATCGTGGCCCAGGGCAGGCCTGCAGAGCTAAAGGCCCAGATAGGTGCCGACCAGGTCCAGTTAGCCTTCGCCGAGGGAGCTGCGCCACCGCTCGAAGGGACCATCGACCTATTGAGGAGCATGCCCGGGGTCAAGGAGGTCAGGGGTTGCGAGAACGGCATTCTTTGCCAGGGTGGATTGATAATCTACGCGGAGAACGGACCGGCCATCATCCCCCAGCTGGTCAGGGCCATGGACGAGGAAGGACATAGGATCGAGCGGCTGACCCTGGCCGTGCCGTCCCTAGACGACGTGTTCCTGAAATTCACCGGCCGGAAGCTGAGGGTCGAAGAGGCCCGCCCCATGCCTTCACGCCGACCGGGAGCGAGGAGAAGAACATGAGCTGGAAGGGCGCCTTAACGGAAACATATGCCATCTTCCGGCGATGGGTGCGTAAGATCTTTCGCCGGCCCACCTTCCTGTTCTTCTCTCTGGTCCAGCCCCTGGTGTGGTTCCTGCTATTCACTCAAGCGTTCCAGGCGGTGGCCAACATTCCAGGTTTCGCGCAGATCACTGGAACATCATCCTATATCACCTTCTTCACTGCCGCGGTGATAATCCAGACGGTCCTCACCAGCGCCCTCCAGTCCGGCATCGGGATGGTCGATGACCTGGAGTCCGGTTTCATGGATAAGATGAAAGTGGCGCCCATCCACCGTTCCTCCATCCTTCTGGGAAAGGTCTTCAGTGATGGTTTCCGGATCCTTATACAATCACTTATCATCCTGACGCTTGCTTATCTGGTCGGTGTAACGGTCATAACGGGCATCGGCGGAGTGGTCCTCATCCTGATCATCGCTCTCACCTTCGGCATTGCCTGGTCGGGCATATCGACCTTCATTGCGCTCGCCACCGGTAACTCAGAATCGACCCTGCTGATCAGCCTACTCACGACACTCCCTCTGCTCTTCCTTTCCACAGCGGTCATGCCGGAACAACTTCTCCCGCAATGGGTGCAAACAGTGTCCAATTACAACCCAGTGACCTATGTGGCCAATGCACTGCATAGCCTCATAATCACCGGCTTTGACTGGGCCACGATAGGGGCCTGCTTCCTGGTCATCATCGCAGTAGGGGCGGTCACCTTGACCGCCACCACCGCTCTGTTCAGGCGCACCGTCTCACGGTGAGCTCTCTCGGCGGAGGCGAACCGAACGGGCATGGGCATGCAGGCCCTCGGCCTTGGCCAATGCCTCCACCGTCTCGCTCAATGATTCCAGCCCTTCCCGTTCAACGATCTGTACCGAGGACCGCTTCATGAAGTGGGCGACATCCAGACCGGAATGCACGTGCGCATAACCGGCCGTCGGAAGCACGTGATTGGTACCGGAGGCATAATCGCCCAGTGCCACTGCGGCGTACTTGCCGACGAAGATGGAACCGGCATTCCTTATGCCTTGGAGCGCCGCCAGCGGATCGCTGACCTGGATGGACAGATGCTCCGGAGCGATGTAGTTGACCAGCTCGATGGCCGAATGGATATCTCTAGCGAGAACATAGCCGGAGTTGAGCAATGCCTTGCTGACGATCTCCTTTCGCTCGGCCCGAGCGGCCATCTTTTCCACTTCACGGCCGACCTTTCCGGCCAACACCTCGTCGGTGGTCACCAGGACACAGGCCGCATTGGGGTCATGCTCCGCCTGGGCCAGGATATCGGCGGCGATGAACGTCTCGTCCGCCGAGGAGTCGGCCAGGATGGCGATCTCTGACGGTCCGGCCGGTGAGTCTATCTCCACCATATCCCGCAGCAACATCTTGGCCGTGGTAACATACACATTCCCGGGACCGACGATCTTCTGGACCGGAGAGATGCTCTTCGTACCCATGGCCATGGCCGCCACGGCCTGCGCCCCGCCCACTGTATAAATGGCGTCCACCCCGGCGATGTCAGCGGCGATCAAGGTCAGCGGATTCACTGGCGGAGGTGTGCACATGACAACGTTGACCACCCCGGCCACCTTGGCCGGGATGGCGCACATCAGGACCGTCGATGGATACGAGGCGCGTCCTCCTGGAACATAGATACCAATGCGATCCAGAGGTGTGTTCTTGACACCCAGTACCAGGCCAGGGGCGACCTCCCTGGTCCACAGATCGGCCGGCCGCTGCATCCGGTGGAACGCCTCGATATTGGCCTTGGACCGCCTCAACGCATCCACCAGCGAGGAGTCCACCTTATGGTAGGCTTCCTCGATCTCCAACCTCGAGACGCGCAAGTGATCGAGTTGGACCTTATCGAACTTATGGGTCAACTGGAAAAGGGCCTCGTCCCCTCTTTCCCTGACCTGGGCGATGATCTCCTCGACCGGTGGGCGGACCTCCGATAGACTACCTCGCCGGCTGACGCTCCACTGCTCGATGTCCAGCTGCTTCCACATCAGAAGGGAGGAATGAGGCCCGAAGATATAATTGTAAGGGCTTCAACCACCCAGTACAAGTGTTGCCAGGGTTATCACCGCACCCACACCCATCATGCCCAGGCCGGCCCACTCCTTCCTGAGGCCGGCATAGGGGGCCCATAGATAGCCGGCCAGGAACAGCAGGCCAACAGCTAGGAGGGAGGCGACCCTCAATCCCAGGGACAGCGAGGTGATGAGCAGCAATGGGACGACCAGGGGCAATGCTGCCAGGATAGTGATGAGGAGGCAGGCCAACCCCCCATAGAAATGACCCACGCTGAACCGGAGGGGGCGGCCGACCGCCCGGGACTCAGAGTCCATTATATCCCGATAGATGCGATGGCGGTCAGCGGGGTCAAGGGTCTCCACTATCGTATCGGAAAGATCATATTCGATCACATCCAGCGGCCAGTCCTCGTCCGGTTCGCTGATGATGGCGTCGGCCAACTGCTGATGCCTCATCCGGTCGAAGTTTTTGGTGAGCATGTACATGATCATGTCCGCCAGCCCCCAGGTGATATTAACACCCACTGCCGCTACGATCAGCGTATATCTGGAGTTGGAATCCAGGCCGATCCCGATCGACACGGTACTGATGGTACCCAAGGCCATGATCAACCCATAGAGTATCTCTTGCAACGCGTAGGTGGGTCCGATGTGCTTCGTCACCAGGCGGAAAAGAGAGCGGACCATCACGCCGGAACATGCGGAGACAGCGATAATCCTTTCTCCCCTTTCCGGTCGATGTTATTTATTAGGGCGGAACAATCCTAGATCGTGAGAATATGAAGATCGAAGTGTTCTCGGTCGGTTGCGCCAAATGTCGCTTAATAGAGGTGGCGACCCATGCTGCCCTGGAAGAGCTGGGATTGAGCCCGGAGGTCGATAAGCTGCAGGACCCCTCGGAGGCGCAGAGGCGAGGAGTGATGTCCCAGCCCGCCCTGTTCATCAACGGAAAATTGGTGGTTCAAGGACGAGTGCCCAGCGTTGCGGAGATCAAGGATATGATCAATCAACAAAGGGGCTACATAACCGACATCTCCACGGTTTGAGAGAGATCGACCGAAGCTATTTATTCCGGTTCAGGTCTGCCATGACCTCATGACCACCAAAGTTCATGCTGCGCACATACTAGTAAAGGACCAGAACAAGGCCTACGAGCTCCTGGCCCGGATCAAGTCCGGCGAGAAGTTCGAGACCATCGCCAAGGAGTACTCCACATGCCCCTCCAAGAACAAGGGCGGGGACCTGGGAACCTTCGGAAAAGGCCAGATGGTCAAGAAGTTCGAGGACGCTGCCTTCGCCGCGAAAAAGGGCGAGGTCGTCGGCCCGGTGAAGACCGAGTTCGGCTACCACTTGATCAAGATCATCGACAGCCAGTGAAACCTTACGGCCTGCGGGCCGGTTCATTTTTTATTTCCAGATGGCGTAGACCCAGGCGATCACGGCGATCACCATAACGATAGCCGCCTTGTCCCAGGTGAATATGAAGAGCCCGGAGAGGAACGCCAGGACCATGGCGGCGATCCCAACGGCCCCGGCAATCCGGAAGGCCCTCCTCGAGCGCTGTATTCCTTCAATGATCCAGCTGTACGAAAAATAGATGACCACCAGGAATAGAATGACCGAGGCTACCTGTACATAGGGGCCGAGCTGCTTGAGAGTGGTCTCGAATATCATCTGGGTCGGGTCGATGCCCAGACCGGTGAGGACGCCCCACACGAAGGCCGACACCACCGGGGTGATCCTCAGTCTCCTCCGACGAGCCATCGACCCCCAATCCGGCCACCTCTAATAATGGTTGGTTCCCAGCTATCTATTCCAGCTATGGCGAAGGTTGTTGGCTTTATCGTTATATACAATAGAAATCGTTGTTCTGCCGTGGCGGGCAAGGAGATCGTCGAGGCAGTCACCCAGAAACGGGCCAAAGATGCTCAACGGGAGATCACGGAGATCTATCCTGACGCCACCGTCTCCTACGAGATCTGCAAGGGCAGAGGGGTCATCACCGCCTGCCAGGACCGTTTCGTGGTGAGCAAGGAGTTCGTAGAGACTGATGTTACCCTCTCCGATCCCCACTGTATGATCGAGTATGCACGAGTGCTCCAGGCCAAGAGCCGCCTGGTCGTGGTGGTCCCCAAGGAGAAGGCGGTGAAGACCCGCATGAAGCTGCTTGAGCTCAATAATTGGTGGCTGTTCTACTATCAGATCCACTACTACGATGAGAAGGGAGATATCAAGCATGTCGACCGCCGGACCTGGCGCAGGATGATGAACCTCCCTCCCGACGAGCCGGAAAGGGCCCGCGAGGTGGCCTAGCCCGATGGAACATGTAATGGTGGGGGATACCGCCCCCGATTTCGAGCTGCCTGAGGCGTCCGAACGCACCGTTCGACTGACCGATGAGGTAAGGAGGGGCACGGTGGTGCTGGTGTTCTATCCCACGGACTGGGGGGTCATCTGCACCATGGAGATGAAAGCCTTCCAGGAGATCATCGAGGATATCGAAGGGGCGGGTGCGCATATCCTTGGGATCTCGGTCAACTCGACGACATCCCATCGGGCCTGGAAGGAGCAGATGAACATAGAATGGGGGCTCCTCAGCGATGTTGGCGGTCAGGTCTCCTCGCGCTATGGCGTCCTCACCCCGGACGGCCGCTTCCTGGCCGGCCATGCCGAGCGGTCGGTCTTCGTCATTTGCGTGAACCGGAAGGTCCAGTACGCCTGGACTGCTCCGGACCATGCCATCCAGCCGGACTACGGCGCCGTCCTGGCAGCTTGCCGCTCCTGCCAATGACCGCACTAGTAAGGGCAGGTTATTATTAGCTGGCCGGTTCATTATATTAAGGAGTTACCATGAGCGAGGAGAAACTGAAGCTGGACATGGGGACGATAGAAGCGGTCATGCAACTACCGCCGGCCCCGGTCATGCTGCTTGCGGTAGGAGAGAAGGAGCACAACGTCACCACCATCGGGATGTTCAATGTGTTCTCCATCGACCCGACCATCATCGGGATCGGTATCAAGTCCTCTAGGTTCAGCTACAAGCTGCTCGAGGAGGCCGAGGATTTCTCCCTCAATGTGCCGGGCAAGGACATCCTGGAGCAGGTGATCAAATGCGGCCAACAATCGGGCAGCAGGATGAACAAATTCTCCGAGGTAGGATTGACCCCTCAGCCCGGCAAGAGGATCAGATCGCCGAGCATCGTGGAGTGCCCCCTGAACATCGAGGTCAAGAAGCTGGAACAGGTCGATCGAGCTGATTGGGACCACATCTGGTACATGGGCAAGGTCGTCCATACCGACGTGGCCCAGGACTATGACCGCACCGACACTCTGATCTATTGGGACGGCGAGTTCCGTACCCCCAGCCCGGTGATCAGGAAGCTCTGATCAGAATTTAAGCCGGGGGATGATCCGGGTCGGTTTGAGATCGTGGACATCTTCGATGTGATCATGCAACATGTTGGAAAGGTCATCCCCGTCGTGGCCGAACACCCGGGAACCGCAGAACGGGCATAGGACGCTCTGCTCCACGTCCTCGCCGATCTCCATCTCGGATGGGGTCGCTCCTTTCTTTATTTTTTCCCAGTCCTCCGGTCCCCGATCCTGGGGCGATGAGCTGGTCTCACGATTCTGGGGCATGGTCCTCTCGTTCATCTCGCAAAGGTCCTTGATCTCATGCGTCGAGGCCATATGGTCCCGGAGACCATGGGTGAGTGCGGCCTCCCCGTCCCCGGTGATGGCGGCTCTGCATATCGGGCATCGTAATCGAGGTCATATTAACGTAGGACCATGCGAGCCAGCTAGGTATAATACTTAGCAGAAAAATGGAAGAGGTTTGATGCTCAGGTCCGGTACCGCGCGTACATCTTGGGACGGATGTCGTGGGTATCGGCCATGTGGTCATGGAGCCGGTCGGAAAGATCGTCCTCGTCCCTCCCCCTTACAAGGTCACCGCACAGAGGGCAATTGATCGTGGCTGGTAAAAGATTCTCGGCCCTAGCCGGCCCCCTCTCTCCGCCAGCTCCGATCACGGGATATCTCCATTGCCGGACCTCTTCCCGGGGAATGTAGTACTCCGACTGGAATCGCTCTGGTCTGCGGTAGCTCCAGGTCTCTACTTCCCGCTCGGTCCGGGACTCCGGGGCGCTGAACAGACCGGCGGCAGGCCTTCTCTCGATGCTCGGATCCCGCCTGATCGGCTCGCGGACATAACCGGGCTCCGTAGACCTCCCCATCGGAACGGTCCTTTCCATGGAAGTGACCTCCCTGGAGGTTCCACTTCGGGACCCCATCAGTTCATTCATCCGGTGTACATCCACGAGATGTATCCTCAGACTATCGTTGAGGTCGGCGCCACTGGCCCCTGAGATCCTCTCCTTGCATATAGGGCATTTGATGGTGGTCATAAATTATACCAAAATAATCTCTTATTGGAACCTATTTGAACGTTGGCCGTTTATACCTCATTCAAATGGGCTGGCCGCCGATTCTGAACCGCAGTATGGCAATGATTCCAGGCCGTTGAGCAGTTCGGCATTCAGCACCAGATTCAGCTATTGCCGGGGCAGCGCTTCACGGCGTACGATCTGATGAGTCCCCATCATGTGCAATTTAAGCTCCTCGGAAAGCCCATCCTCATCAATTCCTGCGATGGCCTCACCGCAGATAGGGCATTTGATCCGTCCCGATCCCCTTTCCTCAAGGGGCATTTCTTGGGCAGCGAGCACCGACCCTTCGTTCCGCTCTCGAGGCCGCTGATCAACATATGTGCTCTTCTCCCGCCCCATTAGCAATGGGTATCCCTGACCTCGGGCCCACTCGTCCTTCCCACCGTCCTCGGCGTCGGTTCCCAAGGCCTTCCTGAGCCAATCACCCAATCCCTTCGGACGCGGTGGCACAGCGGTCCCTTCCTCAGGGGCATAGAACTGCTCCTCCCGACGCAGCTCGGCGCGGTGGATGCGGCCCCCCTCCCTTACAGGAGAGGCATCTTCCTCGATCCCCTCTCCCGATCCGTTCATGGTCGACGTTCCAGAGAAACTGTCGCTCGCCTTGGGCACCTCGATATCATGTTCGTCCGAGAGATGACCTCGCAGCATCGCGTTCAGTCCTTCCTTGTCGGTTGACGTCATGGACCGATCGCAGATCGGGCATCTAACGCTGGTCATATCCTGGCATCTCCATTGTCTGCCACTGGCACTATTTCATGGCGCCCGTCTTCCTCCCCTAGGCCATGGGTAGACGCATTGCTGGATCGGGCGGAGAAATCGTCGTCGGACCCGACCTCCCGCTACTGCCACCTTTGGCCGTTCCCCATTGTGTTCGTTACCCCGGTATGGGACGGGAAGCGGGCCGGGCTCATCTCTCCCTACACCGTTCACGCTCCCGACGCGAACAGAGCAGGGACTTATGTTCATTCCCGACCGCCCCCCAGCTCATTGTTCTTTCTCATGTGCTCCTTTAGGTTTCTGGATAGCTCACCCTCGCTGCGGCCCTGGACTTCCAGCCCACATAGCGGGCACTCCACGAAGGGTTTCTCCCTACCTCTCTGAACGGCTATGGTGGTGGGTGGTCCTCTGGCCCCGTAGAGGTCGCCCTCCCGTTCGGTCAAGCGAGAACCATATATTTCGGAGCCGATTCGCACTTCTTTCTCCCCGGTCGTTCCTTCTATCTCGGCCAGGGAGGAGAGGTGCCCTTCCCTCCCACCGGTCAACAGGTCCGGGTCCGGGAGGACCAGACCATGGTTACGGTGAAAATGGACGGTCAGGGCAGCGGAGAGGATGTCACCGTCAGCAGCTTCCAGTCGACGCTCGCACCAGGGACAGCGCACTGCGACCATAGCGTTCTCACCGACTCCCGATCTTCGTCATCAGTCGGTTGATGAAGGGCTCGTCACGGTGGTTACCGATCAAGTGGTTACCGAAGCTGGACGATAGTTCCTCCTCCGATTCACCCTCTACGTCGTCCCCACAGATCGGGCACTGGAAGCTCTTTATGCCTCTGGTGTCCTCGCTTCCTCCAGTTCCCTCCGGGGTCACCGTACCGCTTTCGAACCCCCCCATTCCCGTGCCGGCGCCAGTGTCCCCTACCTCGAAGGACTTCTCCTTGTAGTCGACCTTGGCCCCCGACCCGATCCCTCCGCCTGGGGTCGGATTGATGGGCTTCCTTCTCGGAGCGCGGTCCTCCGGAGTAACGGGGCCTTCGCGGGGAAACCCGCTGCTCTCCGATCCGCCTTGGAACTCCTCCATGGAACTGGTTGAACGCGTACCCATGGGTGGGGCAAGTTCCTTCTCCATGCTCCCTGAACCAACTCCATGCACCTCAGAGAAGTGCATCTTCACTGACCTAGAGAGATCCTGGGACGACGAACCTTCAACGCGTTCCTTGCATGCTGGACATCTTACTGCGAACAATCCTTTCACCGATCTAAAGTGCTTGGGACACCAATTTATATGTTACACGTTGCGGGAACGGACCTTCCAAATTCTACCGCTGTCCTGAAAATGTTGGGAAGTCGGGAAAGGGCGATGCAGCGCCAGCGCCGATATTGGACAGGAAACCCGATGGTATAATGCCAGGAATGAGCCGGCTAACGCATCAACGATCACGCAGCACTGCCCCTGGCAATTGTTTATATTCATTCAATTTCATTGTCAACAGGGGGCTACAATGGCAGTAAAGAAGCTCTGGCGATGCAATGTATGCAACGACATTCACTACGGTGTAAAGGGGCCAGCGGTCTGCCCCACGTGCGGAGCTAAGAACGCTTTCACCCTGATCGACTACCCCGAGACGATGAAGGTCATCATCGACCGCGGCGATAGGTTGGACCAGGTAGATCAGCTTCTTGAGGCCTGGGAGAAGTTTGCCGAAGGTAAACCGTTCAAGCTCAACCCCGACCGAAAATTCGTCAGGACGCTAGCAACGGGAGAGCTGGAGAACCAAAAGAACCACGGCCTTAAGTACTGTCCCTGCCGGATAACTACCGGAGATCTCGAGGAGTGACCTCAATCTCATCTGCCCCTGCAATTTCTTCATCCAACCTGTCTACAAGGAGTACCGGCGAATGCTGGTGTGGACTCTTCGTCAAGAGGGAATGATATGGCGGAACAAGGCAACAGGCTGTTATTCTTCTGGGGGCGGGAATGCCCCCATTGCGCGAAGCTGCACCCCATAGTGACGGAAGCGAACGATCAGCTGACCAAGGAGGCAGGTAGGGGGATCACGGAGCTAGAGGTCTGGCACTCCGATGAGAACGCCAAACTGATGCGCAGCTACGGCAATGTGCTGAAGGAGGCATGCGGCGGGTCGTTGGGCGTGCCTGCGCTATTCAATGAGAAGACCAAAAAAGCGTTGTGCGGAATGAGCACAACGAAGGACCAGATCCTCAAATGGGCCAAGGAGTAGGCGGCAAGTGGGGACCGCTAGCCGCAAGGTCAGGGGAGGTAAGCTCCTCCGGGTCCGGCTGAAGCATGATGGTTCGACCATAACTGAGATCATGATCACCGGGGACTTCTTCCTCCACCCCGAGGACGGGCTAGCCATGCTGGAAGTGGCGCTGTTGGGTACCTCCATCGAGGAGAGCGAGCGGGAACTGGCCAAGCGCGTTGAGGGGGTCTTATCGGAGAACCGCTTGGTGATCCTGGGGTTCGGGCCAGCTGACCTGGCCGCGGCCATCAAGGAGGCCAGATCTTGAGGTGGCGCCTCTTGCCCTTCATCAGGCAGACTGCCGTTATGAACATGGCGGTGGACGAGGCGGTGGCTGAGGGGGTCAGATCATCGAGGTCCCCACCCACCATCCGGTTCTACGGTTGGGAGCCGTCGGCGATATCGATCGGCTGCTTCCAATCCCTCCTCGATGAGGTCGATGTCGAAGAGTGTCACCGTCAGGGCGTTGACATCGTTCGCCGGCGTAGCGGCGGGGGGGCGGTATTTCACGATCGGGACGGCGAGATCACCTACAGCGTGATCGCTCCGGAGGAACTCATGGGCAGGGACATCACCGCATCCTACCAGGAGGTGTGTGACTGGGTCATGGACGCGCTCAAGGGTCTGGGGCTAAACCCCAAATACGTGCCGATCAACGACATAACGGTCGGAGGCAAGAAGATCTCCGGTTGCGCCCAGACCCGCCGCGAGGGTGTGTTCATCCAGCACGGGACGGTCCTGTATTCACTGGACCGTAACAGGATGTTCTCCCTGCTGAGGGTGGCCGAGAACAAGGTCTCGGACAAGGGCATCAGCTCTCCGGAGGCCCGGGTCACCTCCGTGTCGGAGCTCACCTCGGCGACACGGGCCGATCTGCTGGCCGGCCTGCAGCGCTCATTCTGTCAATGGAAAGAATGGTATGAGCGCCCCCTCCTCCCCTGGGAGGTGGCCAGGGGAGCGGAACTGGTCCGCGAACGCTATGGTCGTCCCGAGTGGACGGGCGCCCGTTAGGGATCCATCAACGGTAGCTCCGGATTCTCCAGGAACATCTTCAGGTCGTTGAGGAAGGTGGCGGCCTGCGCTCCATCCATCAGGCGGTGGTCAAAGGTGAGCGAAAGGTACAGCAGCTTCCTTATGGACACCTCGCCGTCCTTCACCCATGGTGCGTCCTGGATCCGTCCCAAGCCCAGTATAGCCCCTTCCGGATAATTGGGAATGGGAGTTGCATATATCCCGCCGAAGATCCCGTAGTTGGTGATGGAGAACGTCCCTTCCCTTGAGATCCGCCAGATCGATCTTCCTCGATGCGGCGGAATCGGCCAGGTCCTTGATCTCCTGGGCCAGGGAGAATACCTCCTTTTGATCGGCCGCCTTGAGCACTGGCACGATCAGGCCATCTTCGGTGGCCACCGCTATTCCTATGTTATAGTATTTCTTGAACACTATATCCTCGGCCTCTTCGTCCATGGAAGAGTTCAGGTAGGGGTGCTTCTTAAGAGCGGCCACCACCGCCTTAATGATGAACGGCAGGTAGGTCAGCTTGACCCCTTTGACCTCCTCCGCATACTTCTTGACCTTCTCCCGCAAGGCCACCAGATCGGTCACGTCGGCGACCTCCGTGGTCGTCACTAGCGCCTGCTTGCTCCGCGCCTCCACCATGTGCTTGGCGGTCGATCGTCGGATCCCTCGGACCGGTTTACGGTCGATCCAGCCATACAGGTCGAACTTCGGCTGCATCTTCAATCCGGCCGGCGAGGCCCTCCTCTCCTCGAGAGGCGACGAGGGGGTGTCTCTTCAGGTCATCCGCGGTTATCCGCCCCCCCGGTCCAGTTCCGGTCACGGTCGTCAGATCGATGTCCATGTCCTTGGCCAGCTTGCGAACGGCGGGGGTCGCCTGGACCCCTTTCCCAGCACCCATGGCCGGTGCTGTTGGCCTTGAGCTGATGATGGTCCCATCGGACTCCGGCAGTTCGCCCACCACCGATACGGACTCCTTGACCTTCTCCGGCAGCTCCGGGGCGGCTCCGGGCTCCTCGGCGATGACCGCGAGCACCTCCCCGACCCGGACGAGCCCCCCTTCGGGGAAGTTGAGCTTCTCCATTCGACCGGAAACGGGCGAAGGCATCTCTACCACGGCCTTATCGGTCTCCACTTCGGCGATCGATTGGTCCTTCTTTACCACCTCCCCTTCCTTGACCAGCCATTTCTTGATCTCGCCTTCGGTGACCCCTTCTCCGAGGTCCGGGAACCTGAACTCCTTAACCATCACAACACCCTAGTACGAGGCAACTCTCTTGACGGCGTTGTAAATTCTATCTGGACTTATATAATAATATTTCTCGCCTTTTGGCAAAGGTACTGTGATATCGGGGGCAGTGACCCTCTCTACCGGGGCTTCCAGGGACAGCAGCGCCTTCTCATTGATTCGGGCGATCAGCTCTGCAGCCACACCGCAGGTCTGGGGAGCCTCCTGGACGATGACACACCGCCCAGTCCTCTTGACCGAAGAAACAACCATGTTGCTGTCCATGGGCGAAAGCGTTCTAAGATCGATGACCTCGCAACTGACGCCTTCCTCGGCTGCCGCTTCCGTGGCCTTTTCGATCAGGGGCATCATGGCCCCCCAGCCGACCACCGTGACGTCGGTTCCCTCCTGCACCAGGCGCGCCTTACCAATGGGTAGGGTGAAAGCCGTTTCTTCCACCTCCTCCTTCATCAGCCGATAGCTCCTGGTCGGTTCCAGGAATATAACCGGGTCGGGGTCGCGGATGGAGGCGATAAGAAGGCCCTTAGCCTCACGCGGAGTGGAGGGCACCACGACCTTCAGCCCGGGGATCTGGACGTAAAGGGCCTCCGTACTCTCGGAGTGGTGCTCCAACGCCTTGACCCCCGCACCGTAGGGCATGCGCATGACCATCGGGACGGTGAAGCGGCCCCGGGAACGATTGCGCATGCGGGCAGCGTGGGAGATCATCATGCTCAGTGTGAGATATGAGAAGCCCATGAACTGAATCTCCGCTACTGGTCTCAAGCCGTTCATGGCCATGCCGACGGCCATGCCGGCGATAAGACTCTCGGCTAGGGGTGTGTCCACCACCCGTTCGGGGCCGAAGCGGCCGTACAGCCCGTCGGTCACCCGGAACACGCCGCCGTCCTTGCCCACGTCCTCCCCGAGGATCACGACCGAGGGATCGGCCTCCAACTCATTGGCCAACGCGGAATTGAGGGCCCCCACCATGTTCACGATCGCCATCACTGCTCACCCCCTTTGGTCTCCCGGCGATGATATTCCAGCTGGCCTTCCAGTTCGGGGGGCATCTGGGCGTAGGTATACTTGAACGTGTCATCGATGGTCGGACCGGGAAACGCCTCGGCCTGGGCCACATATTGCTCCGTGAGGTCCCTGGCATTCTTCCAGATGACCTCATCCTCTTTCTCATCAAGCAGCCCTTTGCCCATCATGTAGGCACTCAGGCGGATGAGCGGGTCCTTTAATTCCCAATCCTTGAGTTCGGCATCCTGGCGATACTTCTTGGCGTCATCGGAGGTGGTGTGATTGCCTAATCGATAGGTGTACGCTTCGATCAACGTGGGGCCGCCCCCGTTCCGGGCTCGGTCGACCGCCTCCTTGGACGCGATGTACATCGCCAATAGGTCGTTCCCATCGACCAGGATGCCGGGGAACCCGTAGGCGCAGGCCTTCTGTGCTATGGTGGGGGCCGCGGTCTGTCGGCTTCTCGGCACCGAGATGGCCCACTGGTTGTTCTGCACCACAAAGACGGTCGGCGTCCTGAACACTCCCGCGGCATTTAGGGCCTCGTGAAAATCACCCTCCGATGTCGCGCCGTCCCCACAGAAACCGAGGGTCACGATATTCTCCTTTCGGTACATCGAGGCGTAGGATATGCCCACCGCGATGGGCAACTGGGAGGCCACTGGCACCACCGCCGGGATGGCATTGACCCCGGGTGGGAAACGACCCCCTTCCTCGTTGCCCATCCAAATGAGATAATAGTTTACCGCTGGAAGACCTTTCCACAACAGACCGGCCAGTTCCCGGAAGGCCCACACGAACCAGTCGTCCTTCATCGTGGCCATGGCCGGACCGAGAGACGCGGCCTCTTGCCCCCTGTTAGGAGGGTATGCTCCCATACGACCCTGGCGCTGCAGGATGACCGCCTTCTCGTCCACTGTCCTCGCCAGCACCATGGTGCGATATGCCTCCTTGAGCACCCCGGGGTCCAGCTTTGGCTCCAAGGCCGGCTCGTTGACCTTGCCACCCTTGTCCAACACCTGCAGCATCTTCCCTTTCAACGGATCAAAGTCGTCGGTCAGCATTGTTGGCCTCCCTCATATCGAATAGTTCGTGAGCGTTAAAGGAGCTTCGCACCAACGGAGCAGCGACGGCGTGGCGGAAACCCATGTCCATCGCCTCGGCCCGCAAACGGTCGAAGACCTCCGGCCGCACGTACTCCTTTACCTCTAATCGACCATTTTTAGGTCTGAGGTACTGGCCCATGGTGACCGCCTCGACCCCCGCGGAGCGGAGGTCCTGTAGGGTCTCGATCACCTCTTCATACCCTTCACCCAATCCGAGCATGATGGAGCTCTTGGTGATCATGTCCGGGCCGATCCTCTTGATCGTCCGGAGGACCTCCAGGGACCGATGATAGTTGCTCCTGCGATCGCGAACCGATGCTTGAAGCCGGGCCACCGTTTCGATGTTGTGGCCCATGACGTCTGGATGAGAGCCGAGCACCACCGACAGGTGTTCCTCGGCTGCGCCCATGTCGGGGATGAGCAGTTCGATCCGGGTGCCCGGGCTCTCTTTCTTGATACTTTTCACGACCTCGGCGAAATGGCCGGCACCCTGATCCTCCAGATCGTCCCGGGTAACCGAGGTGATGACGACATGATGGAGCCCCAGCATCCTGACCGCTCTCGCCACTATGATCGGCTCCTCCCGGTCCAGCGGTCCAGGTAAACCGTTCTCGATCGCGCAGAACGCGCAGTTCCTGGTGCACCTTGGACCCATCAACAGGAAGGTAGCGTGGCCGCGGGACCAGCAGTCGGAGATGTTAGGGCAGTGGGAAGCATCGCAGACGGTCCTCAAGCCGCACGATCTGGTCAGCTCGCGCATCCTGCTAAAGTTCTCCCCGGTGGGGGGCTTTATCCTTAGCCAATCCGGTTTTTCCTGCACCATGCCTCCACCCATCGATAAATATCTGCCCTCGTGGAAATAATCACCGCCTGCATTAACGTCCATCGACCCATTGGTCGTTCCCGGGTACCAAACGGTCTGTGGCGACATTTTAATAGCATCTGCAACCATAATATGTTTCGGGGACCAGATGGACTCGTTCGAGAAGATGCTAAGAGACCTTGAAATGAAACAGGGCGAGGCAAAAGAGAAAGAGATAGCTAGGCTGAAGGGAGATTGCATTTGCCCAGACTGCCCCACCTATAATAAGTGTGCTGGTGACCGGCAGGAGCTCCTGTATTGTTTCCTGGGCAAGAGCCCTCAGTGCATCAAGGATGAGATGGGTTGTGTGTGTCCCGATTGCCCGGTTGCGGCCGAGGGCGACCTGGTCAACATGTACTATTGCACTGTCGGGTCAGAGAAGGAAATGCGAGAGAAGAAGTGACCCGTAGAGATTTGTGATCATTATGCGTAGCATCGACGAACTCAACCGGATGACCCCCGAAAAGAGAAAGGCCGAGATCGCGGCGATGCGGTCAAAGTGCAACTGCGCAAAGTGCCCATCCTACACCGAGTGTGCCGGGGAAAGGGACGAAAAGATGTTCTGCTTCTACGGTCGGTCACTGGACTGCATATCTCGTGAGCTGAAGTGCATTTGTCCTAAGTGCCCGGTGCACGTCGAGTTCGGTTTCAGGAACCTACACTACTGCACCCGGGGCGGGGAGAGGACCACTCCGAAACGGTTCTAATGATCATAGATCAAGGTTCGGGTTCGGACCGCTTTCCACCCTTCATCCCATTGAAGTATTTTTCTAGCTCGGGCTCGTTGATCTCGACCACGATTAGGAAACCACCCTCTCCCTGGTTCACCGACCTCACGAAGCCCATGTGCACCCCATTGGCGCCAAAGGGGCAGAAGCCGTCCCTCCGGAACCTCTCAGCTATCTCGATGGCTGTTTGTTCGTCCGGGGGAGCGGTGATGCAAACGAGCATGGTCAAGAACAATCCCCCGGTGCTATTTCTACCCTGTGAGAAATTCCCCCAGGCCTTCCGTCGATGGTCATCATCTTAGAGCATAGAGCAGCTTTTAAGGGAGTGGTCAGCGGACCATCCAGACTAGTAAAAGATATATACGTACACCATCTTAGCAGGAGCGCTAGGCTCGACCGGGACGTTCGGCACGCCCTTTTACACCGCAGACGTCGACAGCGGGGGTGACAGTGGGGGACGCCGTAACCGGAAAAGCGCGGGCCCTGCCAACAACTATGAGGCCTCGTCCTATGGGGTCGGAGGCGGACAGGAGGTGCGATCGGAGGGTCGCACGCTTGTCCCTGGTCACGGGGAACGGGTCAGGCCCTGACGGGAGCAGCCTTACCGTGGACTACTGACGCTCAAAGGGGAGCGGGGCTGAGAAGCTGGTTGGATCACTCGCGCTAATCCGAGCGGCAACCTTCGCGGCCTAGCACTTATCTCATTTCTTTGCGTAGACGGGAAGCATCGTTGGATCGCAGCCAGTGATCCTATCAGCGGCGAGATCGAACAGCACCATGCTCTCCGAGCCTTCTGAAATCGTCAATTTATGTGTGCCGTCCACCTTGCCAACCACCGCGGCGGTGACACCTACCGAATCGAACAGGTCGACGACCTTCGGCGAGTTCTTTGACTCGCAGGTCACGGCGAATCCGCAACCCTGGTATGCCTTCAACCATTGGGCGAAATCGATACCTTTTGGACGGGGTATGTTCTCCAAATGCACGACCCCGCCCTTTCCGCTGGTCTCCAGCAGCATGCCCAAGGTCCCGACGCTCCCCGGGTTGCTGATATCCTTTCCTGAGTGGACCAGATGGCGCTTTCCGATCTCATTCATGATCAGCATCTGACGGCGGCAGATGTCCGCGTCCTTCTTGGTGGTGGTGTCCCAAGCGTAAGGGAGAGTGCCAGGGAAGAACCCATCCAGGTCCATGGCAAAAATGATGTCGTCACCTTCCAGGGCGGTATGAGAATAGATCACCCCATCCTTCCGGGCAGTTCCGAGTATGGCCACATCGATAGCATCATAGGCGCAATCTGGGTGAGTGTGACCGCCCACGATGGGCACGCCGAACTTTGTGACCGCGGCCCCCATGCCCCTCATCACCTGGGCACAGACCTTTTCGTCCTTCATCGACACTATATCCACCATGGCCAATGGGATCCCACCCATCGCCGAGATGTCATTGATGTTGACCAGGACGGCGAAATATCCAGCGTAGTAGGGATTGGACCTCATCAATGATTCCATGATCCCGTCGGCCGCCAGCAGGAGAACATCGTCGTTGAACCCAATGACCGCCGCATCGTCGCCATAAGCAGCGAGGATGTTGCTCTGAGGGATAAGTGGGAAGAAACGGATGACCTCGGAGATGGTCTTCTTCCGGGTCACTCCCGGATACTTCCGTATACCATCAGCCAGCGATTGAAGGTCCATGACCAGTCAATAGATTGATGGATTAAATATATTCTCCAGCGCCCTTGAAGCCAGCTAAGGTCTGCTCGGAGAAGATAGATCTAACTTCGTCTGTTTTGTTTCCCTGACCAGATTGGAGAATCCCAATAGCTCGCATAAGATCATGATCAACAACTCATCGAACTTCTCGCTGATAGTCGGGTCATCATATGTGTAAGCGAGATTGCTATCAAGGGCCTTGAATCCCGCCTTCTGCAAAAACTTCTTGACCCCCTGTCTTTCCTCGCCGCTCGACTGCTGGGCAGGAGGAGGGTCCCTTACTCCAGCCCTTTTGAGCTCTTCAAAATATATTGGGCGGTGGAACAACCGACCCAATGTGAACAGGACTAGCAGGTCGGCCTCCGCCCCCGAGCTCAATCTACGAGAGCATTCGCCGACAATCTCGTAGACATCCTTTTCCTTGCCTTTGACGGGAACATATACCTTGGCCGGTGGAACCTCCTTCTCTCGGAGGTAATTATAATCCGTTAGCGCCCTCAGGTAACCCGTCAGGATGAGCCGATGAAGACTAATCCCTCGTGTCTCTAACTCTCGAGACAACGCACTGATGGATTTTCCGTCATTTTTTAAAATGTCGAAAATATTTTCCCTCAGCGCTTTATCTGGGTTGAACATGTGGTAACCAATATGGTAACAGATATGATAAATAAATAACTTAGGAGAACTTTATTAATTATTATTAATTAGAATTGTTATCTGGATGTTTCTAATCTTGCTTGATCGACCATATGGTGACATCATATGGGCCACATATGAGAAACTCCGATAATAGTGGGAAAGGAGACCAAAATGTACGAGCGGCCGGTAGATCCGAAGTCGCTCTCTACTCAATGGATGTTTTTGATCACTTGGCGATGATTATATAAATTGATATTATTTTATCTTACTTAACATATCTTAACTGACCTCATGTAACGATTGCAGTTATCGGGAATGGGAATGGGTAAACGTCCCTAAACACGCCTTAATATACCGACTAGCGGGATTCATTGGCATGCTGGCACATCAATCTGATAACAAACATGGTATGCAATAACGATTGTAACGGACATTTATGTAGTTCTCATATACCAGGTCCTGTTCAAAAATACCTTTAAACCCTGGGCTAGATAGACCTTTTTGCTCTTATTGCAAGATTGGATGGGGCAAGTGTGATATGATGAAAGCAACTGAATCAGTCCAAAGGTCCACTGAGATATGTTCGGACAAGGAATCGACCGAGCTATCCTTATTCGTTAGAACCTCCGATGAGGAGCTCAAGAGGTGGGATCGCGCAAAGATATATGATGCCCTGATGCGCGAGACCACTATCAGCGAGGACGCCGCGGCGATAGTCTCCCGAGAGGTCGAGAAGATGATCTCCGAGCTCGAGATCGACGTGATAACTGCCCCCTTGATCAGGGAACTTACCAATGCGAAGCTCGTCGAGTATGGTCTATCTAAGATACGGAAGCAGCACACCAGACTGGGGGTTCCGCTCTACGACGCTAGGCAGATAATAATGATGCCTAACAAGGAGAACGCCAACGTTCCCCATGGTCCGGAAGCGACCAACCTTACTCTTGCGGAGAACATAAAGAAGGAGTTTGCTCTGCTCGAGGTATTCACTCAGGATCTTGCCGACGCCCATATGCGCGGGGACATACACCTGCACGATCTAGGCATGGTCGACCGGCCCTATTGTTCTGGACAGAGCATAGAGTACGTCAAACGGTTCGGCCTTAACCTGCCGAACGCCATTTCGATCGCTAAGCCGGCCCGGCACCCTGAGGTCCTTATCGAACAGATCATAAAGTTCTCGGCGGCCCTGCAGGGGCACTTCTCCGGCGCCATCGGGTGGGATGCGTTCAACCTGTTCCTCGCCCCCTACCTCGTGGGTGTGGATGACAAGCGCATGAAGCAGCTCGCCCAGATCCTTATCTATGAGTTTGCTCAACAGGCCGTGGCACGAGGCGGTCAGAGCATATTCTCCGACCTCAACCTCTATTGGGAGATACCGGACCATTTCGTAGGCGTCCCGGCCATCGGACCGGACGGCAAGTTCACCGGCAAGAACTATGAGGACTATCTGCCAGAAGCACAACGGTTCGTGAACGCGCTGTTCGACGTCTACATGGAGGGTGACGCCATGGGAAGACCGTTCTTCTTCCCCAAGCCCAATGTGCACATGACCGAGAAGTTCTTCAAGACCGAGGGACACGAGGAGTTCCTTAACAAGATCTCCCAGGTCGCGGCGGAGAAGGGTAACACCTATTTCGTGTTCGACCGGGGCGGCACCGCCAAGATATCGGAGTGCTGCCGCCTGTCCTTCAAGCTGGAGCAGAGCGACCTGGACGATGCCAAGACTCCTTGGAAGATGCGTTACTCAGCGATGCAGAACGTAACGATCAACCTACCCAGGGTGGCGTACGAGGCCCACCAGAACGATGCGAAGCTGTTCGAGCTGCTCACGCAGAGGCTGGAGATGGTCGCACAAGCTCATATCCAGAAGAGAGAGTTCATCACCCAATTGTTCAACATGGGCAAGAACGGGCCGCTGTCTCTCCTGACCATGAACATGGATGGTGAGACATACTACCGGATCAACAAGTCGTCCTTCCTGGTCGGAATGGTCGGGCTGAACGAGATGGTGCAGTACCACACCGGCCAGCAGCTGCACGAGTCCAAGGACGCCATGATGTTCGGGCTCCGGGTCATCAGCCACATGAAGACCGAGTCCGAACGCATTGGAAAGGAGTTCGGGCTCAAGATGCCGCTGGAACAGACCCCGGCCGAGTCCACAGCCTATCGGTTCGCAAAGCTGGACATGAAATACTTCCCGCTGCAGTCCCCTACTGTGATCAGAGGCAACAAGGCGACCGGGGAGGTCTACTATACCAACTCCACATACATCAATGTGGGAGCGAACATATCTGCGATCGAAAGGGTCAAGCAGGAAGGGAGGTTCCATCCGCTCATCGACGCCGGTTCCCTTACCCACGTGTGGCTCGGAGAATCCAAGCCGCCGGCCGAGAGCATCGCCGCTTTCGTGATCAAGACCTTCCAGAACACTTCCAACGCCCAAATCTGCTTCAGCCCGGAGTTCACCTCTTGCCTCGGCTGCGGCAAGACCGCCCGCGGCCTAAGAGAGACATGCGCCTATTGCGGCTCCTCGGACATCGAGGGCATCACCCGCGTCACGGGCTTCTTCTCCAAGACCAAGGGTTGGAACAAGGGGAAGACGGGCGAGCTGAAGGACCGGTTGCGGAACACCATCAGCTAGACTCAAAACCTTTTCTCTTCTCTTTTTTTCTTTATTGTTATCCATATATAAAATATTAACCTTAGTGCACTTATCTATGAATGAATGAGCGGTAAGAAATAATTTCTAAGCCATTCGACGTTCAGTAACTTACTGAAAAAAGGTACCATTACTCAGGTGGTTCAAATTCGGCCCCTCACAACTTTTTGGGGCATTAGATAGGGATGAAAAATGATACCTATACGCCCTGCCCAGAGTCGCGAGTGCATGAAATCAAAACTGATGGAACGAGAGCGGCGAATCAAGATAAATGAATTAGAGTTCAAGGCCATATGCCTGGACTTCTACCCTTTTGAAGTTCCAAAGGATGAGCTTAAGGGGGACATTGGTCCTTGGACCCCGGCCTCTTATTCCTATCGCGTTCCGGCTAAGGGTGGGTTTCTAAGGCCTTAGCTGGGGGTCCAAGACACCATTACTAAATTGAATGCGGAGGATCCGCTGGCCTCTTTAAGTGTGTGACCGTCCGGTCCGATTATCTTCAATGTCATAGTTCCGCTAGAGCCAAATTCGGTAGACATCGCCATCGCGTAGATGGTTGCGGTGGCCGAAGATCGGGTGACAATTACCGAGTCCTCTCCCCATCCGCTCCAACTGTGTAAGCTACTTCCATCAGAATAGGTCCCCGACCAGTCACCCGGATAGGAGACAATTATCTTTACCTGGTCACTTCTCATTGCGGCTGCCGTTGATAAAACAACGGCCAGGATCACGACCACGGCGATGATCACTACAATTGCGATTACCAACATCTGATTCCTGCTAAGCTTCTTCCCCGGTGTGGCCGGTGCAGGTTGTGGAATTTGAGATTGATCCTCCAATTGATCCCCAGGGATGTATGCTTTTGAAATAATATAAATTAGAGCATATTCTAAAAAACCACTTCAAATGATTAATATCATAGGACCATATCCGCGTTCAAATGATTGATGGGGACGAGACGACTAGGTTATTGCTTACCGATTATCTTGAAGAAAATCGTGAGGTTTTTAGCGCATTAAGGGGAGAGGGCAGGGCACAAATAAAGAGAATATCAAAGGATTTTCCACCCGAATTACATAGCAAGGTCCGAGATGAGATCCTTGAATGGGTGGGCATTAGCGGATTTGATTTCTCTTTTCGATTTGTATTTGGCGTCGATTCAAACATCATTATTGCTGATGCGTTCAGAGTTGCAAAGGATAGGCCGTCTACAACCCCTAGGATATTTTCCTGTCCGTATGTAGACCTGGTCGCCCATACGAACACACGAAATGAGGTGATGGAGGCAATAGAAAAGGACTTACCAAAAGGAGCGGACAAGCAAAAAGCGCTGAGCCATGCCAACTATCTTTTGTCGCTTGTAAGAACAATGTCCGATCCGACTGCCAGTTCTTTGAAAACGGCAGCAGATGCAATTGGAAATATCGACCCGAATGATGTCCCATTTCTCGCAGTGACAATAACATCCAATTCAAAGGCAATAATCAGCAGAGGCCATGAGGTCTATGAGGGTCAAAAAATTGTTAAAAGATGGGATATTCGGGATTACGCCAACATTGTCTTAGTAGCAGAAGGAGGAGTTTTGTCCCTATACATCCTATCGCTAGCTGGAATTCCGGTAATAAAAAAGGTCGAATATCTGATTGCTCTGCTTTACGATATGTTATCTGATGTCTTCGTATCCTTGAAAAAATTCCTGAGCAAAATCACGACATCGGTCGTTGAGGCCTACGAGAAATTGCCACTATATCTGAAAAGATTTTTGGCGTTAGCAGGTGTGGTTTCAATTATCGCCATTGCATTGAAAGATAATGTACAAAACCCCCTTATCGTAACTCTGAGAAAGGTTATGGATTCCTTGTCTGATTTCCTTAAAATTATCAAGGTAATGATGATGGATATGTTCCGTGGGATTAGAGAGTTAATAGTTCTACTCTGGAATCAGATTGTTCCTGTGGCTGCGACAGTTGTGGTTATTGCAGGAGTGCTATGGGATGCCGTTCTTGAATTGATAGATGAATGCCAAAATCTCATCTGCGCCAATATTGACGCCGTTCCAAAATAAAGCATTCATATCCCAAGTAAGGCCAGAGGCTTGCCAAAGAAAATCCCTTTTAGCCCCGTACACCCTGCACTGGCCAGGTCGGGAGGTTTGATAAATCGGACCCTCGTTTTTCATTATCTAGCTCAAGCGATAATTGATCCAAGCCGAGTCCAACCCATTTTTATCATCTCGTAAGTCGTGTCGCATCGACGCAGAATAGTGTTTTTACCATCAGCTCTAATGAAAAGTAGTACTGGCCATTCATGAAAGAGATAACAACTAAAACCATCAATGACAGGGTGTTTATTAAAGCTAAAAATAAATAGGACTCACAGGGGAATTGATATCAATGGAGAAGATCAAAGTTCTGGCGGTCGACGATGAACCAGCCCATCTTAACTTGACCAGGATCTGCCTAGGGGACAATGAGGACATGTCCGTAGAGGTGGCGGGTTCGGCCCACGAGGCGCTCTCTAAGATCGAAGCGAGCGAATACGATGTGGTGGTATCGGACTACCAGATGCACTCCATGAACGGCCTTGAATTGCTCAAGGAGCTCAATGAACGGAGAAGCGAGGTGCCGTTCATACTGTTCACCGGGAAAGGAAGGGAGGACGTCGCGGTGGATGCCCTCAACCTGGGGGCGTGCTTTTACCTCCAAAAAGGGAGCGACCCTGAGGCCCAGTATGCCGAGCTGGCCAACATGATCAGAAGGGCGGCGGAGACCTTTCGCACCAAGAAACAGCTGCAAGAGAGCGAGAACCGGTTCCGGGCTCTGGCGGAGGCTTCAACGGAGGGCATAATGTTCCATGATGGGGGGGATCATCATCGACTGTAACCCCCAGTTCGCCCATATGTTCGGTTACGAGCCGGAGGAGATCATTGGAAGGAATGGGTTTGACTTTATGATGAGTGCCGAAACCCGCGATGCGATCCTAGGTTGGTTACAGATGGAAGCCAAGGGTAGGATCGAATTCATCGGCATCAAGAAGGATGGTACGCAGATCTATGCCGAGACCTCCGCGTTCCCCATCGTCCTAAATGGAAAACCGAACATTTGTGTCCAATTGTACGACATCACCACGCTAAAGCGGGCGGAGGAAGCGCTAAGGGAGAACGAGGAGAAGTTCGCCAAAGCGTTCCACGGCTCGGCCGCATCGACCTTTATCACCCGTTTGAGCGATGGCAGGATCATCGAGGCCAACGACACTGGGTTGAAGATTCTGGGATATACCCGGGACGAGGTCATCGGCCGCAACACCTCTGAACTACAGATATGGATGACAGGCCATGATCGGGAAGATGTGGTGCTCGAATTAGAGAAGAACAGATCTATCAATAATAGGGAATTACAGCTTAGGAGGAAGAACGGCGAGGTTTGGACCGCCTTATATTCGGCTCAGATACTAACGATTGGTGGGGAAGATGTCATGCTCTCCTCCCTTTTGGACATAACCGAGCGGAAGCGGATTGAAGAGGCGTTGAACAAGAATATAACTGTGCTGGCCAGGTCCCAGGAGATCGCCCATCTAGGGAGCTGGTCCCTCGACTTCCAGACCGGGCAGTTCGAGGCGTCTGATGAAACCTATCGAATCTACGGTCTCGAGCCCCAATCTGGAACCATTCTGGACCAGATCTGGTCGTTCATTCATCCGGATGACCTGCAGAGGTACAAGGAATACGTCGTGTCGGTGCAACGGGAAGGGCGGCTGGGAGGCATCGACTACCGGATCGTTCTGCCGAACGGGTCTATCCGCTACTTGCATGCCATGACCGATAGTGTCACCTGGGGCCCGGACGGCCGGGTTAGGGCGGCGTCGGGCATTACCCAGGACATCACTGGGCGGAAGACTGTGGAGAGGGTGGTGGAGGAGGAGCGCTCCCGGCTTCAAACGATACTCGACACCCTGCCGGTGGGTGTCTCCGTGGCGGACGCTAGTGGCCAGATTATCATCAGAAACAGGATCATGCACGATTATTTGGGAAATTCTGCCCAATCCAGAAGCCTCTCCGATCTCACCCTCTTTCGTGTGTATCGTCCCGGTTCCAACATCCCCTTGCCGGCAGAAGAGATGCCGGTAGCTCGGGCCTTGCTGAGGGGCGAGGCCCTAAGCAATGAAGAACTAGAGGTACAGAGAGCGGATGGAGGACGGGCGATAGTGCTTGCCTCTGCCTTGCCCATAATAAATCTTGATGGGAAGGTAACTGGTAGTCTAGTCGTCTTCACTGACTTCAGCAGACTGAAAATGCTGGAAAATGATTTGAAGAGCTCCAACACCGAACTACAGCATTTCGCCTACATTAGCAAGTCACGACCTCAAGGCCCCTCTAACAACAATATCGTCGTTCCTGCAATTGTTGCAGTCCAGATACAAAGGGAAGATCTTAGACGAGAGGGCGAGCGGTTTCATCGACCAGGTGGTGTGCAGTAGTAGGCGTATGGCCAAGTTGATCGACGACCTGCTGGAGTTATCGAAGATAGATCAGGGGAACGAGAGCCTCGAGCCCGTTGACATGAATGTGGTACTCGACCAGGTGAGGCAGAACCTCGCCGCTTCAATTTCGGAGTCCAGGGCGGTCGTCTCCAACGATTCCCTGCCGACCGTTGTGGCCAACGACTCCCAGATGGTGCAGCTTCTCCAGAACCTAGTGGCGAACGCCATAAAATTCCACGCGCCTGACACTCCTCGGGTCCCACATCTCCGCCGAAGGGCGAGAGGGGGGGTGGCTATTCTCGGTCAGAGACAACGGCATCGGCATCGACCCGCAGTATAAAGACCACCTGTTCCAGATGTTCTCCCGGCTCCATGCGCAGACTGAGTACGAGGGGGCAGGCATCGGCCTGGCCATGGTGAAGAAGATCGTCGAGCGGTATGGCGGGCGCGTCTGGTTCGAGTCCGAGCCAGGGAAGGGGAGCACTTTCTACTTCAGCATCCCTTCAAAGTAATGCATCACTTTCCGGCCATCTTCCTCCGTTAACTTGGTCAAGGATTGGCCTATTCACGACCCATGAGCATTGCCAAGGTAAGGCCGGATGCGAGCTGGAACCACTATCAGAGGGCTCTGGGCCAGGAGGACAGGAAAGTGCCTACGAGATGATAGGTAAAATACGGGCCCATTACAGCGTCTTCCTTTTTTCCTGAAGGTGGTCGGCCAGTTCTCCTGCCTTCTGAAATAAGACATGACCTCATTCTCAGGATGTTCCTTTGAACTCAACCTTGAAAGTAAATTTCACGTTGACCTCCTTGATCAGTTTCTCCACATCGGCCGACCTCGATCGAATATCGTGATTATCTATCATTATCTTATGCATATAGGCAAGATTAAGTGCGACATGTCGAGCACAATCCTTTCCGAAGCGTTGATAACGGCCACATCGGCCAGTCACTGGAACGGTTCATGCCGTTCGTAGATCGACATGGCTTTGTTAGCTGCTGCTTCGTTATTGGGACCCATGTATGGGTCCTATCCCCTAGCAGTGTCGGCCCACCCGGACCGTACTTCGAGCGTCAGGCAGTCTTGGTTGAACAGGGTGTTGATCGGATATTGTGGAAGATCACCATCCTAAGAGGTCTGACCATTTCACCAGATTCCCCGCCTTACCGACCACCTCGGCCACGCCTCTGGCCCCATGTTGCCCTTTCAGACCCGAAACAGTTCGGTCTAACCATTTTATAGTGGACCACCACATTGACAATCGTTATCACACGAGGCGATCAGGATGGGGCGAGTAAAGGTGGGAGAACACCTTTGGATGAAGGTCAGTCGGCGAAGCCTGTGCGACAACTGCTCAGCCGAGCTGTGCGTCTATAACAAAGGTACGAGGGTGGATCAGTGCGATCGGTTCACCCCCGCCATGGTGGCGTTCAAGAAGTGCGCGGACTGCGGGTCGGTGTACGAGGTCACCTCCAACTTCCGCGCTCTAGATTACGATCTGTGCCCCCGGTGCAATGAGTACCGGGGGCTGCTGATCGCGGTGCGGTCCTGATCAGAGGACCCGTGGTCCGATTATCTGCCACATGATCAGGAATAGCACCAGTAGGGCGAAGCCCCATGTTATGCCGTTGACGTATCGCTCCCTCTGCTTCTGGTCGGCGCCCTGCTTGACCTTCCCGACGATGGAGTCCAGCCAGTCCTTGAACAGGAAGCCTCCGTCGAGCGGTACGGCTGGAAGCGCGTTGGTCATACCCACCATCAGATTGATCCAGAATATCCAATATAGGCTGTTGGCGATGATCCAGAACGTATCGGCTGACATCCCGGCGAATATTCCGCCCGGCACCAGGATACCGGTCAACGGGCCGCTAAGAGGCTGAAGTCCGAGGAACGGAAGCGCGATGTAACGCAGCGTTCCGGTGACGAAGTCGCCGGGACCACTGACATCAGCGTATGGGTTGGCCATAGCGCTTAGCAGGACCTCGGGGTCGGCCACGCCCAGACCGCTGTATGTGATGACCACACCGAGATAGGCGATGGGACTGGAGTCCGTCCCCCTCTTGAGTGTGGAAATGCTCTGTATGGAGGAGACGTTCTCATATTGGCCGGAGGTCGTGTTCAGGGCGAGTACGGAAATAGGCATAGTCGCTCCGGGCGTCACGTTTTCCAGCACGGAACGGAACTCCGCGTAGTTGCGGATGATATGTTCGTCCAGCGAAGCGAGTATCATGCCAGACTGGATGCCCGCGTTCCTGGCCGGTTCTCCCTCGGTGGTAGAGATGATGTACATGCCCGAGACCATCGAGGCCCCCATACTATTGCCTGAACGGTAATACACTAACGTGGTGTTGGTGCCGGGGTTCGGTGCGGATATCGTGTTGAAACCGTCCGAGGCTACCGCGACTCCATTGGCCTCCACGATCTGGTCCCCGATCTGCATGCCCGCCACCGAGGCAGGAGAGGAGCCGGCGACGCTCAGGACCACCGGTCCGTCGTGGGCCACCTGAGCTGACGATACCACTACCATCGAGAACAGGAACGCGCAGATGAGAGCGAATATGATGTTGGTAGCGGGACCGACCGCGTAGACCGATGTGCGCTTCTTCTTTTCGACCTTACCTAGCGCCTCTTCGTCCGGCTCGACGAAAGCACCCATGGGAACGACCAGGAAGACGATCCCCATGGCCTTGACCTTCATGTCCCCTACCCGGGTCAGGATGCCGTGGGCGAACTCGTGGATGAACACCGCGACCACCAGACCGAGGATACCATACCAGAGCGGGATGACCGGGTTGATGCCCGGAAGACCGATCAGCATCTCCGGTGACGGCGCGCTTGACGCCGGTATGCTGGGTACGAGGAACGCTTCCCAGATCAGGAGGGCCATGATGAAGATCATGGTCACGATGACGACGCCCTTTCCTAAAGCGGCGTAGAACTTCCAGAACCGCGTGGGCTTGGCCAGCTTATCGATAAGGTCCCTTCCCCGCTTGGTCCGCCACATGATGAACGGACCCCAGGTAGTCATGTTGTACTTTTCGAGAATGCCCTTGGTCTTCAGAATGAATACCAAAACCAGGTATACGACCAATATCACTAGGGCGATAAGAAGTCCATCCATCTAGTCCCTCTGGACGCTCTAATGATATAGCACTATTAACCTTTTTGCGAGCAGAAAGTACCCCGAGCAAGCGGAGTGATAGAAACATAGAGCCCCGCCCGGACGGCGGGGTAGTTCGAAAGATCAGTAGAAGAGATATCAATGCGACTGGCCAGGAGGTTCCCGGGCCCAGACATCCTTGGATATGTTCTCGTAGATAGATGTCATTTCGTCCATCTCCTGGTGCTTCTCTTCGGGTATCGCTGCCAGTCTGAAGATCTGGTCCTTCTTTAGGATCCAATAATGGATGCGCCACATCTTGCCCTTCTTAAGATGCACCTCTTCCTCGGTCGTGGTGACAAAACCTTCCTCCTCTAGCATGTAGAAAACGTCCCGGTCCTCCGAGGTGAGCCGGTTGTCGATGACCGAATCGGTATAACCGAAGAAGCTCATTATGTACTCGGCCAAGCGCTCGATGTCGCTTTCCTGCATTCCCTTCTTGCCCAGCGTATTCTTCAACGCTAAGACAAGCTCCTCCATACTAACCACCGACATACAATTACAATTGTAAGCCGGCCCTTATAATACTTTCCAGATTATCATACTCGCCAAAGTATATAATTTTAGAAACAGATAATCATCGTATGACTACAAAAAGGTACCGTGATTCCTCGTCCTTCCGGTTTCCAACAGGTCCGTTCCGGCCCCTTATTGTGATGTAAATGTAAAATTCGACCGAGGTAGGCTAGGACGGCCACGCCCTGTCATCGAACGGATGGTGCCCCCAGGACCATCAGTCCTCGATGGGGAGCAAACACACATCCCAGTACAGGATGCCAGCCATATTAAGGGCGGGCATGGCCCTATTGGGGTTGGCCCTTCCCGCAATTAGGAAGATCGGCACCATTACTTGCTCGTAGCTTTCTTCTTCCCCAAAGCCGCCTGAACAAATAGTATTCGGGGATCACTGCCGCGATAGCGATCAATGTGGCCAGCTCCCAAGGCTGGTGAAGGTCGAACCGGATGTTCAACCAGATCATCGAATCGGTCCACAGGCAGATGATGACAAAGAAGGTCCTGGCATAGACCCTGGTGAACCAAAGCCGCCATGATAGGTCCTGGTATTTCTCCGGCAGGTCCTCTTGAGCATAATAGGTCGGCTCCTCCCCCCTGGCCTCCCGGTCGATCCTGATCTTCGGTTTCTCAGCCATATCTCACCTTTTCCCGCGAAGGTGACAGGCCACAAGGTGTTCCCCGCCCACGCTGATGAGCTTTGGTTCCTCCCTCTCGCAGATGGTGTCGCGGTACCTGCACCTCGTATGGAACCGACAACCGGTCGGCGGATCCAACGATGACGGGACCTCTCCGGCCAGGGTGATCTTCTCGCGCTTATGGGCCGGGTCCGGAATGGGGACCACCGATAGCAGCGCTTCAGTGTACGGATGCAGGGGGTGCTCGAACAGCTCATTCTTAGGGGCCGACTCGACGATCTTGCCCAGATACATGACGTTCACCCGGTCGCACATGTATCGTATGGTACTTAGATCATGAGAGATGAACAGGAAGGTAAGATCTAACTTTTCCTGAAGGTCATTGAGCATGTTGAGGATCTGAGCCTGGACGGATACATCCAGGGCCGACGTCGGCTCATCCAGTACGACCAGCTCCGGATTTAGCGCCAAGGCCCGGGCCACCCCGATCCTTTGCCTCTGCCCACCCGAGAACTCGTGAGGGAACCTATAGAGATGTTCGGAATCCAGACCGACCGCTTCCATAAGGTTGACAACTCGGGCCTCCCGATCATCTCCCTTGGCGATGCCATGGACCAGCAGCGGCTCGCCGACAATGTCCTTGACCAGCATTCGGGGGTTCAACGATGAAAAAGGGTCTTGGAAGACGATCTGCATGTTCCGCCTTATCTGACGGAGGGATTCGGCATCCTTCGCTTCGAGGGAGTACTTGTCGTTGATCTCCTCCATCTCCACAGCGATTCGGTCGGCCTCAGACACCTTGCCGAGGCCGCCCTCGATCCCCATCCATTCGTTCTCCAGGTTGATCAGCCGGTCTCGCTCCTTCGAGGGCATTTTGTAATAGATGTGTCCGCCGGTTGGCCTGGTAAGATGTAGCATGCATCGGCCGGTGGTGGTCTTACCGCAGCCGGACTCCCCCACCAGTCCCACGGTCTCGCCCTTTCGGATGTAGAGATCGATATCATCTATGGCCTTTACGCTTGACACCTTCTTATGGAGCAGACCTCCCCGGACAGGGAAGTATTTCTTAAGACCCCTGGCCTCGATCAATATGTCCGAGCCCATCTCAGTTGGCCCCCTTGTAAAGATGGCAGGACACATTATGACCGGCCTTGAACTCGACAATAGGTGGCTTCTCCGCTCTGCAAATGTCCATGGCATAGGGACATCTCGGGTTGAAACGGCAGCCGGATGGGGGCCTGATGAGATTGGGAACGCTGCCCTCGATGACCTCCAGACGTTCTACCCTGGCCGACAGCGTGGGTATGGATTTCATCAGACCCTGAGTATAGGGATGCAGGGGTTCTTTGAACACATCAGTCACCGACCCGATCTCGGCCATGACTCCTGCATACATGACGCCAACACGGTGGCAGGTCTCCGCCACTACCCCTAGATTGTGAGTGATCAGCAGAATAGAGGTACCGGTCTGTTCCTGGAGGTCCGTCATCAACTTCAGGATCTGGGCCTGGATGGTGACGTCCAGGGCAGTGGTGGGTTCGTCGGCGATCAGGAGGCGAGGTCGATTAGCCAAGGCCATAGCGATGGTCACCCTCTGCTGCATACCTCCCGAGAGCTCATAAGGGTAGGATCTGAGAACGTTTCCCGGATCTGGGATGCGTACCAGCCTGAGCATTTCCTCGGCCTTGTCCAAGGCCTCCTGCGTTATGAGCTTCTCGTAACGCCGTAGAATGGGGATCCTTGATGAGATCCTAAGGAGGATATCCTCAGGGTCCTTTTGCATCCGCACATAGAACTGGCGAAGGTAGGTCAGCTTGACCAGGGACAGGGGGCGAAGTGGCCTATGATCAAAACTGCCACCACAGTACGAGCACTCCGTCGAGCCCATTGGGACTATCGTGGCGCAGGACGAGCACCGGAACTCGCCAGGCGCTGCGCCTCCGACCATGTGGACATACACATGCTTGTGGCCCTTGATAGTGGCGATCTGTTCATCGATCCTCATTAGCACGATTCTGGGCAAGTTGCCTGCGCTCGTGGACGAGCATGACCTCGGAGATCTGATCGCCGGCAGTAAATACCGGGTTCAGAGCGCTCATAGGCTCCTGGAAGATCATGGATATTTGATTTCCACGTATATTCCGCATGTAGGCCATGTCCTTGGCCAAGAGGTCCCATTCTCGGATCAATTTGGCCCAATCCTGCTTTGTGGCCATGTATTCTGAATCGTCCTCGCCGACCTTTCGACCTTCCATCTCGCTGAGTTTGGCATCGAGCTCTTTGATCTTCTTTCGCTCTCCCTCAGGGATGGAGAAGTAAATGTGGCCGGACTCGATCCGGCCTGGCGGCGAGGGGATGAGCCGGAGGACGCAGTTAGCGGTGACGCTCTTACCGCAGCCTGTCTCCCCGACCAGCCCAAATGTCTCCCCCTTCCGTATGGAGAGGTTTAGGCCATCCAGGGCCTTTACCACACCAGCATAGGTATAGAAGTTGGTGTGAAGGTTCTCGATCTCCAGTATGATGCCTTCGGTTTCCATCTTCCTACCTCCTGAGCCTTGGATCGAGCATGTCCCTCAGGCCATCTCCCAAGAGATTGAACCCCATGACGAAGATGAAGATGAACATGCTCGGGAAGACCCACATCCACCAGGGGTTGTAAAGCTCTCCTCCTGGATACGGGTATGCATATTGTGAGAACATGTTCTGCTGGCCTTCGAAAACGAGCCTTCCCCACTCGGCGGTGCCGGGTTGGGAGAAGCCAATGAAACTTAGACCTGCGGTGACCAACACTACCACACCCATGTCCATGGTGGCCTGGACCATCAGGGGGGATAAGGAATTCGGGACAATGTGTCTGAATAGGATGCGGTTCGTCTTTGCCCCGACGGCCCTTGCCGCTTCAACATAGGTGCTCTCCCTGATCGAGAGGACCTGCCCCCTTACCAGCCGTGCGTATGCGGGCCACCAGGTGATGATAAGGGCCAATATGATATTGTCCAGCGTACGCGAGAGCACCGATACGACGGCCATGGCCAGAATGAGTGCCGGAAGGGAGAGGAAGACGTCGGTCACCCTCATCAACACCTCATCGATGACCCCCCCACGATAGCCGGCGATAGCTCCCAGGACAATGCCTATAAGCATCGAGATAGCGACGATAGTAACGGCCGTGTAAATGGAGGTCCTGGCCCCCCAGATGACACCGTAGTAGATGTCCTCTCCACCGCTGCCGCTGCCCAATGGGAAATTGTAGGCCCTATTGTCGATCGATCCGGTAGCGCCCGGTGGTTTTGGCGAGGCAAAATCCTTTGGCACAACCCCCGGATCATGGTTTGGTAATGTGGGGGCCAAAATAGGCGCTAGGACCGCGATCCCCATGATGATGATGATCAGGGTAAGGCCGACCGTAGCCAGCTTGCTCTTGCGGAACAGCCTCAGATCATACCTGAACTCTCGGATGTGGGGCGACAGGGACCTCCTGGTCCGTGCGATGGATTTGGACGAACGCGACCGGGACGTTTGCCCTGCCGATCCCATTGGGATGGTGCTATTCTCGACCTTCTTGACCTTGTCCACTTGTTCACCCCAGCTTGACCCGCGGATCAAGATAGGCGTAAAGGATATCCACGACCAGGTTGGCGACCATGAAGATGATCGCCACCAGGAGAACGAAACCCATTATCGATGCCGAGTCGTTCACGGTGATAGCCATGGTGGACCACCGGCCCAGACCGGGCCATTGAAAGATCGTCTCGGTGATGACCGCCCCCCCTAAGAGGCTGCCAAAGGCCATTCCTGCCACGGTCGTCGTGGGTATCAGAGCATTCCTTCGGGCGTGCTTGTTGATGACCACCTTCTCCGGGAGTCCCTTGGCCCGTGCGCTCCTGATATAATCAAGACCAAGGACCTCGAGCATGCTGGACCTCATCATCCTTGTAAAAAGGGCAAAGGAGGAGAGCCCTAGGGCAACCGCGGGGAGGATGATATGTTTCAGCCCATCGATGAACATGACGTAATTACCGTTAAGAACGGAATCGATCAAAAAAAATCCGGTGTACTGATGCCAGGCATCGGAATATTCCATGAATAAGATCGCATCATAGCGACCGCCGAACGGTAACCAGCCTAGCTGGGCATAGAATATGAACAACAAGATCAAACTGAACACGAAGATGGGCATGGAAACGGCCGTAAGGGCGATCATTCTGGTAGAGTGATCGATCAACGTATCCCTTTTGACCGCCGATACGGTGCCAAAGTAGAGGCCAATAACAACGGCGATGATCATGGAGAATATGGCCAATTCGAAGGTCGCCGGGAATAGGATGGCTATTGCGTCAGTGACCGGCATACTGCCCTGAGTCCTGGAAACGCCCCAATCTCCGTGCAACACCCCGTCCAACCAGTAGAAATATTGGGTTTCGACGGGGTCGTTGAAATGGTATTTTTCGTAAACGGCATCGACCTGGGCCTTCGACATGTGCTCTGTGAGGTAGGCCGATGCAGGTTCTCCCCCGATCTGGGTCAGAAAGAAGATGATGATCGAAATACCGACCAGGACGGGGATGATGAGTAGAAGTCTTCGGATGATGTAGGTGCGCATCCTCAAGATCCAGTCACCGTCTGGCTAAACTTAATGTCGCTATAAATAGCCTATCTTATGAATAAAGTCGTTTCATATTAATCTACAGTGGCGTGAGTCGTTTTTATAAATCAAGATAGTAGTAAATATGAAAAAGCGGAGAAGAGGTTTGAACTGATCTAGCCCTTCGACAACGCATAATAGTAGAGGCCAGAATAGGTCGGGTTGTAATAGTAACCCTGGACCCAGTCCCTCTCCACATGGAAGGTCGTCGGCTGTTCCACCCATATGTAGTACGCGTTCTCGTACATCGACATCGAGATATCATAGTACATCTCGGCGCGGAGGGTGAGGTCGGTCTCCTGAGCGGCGTCCCTGATCAGCTGAGACAGGGTCGCGTTACTAAGGCCGAACAGACTAGAATAGCTCCCGCCGACGGATGCAAGCGGGATGGCGAAGTCATCTGGGTCGGGATAGTCCATCTGCCAGGTGAGTTCCATCATGGGCAACTCGCCATTGAAAAGGGCCGGGAGCATGAGCGAGCCCCACTCAAGGCCGTCAAAGTTGATGGAGATCTTCGGGTTCAGAGATTCTAGCGAATATTTCAACATCTCGCAGATCAGCTGCCCGTTCTTATCCCCATTATAGATGTATATGTTCAGGGTGAACCCATTGTCCCAATAGGTATCATCCGGGTCCGGGGTCCTGGTGTCCAGAGCGAGCTTAAGTTCGCTCTCGGCCACGGCCAGATCATATTGTTGTTCTGGAACGGTCGAGTTGTAACCAAACATGCCGTTGGGGATCATTCCGTTGGGGTGGACAGCCGAGTCGAATATCGCATTGTGAATATACGACTCATAGTTCCACGATGCAACGAACGCCTTCCGGACATGGACGTCCGAGAAGAAGGTCGCTGGCACGTCACCTATATCGATGTTGTGCACACCATCATTTATGAACTGGTTCAGGCCGATAAACCCTATTGTAAAGGTTGGAAGGCCTTCAACGATGCGCAGTCCGGTCTTGCCGATGACATCCTGCTTATGAGTGGTATCAATGGCCGCACAGTCCGCGTCGCCGGAGAAAAGCTGCATCTCCCTGGAACCGATATCATTGACCTCGCGGATGATGACATGCTTCAGAGCTGCCGGACCCTGCCAGTATTGGTCGAAACGGTCCATCCTCATGTACTGCGAGGGGACCCACTCAACGAACTTGAAAGGGCCGGTGCCCATCTCATGCCGGTTCATCCATTCGTTCTGCTGGTCGTTCACGATGCCGCCATGAGCCTCGACATAGGACTTCTCAACGATGGACCCGACAGTATATGCCATCAAGTACAGGAATCCAGCATAGGGAGTGACCAGATGGAAGGTAACATCATTGCCGTTAACGGTCATGGCGTTATCGATCTGAGATTGGTTTCCTTCGGGGGTCCATTCACCCATGACGAAGTTGGGGATAAGGACCTGCTGCAGGATCCATGCCGGACCATTGGGGTCGTTTATTCTTAGGACCCTTTCGATAGAGTATCGGACGTCCTCGGCGGTCATCAGGTCTCCATCGTGGAACTTGACAGTTCTGACGGATATGGAAGGTGTAGTTCAGCTTATCCTCGGAGATGCCCCCGTTCTCAACGGTGGGAACCTCGGTGGCAAGCATGGGCTTCAGCTCGCTGGAGCTATTCGCATTATACCAGACCAGGGTCTCGTAGACATTGTTCAGTATCTCTCCGCCGGCACTCTCATAATCAACAGCTGGGTCGATGCATTGGGGTTGACCGACGGTTGCCAGGACGAAGGTGTCCGGGTGCTTGACGGCGGCCGATGGATCATAGTTGGCCGGGTACACAACGACGGTTATGTAGTATTTCGCAGACACATCGTGGATACTGGTCACGGCCACGTACGAGACGATGACCGATCCATCACCGGCGTAGGTATGAGTGACAGCCCCAGCAACGGAGGGATCGCCGGTTACATCAGCGGACCCGTCGCCAAAGTGCCAGGAAAAGGACATAACATTGCCGACATCGATGAACGGATCACCGTCGATCACATCCCAGGCAAGGGAAGCATTGGCATTCAGGATGATAGTGCTGTTGGTGGCCTTTAGCGCTGTGCTCGAGGCTACTGCCAGGGGAATTGGTGAGGACCCATTGGTGGGCTCAATTGCCTCTGGCAATGACACCTCGATGGTTAGCAATGAACCCCAGTTCGTAGCGCTGTTGCCTTTATCATCCATTATGGTGAGAATGATGGTGTACATCCCAGCATTCGCATATTCATGGCTTGCAGAGGCAATGGTCTTTTCTTCGATGGTGCCATCACCAAAATTCCAAGCGTAGTTGGTGATCTTTCCAGCTGAGGTACTGGTGGCTGCGGTGAAATTCACAGTTTCACCCACGGTCGCGATCACCTTGTCCGCAGTTGCGGTGGCGGTTGTCTTTCCTGCACCCACTCCCATGAGAAATACTACTCCGGCGAAGGCCGCCATAATCAGAATTGCAACTAGTGCAATTGCAAAGATCTTTGTGGACGGTCGCTTGGAGCCGGATTCCTCAGGAAGGGAGCGATTGTTTGCTCCTTCCATGTCAATTGCCTCCTTTCCTAATATGACCCTGCGAGAGAATACTGGATGAACGAAGTAAAGATATAATATGATTTGTTTTATTAAGTAATAAAATATAATTGTTTGAAAGATGCCACATCATTCAAAATGATATAATAATATACACCTGTAATACAATATATACAAGACCTCGATCATCACACTGATTGAGATATTTCGTAACTGTTCTTTTCACACTCAAATAGTTAGGTAATTGATGTGCCAAGGAGGACTTCCGTTTGAAGCTCTCTTCTCAACGAAAAAGGGGCATGATACTATGGCCCCTGTGCTCTTCCGATACGTTTGTCCACAGTTCATTCGCCTGATATCGTTCTGCATACAAACGACCCTTCGGTAGGCCACGAGAAAATCTGCAATCGGTCTGACAATACTCTTTTGCGTATCTAGCTAGGATGATCTTCTTCCATTTTGAGAAGAATAGATGCATCCGTAGGATCGATCGCTCTTACCCTCATTGTGGTGCCATTGACGGTTCCGAGCAGGAGAGAAGGCTCAGTTAAAGGCCGTTATCTCAACTCCGGGCGGGTTCAAGCCCCAGATCAGGTCACGGGCGATCTGCAGCTTCCTCAGTTTGACCGCCGGATCCTTCCCCGCTTTGGGCCTGGGATTTTCCAGATCGAAACCACGCAGGTGTATCCGAATGGCCCCCATATGCCTCGCCAGCATTACCGCCCTGTCCCCGTCGGTGAAGCCTCCGAAGTTATAGACCCCGTCGAAAGGCCGGCCCTGGGTGGTCGGGGTGACTGGGCCAGTGAACCATGGGGCGTACCTTCGGACGAGTTCCTCGTTGTCGCCATGGGCCAAGACCACGACGATGGCCCCCTGGGCGTTGGCCGCGATCTGATCGACCGCGTCCCCGTCCAGGTCGGTCACGATGATGTCGGGGACCCTGCCCAGGGTGTGCATCAAAGTGGAGGTTGCCCCATCCGCCGTGATCACCGTCCCTGCGGGAGCCTGCTGTCTAAGTTCCTGCTCCAGGTTTGGGCCGTTACCGAGGACGGTTACATCCTCCCCCACCTTCCGTCGTAAGCATTCCGGGGGGCACACTGTCCTTGTTTCTGCAGATACGAGCTAGCGTCCGGGCCGATCGTTCATCCGCCTCCATCGAGAAACCGAACTCCTTCACGATGCGCCGATAGATGGGTTCCCATTCAGAATAGTCCAATGGACCACCTACTCGAGCGTTTCGGTCGATTCGAGATTCTCCACATCCTTGCGGCTCTCGCCGTCCAACGCCCGGAGGGAGGTGTTCAGCAGCCCTCCGAACACAGCCAGTAGGAATCCCGATACTATCTCCAGGACGATGACCACTTGATCGTAGGCCTGATAGCCGAAGAAGGTCTGGGTTGCATCCAACGCCCCCTGTAGGATAAACCCTATGGCGAACACGGTAACCGAGGCCACTACGAAGGTGTATGACAACCTGCCCTTCGAAAAGTAATGATTGATGAACATGCCCACCTCATAAGTGAAGTAGGCGAACACCCACATCCACAAGGTACCGCTCATGAACAGGAGGGACTTGAGCAGCAGGTCGTTGTCAGGGTTCACCGTGGCCGCATCGATCCCATATAGCAATCCTAATAGGAACAGTAACGATGCTAGTACCGCGAACGGAATGAGAGTACTCCCAGACCGTACCGCTCGGCGAGTGTCCAAGGACCACTGCCGCAGACGGTCGCCAACCTTGTAAGCAAATTGGATCAAATACAGACCAACGACGATCCAGATCATGGCCAGACCCATGCTGGTGAACGACACATCGACCATTCTCTGATAGAGTTGGACGAGCGGGTCCAGGAGGGCAAAGACGCCAAAGACAAAGAAGGCAAGCCCTATGGGGACCAGGATCCTCTTCCGGATCTTGTCATCATGGAGCATCTTGATGAGGACGTAATAGGCGCCTTCCACTGTGGGAGCCTGCTTGACGAAGACCTTGCGAACCGAATCGACCTTGACGCGGGACGAGACCACTGGGTAGATGTATTCATCCTCAGCGCCATCGGAGACCAGCACCACACGGTCCGGGCGGACAACCTCAAGTACCGTCTCCAGCTGGGTCGCGAGCACCAGATCGCTCTCGTATCCGACATCGACGTCCCCGCAGATGGTCGCTATCTCCACGTTCATGCCTTTCTTGACCATCTCATCGAATATGCTCACCGAGGCCAGTAGAGTATTGATGTCGGAGTCCTCGGCATCTCTGAGGCCCAAGGCCATGGCTGCATTGAGGTTCTCTTCTCTGCCGATGAACGGGCTGTTCAAGCCAGCCTTGGCCCCAAAATCGTCGTCCCGGTCAACGCAGAGAATAAGAGTCTTCATTCCAGTTGCCTATCCGATTCATTCATAATGAATTTTTCCAGTATCGGATCCTTATGCCGGGCGAGCCATTTTCACCAGATCGTCCTTTGAATCGGCCGCATAGCGGTCAAGCGTTCTGACCAATCAGACCAGGGCGTCCCAACATCCTGACCATCGGTCCCCGACAGTTCGTTAAAGTATGTGATATCAGTTCAGGAGCGACGATCGGATAAACTGGATTGGTTTCGATGGACGTTCTGGGAAAGCTTTGTGGTCGACATCCTTGCTTTTAAAACTGAATTTTGCTGGCAAAACGATTATAATAATGAATGGCAATGCATCGCGAAGGCAGGGAAATGGAGAAGTCTTCGGGTCTGAAGGAGTGCCCCCGGTGCGGACTACGCAACCGGCGAGGAGCATACCAATGCGATTTCTGCGGTTGGGACTTCAAGGCAGCATCCGATGACTGGATGGGCAAGGTCAATGACCTAGAGAAGATCGGCCGGGAGGTGGAGGTCACCAGTATCGACAGGTCCACCAGGTCAAAGATCGAGCTGACCATGAAGAAGCCAGCCGATGTTCCTCCCAAAGAGAGGAAACCAGAAAAGCAGCTGGAAGTTTCAGACCACCTGACTCTCGAGGACCAGGGCGACGTGGTTGCTCAGACTACCGCAGAGACCTGTGCCGAGACCGAGACTGAACCGGCCCTCTATCAAGAGAGCGATATTGCGGAAGCTGTAGTGTCTCTAACTATCAATTCCAGTTCGGAGCCATTGACCCCAGCGAAGGTCGATGAAACTCCACATGTGGGGATCAGCACCCACCATAAGGCCTTCGACATGCCAATGATCACATTCATGTCCCTGATAGGGACGGGGCTATCCCTTTATGTGGTCGACCTGTACATGACGACGTCACAAACCCTTGGGCGCGAATTGGGATGGGGGATCGCCATTGTGGCCTCCGCACTGATCGCGTTCGCGGTCATGAGGCTCCTCCCCCTGTTGAAAAAGGGGGGGAGCGAAGAAGAAGAGTTGGTCCTCTGCCCCGTCTGTCATGAGGTCGTGACCGAACAGGATAATAAATGCCCTTCCTGCGGGGTCAAGTTCAAGGAGACCTCGTCGAGGGAGTGAAGGCATGAAGTTGATCTGGCACGGCCATTCTTGTTTTGAGGTCAGAGACAGCATCACTATTGTGATGGACCCCCATGATGGAAAGTCAATCGGGATCAAACCCCCCATGGTCAAAGCCGATGTCGTACTGATCACCCACGACCACTTTGATCATAATTGTGTCCGGATCGTCAAAGGCGAGCCAGCAGTGATGCGTGACTCAGGCGAAAAGAGCCTCAGAGGTATCAAGATAACCGGGATCCAGACCTACCATGACCAGGAAGGTGGAGCCAAGCGTGGCCGCAACATCATCTATCGTTTCGAGATAGATGGAGTAAAGTTCTGCCACTGCGGGGACCTTGGTCATGTGCTCACCGAGGAGCAGATAAGGGCGATCGGACCGATCGACATCCTATTCGTACCGGTGGGCGGCGTCTTTACCATCGATGGCAAGGAGGCCAGAGCCCTCGTGTCCAAGCTCAAACCCAAGATCGCGGTCCCCATGCACTTCCGCTGGGGCGGACTTTCCATCTCCATTCAAACAGTGGACCCGTTCTTGGAGGGTTTGCCCGAAGAATCCGTATTGCGGGTGGGGAACGAGATCGACTTCATGAAAGAGGACTTGCCTCCGACCACCGAATACTGGGTCTTCTCGCCATAGTGCTTCATCAACGAAGCAGAAATACTTTGATCAGAGTTTGGTTGATTCTGCCGATCGCAGCTAGAACTCATATCCAATCTGCCCCTCGTTTAATGAGCCCTCATTGATAGCAAGGCCCATGATATTTCAGCAAGATGAGAATAAACTCCTTTGAAGGAAAAATGAATGAGGAAAAGGATCGGGCAAAGCGCCCATTCACCAATGCTCAGAAACCGAGAGCGTCCTCGACGCGTCCGAGCTCGATAGGCGTGGAACGATACCCGACCGCGGCACCTTTGGAGTTGGCGATCATTGAAGCTCCGAGCACGGGCGCACCGTAGTTCAGAGTTCCGATGGCCGCGGGTACCTTGAAAAGAGCACGAAGCATATCCAGTTCGGCCTTGGAGGTCGACGGGTGGCAAAGGACTCCCTTGTTGGTGGCGACGCAGACGGAGCCAACGGTCTTGTGGCCGGCGATCATGCCCTGGACCACTTCGACCTGCAATATTTCCTCGATCTCCTTGACCGCGGTGGCTCCCAGGTCCGGGTTGACCAGGGCGGCATTGTCATTCACCAGGATATTATTACCGCAGGCGTTCAGCTTATCCTTGATGCGCTTTATCGGCAATTCCTTCTTGATGGGGCGGATCTCGGACAGTTGGGCCATACTGGTAGTAATAGCACCATATGAGTTCATGGCCGTTAACGTCCCCAGGATATTGCAGGAGTCAAGTGTCGCTATCAGGACCTTGACATCCATGCCTTCCTCGATATCTCTAATTAGATTCTTAGGTGCATCCGGGGGGACCAGGGAAAGGCTCTCGTTTGCTACGCAGTAAACTCCGATGAAAGGATTCCCATTGTAGTTTGAGAGCTTCATCATTTGAGCACCGTGTTTACTCTTCCACGGTGGAGTCCTCAGGTAGAGATACCTCTACCAACCCATCCTCGAACTTGACCGCCTTGACCTTGATGCGCAGAGGCGGGTTCTGGATCCCGTTGACCCAAATGGCCTCGTTGAGGCGGTGGTCTATCCAGATGTTGTCCTCCGTGGTCTTCATGTGGCGGACCACATGGGCACGGATCTCGTTGATCGCCCTCTTAGCCCGCTTGGTGCGGGGGGCCATCTTAGTCTTTCTAAGCGTGATGTTCATTAATTTCTCATCCATCTGGATCACTCCTTAAGCTTGCTGTGTCTCCAGTTGCGCCGCTTGGGGTGCCGGAGAACGGCCCTGTTGGTCCTTATCATGACCCAAGCAGGTACCCTGCGGTTAGACTTTTCCGCCCTCATCAGGCGGGCCTTCATTGCTGTCGGCTTGTTCCTGGCCATAAGATTACACCCTTTCGATCTTGATATCTCTCTTCTGAGGCGAGACCTTCCTGAGGATCGCTACCAAAGTAGGTTCATCAATCTGGTCCTGGATGCGGCCCATCTGCAGCAACCGAATTAGCTGCTCCTCCACGGCAGCGGCCACGTCGGGATATGCCATCCTGACCTTAGCCAATCTCTCCCGGGCTTCCGGGGTCAATATCTGCCGCATGACCGACTGACGCTCAGCCTCCATCTGCTTCTGCCGCTCGGCCGCCATGGCCTGCTGCTGCAACTGACTCTCTTGCGATTGCTGCATCTGGGCCATTCTCCGGCGGCGAAGTTCTTCGAGCTCGGCGTCCTGCATTATACCACTCCATTAGGAAATTAATGGGACTCGTCATATACTTCCTTGGCGACCTTGTCGAGCATGGCCTGACCCTTAGGAGTAATGACTCTTCCATCTCTCTTATGCTTGGCAATTAGACCGGACTGTTCCAGTTGAATGAGACACCGACGGGCAATGGCCCGAGAGCCCTTCACGGCTCGGTTGGGCTTGGAACCACGGTCGGCGAAGCCACCATACTCGGCGGCGAGCCGGGAGGTACCGATGGGGCCCATCAGGTATACCTTTCTAAGAACAGATGCGGACCGAGTGAACCACCAGTCTTCCTGGACGGGGGCCTTCTCAGTGTGCCTTCCGGTCTTCGCGAACTCTGCCCACTCCGGGACTTTGATCGTGTCGATCTGCTTCAATTGGGCCGCGGCCTTAGCGATAAGCTTCTCCGGCGGGACATCATATACTGTGACCATCTGAACTACCTCGAAATGACATTAATACTATCCAAGTAAGGATAATGCCTACGGCATTAATATGGAAGTCATATAAAAGCGTTTCCAGAGGACCACACCACTGGAAAGCGCCGGCAGGGCGGGAAGAACAGCTTGCTGGAACGATTCTCCACACCGAGGCCGACATCAACGACCTCGGAAGCCCCAAGATGCCGCATCCATTATAAAGTATTCCATATGACAGAAGCGGGAAAACCGTACAGTCGTTTCAAATAATCGCTGGCCGTTTTCTTGGTCATGCGATATATCGTGGCTATCACTGGTTGCTCCGGGATCCGCTATGGGATTCGGCTCATTGAGGAACTGGAGGGAGAGAAGGAGCTCATAGTCTCCGAGATGGGCAAGAAGGTCCTGGAACAGGAGACCGACCTAGGCTACGAGGACATGGACGACATGACCGATGAGGTATACGAGGACGACGATCTCTTCGCCCCTCCCGCCTCCGGAACGCATAAGGTCGATGCTATGATTATCTGTCCCTGCTCCCAATCGACGATGTCCAAGCTGGCGGCCGGTCTTTCCGACAGCCTCATCACCAGAGCGGCCTCGGTCACTATGAAGGAACACCGAAAACTGATACTTGTTCCAAGAGAGACGCCACTCAGCGAGATCATGCTGGAGAACGAGCTACGATTGGCGCGGGCTGGGGCCATCATCCTCCCGGCCTCCCCGGCATTCTACCAGGAGCCAAAAGGACTGGACGATATGGTAGACTTCGTGGTCGGCAAGATCCTTGACCAGGTGGGCCAGGAGCACGATCTTTTCAGACGTTGGGAGTGAAAGGAGGGACGAAAGGGGTTGGGGGCCTAGGAGTCCTCGAGCTCCCCAAGGAGGGGGGGCTCCTCAGCGTGCTTCAGTTCCTTGGACCGCCCATCGTTGCTCTTGGCATTGATCCGCTGCAAGGGGCCGGGGGCCCACCAGTTCCATTTGCCCAGTAGGGACATGATGGCCGGGACGAGGTATATCCTTACAACGGTGGCATCCAGGAGGATGGCGAACATTAACGCGAAGCCGAACTCCTTGAGAAGGTAGCCATTGGAGAGCATCATCGACCCGAACGCCGCGGCCATGATTATGCCACAAGCCGTGATGATCCCCCCGGTCTTCTCAACAGCATGGACAATGGAATCATGATTGTCCATGCCGTTGGTGGCCTCCTCCCGAATACGTGTAATAAGCAAGATATCGTAGTCCATACCGAGACCCAGACAGACCACGAGGAGGATCATTGGCACCAAATATAGTACATGCTGGCCAAGGACCACTTGGAAGAGAATGAGCGTTGCCGCCAGCGTCCAAGAGATGCTCAACAAGATGGTCAGTATCGACTTGAGAGGGCTGATGACCGAACCTAGCACGACCATCAGGACGATATAGATGCCAATGATGGCTAGGTACTCCATGTTCCCGAAATCGCTCTGGACCAAGTTGGCGATGTCGAACATAGTTGCGGTCGATCCGCCCACATACATCTTTACGATATTGGGATCGTTCTGTATCTCCACAGCCACATTCCGTAGGACCTGGATGCTAGCGATAGAATCCTTGTCGAATGGTTCGGCCTGGAATATGACGGTCATGAGCACGGCCTTACCATCCTGGCCGATCATCTGCAACATGGTCGAGCGGTATTGGGCCTGGGCCGTCGCATTGGTGTAGTCGATAAGCACACCATTGGGACGGGTCGGACTGATGACCTGCTTAACGTTGTGCAGCCCGGCGATCTCCGTCGAGGCGTTCTCGATCGAACGAAGCGCCGAGTTATCGAAAGTATCTCCAGATACTGCTGGTATGCTCATCTGCAGGGCGATTTGGGTCGGATTGACCTTCCCGCCTCCGAAACCATCTTGAAGGGCAGTGATGCCGTTCTTGCTCTCGGACTCCGACATGGCGCCGATGAAGTCATAGCTGGTCTGCATTGTGTAGACCAGGTAGGTGGTCGGTATGGAAATGACCACTGCGACCACCACGATCACCTTGGCGTGCTTGATGGCGAACATGGCGCTTCGAGTGAAATATCCGGGCTTGGTCCTGACCTTCACAGGACGGTCCAGCTTGGTCGGCCAGAACATGCGATCGCCCAGGAGCATCAACAGCGAGGGCAGCAAGGTCAAGGCTACCAGGAGGGCGATGGTGACGCCTAGCGCCAGTGCCACGCCCATGGACTGCATCATAGAGAAGCGGCCGATGGAAAGAACCCCGAAGCCGATGATGACCGTGGCGCCAGAGGTAGCGATGCTCTCCCCCGCCCAGGTCACCGCCTGCCTGATCGCCTCCTCCTTTCCCCGACCGTTTTGCCGCTCCTCACGATATCGGGACAGTATGAAGATACAGTAGTCGCACCCTGCACCCATCATTGATGTAAGGAGCAGCGTCAGCACCGAATAGTGGATGGACAGCACGTAAGTGCCGATCAAGTAGACCAGAGCATAGCTGATGCCCAAGGCCACTCCGATCGAGATCGGAGGGATGGACGAGGCTACAAAGGAACGGAAGAAAAGGCCGATGAGGACCAGTACCAAGATGATGGTGATCGGCTCGATGATCTCCATATCTCTATAGGTCGCATCCTGAAGATCGACGCCGATGGGGTCCGAGCCAGTGACAAAGGCCTTGATGCCCGTGCCGCTGATGGCCGCCATCACGATGTCCCGCACCTCTTTGACATCCTCCTTGCCCGGAGCGGTGTTGTTCGGGACCGAGTCGTAGGTCAGGGCGATCAGCATTGTCGAGTTGTTAGGTGATACCAGCATACCAACGATATCCGCCGGGATCTTGATCGGGAAATCGTCCAAGGTCGAGTTGGCCACTATCTGCTTGGACAAGGCCATGACCTTAGAAGTGGCATAACTGGTGCCCAGGTCCCCTGCCGCAGTGACCACCCAGGGCTGGGGGGCGAGCGACTGGGCGACCGAGGGTATGGAGGCGATGTAAGCCGAGATCGCCTCCTTCCGGAGAGTAGGATCGTTAAACTGGCTGAAGCCTAGGTTCTGGCGAAGGCCCATGAACATGGACCTGGTGGTCGGATCAGTGATGTTCTGACCGAAGGCCAGGGCGACGCTAGTGACGCCGGCCTCGAAGTCAGCCTGGTCCGGCTCGGATCCCTGTGCAGACCACCAGGCAAAGGTGGCGTTGAAGTACGCATGGACGAGCCCCTTCTGCTCACCGGACACGTTGCCCATCATGGCATCGAGATCCACCTCGAAGACCTGTTTGGAAGAGGCGCTGACGTCGGCGAAGGAGGCATGGGTGCTCTGATTTACCTCCTGCCACAGGGTACGATATTCCTGAGGCAGGCCATAGATCACATAGGCAGTGAGATTCGCTTCCGTATAGGCACTGTTCAGGCCGATCAGCACGTTCAGGGTGTAGATATCGGCCGCACCATAGATGGTCCTGACCGTGACCATATGTATAGTGTCGCCCGAGGCATCTTTGAGTTTGTTCTCGATCCTCGAGACCGCCTGCTTCACCTCGTCACTAAGGATATTGGATGAGGTCAGGACGATAAGTGTCGATGGTTGTTCCGAAGTATTGCCGAACTGCTCGGTTATGTAGTTGTTCGCTCCAGCGGACTCGAGACTCTGGGGGGAGTTCTCGGTCTCCTCATATTGAATGACATTACCGACCAGGGACGCCAGGGGGAGCGCCACTAGGAGCGCGACGATCCAAGCGACGATTATCAGCTTATGGCGTCGGGCCACAAAGTCAGCGATACCTGCGAACATGATTGTTTTCTCCTAAGCCCGTGTAAGATAATGAGGATCGCCCAAATTGGCCGATGGGAAAATAGGGCTGAAGGGATAACCTTTGCGGGATAGAGAATCCATTCCGCGACTGTCGTCTCGACATGGGCGTGGCCATACCAGACTGTGTCGATAGTTCAAAGATCGTTCCATATCGCAGAGAGAGAGCCATGGGCGAAGAAAGGAAGAATCGGAAAGGGTTTATTCAACGAAAATGGCCGGGCGATGGGGCTGGGCGGCGCGGGCCTTCTTCTGAGGATCGGGCGCGGTCGCATCGTCCGCCGAGTGTATCTCGATCTCGCAACCGAGTTCCTTGGCCAAGAAGACCGCGGCGTCTTTCAGGTAGGCATTCTCATCGATGTCCATAGCCAGCTTGAGCAGTTCGGTCTCGGACCGTTTCATCAGGTCCTCGGCCATCTTGCGTGCGAAGTCCGCGGAGTCCTTGCCACGGCGCTTCAGGTCGTCCCGGGCCATGACCGCCTTGGTCAGGCCAGGGATGCTCAGTTGCTTTTCGCTCATGAGGCCCAGACCAAGGGCCAGGACAGTCCTTCTTCCACTGCGGTGTGGTGTAGATGAATATCCTACGGGGAGTGATGCCAGTGACCTTTAGGATCTCATTGATATCGGTCATCGCTTCCTCGAGATAGTTCTCGGCCGCCTCGGCCTCCGGATTGTAGGGCAGCTCCTCGGCCAGCGGATAAGGAGCAATGGAGACGAAACCTTTCTCCCCCATGCCGGCCCACATCTCTTCAGCCACATGTGGAGTTATTGGGGCCATCAGCCGTACCCATGTGCGCAGGACCTTGGCCGCGGTGGCGGCGTTATAGCCGCCCCGGCGGATGTACCAGCGGACATCACTGAGTGTTTCGAAGTAGGCTTCATTGGCCATGCGGCGCAGGTCGAACTCTCCCATGGACCTCTGGATGGCCGCCGCGCGGTTGGCTAGGCGCGACAGTAGCCAGTCATCGACATTCTGCATTTCGGACCCTTGCAAGGTCTTGAGATCCTCCATCGTCCGCAGCACGCGTTCGATGCGCGAGGTGTAGTTCTCGATAGCTCCCTCGTCCCACTCCACGTCGGCGAAGGGGGCAGCGATGTGAGCATAGTATAATCGAAGGGCGTCGACCCCGAAGCGTTCGGCCGCATCGGGGATCGGCTCCGCGCCGCCCTTGGACTTGGAGATCTTGCCTAGTTTGCCGGTGACGTACCAGTTGACGAAGATACCCCTAGGCCACAGCTGCTCGGGCAGTATGGCCATGTGGTTCATCAGGAAGGCTGGGAAGTGCACGGTCATATGTTCCTTGCCACCCAGGTTGATGTCAAGCGGGTACCAGTAATAGACGTCGTCCTTGATCTGGACGAGCAGCTCAGAACTTACGCCCGTGGCTGCGGCCACATTAGATACATCCCCCTTGCCCAGGAACACATAATCGAAGAACTCCTCATTCAGGGACTCGAGCTTCAGCTGTCCAGAGTTGAAGTAGGAAGAGACGATGTAATAGACCGGGTAAAGGGTCGAATCGGAGATGGCCTCGATGATCCACTTCGGATCATATGGGAATCGGGTTCCCAGCCAGTTACCCTGGCGCACGCAGGCTCGCTCCCTGAACCAGTCCAGCACACCTTGGACGTTCACATAATAGTCCTGAGGCAGGATGTGCATGCTCCTGGCATGGTGCTTGCTCTTTTCTGTCAGCGTGGCGTTGGCATAATCGATGAACCACTGGTCAGGTACCTTCTTGATGACCACAGGCTTACCGCACCGGCAGACCACTTCTTCGGAGAGGTCATAGAACAGCTCGGCCTCGCCGCTCTTGAGCATCATCTGCTTGATGAGGTCCTTCGCCTCTTCGACCTTCATTCCGGCGAACTCGCCGCAGTTGGCGTTCATCCGGCCAGTGTGAAAACCATCCTTGTAGATCGCCTTCTTGGCCTCGTCCAGCCGGGGATCACCGGCCTGAGTTATTCCCATCCTGTCCACCAGCTCCACGGCAGGCATCGGCCCGTAGCCCTTGGTGTCGATGATGGCGATGGGGGCGATATTGCGGACCATGGCTGGATCCAGACCATACCTGGCCAGGGCAGCATCGTCCGATTGCAGAAGTTTGAGGGCCATCCAGTCATCAGGAGCGTCGGACGGGACGCTGGTGACCAGCCCAGTCCCGACCTCGGGCTTGCAGAACGTCGCGGGCAACACCGGGATCTGCCGGTTTATGACCGGGGCCACACACATCCTGCCGATGAGCTCTGCTCCGGGGATGGTGCCTTGTATATCCAGATCATCCTTCTGGTATCTCATCTTGTCATACGAGGGGCGGCTGATGACCCAGGTCTCGCCGCTCCGGCGGACCTTGACATACTCGACATCTGGGTTCACCCAGAAGTTGGTCTGCCCATAAACCGTCTCGGGCCTGAGGGTCGCTGCCACCAGGTAGAGATCGCCGCATTTGAACTTGAGAAGTGTATACTCGCTCGTTTCCGCACTGCCGCCCTTGGAGAGGTCCGTTTCCGAAGCATCCACCGCCACCGGACCGCATTCGACACAAGCGGGAGCAAAGTAAGGCTTCTGTATGAGCAGGCCAGCGTCATGGAGCTTGCGGAACTGCCACTGAATGAATTTGCTGTAATCTGGATTGGTGGTAGAGGTGAACCGGCGCCAGTCGGCTAGGAAGCCGAAGCGCTTCCAGTATTGGTTCACATAGACCTTGTTGAAGAAGTTGACCACGTCCTGCGGCTCGGTGAGGGTCTTGAGCTGCTCCATCGGGCATCCGTTAGCGACCAAGTAATCAAGCGTCCTCTTGTCCTGGTTCTTGATCCTTTTAGCCAGAGAGATGGCCCCGTTGCCGGTGGCGTGCGTCCCCACGGGGAACATGACATTGTAGCCAGACATCCGCTTGTACCGAGCGATGGCATCGACATAGGTGTAGCCGCGCATGTGACCGACATGCAAGTAACCGGTCAAACCAGGGTAAGCGAATATGATCATGAACTTGGGGCGACCGTCCCGGTTCGCCTCATTTAACCCCGCCTCGTACCAGCGCTGTTGCCACTTGGCCTCGATTTCTGCGGTCCAGCTCGACATCGTTAAACCTTTCCTGGCCAGGAAATACTCTAAGGGTATAAATATGATGTTTTATACCCGTCTTTATTCGGATAGCTTTAGCCAGTGTTCCGAGGTTAAAAGATTTTGGCACGTTGGTCATCGCAACCTTTCTAGAGGGTTTGGCTCGAACATTGTCATGGCTCGGTTGAACGTCGCTTCGCTTATCTCGCCCTTGGCTAAGCGCATGGTTAGACCGACCCGCATGGAGTCCACGTCAAGAGCTGCCGTTTTCTTTGGCACACCCTCAATCACTAACATTGGCTTGGCGAGGACCTCCGCCGCCATGACCGACTCGGACGCATGGATATAGCCCATTGTGGTCTGGATGTTGCTATGTCCGGCGAACTTCTGTCAGCTAAAGGGATTGATCCCGCTCTCGCCTAACTGCGTCAGCTTAGTATGCCACCGCAGGAGGGCAGTGGAATGGGAAGCAATTATTCAAGGATGCAGATTTGTGACAATTGAGCCATCCTTGCATCAGACAGGGACAGATGCTCGCACTCTAAGTCGTCACCTGTGCCTTGGATCCGTTTATGAGTAAAGTGTGTTCTGTCTGGGAGACCATCCCGCCCCTCACTTCCGTTAGGATTGGATATGAATATAGCGCCCCATATCTTACTAGGGTCCTCAGGTGAACAGGAGCTTTGGGATCGAGGGCCGTGCACCACCTCTCGCAGAAGGCTAGGCTCCCGAATTCCTCTTTGATCATGCCGAAGAGGCGGTTTGCTCCAGCATCCCTGATCTCGCGATCCCTTTGGAGTATGTAGATGTTACCTGGTTTGGCATTGTCGACCTCTCCTGCACCATTTGTGGCGAATGGTTCGATGGCCAGGAGCATACACTTTGTAACCTTTGTATCGTTGCCATCGTCGTAATTTGAGATTGACAGGCCTGAATGCAGATCATTCTGTTTTATCTCATGGCCAGCAAGGTTGCGAATCGGCACGAAACCGTTGCTCCTTATGCCTCTCTCGATCGTGCTCCCGATGGCGCTGACGGGAACCCTCTCGCTGATCATCTCGATCGCCATCATGAGTGCTTTGGTCGGCGCATCGATCAAGCTGGCCCAGTTCCTCGTGCCCACCTCGACGGTTACCGCAGTGTCGCCCATGTAGCCGTTCACATGCGCCCCCACATCCAGTTTCACCAAGTCTCCTCGATGGAAGGTCGATGGGTCATTCGAGGCTGGAGTAAAGTGAGCAGCGATCTGGTTGATACCAATGTTGACCGGGAATGCAGGCTTCGCCCCCTTCTTACGGATGTAGGCCTCTGTCTCCTCGGCCACGCTGTGCAGGCTTACACCTTCGGCGATCATGCTTGCCCCAAGCTGACGAGCCTCCCGCGTCACGGCTCCAGCTTTCATTATGTTTTCCAAAGCGTCCTGATCCATCTAGAGACCCTCGTACATTGCCTTTGTTGCTATATTGGGAACAGATATTAAGGCCGGATTTAAGAATATTAACATAATAAGTTGGCATTATATATTTAAAGCCAGAGTGACAGCTCTCGCCCAAAGATATTCGGCTTTCATCTTTATTATAATTTTAATGGCGTTTGCTATTTATGACAGCCATAGTGGCTATAATTCTTCGCCAATAACGAGTGATGAATATCGTTGGAAACTCGAAATGTACCTTCAGGGTTCATTGGTGATTGTAGGCTTTCTAATCATATTTGCTGCTGGCTATAACCGATGGCTCGGCAAGAAGAAGAATTGGGAGGATGCTGCAATACTCCTTGGTAAGACTGTTACTGAAATGATGAGAATGGGTCCAGTCAAAATGATAATGCATTTGCGGAGGGTAGATCTCGACGACCCAGCAGGGTAAGAAAAGAGATGATTAAGGATCCTACTTTCTTGGGCGTGATGATCATCGCCCCGTCAAGGTCGGTGCGGTAGACCGTGGCGCCGGCCAAGGCCAAGCGGTCGAGCGTGTGTTTGCTCCGGCACCATGGCCTAGCCTTCAGATGGGACATTGAAAACATAAGAGAAACCAAGGCTTTTTCATAGCGTACTCGTGTTCCTGAAAAGATGGCGACCATTATGGATGGCAGAGGACGGGCGCTCCTGCTGATCGCTATTATCTTCCTAACAACCATGGATGGGATGGACGCCTCGATAGTGAACATCGCGTTGCCTAGTATCGCGTCCTCGTTCTTTATCGATACCGGCACTGCCGCATGGGTATCTTTGACCTATTTCATGATGATGGCAGGCCTGCTCCTGGTGTTCGGCCGACTGGCAGACCGCGGCATTATCAAGAGGTTCCTCATAGTCGGCTTGGCCATCTTTACTCTCTTCTCCCTGGTTTGCGGTCTGGCGACCACATTCGAGATGCTGATCGTCGGCCGGATTTTCCAGGGCATAGGCGCGGCCGTCATGGGCGCCTGCGCTCCCCTCTTGTGCGTTAGATTCCTTCCTAAAAATAGGCTCGGGCTCGGCATGAGCGTAATTGCCGTGGGGGCCTCCATTGGATATGCTTCGGGACCCACCCTCGGTGGCATCTTAACTCAATATCTCTCCTGGCACTGGATATTCATCATCAACATACCAATAGGGATAGCTGGCATTCTGTTCTTGACTCGAACCATACCCAAGGATGAGGGATATATCCGAGCATATTTCGACATGCCGGGATCCCGCATTGTCGATGATAGCCATCATCACGGGCGTGTTCGCTATACAACGTTCCTCCCACCTGGGGTTGGAGAGCGTTCAGATCTTTGCCGCGATCTTCATCTGCGTTCTCTCAACCATCCTGTTCATATTATGGGAGAAAAGATGCAAGGATCCCATCCTGAACCTGAGAGTATTTCGCTCTTGGATATTCGATTCGGTGTTCCTAGTGTACCTGATCATCAACCTTGTGGGGACAGGAATATGGTATCTGACACCATTCTATCTTTCTCTGGCCATGGGGTTCGATCCTGCCACAAGCGGGATATACATGTTGATACCGCCGGTCATGACCCTGATCATCAGTGTGCCGATCGGCAGATGGTCCGACCGCTCCGGGCGAAGATTGTTCAGTACCATCTCCTGCATGGCAATGACGATCTCCAGTGGCATCCTGTTCCTTATCGATCCGACGATGGGAGCTATCCCTCTGATAATCGCCCTGGTCCTAATGGGAGTCCTCTGGGGCTCCTGCGGTTCAGCTGCGAGTCGCATAGTGGAGAAGATAGATGATAAGGAGAAAGGGACCGGAGCCGCGCTCATCGCTGTTGCGACATATCTAGGAGCATCCGTAGGCGCGGCCTCCTATGCAGCGTTCTTCACGATTTTCAGTGGTTCTGGTAACACGCCCTTTGCAGATTTGGATCCCTATGTGTTCTTGAAAGGCTATAATGGCGTTATGCTGTTAGGTATGGCTTTTGCAATATTGGCCGTGGTGCTGTCAGTCATAGTGAAGGATGAATGGCACCGTCCTGGAATGCGCGATCGCTTTGATCTCCGCCATCGTGGCCGTCCTGCTGGTCGCCCTGAGGACGAGGAAGCCGTGATGCGGCAAACTCCTTAACCCAATACTTTTCCTTTTTTCATTTCATTAACTCTGAATATCGGTATCCGGCCACCTCTCCCCGTCAGCCGCTTATGTTCTAGGGAGGCTTCCATGATCCATGGAATATTACGGCCGATCCGTTCGCAAGACCGTTCCTTTCCCATCCTGCAATCTTCTACAAAAGGTTAGGTTCGATCGGGACCTGATACAGATCGATAATAAGTGTGAGAGCTGCGGCCAGAAGGTCATATTCGAGCGGCCTCGGTTGAGCGTCCCGAAGTGAATGATAAAAATGGATAGGAATAGGTTTACGATTTTGTTGGTTGATTGATGAAGAGTATAAGGGATTTGGTAAAAGATTGGCCGCTTGCTCCACATGAGGCCCCCTTAACTTCAATATCCTGCATCCCTGACCCCGTGCCCACGGCGTCCCACCCCCGTCGCACGGGTATGACACCCCGCGTCGAGTGAAATTAAATGGACCATATCTGACCAACAATTATTAGTTTAGAATGTTATATCTGGCCAGTCGCCTTTCCATAGTATCAAAATAGATATGACAATATATGACAGATGACATATTTTTATATACTTTGTATGACATTCCTAAATATGTCCTGAAATCGCAGGAGAGCTGAGAATGGACGGAGAAAGGATATCACTACGGTTGGAACCTGAGGACCTCGAGCTCCTCGATGCTTTTATCGAAAAGCATCCGGAATACTCAAACCGTTCCAATTTTGCTAGGGTGGCCATTCGAACGTTCATCGAACAGCTGGAAGGGGATCGCACGACCGGGACCACGAAGCATCCGGTCAAGAAGAACATGATAACGGTAGAGATCCCCCGGCTGGCGCATGAGACCATTATGGACTCGGTTCGGGCAGGGATGTATAATTCCCCCGAGGACGCGGTGGTGGAGTGCATAAGGAAGAGGTACATCCATACTGAGGAAACTCTTGATACAATCAAGCGGGCAAAACTTGAGGCTATCAAGACCACGGTGCAGGTGTTACCAGATTAGGGCGGCTCGGCAGATCTAGAAGGGATATGATCTGTAGAGGGATGGGATGCACGGTTTTGTATCAACAGGACCGTTCAGCTCACCTGCTGGACAGGCAGTAAGGGAAGTGGGGATGATGCAAACCAAGAGCGAACAGATCGTGGCCACCCTGAGCAAGGGTCTCATAGAGCCGAGGATCTCCGTGGTGGGATGCGGCGGCGCCGGTAACAACGTCGTCAACAGCATCTACTGGAGCAACAAGAGGGTGGAGACCATAGCGGTCAACACCGACGAGAGCAAACTGGAGAAGATTGATGCGCATAAGAAGATCCTCATCGGCAAGGATGTTACCCACGGCCAGGGAGCTGGGGGCTTCCCTGAGGTGGGAGAGCACTGCGCAGACATGGCCAGATCGGCTCTGGAGAGCGTTCTCCGAGGAAGTGACATCGTCATCGTCGTCGCCGGGATGGGCGGCGGGACCGGGACCGGCGCTGCGCCCGTGGTGGCCGAGGTCGCCAAGGGAATGAACGCCGTAACCTTCGCTATCGCTATCAACCCATTCTCCTACGAAAGGGGAAGGCAGGACACCGCCAAGGAAGGGATCAAGAAACTTAGGAACGTTGCCGAGAACACCATCGTCCTCGAAAACGACCGCCTGCTCCAGCTGGCCGGGGATACTCCAATCAACGAGAGCTTCGCCATCATGGAACGATCGATCAATCATATCATCGATTCCATGACCCACCAGATCACTGAAGAGGTTGTTTCTCCGATCCGGGAGGAGGTCGAGGCCTACTTCAGGCACAAGGCCGACGGTCGAGATCATTTCCCAGCAGATGGCCCAGCCGGTCGCGGAGCTGATCACAGCTAGCACCGTTCCAGAGGCTGTAAACCTGTCATTCACCGCCACGGTGAACCCCGAACTGCTTTCCAGATAAAAAGAGGGAAAGGGCGCGGAGGCAAGACCCCCCGCCCCCCTCCACTTCCCTAGTTTTCCAACTGTTTTATTATCGGCCCATCCATTATATCGCCGTGCGCGTTGGGCTGATCATCAATCCCATCTCAGGCATGGGCGGAGCGGTCGGGTTGAAGGGGACGGACACACCCGCCATACTGGAAGAAGCGGCCAAACGGGGCGCCCGGCCTATCGCACAGGGGCGAGCGTTAATGGCCCTCCAAGCCGCCGGCGACCTGGAGGGCTACGAGTTCTTCACCGCTGGGGGTGTGATGGGGGAGGACGTCCTACGGACCAGGACCGATAAGGTTACAGTTGTCTACGCTACCCCCGAGAACACCTCCGATCGGGACACTAGAGGTGCCTGCGCTGCGCTGCTCGAGGCGGGGATCGATATTCTGTTGTTCACCGGTGGGGACGGTACTGCCCGCGACGTAATGGACGCGGTCGATGAGCAGGTACCGGTCATCGGGATCCCATCCGGGGTCAAGATGCATTCAGGGGTCTTCGCTAACACGCCCCACGACGCTGGCATACTTCTGAAACGAGTAGGGTCGAGGATCTGCCGTCGCAACGCACCGAGGTCATGGACATCGATGAGGAGGAGGTCCGGCAAGGGAGGATAAGCGCGTCCCTGTACGGCTATATGCTAACTCCGGAGGAGCCGAAGTTGATGCAGCCGTTCAAGATGGCCCTGGGCGGCGGTTCTGAGGACGATCATAAGGAGGCGATCGCCACCTACTTCGTCGAGCACATGCATCCGGGGATGCTATATGTCCTCGGCCCTGGAACTACCATCGAGGCGGTAGGCAAGAAGCTCGGGATCGCCAAAACACTGCTGGGGGTCGACCTCGTGGTGGACGGCCACCTCATCGGCAAGGACATGGACGAGGAGGCCATCCTATTCGCGCTGAACGTCTACCAGGAAGCAAGGATCGTCGTCTCGCCTATCGGTGCCCAGGGATTCATCTTCGGGCGAGGGAATCAGCAGATATCGCCCCGGGTCATTGAGAAAATCGGGATCCGCAATATCGTCATCCTCGCCACCCCGTTCAAGATGCAGGAGACCAAAACGCTGCACGTCGACACCGGAAGCGGTGAGCTGGACGAAGAGCTTCGAGGTTACGGTAAGGTGCTGATCGGCTACGGGAAGCAGCTGATAGCTCCGATCGCCTAGGCCCATGTACGATCCGAGAGGTTTTAGGATCGATCAATCAGGAACTGGGGAACCCGTGACCGCCCGGTAACCCAGTTCGAATGCCCTCATGTTGATGTCCCGGGCCTTAGCCGGCACTACCTCGAGCAAGGTGTTGAGCATCCTCTCCTTGGACAGTGGGAAGCCCTTGACCGCGGAGATAGTGCCGATGAGCACCGAGTTGGCGGTGATGGCCCGCCCGGCCTCGATCGCCTTGGCCGTGGCGTCGATGGCGATGACATTTTCACTGACCGATCTCAACGCCCCAAGGATCTCCTCGACCTTCGGGTAGGTCTCCTGTCCCGCCGATACAGTGATAGGAACGATCGGGGTCAGATTGGTGACGATGCAGCTTGACTTGTTGACCGTGGTCAGTGCGCGGCAGGTCTCCACTGGTTCGAAACCGAGCAGAAGGTCCGCCCCGCCCTTGGGTATCAGGGGGCTGAATATGCCCTGGCCCATCCGCACCGAGCACAGCACGCTGCCACCCCGCTGGGCCATACCGTGCACCTCGGACATCGCCACCTCAAGACCTTCCGCCACCGCGGCATTGCCGAGCACCGTGGACGCCAGGAGCACACCCTGACCGCCCACGCCCACCAATTGAATGTTATACTTCACTGGACCACCTCTATAGCTTGCTTGGGACACACCTGCGCACAGCCTCCGCATCCGATGCACAGCGATAGGTCGATGCTCACCACCCCTTCGTCCTTGCTCAGGGCGGGGCAGGAGAACTTGGAAACGCAGGTATAGCAGCGAACGCATTTCTTCTGATCGATCTTGTAGATGCTGGGGGCCAGCTTTCCTTCCTTCTTCTTCAAAAGCGGGCAGGCATGCTCGGAGATGACCACCGAAAGCCCATCATGATCGACCGCCTCCTTCATCACCTGCACAGCGGCTTTGATGTCATACGGATCGACGGTACGGACGAACTCCACGCCGCAGGCGCGGACCAGTGGCTCGATCTTTAGGCCGGGGGACTCCACGCCGCCATACTCCCTGCCGATGCCAGGGTTGGGCTGATGGCCAGTCATGGCGGTGGTGCGGTTGTCGAGGATGACCAGGGTATAGTTGTGTTTGTTGTATGCCGCATTGATCAGCCCGGGAATGCCGCCATGGAAGAAGGTCGAGTCGCCGATGAAAGCGACAACCTTCTGCTCCGTGGCCTCCGAGAATCCCCCGGCCGCTCCGACCGATGAGCCCATGCACAGGACAAAGTCGGCGCACTGCATAGGTTGCTGGACGCCCAGAGTATAGCAGCCGATATCGGTGGAGTAGATCGCCCCCTCCTTACCGACCGCCTTCTTTACCGCATAATATGTGGCCCGGTGGGGGCACCCGGCGCACAGCACCGGCGGTCGGGACGGTAACTTGAGCGTGGCCGCGGGCAAGGGCTCCTTCTCCGGCGTTACCTTCAGGATCGAGCCCAGGCCGAGTATGAGGTCCGGAGAGTATTCGAACGCCCGGGGCAGATGCCCGGTCCTCTTGCCGAGGATCTCCACCGCAATATTGCTCTGCTGGGCGATGCGCCGTACCTCGTCCTCCAGGTAGGGCTCCAGTTCCTCCAGGACGACCACGCGCTGTTTGCCCTCGAGGAACTTGCGGATCTTTTCTTCAGGCACTGGATTGGTGAAGCCCAGCTTGAGGATCTCCACAGTCCTCGAGCCACTCCCTTGCATAGGTATAGGTGACCCCACTGGTGATCACCCCCACCCGCGAGCTGCCCACTATGAAGTTCAGGGGTGAGCCCTCAGACAGTTTCAGTGCACGCTCCATCCGCTTCAGCTGCTCGATACGGCCCAGCCTGGCATGCGCGGGTACAGTGACAAAACGCTGAGGGTCCTTTTCGAACTTGCCCTTTCGCAGCGGAGCGGGCGCCTTGTTCAGGTCCACCACCCCCCGGGCATGGTTCACACGGGTGGTCGTTCGGAATAGGACAGGGGTTCCCAGGAGCTCAGAGATCCGGAAGGCCTCCACTAGCATGTCCCTTGCTTCGGTAGGGGTGGAGGGCTCCACCATGGGGAATAGGCCAAGCTTGGCGTAGAACCGATTGTCCTGCTCGTTCTGGGACGAGTGACAGGAGGGATCGTCGGCGGACATGATCACCATGCCGGCCCGAACCCCGGTGTAGGATAAGGTCATGAACGCATCGCTGGCGACGTTCAATCCGACATGCTTCATAAAGGCAAAGGAGCGAACGCCCGATGCGGCCGCGGCACCGGCCACTTCCATGGCCACCTTTTCGTTGGTGGAGTACTCGAAGTACATGCCGGCCTGAGAGGCTATGTCCTCCAGGATACCGCCCACTTCCGAGGACGGCGTCCCCGGATAGGTGGCCGCCAGGCCCACTCCGGCCTCGATCAGACCTCTTGCGATCGCCTCATTACCCAGTAATAGGAGCCTGCCGCTATCCGCCAACAACTTGTCCAACCGGTCACCTTCTACTCGCCCTCACCTTGGCCTCCAGCTCCTCACCCTCAAGGTCGATGAGCTTTTGGACCTCGGCCACGTCAGCGGGGGTCAGATGCCTGAACCGCCCCTGGAGGCGAAGATATTCTTCAACCGGCTTCCTCTTCTTAATCTCTTTGGTGAATCTGTGGACCCCATCACGATATTCGTATAATGGAAAGACCCCGGTCTGAGTGGCCAGGCGAGAGACCTCGATCGATCGTCGGGGGTCCATCCTCCAGCCCGAGGGGCACGGAGAGTATGCATGAATGAACTTCGGACCCTTTATCGCCTTGGCCTGACGGACCGTCTCGATGAAGTTCTCCGGGTAGGCCACGTTCACTGTCGCGCCGTAGGCGATACCATTGGCGATCAGCATATCCATGATACGCTTCTTTCCCTGACGCTGGTCGATGCCCTTTCCTCCCGGGGTGGTGGTGGTCCACGCTCCGCAGGGCGTTGAGCCGCTGCACTGGATACCAGTGTTCATGTACGCCTCGTTGTCGTACATGACGTAGAGAAAATCGGTCTGGCGGTCGACCGCCCCGGACAGGGATTGCAGACCGATATCGACAGTCCCCCCGTCCCCGGCCCATCCCACCACCGTGATGTCATCAAGGCCTTTCTGCTCCAGCGCGGCCTTGATTCCTGACGACACGGCCGCGGTGCACTCGAAGGCATGGTCGACCAAGGGCACTTTGAGCGAGTAGCGTGGCCATACGCCCGGTATGACCGCACAACACCCTGCCGGCACATTGACGATCGTTCTTGGCCCCAGGGCCTTGAGGAGGTAGCGTAGGGCCAAAGGCTCACCGCAACCGGGGCATCCACTGTGTCCTGGCGCCATCAGCTCTTCCTTCGGGATAGTGAACTTAAAGTTCCTCTGTGCTGCATCATCGTCCATCCTACCACCTCCCGGTCCCGTCCTTCAACCCGACCCATTCTATGGGGCGGTCAACCCTACCGCCCTTCGATATCTTGAGCAGGTCCTCGAAGATCCATTCAATGTTCTTCACTGTCACATCCCTGCCGCCCAGGCCTCCGACATAATCCTTGATGATCACCTCATGCCCCTGCAGTGCGGAACGGACCTCGTTGAACATGGCACCGCCGTCCCCGAAGGTATAGCTCCGATCAAATACTCCAATAGTATGGGACATCGATGCCAGCAGACGCAATTCCTCTGTCGGGAAGGGGCGGAAGACCCGTAGCTTGGCCACTCCGACCCTCTTGCCCTGGGACCTCAGCGTGTCGACGACCTCCTTGGCCGTCCCGGCGGCCGACCCGGCCACGATCAGGATGACGGCAGCATCGTCGCACTGGTAGTATTCCATCATGCCGCCGTAGCTCCTGCCGAAGGCCTTCTGGAACTCCTTCTCAGCCTCCAATATCTTGGTGCGGGCATTCTCCTGGTCGAGGTAGATACGATAACGGAACTCCGTCCACCAATCTGGCATGACCAGCCCTCCATGACGGATCGGTCGTTCAACATCGATGGGGTACTCGGGACGGAATGGCGGTAGGTACCGGTCTACTTCCTCCTGCGATGGTACATCGACGCTATCGACCGTATGGGACAGTATGAACCCATCCTCAATGACCATCGCCGGCAGCATCACCCGGCGGTCCTCGGCCACCCGATAGGCCATGAGCACGGTGTCCAGGACCTCCTGGTTATTCTCACAGAATATTTGCATCCAGCCGGTGTCCCGCTCGGTGATGACGTCCTGATGCTCTCCCCAGATGTTCCAAGGCCCCCCGATGGCCCTTGCGGCCACCGGCATGACGATCGGCGTCCTCGCTCCCACCGCCCACATGAGCATTTCATGCATCAACGCAAGACCCTGCGAAGAGGTGGCGGTGAAGGTCCTGGCGCCGACGTACGACGCGCCAATGAGCGCCGACATCGCGGAATGCTCGCTCTCCATGAGCATGTACTTGGCATCCAGTTCCCCTTTTTGCACCATCTCGGCCAGTTTTTCTGATATAGATGTCTGCGGGGTGATGGGATATACCGCGGCGACGTCAATCCTGGCGAGCTTGGCCGCGTAGGCCGCGGCATAGTTCGCGGTCATCATGTCGATCATAGCTGCTCCCTTTCCATTCGGATCGCTCCCTTGGGGCATTCGTTCGAACAGATGCCGCAGCCCTTGCAATGATCGTAATCGATCTCTGGATAGGCGCCCTCCTCCTCGACCTTGATGCTCAGGTCGGGGCAGTACTTCCAGCAGATGTAGCAACGAATGCACTTGTCCCCATCCAGTACCGGCCGGATGGTCCTCCACGTCCCGGTAATAACGTCTTCGGTGCTCTGAGAGGTCACCGGAACGGAAGGCAGGTCGTGATACTGTCCTGAACATCACAACCACTCCCATTGTTGGTAGGCGTCCTGAGCTGCTGCCACGTTCTGTTCGGGCTTTGCTGGCACCGACTCCTTGATGCTTTCTAGAATCGCATCGATCGAGACCTTGGAGCAGGCCCGGGCGAACGCCCCCAGAATGGCGGTATTGACGATCGGGGCGGTCTCGCTGCCCAATCCTCGGCGCAACGCGATCGATGTGGCATCGACCAGAACCTGGCGGCGGTCGAGGGACAGCCCAAGCTCGGTGAGCGTCTTTGCGGTGTTGACCACGATGGATCCGTTCTTTCGATGCCCTTGGAGAACATCGACCAGTTTGATCAGCCCCTGGTCCAGGATGACCACATGGTCGGGGTCGTAGATCCCTGCATGTATGCGGATCGGTCGGTCATCGATACGACAGAACGCCATGACCGGGGCTCCACGGCGCTCGACCCCGAAGAACGGGAAGGCCGAAGCGTACATGCCTTCCTTTACCGCAGCCCTTGCCAATATCTCTGAGGCGATCACAGCGCCCTGTCCGCCCCTACCATGGAATCGAACCTCGATCATACTGCCCGGACCTCGTATTGCTTCCCCATTTCTCTCCGTCCTCAAAGAAACCTCAAAAGTTGAGCCAGCATTATTTAAACTAATGGAATTAATTTTAGCCTGCGGAAAAACATAATTATCCCTGCGACATATCAACGAACATGGACATCGCCAATCTGGCCTTCCGGACAGTTCGCTCACGCCACCGAGGACCCCAACCGGGTCGAGCAGGCTCTGAAGTTCGTTTCTGGGGCCGAGGAGATAAAGCAGAGCAGCAGCACCGGCTACCATGGCAACCCCATCATTGTTATGGAGGTGAAGGTCACCGATGCCAAGAGTATCAAGGCATTGTTCCGTTCGTTGAGCAGGGAGGACCTTTCGCAGCTGCTGGACTCCCTGGACCGTAGGTTGGACGAAGAATCGTTCTTCTTCCTAAGGTTGGGCAAGCAGGAAGCATTCCTCCGGCAGTTCAAGATGGCCGACGGTGAGGACGTCATCGCCATACGCGGCAAGGTGAAATCCTATCCCCAGTCCAGGGAGAACGCCATGGAAGTGATGAGGAAATATCTGCAGTCGGAGCTGGAACGGGCCGTCCGGATCGAGGAAAAGAATTAAGAATAATTAGTCGTTAGGTGGCCAGAAGCAGGGGTAGCCAAGCTTGGCCAACGGCGTAGGACTTAGGATCCTATCCTTAGTGGTCCAAGGGTTCAAATCCCTTCCCCTGCACCATCATGCGTATCCATTCGTTACGGATTATTTCTTTATCAGAGGCGTATTGCCAGCTTAGGGGGCATAACAATAACGCTTGAGTATATTGTTAACTGTTTCATATTCAATGCCCATTGATCGATTGTAGGTGTATTGGATGAACGCACCCTTGTTCAAGAAGCGATTGGACCATGCCCGGAGCATCAAGGCGGACAGAGCCCAACTGATCTCGTTGTACATCCCGCCCGGCAAGCCCATCAGCGATGTCCGTGTCTATCTCCAGGACCACTACTCGGAGGCCAAGGGGAGCGAGTCCCAGCTCCTTGGCAAGAACATTCAGACAGCTATCTCATCGCTCCTATCCCAGTTGACTAGCCTGGGTAAGATCGCTCCGGGCAACGGCCTAGTGCTACTGTTCGGCGAGGTCGATGACCGCCTCCACCGCCAGGTGATAGAGCCGCCTATGCCGCTCTCCGATTTCGTCTACAGGTGCGACAGCGAGTTTTTCCTCGATCCACTCTATCTGATGACCGAAACCCGTGATACTTACGGCATCCTGGTCCTAGACCTGGCCGAGGCCACCCTCGGTTACGTCACCGGAACCGTCATCAAGGCGTATACCCAAATCGAGTCGCGGGTTCCCAACAAGCACCACCACGGAGGCATGTCTAGCCTAAGGTTCGAGCGGCTAAGGGACGACGCCATTAACGCGTATTTCAAGAGAATATCGGACCGGTGCACCGAGGCCTTTCTGGATCAGGGTCTGAGGGGTATCATCGTCGGCGGCCCGGCCATGACCAAGGATGACTTCATGGCTGGTAATTACCTTCATCACGAGCTACGCAAAAAGGTGATCGGGGTTGTCGACGTCGGTTATACCGATGAGAACGGACTTCGAGAGGCAATGAATGCGGCAAAAGGCTTGCTGGCGAATTGTGAGTACCACCACGAGAAAGAGGTGCTGGACCGGTTCTGGGCCGAGCTAGGAAGGGACGGCCTGGCAGTATGGGGTCTCGAAAAGACTGCGGAACTGTTGAGACGGGGTCAGGTAGACGTGGTTATCGTCAGCGACGCACTAGAGCTGAAGGACATCGAGGAAATCTCGGAGACGGCCGAGAGCTACCGCACCGAGGTCTTGGTCGTCAACGACGAGAGTGAACTGGGGGGGATGTTCGTGTCGACGATTAAGGTGGGAGGCATACTGCGGTACAAGTAGGTTAGAAGCAGGCAGGGGATGGAGCGTTCACCGGACCAAGAACGGCGTTAAACGATTGAGCTCAGCGAAAGAGCGGCGGAAGAGACAGATGATGGGGCCAGATATCTCTTTTGAGAATATGGGATCCCATTCTTGGTGGTCCAAATCCCTTCCCCTGCGCCAACTAGTTCTTTAAATTAGTACACCGCAGAGCTTTCTGGACACTTCCATTCGAGGATGCTCATCGATCATTCTTATCTTTGATGCGCTTCCTTCTCCGGTTTGCCATTAAGGCGATGGATCGATGGCGCCGTCACATCAGGAAAGATATTTAATCCATCGATTCTACATCTTTTCAACTGGAGATGGCCATGGTACACGCAAGGATGACCATATGGAAGTTCAAGCCCGGGAAAAGAGCAGAAGCGGTTGAGACCGTAGAGGGCTTCATGGAAGAGATTAGGAAGACGGAGGGCTTCAGAGGAATGCTCACTCTCCAGTCCATGGACGACCCGAACACTGCGACATTCATTGCCTTGTGGGACTCGGAAAATACAATGAATGCTTCTCAGAAAGGTATCTATCAGAAGGTCTCCAAGAAGCTTCAGTCCATTGCGACCGAACCGCCTCAACTGATGAACCAGGAAGTCCATGGTCCAGTAATGGCAGTGATCTTCGCTTGAGATGATGACACTGCGACAGATGATCGAAGAACCACCTGGAAACTGAGCCTCCGAGTGATTTACCGATCCACCTGCTCAGATCGACCCCATAAACATTTAGTATTATTTTTCGACCTAAGTCTTGTGTGAGCGTATTTTCGCAGTCCCTCACCCATAGGGCAATCACTACTTTGAGAGACAAATTCGTGTTTTGGTATACATAAAGGTGAGCGAATGAAATATACTCCAATAGCTCAATTTTTAAGACCGTGGTGAATCCCTCCGTGGTCAGGACGATTAGTCTGACCATTCTTTCAGTAGTAATGATAGTCGGCGGGTTCTTGTTCTATCTTTATGATTCGCCCATCTATCTTCTCTTGATCTTCATCGGGATAGTGTTGGCCCTCAGCTTGGCCGCAGAGAATCGTCGCTCGAGCAAATGACCCCCTGAGCATTGAAGTAAGCAAGGTGCAGGTAAAGGAGCATGTTTCTCCTGGCCATGCTCTCTCAAGCGAGGGGGGGACCACCGCCCGAGAGTCCGTCAAATACTTGAGATGACCGCCGTAAGGCTCCGGAGAGGAGTACGATGGGTGGCCATTTCCTCTTTCGAGGACATGGGGATCCCACCTTTAGTGGTCCTAGGTTCAAGATCCTCCCCCTGTGCCATATCAGGCTTTGGCAAATCTTTCGGGCCCTAGCGCTGTCTTTTTCAGAAGTTTGGATGTTACAACGGAGACATGGCTCCATTTTTGGAACGTGTAATAGACTATGCCCAGCATTGTTTTTCTTACACACGTTTATAAGTATATGGAACTCTGACGTCAATATTAGGTAACAGGGGTGAAAACAAAGATGGACGAGGGACAAAAGAAAACGGCAAATGTCAACAAGTTTGCTGATGAAGAGCTACGACTCAGGGACAAAACACTCAGCCGCACCGCACCGGATGTCGATGAGGCACGCAAAAGCTTTGATCCTGTGAAGGCACCTCGACAGGGGGGCATGATAAGCACCGTGGACGAGGAAAGTGTCCGAATCGAACCTCCCAGCGGGGGAAACATTGATCTTGAAGCTCTTGAACACCGCGACAGGGCGCTTCATAAAACCCCCGCCGACACTGATTCTCGACAGAAGAATATAGAGCAGATCACCTCACCTGAAAGAGGAGGAATGCGTTAGCTCCGGCATCATTGATTGATGAGATCGCTCTTATTTTTTTATTTCATTCAAGATCAGTGCTAATTATGCTCCAACGAGTCCTCGATCCCGATATGATAGCTCACTGAGCCCTCCCCCGTTGGTGGTCCGTGCGTTCCGACCGCGCCATGCACCTTGCATTTTCCACATGGTGTGACTGGAGGCGAGTGCCGCCAGGTTTTCGTGTATAGGCTAAATACTACGCGTTTCACTTTTTCCATTATGACGCAGGTAAACGTGGAGGAGAACATGCGACTGATGAAGACGCTGGACGATGCTTAGAACGCTCAGGACTGACCAACTTTCAACGAACGCCATGCTAATGATGTCTCCGCATAGTGGCCGGGACAATCGGAGCCGACCCGGATGCGCCAGAATCATGAGGCTGGGGCGAAAGAATTTTTCCACACCTTTCCGGACAATCGCATCGTGAACGACCCCCTACAAGATATTTTTCGCCCAGGGCGACCACACTTGTTCCGTTGCCGAGTTCACTGGTACCATGAAGGGGTCGCTGAAGGGGTCTGACGGAAAATGATCCCACCAACGAACAAGAAGTTCAAAATTGAATTCTGTACCGTGGCCCACTGGAGGAACGGAGAAATCACGGAGGAGAAACTGTTCTATGACCTTGTGGGAATGATGAGACAGCTAGGCCTGATGTGAGCCATCGGCCCAGGGACCATTGGTCCGATGCACTCCAACTTCACTAGTATCGTACAGAGCGCGTCGCAGGAAGAATATATTAGGCCACGCCCAAATATCTTAGAACCGGACTGCCAAGGTCTGGTCTCTCCCGGCCTCTGCGTTCAATATTTCCCACTTACTACATTTCCATCAGGGGAGCGTGATCAGTGCGGTTGAACCGCTCAACGCCTTGATGTTGCTGAGGGGAGCGTCGAAGGGTATTTCCCCAGCCGATGTGATGATGAGCCCGCTGCCATCTCCCGACGAACGGACCACCTCGCTTACTTTTTGGCGTATCATTCCGGGATCGGAACGAGCTATGAAATGAGGCAATAGGCCAGCTGCAATGCATGCTCGGCCCCTCAGCTTACTTAATTCATCACCATATCCGCTCCATTCGACCGATGTGTGGACCGCGGTTGGCTTGACAGCTTCAAACTGAGCATCCAGATAGGGCTCTTTGGCACAATTGCTCAGGATCGAGCGCAGCCCCATGGGATGATAGAGCTCAGCCATTTGCTTGGTATAATCAATGTCGAACGCCTTGGCCAGGTCGAACATGTTCTGCTCTGCGTCGGCGCTTCCATCTTCTATGAAGATGATCTCAACCCCAGCATATTCCTTGAGCAGCCTACCGTATTCTTTCAGTGAATCGGTGACCACGCTGAGTAGATGATGAGTACGGTCAGGTTCCATGATCTCGTCCATAAGCAGGCCATCGAACCCTCGGATCGCGGCGGCCAAGGTAAAGGGGTCGCTGACCTGCCCGATCACCGCCATTTCGTTCCCCACCTTATCATTGACGATCTTAGCTGCTCTCAATGATGTGGCCCATACGTCATCGCCCATAGGGTCGATGACCTCGAGCCCCTCGATCTTGTCGGGGGAGATCGGCGTCCCCCGCGGATAATCCTTCTCGTTAGGAAAAGTGAGCTCGACCCCGAAGGCCTGCGCTTCGTTGAGGAGGTCCCCCCAGGCGACCATGACATTGTCAAAACCAAATTCCATTGACGCTAAACATAAACGAGCGAATTTATTTGCGTCGTAATATGCCTCGCGGATCGCCATTCCGGTGCTGTCCTGGAGATGATTGGCCCCACCCAACTGGATGTGCATGGTCGGAACTCTATCAGGCATCTCAAGTTCCAGTGCCGCTAGGAACCGCCCTTTGGAGGTCATATCAATATTGTTGCATCGGCTCATTAATAAAATATCACAACAATGGACAATTGTTGACGGCCGAAAGGAGAGCAGAAAGTAATTCGGACAGAGATGACCAGGCCGAATCACATTCATTGATGCCGTTGCGGCCCGATCCCATTGCTTGAACTATCGATCCCTGCTACGGATTCGGCCCTTATTCAGCCCTATACTGCATAATGGTATCACTATTCGGTAGGAAAGGGACAATAGAGTTTTGGAGCTCAGGTATTGCCGTTTTTGCATCAGCGAGTTCGTATCACTCAGAACCATGGTCGAGATGCCAGCGCAGATTAGATCCACCACACCGGCCGTAGTCGTGACCATCTTGTACAACGCCGGGCTCTTCGCCCCGATGTAGGGACCTATTACTGTGGTGATGCCACCTATGGCATTAGTGACCCGTCAATGCTCAACCTGCTTGATACCATAGGGTGTCGACATCGTTTTCATCCCAATCCTGACACCTTTGTCAAAATCTGTACCCATGCCGCTCATGCCCAACGTAGAGGCATGATTGCAGTGGGCCGTGCAGTTCATTGCGTCATCACCTGATGTGAATTTGATATTGATGCCATATCTTGTGGTGGTAACATCAGATATCCCCCATACCGCTAATGGTCGTCGGTAGGACCTCTCGGGGAAATCCGATCAGTTCTTTCTGGATCAGAACCTCGGAGCCGCAAACCACCCTGTTTCGCAACGGCTGCATACCGACCTCACTTTCGCTTATCGAAGATCTCCTTAATGCGTTTGATCTCCAGCTCTTGGATCTCTTCTACCGTTAACTTCCCCCCGCTCTTCATGATCTTCACCACCTCACTGGACGGATTGGTGAACACGAAGAGATTTACAAATTTGGTCGTCCCGTCCCTAAACTTGTACTTGTAGGTGATCGGTAATTTTGAGGATTGCATGAACTCACTTATACTGAGGTCCTGGTCAATGTCCTGGCCTTCAAAGATGTGAAGACACATCTCGAGGGGAAACTTGCCGAAAGCTAAGACATTCAGTTCCCCCTTACCCAAAGATCTCAACTCGTCCAGGAAGTGTTCCTCGCACCGAGTGGCCGCCTTCCTCCATTCCTTGTTGATGTCACGATCGCTCTTTTCCGGAATACATTTCAGGGCGTGCGTCCAGTATGTTCTGCTTCCCGTGGGATCGAAACTGCCGAATATCTGGACCACCTTCGTTAGGGGGTTAGCCTTCTTCAGATCATCGATCGGTTTCTGCTCCGTGCATAACTTCTGCAGTTTTTGCTCGGCGGCATCGCTGGTGGTCAGGTCCCTAAGCCAATATCCAGGTTCTTGAGAGACCACGATGAAATCTACTAGGGTCGATGGACCTCGACGGCTGAAAATCAAAGGCACCTTAGACGAGTTCCTGGGGCAACCTGGGCAGGGAGCTTGCACTCTCGATCTCAGACCCTCCCAGCTGCCCACCTGTCCCATGGCCATGTGGGCACATAACTCTGAACTCTGTTAAATTATTTGAGATTTCTACTGCCGATATATCTGTCTCTGATTTCATCTCTTCAGGAAGGGCTCGAGGACGCAGTTTTCCTGGCAATGTTGGTCTCGATGATACCGACAACTGGATACTAAGGCTCCGTGGCCTTTGTAAATTGTACAACCCGTCGCTGCATTGGTGCTGTCTTATTGGCCGTTAGATGAGCGGTCTCGATATGTCGACAGTATCATCGGATGTTCCGAAGCCAAGATGAGCCTCTTTTAGGCCGCAAACGCGCCCTTGAACACTAATCTCACTATCGAATGGATCGTCCATTCGCAAAAAGTTAAATATATTTCAGAAGCGGACATATTCTTCGATACCCCATCTTATGCACAATGAAATGGGCCAAAACTAGAGGTCTGTAACCGAAAAACGAAGCAACCCGGAATCGAGCGGAGCATAGAAAACAATTTGGTTAGGAGCGCGTTAGGGTGCATTGCGATAGTACCTCCGAACCTACGGCGGCGGGGGACAAGTTCGATCTAGGAAAAGCCGACATAGAATTGTCAGGCGTCCTGTCCGTAGATCTAGTTGGTGATTAACTTGGGAGAACTAATATTGGCGGCATCGGAAGAGGCGAGAAGGCTTAACATTGTCCTACTCGACGAGCCGAGCGAGAAGATGCTCAAGATGAACAAGAACGTCCGAAAGGAGAAAGAAGTATCAGATCGGAGCATGAAGGAGGAGGTCGTCATCGATGTGCCGCCGGGCAAGAGGGTCAGAATTGTCATGACCAGCGAGCCCAAAGCCTCGCGGCCTAAAGCCTGATCACGACCAAACTTTTTTCCAATATTGTTGGCGTCGTGATCGACAGTCCTCCGACCTTTCCTTATAAAGATGAATGAAAATGATAAAGAGTTTCAGACCAGGGCCCGCATCCAAATGGAGCCAAACAGGTCATTGGTCTGAGCGTTGATGAGCTTGATGGTCTGAATTGGGACTAGCATAGCTGCGGTCTCGGTTGTGTTCTCCCCACTGTGCTCGTCCCCGGCGGCTTCCTTGGCCTTCTCGAAGTTCTCAGCCCCGGCCACTGCCAGGATCCCGAGGATAATGATGGGTGTAAGTATGACAACGATGACGGTCAGGACGTTCTTGTTCATGGGGAGGATGGATGCTTAAAATGGCATATAAACCTTGGCCATATGCCATCTGCTTACCCGACAGAATGTTAAGTTCAATCCTCATTTTTTGACGTGCCGAGCGCACCGTGGTGAGACACAAGGGTGCACGGGTGGAGAGGTCCATTCCAATGACTCTGTATCTTTTCTCTCTGGCGAAGATCGTGAGCAATTATACGCAAATATCCTGACAAAGGATGTGGTCACATATAGGTTTGAAAACGACAGGAACGGCCTTTAATTGTACGATAATTTCCATTTATTATTGGTCCGATAGGTGATATTTTATACCCGAAAATGAATTGGAGTGGCATACACAAGCCGTAAGGTTTGTGGAACATAGAATAGGTAATCTGTATGAATGACAGAAGAGGCGGATATAGACGCGATGAGCCCCGTGAGATGCATAATGCCAAGTGCTCCGACTGTGGAGCCGAGACCCAGGTACCATTCAAGCCGACTGAGGGAAGGCCGGTCTACTGCAGGGAATGCTACCAGAAGCACAAGCCGGCACGCAGCGAGAGAAGGTTCTAAGCAGAACTTCTATCTCTAAACTACTTCCCTCTTTTTCACTTCGTGATCATATACGCCCCATTAGAATCACATCGTTGTTCTAGGCATCTCACTTACGATTTTTACGCAAGCCTATTATAGCCTTATGCCGGTGCCAGACCATAGGTTTTAGGGGCTTATCATGTCCAAGCTTGAAGAGGCGGCCTTGGTGGCCATGAGGGAGCGTGCTGGGGTTAAGGCCCGGCGAGGAAGTGGTGATAGCGACCAATTTCGAGGGCGATGCCTTCGATATCTCCAAGGCACTTTTCGATCAGACCAAAGCCCTGGGCGGTAAACCGGTGATGCTCATCCAGGAACCGAAGACCATCCTCCAGTTCGCCGAGCACACCGTTCTAGCGGCCATCCGAGAGAACCCTGACATCTTCATCTCCGTTCCTTTCTACAAGACCGGCAAGGACCCATTCGGACAGAAGAACGGCTATATTGGTCATGATGGAAAGAAATACGATCATATCCAGTATTATCTGATGGGGGAAAGGAAGCTGCGATCGTTCTGGTCACCGTCGCTTACAAGGGATACTTTCGAGCGCTGCGTGGTTATCGACTATGCCGAGATGAGGGCCAATGCTGCCAAACTGAAGAGTATCCTTGACGTCGGAAAAGAGGTACGGGTCACCGCCCCGGCTGGTACTGATGTTACCATTTCCATCGAAGGGCGGCGGGCCCATTCCGATGATGGCGATTTCCGCGCTCCTGGGACCGGCGGGAATGTGCCCTGCGGCGAGGTATATATCTCCCCGGTGGTCGGCTCGACCAAGGGAACCATAGTCTACGACGGCACTCTGGACCTCATTCCCAGCTGCGTCCAGCCCCGCGAACCGGTCCATGTGAAGTTCAAGGACGGCTACATCTCCGATATCACTGACAGCCCTGATGCCGATGCTTTGTTGAACGTGATCAAGAGCGGCGAAAAGAGAGCTAGGGACAACGGTTTAAAGGATGAGGAGCGCAACGCTCGCAATATTGGAGAGCTCGGGATCGGCCTTAACTATAAGGCCAAGATGGTCAACAATATGCTGGAGGATGAGAAAGTAGGAAAGACCTGCCATTTTGCCATCGGGTTCAACTATGATAACGACGGCCCAGCCCTCATCCATCAGGATTGCCTGGTAAAGAATCCTTCCATCTGGGTTGACGAGAAACAGATCTTGAAGGACGGGAACATCGTCATCTGAGAACTTACCTTCGACACCCTTCCGCCGCCTGGCCAGATACGGAGATAGGACGCGCTTTCGGAAGGGTCACATACCTATCTTCATATAGTAGTGCAAACAGATATTAATCGGGAACATAGATGAGCCGTATTAGACCGATTATTACTTACGAGATATTAGACCGCGCGATCAAGCACAAGTTGGAGGTAACTGAAGATGTCGCTGCTGACATCTCATTCCGTGTGCTGAACTATTTCGGTTTTGAGAACGAGATAATTGACAATGCTTTGGACCAGGATGATCGTAGGATGTTCTACTTCCTCCAGGATGTGCAGATATTGTCAACCCATTGGGAAGAGGCCATTTTGCCCTCTGGAAGGACCTGGCGGGTATTCTACTGGGCCTTGAACACCGACCGCATTGTGAAGTATGCTGCGCCGAAACAGGAAGAAGTGAACATCGAGCTGGGGCTCTATGATTCCCTTCCCGAGGGTGTCTGGTCCCGGTCAATGGCCTAAACTCCCCGGCAATACTACTTTTTAATACCGTTCAGCCATAACGCACGATCGATAAGATGGATTCCGGCAAGAAGATCCTGATCGTTATCATGGATGGTCTGGGCGACCGTGCGGTCAAGCAGCTTGGATATAGGACCCCCCTACAAGTGGCCAAGAAGCCCAACCTGGACTGGTTCGCCCAGAACGGATCGACCGGTAGCATGGACGTTATCGGACCGGGGATCCGACCGGGGTCCGACACGTCTCATTTGGCCCTATTGGGATATGATCCCTATTCCGTCTACACCGGAAGGGGCCCCTTCGAGGCTGCCGGAGTCGGGCTGGTAGGTCGGAGCGGGGACATCGCATTCCGTTGCAACTTCGCCACCGTGGATGACAAGATGGCCGTCCTGGACCGCCGTGCCGGACGCATCAAGGAGCCAGACACCGGCGAGCTGGTCAAGGCGCTGGACGGCCTGGAGATAAATGGTATCGAAGCCATCGTCAGGGACGCTACCGAGCACCGGGCTGTCCTTCTGCTGCGGGGCGAGGGATTGGACCCCCATGTGACCGATGCTGACCCTCACGAAGCCGCCCGGGTGCACATGTCAGAAGCTATGGTGCCCCAGGCCAAAAAGACGGCCGAAGTGGTGAACGCGTTCGTCAAGCGGTCGTATGAGATCCTGAACCCTCATCCGGTCAACGTACGCAGGAAGAACGAGGGAAAGCTACCGGCAAACATTCTGTTGCCGCGGGGGGCGGGTCTTTTCCCCAGCATCGAACCTTTCGAGAAGCGCTATGGCATGTCCGCCTCGTGCGTGGCCGGCGTTTCGCTCATCAAGGGCATCTGCCGAGTGTGCGGGCTGGAAATAGTTGATGTGCCGGGAGCCACAGGAGGCATGGACACCGACATGGTGTCGAAGGCCCATACTGCCCTGAGGGAGCTGGAGCGGAGGGACTTCGTCCTGATGAACATCAAAGCCTCGGACATCGCCTCGCATGACGGCGACCCTCAGAAGAAGATAGAGGTCATCGAACGCCTAGATGGCATGGCCAAAGTGTTGCGGGAGGGGCTGCCGGAGGGCAGTGTAGTAGCCTTCGCCGCCGATCACTGCACCCCGGTGGAGAGGATGGACCATTCCGGTGACCCTGTCCCGTTATGCATCTGCTCGGAAAGTACTATCAAGGACGGAACCAGGTCCTACGATGAGGTTTCCTGCGGTCTCGGAGCCATTGGAAGGATCAGAGGCAAGGACCTGCTGCCTATCCTGGTCGACAAAGCGGATCGCTCGGAGAAGTTCGGGGCCTAAGGCCATGAGGTATAAGTACTGCCCGAAATGCGACCGGCTTAGCCCTCGTACGTTTATGATGAATGATCGTTGCGAGGGTTGCCAGGACGAGGCCATCACCATCGTCGTCCCCCGGTCCCCCTTCGGCATGGCCATGTATGCCTTGGACATCGTGGCCGGCATCATGCTGGTGCTCTATATCGCCCATCGAGACTTCAGCGCCGTTTTTGCCAGTTTCATGTCGGGAATCAATGACGAGCTGTTCCTGGTCCTGCTTTTTGGAGTGATCATCGCCTCCTTTGTCCTTGCGTTCATCGACCTGGGGCGCACCAACAAAGAGGCACGGCGGATCATCGAGGAAAGAAAGATACATCTCAAGGACTAGGTGCTCCAGGCCTCTAGACGGAACACCATTTCCTCACCATTAATAGGGGCGCGCACCAGCGAGCAGAACAACGGCTCCCCCGGTCCGGGGACAGGGGCTGAACCGTAATCGATCATGTTCTCTCCAGACAGCACCGTCCACTTCCATCCCAGGCCTGGGAGCAGGAGGTCCAGTATCTTTTCGATCCTTTCTTTATTCACCCATCCCTCCGGACCAGATAGTTTGAAAAGCTCTTCCAAGGAAAGGGCATTGCCCTCATTATCCTCTATAGTGGAGCGGAGGAGGACCTGATGCGCGGCCTCAACCCTCGACCGCTCGTCCCCGCACGGCTCCCGATCCTCGGCATTGAAGGCTGAGAACAGGGCGACCGAGACGAGAGAAGCAATGGCCAGGAATATAAGGGCGTCGAACAACGCGGCAATACCATCTCTCTTCCCCATCATGGCCACACCCACACTGTAAGAAGGGCGGCCCGAATCTCCCCTTGATTGTGATATATGTTAACCGGTTCGCTGCGGCAGGCGCGCTCTTGGCCAACCTCCCCACTGCTGTCGTAAAGAACTGTACAATTGCCGTCCGGGAAGGTCAACATGACCTTCCCACCCCCGGTCCAGTTCGACATCATCGATCCGTGGTCAAGGCGGTAGAGGGAGCGATCGTCCATCAGTCGGTCCGATATCATGAGCGTTGGATCGTTCAGCATCTTGCCCATGACCTCCTCGCACTTTCTTTCCGTTCCCTGATCGTCCTGACCGCGATCCATGGTCAGAACGGCGAAGGAAGCGGTCAGAAGGACGACCCCGGCTGTCACGACCATCATGGCCATGATGGCCTCATAGAAGCCCCCAATGCCTCTGCCCCCCCTAAGTAAGGCCGTTCGCGGCCTGTTGGTCACCTTTGAGCTCGATACACCAATTGACCGGGAAACGACCGTCTGCCTTTCCATGCCGCTCGATAGGGGCCCCCCCTCATCTGAGATGGGACTACAAGTAGCACACTAGAGCACACCTCGGAGATAGTGGCCGGCGGTGATCGAGCCTACCCGACGCTTGATCCTATCCTTGGCCCGCAGGTCTCGGTTAGAAAAGGCCTGGGCTACGATCAAGCAAAGGTCTGGGGGCCGATTCCGTAGATCGATGCCATACGAGTCAATGCCCCACCCATCCATCTCATCCATGAAGTCGAGCAGGAAGAGGTCGGAGGAATTCAGGATATGAGCATATCCGCCCTGGTCCCGTGCGATCGGGAATCTTTTTCCCCTCTCATCGATCAACGTTCCATCTGGAAGAGAGGGGTCTCTGGTGACCATTAGCTCAATGCGCCCGAACACCATGACCTCAAGCCGGCCCAGGTAGTGCCTGGTCAGTTCGGCGATGTCCTCTCTAGACAGCTCTACCGACATGGTATATTGGTGGAGTTCAGGGACATTGAGCGCGTTAAAGAAGTTCATGAAGTAAGAACCATACAATCTATGTCCATGACACTTCAGTCCCTGGCCAGGGGAATTGATCATGACCGGGCCATCGGGGACCGGAGGTATCAGTGGAGTGACCCGGGGAAGGACGACGACGCACTCCACACTGGAGCTCCTACACTCGTCCCTGACCGCCTCAACATGCTGCCCGGCATCAATATAGACCCTATGGGCGTAGGGCAGGACGGCCTTGAAAGCGGGGACCGAAGAGACGTAGAAAGAGAGCTCACCCTTTCCCGAGGACCTCTTTACTTCTGGCAGATCGAACTTGACCTGACGCCTGTGGACGTTGCAGCTCGGGAAGGGCAAGGAGGACACCATCTTCTCGATCATCGGAAACTCTCGGTCCTTGGTCTTATAGGCAGCATAATCGCCCGCCTCCAGCCTGAACGGAGAAGCGAGGATCGTTGCACCCCCCTCCCTCCGGGGCCCCTTCACTTCGAAACCACCTATCTTTTCCTCATTTCGATAGAACTTGATCCCATCGCCCTCTTCGAGATTGAGTCCCGTTACCCTCACCGAACGACCCTGGGAAACCGCCTTTCCCAAGGGCAGACCTCTTGAATCTGGGTAGGCCATCTGCATTACATCGTTGGTCATCAGGTAACCTGGAGAAAAGCCTCGGTTGAATGCCACCGAGAGCAGTTCCCTCTCCCGATCGGTGATCAGCTCCTCATCCCCTCGTTCCGCCCGCTCCACCGCGCTCTTGTATATCTTGGATGCCAGGTAAACATACACGGGGGAGCGCAACCGCCCCTCGATCTTCACCGCATCGACTCCGATATCGATCAAGCGGGGGAGAGCATCGACCGAGAACAGGTCGGCGGTCGACAGCATGAAACCGGTCTTTTTGCCGAGCGAATAGCGTTTTCGGCAGGGCTGCGCGCACATGCCCCTATTTCCGGACCGCCCGCCCAGTATGGATGAGAACAGGCACTGGCCAGAAAAGCAATAGCACAGCGCTCCGTGTATGAACACCTCAATGCCGATCGTGGTGGAATCTGCGATGCTCTTAACCTCGTCCAGGTTAAGCTCCCGGGAGAGTATGACCCGCTCCATGCCCATGTTCTCGGCCCATCGGGCATCTTCCGGAGAATGGATGCCCATCTGGGTCGAGGCGTGGACCTTGAGGCCGAAGTTCTCCTTGATCATACGGGCAAGCCCCCGGTCTTGGACGATGACCGCGTCCACACCGATATGGTCGAGAAGGTCCAGATACCCGTAGGCCGAGGGCAGCTCTTGGTCCCTTATCAGAGTGTTGACCGTGACATAGACCTTGGTCCCCCGGTCATGAGCCAGCTGGACGGCGCACTTGAGCTCCTGATCGGAGAAGTTCTGGGCGAACCTTCTGGCCCCGAAAAGCTTTCCGCCCAAGTAGATGGCATCGGCCCCTCCTGCTAGGGCAGCCTTGAACGCCTCCTTGGAACCTGCTGGGGCTAGGACCTCCATGCTCGTGCAATGGTACATTCCCGATATAAAATTAGGCAGTTGCCACCGGGGCTGTAGCCTGACTGTAGCGAGAATGCGAATGACCCCTCGTTCCCTACTTGCTCCGGGACCATGAGAATCACCCTTTTCAGGACCATAGGAAGAGACGCAAGGGCAGAAAAGAACGCTCCAGGGAGGTTGGCCTGCGCCGGACGTAAGAACCGAGGTATGCTTACTGTGGATTGCCGGGACTGTCGGAACACCCCTGACCTGGCCGACCAGACCTGCCTGAAGGGGGTTCTGCGGCTGATGGCATCGGACCCGTCGGGGGTCCGAGAGATCATGCTGTCAAGGGACTGGGAGATCGTCTACGATCGAGAGTGCGCAATGGTGATGGAGCGGTTGACCGAGGTCATCCGTTTCTGCAACGGGCTGAGCTTCGAACAACTCTTCGACGACTGCGACGCCTGCCCATCCAACCTCCGTTCGACGGTCAGCAGGGTCATTGAGGCGCTGCCCCTGGCGTCATCCGAGCTCGCCACCGACCGTCCCAGCCCCCTGGGAAGCCATGGGCGAGCGTGCGAGCAATGCGTACGGGCATTACGCTCTAACTTGGACCATGCCCGAACCCTCCTAGATCAGGCCGATGAACTGGTCAACAAGACCGCCTACCGGGTGGTGCCCGACCATGAGCACTAGGGTCGTGGTCCGACCGGCCGGGCGGGCCCGTCCGATTCAAGAAGAAAGTGGAACCTCCCGAGCAATCTCCAAAATGCTTCGTGAGAGAGTCATGAGGAGACCGGCCTTCTCGGGCTGCTGGACAACTCTTTCAATGCCCTCTAACCGCCGGGTCCTGGAGGACTATGAGGTTGCCGGCGCCAAGGTCAGCATCGTTACTAATGAGAACGGTGGCGGTCTCCAGTATCATGTCACACCCTGGGAGTATGGGCTTCCGAACGCCTGGATCTCTGCCCTGACGGATGTGATCCAAAGGATCCCTTTCCTCCCCCCACCGGTGCTCTCGAAGTCCTCGGACGATCTCCGGACCCATGTCCGGGAATGCTCCTCCCGCATTTTACGGTCGAAGACCTCGGAGGGCGATCTTGATATGGGGAAGGGGATCGAAGAGCGAGAGGCCACCATAGCTCGCCTGTCCGAGATGGTCGCTCGGTACACCGTGGGCCTCGGTCTCTTCGAGGTGCTGTTATCGGACGATCGGATCGAGGACGTATATGTCGATGCTCCCTCCTCGGAGAACCCGGTCCATGTCACAGTCAACGGCATCGCCGGTACCAACGCCGTATGCCGGTGCATCACCAACATCACTGTGTCCGAGGTGGAGATCTCTAAGTTGACCTCTCGTCTGAGGCAGAGCAGCGGACGGCCTTTCTCCGAGGCATTCCCAGTAATGGAGACCGACGTGGATGGCTATGATTCAAGAGCCACAGTCATCGGGCCGCCCCTATCGCCAGAAGGCACGGCGGTGGCGTTGCGACGGCATTCCCGAACCCCCTGGACGCTACTAAAGCTGGCATTCAATGGTTCCATCGACGCCCGAACCGCCGGCCTGTTGTCATTCCTGATAGACGGCCGGAGCACCATGTTGATCTGCGGCCCCCGCGGAGCGGGGAAATCCTCTTTGTTATCGGCCATGATGTTCGAGTTCCCCCTATCCCAGCGAATCTTGACTATCGAAGACACTCTGGAGCTGCCGGCCCGCCAGATGCAGGCGCTCGGCTACAAGGTCCAATCGTTGTTCGTGGAGACCAGACTGGACCAGAGCAACGAAGAGGTGGCCGACCAGGCCCTGAGAGTATCTTTGAGGCTCGGGGAGTCGGCCATTGTGCTGGGCGAAGTGCGCGGTAAGGAAGCCCAGACGCTTTATCAGAGCATGCGGACGGGACGGGCCGGGTCTTCGGTGATGGGTACCATCCACGGCGATTCGGCCCGATCCGTCTATGAAAGGGTGGTACACGACATGGGCATACCCAAAGAGGCGTTCCTGGCCACCGATCTGGTCTTGACCATGGGGCTGTCCCGACCGGGCGGATCGACACGGTCGGTTCGCAAGCTCATCGAAGCAGCGGAATGTGGCCGCTGCGGGGATGAGGTCTCCTTCAACCATTTGATGAAGCAGGACCCCGCCACCGGCGAGCATGTCGTCGACCTGAGCGGGGGCTCCAGCATCGTGGCCCGCATCGCTGCCTCCTGGGACATGCCTATCGGGAAGGCATTGGATAACATCGAAGCACGCACCGACATGAGGGAGATACTACTAAAGGCAGCCAAGGCCTCCGGCCCCCAGTTCCTGGAGCCACCCTGGGTATTCCGATGCAACGAGTTCTTCTGGAATCGGATGGACAGCGGGGAAAGGGACTATTCGGCCATGGTCGATGATTTCCGCCAGTATGTCCAGGGGAGAGGAGGCCATGTCCTGGAGTGAGCGCCTGTTCCGAGGCCTTCTCGGGAAACTGCCCGGACTTGCGACCCCTGACGGCCTCGAAAGGGTCCTGAGACCCAAGCGGACCGAGATCGGTTCTAGGTGGATGGTCAGGAACGAGGTCGAGGAGGTATCGGTCCATAAAGGGGCTTGGAACCTGTTCCTCTTCACCGCCATCGGCGCACTGATCACGATGGCCCTGCTTGCCCTGGTCTTCGGTCCAGGGGTCTTCATTTATGGCCTGATCCCCTCTCTGCTTGCCCCCATAATATGCTCGTCGCTGTACCTCAACGCCCCGGAGACCTTCGCCCTAGCCGAGGAGCGACGGATGCTTGGAGAGGGGCCTTCGACCATCGGCTGTATGACCATGAGCATGCAGGTCCGGCCGTCCTTGGAACAGGCGGTTGCCTTCGCATCAGAAAGGGGGCAGGGGATCCTATCCCAGAGACTGAAGGAAGCGCTTTGGTCGAATATCACCAGGACCAGAGGCTCTCTCAGCGAGGCCATCGATGACCTGTCGTCCTCCTTTGATGGTTCCAATGCCTCCCTCCGGCAGGCCTTCCATCTCGTGGTCTCGGCGACCTGCGAACGAACCAAGGAAGGCATGGACCGCTTGCTCGACAAGGCGAACTCGGTTACCTTGTCAGGAGTACGGGACGCGGTGGAATCCTATGTCGCATCCCTCTCCCTACCGACCATGGTGCTCTTCTCCCTGGGCACCTTGCTACCGATCATGCTTTTCTCCATCCTTCCATTGCTGTCGCTGGGGACATCCCTGGGCGCGGAGGAGGCACCAGCCATTCCGTTCCCCTATCTGGCATTTCTATTGTTAGCAATTCTGCCCGCCGCGGCATTGGTGTATGCTTGGAACATCCTCTCCCGTAACCCCCTTGGCATGGTGCGGGGCAATGATGACCTGGGCAAGCTATTCTCCCCCACCTTTTTCCTGGCCTGGATCGCGACCGTATCGATCGTTGGTCTCATGAACCTTGGTGAATTGAAGGCTTTCGCCTTCTCAGGCTCGATCATCCTCACTCCCTGCGCATACCTGGCCTGGAAGCTCCGTGACCAGGTAACAATTCGAAATAAGAGAGCAGCGTTGGATCGGGAAGCTACCAATCGCCTTGTTCCAGATCGGGAACCGGATGATATCGGGCGCAACCTTCGAGAAGGCATTGGAGGATGTGTCCAGCGGCCTCCATGAGAGCTCGTTCTCCGGAGTGGCCAGGAACCTCCACTATCGTGCTCGGCTATCGGGCAAGGGCCTCGACGAGATCATCGTCACGGAGGGCAGCCTGAGGGCTGCGTCACCTGATCTTGAGAACGCCTATGTCACTGTGGTGCAGTGTGCCAAGCGCGATCCCCGCTATGCCGGACAGATCGCCCTTAATCTCGCTCAGATGCTGGCGGACCTACGGGCCTGTCAGGGAAAGGTCGAGGACCGCCTGCGGGGCGTAGTTGAGATGATGCGCTCCACGGGAACGGTGTTCGCCCCCATCGTCCTCGGAGTGACCGGGGCGTTGTTCGCCCTCATCGGCACCAAGGCCGCCATGGCTGGGAGCATGGCCTCTGACATTAGCCTGGTGACAGGAATCTACATTGGCGAGCTTTCATTCCTGGTGTCCTTCTTCACTGTGCTGATTATGGGCGAGAGGAGCTGGAAGGGAGTTGCGTACTGTTACGCGACCAGGACCCCAGTGGCATTCCTGGTGTTCGTGATCGTGTCATTCATTTGCCGAACGGGACTGACCGCCCTTCTATGATGGTGAAGAGCTCGTCCTCACTGGCATGATAGAGGCGCAGGGCCATCTCCTCCTCGTTGGCATGGGTACATCTCCCATCCACCTCGACCCGGACCTCGGGAAGAGCGGAGACCTCCAAATGAGATCGGCCGTCCGAGAACTCCACTCTAGCCTCCCCATTCTCCAACACCGTGATATTGTTCTTGCCAAGGGTGCAACAGGAGGCCATTTGGACGCCGTCGGCCAGACAAGAAAGCGGCCGCTTGGTTCCGCTGTGGACGATGGCATATATCCTCTCGGGAAAGCGCCGACGGGCCATCAGGCCCATCCGATATCCAAGGACGGCATATGGTCCCAGGTGACCATGGAATTTCTTCAGGGCCAGCATCTCATCGGGAAGGGGGGACATACAATAGGTGAGACGATTTTAGTTAATGTTCCTTTCCCTGTCCCCGGACGAAGATTGCAAACGATTATGTAACCGAGGCGTTTGATTGGACTGGATGCCGCGGGATCAGCCATTCAAGGCCAAGCGAGCTATTCTGATATTCTTCATCGCCTGGTTAGCGATTGTACTGGCCGCGCCCTATGCCCTCCCTTCCGGAAGTGTCACCGACCTGAGCGGTCGGGCTGGGAGCATCGATAATTCTGCCGCTATCGATCAGATGAACCCGTTCTCCGCGGCCGTTTACCTCATCGGCGATACTTACTGCCATCAGTTGAGCGAGCGGTCCCTTTACTTGAACGGTAACCAGATGCCATTCTGCGCCAGGGATGTGGGCATATTCCTTGGGCTGGTCGCCGGAATGCTCATCGTGCTCCTCCTAGTCCCTCGGTTCTCCTGGATCGCTTTGGTCCTTCTTGCTTTGCCGATCCTCATCGATGGCGGGATCCAGTATGCCGGTGGCTATGAGTCAAACAATGTTCTACGGCTGCTTACCGGCATTCTGGGCGGCATAGCAACATCCTACTTCCTGGGCTTCACGGTCGATCGATCGCTGACCATCAAGCCCACTGGATAAGAATAAAAAAGGAAATAAAGTGAGACAGGCAGGCACGGGAAGTCCTGGCGCGAAGCCATCCTAATTTCCGTTTTGGAGCACACGAGTAGTGTAGTGCGTGTACAGGAGTGGTCTTAATCGCTACCTGTCCCAGAATTGGGACTGTCATTGACTGATTTAAAACTATTGCCAAAAATTTCACTTTTGGTAGAGTAACTGGATAGGGCTGTTAAGTACTCTGCGATAACGATCAATCTATTTCGATTTGCGAAATCATAGGAGTATTCCCTACCCGGCCCTGAACATGCCTCCTTAGCTGCCCCTCTTCCAAATGTTTTCGGACAACTGGCTGTTCCGTCTTCCACGATTTAGGCATCCCACAATACGACAAGTTATATATATGGCAGCCTTCATTCGAGAGAATAGAAAAATCAAAATCCATCTTTTAACCAATTTTAAGGGTTGATGGGCTATGGCTAACGATGAACTAAAGACGGGAACTACCACCATCGGCATCGTATACAAAGATGGTGTCGTAATGGCAACAGAACACCGGGCCACCATGGGGAATATCATCGCCCACAAGGACGTCCGCAAGCTGTTCAAGATAGATGACAATCTGGGCCTTACCGTAGCAGGCCTGGTTGGAGACGCCCAGCTCCTCGCCCGATATATCAAGGCGGAGGTCGAGTTGTACAAGCTCAAGAAAGGTGTCCCCATGACAGTTAACTCCGCGGCGACCTTACTCTCGAACATCATGAGGGGCGGAGGCGGCTCGTACGGATACTACTATGTTGGACTTATCATGGGAGGCAACGACTCATCCGGCGGCCATGTTTTCGCCCTTGATGCGGCAGGCGGGTCCATCAGGGATGAGTATGTTTCCATCGGTTCCGGGTCATTGTTCGCCTATGGTGTCCTTGAGGACCATTACAAGAAGGGCATGTCCGAGGATGACGCCGTCGGACTGGCCATCAGGGCGCTTAACGCCGCTATGAGGCGGGATTCCGCCAGCGGCGACGGTTACGCGGTCGCAATTATCAACAAGGAGGGCTTCACGGAGCTGTCCGCCGAAGAGACCCTGGACCGGGCCAATAAGATGAAGCTGATGATCGGCTTCGCCAAACACATCTAAACCTTTTTTCTAATTTCATTATTATTAAACGCTAACTGACAAGTTGAAAGATTTAAGCTGGAATTATTCATGAGCGCGGAGAGAATTTTAGAGGATGCAAAGGAACAGATACGGAAGATCGCTCCTTCCGATGTGAACATCACGGCCATCGAGTTCGAAGGGCCAGTAGTGGTAATCTACACCAGGGATATGGAGAAGTTCGCCTCCAATAATGATATCGTGAGGCAGCTGGCCCAAGGTCTCCGGCGGAGGGTGGCCATCAGGCCGGACCCCTCCATGCTCGCGAACCCCGAAGAGGTCGAGAAGCGCATACGGGAGATCATTCCTGCGGAAGCGCAGATCACTGATATCTATTTCGAGGACGACACGGGGGAAGTGACCATTGAAGCGATCGCCCCCGGGCTGGTCATCGGTAAGCATGGAAGCATCCTCAATGAGATCAAGAAGGAGGTCGGATGGGCGCCCAAGGTCGTGCGCGCTCCGCCTCTGCCTTCCAAGACCGTATCCGACATTAGGAACTACCTCCGGCAGATCTCCGACGAGAGGAAAGCCTTCCTGAAGAAGGTCGGGAGGAAGCTGGCCAGGCCTCGCATCGAAGGCGAGTCGTGGGTCCGCATGACCGCTCTGGGCGGCTACCGGGAGGTCGGCCGCAGCGCTACCCTCCTCAGCACGAGAGAGAGCAAGGTGCTCATCGACTGCGGTGTCGACCCTTCGGACAGAGAGGGAGCTACTCCCTATTTCAACGCCCCAGAGATCCAACCGCTGGACAACCTGGACGCTGTCGTCATCACCCATTCCCACTTGGACCACTGCGCGCTTCTGCCAGCATTATACAAGTACGGTTACGACGGCCCCGTCTACTGTACCCCACCCACCCGGGACCTGATGTCGCTGATGCAGCTGGATTACATCAAGGTGTCATTCGGCGAAGGCAAGAAGGCCCCTTACGAATCGTCCCATGTCCGAGAGGTCGTCGCCCACTGCATCCCGCTCAAATATGGTGAGACGACGGACATTGCCCCAGACATCCGGCTCACGTTCCAGAACGCTGGCCATATCCTTGGTTCGGCGGTCTGCCATTTCCACATCGGGGATGGACTGTACAATATCGCATTCACCGGGGACATGAAGTTCGAAAGGACCTGGCTGTTCAATGCCACGGTCAACAAGTTCCCACGGCTAGAGACGTTGGTAATGGAAGCCACCTATGGCGGCTACCGCGACATCCAACCGTCCAGGATAGAGGCGGCCAACGCGCTGAAGACCATCATCGAACGGACCCTTAGCCACGGCGGCAAGACGCTCATACCGGTGTTCGCCGTCGGAAGGTCGCAGGAAGTAATGCTGGTCCTCGAGGAAATGATGCGCACCGGCAAGCTGCCCACCGTGCCCATCTATCTGGACGGCATGATCTGGGAGGCTACTGCCATCCATACGGCCTATCCCGAGTACCTGAACTCGCAGTTAAGGACCCAGATCTTCCAGATGGGACAGAACCCCTTCCTGGCCTCGAACTTCAAGAGGGTAGAGACCCAGGAGATGAGAGAGCGCATCTGCCATGATACCGAATCCTGCATTGTCCTCGCCACGGGCGGGATGATGAACGGCGGACCGGTCTTGGAGTACCTCAAGAACTGGGCGGACGACCCCAAGAATTCCCTAGTGTTCGTTGGATACCAGGCCGAAGGTACCCTGGGCAGCAAGATCCAGAGGGGCTGGAGCGAACTACAGCTCAGTGAGAGGGGCAGACCCATTACAGTTAAGATCAAACTGAACATCGAGAACGCCGACGGGTTCTCGGGTCACAGCGATCGACGGCAGCTGATGGCGTACGTCGCCTCCCTGGACCCCAAGCCGGAAAGGATAATCATCGGCCATGGTGAAGAGCACAAGTGCGCCGACCTGGCCTCCTCGATCTACAAGAAGTTCAACGTGGAAACAAGGGCCCCGATGAACCTCGAGACCATCAGGATGAAGTGAGGGCGCGAAGGTCATGGTAGGGGCGACCTATCGAGACCTTGAGAACAGCGATCTTGACTGAGTGCTGAGCGCCTTGGTCGAGAGCATGACGACGACCCTGACCTCAGAGTGGGCGGCCGCCTCCGATCTTGAGACCTTGAAGGAAAGGGCAAAGGCCGATTTCGACCGTTTCCACTGTCAGGCCAAAAAGCCCGAGAAGGTCACCCCGACCTTGAGGGACGGCAAGCGGGTGGGGCTCGTTTGGATCACCATGAGCATGCCCTTCCGCGACGAGGAGCACAAAGCCTGGTTGATGGAAATGTATATGGTCCCCCGAACTCCGGGGCCAGGGATTAACCAAGAGGTTGACGGCCAGGCCGAGGAATGGGCTAAAACCCAAGAGACCGAAGAGATCTGGCTGAACGCCGGCGGCGGGAATAGTAAGGCGCTCGGTCTCTACGGGTCCCGTGGTTATCACGTCGAGACCTTGCACCTGAGCAAGAAGCTCTGATCAGAGGCCAGGTATCTGGACCTGCGCTCCTGGCCGGCCCAGCAGCAGCACCCGGCTGTCCTTTCTTTCTTTCAGGACCTCCATTCCCAGGCGGTCCCCTAGTCTTTTAGAGAATTCAGCGATCTGAGCGTGGGACGGCATGTTATCGATGCTCATGCGCCGACGGGAATCGCCAACGAATACGTAACCCTTGGGTTCGATGAACATGGGGGCGGCCATCTCGTCCAGCTTGGCATAATCATCCTCCCAGCCGATGTTCCAGTCCTTGACCAGAGTATGCCGGATGACCGTTCTGGTGCCTAACGAAGGGAATAGCTCAAGGGTCTTCATCAATCGTTCCCAGCCGTCGGGGATGCGCGGAACGCATAGGCGCTTATACACCTCCTCATTGGGAGCAGCGACCGTCACATAGAGCTGGGTAGGCAGAGGATCGAGCTTTTCCAGTACCTCCGGGAAGGTCCCATTGGTCACCAGGAAGGTGGTCATCCCACGGCGGTGGCAGGTCCGGATGAACTCTCCCAGGTAAGGATACATGGTCGGCTCGCCGGACAGTGATATTGCCACCTGCCTCGGTTCCCTGGACTCATTCCACATCTCCTTACTGCAACGGGCGTCGCCACCGAACCCAGATACTAGCTTTTTCTGTTCGGCGATGCAGGCGTCCAGCACCTCCTCCGGTTCGCGCCACTGCTCCTCTTTGCGATCGAAGCCCTGCACCCGCCAGCAGAACAGGCAGTTGTGAGTGCATTGGTCCACCACGGGGGTCATCTGAAGGCATCGATGCGATCTGATGCCGTAGAACTCCTGCTTGTAGCACGGCCGCCCCTTGAGCAGGCTCTGCTGCATCCAGTGGCAGAGCTTAACCGCGGCGTGGCCGCCATGCATCTTGTACTGTTGCTTCTCCCTCGTCCGGTTAAGATCGGTGGTCATGGAAGCTCCTAGAACAACGTGCGCTGCGAAGCTGCGGGCTGGGGCTTCATTTCCGCCGAAGAAGGCCCCTCATCAACCTTGGGGGGCTTACGCTCGATGGCCCTTTCCATATGCTGCTCCTTCGCTTCGAGCACCCGCTTGACATCAGATATCACATGCTTCACTGCATTGGAGTCGATCTTCTCACCCAGTAGGAATGCTACTTCTTCATCTTCCAACTCCAGATCGATAGCCATCTTGAGCTGGAACTCCTTGTCCTTCTGGAAGAGCCATCTGAAGTACGGCAGCAGGTCCTGACGGACCTGTTTCGAAGAGAGGTGGCAGACCCCTCCGAGCTTGAGCGAGATGGCACTCTGAATGTTCCTGTTGCTCTTGCTCCGAGACATCTTCATCAGGTACATGGGGAAGCTGTAGCGGATGTAACCGTGGACCTCCTTGCGCTTGGCGGCACAAACCCCGAAGGAAACAAAGTCGCTAGCGTAGCTCCAGAACGCATAGTGCTGTCGTCGTTGGACCCGGCCCAGGAAGGTGGCCGCGCGGGCCAGCTCCATCATCCCGCGGTACAGGTCCAGGTGCTCGCGGTAAGCGATGGGGAGGTTTTCCTCGATCCACAGCAACTTGGTCTCTGGAGGTTCGTCGACGTCCCACATCTGGCTCCTGGCCTTTTTCGCATCGGTGGACTTGAACACGTCATCCATGACCCCGTACATGGTCTTCTCGACCTCACGGGCCGCCACCACCGTAGTGTCGAGCTCATTGACCTCATGCCGGCCGGTAGCCACCGCCTGCAGGTCCCTCACGGCCGAGCGCAGGTCCCCGCCGGAGCTCTCTGCCAGTAGCTCGAGCGCCCGGTCAGATACTTTGACCTCCTGGTCCTTGGCGATCTTTCGGAGCACACCGCGCACGGTGACCGTCTTGATGCGAGCGAACTTGATCTGCTCGGTCTGCGACTTCAACACCGAGCTTTTCTTCGTGAGGCCGTACCAATCATTGACGATGAGGATGACCGGCTGCTTGGTGGTTCGTACCAGCTCGACGATCGCCGGAACGCCTCCCCGGTCCTCCTGCCCGCTGATGTTGTCCGCCTCGTCCAATATGATCAGTTTAAGCTTTCCTTCCTTGGTGGACAGGAACTCGCCAGTGGGCGAGAACGTTTCCCCCAGCGCGCCGCGGAGGGCGATGTTCTTGATCGAGTCAGCATTACGCTGGTCGGAGGCATTCATCTCCAGAACGTCCCATTTGTAATCGCGGGCTAGGGCCAGGGCCGCGCTCGTTTTCCCCGTCCCGGGGGTGCCGATGAGCACTGCGGCCCGCTTGGACGGCCGGCCGTTCTCCCAGGCATCGGCCCAAGCCTTCAGCTCCTCGACCGCCTTGGGATTGCCCACGACGTCCTCGAGCCCATAGGGCCGGTACTTCTCCGTCCAATCCTCGCTCATGTCGGTTGAAAAACCCCAATGTGTGATAAATACCTGTTCCCAGGTTGCCCGAAAATGGTTCGCCTATCGGGGGTTCCGGTGTCCCGGGACCCCGGACCGTTCAAGGTCGGAAGGAGAGGGGCGAGCCGATGTCACCATAGGTCAGAACCTCCACTGCCTTTCCGACCTCTTGATGCAATAGCTCTTCTGCGTCGCCCTTCTCTCCTTCGGGCACGATGACCGTCACATGCACACCATCCCCTAAGGTCTCAGCATATTCTTCCACCGCGTCGGGATCGGCCCAGAACTCCTCCGGTTCGATGAACTCGAGGCCTGCAACATTCCCTCCCGGACCCATGATCCGGACCAGCCCCCTGGTCCCCTCTTCGGTGTCCATGTAGTCGTCCTCAAAGGCCATATGGGGGGCGCTGGCCTCAAGGAGCTTCTTCCTAGCCCTGGTCACGTCCTCGACGGTCATGATCACCCCATCGTCGATCATAAGTTAATAATCGTTGCCTTTAATGGACGAAAATTTTCTGACCGATGCCGGTCGAGCGATGCTAGTGTGCACGTTGTTCCCGACGACGGGCGAAGCGATCGTGGCCAGTAAGCCGTCCAGCATATGTGATTCGAGCAGCAGCGAGAACTTGTGAAGCGTGGTAAAGGGCAGCAACCCGTCAATGTACAGCTCGTCCGGCAGCGCGGTCATCGTCTCGACCATGCCGACAAACTCGCAATACGACGAGCACAGGCAGATTATGCTGCATGAATATGTGCTTCGATCGTTAGGTCGATATCGGGGCGCGCCGCGCTCGACCCTCCGCTTCGATCTTCGTACCGTCTATGGCAACTCGTTCGTCCGAATGCGCTGTCTCTTTCTTAACTGTGGGGTCGCCATTGTTCTATAGCAACCAATTAATATTACAAACACCAAGAGAAAGCTAATGAACATCGAAGCCCTGGTCGAAGAACGGGTCAAGAACATTCGGAAGCGACATCCGGATATGTCTATCGACTACATCATCCAGGAGGGCGAGTATGGGCAGTGGGGTGTCGTTCTTTACACTGAATACGACTTCAGTGTCATAGGGTTCGAGTTCATCGAATCGGAGACGAGCTGGAAGCGACCGGAAGCCATAGAAGAGTTTAACAATCTGATAGAGGAGGGGCATTGTGTAGTGATCCTAGCCCCTAGCAACGTCAAGAACGATATCAGCATGATGTTGAAAGAGAAGGGCGGTAGATCGAACATCAGATTGTATTCTCTTGAGAAAGCTACCATTCCTTGATGAGCAAAGAACAACCGTTGTACGCAGTTGCACGAGCATGATCCATGACGGCCCCTGGGGGAGCCGCTGTGCATTCTCAATGGTTCTGGATGACCAAGGAAGTACTCGTCGTCTCAAGCTTTCGCTCCCTCTCTGATGGCCCCCACAGAATGGGGCGGAGGGCATCGTTCTCCGCAAGACCTGAAGCAGGATGGATGGCGGGAGAACGAAGGCACCGACCAACATCGGAAGGAAAGAGATCAAGCATCTCCGCCTCACGGATGATGGGTACTGCAAACATCGACCTTGCAATGACAATCAGAAAGGATAATCAGTTCGGTCGATTGAAATACCCCGGCCGCCGAAGTAGTATCATCAGAAGCGTTGGGATGCGCTAGCGGGGGGCCCTGCCCCCCGCCCGAACTACTTTTCGTCCAATAGCCTCTTCTCGCCTTCCAGCTTTCTTATCGCGGTGATGTCCTGGGTCATCTCCATGACTCCCTGGTACTTGCCCTGCTTGTCTCGCAGCGGGAAGTATCGGATGTGTATGAACCTGCCCTGCACCTCTATCCAGAACTCCGCCAGGTCCCGCGTGCCGGCCTTGAACTCATCCATTATCCGCTGTACGATGTGGACACTGGCCTGCGGATGGCAGTTCTGCACCGCCCTTCCGATCACCGCCGGGGTGCGAACGAAGATGCGTTCCGGCGAACGGGAGTAATAACGGACCCGGTCCTGATCGTCCACGAATGTGAAGTCCACCGGCAACTTGTTCAGGACCATCTCGAGCTCATCGATGGTGAATCGACCAGTGGGAAGGACGATCTCCTGGCCCTTGGACGGGGGAACCTCGGCCACCGTCAGGGGGACGAGGTCAATGGCAGCGTGATGAGGGACGAAATTGCAACACCCTATCTCGTCGAACTGTTTGCGGGCATCGTTCCATTCATGCACGTCGAGTATCCTTATTGACATGGGGAACAGGACATGATTCTCCTTGTGAAAGTGGGCGTTCAGCAGGGACAGCAGCATGGCGGCCTGGCATTCTAGGTTGGCGGCGAACTCCCCCTGGTCCATGTAGCGCTGCCGGCCAATGAGGGAGAGGAGTTCCTTCTCGTTCGCCCTCAGGACCTCATGCTCGGACCACATTGCCGCCGGCGGCCCCTCGATGCCATGTTTCTCCATGTATGGGAACAAAACGTTCTCCTCCCGCTGGAAATGTTTCTGGGCCTCTTTGATGAAGGGTTCCACCTCGATGAGGGTCATGCGATCCCCGATGTCCGGCGGACCCCCGGTCCGAAGCGCTCCAGCCAGGTCCCTGACGTCCTTCATGAACTTCAGGATGTGACGATGCTCCTCCATTAGCGTGTGAATAGGATGCCCAGGCCTCTCCAGATAGGTCTCCTCGTCCTCGCTGACCTCGTCGAAAAGCCCGATCCGGGCATCACACAGCAGCAGGAGATCATCCCTGCTCAATCCCTCCTCGATGAGCTCTACCTCTGCCTCCTCGAGCTGGAATGGGTCCGTATCCTCCAGAACATCCCTAAAACCTTCATCCAGCAATTCTTTATCGCCCTGTTTGAGTTTTTCGACCAGGATCCTGACCCGGTCCTTGAATGATGTGCCGATGCCAACGAACGAATGGTCCATGACTAAGGATTGGGAGTTTGATGGCTAACTATTTTCCCTCATAGAAGACATAGAGCGTCGCAGGCGGTAAGGCCAAGGGCGCTGGCCAGCTCCACGAAGCCCCCATATATGCTCATCAGGCGGTTGTCGAGGGAGGGATTTGCCACCTCGACCCGTTCCAGGCAAGAGAGCCTCTCGGCCAATTCCTCGAACCGGGTGGTAATGTACTCGTCCTCAGTGGTCTCTACCGCAGGGCGTAACATATTGGCCAATAGGTGGGATACCCCCAGCAGCCGGAGGTGCTTCTCAGGCAGGTTGAGCGACTGCTGCACGAACGGTATCGAGCGGCTGACCAGCTGATCCTTGAAGATCGCCAGGTCGGTGGCCTGATCGGGCGACATAACAGCCTGCACATAATCGAGGAGGGCACGAGCTTGAGCATCCGCGCCCTCACCCGCCTGCTCCCTGATCCCCTCCAGGACACTTGCTCTGAGCTTATCGATCGTTCCGGGAACATCTTGGAGGGCCAGCCTATCCACTCCCCGGGAGTATTTGCATAACCGGGGCTTTATCCTTTTCCATTGCCCGTGCTCTAACGATGTCTGAGCTAGGCCATGAAGCCTTCCAGGCCCATGGCGAGGTGCTCCTTGATCGAAGGACCGGACCACCCCATGAAAGTACGTTCGACCTTCTTGCGGCCCTCCTGCCTCAGCTCGATCCGGCCTGTTCGAAGATCTCCTTCAGATCACGAAGACGGCATCTCATACCCTAGCTTCCTTCCGTTCAGGGACCCGATAGGTCGGGGCGGACCTCGGCGTGACGCCCTTGAGCTCGCGATAGTAATATGCATAGGTCATCGGTTCGCCCTCCCCCAGGCAACCCATCTCGGTGATATCGCCCAGGAATACAGTATGGGTCCCGGCATCGATCGACGAACGGACCGACGCTTCTAGGAAGGCGGTGGTGCTCATGGTGAGTATCGGAGCCCCATTCTTACCAAGGCGGTAGGCCCTCCCATTGAACTTATCGATATCCCTTCCATGCTTGAAACCGAAGATGCTGATCAGGGTCAGTGGGGCAGTGATATCGAGAACCGATACGGCAAAGGCGCCAGCGCGGGCGATCATATCGTGAGTATCGTTCTGCTTGTTTATGCTGATAGAAATGATGGGAGGGTCCGAGGCCACCTGGAAGACGCTGTTGGACATCTGCCCATTAATGCGATCGCCATCCTTGGCGGTGACGATATACATCCCATAGGACAACCTCCGAAGGGCCCAGTGATCGGTCATGTGCCCAAGGGAATCAACTTACCCGGCTTTGAATCCTGCTGTTCAAAAATATGAGAATGGAAGGGGTTTGGTAGGCTCACTCGAACCGCAGGACCTCGGCCGGAGACACCTTGCTGGCGCCCCTCGCGGCAGGATAGACGCTCAGGAGGGTGGCCAGGAAGGACAAGATTCCGACCAGGAGGATCGGCTCCCAGGCGATGATGAAGTCCATCCCCATGGTCTGGAAACTGGTGTCCCATAGCTGATATCCGACGATCATTCCCAAGACGGTCCCGATCAGGATGCCTAGCACGGATACGAAAGCAGATTCCAGCGCGAAGTTCGCCACCACCATGCGCTTGGTGTAGCCGATCGCCCTCATCATACCGATCTCGATCCGCCGCTCGTGGATGGACCGGATGGTGATTATCCCCAGCCCGGTGATGCCTATGATGAGGCCGAGAGCTAGGAAAGCCTTGATGAGGTTGAAGATACCATCGATCTGGCTGACCACCTGCTTGGCCAGGGTCTTCATGGGAATTGTGCTTACACTGTATTCCCAGAACTGGTTCTGGATCAGGGTGGCCTGCTTGTCAGCATCCGCGTCCCCGGCGAGCTTGATCAGGAAGAGGTTGGTGCCGTTGACCTCCAGATTGTTGCGGACATAGTCAGCATTCATGAAAACGCCATTGAAAGCGCTCTGCTTCATGATACCAATGACCGTGACCGTCCTATTCACGCCCTGATGGTCAGTGAGCACGAAGCTGTCGCCGACATTGGTCCCGACGAACTGGCCGCTGCCGAAGCTCATGCCGAAGCCACCACTGCTACTGCCGGCGGTGCCATCCATGATGACCAGCGAGCTGTTGGCCTCGGAGGCATGCCAGACGTCCGCCTCGTTCGGATACAGCGTAGTGTTCCATTCCTTCAATGGATAGTTGCCTATCGTGTAAAGGTCGTCGTTTATGCCTATGGCACTATAGTAGAACTTCGTCTCTTTCGTTAATTCGGTGACCGAATCGGTCCGGTTCATGGTGACCTGGAGGAAGCCCGCGCTCAGCTGCACCATGGACGAGATGTTAGCTCGGTCCACTAGGCCAGAGGTAGAATTGATCTCATTCCACATGTCCACCGGCGTACCGGAGTTCGCTATCACATCGAAACCACCAGAGGTCTCGCTGATGATCTTGGGAATGCCCGCTCCCAGCATGCCCGACATCATTGACAGAGTGGTGACCGTAAAGATAACCAGACCGAAAATGAAGATGCTCAAGGCCGTGCGGACCTTGGCCCGCAAAGGATAAGATATGGCCGTCTTGATCACGGCCTTATAACCGCCCCTGACCCGTAACACCTTGGTTATCAGGTATACGATAGAGTCAGAGTTGAACATGACCACGATCAGCAGGGACGAGACCATGAACACCCCGGCGATGACGAACATCTCGATATCCCCGCTATAAGGGAATATCTCAAAACCCTTGGGCAACCAAATGAACAAGGTCGCGATACCGGCAATGTTCCATGCGATGCGGTCACTGACATACTTACGGGCCAGCAGACCGGCGGAGAGGGTGATGCAGGAGAGGCCGCTCATGGAGAGGGCCTGGCTCTTGCCCTGCATACCCAGCAGCATGATTATTACGCCGACGCCAAGGAGCAACAGACCCATCCGGAACAGCCCCTTGTCCTCTCTGGACTTACCAGGCTCGGGAATGTTGCGGACGGCCCGGACGATGTTCATGTTCGATATGCGCCGGGTCACGAAGTAGACCGTTACCAGGGTAAGGGCGAAACCTCCCAGGTAGGCGATCGCCAGCGAGAACGGCGTGAAGGTGAAGTATTGACTGATGGAAACGCTCCCCATGTCGATTAGAGCACCGGCGGCGTTGATGAGGACATAGGCCAGGAGAAGCCCGACCATAGTGCCGATCGCAGCGGCGGAGGCAGCATAGATTAGGCCTTCGTAGGTGAACAATTTTCTCAGGTGGTTCCTCTGCATTCCGACCGCGCGGGCCACGCCCATCTCACCCTTTCGTTCCTCGCCAAGCATGGTGAAGATGTTGATGATCAGTGCGATGCCCGCGATGATGGAGAACGAACCGAACACGAAGAACAAGGAGGTGAACATGGCCACATTGGACTTGCCATCGGCGATGGCCTGGGCCCGGTCGTTGTTGATCTTGAGATGAAGCCCCTGGAACCCAGCTACGGTGGTGTTGACCTCGGTGCGGCTGGCGTTGATGTCTTGCCGGCCTTGAGAATCAAGGGATACGAACAGGGAGTTGACCATCCCAGATTGGCCGCTCAACTCCTGGGCGGAGATCAGGTCCACATAGATGCTGGCGCTCAAGGCGGCCATCTTGTTGTCCTGGACCAGGATCACGGTGTAGCTTGCCTGGTGGGATTGGTCCCTCACCAGGTTGATGGTGTCACCATCAACGATTTCTAGCTTGTCAGCCAGCTTCTGGTTGACATAGGCGCTGCCGGCCGGAGGGAGATTGGCGATGGTCGAGCCATTGGCGGCGCTGAACCCTCCGAAGTCCCTCACCACACCACTAGTCATACCCATGATTTCGACCGAGGGCTGGGATAGATTGGACCGGACACTTTTGATGCCCGATGACGTCCATAGGGTCCATTCCGCTCCATCCACATGACTGAGGTTGCGGACCTGGTCCTGAACCGGAGAGACAAGCGCGAAGGAATAGAATCCTGTGGTGTTGTTACCTTCGCCGGTACCCCCTATCGAGAAATCTAGGTCGCCATACCCTTTGGCGACCTCGCCGACGATCATATTGTCCAGGGTGTCCCCTACGATGAGCGAGGCGGAGATGATGGCCGTTCCGACCATCAGACCGCCGAGGACCAGTGCTGTGGTGGACGGCCGCCGGATGACGTTGCGGATGGACATCTTGAACAACATTCGGTTGCCAAGAGCGTCGGCCAGGATGTATAGGATTATTAGGCCTATGACCGCCATGACCGCAAAGGTGACCGGCAGGAAGACCAGGGAGAGGAATATGAGGGCCACGAGGGCCGCGGCCATTATTGCCGAGCGGATCGACAGACGCTCACCCCATCTGCTTGATCTCTTCGGATATGTGCTTGATGTTGCCATTGGTTGTGACGATCTGTCCATCCCTCATGTGAATGATACGATCGCACTTCGCTCCGACCTCCGGGTCGTGGGTGACGATCACAAATGTCTGACCGTTCTCCTTGTTCAGGCGGCGCATGAGAGCGACGACCTCATCGGAGGTCTTGACATCCAGGTCCCCGGTGGGCTCATCGGCCCAGACGATGGCAGGAGTGTTCGATAAAGCGCGTGCACTGGTAACTCTCTGGCGCTCCCCGCCAGACAGGGCATTGGGCCGCAGGGCCGCTCTCGGAGTGAGGCCCACCGCGTTCAACAGTTCCAACGCTTTCTTCCTCGCCTCTTGGGGGGTCGTTCCCGCGATTAGCAGGGAAGCTCAACGTTCTCGGTGGCGGTCAGCACTGGAAGTAGATTATAGAACTGGAAGACAAACCCCATCCTCTTGGCACGGAAGTTGGTCTTACCATTGTCGTTCATCGATGTGATCTCCTGGTCCTCGATGAATATCTTACCTGAGGTCACCTCGTCGATGCCCGACAGACAATTAAGCAGTGTGGTCTTGCCGCAGCCAGACGGACCCATTACAGCAACCATCTCCCCCTGCCCGATCTCCATGGAAATGCCCTTGAGGGCCTGGACGACGATATCCCCAGTAACATAGGTTTTTGTTACATTATCGCAGCGAATGATGGACATGAGATTGCTCTCCAAACCGATAGACGGCTCAGCCTGGGTACTCCCGAATACTATTTAAATGTTAAGAATCGGACATTTTGATTGTATTGTCGTCCATTTTTCCTAAATGTCCAATATAATGCAAAGTGGCGTCAAAAATGGAAAAAAAAGGAAGGGGACCGCCGTGCGGTCGAGATAACTTACACCGGGTTCAGCATGTCCTTGTCGGGTTTGCCCTTGCCAAGAGCCCCGATGGCCTCGGCCTCAGCCTTCTCCACGGCCATGCTGGCCTCGAGGGATTTGAGCTCGGCGCGCAGCTCCTCGGCCGAAGGGATGGGGCCGAGGATATCATCGACCTTCCCGACAGCCTTTTCAACCTCTTCACGATTGGACACCTCTCTGGCCGGGGTCTGCCTGGAAACACCCAGGAACTCGGACATCCCCTCCATGATCTTGGTAACCTCAAAGGGTATTATCCACTTGGTCGACGGTGAGGCACCGAGGGCCTGCATGGTCTGCATCGAGAGGACCGCCAATGCCTTGGAGTCCAGGGGGCTCGCCCCCAAGGAAAGAATCCGCAACTTCTGGGCATCACCCTGGCTCTGCAATATGATGGCAAGCCTCTCACCTTCTGCCTCCAATATCTTGGACTGGCGGACACCTTCTGCCTCCAAGATACGGGACCGCTTCTTACCCTCGGCGCTTAGGATCGCACCTCTCTTCTCACCATCGGCCTTCAGGATCGTGGCCCGCCTCATCCTCTCCGCGGAGGTCTGCTCCTCCATGGCCTGCTTGACCTTGGGGGCGGGATCGACCTCCCTTATCTCCACGGCCTCTACCTTGACACCCCACTTGTCGGTGGCCTCATCCAGAATGTCTCTGAGACGCAGGTTGATCTTTTCCCTACTGGAAAGGATCTCATCAAGTTCCATATCGCCCACGACCGACCGGAGGGTGGTCTGGGCCAGATAGACGGTGGCAGAGCGGTAGTTCGTAACCTGGAAGAAAGCTTTCTTCGGATCGATGACCTTAGAGTAGATGATGGCGTCCACATTGGTTGGCGAATTATCCTTGGTGATGACCTCCTGCCTCGGCACGTCCAAGACCTGGGTACGAAGGTCCAATGTCACCACTTGGCTGATCAATGGGACCACATAGTTGAACCCTGGATTCAAGATTCTTTTATACGTCCCTAGCAGGATATAGATTGCCTGCTCGTACGGCTTGACGCATATGTATTCCGGTTATCAGGATCAATACTGCGGCCACAATGGCCAGTACCAACAATGCTACTGTTACAACATCAACCATGTCTTCTCCCCCTTACTTGCATTCGGCCTCGGGGACGTCCCCGATAGGCTCGACCTTAACATGAACACCTTCACTTTCTACAACCTTCACCCTATATCCGGCCGGAACCGGGCGTGTTGAAGTGGCGCTCCATATATCGTTCTCTATCTTCACTTTGCCCTTAAGAGTGTTTGGGCAGGTATCGGTGATGACCAAGCCCTCCATCCCGATAAGAGACGTGGCCACTGTGGTGGTGGGAGGCCTGAGGGGCGACAATTTCTGGTACATCTTGACTGTGAGGATGAACACCGGTACACCGATCACGACGGCGAGGATCGGAGACCAGATGCTCAACAAAAGGTCTGGCGCGACCAGGCCCAGCGCTCCCAACACAAGCAGGACCGTGGCCGGAACGACCAGGAACGCGCCTGGGGTCACCGCCTCGGCCAGCAACATGAGCACTCCAATGATGATAAAAATGAGCCCTAGATCCGCTCCGGTCATGCAGTAAAAAATAGCGAGCTAGTTCAAAAGGATATGCCTGGAAGAGAAGCCTCCCGAGGGAAAAGGGAAAGGGGGTTTACCTTTTTGTGCGAGCCCCTGCCTCGCTAGACGAACGCTTCACAAGGCCAGCTGGAGACCATTGGGCCCTTGCACGAAAGGTAGATAGACGAGCTTGGCCTCCTGCACCTTGAGATCATAGTCAAGGTATTGCAGGGTCCCTGGCTTCTCCGCCTCAAGGGTCACGGCCACGAAATCGGCCATCTCGATGGCCTCCTCTTGATTGATCGTTGTGGACAGCCGCTCGGTGTTGTTGAAGTCCGACCGGACCCCATACCGGGGGTTGGAGTTCGTCAGAGCCACCGCCCAGTGTCGAAAGGTGGCGGTATCGACATCCGAGGCAGGCACGAAGATGTACAACGCGCCGCCGTTATCGCCCCCGTTGACCATGTTGGAGAGCTTGTGCAGGAACCCCCCCTCTACGTTCCGGGATCTTATATTGAAGTTGCAGTACAGTCGCCAGAAGGGCATATAGTACCTCTGCCCGGCCGCATTGCTCGTCGCTACGGCGATCTCATAGGCCACCCTGTGCACGCCGTGCAGGTCCCGATAGTGGATGGTGCCGCAGTTTTGGCAGTGGAACATCTCGTCCTTCTGCTTCTCATAGATGGCCTGGCCACATTGTGGGCATTTGACCTGGCTCACTTTCATCTGTATGCCCCCCCTATGGTTTTACCGATGTCGGCCATCTGCTTGAGGTTCATCATCCTCTTCTTATCGGCAAAGTCACCCTCGATGATCTCAGACCCGTGCCTGAAGAAGAAATAGGTGGCCCCCAGAACGATGAGCCCAAAGATCACTCCGGCGATGCCGAACTCCGATCCGGACTCCACCGTGAACAGTATGCCGCCGGCCGCGGCCAGCCCACCGATGGACGTCCCTGCGGTCACCGCCAGGCTCTGGAACAGGGGATCGCCTGGAGCACGACCCGAGAGCACCTGTCCGGTCACCCCATCGACGGTGAGGATGTACATCCTTTCTTTGTAATTGTAGCGGACCACCCAGACGGGGTAGTATATCATGGATGTATTTCTGATAAGGACATGTAGTTTCTCAAAAGTTACATGGGGGACATGAGCAGACGCCCGCCCTCGTTCGATGGAGTCGGCCTTGGCATGCGCGTTGGCATCGTCATGGCTGGTGGTCGACTCGAAGGTGGGGATCATATCGAAGTCCTCAAATGACGATTCACCAGAGAAGTTGCGCATGGTGCGGAGGCCCAGGTCCCCGGGGTCGCAGGCGATCTCCGAGAACACCATGTCATGGAGGACCATTTCCTCTTTGTAGACCTTCTCAGTATGGGAGCGGCCTTTAGAATCTGTATGGGTCCTCTCTTCATAACCGCATACCCATCCTGCCACCCTCGTCCCTATGCTCCAGAACGGTAGGTAGATGGGGTAACACTCGATGACCACGCCGGTCTTGCGCAGGTCCCGGGCCTTGAAGCCTTTCTTCCACCAGAACTGGGCGGCGTTGACGGCTGCCTCACGGCCCATCTTATTCTTGAATGCGATGGTCTGCACTCCCTGGTCCCCTTCGATGAAAAGGGTCGATCCGCAGTACTGGCAATTAACGACATTGTCGCCTTCCTTGATAGATATGGCACCCCCGCAGGAGGGGCAGCTTAGGCCGACCGACAGATCGCTCATCTTACATCCTCCTTGCCACGGTGAGCGAAATGAAGAACACCGCTACCACCGTCAAGGCCATCAACAGGAGCGCGAGGACCAGGAACTGGGTTGCCAGGAATCCTTCGGCCAGGAAGGCGACAAAACCGATCAAGGCCACCATGATATAGGCGGCCGAGCTCCTGGTGGGAAAGGTCGCGGCGAAAACTTCTGATGAAGAGGCGTCCACCACTACCTGATATTTCCCCCCGTTGAAAGTATACTCGATGGTCCAGATGGGGAAGAAAACCAGCGCTTGCTCCTTCCCGTTGCCCGGTAAGGAATCCATATAGTGGAGCATCTCGATATCTGGCTTGATGAGCTCCGCCCCGGAGGTATCGAAAGTAGCGTCGAAGATCCTTGAGGTCCCCGCCGGGCACCTTGAGACGATGGAGCCCCGGCAGGATGGTAGATCCGGCCGGCTCGATGATCACTTCCTCTTTGCCTCCCACATCTCTGCGGAACAGGTACACTGGGAAATACTGCTTCTTGACCGTCGTGACCTGGGCCAATCGGTCCAGGTCCTTGGCCTTGGTGGACCCGCCGGCCCACCGCCGGAACGTACCTACGGCATCGTTCTGGCTCAGTCTGAACGGGATGGCATAATAGAACCCCGCTCCAGTGCGGTCGAGGTATATCAGCGAGCCACAATAGCTGCATTTTGTGAACTTGGTGCCAGCGTCGAACTCCACTGGTGCCGCACACTTCGGACATTTGATCTGGGCCATTGTGGGACCTCATTGTATAGGCTTGCCGCACTCAGGACAGAACTTGGTACCCGCGGGCACTTCCGCTCCGCAATTAGGGCAATTCTTGTTGCTCATGGGGTTCCCGCACTCGGGACAGAACTTAGAGCCTGCCGGTACATTGGCCCCGCACTTCGGGCACTTCTTGTCGGCCTCGAACTTCGTCCCGCACTCAGAGCAGAACTTGTTGGTGGGCGGGTTCATCGCGCCACACTTCGGGCACTTGATGGTATTGGCGTTACCGAACGGCACTGCTCCTCCCCCACTCTGCTGTTGACCAGAGGGGGGCTGTTGCCTCATCTGATCGACCATTGTGTATCCCAGACCGACCCCGGCCCCTACGCCGACGCCGACCCCGGCCGCACCGCCCGAGGGATTGGAGGCCGCTTCACGCATGGCCTGACCACTCTGATAGCCGATGTAGTTGGTACCAAGAACCTGCATGGAGGCCCTGGTATCAACGGCCTTCTGGACCTCGTCAGGCAGGGAGATGTATAGACCAGAGACCTTATCCACACCGATACCATAGAGGTCGTAGTGGTCCTTGGCCTTGGTGAGCACGCCCTGCTCGATGTTCATGAGGCTAGAGGCTAAATCGGCCACGCCCATTCCTTGGTTCTTCATCTCGCCGACCACATTGTAGATGAGGATTACCATCTGTTCCTTGATGCGTTCTTCCACCTCCGCAGAGGTGGCGTAGTTCAAGGTACCGACGAACTGGTTGACGAAGTTCTCGGGCTGTGAGATCTTGTAACGGAACTCACCGAACACCCGGAGATTGACGACCCCGAACTCCTTGTCCCGGAACTGATAGGGCTGCTTGGAGCCAAACTTGCCGTCGAATACCCGCTTCTGAAGGTAGACGACCTCAGCCTGTTGCTGAACCCCGCTGAGGAACTTGACCAGCTTTCCCACGATAGGGGCGTTGATGTCAGTAAGAGCGTAACGATCAGGGCGGTCGAAATAGGTGAGGGCCTTACCATCACGGTAGAAAACGGCGATCTCGTCCTCTCGAACCACTACATTGTCGTTATACCTGATCAGCCGGGGATTGCGGAACATGATGTTGGTCCGCTTGTCCGCATCGTTCCACGAGATGGTGGTCGATCCCATTACGCTCATGTTCAGACCTCCGTGCCCTGGATGATGTCGAGGCGACGTTTGAACTGGTCCTCAAAATTGGTAATGAGCATCTTGACCTGCAGTACATCCTGCTGGGCCCGAGTGCTGTCCTGTGCGACCAAAGCGGCCTTCATGGCCTCGATGCCTTGCTGCAGGGCCGCCAGGCCGTCGATCATGGCCGCGTCGTAGTCATAAAGGCGGTAGATCTCATCCTGCTTGAACTGGATATCAGCCGATATTCCCGAGTAGCCGGGAGAGGAATGAGATACTAGTCCTTCGACCTTCTTGTACTCGTTGATGACCCCGCCCATGAGCTCCAGCTCCTTGGAGTTGTAGGCGTTCAACACGAGGGAGCGAGCATCCTCGACCTGCTTACGCTGGGTGCCCAGTTTCTTCGCCAGCTGGTCCCGTAGCATCCGATCGGCGTCCCTGAGGTCTTCCCGTTGCCGATATCCCCGGAAGCCGGGGACGAACATCTGGATCTTCTTCAGGATTCCCTGGTCCTCTTGGACCCTCTGACGTATGTCTGGCATTATGGATCCCCTTTTCTCGCGGAAAATTAATGGAGTGTGCTATAAAAGTATCGTAGCCGAAGGTCAAAAAAATGTATTAGTCGGACAATTGCTAGTGTTCCTGACCGAGTTATATGAGGCCCAAAGTTACAGATATGCTCCAATAGCGAGGTCATCGCCTTGCCTTGCTGACCTCATTTCCGTTCGCCCCCTTTGGACCTAAGATGTGTTGCAGGGCCAGGGCATTTCGAGGAGCCGCGGCCCCCACATCATTATTGAAGTATCCAAAGACACTATCGACCGGAAGGTCCAATAAGATACCGGCCCACACTTTCAGTTCCTCCATGGAATACGCATAGCCCGGTCCGGAACGTCCATGCCACCGGATATAGCACAAATCGGCGGTCACCACCGCATCGGACCTCGGAGCCGGGAGATCGGTTAGGACAAGTGCCACACCATTCCTCTCCAAAAGGTCATAGGTCCTGGAGGTTAGCCAGCTCCTGTCCCTGAACTCGATGGCGTAGGAGGCCGATCGAGGCAAGGCCATAAGAAATTTTTCAAGCAGTACGTTATCGGGAGGGAGATTGGGTGGTAACTGAACCAATATGGGGCCAAGCTTTCCTTCAAACCCCGACATTATATTAACAAAAGATTCGACGTATCGGTCTACGTCCCTGAGCTTACGATAATGAGTTATGGTCCTGTTCATCTTGACGGAGAAGATGAAATCATCTGGGGTGTTCGAGTACCAATCATTGACCACGCTAGGCGTGGGAAAGTGGTAAAAGGTCATATTCACCTCCACGGTGCTCATTCTTTTCGAATAATACTGGAGGAACTCCCTGGGCGGGATGCTGGCAGGATAAAATCTTCGGTGCCAATCAGGATAGCTCCACCCGCTGCAGCCGATGAAGAAGCGGACCATGCCCAATACTTGAAACCCCATATATCTAAAATGGAGTGAAAGAGAGAAAATGCGAGAGGGTTTTCCTTCCACCGGCGACGGGCCACCGCAAAGACCAGCCCCAGGGAGATGATCGTATCCAGCAGGACAATGAACAACTGGGTGCTGTCGATACCTGCAATGGTATCATTTTCCAAGGCCAGTTCGATCGCCTCGATCTAACTGGTCTCCCCCGCCAACATGGTCACCGACGCATGTGCGGTCGGGCACCCGGCCTTGGAGATGATCAGGTCATAATCGCCGGCGGGAACGGCGAAAGAGTGGTAACCGGCCTCATCGGCCATTGTAGCCACTCCCTTGACAGGTCCATCGTGTGGTATACACTGCCGGCCAGATGGCCAGCGGCTAATTGATGTCCGGGCTACCCCAGTAACATTATAATGGTATGAGAAACATAGTTCACCGGTAAGTGAACCTAACGGGAAGCCCTGGCATGGTTACTGTCCAATTAAGAACGGCCGAAAAAGGCGACTCGGGGAGCATAGTAGGATTGTTAGGCCGAACGGCCGAGTGGCCGGGTTATGATCATCGGGGGACGGCCATCGATTTCTGGGAATGGCGATACATCCAAAATCCGATCGGTTTCACCAACGAGATCGTAGCCATAACCGACGGTAAGGTCCTGAGCCATGCAGCCAGCTTGCCTACTGAGCTGATAATGGGCCAGAGGGTTCACCTATGCGCACAGTTCTCGGACCTGTTCACCGACCCCGGGAACCGGGGCCAAGGACTGATGGAAAGCGTAATGTCCGCCCTCTACACCCGTGACCTCGAGAGCGGAATAGAGATGGAATTCGCCATCCCCTCCCCAGCAGGTTACGAGCTCTGCTTGAAGGCCAATTTCGTAGAGATGTCGGTCAGGATGGGGCAATATGAGCTGATAACCAATCCCGACAGGTTCTTCAGTAGTGTAAAGTTCGGCACATTGAAGAAGATGGCCTACGGAGGGATGAAATTGGTCCGGGGGCGTGGGAGTATAGACATGGAAGAGGTCGATGTTCAAGAGGTCGCCACCTTTCCTGATGACATTACAACATTGACCAAAGAGTTCGAACATAGTTTCGATTTCATTGTCCAAAGGGACGAGAAATACCTGCGATGGAGGTACGAGCGGCCCGAGAGCGGCATATTCAAGATCATCATATCCCGGAAGAGCGGAAAGATATCTGGATATGCGGTGCTAAGGCCTTATCTGGTCTCCGGCCAGAGATATATGGACATAGTGGACCTGATCACCTTGACCGATGACCAGGATTCACTGAACGCATTGATCAAAAGATGCGTGAAGCTATGCCATCAGGAAGATGCTAACATGCTCCAGATGTGGCTGCCCACCGATCACCCCTTCCTGCCTGAGCTGGGCCGCCTCGGTTTCCTATTAAGACAGCCGGTCCATGGCGAAAGGAGAGATGCGCCTGATCTGTCGCCAGCTGACCTCCGATGCGACGTTAAAGGAGCGATTGGCCAGTGACCTCAGGTATCACTTGGTGCTCGGCGACAGTGACTGGGTCTGAATCCACCTCTACCAGTAACTTTGAAATTCGATAGCCCAATGACATTTTCAAGATGCCTTCGACGCTCCGACCCTAGACCGACCACAGAAAATTGAGCAAAGGATTATTGGCCGAGATAAGTGAATCTGTAGGTGATGCTAAGGAGATATGCTATCCCTCTCATCACGATGTTCATCGTGACAATGATGGCGCTCTCCGTCTCTGCCCATGCTCCGGAGTTCCCGGGGGGAAACGAGAGCCTCGAGCAGGCCAAGGACATACATGATCCGACCAAATCATGGGCCATCTATTCACAGCTACACGAGGGAGGAGAAGCCCAGTACTACCTTCTTAGCATGAAGGGGGGAGAGGACATCACTGTCTCCCTGACCGCCCCTCGCTCCGCGACCGATTCTGGATTTCTACCATCAATGGCGTTGATGGGGCCCGGCATCGAAGGGAATGATACGGTGCCCTCGTATTTGCAGGTCCCAGAGGGAGCAGGAGTGAAGGCCGTGCAGGGAGCGATCCCGCCCCGACCATCATATGAACCCTTCTCCCCCAGTGCGTTCTATGAACTGGGCGAGATTTCTGTCTCCGCCCCTCAGGATGGCGATTATTACCTGGCGATCTATGAGAACGATACTGGAGGCAACTATGGTCTAGCAGTAGGTCTCAGAGAGAGCTTTACTATCGAGGAGTGGCTGCTAGTGCCATTCAGCGCGCTGTCCATCTATCAGTGGGAGGGGCAGAACCTAATGGTCGTGCTCGCGCCGGCCATCATCACATTCATCGTCGGCCTGGCGATAATGGTGGCAGCATCCCGGAGGCGGATGCAACCCCTTGATGCACTATGGGTGCTGGCCACGGCATCTGGCCTAGTGATGGTCGCCTCTGGGATATCGCTCCTGTATCAGATGTTGTGGGCACTGTCGCAGACAGGGACCGAGCCGGCCGTGGTAGTGACGCTCGTTTTCGCCATCCTGCCCCTCGCGCTAGGGTTGGCGGTCTTGAGAATAGCGCAGAGGGAGCGACCTCTGAAAGGGGTGCGAACCGGTACTAGGCTGTCCCTGCTAACCATCGGAGCCCTAGGCCTCCTACTATGGGCGGGATGGATCCTCGGACCAGTACTGATCATCTTAACCGCAGTTCTGCCAGCTCGTTGGTTATTACAGAGAATGGGTAGAGGGAGATCGGTTAGCTAAACATAAATACGGCCCGGATGTTCATTCGGCTCATGTCCCCAGCAAGCTCTCTACGCCAGTACTCGTACTACGCCAGCTGGTTCCTGCGTGCCAAGTTCGGCATAAAGAGGCCGCTGGTCAATACCATGATCATCCATTATGCATGCAATCTCAAGTGCCAGCACTGTTCGATTGCAGCCAATTATGACAAACTGCCCGGGGCCCATTCAATGAGCTTCAAGGACGCTTCCGAGCATATGGCCGAGGAATACCGCAAAGGAGCGAAGATATTGTTCTTCGAAGGAGGTGAGCCAACTATCTGGAAGGACGGTGACAAGGGCCTTCTAGACCTGATCGCCGAAGGCCGCCGGATCGGTTACTATGTGATAGGATACACCACCAATGGTACGGGTAGGATATTCGAGGAGAGCGATGTTCTGTCGATAAGCCTGGACGGACCAAAGCGGGTACATGACAGCATCCGTGGACCGGGCACCTATGATCTGCTGATGCAGAACCTTGAAAATACCACCCACCCCAACATCTTTGCCAACATGGTGGTGATGAAGCCCAACCTCGATGTTATCAAGGAGACTGCCGAGGTCGCCAAGGGCAACAAGCATATCCGGGGCCTCATGCTCAACTTCTTGACCCCTCCACCGTACGAGATCGCCCTCAGCCACGAGGAGAAGGTCCAAGTGGTGAGCGACGCCTTGAAGTGGCGGAAGGAGAAGTTGCCGATCCTCAACACCGAAAGGGCGCTGAAGGAGCTGCTCATCGAGGACTACTCGCAGAAATGCCCATATTGGGTTTCTTCGTTCACCTTGCCCGATGGCACTCAGGTCAATGGGTGCCCCATGAAGGGTACCGAATCCTGCAAGCAGTGCGGCTTCGATGCGGTGCGGGAGTACCGGCTCATCGTCGCCGGGAACATCGAGACCATCACAAAGATGTCCAGACGGTTCGCGCTATCAAAGCGATGATGGCCAGCAGCTCGATGGCAACGGCAAGCTTCAGGAATTGAGGTATGGGCCTCCAAAATCGGAGCCGATCGTTGGTCTTCAGCATCCTCAACGCCTTGATCGGCATAGGTAGGGTCAGGAAGAGGATGACCATGAAGGGTTCGGTCAATGCTGCCAGGGCGACGAACACGTAAAGCAGTATGATGATGGCCATCTCGATGGTCGATATCTTTTCCAGACCGAACCGGACAACGAGGTCCCTCTCCCCCATCTTCTTATGTGACGCATAACCGGGAGTCTCGTCCGAGAGACGCATTAGCATGACCGCGCATCCTATGGCCAGGGCAAGAAACAGCATCGTCCAGCTGAACTGCTGAACGATGACAAAGTAAGAGAAGAAGGCCATCATGGAGAACGATATGAAAACATCCACCTCGCCGAGCCCCCGGGCTCCTAGATTTATCGGCGGGGCGGTGTAGAAGAAGGCCAGGGCCAGGCCGATCAGGCCGAGGATTATGGCGACCCAACCAGCATAGAGGACGATCGGTATAGAAACCAGAACTGCGCCAATGGCCAGGAGAGCCATTAGTGTCTTGCCCTGCTTCTCCGTGATTATCCCCCGGTCGAGCGAATTGCCCGACCAGAAGACCTTCTGGTTGAAAAGTTGACTAACTTCGGCCTGGAATTCCGGGTCGCTGTGCTCGGCAAACCTGAGCTTGTCAACGCCGCTCTTGTGATCGAAATAATCATTGGAGAAGTTGACGAAGAGCGCTAGGAAGAAGACGTCCAGAGGAATGAGCAGAGATATGAGCCACTCTTGTTTCACAGTCAGGGCGAAGACGACCCCCACTACGGATGCCATCACGAACGGCAACGTATAGGCGATCCTGAGAACTTCCTTCGTCTTATTCCAACCAGAAAGGTCCCTGTTGTCTCCCATCGTCTCACCCGTGTGGCGGTCAAATCCTGAAAAATGATATAAACTCTTCTGAAGTCTAACGATATGAAAAAAAGTTGATGGAAGGAGAGTTTTCAGGTCTAGGACCGGATTATTTCTTGGCATCTCTGGCCTTGTGTTTTGCCAAGACCCTACCGATGTAGATGATCGCCACCACAGCTATTATCGTGACGATAATGGCGTAAACGAACTGTCCGGTCAGATCGTTCGGATTAGGGAACACCTGCGCTATCGCAGCTTGGATTGCCGTGTTCCAGGCTAAAGCGGCCACGAAAGCGAACGCTGCGGTCATGAGCGCTGCGATCGTCTCTATCACCAGCGTCGTAGTACTCTTCCCATTTTCCTCTTTAATATCAACCATCGTTTTCCTCCCTTTGAGGTTTATATGTAATGTTAGAATAAAATATTTTTCCATGAACAGATCAATCTGGGATGGATGTCACGATCTTCTCCTTGTTCAATCTCTTCGACAACAGGAAGGACAGAGAGAACAATAGGACCGCGGCCGCTAACAAGGACACGACGACCGTGTTAACCAGGGAAGCATCCCCTTGGACCACGCCTGTCGATATGGACAGACCGGCGATCAGCAGTATGAATATGCCCATGCTCACGATCCGATTCTCCCTCATCCCCATGGCCAACTGGATATAACCTATGATCCCGACCGAGGCGGCTATGAATAAGGGGGTCACGACGATGAGATGGACTATGACCAGCAGGGAGGGCGTGGCGACCGCCCCTACGGACATGGTTGTGAGAACGACAAGGACTCCCGCGGAGAATAGGGCGAAGAGGTAGGATGGCAATGCCACACCCAGCACCTTTCCCAACCAGATCGACCTGAGGCTGAGCGGAGTGCACAGGAGCGTCTCTACCACGCCGCTCTGCTTCTCTCGGAAGAACACCGCCCCACATAGCATGAATCCCGAGAACACGCCGATGAAAAGGGACAGGTACATGACATACCAGTCGATGGAGACGGCCTTCCCTGGTTGGGCTCCCGCCGTGACCGAGCCGATATTGGTAACGGCAAAGAAGAGAGCGAAGAAGAGGGCCGATATCCATGTTCCTTTGTTGATCCTAATCTCCTTTAGCTCCTTCCGGGCAACGATCATGATGTGGTCAATGTTCATGCTCCGACCTCCTGCTCCTTGACCAGGTCGATATATACATCCTCAAGGGAGCGCGCCGCCTTTCTGACCTCTTCCACCCTCACTCCCGCGTGCACTAGCTCGCTGATGATGGCTGAGGCGCTCTCCTCGATATGATTTATCGTGATCGTCGTTCCATCGGCCCGCGCGCTGATGATGAGAGGGATCTTCCGGCTCGCATCGAGGGCCTTTGCGGCCTCGTCATCGGTGGACGTGGTGATGGTCAGAGTGTGGGTCCCAGGGCCTCCCCGAAGGTTCTCCACCGTGTCGCAGGCCCTCAATTCTCCGGCCTTTATGACGGCCACCCTCGAGCAGATCTTCTGGACTTCATCTAGGTTGTGCGAGCTCAAGAGCACGGTCATTCGTTCTCGGCGAGATAAGTCGGTCAAGATGTCCCTCACCATCTTCTGGGCCTCTGGGTCGAGACCGGAGGTCGGTTCGTCGAGAAACAGGATCTCAGGGTCGTGGATAATGGCCCGGGCGATACCCAACTTCCGTCTCATCCCTTTTGAGAAACGTGAAGACCCTATCGTTCCTTCTATCGACCAGTCCAAAGGTATCGAGAAGCTCTGCTATTCTCCTCTCCCTATCTTTGACCTGGTACAATTTTCCGTAATAGTCTAAGTTCTCCCAAGCCGAGATCCGGTCATATAGGCCATCATTCTCCATGAGCACCCCGACCGAGCCGCGGGCCTCGTCGTTCGTGGCCAGGTCCGCCCCTCGAACCAGGGCGGTGCCAGTGGTCGGGCGGATAAGGCCGAGAAGAATCCGCATGGTGGTGGTCTTACCGGCCCCATTGGGTCCAAGATAGCCGAACACCTCGCCTTCCTCCACGTTAAAGGAGACATTGTTGAGGACCAAACGACCGTCGAACGACCTGCTGAGATTATTGATCTCGATGACCCGCATCTTTCCAACTCACCTACCGCGATAGGATCGGTCGATGAGGTATCGCATTAATACGATTTTGGATGATTTGTTCGAAAGTAATTCTAGAGTGTTTTTGACATTCGTTGGAAAATATTGATTTTCTTGGACACTTGGGTCAGATTGTGAAAGAATTACCCTCGGTTCGTCTAAGCGAAAAATATAGCGATTAGACTAGGCATATTGGTTAAATGCCTTATAATGTCTAAGTAAAAGCAAAGTAATCCGATCATAAGTGCCTGATTTTACAATATATTAATACAATATATAAGTAATCCGCCGAGATATAAAATTATAAAGTCGTCTGCGTTACCCCCTTTTAGCAGCAGCAATCACGGATTTTATGGATTCGAGGATGATGCTATGATTTCGATAGAGAACGCAAGGTCTACTACTGGAACTAGAACGAGAGTAGAGGACATCAGTCCGGTCTCCGGAATGTGTCCCCTATGCATAGAGGAATGCCCCGTGGTATGCGAGGTCGGTAAGTCCGCATTCCGTGGGAGAGAAGTGCTGTACCCCAGCAACGAGTACTTCGGGCAAAGCACAGCAGCTTCCAACAAGGATTTTAAGCTGGACTGGTCCCATTTCCAGATCCTGGCCGAGCTCATTGGTGCCTATGGCATTGAGGCCAACCCTGACACGGCCTTCTTCGAGAACGCTGATGTGACCACCACTGTGGCCACCCGTTCCAAGAAGCCCATCCGCCTGAAGGTTCCCCTGGTCATCGCTGGCCTGGGCTCTACTGATGTGGCGAAGAGGAACTGGGACGGATTGGCCAAGGGCGCCGCCCTCTCGGGCATCATCGAGACCATCGGTGAGAATGTCTGCGGCATGGACCCCGATTCGACGTACAGTAAGGGAAAGGTTACCAGGTCCCCGGACATGGAAAGGAGGATCGCTCTCTTCCGCGAGCTGTGGGACGGTAAGTACGGCGACATCGCGGTCCAGACCAACGTGGAGGACCAGCGGGGCGGCGTTGATCAGTACGTGCTGTCCAAGCTAGAGGTCAATATCATCGAGCGCAAGTGGGGCCAGGGAGCCAAGGCCATCGGCGGCGAGGTCAGGCTCAAGACCCTCGAACGGGCCATCGAACTTAAGAAGCGTGGCTATCTGGTCCTCCCTGATCCTGAGGACCCTGCGGTCAAGGCGGCTTTCAAGGTTGGAGCGTTCAAGACATTCGAGAGGCACAGCCGGGTAGGATTCCCGGAGCGCAAGTCCTTCGTTGAGGATGTAGAGAATCTCAGGAAGGCCGGTGCCAAGTACGTGTTCCTCAAGACCGGTGCATACCGCCCGGAGGTAGTAGCATTCACCATGAAGGCCGCTTCCGAGGCCAAGATCGATATGCTCACCTTCGATGGCGCAGGCGGCGGTACGGGTATGTCCCCGGTACCCATGATGAACGAGATGTCCACCCCGACCGTCCACCTGGAGGCGGAGGTGCTGATGTGCGCCAAGATCCTCAAGGCCCAGGGTCGCTTCATCCCTGATCTGGTGTTCGCCGGCGGGTTCACCAATGAGACGCAGATCTACAAGTCCATCGCTATGAGCAACCTTGGCGACGGCCCCCTGATAAAAGCCGTGGCAATGGCCAGGGCCCCCATCTTGGCAGTCATGAAGTCCCAGTACTTCGCCCGCCTGGCTGAGAATGGCAAGCTGCCCAAGTCCTTCTCCGACGAGTATTCTTCGGACCCGTCCAACTTCTTTGTGAAGGCTTCGGAGATCCAGAAGAAGTTTCCCAAAAAGAAGCTGGGCAAGGACATTCCGTGGGGCGCAGTAGGTCTGAACACTTACATGGAAGAGCGCATCGGTGAGGGCCTGAAGCAGCTGATGGCCGGCTCCCGCAAGTTCAAACTGGAGATGCTAGAGAGAGATGATATCGCCTCTCTATCGGAATACGCCAACAAGGTCACTGGTATCGAAACCTTCGACCAGATGGCCAACCGCACCATCCCCGGCATCCTTGAGTGCTGGGAGTAGACGCTCCCCCGCCAGTTATAAACCCCTTTCCTTTTCTTTTTCGATTAACAATTGATGGATACCGTTATATATTCTGGTCTGAAATATCATCAAGCGTACCGAACGAGGTATAGGGGAACGAGAGGCTTACCCTCTCGATCACCACAGGAGGAGAAACCAACTGGGGCCGAGCGTGGATATCTGGCGCTCGGAGCCCCTACTTACGTTTTTGGGTTTCCGCTGCTTCATCGGCCTTTGTTGATATACCCTCGCTTCGATAATCGGAGGGGTGCCCATGAAAGAACAGGCCATGGATAAGGACGAGAGGAAGGCGAATAGATTACTCAACGAGAAGAGCCCATACCTGCGCCAGCACGCCCATAACCCCGTTGATTGGTACCCTTGGGGAGAGGAAGCCTTCCAACGTTCCAAGGACGAGGACAAACCCATCTTCCTGTCGATAGGCTATTCCTCCTGCCACTGGTGCCATGTAATGGAGCGGGAATCGTTCGAGGATGAGGAGGTGGCCCGCCTTCTTAACGAGCATTTCGTGCCGGTCAAGGTCGACCGGGAGGAGCGGCCTGACATTGACGCCACATACATGAGCGCAGCCCAGGTGCTCTCCGGGAGTGGAGGGTGGCCGTTGACCCTGGTCCTCACTCCGGACAAGAAACCATTCTTTGCTGCAACTGTACATCCCTAAGGAGCCTAAGTTCGGGATGATCGGGCTAACCAATTTCCTACATGTGGTGGCGGACTTCTGGAAGAACAGAAGAGGTGAGATCGAGGCCACCTCAGAGAAGGTACAATCGGCGTTGAACGAGCTGGAGGCATCGTCCGCGGGCGGAGGGCTGGGAGAAGAAACTCTAATGGACGCGTTCCAGCATATGATGGAAAGCTTCGACGAGGAGTATGGGGGATTCGGGACCGCTCCGAAGTTCCCCACCCCCCACCGTCTAACATTATTGCTACGCTTTTGGAATCGGGTCGGCGACAGTAAGGCATTGTGGATGGCCGACCAGACCCTTCAGGCCATGAGGCGGGGAGGGCTATTCGATCAGCTGGGAAAGGGATTCCATCGCTATTCCACTGATCAAAGGTGGTTGGTCCCCCACTTCGAGAAGATGCTGTACGACCAGGCACTGCTGGTCATCGCCTACGTCGAAGGCTGGCAGGCCACCGGGAACCAAGAGCATGCCCGGACCGTCCGGGAGGTGCTGGATTACGTGCTGGAGAACATGACCTCGCCCCAGGGAGGGTTCTACTCCGCCCTGGACGCTGATAGCGAAGACGAAGAGGGCATGTATTATTTCTGGACCGAGGAAGAGGCCCGGAAGGTCCTGGAACCGGAGGAGCTCGCTGTCGTGCAGCGGGAGCTGGGGCTCAGCGAGGAAGGGAACGTCCGCGAAGGTGAGCACGGCCACCTCGTGGGCAAGAATGTGCTGCACCTGACGGGGCAGAACACGAGGCCCGATGAGCTGCTGGAGGGGGCCATGAAGAAGATGCTCTCGGCGCGGGAAGGAAGAACACCCCCTGCTCTCGATGATAAGATCATGACCGATTGGAACGGCCTCATGATCGCCGCACTGTCCCGAGCGGGAGGGGCCCTTCTCGAGCCAAGGTATGTTGATGCAGCGAAGAAAGCGGCATCTTTCATCCTGGGCAACATGCGCTCAACGAACGGCCCCCTGCTTCACGTCTATAAAGACGGTCCATCGGCAGTGCCGGGTTTCCTGGACGATCAGGCGTTCATGGCGTGGGGGCTTCTCGAGCTGTTCCAGGCAGATCATGACATCCGATGGTTGAGGGAGACCAGAGGTCTGGTCCGTTCGATGAACGAACGGTTCTGGGACTCCCAGAATGGAGGTTATTTCCAGACCGAGGAAAATGCTATGGACGTGGTCCGCCGGCGAAAGGACATCTACGACGGGGCCCTGCCATCGGGCAATTCCATAGCCCTATTGGATCTCCTTCTGCTATTCCGCATCATCGAAGACCCCGATCTGATCGAACGGGCCGAGACCATGGTCACCGCCTTCTCGGGCACCATCTTCCGTTCCCCTGACAACTACGCCCAGTTCCTCAATGCGGTGGACCTCAAGGTAGGGCCTTCCTATTCCATCGTAATCGCCGGGATGAGGGACGGGGAGGATACCCACCGCTTCTTCAAGGAGCTTGGTCCGCGCTTCGTGCCCAACAAGGTCACCCTGCTGGTGGAGCCGGGCGAGAAGGGGGAGGGGATAAAGGAGCTATCCCCCTTGGTGCAGGGGCAGGCGATGAAGGATGGAAAGGCCATGGCCCATGTCTGTTCCGACCGGGCCTGTCTGCCGGAAACGGCCGATCCGGAGACCTTTGCCCGGCTCCTTCAGCCCGACTAGAGAAGTTCGAAGGCCGCCGCCAGAGCACCTTCTTCGGCCCGCTGGAGGTCCTCCGAAGTACCGACGATGACCATGTCCCCGTCGGAAAGGTCGAACAGACGCCGTATGGCATCGGCGATCTCGGGACGATCTTTGTCAAGATCAAAGTCCACCGGAACGGTCAGCCTATCACCCTTGACGATGATCGTAGTAGCTCCGTCCGCGCCAGCCTTTATGGCCTGGTCGCGCTGCTCCATTCCCGACTTAATCTTGGAGGCGACGCCTTTGATCTGCACGGCTACCGATTCCTGACCCAAGGTGATGTCCGATATCTCCAGCTTATAGACCTGGAGGGGGAGCCGGTTGATGAAGTCCTGGCCCTTCTTACTGATCTTGATGCCGGTCTGCTTGACATCGATCAGCCCCTCATCCCTAAGATGGTCTATGATCGTTCGCATGCTCCCCTCGCCCACACCGATACGGTCGGCCATCAGCTTGCGGCCCTTTCTACGGCCATCCGATAGCAATGACAGTGTCTTGTAAACGTGGTAATCACTGAAGCGGAACAAGGGCCCGTACTTAGGCCGAACAATGAGCTTCACGCTCAGAATACTGCGATTTGCCCATAAACAATTTGTTGTGTAAGGTCCTCTATTTTCTCCAGTTCGAAATTCGTTATTTCCCTGGCCTTGACCTCCCATCGCCGGTACGTCGAATCGCTTTCAGCACAGATCTCCACGCTGGCCAGCGCCGGATGATCGATCGGGCTTCCGATCTGGGAAAGCAACCGCACCCGAACCTCACTGATCTCCTCGCCTCCCTCCTGAGCTATCTTCTCCGCGATCCGATTGGCCAGGACATTATAGAGCTTCCCGACATGAGTGACCGGATTTTTACCGGCCGCCGCTTCCATGCTCATGGGCCGATGAGGCGTAATAAGCCCGTTGACTCGATTTCCCCGGCCTACCGAACCGTCGTCGCCGTTCTCTGCGGACAGCCCGGTCACCGTCAAATAGTAATCACTGGCCTCCTCACTGCCATTGTCGTCGGCATGATTGACTGTCACTTCCACGTCGTGCTCGGTATACTCCTTCGCTTTCTCCACCACCAGCGATCGGACCTGAGCTATGGTGTTGCGGTATTCGGCCGCACTGGACAGCCGGGATGCGATCATGGCGCAGGCGATGGTCAGCGACACTTTGTTACCGTGCCGGGCGGCCATCACCTTGATGTCCCTCCCAGCAGCCGTGATGCCGTCCCGCGTCCTCATCTCATCGTTCATGTACCTCTCGATATTCAGAACCAGACGCTCAGTTTCGGTCAAGGGTGCGAACCCCACTCCGAACGAGGTGTCATTGGCCGGTCGGCAGGAGCGCTCCCCGCCCCCTTGACAGGACGCCTCGGCCTTTAGGTAATTACGCAGCAGGTCCTGACTACCCCGGCCTATCCGGCAATCCACGATGATGCTGTTGGCAATGTCCACGCCGCTATCCCTGACGAGCTCGGGGTCGTGGAATTGGCGATATAGGTAATCTTTGGCCGCCTGGACCGCCGTCTGCCGGACCGGGAACTTGACCCGGTGGCCGTCCAGGAATGTGGCCTCGTCCACAGCCCTTCCCAAAAGTAAGATGTAGGGAGGCTCTAGCAGCTCACCGCCTCCGAATCGTGGTCGGGACTGACCACCAGAAACTTCGTCCTGGTCCACATTGTGATGAAGGATCTCCCCGCCGCATTCGGCCATGTACCTCTTGGAAAGCTCCCTGGACACTGCCTCGGCCACTCCATCGGCGATGCTATCGGGGTGACCGATCCCTTTTCTCTCCACCAGCTCGGTCCGTCCTTTTGATACGGGTTCCGATGAGAGACGATCTACAACGATGTTCCTTCCGTCCATCTTCACTCATATGAAAATTGGTAGAGGGGGGCCATAAACCCTTGCGACCCCTGTTAGTTCTTCAGCTTGACCGGGACGACCATCATATCGACCGCGGTCATCGTCGGGGGGAATATCGCCTTGGCCTCGTTCTCCAGGACGGAAGTATCCTCGTAGCGGTTGGAGATATGAGTGAGGACCAGGAGGTCGACATCAGCCTCCTTGGCCACTTCCGCGGCCTCTTTGGCGGTGGAGTGCCCATAGTCCCGGGCACCCTCCTGAAGGGATGAGTCCAGGGTGGCCTCGTGCACCAGAACATCGGCCCCCCTGGCCGCCATGGTCAGCCGGGCGGTCGGGCGGGTATCGCCCGATATCACTACCTTGCGGCCCGGCCGAGACGGACCCATGACCATTTCTGGCTCGATGACCCGGTCCCCGATCCGTACCTCCATACCGGACTGTAGCTGGCTGAACAACGGACCGGGCGGAACGCCTAGCCCTATGGCCCGTTCGACAAGGAACCGGCCCTGGCGAGGTTTTTCCTCCACCACGAAGGAGAGAGCAGGCACCGAATGCTCGCCAGCCAGGGCGGTTACGGTGTAGCTACCGAGGTCCACCTGGTCCCCGTCATTCAGCTCGCCAGCGAAGATCTTAAAGGAGGGCTGGAAGTAGCCCAATGAGAGGATGGTTTTAGTAAGTTCGATCATACCTTCCGGTCCGAACACATGGAGCTCCGCCTCCCTACCAGAGAAGTTCATCGATTGTATCAGGCCTGGGAGGCCCAGGAAGTGGTCTCCATGGAAATGGGAGATGAAGATGTGAGATACCTTCATGAACGACACGGGGGAGCGCATGAACTGGCGCTGAGTACCCTCCCCGCAATCGAAGAGAAGGACCTCCTTTCCGATCTGCAGGGCGACGGCGCTCACCCCTCGATCGGGGGAGGGCATCCCTCCGCCCGTTCCTAGGAAGGTCAATTTCATGCCCCGGTCATGGTAACCTTGGCGATTAATAATTACGCTGGACCGTTTTACCCATTTTCCTCAATATCCCTGAGGCTGAGTCGGATGAAGGGCGTCTAACCCCCACACACAACATTCGTTCCGCCAGCCTCATGGACCCAGTTTATCTTAACGGACATGGAAAAGGTTAAAAAATCGAGTCGAAGATGGTCATCTACGGGGTGCCCATCAGGACCAACGGATACAGTCGATATAGCTGGTCTCACCTGCCCAATTGCTCCAGGGTCCGATCGCTCTTGGTAGCCTTCTTGAACTGCTTGTTGTGTTCCTTACATAGGTGCATTCGGCGCGCATTTTCATCGGCGGGCTTCAGGCCTGCTTTCTCACACGCTTCCCGAGAATAGGATTTAACGGCGGTCTCGCTGCAACCAGCAACTCCGCACTTATCCTCTGCCATGAGGGTGGGAACTCTCACTCCCCGATAAAAGATTTTCCCTGCCCCGTTAAGAGGATCAGGTGTTCGAGGGGCCTCGAGCATCAATCTCAGGCCAAAGATCGGTCCGTTGACATTTCATCTATGATCGGAATGATAGGCGATCCCGCTCCCGCCCGGGGATAGACATTATTTCTATTGTCCTCAGAAAGACGTCGAGGCGTTGAAAATAGGCGAAAATAGGTTGTTGTGGCGCCCAATCACTTTCCAGCAATAGAATATGAGAAGATGGGGCACCCCATCCCCTCCTATCTGTACCGGGACAGAGCGGACCTGCCATCTCGATATTCCGATCACACCACTTCCTTCCTCGCTGGCATCCCTCCCATTAAACGATAAGTGCCAGCGGCTATCAACGCCCCAATGATGGGCATGACGAGGAAAAGCCATAGTTGATCAAGGGCCCAGCTCCCGACAAAAATGGCGGGTCCAAAGCTTCTGGCAGGGTTGACCGAACAGTTAGTGACCGGTATTGCAATGAGATGTACAAGGGCCAGGGTCAGACCGATGGGTACCCCGGCTAGATCTTTTGGGGCCAATCGGTCCGTCACGGCCAACACTGTGAAGACGAAGATAAACGCTATCACGATCTCTGTCACTGCGGCGACAAAAATATCATATCCTCCGGGAGAGTGCTCACCGTACCCATTAGCGGCCAAGCCTTGGGAGACATCGTAGCCTCCAGGAGCACCTTGGGCGATGAGAAGTACCACCCCAGCAGCGATAGTTGCACCAATGAACTGGGCTGCGAGATAACCAACGATGTCTCTTACAGGCATCTTTCTAGCTACCGCCACTCCCACTGTAACGGCTGGATTGATGTGACACCCAGAGATGTAACCGATGGCGAAGACCATGGCTAAAAGAGCTAGACCGAAAGCTGCGGCAATGCCCAGATTGCCAAGATCTGGCCCTGCGAGAACGGCGCTGCCGACTCCCCCCAATACCAGTATGAAGGTCCCCACTCCTTCTGCGATTATTTTATTGGCGGTCTTCATGATTCCACGTATATCGACTGGTTAAACGCCATTATATATTTCTAACGAGAAATCGTAACCTAGATTGCATGATCTACGATTATTGTATTTTATAACCCTCATCGTTTGAGAAGGCGACCAATTCGAAAAGGCCATTATATTTCGCAGAACCCTTAATATCAAGCACCGGCTTCATCGCCCTCATGGTCAAGATAGCGCCCTCCATCCTGTCGGCGGACTTCAGCCGCCTGGGTGAGGAAGTACAGAGGCTGGAGCGCGAAGGCGCGGACTGGGTGCATGTCGATGTCATGGACGGCGTGTTCGTGCCCAACATCACCATCGGTCCAGGGGTCATCCAGAGCCTTCGGCCCCATACTAAGCTGCCATTCGATGTCCACCTGATGATCACCAAGCCAGAGAGATACATAGAAAATTTTGCTAAGGCCGGAGCGGACATCATTACTCTGCATGTGGAGGCCTGCGAGGACATCATGGCCACCATCGAGCGTATCCATGCCCTGGGCAAGAAGGCCGGTCTCTCCCTGAACCCAGAGACCCCGTTCGAGACGGTGCTGCCCTTCCTTCCTAAGATCGATCTGTTGCTGATCATGACCGTTCACCCCGGTTTCGGCGGACAATCGTTCATAGCTGATTGCGTGCCCAAGATCTCCCGGGCTAAAGCGTTCTTCGACGTCCACGGCAGCTGCGCGGAGATCGAGGTCGACGGCGGCATCGACTGCGATACGGGGCGCATTTGTGTAGAAGCGGGTGCCACGGTCCTCGCGGCGGGAAGCTCCCTTTTCAAGTGTGGGAACATGGGCAAAGAGATGAGCAAATGGAGAGATTTTACCTATCCACTCAGTGAATGAAGCCCCCAAAGTTCAGCAAACATTCATAAATGACCCGTAGCATGCTCCTTCGGTCCTATGAATTTCGACTTTACCGGCTCAAGATGGTTCATTCTGCTCATCTCCATCGTATTGCCGTTACTGCTGCTAGTCGTAGCCACGACCCTTCACGCCGGTATTCCCTACATCCTGGGTCTGCTAGTATGGATCGGGGTGGCCTTGATGTTCTTCTACATACCAACGGTCAAGGATTAGGTCGGAAGGCCGCTCTCGATCAGAGGGTCCCATTCCGGACCGTCGTCAACATGGCGATGAGAGCCGGTTCGTCACCACCCCGTCCAGTTAATGTTATATCAGTGCCCAGCGTTCTTTTGTACCGTCATGGGAGTCAATCTTTCGGACATCGTGCCGGTGGAGCGGAGGGAACTCGAGGACCTGTCGGGCCAGACCTTGGCCATCGACGCCTATAATGCCATCTATCAGTTCCTATCCATCATCAGAGGACCTGACGGGACCCCGCTGAAAGACTCCCGGGGCAGGGTCACCTCCCACTTGACCGGCCTGCTTTACCGTAATATCAACCTGCTAGAGGCAAATATCCGTCCAGCCTACGTTTTTGATGGGCATCCCCATGTTATGAAAGCCCATACCCTGGCCGAGCGATCGGAGAGAAGGGCCAAAGCCCATGAAGATTGGAAAGAGGCGGTGAGCGATGGGGATGTCGAGAGGGCTAGGAGCAAGGCGACCCAATCCTCACGGATCAACAATGAGATCGTCGAATCGTCCCGGATCCTGCTGACCTATCTCGGGATACCGGTCGTCCAGGCACCCGAAGAAGGCGAAGCCCAGGCCGCCTATATGGCCCAGCAGGGTGCGGTCTGGGCGGCCTCCTCCCAAGATTACGATGCCTTGTTGTTCGGCGCACCTCGGCTGGTGCGTAACCTGAACATCACCGGGCGGAGGAAGATGCCCGGGAGCAAGGAGTATCGAGACGTCCACATCGAGGTGGTAGAACTGCTCAAGGTCCTGGAGGCCAATGGCCTGGAGAGTAGGGAGCAATTGATCGACCTGTGCATGCTCATGGGAACTGATTACAATCCAGGCATCAGAGGCATAGGGCCCAAGAAAGGGTTAAAACTGATCAAGGAGAAGGGCACGCTGGATCGGGCGCTCGAAGCGATCAACGAGAGCATACCGGACCGCGAGGTGATCAAAGAGATATTCCTCCGTGTCGAGCATCTCGATGACTACAAACTCGAATGGAGGCCGGCCCAGAGGGACAAGATCGTGGAGTTCATGTGCAATGAGCATGAATTTTCGGAGGCTCGGGTTACCGCTGCGCTCGACCGACTAGAGAAGAAGCGGCCGGCCAAGAAGGCCGAGGTCATGCCCAAGTCCCAATTGAGTCTCGACATGTGGGGCTAGGACCACCATCTGCCCCTAGAACGTATAGCAATCCAGCATCCCCGAACGGACCGCCATCATTTTAAAGGGTCAGCTTATTACCCTGAACAGAAAGGGACTGCGATGATAAAGCAGGTTCATGCTAATTATAACGCTCCTGAGCTGGAGAAGCGGGTCCAGAAGTTCTGGAACGAGACCAATGCTTACAAGAAGACTAAGGAGCTGCGCGCCAACGGAGCGGACTATTACTTCGTGGACGGACCTCCGTACACTACCGGTTACATTCACCTGGGCACCGCCTGGAACAAGACCATCAAGGATTCGGTGGTCCGGTTCAAGCGGATGCAGAAGTATAATGTCCGGGACCAGCCCGGCTATGACATGCACGGCCTGCCAATCGAGGTAAAGGTCGAACAGGCCATTGGGGTCAAGAGCAAGAAGGACATCGAGGCTTATGGCATCGATAAGTTCGTCTCCACCTGTAAGGAATATGCGCTGGGGTTCCAGAGCAAGATGACCGAGCAGTTCAAGGAGCTGGGCGTGTGGATGGACTGGGAAAAGCCCTACATGACCATCGCCCCCTCCTACATAGAGGCAGCCTGGTGGACGCTGAAGCGGGCCAATGATAAAGGGCTGCTAACATCCGCCAGCCGGGTCATCTCATGGTGCCCCCGTTGCGAGACCGCCCTGGCCGAGGCGGAGATCGAATATTCTGATGTGAAGGACCCTTCCATCTACGTCAAGTTCCCCCTGCGGGGGGAGACCGGCGTTTCCCTCCTTATCTGGACCACCACCCCCTGGACGCTGCCGGCGAACATGGCGGTGGCCGCCCACCCTGACTATCGCTATGCCAAGGTCCGCTATCACAAGGACGGCGTATCGGATACGGTCATCATCTTGGAATCGCTGATCGACCAGATCGGCCAGCTGGAGGGCTGGCAGGAGTACGACATACTTGAGCACATCGAAGGCGATGACCTCGTGGGCAAGGAGTATGTACCGCCGTTGGAGGCGGAGGTCGATTCCCAGCGCAAGATGGAGGGCAAATGGGTCCACAAGGTGATCCCCTCCAAGACGGTCGAAGCGGACATGACCGGACTGGTCCACATCGCGCCTGGCCATGGCCCTGAGGACTTCGAACTTGGCAGGGAATTCGGCATCGAGCCGTACTGCCCGGTGGATGAGGGGGGCAAGTTCACCAAGGACGTCGGTGCCCGTTATGCAGGGATGCACGTCAAGAAAGCGAACCCCCAGATCATCGAGGACCTTAAGGAGAAGGGGCTGATGTTCCATGCGGGGACCATCGAGCACCGCTACGGCCACTGCTGGAGATGCAATTCCGGCATCCTGTTCCGGAACACCTCACAGTGGTACCTCAAGATCACCCAGGTCAAGGACCTCATGCTCGACGAGATCGCTAAGGTCCGCTGGAGCCCCGAATGGGCCGGTTCCTCCCGTGAATATGACTGGACGATGAACGCCCGGGATTGGTGCATCTCTCGGCAACGCTATTGGGGCATTCCGCTTCCGGTTTGGAAGTGTCGCTGCGGCCAGATGAGGGTCGTCGGCTCGACCGACGAGCTGGAGGGCGCGGAAGGCTACCGTAAGGACATGGAGCTCCACCGCCCCTGGATCGACGGCGTCATGTTGAAGTGCGATAAGTGCGGGGGCAAAATGAAGCGGGTCGCCGATGTCCTGGACGTCTGGTTCGACGCGGGAGTGGCTTCCTGGGCCCAGCTGGGATTCCCACGCAACCGTTCGGAGTTCGAACGCTGGTGGCCAGCCAAGTTCATTACCGAGGCGCATGATCAGACCAGGGGCTGGTTCTATTCCCAGCTCGGCTCCTCCTGTGTCTCTTTCGGGCGAGCACCCTATGAGAGCGTGCTCATGCACGGCTGGATGCTGGATCCCAGCGGCCAACCGATGTCCAAGAGCAAGGGCAACGTCATCGAACCGGGCAAGGTCATAGCCGAATATGGTGCCGATGCCTTGAGATTCTATTTCCTTCGCGTTTCCGCCCCATGGGAGGACATTGCATTCCAGCACGAGGGGGTCAAGAACGCCAGGAAGACTCTGAACATCCTATGGAACGTGGCCAACTTTGCCTCCACCTACATGTCCATCGATAAGTTCGATCCCGCCGCGGTCGACATGAACGGTGTGCGGGCCGCATTAAGACCTGAGGACCGCTGGCTGGTATCCCGTACCGAGAAGCTCAAGACCGAGGTCACCCGCAACATGAACTCCTTCGAGCTCCACAAGGCCTGCCGCGCCCTCGAGGAGTTCATCCTGGAGGATATGTCCCGGTGGTACGTGAGACTGATACCGTGATCGTATGTGGAACGAGTCCACCGACATGGACAAGATCGCTGCCTATGTCACCTTGCACGATGCCCTGATGACGACGATCAAGCTTCTGGCGCCATTCTGCCCTCATATCACTGAGGAGATCTATCAGGCCCTTGATGGCAGCAAGGGCTCGGTCCATATGACCGACTGGCCCAATCCCGACCTTACCCTGGTGGACGATCGCCTGGAAGCGTCCATGAAGACCATGCAGGAACTGGTCGAAGAGATCACCAAGGAGAGGCAGAAGAAGAACGTCAAGCTTCGTTGGCCCCTCAAGAGGATCATCATAAGGGCCGATTCCAAGGAGATCCTTGATATCCTGAGACCCATGGAGGAGGTGCTCCTGTCCCAGGCCAACGTCAAATCCGTGGAGTACGTCCCGACTGATCAGGACTGGAGCGACCTCATACTGGACGTTCATACCGAACCCCCATGCTATTGGCAAGGTATACCGGCAGTGGTCATCCAAGATCGCAGTCATGCTCAAGAACCGGCCGGCGCAGGACATCAAGGAAGCGATCGAGCGGGGCGAGTACTCGCTGGGGATCGAAGGCCAGATCGTCCGAATCGAGCCCAACATGGTCTCCTTCACCACTACCCTACCAGAGAACATGTGGTCGGTGTGAAGTTCGCTGGCGGAGATCTCTATATCGACTTTAACATGACTGAGGAGATCGAAGCGGAAGGCTATACTCGAGAGATCATCCGCCGCATCCAGCAGATGCGGAAGGACATGAAGCTAGAAGTTGAGGAGTTCGTAAGAGTAGAGGTCAAGGCCCCCAGCACCCTGGAAGAGTACTTCAAGACCTGGAAGGAGCACATAATGAAGGAGACCAGGGCCCTTCAGATGGAGTTCACCAATGAACCCAAGGGCGAGCACGTCGCTAACTGGGAGGTCGAGAAGCACAAGGTCGATATCGCCGTCTCCTCCCTCCACATGAAAGAGGGGGTCAAGAACTTCACCAAGATTCCAGGCATCACCATGGATGCTGCCCTCGCGCTGGTCAAGTCCGGAAGGCACACTATAGATGACCTCAAGGGAATGGACGAGAACATTCTTTCCGAGGTGCCTGGGCTGACCAGAGCGGACGCCCGCAACATCGTTCACTATCTTGTTCGTCAAGAAGCTCCGGTCAAGGAGGAGCAGACCGCCCAGATGAAGGATGAGGCCGAGGCGGTGGACAAGGAGCGGATGTTCGCTTATCTCAAACGGGTCCCCCGCATGAACGATCTCAAGGCCGAGATGGTCTACGACGCCGGTTACAGCAGCGTCGACAAGCTCACCAAGGCGTCCAAGGAAGACCTCAGGGCAGTGAAGGGGCTTAGCGCCAAGACCGTACAGGAGATAATGGACTATGCCGCTGCGGGCGGGTTCACCAGGGTCACAGAATGCCGCTACTGCAAGAGGCAAGTGCAGCCCTATGAGACCACCTGCCCCGCCTGTAATAAGCCAGTCGTGGAGGAGCGGTCCGATGAAGAAGGCGAGGGAGCGGAAGAACTTATCAAGGGCGGGAAAAAGGCCTCGGCTCTGGAACCCTCGTTCACCTACCTCATAAAGGAGGACAAGAGCGATCGGTCCTATGCGATGTTCGTGGAAGCCCTGGGCAAGGGAATGAAAGGCTACTGCATCACTAGGGACTATCCGCTCAAGATACGTTCGAAGTTCAACCTAGGAGACACACCCATCGTTTGGCTGTCCAACATCGGCAAGGAGAATTCTCTTCGGCCCAAGGACCTGGAGAAGCTCAGCTTCTCACTGGAACAGTTCCTATCTAACCAGGGCGGGGTGATCCTGCTAGATGGGCTGGAGTATCTGATCACCAACAACAATTTCCTGACGGTGCTCAGATTCATCCAATCCTTGCGGGACCAGGTGGCCATAAACCACTCCATCCTCCTGCTGGCGATGAACCCATCGACCCTGGACCCCCACGAACTGAATCTGCTGGAGAAGGAAGTGGACGTAACCTTCTAGAGCAGGCTTTTTCAGAACGTGTTCCAGGCCGGGGACGGTCTGGAACGCCTTCAGTTCATCGGCCCGGAGCCATCGGAACTCTGTGTGCTCCCAGTCGATCTTTACCTTTGGCCCGGTGGCTTGGAACAGGAACGGATGGATCACCCAGATGGTATCCGTGGACCGCACCTTCACCGCCCCCCCGCTCTTGGCAATGCTCAGGTCCAATGAGGTCTCCTCCCTAAGCTCCTTTACTGCGGTCTGATCAGGGGTCTCTCCATCTTCCACGAAACCGCTGACCGCGGCCCAGTAACCCTGGAAGGTGCCGACATGTTCGCTCCTTTTCAGTATCAGGTAGCGGTTACCATCGCGGACCAGACAGCTGACCACATGCGTTTCCTTGATCCCGGGGAGCTCGACGGTCCCGAGGGCGCCATCAACTAGCGCCAGATCCCCGTCCCGTAGCAGGGACAGGTCGATCCGGTCGACCAGGGGTACATGGGACATCACCGCTCCGGTGGCCACGATCGGCTCAGCGCTGGCATTGATCATTGCCGCCGGAAGGGTGCCCTGTTTCCTCATCTCAAGAAGCACATAGGAGCCGACGGTGCTGCCCTTTCCCCGGGGAAAGGCGAACACCCGGTCCTTGATCGATTCATTGTTCATCGATGGATCGGAGAGGCTACCAGATGCGGGATCCACCCCGCCCAGAAAGGAGACTGGACTTTCGCTCAATAGGATGGCACCCTTGCCCACGCCCTTGGATATTCCTCGACCCTGCAGGATCACGATATCATCTCCAGCAATCCGTCGGTGGTACGGTACACGACCTTCTGTTTGCACAAGGTCGGTAGATAGTTGCATGCCTTCCCGGAATTGGTGGCGGTTGTGGAGAACCGCTCTTCGATAGGGGTGACCACCATGCAGGTATCGCAAACGACCTTGCCAAATCGGGCGAGCGTCTCCAGCTCATGGGGGCATTTGGATGCGGTGCATCGAGAGGTACAGAACCATACCTCCGCCTCGCCCTTCCTCGTTCTTCCTTTCAATTTGGCGGCGAGTTCCCTGATCTCCTCGACCGACAGATGGGGGCAGCCCAGGGTGATCAGCTCGGGGTCCTTTCCGGTGTCGAGCTTGTTCCTGGCTGCTTCAAGCTCACCCTTGCCAATGCTCACCCGCTCCAGACTACGGAGGTCGCGGCCAACAGCCTCTGGGGTGATGCCTTCTACATGGAACAGACCGACCGAGCCCGCTGCGGCCATGGCCGCGGCAAGGGTTTTCAGCTGATCGATCGTCGGACGGATGCCTCGGAAGTATGGAACCCTGTTGCCGACGACCGTCCCGACCGCCTGGCCAAGAAGTGAGTAGTCCACACGCTCCAGTTCAACATCGATGACCACCGTCGGCGCGCGGTTCTCGTCCAGATGAAGACCGTACTCCGGGGTGCGGCCAACGATGGCAGCGGCCAACGCTCCTGGTCCTCCCTCCCGGTTGGTCCTTGCCCCGATCACCGAGTTGGCAAATGACAGTGCGTTGGATTCGGCCCAGGCCAAGGAATCCCCCTTCTTGGGGATGTTGGTGCTGAGATACGGGGTGCAGGAGCAGTCGGTATTGACACCGAGACGTTCGTAGCAATCGATAATATGCAGTTGGCGGTCGGCGAAGTGGGGCGATATGCCCATCTCCTTCCACCGTTGACGGTCCATTCCACAAGGATTCAGGGTTGTGGGTACACGGATCTTTGCATCCCTGGACAGCCGCTCGAGGAACTCGATGCCCCCTTCACCGATGGTCTTGTATGAGACCCCGGCCAGATGGGCCGATGATATCGGGACCAACCTCTTGGCCTCGTATATATCGCCCAAGGCTACCAGCAGCTCCATCGCCGTCCTAACGCCTTCGCCCTTCTCCCCGGCCAGCATCGCTTCCTCATCCTTGGTAAGGAACATGGTCGCCCGCCACTAGGCCATGGTCTGATAAAACTCTTACGCAAAAATGTAAAGGTTCTTACTTTCGACCTTTACTCGATATTTCAGGGCGGAACGCGTGGATAATTTGAACAGCCAACGAACATGATCTTCCACTCTCGAATCAACCCGATCTACTCAGGAGCTCCCGACCGGTAAAGATCGAGACTGCGTCGAGACATTTTCTGTTACACTGGCAAGACAATAGATTCCCTTATGACGCAATCCAAATAAATATATTTAAAGCCGAAATAGTTAAATATTAAGTATTTATTGACTGACGGTCAGTCGGTTCCTATGACCAAGGTCAGCATGAAGAACGCTAATCGAAAGAACGAGTTCCTGGAGGCAGCTCAAGCCCTCTTCAATGAGAAGGGGTTCGAGAACACCTCGGTGGATGATATCGTTCAAAGGGTGGGCGTGGCCAAGGGCCTCTTCTATTACTATTTCAAATCAAAGGAAGAGTTGCTGCAGATCATCGTCGAAAGGTTGATCGATGAGATTGAGTCATCGGTCGCCGCGGTCATGGAAAGGAGGAACATTAGCGCCTTAGAGAGATTCAGGGAACTTATCATGACCAGTTCGGACGTGGCTTCCCGTGGCAAGATGCTGATCGCATATTTCCATAAGGAAAGGAACCAGGCCATCCACCTGTCGATGGAGAGCCGTTCGAGGGAGTTCATGATACCAGTCATGGCGCGCATAATCGAGCAAGGGAACCAGGAGGGGCTGTTCATGTCGAAGCACCCCCATGAGACGGCCATCGCCCTTATGGCAACTATGAGCTGGATCAAGCATGCTCATCCGCTCCCTGTGACTTCTGAGGAGTCATTGAGAATAACGATCGTTCTACAGGATCTGACCGAACGTCTCCTGGGGATGGTGCCGGGAACCTTCACTCTGTATGAGGAGATGCTCCCCCCAGAACTAAGGACGAGGGTTCAGGACAGCAAATGAACAGGAAGGTGTGATATTGTTTGGAAGAAAGAGAACAGTAGAGGGTCCCGTCGAAAAATGCGAGCCCGATGACGCGGAATACAAGAAGAACCGGAGCAGGACCTTCATCATGATCGGTCTGGCCTTGGGCATGCTTCTGGCCAGCCTTGACCAGACAGTAGTGGGCACGAGCCTCCCCAAGATAGTCGGAGAGCTGGGCGGCATGAGTCTGTTCTCCTGGCTGTTCACCGCTTACATGCTGGCCGAGACCGTCACTATCCCCATAGCGGGTAAGATGAGCGATCGCTTTGGCCGGAAACCGGTCTTCCTGGCAGGCATGGGCCTGTTCATGGGCGGCTCCTTCCTCGCCGGCATGTCCAATTCAATGGATATGTTGATCGTATGCCGGTTCATCCAGGGTCTGGGCGGCGGAGCGTTAATGCCCGTGGCCATGGCCACAGTGGCCGACCTATATGCTCCGACCGAGAGGGGCAAGGTCCAGGGCATGCTGGGCGCGGTGTTCGCCATCGCTACCATTATCGGACCGCTCATGGGTGGTTACATTGTCGACAATATGGACTGGCGCTGGGTTTTCTATGTGAACCTGCCGGTCGGCGTGTTCGCCGTTCTGGTGGCTTCTATGAAGTTCCCCAAGCAGGTCAGTGATAACCGCAAGCCCATCGACTATCCCGGAATGGTCACCCTTATAGGGACGCTGGCGCCGGCCCTATTGGTCATAACCTGGGGTGGCAGCACCTACGCCTGGGCCAGCGCTGAGATAGTCGGCCTGGGCGCCCTAGCGGTGGTCAGCCTGGCCGCCTTCCTCATGATCGAGAAGAGGTCATCGGACCCCATACTTCCTCTATACATATTCAAGGAGCCGATAGTCAGCTTAGCCAGCGCTGGGCTGTTCATCATGTCCCTTGGCATGTTCGGAGTGATCTCGTTCCTACCACTGTTCCTCCAGGCGGTCATCGGCATGAGCGCCTCTAACAGCGGCGAGCTTATCATTCCCCTGATGGGCGGCTTGATGATCACCATGGTGCTTAGTGGTTTCCTGCTCAAGTGGACAGGGTATAAGATCTGGCTGCTCATTGGGCCCCCCATGGCCGCCCTAGGGCTGTTCCTACTGTCCACCCTGCATTCGGGTAGCTCGCAGACGGATGCGATCATCTACCTCATAATCACCGGGGCGGGTCTGGGCGCGGTCATGGCCAACTTCATCGTTGCCGCCCAGAACGTGGTGTGCAAGAAGGATATGGGCGTGGTCACCTCGTCCATAAGCCTGTTCCGGAGCATTGGTGGTACGGTCGGCGTGGCCGCCCTGGGCGGCCTCATCAATGGGAGGATGGTTCAAGAGCTGAGCAATAACCTGGCGCCCGGAGTGCTCCAGACCTTGCCCACCACTGATGCCAACAGCGTTGGCCAGCTATTGCTGATCACCACCGTGCCACCGATTCCAGCGCCCATCCTGGACGCGATCAGGCTGTCCCTCAGCAACAGCATCACCTTCGCGTTCTTCGTTGGGGCGATCATCGTGCTGTTATCGCTGGTAGCTAGCGTGTTAGTCCGGAGCGTTCCGCTGAAGAGCGCCGAGGAGTACCACGAGATCGGGGTACAGGCCGACGGCCCCATGATCGGTGCGGTCGAGCAGCCGGTCCTGGAGGCCACCAAGGCCATCGACGGTAAAGGCAAGTAAAACCCCTTAAAACCCTTTCAATTTTTATGCTCTAGATGATTATCTACCTAGCAATATTCTAGCGTGATGCAAATGAGATGGTACCGGAAGATCCTCATCCCCACTGACGGGAGCGCGAGTGCCCAAACCGCGGTCTCTTCTGGTCTGGACATGGCCAAACGCCTGAACGCGGACGTCACAATCATCAGCATTGTGGATATGCGGGCGCCCATCAGCATACAACAGGGGATAGGAATCCCCGACCAGTATGCTTATCAGCAAGGGGCAGCGGATGCAGCGGCGGAGGCCGCCCTCAAATTGGCAAAAGAAATGGGGGTGAGGGCAACGACGATTGTAAAGAGAGGGAGCCCGGCGTACGACATCATCGAAGAGTCCAAAAAGCACGACCTAATCGTTATGGCCACCAAGGGCCGCACGGGTGTCGCCCACTTTCTGATCGGCAGCGTGGCCGAGAAGGTGGTCAGGTTCGCGGCCTGCCCCGTTTTAGTAATTAGGAAGGGTCCTGAGTGAATAAGTAAATAAATGCTGTTGAGCCACTTCGGAAACCTTTTGGAAAAGCTTTGAGGCTATGATCTCGTTGATTGGCGGGGACATCAGCAGCACTAGGCCCAGCTCGGCGGCCTCGGACTTCTGCACCCGCTTGAGTATATATCGCTTGTCGAGCTACGCGCAATGCTCGGGGAGTGAATGTGCACCTTCTTCACCTCGGCATAGCGCTTCGATGTCTGCAATATTCTAGTCAATATGACCGCCCCCGCGATGCGATCGGCAGTTATGCTCTCCCCTCTTTGAAGTATATTCTCAAGCAGGCCTTCCGCTGTGGGCGAAAGAGGTGGTTCGCCCACCCCCATTTCCGAGGGGCGGGCATATAGGCTCCAGCATCTCACTTTTACTCATCCTCGCCGAGATGGTTGCGAAGCATCTGAGGTCCCTCCCAGTTGTTCAGATTGCCATATTGAAAAATTGATCACCCGTGGAGATCGATCGAGCTCACCTTCGTGTCAAATAATGTTCGAACTTGGTGAATGAATTTCTTTCCGATCTGCTGGGGTTTGAGAGCAAACCGCCACATGTCTGGTATCGATAGGGTACCGGACCATCTTCTTGTTCCTCAGATGACCCGTTCATTTTATAAGAGGTATTATTAGGCAACAAATTTCAATTAATAACCAAGTGATCATCATGAATGAAGATAGCAAGCATACTGCCGGCGGCGGCACGACGAACCGAGACTGGTGGCCGAACCAGTTGAAGCTCGATATCCTGCACCAGCATTCCTCCAAGTCCAATCCGATGGGCGAGGGTTTCAACTACGCTAAAGAGTTCAAGAGTCTCGACCTGGAGGCCGTGAAGAAGGACCTCCGTGAACTGATGACGAAGTCGCAGGACTGGTGGCCGGCGGACTTCGGCCACTACGGACCTTTGTTCATCCGTATGGCGTGGCACAGCGCCGGCACCTACCGCATGGGCGACGGCCGCGGCGGCGCAGGCCACGGCAGCCAGCGCTTTGCGCCCCTCAACAGCTGGCCCGACAATGTCAACCTCGACAAGGCGCGCCGGCTGCTCTGGCCGATCAAGCAGAAGTACGGCCGGAAGATTTCCTGGGCCGACCTGATGATCCTCGCCGGCAACGTCGCCCTGGAATCGATGGGTTTCAAGACCTTCGGTTTCGGCGGCGGGCGTGAGGACATCTGGGAACCGGAAAAGGATGTCTACTGGGGCTCCGAGAACAAGTGGCTGGATGACAAGCGCTACTCCGGCGACCGGGATCTCGAAAATCCCCTCGCTGCCGTGCAGATGGGCCTGATTTACGTCAACCCGGAAGGCCCGAACGGCAACCCGGACCCGCTCGCTGCGGCCAAGGATATCCGCGAGGTCTTCGCTCGCATGGCGATGAACGACGAGGAGACGGTGGCCCTCATCGCGGGCGGCCACGCCTTCGGCAAGACCCACGGCGCCGGCGATGCGACACTGGTGGGCCCGGAGCCCGAAGCCGCCCCCATCGAGGAGCAGGGCCTGGGCTGGAAGAGCAGCTTTGGCACGGGCAAAGGCGACGACACGATCACGCAGCGGCCCGGAAGTCATCTGGACCAACACGCCCACGAAGTGGAGCAACAACTTCTTCCGGAACCTGTTCGGCTACGAATGGGAACTGACGAAGAGCCCGGCCGGTGCGCACCAGTGGAAGCCGAAGGGTGACGCAGGCGCCGGTACCGTGCCGGATGCCCACGACCCGTCCAAGCGTCACGCGCCATCCATGCTGACCACGGACCTCGCCCTGCGGTTCGACCCTGTCTACGAAAAGATTTCACGGCGCTTCTTCGAGAATCCGGATCAGTTAGCGGACGCGTTCGCCCGGGCGTGGTTCAAGCTGACGCACCGCGACATGGGCCCGCGCGCACGCTATCTCGGCCCGGAGGTTCCGGCAGAAGAGCTCATCTGGCAAGACCCCATCCCTGCCGTCAATCACAAACTGATTGATGCACAGGACATCGCCTCCCTCAAGGGCAAGATCCTGGCTTCCGGCCTGTCAGTGTCGGAGCTGGTTTCGACCGCCTGGGCGTCGGCGTCCACCTTCCGTGGCTCCGACAAGCGCGGCGGTGCCAACGGTGCCCGCATTCGTCTGGCGCCGCAGAAGGATTGGGAAGTCAACCAGCCTGCCCAGCTGGCGAAGGTGCTCAAGACCCTGGAGGGCATCCAGAGCGCGTTCAACAGCGCGCAGTCCGGCGGCAAGAAGGTATCACTGGCTGACCTGATCGTTCTGGCCGGTTGCGCGGGCGTCGAGCAGGCTGCGAAGAATGCCGGTCACGAGGTGACGGTTCCCTTCACGCCGGGACGCATGGACGCCTCGCAGGAGCAAACCGATGCGGCCTCCTTCGCCGTGCTCGAGCCGGTCGCGGACGGCTTCCGCAACTACCAGAAGACCCGCTATGCCGTATCGGCCGAGGAATTGCTGGTCGACAAGGCGCAATTGCTGACGCTGACCGCGCCCGAAATGACGGTGCTCATGGGCGGCATGCGCGTCCTGAATACCAACTTCGGACAGTCCCAGCACGGCGTCTTCACCAAGCGGCCAGAGGCGCTCACCAATGACTTCTTCGTGAATCTGCTCGACATGAGCACGACGTGGAAGGCAATCCACGGAAGACGATGACGTGTTCGAGGGTCGTGATCGCGCAACGGGCGAACTCAAGTGGACCGGCACCCGTGTCGACCTGATCTTCGGTTCGAACTCCCAACTCCGGGCCCTGGCGGAAGTCTACGCGATGTGAGGACTCCCAGGAGAAGTTCCTGCATGACTTTGTAGCGGTGTGGAACAAAGTCATGAACCTTGACCGTTTCGACCTCAAGGATAAGTAAACCCTTTTTCATTTCCCCTTTTTAAGGTGTACCCCAAAACGCCGTGAGATCACACGCCAGATCTGTCGAGGCATTTCACCCCGAGTAGGTTGACGAACCCCACGACCTGCACCTCGGGCACCGGAACTGCACTCACTCCCATTGTGAATGATCTCGCTCGTACCCCTCACGGGCGAAAGTTTTTAGTTATGTCGGTGGACCGGACGTTGGTTTCTTTTGATGTCGAAGCATATCAAAAAGAAAGAAAGGAGGTTTGTCAAGCTGGCCCTGTCTTCTGCCATAAGAACTGAAAAATGGAAGGCGGACCCGGGGGGATTCGAACCCCCGTTCGAGGCTTTCCCTGGACCGTGATATGGTCCACCGGAGGCCCCAGTGATATCCAAGCTACACTACGAGTCCCAGGTCTCTGATGGAAAAGGTAGTAATAAAGATGATGGCAGCAGTCTCGCGATGAATCTAGCAGCCCCGGTCGAAATCGTCGGTGATGGCCTGCTTTACTTCGGCGTGCTTGTTGAGGGTTGCTCGGAAGACCTGATCATACACCTGTGGCAGCTCACTGGCCAAGACCTTGAGCCCTTGCTCTGTGATCCCGCCCTTGGTGGCTACCTGGGCCTTCAGCTCCTCGGGGTCCATGCCCCGGTCCGTCAGCAGAATGGCCGTGCCCATCATCGTCTCAAGCACCATTTCCAGGGTCGCTTCCTTCGATAGCTTGCCTGCTCTGGCTCCGCCCTCGGCGAACTTTAGCATGATTTCCGCCAACAGCCCGGGAGCACAACTGGTCAGGTCCGAAGCGGCCTCGAACTGCTCCTCCTTCACTTCTCTTACCAAGCTGGAACGGCCAAAAAGAGCGGAGAGCGCGGCTCTCTGGTCGCTGGTCACCTTCCCATTATGGCACATCAGGGTCACGCCCCTGCCCGTCTCAATGGTCATGGATGGAATGACCTTACTGACCGCCCCAGGGAATGCTCTTTCCAGGTTCGAGATCTGCACTCCCCCGTTAATAGTGACCAGATGGGTACGGGGAGATAGCGATGGAGCGATCTCCCCCATGATACTATGGACCGCCCCGCTCCTTACACAAAGAAATAGCGTATCACTGGAGGCGGCCACTTCGTGAGGGGAAGCGGCTATGGTCACTCCCGGATATGGTTGAGTAAGAGTCATAAGGCGCTCACTGGAGCGGTTGAACACGATGACCTCACCCTGGCCCATGGAGCCATCCTTTAGCAGTGCCCGGACGACGGCGCTGCCCATGTTACCGTAACCGATGAAACCAAAACTCATTTTGTGACCGGAGGGTGATGGAATGGTGGTACTTAATTTAGATAGAAAAGGAAGAAATGGAAGAGATTATGGAAAGGATTTACTTTTTGTTCTTGAACTCGGTGTAGCCGCACTTGCCGCAAGCGTTGCGGTCCTTGTGCTCCGCTAGGAAGACGCCGGGGCCACACTTGGGGCAGTTGCGCCTCTTCCGCTCGATCTTGGAGCCTGAAACGGCATAGTAATCCTTCTTGGCCGCAGCCTCCTTCTTCGCTGGGCCCTTCTTGGCGGCGGCGGGCTTGGGCTTGTTGTCTTTCTTCTCTTCGGGCTTCTTGTCTGCCGGGGCCGCTGCGGCCTTCACATCCTTCGCCATCTAGGTCACCTCAGTTGCTCTTCCTCTTCTTCTTGGGCGCCGCAACGGGCGCCGCCTTCTTAACCTTCTTCTCAGCTAGTCCGTTGCGGACCAACAGATAGTTCTTCTCGTGCTTCTTGGCGCTCTCGGCGGAAGTATAGACCTTCGCGTAGCCGTCGCTGGCGCCCTTGCCGTACTCGGACGCCATGTCCGAGACAACGATCCGGTCCTTTTGAACGCCCATAGCACTGGCCAAAGCGACCCTTACGGAATCGCGGTTGGGAGTCCCTTCGCCGACGTGCTCGGTCTTGAAATTGACATCGACCCTGTCCATGAGCTTATTCTCAGTCTTGTTGACGATTTCTAGCTTCAATTCAATTCCTCCATAGAATATATCATCGATCTGGCTCGACCTGCGGCTTCCTGATCTATCCTGAGCAGGGCCATCCCCTTGCCGGGCACCCCATACATCAGGCAGGAACCGAGGGGGGCCATCGCCGCGCAGGCCAGAGCGGCCAGGTCCTCTTCTCCCTCGACCTGCAATTTGGTTGGAACATCTCTATTAATTGCTCGCGCGATCTCCTGCACGAGCTCCGCGGTTATCTGCCCTGCGGGATTGGTAACCTTGACGTCGATGCCCCCCATATCCTTGAGCTTGGCTTTAAGAGAGGTATAGAGCCTGCGCTCAGTCATGAGGTCGTAGACGACCAGGTTCGGTTCGAAGCCGTTATCCAGCAGAGTAAAAGAGACCATATCACCAACAGCCATGAGTAGCTGGCATCCTTCCAGTTCGGACGGAAGGTCATCGAGACCCACCAGCCGTCCGAGACCGGTCGCCAGCTGCACCCTCATATCATTTGGTAGCGACCATCCCCTACGGGGGCACCGTAGTTCAGCGCACCTTGAGGGCGAACTTTCCGTTGACATGTATTCCCATCCGTTGCGCGATCTCCGACCGGGTGTGGTCCACGATTATAACGTAACCTTGCCAGTCCTTGGAGGTCTGGTTGCTGCACAGCGGGCAGGTGTCCTCTTCAGTAATGAAGCTGCAGTGCTTGCACGCTTTCTGTATCTTCATGCGGCACCACCGCTGGTCTTCTTGTGATCCTCCTCGATCCACTCGACCTTTCCGAGGCCCGGCTGCCTCATGGTCAGGCCGATCTTAGACTCGCGAGGGCTCCTTTCGTTCAGGCTTAGGGCCACAATGCGAGCGTGGACCTTGTCACCGACCTTAAGGTCACGCTTGGTATCCTTTCCAATCAGGCGGCCGTTGTCTGAGTCAACGTCGATGCGGTCGTCCATTATCTGGCTGATGTGTAGCAGCCCGTCCAACGGTCCAAAGCGGACGAAGGCACCGAACTTCAGAACCTCCACGACGGTCCCCTCGATGACCTCTTGGAGCACCGGGCGGAATATCAAACTGTCGAACTTGACATTCTGATAGATGGCTCCGTCCCCGTGCACTATTCGACCCTGTCCTACCGGTTCGACGTGTGATACCAGAACGGTCAGCGAGTCGGAACCTTCGATCTTACCCTCGAAGGACTCCCAGCTCAGCTGGTTAATAACGTCAGTAAGGTCCTCGCCCAGCCGTTCCGGCGGGATGCGTACGACCTTCTCCTTCGTTGTCAATATATACATAGCGTGGCCTCTGAACGATAATTGTGGATAAGTCATCTGTTATTTAAACATAGGCTTAGTGCCCAAACGCCAAAAAGTGATACTGGATAAAAGGAAAAGGAAGAGGTTTGGGTTCAATCATCTATACGATGATGAACAACCCGGCGAAGACCAGGGTGATGGTGGAGAGCAGCTTCACCAGCACGTGCAGGGACGGACCGGCGGTGTCCTTGAAGGGGTCACCGACGGTGTCACCAACGACCGCGGCGGCGTGAGCAGGGCTCTTCTTTCCACCGTGGTGTCCGGTCTCGATGTATTTCTTGGCGTTGTCCCAGGCCCCTCCGCCATTGTTCAGCACAGTGGCCATAAGGATACCGGCGATGGTGGCGATCATCAGGAATGCGCCGACGGCCTGGACCGCAGTGTCACCGGGGTAGACATAACGCATTGTCAGGCCGAGAGCCACCGGGACCACGACCGGCAGGATGCCGGGCAGGATCATAGCCTTCAGGGCGCCCTTGGTCGAGATGTCAACACATAGAGCGTAGTCGGGCTTTTCGGTTCCCGCGAGGATGCCGGGGTGCTCCCTGAACTGCCTCCTGACCTCGTTGATCATGTCGTAGGCAGCTTTGCCCACGGCGCGAATGGCCAGGGATGCGAACAGGAAGACCAGCATGGCGCCGACCAGACCGGCGACGAAAACTGGCGGATTGGCGATGTTTACCTGGAAGACGTCGATGAGCGGCTTATCCTGCTTGACCGCGACCTCTTGGAAGAAGGCAGCGAACAAGAGGAAGGCGGCCAGTGCCGCCGAACCCATGGCATATCCCTTGGTAAGAGCCTTAGTGGTGTTTCCGACAGCATCAAGCTTGTCGGTCCTGCGGCGGATGTCCTCGGGCTGATTGGACATCTCGCAGATGCCACCAGCGTTGTCGGTGATCGGACCAAAGGTGTCCATGGCCAGCACGAAGGCGGCGGTGGCCAGCATACCCATAGTGGCCACGGCGGTCCCGAACAGACCGAAGACGAACTGATCATTGCCGGTAACACCAGCACCCATTATGGAGTTGGCTGCATCCTGACCCAGGGCGTAGGCGGCCAGGAGGGAGATACCGATGGCGACGATCGGGGCGGCGGTGGTCTCCAGTCCGATGGAGAAACCGGTGATGATGTTGGTTGCTGGTCCGGTCTCGGAGGCCTTGGCGATCTCACGCACCGGCCTGTACTCGCCAGCTGTGTAGTATTGGGTGATGTACACGATGACGATCGATAGGACGATACCGATAAGGCCGCAGGCAAAGAACTGCCAGGCATGCAACATGGACTCGGTGATGATGTAGAAGCCTATGGCGCCGAGAATGGCGGACACATAGTAGCCGCGGTTGAGGGCCTTCATGGGCTCCTCGTCCTCGTTCCTCAGCTTCACCATCATGATACCGATGAGAGATGCCAGCAGACCGAAGGCACGAACGACCAGCGGGAAGAACACCCACTCGATCCGGCCAGTGAGGCCAAAGATGGCGGCACCAAGGATCATGGCACCGATGTTCTCCGCTGCTGTGGACTCGAACAGGTCGGCACCACGGCCGGCGCAGTCACCCACATTGTCGCCGACCAGGTCAGCGATGACCGCAGGGTTGCGGGGGTCATCCTCGGGGATACCGGCCTCGACCTTACCGACGAGGTCAGCACCCACGTCGGCGGCCTTGGTGTAGATACCGCCACCCAGCTGGGCGAAAAGCGCAGCGAAGGAGGCACCGAAGGCGTAACCGACCACCAAGTTCAGGGTCTCCACGACCTGCCAGGAGTCCACGGTGTAACCGGTGGGAATGCTGGCAGGGTCGGGGGTAGGAACAATGAACAGTGCATACAGGAAGAAAATGCCCGCGACGCCGAGTAGGCTCAGGGTGACCACGGAGATACCGGAAACGGCACCGCCGCGGAAGGAGGTCTGGAGCGCTTCATTGAGGTTCCTTCTCGCAGCGCTGGCGGTCCGGATGTTGGTCCTTACGGACACATACATTCCGATATAACCGGACAGAGCGGAGAAGAAAGCACCAAGCAAGAAGGCAATGCCGACTTCCCATCTTATTCCAATTGCGATCACTATTCCAAGAATGACGCTAATTACAGCTATCGTCTTGTATTGGCGAGCTAGATAGGCCATTGCTCCTTCGCGGATGGCATCCCCGATGGCTTCCATCGCAGGGGTGCCGGTGTCCTTCCTGAATATGTTACGAGTCAGGAGGTATGCGACGAGCAGACCGATTGCGCCCGCAAATGGTATTAGATATACCCAGGCATCGATTTGCATAATCAGAACCCTCTTTCAGGTTTGGGGCATAATTAGGGTTCATCTATATATTGATTCTTCATCCTATAATTAGATAAAAATTATTCTGGATTTCCCATTTCGATTTTCGATCATCATTTTGCGAACATGATCTAGAGGCCCTTGTCGGCCGCCTCTATGATCGTTTTAAGAGTTTTTAGACGAGAATGGTTCTTGTCGTTCGATTCCACGATGGTCCAGGGAGCGTAGGAGGTCGAGGTCCTGAGGAGCATCTCATCGATAGCTTCGGAATAGAGGTCCCATTTCTCTCGGGCATCCCAGTCGTCCTGAGAGATCTTCCAGACCTTGTGGGGATCGTCCACCCGCTCGATGAAACGCTGCAGCTGGGTCTTCTTGTCCACTTCCAGCCACAGCTTGACCACGATCGCATCACTTTCGACCAGCATTCTCTCAAAGTCATTGATCTCTCGGAACGCTCTTCTCCAGTCCCCCTCCGGGGCCAGCTCATTGACCCGCTCCACCAGTACCCGGCCGTACCAGGACCGGTCGAAGATCACTATGTGGCCTGGAAGCGGTAACCTCCGGTGGAACCGCCACAGATAATGGTGCGACAGTTCCATGTCGCTGGGAGCCGAGGTAGGGACGACATCATAGGTGCGGGGGTTTAAGGTCTGGGTCAGCCGATTGATGTCCCCTCCCTTCCCGGCCGCATCCCGGCCTTCAAATACGACCACCAGCCGTTTCTTCTTCCGATAAAGATCGCATTGGATCCCGCGCAACTTGGCTTGGTCCTTTTGCAGCCTCTCCTTATATTCATCGTCGGCCACCCGGACATCGAGATCCAGATTGCCGCGTATCGATGGACCGGACGTTGTGCCCAGCCCTCCCTCGCTCGGTTTTTCGTGAGCGATCAATGACCGGGATAGACTATCGATGATCGTCTGCATGACCTTGACCTCGGCAAACTCGGGATCGTCGGCCTCCACGATGACCCAGGGAGCATTAGGGTGGTCGGTCTTCTCCATCATTCCCTCCACGAAGGGGAGGTGCTTACGGTAGTGTTTGACGGCATCCAGGTCTTCCTGGATGAGGCCACATGCTTCCTGATCGCTGACCTTCCAGCGCGGTTTCCGGTCCTCCTCGTGGCTGGTGTGCAAGAACAGCTTGATCATTACCGCTCCGTCGTCGGTAAGCAACTTCTCAAAACGATTAATATCTTTGATCATGTCCTTGGGAGGGGCCTTACATTTACCCTGGTCCAGGCACTCGGTCACCGCTCGCGAGTACCATGATCGATCGAAGATGGCGATCCGTCCTTTCCAGGGGGTCCGCATCCAGAACCGCCACATGAACGGCATCTGCTCTTCCACCTGATCGGGGGCCCCTATATTGTAATACGAGAAACCCCGCGGATCAAAGGGGAGGAGCAATTGATTGATAGTGGAGGCCATGCTTGCGGCGTCCCACCCTTCGAACACGATCATCACTGGCAGACTCGCCTCGTGGACCTGGCGTTGCAGCTCACCCAGCCTGACCTTGAGGTTCGGCATCAGCTTCCTGTGCTCGTCCTTTCCCATCTTCTTCGATAGATCGACCATGTTGAACATGTACTATGCCAACTCCACGATGATGCGATGAAGGATATCGATCGTAATGCTCAGCGTACGCCCGGCGTCCTTGAGATGATGATACACTTCGCGCTTCTTCATTGCATCTATAGGTGTATCGGTATCGAAGACCGCAGCGATGCTGGCAACATACAACACCTCGATCTCCCGCTCGGACCTTCTTATGTCCCTGATCATAGCGTCGGCCTTGGCGGGGTCTTTGGCCATGATGCCGATGGCCTCTTTGACCTTCTCGACCCCTTGCTGGAGGCTGGTAGTCATGCCTATGGTGGCCTTGTCCGGGTGGACCCCGAAGGCCCTCATCTCGATCGCCGTGGATAGGCAGAAGTTGAGAATGTAATCCATCTGGCGCGATATTGAATAGATGTCCTGCCGATCGAACGGGGTGGAGAAGGCATTCAGCAGGAGTTTTTCCATATCATGTCGCATGTCGTCGGCCTCCTGCTCGATCCTTTGCAGCTCTTCCGGGGGTACCCGCAGATCGTTCGTCTTCAGCCAGTCGGAGAGCGCCCTGACCCCCCCTCTGGTCTTGTCGGCCTGGGCAAAGAGCATCGCGTGGAAATCATAATTGGGCGGGAAGATTGAGCCGAACCCCCATCCCTTCCGTTCTCCCTTTCCTCCGTTCATATGCATCCACCTTAGAAGTTCAATACGACCTGGAGAATATAAAACACGACCGCTGAGAGCACCGCCGAAGCCGGAATTGTCAGCAACCATGAGATGACCATGTGCTTTCCCACCGACCATTGCACCATCCTGGCCCTCTCCGCGGCACCCGCCCCCATAATGCTGGAAGCGACGACCTGGGTCGAGGAGATGGGCGCCCCGGCCGCGGTGGAGAGCAGGATCGTACCCGATGAGGTCAGCTGGGAGTCCAAACTGTCTATCGGCTTTATCGGATGAGATCCTTCGCCCCAAGGTCTTCATGATCTTCCAGCCTCCCCCGATGGTCCCCAGGGCGATGGCCGTGGCACAAAGGAAACGGACCCATAGTGGGATCTCTTGGGTGGTCACCACTCCGGCCGATAGCAGCGCGACCACGATGATACCCATCTGCTTCTGCGCGTCATTGGCCCCATGGGAGAATGCCAGTATCGCCGTGGTTATGTACTGGGACCGTTTGATCGATCGATTCACGCTCCGCTTGGCATTACGCAACGCGATCGTGCTCGCGCTCTTGATAACGAAGCCTCCAGCGAACCCGATGCCCACCGATGCGAGCAGGAATATCAGCACCTTGGTCAGTCCGGTCAGTTGACCGGCGAGAAGCTCGTCAAAGCCCCATGATATGCTTCCCAGACCCGCTCCGGCGATACCCCCACCGATCAACCCACCGATCAATGCATGTGTTGACGAGGAAGGCAGGCCAAACCACCAGGTGATGATGTTCCAGGACGCCGCGCTCAATACCGCTGCGAACAGGATGTTGATGAACAATTCATCCGATGACACATGGACCAAACCCTCCACGGTAAAGGCCACCGCGCTGCCCCCCAGCATGGCTCCGAGAAAGCCGAAGGCCGAGGAGTACAGCACCCCCGCCTTGGGACTGGCAGCACGACTGGCCACCATCGTGGCAACGGTCGCGCTGGAGTCCTGGAAGCCGTTGGTGAAGGCGAAGAACAACGCCACCACTACGACCAGGCCTGCCATTAGGGCTATATCGATCAGAGGAGCACCTCTGCCGCCATATCCTGCAGGCTATTTCATAACTGCCCGGATCAGAAGCGGGACTTCAGGACCACAATGCCGTCGTTGCGATTGATGTCGATGGACTGTTTACCGGTCATGTGATTGGTGCCCCTCATCTTGAGGACCTCGATATACTTCCGGCGCGCTCCTTCCTCCTCGGCCATAAGAAGAAGGACTATCCCATCGACCGCATAGGCCAGCTCGGTGGGGTAAAGTTCTCCGGGATTTACCTCCCCAGTGACCACAGTGGTGGCGTTCCAGTTCTTCAAGCGATTGGCCATATCAAAAAGGAAGGCGCGGTAATTGCCCTTGATCATTCCACCGATGACCGATATCGGATCGATGACGATCCTTTGAGGGAGGACCTCGGCGATCTTCTCCTCCATGACGTTCAGGAGCTCGGCCGGCTCGATATCCCTGATCATGGAACCCAGGTCGGTGTACACGATCTTGTCGCCGAAAGCGTCGGGATTGATAAAGTTGAACTGAGATGCATATCTCAGCATCCATTGGGTCGGTTCGCTGAGGGTAGTGAAATAGAGCCCTTGCTCGCCCTTGCGGGCTCCCTCGCTGAGGTATTTCAGGGCAAAGGTGGTCTTCCCAGTGCCTGCACCCCCTGCGACCATGATCACCGCCGGGAAGGGAAAGCCGCCCTCGATCATCTCGTCAAGCCCGGGTATCCCAGAGCTGATCCTGATAAGTTCGTTTCCCCTTGGTGCGCTGGATATGGCCATTATTATATTCCCCCTTCCATGTATCTGAACTCTGATATCTTCCTGACATCGGTCGCCTTTGCCTGGGAAACACCACCTGCCTCCGCTGGGATGTTCTCAATGCGGCAATCGATCTCCTTTGTGGCCATGGACCTGGCCGTTTCGTATAGGAGCCCGCTCTTCTCTTTGTCCACCACCAACGGAACGATGGTGTTGCCTCGGGAGGTCATGACCCCCACGAAACTTCTGAGGAACGATTCCACCGATGTGTAGCTGTTGTACGGGAGCAGGGCGGCCAGATTATCGATCATGGCGAACCCACAGGTGTCGACGTTCAGCTTCTTGGTGCCGTTGTTGCCCATGTTGTTGATGGCCGCCGGTAAGGTGTCGATATGGAACGGAGCGTCGACATAGCCAACACTGGCCATGCATTCCTTACGGTCGGCGGAGAACCGGCCGATGGCATCTATGAACATCAGGTTCTCCAAGTTGATCTTGTGCATCCTCAGGAGATGCACCATATATTGGTGCGGTCGGTCCACCGAAATGAACATGCCGTTGAGGCCCCTTTGAAGAAGCAAGCCCTTGAGGACGACCAGGTTCACCCTCACGAACTGGGTGGAATTGACATCGAACAAAACCGGCCCCGAGGCGCCATCGCCTATTGAGGCCATGATATATTTCAGCAATGACTCATCGCGTTCGTTCATTCCAGCCCATGTTTAGATTTCGTGATGATAATATAAAACTTATTGACTAATTATCCAGTGTGATAGGGGGAGGGCCATATGCCAGGCAAGATATAACTAATGGCATGGCGTTCCCCGCGATGTTTATGCTAAGCACGGGGAATATCGTAGGATTGATCCTGGTCTATTCTTACGTGGCTCTCGTGATCGTGATTTCCGTATACGCCAAAAAGAGGTACCCGGGATGTGGCTACCGCAAGATCGTTCACATAATGGTTGGCAATATCGTTTTCCTCTGGTGGGTCTTTGATTCACAATACATCATGGCCTTCCTGGCGGCAGCTCCCTTCATATTCCTCCTCATTCTGGTGACCCCGAGTTCCCCCCTACGGAAACTGGACAATTCCTTCCTCAAGATGGCTACATCGCAGGGTCATGGTCTTGGACTGGTATACTATGCCATTTCCTGGACCGCCCTGGCCCTTCTGCTCTTCGACAACCGATTGGTGGCGAGCATAGCCATCGTGGCCATGTCCTATGGCGACGGGGTCGGCGGCCTCGTCGGGAAACAATATGGTCACCTCAAGATCTGGAAGGATAAGAGCTACGTAGGCACCGCAGCGGTCTTCTGCGGAACATTTCTGGCGACCTTGACGGTCATCTCTTTCTACACCTTCCTCAATGAGTATATCCCCTCATTGAATGTCTTCTACTTCGGGACGGCGATGGCCATCGCTGTCTCTGCCCTGGTGGGAGTGTTCGTCGCCGTGGTGGAGCTGTTCTCACCGGGCGAATACGACAACCTCATCGTCCCTTTTTCGACCGCTGCCCTCGTCCTGATGGTGGAAGGGCTGCTAGCGGGGGCCTGAACCTGCGACGCTGGATCGTGGTCGAGGGTCTGGACGGCTCCGGCAAGACCACGGTGGCCAATTGGATCAAGGAGCATTACGAGGCCCAAGGGGAGAAAGTTCTGGTCCAGATGCACCCCTCCGACCGACTGACCGGGATGATCGCTCGCCGATCCCTGCAAAACAAGGGGCTTCATATGTATGCCCTTTCTACCCTTTTCTACATACTGGATGTCCTCATCTCCGTGTCCAGGTTAAAAAAGTGGAAAAGGGAGTTCGATGACATCGTGTTCGTCAGGTACGTAATGGGTGCTGCGTACCTTCCCAAGCGCTACGCTCAAAGAGGCTATGACGTCATCACCAAGCTGCTGCCCCTCCCGAAGAGGCTGCTGCTGGTCGACGTGACCCCTGAGACGGCTCTCCGCCGGATGGCCATGAGGGACGACAAGGAGGAGATGTTCGAGAACCTGGCCGACCTGATCAAGGTGCGTGACAAGGTCGTCATGCTATCCTCTGAATGGACGGTGCTGGACAACAATGACGGGGAGGCGGGGTCCCGGGAGGGGTTGTCCAAGATACTGGCTGCCTGGGAATAAGGCCTCAATGAGCAGTCGTACCCTGTCCCTATCGTCTCACCCATGCCAATTTTTATTAAGGTCCAGGGGGTTGCATTTGACCGTCGAGAAAGGAGTTCGCATAAATGAAAGCCAAGAGACCGGTCAAGGACATCAAGATCGATGGAGAGATGACCGTGGACGATCTGATGGTCCAGCTAAAGCAGTCCGGTGGCTTCACCGGCAGGAAACTATCTGAGGCGGTGGATATCGTCGAGAAGATGGTCCGTAAGGACGGTTGTACTGACGTTCCTATCATTCCCTGCCTGCATCATGGCTACCGGGACCAGGGGGGTCATCGTCGAGCTGGTCAAAAGGAAGCTGGTCGATGTGATCATCACTACCTGCGGCACCATGGACCATGACCTGGCCCGTTCGTGGAAGAGCTACTATCACGGCGATTTCCTGATGGATGACGCCAAGCTGCATCGCGAGGGGGTGAACCGCCTCGGCAATGTGCTGGTGCCAAATTCCAGTTACGGTGTTGTCCTGGAACGAAAGTTGATGCCCATGTTCAAGGATATCCTGAAGGGGCGAGATTCCATCTCTACCCGCGAACTGGTGGACCAGGTGGGAGCCCGTCTGGATGACGAGGGCTCCATGGCCTACTGGTGCCATCGCAACAACATACCGGTGTTCATACCGGGCATCACCGATGGTTCCTTCGGCAGCCAGCTTTGGATGTACTGGCAGGAACATCGCAAACTTCGGGTGGATCTGTTCCAGGACGAGCAGGACCTCATGGACATGGTGTTCGACGCCAAGGAGAGCGGTGCCATCATGATAGGAGGGGGCATATCCAAGCACCATACCATCTGGTGGAACCAGTTCCGGGGCGGTTTGGACCATGCTATCTACCTGACCACTGCGGTCGAGTATGACGGCTCGCTATCGGGGGCCCAGATCCGTGAAGCGGTCTCCTGGGGCAAGGTCAAGGAGACCGCCGACCATGTGACCGTGGAGGGGGACGCGACGATCACCCTGCCGATCATCGTGGCCAGTCTCATCGAGAGGCTTGAGAAGCGATGAAAAAGATCACGGTGATCGGGGGGGATGGCATCGGCCCCGAGGTCATCAGTTCGGCGGTAGAGGTCCTCAAAGCGGTGGACGCCGACCTAGAAATGACCGAGGCAGAGATGGGATTGGCCTGCTTCCAGAGGCATGGCTCTTACCTCCCCGAGCGCACCGTCGACCTGCTGAACGAGAGCGATGCTGCGCTGTTCGGGGCGATTACCTCCCCAACGACCTACGATCCCAGCTACCGCTCACCGCTTCTCTTCCTGAGGAAGACCTTCGACCTGTATGCCAACATCCGACCAGTGAAGCGGCTTCATCCATCTATTGGCCTGGTGGACCTTGATGTGGTCATTGTTAGGGAGAACACCGAGGGCATGTACGCCGGGGTAGAAAGAGAGCTTCCGGACGGGATCATAACCGAACGTAAGGTCACCCGGAAGGCCTGCCAACGCATCGTAGACAAAGGGATCGAGCTCTGCCAAACGGAAGGGCGAAAGAGCATCACCTGCGTGCATAAGTCCAATGTTCTGCGCCGTTCCGACGGATTGTTCCGTGAATTGTTCTGGGAACGGATCAAGGACAGCGGACTGGAGGGACGTGAACTGCTGGTCGATGCTGCCGCGGCCGCCCTGGTGCTCCAGCCGAAGAAGCTGGACTGCCTGGTGACCTTGAACCTTTATGGTGACATCCTATCGGACGAGGCCGCCGCGCTGGTGGGCGGACTTGGCTTTGCTCCATCCGTGAACATGGGGGAGAGGTTCGCCCTGTTCGAACCGACCCATGGCTCAGCTCCGGATATCGCGGGGCAGGACCGGGCGAACCCGGTGGCCGCCATTCTCTCAGCGGCAATGATGCTTCGTTATCTCGGCATGGGTCACAAGGCAGAACGGGTGGAGGGTTCGATCCCCCGAGCCCTTGACCTGGGCATCCGTACCAGGGACGTGGGCGGGGGGCTGGGGACCAGAGATTTCACGAGGAAGTACCTCGAGGTCCTCTCTTCTTTCTGAAATAGTGGACGAAGGGCAGGCTGTCCGCGAAGCTCAAGAGCTTGGCCACCTCCCAGTCCAGAAACCCGCGGGACGAGACTTTTTCTGTTCCGGCCACATAGTCCTGATGTTCCAGGTAAAGTAGCCCTATGCCCATGGTGACGAGCAGCACGATCTCGGTGGGGGAGGATATGCCCAGATAGTTCATCTGAACATAGTCCATCACCAGATGCAGTCCCCATGCCAACAAAGGGATCGTCCACCGCGTTACCAGGACCACCGGTGCCACGAACAATATGCCCTCCGGGCTGTGCAGAAGGCTCTTCCACTGAATATCTGAGGCCAAGGCAGCATCGACGTTCAGGGCATTTGTCGGGCCCTCTTTCATCAAGAAGTTGACCATCCCGAACAGATGGTCGAGATCGATGAACACCCCGAATAAAAGGGTGGCGAACGCGGCGTTGCGGTCCAGACCGAATACCCTTATTAGCAACAAGGCCAGGACCAGGTGGGTCAGTGCGATCATCGGCCCCGCTCCTACCCCTGGCCTTTTTAAGAAATGTTGGCAACTAGGTATCATTAGAGATAATCAGCCCACGTAATACCATATTTGGATGATTATATTATTTTACTATTCAGCTTTGATGTTAAATACCAGTGGGTTTCTATTGAATCCAGGTCTGGATGAAGAACGGATCGAAGATCATTTTAATGTCGAATAGAGAGCCCTATATTCACGAAAGGGGCAAGAGAGGGATACGATGCAAGGTGCCGACCGGTGGACTGGTGACAGCCTTGGACCCAGTGATGCAGGCCACCCAGGGGACCTGGATCGCCTGGGGGAGCGGGAGCGCAGATATGGAGGTGAGCGACCAGGCCGGAAGGATCATGGTCCCCCCAGAATGCCCCAGATACACTCTGAGACGGGTCTGGTTGTCGACCAAGGAGGTGGCCGACTACTATTATGGCTTTTGTAACAGGATCATCTGGCCGGTGTGCCACATGTTCCAGGAGAATGCCCAGTTCAATCGCGATTACTGGGAGACCTACAAGAAGGTCAATGATAAATTCGCGGCGGCTGCGGTCGAGGAGATGAACGATGGCGACAATCTGTGGATCCAGGACGTCCATTATTGTCTCGTTCCCGCCAAAGTTCGAGAGCAGATACCGCACGCCAACATCGCCCTGTTCTGGCACATTCCCTTCCCATCCGTGGAAACGTTCTCTTGCATACCTTGGCGCAAGGAGCTCATGAAGGGGCTGCTGGGCGCCGATCTATTGGGCTTCCACACCACCACCTATTCGAATAATTTTCTCAACTCCATCAGGAAGGAATTTCCGGAGGCTACGATCACCGACTCGGCCGTCGAGCTGGACGGCCACGTCACTAATGTCAAAAACGTTCCCCATCGGTATCGATTACCAGAGCTATCGCACGCAGAGCGAGGCGGAGACCATAAAAAAGAGAGCGGTCCGGCTCAAGCGCAAGATGGGCATCGAGAACATACTGCTGGGAGTGGACCGCCTGGACTATACCAAGGGGATACTGAACAGGTTCCTCGCATTCGAAAGGTTCCTGGAGAGCAATCCCAAGTATCAGGGAAAGATCTCCTTCGTCCAGGTGGCCTCGCCGACCCGCTCGATCATCACCGAGTATCGGGACATGAAACGGCAGATCGAGGAGACTGTAGGGCGAGTGAACGGCCGGTTTCAGCTCCCCCACTGGACGCCCATAATCTACATGAATCGACACATTCCGGGGGATGAGCTACTGGTTTTGTTTAAGATCGCGGACGTGGCCATGATCACCCCTGTGGTCGACGGCATGAACCTGGTAGCAAAGGAGTACGTCACGGTCAATGATCAGGGGGTCCTGATCCTCAGTGAGTTCGCCGGAGCCAGCGAGGAGATGAAGGAAGCCCTCATTGTCAACCCCTACGACGTGGATATGACCGCTGGAGCCATCCTCAAGGCCTTGACCATGACCCCTGAGGAAAAGCTGAGGCATATCCAGGCCCTTCGAGCTACGGTCAAGGAGCACGACATCTTCTGGTGGCTGAACACTTTCCTGAAAGAGTGGGGAGTGGATGCAGTGAACCTCCCGCTCGATAAGAGTGAAAACGGCTGAGGCCATCCTCCCCATGTTGCTGGAAGAGCGCCGCTGTATCCGTCATGACATCATCAAAGACGTAATGAGGGACCGAGCGGTGGAGGGAATGCTCTCGACTAGAATGGTGCCAGCCTTCGTCTTCCCCCAGTAATGAACGAGATGAGGCGTTCAGAACACTCTTATTGAGATCGTTAGGACCCTCGAGCCATCATACGACATGACAGCAACATGATCCACCAACAGTCACTTGGGGCGCAGCTACGGCGGGCATCTTTCCAATAGGGCCGAAAATCCACCCTTTCAAGAGGCAGTAGAATGCCACCCAGAGGAGTAAGGGGCCCTAAGATGAACAGGATGTACGAGCATGTCAAGGATTCTGAGGAAAATTAGGAGGGCCGTTCGGAGGCTGATGCCGAGCGCATCGCATCGGCCACTATGAACAAATATCGCGATGGACACGGGACGACCGTGGAAGAAAAGAAGGAAAAATGTTGAATTGCGGAACTTTCCTCCAGCCGTCACGCCCATTACACCTAGGATGCTATTTTACGGTGGTGCTCCTTGGATCGAGAGGAGCTTGCGAAAGATTCAAACAGGCTACAGGACCTTGGGGGATTGAGCATCATGTCCGAATCGACCGACCGTACCGCATATTGTGGCCTTTATTGCGGCGAGTGTATACCTCGCGATAAGAGAGTGTTCCAGGCTGTAGAGGAGCTGAAGAAGGCTCTGGACGAGGCACAGTTCGATCAGTACGCATACCTGCGCGCGCAGGCCAATGGTAAGCTGTTGGACTACCCCATCTTCGTGCGGGTCCTTGACGAGATCGAGGGCATAGAATGTCGTGGGCCCTGCGCCGCCGGCGGAGGGAAGAAGGTCTGCATCATCCGCGATTGCGTGAAGATGAATGGATATCGTGGCTGCTGGGAATGTGAAGATAGCAGTAGCTGTACGAAGCTGGCTGCCCTAAAAAGATTCCATGGCAAGACCATCGAATATAACCACAACATGATCCGTCAGTACGGCCTCGAGGGCTGGTCCGATAAGAGAGCTAAGCACTATCCGTGGCGGTGAACGCATCGATGGCGGTGCCTTGAGCACCGCCAAGAATCTTCTTCCAATGCATCGGCGGCCATTGAGAACGGAATTATTGGCGACTCCTTATTTGGTACTCTTTATGAGTCCCACGTTCTTGCTCCGGGTCAGTACTTGAAACTTGGACAAGACCGGGGCAGTGTAATAATGATGGAGAGCTATCGAAAAAGCGGCACATGGCCCAGTGATAAACAGATAATAATGTAAAGGGGAACCGATCCTGCCTATGACTAATAATAATGGCTAGGATGGATTACCATTGGATGCAGGTCGGCCGGCTCGACCCGGCCTCTCAAATCCTGCTTACTTCTTCTTAGGCTTCTTACGAGGGATAACGCGCTTTCTCTGCATCTCACCGTGAACGTCTTCCATGTGCTCACCGAGCTCATCGATGGTCTCGAACTTGGCGCCGCACTTCTCGCACTCTGTTTTGATTTTGTCAGTCATGTATACATCTCGTTCGATTTATCTGCCAAGGCTATACGCGCCGACCGATCGGCATACTGGATGTGTGCCGGCGGCGCGTTCAGGCAGCCTCTCCATTATGTACCTTCAGATATAAATCCTTGCAAATCGGACCTATGGAGAAAACTGTGAGGACTTACCACTATAAACCGACCACCCCTTCGCATATCAAAGTCCCGGGAAAGTCGACGCGCCTAGGATCGATGTCAATTTTCCCTACAAAAGCATTTGTATAAATACTAGAAGGGCCTAGTCCATTTCCGTCTAAAAGGGTCCGTAAGGATTTTTTTGGGATATAATCAACAGTAGGTAGATTAGTAATGTACGGAAACAAGAGAGAGGGCGGCTACAGCCGCGAACCCCGTGAAATGCATGACGTAAAGTGCTCCGACTGTGGAGCTCAGACCCAGGTACCGTTCAAGCCGACCGAGGGAAGGCCGGTTTACTGCAGGGACTGCTTCCAGAAGCACAAGCCCAAGGACAGGTTCTAAACCTGTCCTCCAACCTTTTTTTCTTATAATTAGGCCCCAAGGGATTTTGATTTTTTAACGATCACTGTCTGCGATCGAAGATATCTTCGTTAGCCCTCCGGCCATCATTAAATATAAAGTTAGATAGATGCTTACAAGCTGCGTTCGGCCCTTTTAGCTGTGCTGGATAAATTCATTTTCAACCAACTGGTCCAAACGTTCAAGTGCCCTTCGGCCAAGGAATGACGGTGTATGTCGAGCGACAGACCTGTCACGGCCGGGACGGGTGGTGGTCGTCAACACCGACCCGACAGTGGTGAAATCACCACTTGCCATACGTCCCATGGTCCTTGGCCGCCTTTACCATGGCCAGGATGTTGCCTGGAAGGGTGAAGGGCGGCGTCTCGCAGGCGGTGCCCAGGATGAAACCATTGGGGCTGTCCCGCCCTTCAATGATCTGCCTGCTGGCCTGATCGTAGACCGCCCTGGGGTTCGGGTTGATCATGATCTTGGTGTCCACCGAGCCCATGATAGTAGCGAGGTTACCGAACTCTTTGACCAGCTTGCCGGTGGGGAAGACCTGTTGTCCCTCGTAACCGACATGGATTATCGTGAACGGGGACCACATCAGAACATCCTTGAAGATCTTGTAGTCGGTCTCATGGTTCCCGCACATGTGGTAGAAGACCTGAGGTCCGGCCCCCTTGCGGAACGCCCCGTCCACCAACTTCTTGAGATATCTCGCCGAGAACTCCATGACCGCTTGGTCGCTGAATATATCATTGTTCCCCAGGACCGACCCGGTGGATATCATGGCCATTCCGTACTTATCGGCGATGACCTCCGCCCCGGTGATCGCCGTCTCGGTGTACTTCTTCGTGAGAACATGGGCCAGATCGGGCTCGGACAGCGTCCACATGATAAAGTTCTCCACCCCACAAAGCTGTGCAGCCGAGCCGGGCAGGTCGGAGACCGAGGCCATGGGCAGGAACATCTGGGGCAGGTGCTCCTGGATATAATCGTTGGCACGGGTCATCTGCTGGAAGGTCCACCCCTTCTTGATCTCTTCGACCCCGGGAACCTCGATCCGCTCCACATCCTCGGGGCAGGAGACCACGGCATCACGGGTGGTCGGCGGCAGAACGTTCGAATAATGGACCTGCGCCCCCAGTTCGGTGATCCAGGGTAGAGAAAAGTACCAGTGGGTGACCGGAAGAAGATCGTAAAGCTGGGAGGCGTAGGCTACGCAATGAGCCCCCAGCTCAGGGGTCCGGTAGAAATCACCGATGGTGTAGCCGCAAGCCACGGCCGCATGGGAGAGCATCATCGGGTCGACCGATATCCGGTCATACTTGGTCCCCATGAAAGGGCTGGCGAACCTTTTTCTTGAATGCTCTAGCCACGCCTGGTCCATAGGCGGGAATAACGTGCTTATCTCCAGCGGCTCCATCGCTATCACCCATGGTTCAGGTCAACTTATACTCTATCCCGTTATTTGATAGCCCTGAAGCGACCCGATGCCTAAAGCGAAGGGGACGAACAGCCGTTCTCAAGTGACATATACCAGAAATGATGATTTCTTGCCATGGTCAAACTTACACCCGAAATGATCGAAGCGTTCAACGCGACCAAGTACTTCCCGCTGGCCACAGCGTCAAAGAGCGGCGACCCCAATGTCGCGCCGGTGGGTTCGGTATTCCTGATGGACCCCGAGACCATTTGGATCGGCAATCAGTTCATGGACAACACCCTGAAGAACGTCCAGGAGAACCCTAGGGCCTCGATCTATGTTTGGACCCAGGGCGTAAAAGGATGCTTGAAGATCAAGGCCGACGTGAATGTGGCCTCTTCCGGCGAGGACTATGAGAAGATGAAGGGCATGGTCAGTGCCAGGAAGGCAGAGCTCAAGTGCCGTTCGCTTCTCATCCTGAAGGTCACCGAGGTCTACGATTGCGCCTCCGGTGCAGGAGCAGGAAAGCGGCTGATCTGAGTATCTGCCCTCATCGCTGAAAAAGGAGGTTCGGCCGTGCTCGATCGTTCACGGTCGGATCGATGATGCCGGTGCCTAAGCCAATATCTGGGCCACGTCGAAGGTCTGGACCTCTTGGTTTGCCACTTGAGGTGGTTCGTCGATAAGGTTCGATAGCACTGCTACAACTTTCTGGTAGACTCCGCTCTGAACTGCCCTCATCGCTTCTTCGGAATCCCAAAGGGTGATTATCGTGGCACGATCGGGGTTGTTCATGGAGAGCAGTGAGATCAGCCCCTGGTACCCATCGGCTGCTTTGGCCTCATCGAGGAAACCATCCATCCGACCCACTGCTCCTTCCCTCTTGCCGGGCCTGAACTTTCACCAAGCTATTCTAGCATATGTCATTTGGACCACGTCGAAAGATGAGCCGAGACCCGGCCCATCTATCTTTCTCAATGCACTCGTGGCCCACCGGGGGTTTAACTGATGAACCAGACGGTGGGGATCACTGACCCTTGGACCAAAGGAGGTAACGATGCCCGTCATGCAAGCAAAGAAGCGATGCACTTACTCTCCCGCTCCACTAGCGGTCATTCTTTCCCTCTGGCATGATGTTCTGGTTAGAGCGGAACAGGTTGCTCGGGTCATATTTTGTCTTGACACGGACCAGCCTCCCATAGTTGGGACCGTAGGCCGCTCTGATCCTGCCAGAATCCTTCAGGTCATCGAAGTTGACATAGGCCCTGTCAGCAAAATGCGGCATCATGTCCCCCCATAGGGATCTCGCCCACTCAATACCATCAGCGTCCATATCGGGGTCTTCCCAAGCCCCAATGATATGGAGGTTGAAGGGGAATGACCTGTTGGGAAAAGCGGTCTCGTCCTCGGCCACCCGATTGGCGGCCCCATGATGGAGCCAAAGATGTATAGCTGATAAACGCGAGGGCATATTCTCAGTGTGATCTATGATCGTCCTCATCGCCTCAACGGTCAGCTCGGGAATGAAGCCAGATTTCCAATAATTGCGGGAGCCCCAGACACCGGTGTAGTCAAGCATCATCTGGACCTTATCGTACGGCATCTCAGCGATCGTGTCAACGCTCGGTGAAGCGAACGCTCGAATGGGCGCAAGTACCCTCATCCCTTCCTCGATCTCTCCGATCCAGCATGTGGTCACAGTGACCGCCGGCCGTCCATCCCGTCCGGTGACACAAGCAAAGACCAGGCCCAGGTCATCGGGGGCCCGTAGGGCGAAATCACCAAAGAACCTCATCACTTCAAGAGCCTTTGTCCTGGGCCAGGCGAGCAGACCAGAGAGCGTTGTTTTAACGGGATAAAGTGAATACTCGAAGGATGAGACCACACCGAAGTTGCCTCCTCCCCCCCTTAGGGCCCAAAACAGATCGGGGTTCTCATGATGGCTCGCCCTGACCACTTCGCCTTCGGCAGTAACGACATCAGCTGAGACCAGGTTATCACACGCCAAGCCGCATCGGCCCATCAGCCACCCTGCACCACCACCTAGGGTGAATCCGGCGATCCCGGTCGTGGAGACTCGCCCCCCCGTGGTGGCAAGCCCAAATCTTTGGGCCGCCAGGTCAAGCTCCTGCCAGCGGGCTCCTGGCTCGACCACCGCCCTCAGCTGCTCGGGATCGACCCTTACTCCCCTCATAAGGGAGAGATCTATGACCAGACCATCATCGCACAACGCCTTTCCCGCCACACCATGACCGCCGCCTCTGACCGCCAATTGCATACGATTCTCACGGGCGAAGTTCACACATTGAACGATGTCACCCACACTGGTGCATTTAGCGATCAGCGCCGGCCTTTTATCGATCAATCCATTGAACAGTTTTCTTGCATCATCATATCCTTTATCCCCTGGCCGAAGTAGATCGCCCTCTATGCTTCTTTTAAATGATCCGATCTTCTCTGGGTCGATGTCATTGGGCAAGGCATGTTGCTCTTGCATCGTGAAGCCTCACATGATCTAGGGAGAAGGGTTTATTTGTGTGTTCTTAAGACGCTTCAGTGGACCAGCTTCTGGCTTAACGCCTTCTGGAAGTCCTGCTCTCCTTCGACCACGAATATATGCTTAGGCTTCAGCTGTCCGATAGGACACCTTTCCTTCATCCAGGAGGCCTTTGTAAGGGACGGTCTCCATGTACCGAGCAACAACCTTTTCCCGATCAAGTTGGCTCCGGAGCTGGGCTCGGACAAACAAGCCACATAGCTCCAGAGCGAGTTCTTCAACTATCAGATGAACACCATCTCCATGAAGGCAGTGGCCAAGGAGGCGGTCGATCAAACGGAGATCTTCTTTAACCTGATGGGGGCGTTCTTGGGCATGGGGCTGATCGTCGGCATCACCGGACTGGGCATAATCCCCATACGCTCCATCCGCGAGCGGGGGATCGAGATAGGGGTCATGCGGGCGATTAGTTATACCAAGCGCGCCTGGTGGTTGTCAATTTCGCCCTGGAGGCCGGCTTCATAGCGATCCTGGGCATTCTGATCGGCTCGGCCCTGGGCATAGTGGTCGGTTACCATCTATGGGACACCGGGTTCAAAGCAGTGAATTTTCCTTTTGTGATCCCCTGGGAAGCGATACTCCTGGTCGGCATCGGGACATTCCTGGCCACCATGCTCATCGTGGTCCCGGCGGCCCGAGGAGCGAACGAGGTGTCCCCGGCGGAGGTCTTGCGATTCGAATAAGCAGATCGCAGATCCCTCTTCAATCCCGGTAGGAAATGGAACAAGCGCGTTGCCAATCCTATCCAAAAATGGGCGGGTCGCTCGCCCCCGTCATTTTTAAAGTAAAAGTGAGAATGAAAATAGCTGGTGCAGGGGGTGCGATTTGAACACACGAACCACTAAGGATAAGACCCTCAATCTTACGCCGTTGGCCAAGCTTGGCTACCCCTGCTTGTAGTTCCACCTTATACTGGGGTCAAATATAAACCTTATCCTGGGCCATGATATTCGACATGGTGGTCGCAGCTGATTACCGGCAGAGCTGGGACAATGAAACATGGGGAGGTCCAGATGCACAATTTAGGGCGCTGAGATTGAAGAGCCTGCAGGTATCGATAAAACATCATCGGCGTTGCCGAGAACGATTAATTACTATCGCTGATCCCATCCCGGACGATCAGCGTTGGTGCCACCTTATCTTCCCGCTATGGGGTCGCCCCTCCACCCACATATTCCGATCGTATCCCTGAGACCCGAGCGTATGGGAGCATACGCGACCGTAACAGTGATGAGCAATGGACTGCAACATGGACCAGTGCAGATAGGGTAGATAGGCTGAGGATAGGTATTCTCGGTACTGGCATAGTGGGCCGGTCGCATTCCTCAAAGCTTTCGGAATTGGGTCATGAGGTCATCATGGGAACGAGAGATGTGGACAGGTCCTTGGCGGTCAGTGGATATGACGCAATGGGGAACGCCCCGCTCAAAGAATGGCTCAGCAGGAACCCGCGTGTGAAACTGGGATCATTTCCAGAAGCGGCCAAACATGGCGTCTTGTTGATCAATGCCATCAATGGTATGCATGCACTAGAAGCGCTTCGTTCGGCTGGGGACACGAATCTGCAGGGCAAGGTTCTCATTGACATCACCAATCCGCTTGACTTTTCCAAGGGCATGCCTCCCTCCCTATTCATCTCCAACACCGATTCTCTGGGCGAACAGATCCAGAGGACATTTCCGAAGGTAAAAGTGGTCAAAACGCTCAACACCGTGAATGCAATTCTGCAGGTGGATCCCCGAAAACTATTGGAAGGGGACCATCATGCCTTCTTGAGCGGTAACGATGCGGAGGCGAAAAGAATGGTCATGCACATTCTAGAAGGTTATGGTTGGAGGGATGTTATCGACATGGGGGACATCACCACAGCGCGTGGTGTTGAGATGGTCCTGCCGATCTGGGTTAGGCTTTTCGGTCTACTGAAGACGCCGATGTTCAACTTCAAAATTGTCACTGAAGAGCCGAACATAGGCAAAGGTCCATGATGAATGGGAGCTAACATCGAGCACCGTCGATCCAAATTCAAAGGACATCTTTTGTTAGGATCAGATCAGACCAAGAATCCGAAATAGATTTATGATGCCATGGCACCTGCAGGCGGTGGCGATCCCACAGGTCGTTCCTTCCTTCAGGTCGTCGAGAGAGGCGAGCATCACTTTCAGGTCCGAACCCTTTATGCCGCCGAACTGACCGGTCCCCGTGGTCACCATCACGAACTGCCGGTCCACCGACCCGCTAAATGCTTCCTCTATGGAGTGATGCATGGGGGAAGGGATCAGAGTCCCGCTCACTGGACATATCTCGGGCTGCTCGCAGTCCTCTCGGCACATCTTTCCCTGCGCCATATGGCTGGTCACAATGACACCGAGCTTATCGTCAGAAATAAGTACCGAGCCAGGGGGGAGCGCGCCTGCCAGTCCTTGCATTGGTGAGATGGGTTCCAACCTCCTCCCCTGCCTACGACAATGCTCTACGGCCAGATGGGCCGCGAGATGGCCTTTTGATGCGGGGACGACGAGGTCGGGGACCCAATGAGCAAGGATATCATCGAGCGTGGAGGCCCCCTCACCGATGAATAACCTCACTTCTCCGGGGGCGGCGTGGAGGATGGAGTCCACATCCTTAGTGATAAGATCGGCTATTTTGCTTGCCTGGCAGCTTTCGTTGGTGTCAATCACCAGCACCTTTGCACTTCTCCGCCGGCTAGCCAAAGCTGCCTTGGAGCCGAACATTCCTCCCCCGATGCAAACGACGGTGCTCATATATTTTCACCTAGGCTCTGCCTCGATGGCCATCTAACGTCGTTCTCACGATATTTTCTTGACGGTCTTGACACCTTTCGACGGGGGCATCCGATACAGCAATGGGATGGGGCGTTGAGCGGACCTCTACCCTTCACGAAGGGACTTGCTCCTATCGAACCAAAGTATTATGGGCATCTTCTGATGGAATTCTTCCATGGGGCGATCTGTGACGAATGCCTTACATGACGAACTGGCCAGTCCAATGGAACATCAAGTCACCGGCCAGATAGTGGACGTGCTCGGTGGAGATATCTATCCGGCCCGTTTGACCATTCGTCAGGGTATCATCGCACATGTAGCTCGCTTGACCAATGCTCCGGACCATTACATCCTGCCCGGCCTCATCGATGCTCACATCCATATCGAGTCGTCGCTACTCACACCGTGCCGCTTCGCCGAGGTGGCGGTCCTGCACGGAACCACCGCGGTGGTGACCAACCCACATGAGATCGCCAATGTTGCTGGAATGGAGGGCATCAGGTTCATGATCGAGGACGGAGGGGGGACGCCACTTCGCTTCTACTTCACTGCTCCCCCCTGCGTGCCCTCTACAAAATGGGAGACCGCCGGAGCGGTACTGGAGCGGAAGGATATCCTGGAAATGATGCGCCGACCGGACTGCGTCGCTCTGGGTGAGGTGATGAACTACTGGGCCGTGATCAATGGCGACCCCGAGATGATTGCCAAGATAGAAGTGGCCAAGCTGCTGGGTAAGCCAGTGGACGGCCACTGCCCGGACCTTAGAGGAGTCGACCTGGACAGATATATCGCAGCGGGCATAACCACCGATCATGAGTGCGTGAGCCTGGAGGAGGCAGAGGAGAAGTACCGCAAGGGCATGACGATCATGGTCAGGGAAGGAAGTGCCGCCAAGGACCTTGAGATGCTCCTGCCGTTCGCCCGAGAGCACAGGCACTTCCTGGTCACCGACGACCTTCACGCCGTCGACCTCATCAGATGGCATCTCGACGGTCTCCTGAAGAAAGCGGTGGGGGGCGGGGTCGACCCGATGCACGCCGTTCGAGCGGCCACGCTGTGGCCGGCCGAACACTATGGCCTGCAGGGGGGCACGCTGCGGGTCGGCGGGGTTGCCGATCTCGTAGTGGTCGAGGACCTGAGTGAGTTCAAGGTACTGGAGACCTGGATCGGCGGAAAACTCGTGGCCAAGAACGGGGTTCCCCTGTTCAACACAAGGCCCACTTCCATGGCCCCTACCATGCCTCGCCTGGCCATCGATAGGGCCGACCTGATGATCCAGGCGGCGGGCAAGGTGGCCATGGTCCGGGTCATCGAGGTCAGACCGGACCATATCACCAGCCGCGCAAAAGTGGCCCAACTGATGGTCGTCGATGGACACGTCGTACCAGACAGTTCTCAGGACGTCCTGCTACTGGCGGTCGTAAATCGATACGCCGAGGCTAAGCCTGCGTTAGCATTCGTCAAGGGGTTCGGTCTTAGGTCCGGGGCGATAGCCTCATCGGTGGCCCACGATTCTCATAACATCATCGTAGTGGGAACGAACCATGATGTGCTGGCCGCCGCCATCAACGGCCTAACTCTTCAGGGTGGCGGCTATATCGCCATCGGTGGTGAACGGATAAGGAGGCTCGAACTTCCCATCGCCGGCCTGATGAGCGATCGGCCGTGCAAAGAGGTGGCCATAAAGGAAGTGGAGATCAACGAATTCGTCAAGGGCCTCGGGTGCCCCCTGCCCGAGCCGTTCGCGACATTGTCGTTCCAATCCTTGCTGGTCGTTCCTGAGCTCAAGCTCGGGGACCGGGGGCTGTACGATAGTGTTCACATGAAGTTCGTGAATCCGGTAATGGATGATGGACGGATAGATAAGCCCGCGAGCGGTTTCACAGTATTGATGCCTAGCCTTCTGAAGAAGTGCGTAGAAGAGTCCCCGGTCGTCCTTATGGGAGGCTACGATTACTTCGTATGCCCGATCACCGACGGCATCCCTTTCATGGACCCGAAGGTGCTGGATGAGATCATCGACCGCATCATGGATATAGCTAACCTTGATTGCGACCTCATCGTGGCCCCGGAGGCCATGGGCATACCTCTGGCCATACCGTTGTCCCTCCGCACCGGGATCCCGTACAACATCGTGAGGAAGCGTAAGTACGGCCTGCCGGGGGAGATCAGCGTCTGCCAGATCACCGGGTACTCGAAATGCCAGATGTATATCAATGGTCTCAGATCAGGGGACCGGGTCGTCGTCGTGGACGACATCGTCTCCACCGGAGGCACGCTGTCTTCGATCGTGCGGGCGCTGATGTCGATGGGGGTGGTGGTCGTGGATGTGATCGTGGTGATCGAAAAGGGGACGGGGAAGGAAAGGCTAGAGAAAGAACTGGCCTTGAAGATAAAAACCCTGATAAAGGCTGATGTGGTCAATGGTCGCGTGGTGGCCAGCGACCCTAGCTGCTCCCAGAGCCGCTCATGAGCATCGACCGATCATCTGCTCCGCCCATGTTCCCCCCTACAGGAAGATCTCGCTCCTGGTCGGATTGGGGCCTAACTTGTTCACCCGCTCGGCCAGGTCCTTGACCTCCTCGGAATACTTCCTCCCCTCCGAGGCTGAGATCCAGGTCAGTTTTAACCGGTCATCCTCCAACCCAAGAGTCTCGAGAATGTTCTTCAGGAGGACGATCCGGCGGCGGGTAAAGTAAGTGCCTCGAGTGTAATGGCAGTCCTTGGGGTGGCAGCCCGCCACGAGCAGACCGTCAGCGCCGCCTAGGAAGGCCTTCAGGAGGAATACGGGGTTCACCCGGCTCGAACACATCACCCTGACATTGCGGACGTTGGTAGGCATCTGGAGCCGGCTTACCCCGGCCAGGTCCGCTCCGGCATAGGAACACCAATTGCATAGGAAGGCGATTATCTTCGTGTCCTCGATCTCATCCATGTTGCACCTCTTACTCCTCGACCTCGATGAACTCCTCCACGTTGAACGTGTTCACCGGCAACGGTTCTTTCAGGTCCCTCCCAGGCACGTAGCCAAATGTCTTCTGGAGGGATTCCCCGACCCTCTTGAACACCAGGGAGACCGGTATTTCGACCGGGCAGACATCCTGGCAGGAACCGCAGGCCACGCAGGAAACGGCCATGTGCAGCATCCTCCCGAGGTGGAAGAACATGGTGTCGGGAGGGAGCCGCACGCCCTTCTTTTTCAGCAGTGCCTGATCGAAATCGCCCGGGTTCTTTTCATAGGTCGTCGATTCGAAGGCGCATAGGGTGCACGAGCAGATGGGGCAGGCCCGGCCGCAGGCGTGACAGTTGATACACTTCCCGAAGGTCCCGACGAGGTCATCGAGCCCCTTGATATTCGCCTGATGGCCCAGTAACTGGAATCTCTGCTCCGCCCTTTTGTTCAGCAGGCCTTCGATCCTTTCTCGGTCCAACTCGCCCTCGATCCTTTTCCCGGTCAGGCCCTCGATCAGACGCTCACCGCGTTCATTGTTCGCCAGGAACGTGCAGTCCTTCCCCGCGTCGACCAGCCTTAAGGTCAGATCGGCCGTGTACGGGACGAACTCAGTGCAGGACCGACACGCCGGCCGGAGATCTGTATTGATAGTGTTCGTATGTACGTGTTCCCAATAGCCAGGCAGCTCCTCGTCCAGGTCCCGCTCTACCGATGTCCGCAGGGTGTATACCCCCGGACAGGTATGGCTTATGATGAGGACGTTGTCCAAGCTCCATTGGCGGCGCTTCATCGTCTCCACGAACGCTCGGAGCTCACAGGGCCTGGCCACCACCGCCACCGGGCGCGTAACGCCCTTCCTTACCGCGAATCGGTGCAGGATCTGACCGAGGTTTACCGGCATCACCGGGTAGAGAGGAGCGCTATCGTCGATCTTAGCAGGGTCGGTGACCAATGCATAGGCCACCTTACCGTTCTCGATCCGCGTAAGTACGAATATGCCCTGGACCGTACCGCCCTCCAACAAATGCTTGAGCAGTAGTTTGAGCCCACCCTCTGGGCCGGTAGCCAGTGTGATCCCTTTGGTCATCCTACTCTCCCTCCTCCAGGTGTTCCTGCTCTTTGTAAACGATCAGGGGCTGAGGATCGTCACGGCTCCTTCCGGGAACATAATCAAAGGCGCCCTGGGCCTTATCGGCCACGTAGCTGAATATCCGAGCTATGGGGATCGAGGCGGGACAGGCATCCTCGCAAGCCCCACATGATACGCAGGTGAGGCTCATATGGGTCATTCTTCCCAAGTGGAAGAGGAGCATGTCCGGAGGAAACCTTAGGCACCCTTTGGACTTGGCCTGGTCCAGATAGTCGTCCGCAGGGTGCTTGATCTTGTCCGAATCGAAATAGCACAGCCGGCAGTAGCAGACGGGGCATACTCTCATGCAGTTATGGCAGTCGATGCACGTGGCCAAGGTCTTGAGAAGGTTTTCGGTCCCCTCGATGTTAGCCTCGTACTCCAGGTGCCAGGCCTCCCGGGCGGCCGCCCTACGGTCGGTAACCTTGGCCACTCCCGAACCCCAAGCCGTCACGTCCTCGACGGAGGTCAGGCTCAGAGCAGCTAGGACCTTATCGCCTTGGGGGCTGTTCGAGAGGAGGGGCAGGTAGGAACCGTCGCTGCCGAGCTGGCCCAGGTGTAGGTCTCCCGAGACCTGGCTGGAACGATGGCATATCTGACATATGGGCCGGACATCATCATCCCTCCCTTCCCTGATGGCCTTCTCGAACCTGGTCTCCTCGGACCGAGGGTCCTGGGAGAAGTCTTTCAATCGGAGCGCTCCGGGGCAATCCATGCTGATGAGCGTGACATTGGTCAGGTCCACCTGGCCCAATTTGACCAGCTCGATGGTCGCCCGCATCTCGCAGGGCCTCATGACCGCCGCGATCTTTAGCGGGCTATTGCCCCGACGGGTAAGGGCGCTCAGCGCGATCCCGCCCTGCATGGACACCACCGGGGGTAGAGGACATGCCTCTGCCAGGAGCGAGCGGTCCTTTATCATGATATATGCGAAGCCGTCGCCTTGCGGTACTTTCATGGGAACCAGGACCGCCTCGAAGACCCCTTTCTCCATTCCCTTGGTGAGCAGGTCGATAAGCGTCGCCGAGATGCTTCCCCTATCGGCCAATCGAACCGCCTTGAACTGCTGCTGTGAGGCCTCCGTCATCTTACCGCCTCCATGATCTCCTGATAGATCTGGCCATAGGTCGAGTGTTTGAGCACGGCCGCCCCTGACGGACAGGCCGCCGAACAGTTGCCGCATCCTCGACAGAGCACCTCGTTGACCACTGCTACCTTCCGTTGCTCGTCGAAGGAGATGGCCCCAAAGGGGCAGACCGAGATGCAGGACTTGCACCCCTGGCAGAACGATTCGAGGATGTGGGAGGTCTTGGCCTCGATCTCGATCTTCCTTCCTGGGACGAGGGAAGCGAGCACCCTGCCGGCGGTGGCCTGGGCCTGGGCGATGCTGTCGTGGAGGTCCTTGGGCCCTTGAGCACAACCAGCGATGTACACTCCCTCCTTGGAAGCGGATACCGGGCCGAGCTTCTGGTGCTGCTGGGCAAAGAAACCCTCGCCATCGGTCTCGATCCCCACAAGCTTGGCCACCTCCACCGCATCGGCCCGCGGCTCCAAGGCCGGCAGAAGAATGATCATATCAACGCTCAGGCCCTTGGTGCCACCGTTCTCGTCCAAGTAATCGATGGTAGGTCCACGCTCTCCCTGGCGGACCCGGGGATCGGCGACACGGACCAGCTCAGGGCCTCCCTTCAAGGTGTCTTCCATGAAGTTCTGGTTATCCTTTCCCGGCACGGTCATATCCGAATAGAGGTGAAAGACCTTGATGCCTGGCAAGCTTTCGGTCAGGTAACGGGAGAACTTCATCCCGTACATGCAACATATCCCGGAGCAGTAGCCCTTGACCTCCCTCCCTACGCAATGGATGAGGGCCACTGAGGAAGGGGTCGAACCATCTTTGAGCCGGATCGGACCAGCCCGGTTCATCGACTCGAACTCCAGGGCAGTAATGACGTTGTCCACCATCCCATAGCCGTTGCCTCTTATCCGGTGTGGATCGAACAGTTGTCCGCCGGTGGTCAGGATCACCGCTCCGACCTCGATGTCTTTGGTCACGTCTCCCTCACCGGCCCGACGTAACCGAACCTCAAAATTACCTGAGAAGCCCACCACATGTTCCAGAACGCTCTCTGACATCACCTCGATGTGGGGGTCCTTCATCACCTGCGCTATCCTACCTTCCAGGAACAGGGGAAGGTCCGTCATATTCGGATAAGCCCTTTGGAAGGAGGCCGCCAGCCCTCCCAACTTCGCTTCCCTCTCCACCAGGTAGACCTTACGCCCGCGGCTGGCCAGCAACAGGCTGGCCTCGATGCCGGCGATCCCGCCTCCCAGGACCAGCACATCTGAGTTCATCTCCAGCTCTCTCTTGGGCAAGGAGTTCTGGTAGGCGACCCGCTTGATGGCCGCTCTGATCATGCGGGTGGCCTTCTCGGTGGCCTTCTGGGGGTCTTCGGTGACCCAGGCGCATTGCTCTCGGATGTTGACCAGCTGCATCAGGTAGGGGTTCATGCCCGCTGTTTCGCAGACCCCCATGAAGGTCTGTTGGTGCTCCCTAGGAGAACATGCGGCGACCACGACATGGGTGAGCCGTTCCTTTTTGATACGTTCCTCAAGGTAAGATTTACCTTCGGACGAGCACATCAAACGGTACGGCTCGACCAGGACCACCTGTTCCATCCCAGAGAGCTCTCCGATCACCTTTTTGATATCGATCTTGTCCGATATGTTGGAACCGCATTCGCAGATGAACACGCCGATACGGGCCAGATCAACCACTCCCCTCGTTGCCGGCTGCCAGTATCTCGGCCACTGCGGCGTAGGCGTCCGCTGTCGCAGCCTCGATGCTCTTGGGGCCCTGGGCGCCACCGATCACGTAGATTCCTTCCCGGGACGTGCTGACCGGGCCCCCATCACCTTCTGCGAAGAAACCATGTTCGTCCAGGTCGATGCTTAGGGCCCCAGCGAGGCGATCGCCATCCGGCCGGCCCACCAGGGCTGGGGCCAGGATCACCATGTCCACTTCCAAGGATCCCTTACCTCCACCTGACCGGGTGAACTCGATCACCGGCATCTCACCCTTTGTGTCCACGTTCAGGCCGCTCGCCCGGACCAGGTCGGTACCACCTTCCATCATCCTCATGAAGAACCGCTGATCCCCTTGACCAGGTATGCAGAGATCCGTATAGAGCTCATGGATCTGTACAGTCGGGGAGCTTGGAGCGGAGATATCGGTTGAACTTGAGCAGGTAAAGGCAGCACACCGATGAACAGAAACCTTGTTCCTCGCGGCCGGCACAATGGACCAGTGCCACCGAACGGGGAGCCTTTCCGTCCCTTTGCACAATGTTCCCGCCCGTCGGACCGTTCGAGGAGAACAACCTCTCCAGCTCCAGAGCGCTGTAGATACCACTATGCTTCCCATAGCCATAGCGATCGACGTCCCGCAGGTCGATCAGGGTAGAACCGGTAGCCACGATGATCGCCCCTACCTCCAGCTCCACCAGCTCATCCTTCTGCTCGAGATCGATGGCCTCGAACACACAAGCGTCCTTGCATGCCTGGCAGCTTTCCCCCTTGAAGTGGAGACAGCGTTCTTTATCGATCTGAGGCACATTGGGCAAACTCCCCGCAAATGGGACGTAGACCGCTTTCCTAGTGGCCAGGCCCAACTCCACCTCGTTAGGCACGCTGATCGGGCAGGGTTCGTAGCAGGCCCCGCAACCGATGCAGGCGTTCGCGTCAATGAATCGCGCCATCTTCAGAACCTTGACCCGGAACCCCTGGGGGACTGGCTCGACTTGTTGGACCTCGGAAAGAGTGAGGAGATCGATCATACTATCCTGAAGCACCTCCTGTTGACGAGGGGAAAGCATGCAGGTAGCACATTCGAACGTTGGAAAGACCTGCTCGAACAGGACCGCCATGCCACCAGTGAACGAACTCTTCTCTACAAGGTGCACTCGGCGGCCAGACTGGGAAAGCAACAGGCTTGCCTCGATACCAGCGACGCCCGCTCCGATGACCAATACTTCAGTGTTGTTTCCAGCCATAACGTCTCACACGCTCGCTTTGGTTTTTAGGACAGTTGGGCCCCATTGATCGGACCCGCTGATCGAACTCGTTCACCACCTCAGCGAACCTTTTCCCCTCTGAGGCCGATACCCAGGAAAGCTGGAGCCTCTCCGGTTCCAGCCCCAGGCTCCCTATCACGTTTCTTCAGGAGCACTTGCCTGCGGCGGGTATAGTAGTTGCCGGTATCGTAATGGCAGTCCCCCGGATGGCACCCCGCCACCAGAACGCCGTCAGCTCCCCGCAGGAATGCTGTCAGTATGAGCACAGGGTCCAATCGGGATGAGCACATGACCCTGATCGGCGTGAATGAAGCGGGAATGCTTAATTTGTTCATTCCCGCAAGGTCCGCTCCAGCATAGGAGCACCAATTACAGAGGAATCCGACTATCCTCGGTTCGAAATCTTGCATAGTTACCACTAATTAAGGTGCATTTCACTTGCTCCAGGCCCTTTCATTCGTATCGCTTTCAGAACTGTATCTGGGCTCTGAACTTGCCTCCCTCGTCGTTGACGAACAGGAGGACCCTCTTGGTTTTTTCGCACCAAGCCTTTACATCCTTCGGGAAGGAGTGGCAATCCGATAGGACCTCCAGAACATCTCCCGGTTTTAATTCTCTGGCTTTGACCGCCACTTCCAATATTGGCTGGGGGCATTTAAGCCCCAGCGCGTCGATCTTGTAGGTCGCCATCTCCAATCACCAAAGGATCTTAGATCGCCCTATCAGAACGAAAAGGTGACAGTGGCATCGCTTGCCTTTGTCATAAATTCAGTAGCACCGATTATCTCGATATCGGTTCGCAGGTCCTCAGTCTTAAGGTCCTTGGCCTCAAGGGCCAGCTCACAGAGATACATTTTTCCACCCAGCTTCTTGAACTTCTCTATGAGGTCCTTCATATCCGGCATTCCCTTCCCGGTGACCTTCTCCAACTCGCCTTTCTTGCACCATGTTCCACCTGCGGGGCAGAAGAACATTATTACGTCGTTTCCAATAGCCAAGCCGCTCGTTCCCAACACGAATGGTGGGTATACAGATTTTGGTTCTGCACCATTTACAACGATAGCTACTTTAGCCATTTTTTAACCTCAGAAATAAAAAGGTTAACGGCGTATAACTACCTATCTAAATAATCATTCTGATAGTACGAAAAAAGTGGCCCTTTCGATATTTCGGCTCACCTACCGCCTTAATGTTCAAATAGAAAGAACGATTTCGATTCATCGTCAGGAGAGGGAGGGCGGCTGACGGTAGGGCGCAAGCCCAGCTGAGGAAGGTCCCCCCTCCATTGAGAAGGTGGGTCGCGCGAGCGGCCTGGTTAGAGCCAGGGCAAGGGCGCAGAAACGACACAGCCTTGACCGAGGATGATCCGCCCGGCGGTGACGTTGGTCAGGGATTTGGTGAAACGGCGACTCCCCACCGGAGCAAGCCCAAACAGTCGGGATGACTCTCAGGACCGACGGGTAGGGTGCTTAGTTGAATGCTGCCTGAAACAGAAGGGGGCCTACTACCCTCACCTGACACTTTTCGACATTTTTTCACCAGCATACATCGGTCAATATAGGCCAGTATTTCATCAATGATTAATTATTATCAATACGTTGATCGAATATGTCGAATTATTCCGCTTATAAAATTGGCATACCAGATAATTTTTTCATTTAACATATCCAAATAATTACGCTTTTTCTGCGGACGTATTATCAATTAATGAATTTTATCGGTGGGCAACCGCCTAATAGCCACAACCAGTGGTAGGGGCCGGATCTGGAGATCGGAGGTACTGAAATGAAGTTATTAAAGGGGAAGTTCTACCTGTTCGAGGAACGGGTACCATTGCGGACGCATCAGGTCCTGAGGAAGGAACTCGATAAAGGTCGGAAGACCCTGTATATCTCAAAGAACCCGCCCCGGCTGCTGAGAAGCCAGCTGGACTTTGACGAGCAGATGCTGGAGACCATGTGGCTGAGCACACGCCCCAACCCAGACTGCATCCCACCGATGAACCTGCAGGCGTTCGAGAACAATATTAATAATTTCTTGGCCGTGAACAAGGAGGGGATCATCGTCCTTAACGGACTGGACGTTCTTGAGATGTGGAACGGCTTCCGCCCCGTACTGGACGTCCTGGCCAGGACCACGAATAAGATCAATGAGGACGGCAGCAATTTGATCATAAGTTTGGACCCCAGGAACCATTATCATGAGAAGCTCGTTAAGTTGGAGCATATCTCCGATGAAGTGATCTCGTCCTACGCTTGAGGCGGGTCCAAACCCCTTTCCTTTTAAAAATCATTATAGCTCCATTCCTTATACTGGTAGCATGGACCCCCGCCTGAGAGAGATCGCGGAGACCCTGGCCAAGGATGCCAATTCCGGCGCATCGGAGATGATGAGCGACATCCTCAACAGTCTCCTGGCAATATCAGACGATGACCTGGCATCCATCCCCGCACCGGAGTGGGAGGACTTCGCTGTTGCCATCTATTTCGCCAAGCCGAGCATCGCCCCGGTGTTCAATATCGCCAACTCCATCATGTTGCAGATGGAACATGGGTCACATGGTTCCCATTTTCTGCACGACACTCTCCTGGAGATGATGGAACGGGAGAGAAGGAGCGGACTGCGCATCGCTGAGCAATCCCTCAAGCACATCAAGGGGAACTGGTTCATGACCACCTCCCATTCCGACACCGTTGCCCAGGTCCTGAAAGCCCTATCAAAGGACCGGCAGGTCAAGGTGACCGTGGCGGAAGCGTCCCCGGGGGGCGAGGGCAGGCAATTCGCCAAGCTACTCTCGGACCACAGGATGGAGACCGAGGTCATTTACGATTCGACCATCTTCGCCCGAATGGAAGATGTTGACGGGGCCATCACCGGGGCCGATTCAGTGACCCAATCCGGCTTGGTGAACAAGGTCGGGACCCGAGTGCTGGCCGAGGCGGCCAGGGCCAACGACCTACCCGCAGTCGCGGTGTGCGGATGGAGCAAGATCAGCCCCGTGGTGCTTTCCGATCTTGTCGTCAAGACAAATCCCATGGGTCCTCACCTGACTGAACACGTGCAAGTTTTCGAGAGCACTCCGCTGGACCTGTTCTCCCACATAATCACGGACCAGGGCATGCTCTCTTCGGCAGACCTCCGCATGGAGCTGAGGATCAAGAAGGTGGCCCGGGCCTGGTACTCCCGGGGCGTGCTTAAGAAGCCCGATAACGGTTACTAGCATGACGAGTGCTTGATAGCGTTCTTGGGGCAGGAATCAACGCACTGGCAGCATTCAATGCACGCGTCGATGCGGGTGGGAACGGCCTTCCCATCGATAAGATCATAAACATCCACTGGGCAGACCTCAACACAATCCTTCAAGCCCTCGCACAGCTCCTGGTCCACTTCGATGGTAAACCCTTTGGACGCGCTCTCGTAAGATTTAACGACCATTGTCAACAACTCCTCGTAAATGGGTTGGAATGTGGAAGGTCCTCGCGATAATAATAGATTACGTTCTTTTTTAATGAGCGCCGACGGGGTCCGGTCGTTCCGTACGGAGCAAGTCATTTAGGTTACCGCCGACCATCTACGAACGATGCCTGAGCCTCCCGCTCTCTCACCTAACGCCCTCCAATTACTGGAGAAGAGATACCTGATGAAGGGGCAGGAAGGAAGAACGCTGGAATCACCTGATGAGATGTTCCGACGGGTGGCCAGGAACATTTCCTCGATCAATGAGAGGTACCAGGACCGCTTGGGTGAAGAGGACGAGTTCTATCGGGCCATGCGCGAACTGGAGTTCCTACCTAACTCCCCGACCCTGATGAACGCGGGAACCAGGATCCAACAGCTGTCGGCCTGCTTCGTGATACCGGTCGAGGATTCCATCGAGAGCATCTATGACGCGATCAAGTTCGCGGCCATCGTCCAGCAGACCGGTGGTGGCACCGGCCTATCGTTCTCGAGACTTCGGCCGGAAGGCGATGAGGTAGGTTCCACCGGTGGCATCGCCTCCGGCCCCGTTTCTTTCATGAAGGTGTTCGACGCGGCGACTGAATCGATCAAGCAGGGCGGTAGGAGGAGGGGAGCGAACATGGGGGTCCTAAGGGTCGACCACCCGGATATCGAAAAGTTCATCCATGCCAAGGAAGACCTGACCTCGTTCTCAAACTTCAACCTCTCCGTGGCAGTGACTGACGAGTTCATGGCGAGGGCGGCCAGGGGAGAGGACTATGATCTCATCAACCCCAGGACCGGGGGCGCAATGCGCAGCGTATCCGCCTCATACATACTGGAGAGGATTGCCACGTCGGCCTGGCGGTCGGGAGACCCAGGCGTACTTTACATCGACTCGGTAAATCGTTCCAATCCCACGCCCGCCCTGGGACCGATCGAGGCGACCAACCCGTGCGGGGAGGTGCCCCTCCTACCGTTCGAGGCCTGCAATCTCGGCTCCATAAACCTCAACAGGATGGTCGATGGCGGGAAGATCGACTGGGACAAGCTCGGCCGGACCGTTGACCTGGGTGTTCGATTCCTCGACAACTGTCATCGACGCCAATCGCTTTCCGTTGCATCAGACCGATGTTATCGTTAAAGGCAATCGCAAGATCGGACTGGGGATAATGGGCTTCGCTGATATGCTGGTACGCATGAACGTTCGTTACGGCAGCAGCAGCTCTCTGGAGCTGGCGGATAGGCTAATATCATTCATCAGGAAACAGGCCGAGAATGCCTCGCGGCGCATCGCGGAATCAAGAGGGAGCTTTCCCAATATCGGTGACTCGGTCATCATAGGACCCCGCCGGAACGCTACAGTGCTGTCGATCGCTCCCACTGGCACCATCAGCCTCATCGCCGGTTGTTCCTCGGGGATCGAGCCATATTATGCGGTTTCCTATTCCCGAAATGTGATGGATGGTCAACATTTCGAAGAGGTGCTTCCCTTATTCATATCGGCGGCCAAGCAGGGAGGGTTCTACTCACCGGAGCTGCTGCGCAAGATGACTGGGGCGCATTCCGTTCATGACATCGAAGAGATACCGAAGGAAGTGCGGGACATCTTCGTCACTGCCCATGAGGTCCCGGCCGAACTGCAGATCGACCTGCAGGCGACGTTCCAGAAGCATGTGGACAATGCCGTTTCTAAGACCATTAATCTCCCGGCGACGGCGTCTTGGAAGGATATCTACCATGCCTTGACCTATGCCCATCTCAAAGGGTGCAAAGGGCTTACCGTATATCGGGAAGGATCCAAGCCGGGTCAGGTCCTAACGACCATCAAGGATACCAGCACCTGCCCTGCCTGTGGCAGGTCCATACATGCCGAAGAGGGCGCTATGCAGTGTGAAAGCTGTGGATAATGTAACTATATGTACATCATTACACAATAGTGTTATATATTTCTCAGTATTATTGGCCCTGTATGTCCATTCACAAGGACGACAAGGTCATGCTCACGGTGGACGACATCCCCACCAAGTGGTACAATATAGCCGCTGATCTCCCTGAACCGGTCCCCCCACCCCTCAATCCAAGGACCATGCAGCCATCCACACCTCAAGAACTGGAGGCTATCTTCCCCAAGGCCATCATCGCCCAGGAGATGGCCAGCGAACGGTACATCGACATCCCGGAAGAGGTCCGCGATGCCTACGTGATGCTCGGACGCCCCTCTCCCCTGCAAAGGGCCAGGAGGCTGGAGGCGTTCCTGAAGACCCCTGCTAAGATCTACTTCAAGCGGGAAGACCTCAGCCCAGGCGGTTCTCATAAGCCTAACACGGCCATAGCTCAGGTCTATTATAACATGAAAGAAGGAGTGGAGCACCTTACAACCGAGACTGGGGCGGGGCAATGGGGTACCGCCCTGGCACTGTCCTGCGCGCACTTTGATATGGACTGCAAAGTGTTCATGGTCCGTGTTTCTTTCGACCAGAAGCCCTTCCGCCGGCTAATAATGGAAACCTATGGCGGCCAGGTTTACGCGTCCCCGAGCAAGGAGACCTCCTTTGGCCGGCAGCTACTGGAAAAGGACCCCAACCACCCCGGATCTCTTGGAATAGCCATTTCCGAGGCGATCGAGACCTGCGTGAATCAGAATAACACCAAATATGCACTAGGCAGCGTGGCGAACCATGTCATGCTCCACCAGACCGTCATCGGTCAGGAGGTCATACAGCAGCTGGACTATCTTGACATCGTGCCGGATTACATGATCGGTTGCGTAGGTGGGGGCAGCAACTTCGCGGGATTCAGCTTCCCCATGCTCGAGAAGAAGATCAAGGGCCAGATCGACACCGAATTCATCGCGGTCGAACCGACATCTGTCCCGTCACTAACAGCTGGGGAGTACCGTTACGACTTCGGCGACACTGCCGGCATGACCCCGCTGTTCAAGATGTACACCCTCGGCCACGAATTCATGCCCTCGCCGATCCACGCCGGTGGACTGCGCTACCACGGCATGGCCCCCACCGTCTCGTTGGTAACCAAACTGAATTACGTCACACCTATGGCCTATGATCAGGTGGAAACGTTCGAGGCAGCCATAACGTTCGCTAAGACCGAGGGCATCATCCCCGCCCCGGAGAGCTCGCACGCCATCAAGGCGGCCATCGATAAGGCCCTGGAGGCCAAGAAGAAGAACGAGGAGAAGATCATCGTCTTCAATCTATCCGGCCACGGCCTGCTTGATATGGTCGGCTACGGGAAGTACATCCACGGCGAGCTGAAAGGCGGAAACGGCAACTGAGCTACAAACCCCTTCCTCCATATTTTCTTTAGAACCGCGGCGTTATCGCCTAACTTATAGTCACCATCATCGTGCATGGGGGGAGAAGAAGCGGGTACAGGCACATAAGAACGGTTGCCTGGAAGCGATACACATCGGTCACCGCATCCTGCAGGATGGCGGTAGCCTGGATAGGGCCAGGTGGCACTGAGCAGGTCAATATTTGAGGTCCGCAGTCGGTTATTAATATTCATACCACAATCTAGACGGCATATAATTTGTCGAGACAGAATTATAGGGTGTGGCCTTTGTTCGTGCCTGGATCACTGAAAGATGACACCGTAAGCATTCATTCCCTCAATACCAATACGGGGGAGGATACGCTCCTGTTCGACTACGGTAGGGTCTATCTCATTTGCGAAAAACGGATGGACAAGACCCTTAAGATCCTCCAAGACCTCATCTATTCTGGCTCAAGCACCATGTGCGTTTCCCGAATGCATCCAGACCTATTACACGAGAGGATGCCCGACCAGTCGCTCGAGTCCATCTGGTTGAGCGAGCGCAATGGTGCTAACAACATCCCGCCGGACCAACTCCACAGGGTCATCAATCGCATCGACGGTTTCCTGATAGGAAAAAAGAACGCGGTGATACTGCTCGACGGCATCGAGTACTTGTGCCTGTTCAACGATTTCAACAGGGTCCAGATGTTCGTGGAGCAGATCAACGACCTAGTAATGGCCTCGGGGGCCATCCTTCTTATACCCTTAGACCCGCAATCCCTTGACCAGCGCTCATTGGCTCGTCTTCGGAGATATGCTGAGATTGTTCTATAGGGTGCTTCATCAACATTTCCTCGGTGGTGTACCGGGGGAATGAACCCCAAAGCTTCTCAACTGTCCTTCTGCTCGAAGGTCAGGGGGTCCACGGAGACGATGAGTTCAACATTGGCGGCCTTGAGCAGGACATCAAGCTCGTCCATGGCGGCCATCACTTTACCTAGGTCATTGAACAACAGCAGATACTCAAGACCGTCCATGAAGATCGAACCGCCGGCACGTCCCCTAAGTTCGGAGCGGACGACCTTGATGAGCTGGTGAAGTGATTTCGGTGCGATGACCTCTTCACCCTTCTGGCCGCTCAGCCAGTACCTCTTGGACATCTCCAGACCGTACTTCTTGGCTACATAATCAGGGTGCAGACGGGAGATGCATAGCCCCCTAGTCGACCGACCAACGATCCGGGAATAGGTCTGGTAACCGGTCCGGGGGTATCCTTCGATGAGCAATGATATTCTTGAATCGCTCTTCATCTTAGATCACCTTATTTCGCAGATAGGGGTCGGATTTTGCGTATATAATACCGTTTTGAGCATGCTCCTTTTAGTCTAGAAAATTATTTTGTCTAACAACCGCTTCCAGTCGTGTTGAACCGGTCCTCCAAGAAATCTTTGCTCACTGTCCGTGAGAGGGTGCTCTTGCACCTACTGGCATATCAAAGATACCTGCAGGACTCCGACGCTCCTGCATCGATCACTCAGGAGGGTATCGCCGATGCGGTGGAGGTGGGCAGGAATAACGTGTCCAAGGTGGTCAATGCGCTGGCTTCCGATGGCATAATCGAGGTTCACACCAAGCATGTGAAAGGGTTCGCCAGCGTAAAAAAGGTGTATTTCTTAACCCCAAAGGGGTACCAGACTTCCCTAGAACTCAAGGCTGATCTGGAGCGTACCAAGATAGTCATCATCGATTTTGACGGGAAGAGTCACGAGGAGGAGATGGGTAAGCTGAGCCTCTTCCTGCCAAAACGCTACGCCTTCTTGGACCTCGCGCTAGGCGTCTCCAGAGGCCATTTCGACTGCTCTTCGTTTCATGAGGGGAAGGCCAAGGAGGAAAGGAGGTTCGTTGACTATACTGATCGAAAGCCCACGGTCAGAACATTCTACGGTCGTCAGCATGAACTACAAAAGCTGGCGTCGTTCCTCGATTCGGACACTGCCCGGTTGCTGGTGATCTGTGGTATCCCTGGCATCGGAAAGACCACCTTACTTGCCAAGTTCGTACAGGATGTCCGGGAGCAGAGGAACGTATACTGGTATCGGGTCCATGAATGGGTAAACCTAGAGATCCTCCTGACCCCCATCGCCGAGTTCCTGTCCCAGCTGGGAAGGAAGGGACTAGAACGGTACATTTCCAGGACCGATACGCCCATGGTGGGGGAGGTCACCTCCATACTGGAGACGGAGCTCAAGGACCTGCCGACGGTCTTCATTATCGATGATGTCCAGAAGGCCGATCAGTCGGTACAGGACTTCCTTACGGCGCTGGCAGGTGTCCTCGAATCGCTCGAGCATGTGTCCGTCCTTTGCACTAGCCGAGAGATCCCTTCATTCTATTCCCGCAGCGCAGTGTTCAATGGGCTGGTATCAGAGATGATGCTGGATGGTCTGGACCTCGAAAGCAGCCTCAAATTGATGCGTGGCCGGGAGCTACCGGAGCCGGACCTTTTGGACATCTACAAGGCGACCCGGGGCCACCCTCTATTCCTGGAGCTTGTGGACAACCCCCGCAGCGCGCTGGGCAAGAACATCCGTATGTTCATCGAGCAGGAGGTGTACGCCAAGCTTGATGTCACGGAACGACGCATCTTGGAGATCGCCTCCATATTCCGCTATCCGGTGATGGTGGACGCATTCTACACCATGGAGGAGGAGATCGCCAAGGAATACGGAATGGTTCGGAAGGAAATGGACTACAAGGACTACCTCGTAGACTATGACACCCTCGACACCCTACTGGCCAAATCCCTGATGGTCGAGTCGATCGGCCGCATGATCGGCATGCATCGATCTCCTGAGGGACTTCTTCTATTCCCGCCTCACTCCCCGACAGAGGATAAGCTATCATAAGGCAGCATCTCGATACTATCTCACCGACACATCGGCCCCTGCCAATGTGGAGGCGATGTACCATTGTCTCATGGCCAGGGAATTTAGCATGGCAGTGAGGATAGCCGCTAGCAAGGGACGGGAGATCATCTCCAAGGGATATGGCCTACCGTTCGCCCCACTGCTCGCTTCCCTGAGAGGCCAATGTGACAATATCGACCGCAGCGAGAAGATCGAACTGCTTTTATTAGAAGGATATATCCTGGAGGTCCGAGGCGAGTGGCGATCGGCCATAGCTCGGTTCGAGGAGGTTTCTGCACTGGCCCATCCGGAGAAGGACCGCAGGGTGCTGGCCGAGGTCAACAGGCGGATCGGCGTCGTTCATATCCGCTGGTCGAACTATGAAAAGGCCGAAGAGTATCTGGCCCGAAGCCTTCGATTGGCCGAGGGCATCACTGACCCCCATGCTCTTGTGGAGACCTATTATGACATGGGCGGGGTGTTGAGAAGCCGGGGACGCTACCTGGAAGCGATCGATTTCTTCCAGAAGTCCAAGGGGCTGGCACAGGCCAACCTCGACGATAACGGTCTAGGAAAAGCGCTCTATGGCATAGGATTGGTCCATTCGGCACAGATGGATCATGCTCAGGCCATCCTGTACAAGAAGGAAGCCCTGAGCATTATCGAACGGACCGGCGACGTCGATGATATCGCCAGAGTGCTCATAGGATTGGGTGGGAGCTTTGCGGATATCAACAAGTTTTCCGAGGCCGTTAGGTACCAGGAAAGGGCCATTGAGATGGGGCGAACCTCCGGTAATCTGGAGTTACAGGCCTATGCATTCCGCAATGCATCTAACGCCATGTTGGAGCTCGATGAGCTTAACCAGGCGGAAGAATACCTTAATTCTGCATTCAAGATCTTCGAGAAGTTGAACAACCAATTCAATCTTGCCGACCTTCACATGATCAAGGGAGGCATCTACAACCGGAAGATGGAGTGGGAATGGGCCAAGGAGGAGTTCAGAACCGCCATAGAAGGCATTCGGAAGATCAATGTGCCATTGGCCCTAGGGATGATGCTCTATGAAGTTGCCCAGGAGTACCTGAAGAGCGGGGACTTCGAGGGCGCATCCAACCTCTTGAATGAAGCCCTACAGATCTCGACCGATGGTTCCGCCACCATGCTAAAAGCGAAGGTCGAAGAAACGATAGCAAAAATTGGAATATAAATCAGGAGGAATACTCCCCGCAGGGAGTGTATTTGGACGTTAGTGCGGACCGATGCTTCCAAACATTTTTTCCACCTCTTCCAGCTTTTTTCAATCGCGAACCTGTGATCGAGTTTCTAGTGTTTCTCTCCCCGCAGGGAGTGTATTTGGACGTTAGTGCGGACCGATGCTTCCAAACATTTTTTCCACCTCTTCCAGCTTTTTTCAATCGCGAACCTGTGATCGAGTTTCTAGTGTTTCTCTCCCCGCAGGGAGTGTATTTGGACGTTAGTGCGGACCGATGCTTCCAAACATTTTTTCCACCTCTTCCAGCTTTTTTCAATCGCGAACCTGTGATCGAGTTTCTAGTGTTTCTCTCCCCGCAGGGAGTGTATTTGGACAGTTAGTGCGGACCGATGCTTCCAAACATTTTTTCCACCTTTCCCTACCCAATTATCTGATGTTCCGGGGTTGATTTGTGAATATAAAATGGGTCGTTGAGCATGCTCCAGTTAACTTTAAATACTGAACTCCTTAAAACGGACCAATAATCCACCATCTGGCACTGAAATATTAAATACCGTTAATAGCGTGCCTGAACGTTGCCCTAAAATAGCGGAAGGAGCATGGACCACGAGTGACCTCGTTGAGATTCGGGGACAGAGTCATCGAAGCGGTGGTCTTCGACCTCGATGGTACGCTCATCCACACGTCGGTGGACTTCCGGAAGATGAAGCAGCGATTATTAGAGGAACTGACCCGACGGGGCGTTAAACTGACACTATTGGACCCTCAGGACACCATCGTGAACAACCTTGACCGGGGGATCAAGGACCTCGCGTCGCGGGGGCGGGGAGCGGAGGAGATGGACCTCCGGGATGAGGTCGGCAGGCTGATGGACCTGACCGAGATGGAGAAAGTCTCCGAAACCCGGCCGGTCGGGGGAGCGGGCGATTGCCTTCGCATCTTAGAGGAGCATGGGCTAATGATCGGCCTGCTGACAAGGGGCTCCCGCGCTTATGCCCTGGCAGCGCTCCGGAATGCAGGCCTGAAACAAGGATTCGATGCCATGGTATGTCGGGACGATCACCCCGAGGAAGAGGCCAAACCTAATGGAAAGGCCATGGAACGTGTGGCCTCATTGCTCGGGATACCCTCGGAGAACTGTCTCATGGTGGGCGATCATTCAATGGACCTCACCTGCGCGCGCTCGACCTCGGCCCAGTTCGTCGGAGTGCTGACCGGTTCGTTCGACTGGCGAGACTGGAAGAAATGCGATTGCCCCACCGTTATAGCCAGTGTGGACGAACTGCCGGCCCTGCTTGGCATCAAAAAAGAGTAAATATCCAGCTCATGGATGCCGGACGGATGAGAGCGGTCATCCAAACCGAGAAGGCCCCCCGCCCGGTGGGGCCCTATTCGCAGGCCATCGCCCATGGTCAAGTGATCTATTGCTCTGGCCAGATCGGCATCGATCCATCCAATGGCATGCTGGTCGGTAACGGAGCGGCCGAACAGGCCCGCCAAGCCCTCAGGAACCTAGAAGCGGTCCTAATATCTGCTGGGTGCTCTATGGCGGATGTGGTCAAGACCACCATATTCGTCACTGACATGGCCGATTTCAAAGAGGTCAACGAGAGCTATGCACGTTCCTTTGCTCACGACCCTCCGGCCCGCAGCACTGTGGCCGTCAGCGCCCTGCCCTTGGGGGCCAGGGTCGAGATCGAAGTTGTCGCCCATAGACGATGATCAGGTGCCCAAACGGGCCGGCCGGGCCTGAAAGGCATTCATACAGGTCGGGGAGCACAGGTAGAAGTCCTTCCCATTCTCCTTAAGTCGGATCGGTTCGTCCCTCATTTCCCTCCCGCATTGGGTGCACTGCATCACCACGCTCAGGCCTGAAGCAACCACTGCCCGGTCCAGCTCCTTGGCCACACTTATAACGTTAGCGATGTCGTATTCCAGGACCTCCGGGATCGAGCCGAGCTTGGCAGCGAACTCGTTGATCTGGTGCGCTCCAACGAATGTACAAACCAACAGCAGGCGACCGCTGCTCAGGTAGAACATTTGACGGACCTGTTCATCGTCATCGAAGTGGTCAGCCACCGCTGAAAGTTCGGCCGGCTTAGCCTTGACAGTGACCATAGCACTCAGCTCCCCGAGACGTTCTGGGTCCAGGTCCGCCCGGTAACCCTTGATCACCCCGAGCTTTTCCATTATCCCCACTTTGTTGCTAACGGTGGGCACGCTGATCTTTACCTTCTCGGATACCTGGCGGAAGGAGAGGCGACCGTTCCCTTGGAGTGCGTGGAGAATATTGACATCATTCTCATCAAGGCTCATGAAGGATTCCTTGGGAGCATGGTAGTTATATCTTTTTTCCAAGGGGAAGGCAGAAGGCTCCGTTTCATTACATTTCCTTCCATTTATCAAAGAAACGTTTCCAACTAGTCAACATCCTCAGGGGATAACTACAAGTGTCAGGTGAGGGGATTCGACATTATGACCGAGCCCTGCGGTGAGGAGACCTGCCCACTGAAACCGCCCCCATTGGACAGGAAAGCAGCAACGTTCGGAGTTACCGGTATGACCTGCGCTTCCTGCGCCGGGATCATCGAGGGGGCCATAGGGGAACTGCCAGGAGTGGAGCAGGCCTCGGTCAACCTGGCCACGGAAAAGGCCCGAGTGATCTACGACCCTACGAAGGTGTCTCCTGATGCCATCCAGAAGGCGGTGAAGGACGCCGGATACGATATAGCGGTCGACCAGATCTCGATCGGCGTAAAGGGCATGACCTGTGCCTCCTGTGTGCAGATCATCGAGGAGACGCTGTTGGCCCTTGATGGTGTCTACTCGGCCAACGTGAACTTGGCGACCGAGAAGGTATTCATCCGCTACAATCCGGAACAGGTGACCGTCCCGGTCCTGAAGGCGGCGATAGCCGATTCCGGCTACGAGGTCATCGAGGCCGAGACCCTGGATACGGAGATGGCCGAAAGGGAGAAGGAACAGCGGAGGCAGTTATACCTCCTGATATTCTCCCTCTCGCTCAGCGTTCCGATCATGCTGCTGATGATCAGCTTCGACTTCTTCGGTCTCGCCGACACGTTGGGCATCGTGGGCTACGAAGGCTACCTGCTCTTCGCCCTAGCCACCCCAGTGCAGTTCATCGCTGGTTACCAGTTCTACATCGGCACGTACTACGCCCTAAAGAATAGACGGGCCAATATGGACACCCTCATCGCCATGGGCTCTACCACGGCCTACGTCTATTCGGTCGTCGTGGTATTCCTGCCCGGGCTCATTCCATTTTACTCTCAACGTCTACTTCGACACCTCGGCCATGATCATCTCGCTCATCCTGTTCGGTAAGTATCTTGAGGCCAAGGCCAAGGGACGGACCTCACAGGCCATCAGAGAGCTGATCGGCCTCCAGGCCCGCACCGCCCGCGTGCTTCGAGATGGGCAGGAGGTCGAAGTACCCGGTGGAGCTGCTCAAGGTCGACGATGTCTTCGTCGTCCGTCCCGGCGAAAAGATAGCCACGGACGGACAGGTGATCGAGGGCAGCTCGGCGGTGGACGAGAGCATGATCACTGGAGAGTCGATTCCGGTGGAGAAGAGCGCCGGTTCGAGCGCTATCGGTGGTTCGATCAATAAGAACGGCGTGCTTAAGGTCCAGGCCACCAAGGTCGGCAAGGACACCGCCCTCGCCCAGATCATCAGCTTAGTAGAGGACGCCCAGGCCTCGAAAGCTCCCATCCAGAGGTTGGCGGATAACGTATCGGCATGGTTCGTTCCCGTGGTTATCCTGCTGGCCTCGATCAGCTTCTTGGTGTGGTACTTCTACGCATATGGGGAGCTGGTGAACGAAGGACAATCCTTCGTCTTCTCGCTTATAATCTTCATCTCGGTCCTGGTCATCTCCTGCCCCTGTGCCCTCGGCCTGGCGACGCCAACGGCCATCATGGTCGGCTCGGGCAAAGGCGCGGAGAACGGGATACTGTTCAAGAGCGCCGAGTCCCTGGAGACCGCCGGAAAGGTGCAGACGGTAGTGCTGGACAAGACCGGCACCATCACCAAAGGTGAGCCCGAGGTCACCAACGTCATCGCCCTGGGGATGTCCGAACAGGACGCGTTGCGCTACGCTGCAGTGGCCGAGAAAGGCTCCGAACACCCGCTGGCCGAGGCCATTGTGAGGAGGGCCAGGCATGACGGCATCGAGGTAGCGGACGCCTCCAGCTTTGAGGCCATCCCCGGACAGGGGATCAGGGCCCAGGTCGACGGGAAGCTCGTGCTGGTGGGGAACCGCCAGCTGATGGAGGTCAACAGGATCTCGGTGACCTCATCGGAGCAGACCCTTCAAAAGCTGGAGGAAGAGGGCCGTACCGCCATGCTCATGTCGGTGGACGGCCATCTGGCCAGTATCATCGGAGTGGCGGATGTCATCAAGGAGACATCCAAAGAGGCGATCTCCGAACTAAAGAAGATGGGGATCGACGTGATCATGCTCACCGGCGACAATAAGCGGACCGCGAGGGTCATCGCCCTGCAGGTCGGCATAGACAAGTATATCGCCGAAGTGCTCCCAGAGAACAAGGCGAATGAAGTGGCCAGGCTGCAGGGCGAAGGCAAGAAGGTCGCCATGGTGGGCGACGGCATCAATGACGCCCCGGCTTTGGCCCAGGCGGACGTCGGGATCGCCATCGGCAGCGGCACGGATGTGGCCATGGAGACAGGGGACATCGTGCTGATAAAAAGCGACCTCACCGACGTCGTGGCGGCCATCCAGCTGTCCAGGAGGACCATGTCGAAGATCCGGCAGAACCTTTTCTGGGCGCTGGGCTATAACTCGGCCGGCATACCCATCGCCGCGGGTATCCTGTACCCGTTCTTCCACGTGCTGCTGAACCCCATCGTGGCCGCGGCAGCCATGGCCATGAGCTCGGTGTCCGTGGTTACGAACGCCCTGCTGCTCAAGCGCTATACGCCGGAAATAAAGAAGAAAGAGGTGAAGAAATAATGGCAGTGGACCCAGTATGTAAGATGGATGTAGATGAGAAGACCGCCAAGTGGAAGTCCGAGCTGAACGGACAGACCTACTATTTCTGCGCTCCGGGATGCAAGAAGGTGTTCGACAAGGACCCCCAGAAGTACCTGAAAAAGTAAATCTTGATATCCCCCCAGCTCGAACGTTGCCTGCAGGTGTAAAAATGCCACAGGACCCAGTTTGCGCATGCGAGGTGGATGAGCAGGGAGCAGAGTACATGAGCGAGTACGAGGGGAAGACATTCTACTTCTGCTCAGCGGGATGCAAGGCTAAGTTCGACGCCCACCCCGATAAGTGGTCCAAGGAGCAGATCAGGACCACCTCGAGACAGTAGAAAAAAGGACCTCCGGGTCCCCCCCTCATTATTTTTAAAAAATGGATAAAGAGTAAGAGATTTGGAATAAAGGGTTTACTTCTTGAGCGGGTCGTTCTTGTGCTGCTCGAACTTTTCCTTCTCCAGATTCTCCAGCTCGAAGTCGCTGCCCTTCTTATCCATGTTCTTGTCGCCCGGCAGGACCTTCTTGACCGTGGCCATGGCGCCCATTCCGAAGCCCAGCATGCCCGGTCCGATCGGCAGGCCGAAGCGGGTCTTCATACCCAGCAGCTTGCCAGGGTTCATGATGTCCTTGGGATCGATGGCCTTCTTGATGGCCACCTCGACCTCATAGCCTTCCCCACGGACCCGCTTCAGGAGCGAGCCGAAGAACAGGCCGAAGCCACCCAGCATCCGGCCGTTGTTCTTGTAGGCCAGATCGCCACACTTGTAGTTGAACGAAAGGGACGTCACGCTCTTGCTGAGGGACTCGCTGTCGTACATGTAGTACGGCATGAACATGACCGTGTTGCGGTCGGTCAATATGCCGATAATGGCGCCCTCCATCTTCATCGAGGCCATTAGGTCGTAGAGATCGTTGGTCATGGCCGCGTAGTCGTTGACCGGCACGAGCACTTCCATAGGGATTGCACCCAGGCCGACCTCGCGAGAGCGGAACTCGTAGCACCGCTCGTCCCACTCATGGGTAGCGATCTCGCTGCTCTGCTTGGCCCCACCATGCTTGGCGGCGATCTCGTCGATGACCTTCTCTTCATGGTCCACGACGGCCTTGTCACCTTCCAGAGTGACCAGGAGTAGCGAGCCCACGTTGGGGGCATTGGGGTGGACCTTTCTCAGGAACTTGAAGTGGTTGGCGTCGGACCACGCAACGTGGAGCGGGCTGACCCTCGAGCGGGTGATGTCCTTGATGGGCCCCTGGAGCTTATCCAGGCTGGGGAAGGCATAGGCGAGGGCGCGGAGCACTTCCGGCCGCGGGGTCAGCTTGAAAGTGACCTCGCAGATGACACCGAGCGTTCCCTCCGCGCCGACGAACAGGCGGTTCAGGTTGTATCCGGACATGTTGTCCGAGAGGGTCTCGAACCCGGTCTCGACGATGGACCCGTCTGGAATCACTACCTTCATGCTGCGAATGTTGTCCCCGGCCGATCCGTACTTGTAGTTGCCCACTCCGACACCGGCGGTGGAGATCCATCCAGCCACTGAGGCAGACGGGAAGCTGCTGGGGTAGGACCCAAGAAGGAACCCTTTTTCCCACGCGGCGTCGTAGACCTGCTTCCAGGAAGCGCCGCCCTGGCAGGTGATGGTCATGTTCTCCTCGTCGATATTGAGGACCTTACCCATCCCGCCGATCATGTCGATCAGGATGCCGCCGAACGCGGGGACGGCCCCGGCCAGCCCCCAGGTCGAGGCGCCGCGGGGGGTGATCGGTACCCCTTCATGGGCGGCCAGCTTTACGATCTTGGATACGTCCTCGACGGAGCGGGGGCGCACCACAACGTCCGGAATGATCTTGAAGGCCATCTGGGCTTCCTTGGGCAAGGGAGCCAGGTCATGGCTGTACAGCAATCTCTCCATCTTGCTGATCTTGACGTTCTCTGCGCCTATCTCTCTCTCAAGCTTTTGTACGATTGAACCTTGAAATTTCTCAGAAGTGTCCGCAGCGGCTTCCATTTTTTGCCTCCTGGGTTAAGTCGGAATCTTGACCTGATAGTCGCATTAACATATATGAAATCTATCCCCGAGGAGGGCATAGAAAAGCACTGCTATGGGGGTCCGGAAAAAAGGGGGGGCGCCCAGAGTTCACGTCGCGTCTTTGAGCGGTCTCATTGATCTCCTGGCAATCACCTCGCTCTGGTCCAATGAGCACCATTCCTACCCAGGTCAGGCCGTTATCACGGACACTGTTGATTTTTAGAGGGTTCGGATATGCAACTTCGCACTGACAGCCTCTATCTCAGCGGGGTCGCATACTGCAGTACTGTGACCGCAGATGGAACGAGATGGGTCCAAGACCATCCTTGAATGGACACGAACTCCATCAGGCCTCTCAAAGGCACATTCCGCCTCTGAGCGTTATCGTATTAGATATTCATCATACTTATACGTTTTCAAGCAGCCATCGTTGGTGAAATGGCCAGACCTTTGGAGATTGACCGGCCTCATCACCCGGGCCTCCTGCTCTGATCAAATGATATCTAGCGCTGATCTGCCATCAACGGCTTGGAACCACGTTCCGACATCTTGGCCGATAGCGCTTCGATGGCCTTCCCGTCCAATAAGAAAAGATGAGAGATACAGCGGCAATCAGAGCTGCCAAACCTTCTGATCGGCATCGTTGCACCAGGCAGCCCCGCGACCATCTTGGCAAGCTCGCATTCGATGTCCTGGCCGGATGGGAACACATATGCACCTAGATCGACCGCCCTCTCCGTTAGGTAGTCGATATGCCAGTGTTTCTTTCCCCCACCTCGCAGATGCCGCCCAACCCGTGCTTCCAGGCCGCCCCTGGCCGAGCCGACATAAGCATAATGACCTGACGCAAGGTCAAAGGTGCCCAGACGGCCGACGGTCATATCCTCGCAGCGAGGGAGACGGAAAAGGAGGATGTACGCGCCGGGGGTCCGGGCCGCCTTCTTCACAGACGACCTCATCCACCGCTCATCCGGCCTTTGGCGTCCTGGGCCTCGACCTCAGAGCGGGTCTTGATCTTAATGAGGGTGCTTCCGCCCAGGCGGGAATCGGACAGCGTGGATATGTCCCCCAGCCGATGACCATACACTTCCACCGCGGCGATCTGTTCCTTCCATTCCTGGTAGGGGATCTTTACCCTCAAGCCATCCAGGTGAAGGACCACTGGCGCGGGACGCAGGCTCCTCTGGACCGCTTCCAGCTCGGCGATGCGCTCCTTGACCTCGGCGGGGTGAACGAAGAGGGGGTCCTCCTCCAGCTCCTTGCGCCGGCCCTTGACCACCTTTTCCATCGCTTCGGAGACATCGTCCAGCCGGGCGATCTCCTCCTCCCGGCGCATCCTCTCTACCTTCCGACCTACGCCGCATACCAAGGCCTCGCAATTGGGGAGGGAGTCGATCTGCGGCCCGCACACCGCGGTCACCGGAACCTGGATATCCTCGAACAACCGCACCTTATGCTCAAGTATGCAATCCTTGAAGTTGCCTAGGACGAACACCGCGGCGTCGTACTCCTCGATCACCGCCTTCTCGTCGGCGTTGATCTGGGCCGTGCGACGGCCTTTGCCCCGGGCCAGGCCCATCACCACGGTGATCGCACCGAGCCGGCGCAGCTGCTCCGCGATATCACAGGTAGGGTGGGGCATATGGTGCCTCCCTAATGTCGGCGCCACTACGGCGATCTCTGTTCCGGCCAGGGGCACATTGACGATCTTTCCTCCCAGCTCACGGGTCTTGGCCTCGATGGCCGGCCGCTCCTCCTCTGGGATGGCCATGGTCACCATGATCTGGACCTGGATCTGGGTCTTCTGGATGATGAAACCGCCGACGTCCTCCACCAGCTCATAGAGTTCGTTGACCTTGTAGACGCCCCCATCGTACATCAGGACCTCGTACATCACTGCGCCTCCGCGTCCCGCATCTCATGGTGCACCTTCTTGGCCAGGTCCATCCACTTCTCCTTCATATCGTGCTCCGTACCGATGATGGTCATGACCCTATCATCGGCTATCTCGTAACGGACCTTGAAACCCTCCGGGAACATCCTCCACACCGCGTCCAGCAACTTGCTCTTAAGCTCCTCGCCTGGATCAAGTTCCAGCGCGGTAAGCTCTTCCGACGGACGCCCCCCGCACCAGCAGTTCGAACCGGGTGAGCTGTTCGACGCGGTCCCGACCATATTGCTGCCACAGCTTAGTGAGGAGCGCCGGGGCCCAGTTCTCATCGGTTATGGTGATGGCCGTACCCCCGGTGTGCTCGTTGAGCTGGGCCATGTCCGAGACCTTGATGGCCGAGCGCGCCCGACCCAACTTCATGGAGACGAGGAAGTAGGGCTCGTCGGGGTCGGCCAGGATCTTGAAGACCTCTACGCTGCGGGTGACCCCCAGATCCTGCAGGATCTGACGGAAGATAGTATCGAAGTTCTGGAACGCGAAGCTCTCATCCTCCTCGCTCATCACAGCCCCTCTAGGAACCCTGAGGCCAGCAGGCTCGCTCCGGCCGCTCCGATGTACTGAGAATGTGGCGGGATGATCGGTTTCGACCCAACCATGTCCCCGACCGCGGTCACTAGGCCACTTATGAGCGAAGTGCCCCCCACCTGTATTACCGGCTGTCGGACGTCGATCTCCTGCAGCTGCTGCTCATACACCTGTTCGGCCACGGAGTGGCACGCCGCGGCGGCGACGTCCTCCATAGTGGAGCCACCGGCGAGCGAGGTCACCAGGTCCTGGATGCCGAACACCGAGCAGTAGGAGTTCATGTTGACCTTCCTCCAGTCGCCCTTGTCGGCCATCGGGCCGAGGTTCTCGATCTCCACCCGCAGCCGCTTGGAGACCATCTCCAGGAACCGACCAGATGCGCCGGCACAGATGCCCCCCATGGTAAAGTTGTCCGGGATGCCGTCCCGGACAGTGATGGCCTTGTTGTCCATCCCTCCGATGTCGATGATCGTCGCCTCTCCTTTCTGCCTGTCGGCGAGCCAAACCGCTCCCTTGCTGTTCACCGTGAGCTCTTCCTGGATCAGCTTGGCATTGATCTTTTTGCCGATAAGGAACCGCCCGTAGCCAGTGACACCAACTCCCTCGAGCTGCGACTGCTTGACCCCGGCCTCGGCCAGTGCCTTCTCTAGCACCTCCATAGCCGTTCCCAGCACATCTCCAGTGGGTGTCCAGGCCTTGCCGATGATCTCGTTGTCCCGAAGGATCATGGCCTTGGTGGTCGACGAGCCGGAGTCGATGCCGGCGGTGAGGCCGACCTGCCTCTCCCTCGCCAGCAGCTCCTTCTTGGATACGATGGTCACCAGGGCCTCCATCCGGGTCAACAACTGGGCGGCCTTCATCCGCTCCGTAAACGAGTAGGTAACGACCGGCAGCTTGGTGTGCTCCTGGATGTATCGCCGGACCTCGTTCCTGACCAGGGCGCCCTCGGCGCAACGGAAGCAGGTGGCGATGAACACCGCGTCGGCGTCATAGTGGCCGTCGGCGAGGGCCTTGGCCCGAGCGATCATCATCCTCAGCTGAGGCGAGGCTGGCTCGAAGCCGAACTCCTCCACCGAACGGTCGATGTCATCGAACGCCACGTCCGGATAGACCATCTTGCCGCCCACGGTAGAGGCCGCCCGCTCGATCTCCGACTGGATTCCTGAGTACTCTGTTCCGCACGATAATTGTGCAATCTTGATGGTCATTTCAATCCCTCCAAGAAGCCTTTGATCTTGCTGACCATGACCTTGGCCTCCTCTTCGTCATGGGGGTAATGTATCTCCAGGGTGGGGATCTTCTTCTTCCGCACTAGGTACATGAGCATGAGGTTGGTACGATGGCAGCCGACGCATCCGAAGGTGTATGGCATGTCATGCATGATGATGGCCGCTTCAGCCTGGTCGACCAACGGCCCCCATATGGCGAGTCGACCCCGGACGCCCGACGGTACCTCGATACCGGCATACTTCAAGCCCTTCATGATGTCCTCCTGGGACAGATTTAGGGGGGGCGATTCCACTTCCGGCTTGACCACATGCTCACGCAGCTCGCCCATAAGCGATAGGGGCTCATGGCCGAAGCGCTCGACCAGATCGTATAGGATCAGACTGTTGGGCGGTACAATGAACACTTTCATCTCATCACCTCGTCGACTATCTCCTGAAGCCTCTTGATCGGCAGCCTCTCGGGCTTGGGCCGCTCGACGCAAACCTCGCCACAGTCCGCCGCGCACAGTCCCTTATCGATAAGCGACAGGTCCTTCCACTCCTTCTCCAGTTGCGGGAATCCCGGTCTCGATCCATGATGGGCCCGGCATCTACGCTCGTCGCCGATGGGGAAGGCCCGGATCTTGGTGAATATCCGGTTGGGGTCCAGCTTGCGCACCTCGACCATCGCCTTTCTTACCTGGTCCCGAGGTCCCTCGATGTTCGCCCCATAGCAGGTCTCTTTGACTTTCAGGTCCAGGCCCAGTGAATGGATGAATCTTGACACCTGGTCCGGCGCGAGCTCGGAACTGGGTGCGATCACGATCATTCTTGTTTCGGTTTCTTCGCTCGTGGTCTTCCCCCCGTGGTCCTCTTCTGGGCCGGCCTATTGGCCTTCTGCCTCTCCCCGGTCTCGCTGGCCGCCCCTTGGAACGGTCCGGTGGGCGGGGCATGTTCCATGAACTCGGCCCGTCGGGCGATCTCGGTGATCTCGTCCATGGTAAGTTCCGGCCTCTTGGCGGGAGCGGTAGCCATGAACTGTTCTCCGGCCATCCGCTCTCGCAGGTAGATGATGTCACCGTCCTTTACCCCGCGCAACATGGTGTCGATGTCCGATACCACTCTGCCTACAGCATTGGTACCGTAGCGCTCTTCCCCGGTCGGACCGAACTCTGGACTCGCTTCCAGGCGTATGCCGATGGTTCCCCGATTAGGACGGGACATGTTGGTGACACCGACCTGCCCGCGCGGCGACTCGTCCTCGAAGGGATTCTCCGGTAACAGGACCGAAGCCTCCCTGGGATTCCCCTCGAAGGTGATCATGGGCATGTCCTGGAAAGTGAAGAACACCTTCATCGTGCCGATGGGCTTGTGGTCCAGTCCGGTCATCTTGCGGACATAGTGAGAGGTGCGGGACGAGCGTTCATCATCGAACTCCCAGACCGAGACTTTTTCAGGCAGCACGCCGAACGTCTCGACCTCCTCGCCGTCCTTGATCTCCATGGTCAGCTCGGGTTCCTGCTCCGCCACCAGCGCCAGGTCGTCGACCTGCCCGGTCCTCCTCTGCTTCAATCCCCTCGCTTCCAGGAAGGCCCCGGCCTCCTTCTGGGTCATGCCGATGGACATGATCCTCGAGGGGGTGTTGATGAGAGTGATGAACGAACCCTGGGGAGCGAGTCGGACCAGTTCCATTCCCGCAGTTATCTTGCCGACCAGATTGTGGGCTTGGGACAGCTGCCGTCGCTTGCGGTAAAGGTAGACCCGTCCGGTGAAGGAACCGCCGTGACGGACGGTCATGTCCCATCTTCCCGCACCTCGACGTGCTCAGGGATGAGCGACACATCCATGCGTTCGGAGTTGGCCGAATAGGTTGCGGTGCGATCAGTGATGTTGAACCGGTTGCCATTGGTGATGACCAGGAACTGCTCGCAGCTGACCGGGGACCGGTGGTCCAGGGCGACCTGCACGCAGGTGTCGACGGACATGCCTTCCTCCAGCACGAGATCAAGGTCCGTGGTGACGAAGGCATCCTTCTCGGACAGTTCGAGCACCACTGGCCGGATGGCCTCTATCCTCTCGCCCTCTTCGATCTCCTTCAGGATGTGACGGCCTCGGGTGACCCGTCCGAAGCGGCCGTCCTTGACACCATAACCGGCCTCGTGATCGATCTTGGCCATCATCATGTAGGTGGAGCGATTGTCGAAGCCCCCCAGGGCGAAGAAGCAATCGTACCTTGAGTAACGGTAACGGCCCCTATCTACTTCCAGGGACGAGGGGAACGAGCCGACCGCCACCACCTTGGTGCTCTGCCAGCGGACCCCGCTGCCCACTATTTGGGGAATGAGCTCCCGCCAGCTCTTGGCAAACTCGGAATCATTGAGACGGATGACAAACGCGCCTTTTAAGGTGACGATCTCGAACTCGCTGGTCTCCTTTTGCATCGAGCTGGTGGAACGAGTGACGGCGATGAGCGCACCGGCATTGTACGGCTCGCCATTGATAGCTTCAGAAAGCCGAGCCCCCGTCTCGATGTTCTTCTCTTTCCCATTGACTGTCAGCAACATCTGGTCATTTTCTGAAAGCACAATGGAGTTATTATCCTTTCTCCCGGTGTAACTACCTGGCAGCTCTGGGATGTTGGGTCCAACTGTCACAACAATAAAATCTCGGCAGCTCAATGCATATGCGGAAGAGGGTATGATGGACCGACAGACAGTCCTGGCCGAAGTGGAGAAGAGGGTGCGCGAGATCCCCGGTGTCGAGGACATGAGGTTCCTCGACCCCGACCTCAAGGAGGAGATCACTCGACTGGAGATACTGGCCGAGAAGAACGGTGCCTGTGCCGGGCTCATGCCCTTCGTGAACAAGGGCGTCTGGGAAGCGCTGGCCCGCGAGGTAAGTCTCATCCTGGTCGGCAACACCCACCTGCTCGTCGATAACAAGGGCCTGCTGTTCATGCTGGACCAGAAGGGGCAGATCATGGGCGAGTATGTGACCCCAGAGCAGAGGGTGGAGATCCTGGAGAGGGACCCCGAGGCCTCATTCCTGTCCGAGGACTTCCTTATGCATCCAGAGGTCGATATCTCCGGCGAGCCGTACTTCCTGATCGACGAGATCAAGTTCCACTATATCGAGGACGTTCCCGGGGTGACCAGGGTGACCTCCGGAAGTGTTTCTACCATGTCGGATGATCTCGTCCGTAGGGTCATGGGCTATACTGCTCCCAATCAGTGGACCCACCTAGTAGGCTTCGACCTCGAGTGATAGAGCTCACAGGTTGCGGCGGACCTTGGAGACGATCTCATCCAGCTTGTTCTGTGGAGCGGTCGTCCCCCTCACTATACCAGGCACGATCTCCATGATCGTGCCCTTGGTGGCGATGTCCTCCTTGCGAGGCATGACCAGGCGGGTCTTGACCCCGATGCGGGCGAAGTCCTCGAAATCGACGGGAGCCTGGCACACCACCACTGCGGGCAGATCCACATTGCGCAGAATGAGCCTCGCTTTATAGATGATGTGGTTGCGCACATTTCCCAGGTGTATGAGCGCGATCTTGAACTGCTGTATGCGGTCGATCTCGATCTGGTCAAGACCAAAGATCGAGCCGGTGCTAACGTCCGGGGCATCGGCTGGAACACCCGAGCCGGCGTTGACCACAATGACGCTTGTGTCGATGCCTTCCTCCCTTAGAGCATAGGTGATCTCGCATACCGGCTTGGTGATGTGCCTTTTCCCCGGCCCCATGGCCACCGCGACGACATCCCGGCCGCTCTCGGAGATCGTGGCCCGTTGAGCGAGACCGCCCCCCACGCCGAGACCGCGCGATTCCCGGCACTCCACGAAGCTCATGTGCCGGCCGATCTGGTCCTTCACTGCTCCGCACCGCCTCGCAACATGATCTCCGATTCCTTTTCGGTCAGGTGTCCGACGATGCCCTTAGGATCTCCCATCGCGACGACCTTGCCGTCCTTCATTATAGCGGCGCGGTCGCAGCAATTGATGACGAAGTCCATGTCATGCGATACTATGAGGAAGGTCTCTCCCAGCTCCTTTCGGGCATGGAGAACGGACTTCGCTACCGACAACTTAGTAATGGGGTCCATGGTACCTGTCGGCTCGTCCAGAATGACAATCCGCGGCTCCCGTATAAGCACCTGGGCGAGGGCCACCCGCTGTTTCTCCCCCACTGACAGATTATCCGGATAAGCGTAAAGGATGCGCTCCACCTCCTGGCGAGTAAAGCCGACCCCTAGGAGCACCTGGATGACCTTCATTTTAGCCAGCTCTGCTGGAAGGTTCATCCCGATGCACACAGTTAGGTTTTGCAATATAGTATCGAACGGGTATAGGGAGAACTCCTGATGCAGGATCCCGATATACTGGGTCGCTCGCCCTTTCCCTTCCGGGCCTGGCTCGGCCATGTTGACCCAATCGTCGCCAATGCGCACCGATATCTTGCCATCGGATGGTTCGCATATCCCAGCGATCATACGCGAGATTGTCGTCTTACCCGCGCCGGACAGCCCGACCAGACCTACTATCTCTTTCTCCCCAACCTCGATGGAAACGCCATCGACGGCCTTCACTACACCCCTCGTGTAAGAATAATAGTAACGCTTGACGTCCTCGATCTTTACTAGCGGTTGACCTATATCGACATGGTCCTCGGTCCTAGGGTCGAAACCCACCATGAACTCGGTGGTGACATCAACAGGCTTCCCGATCTTCATCATCTCGCCCGATTCCAGCCACACCGCCCGATCGGCCATGGTGTTGATGGCCTTAGGCCAGTGTGAGGTCACGACCATGGCCATGCCACTCTTCTTCACCGAATCGATAAGCACCTGGTGCACGATGTCGGCCGTCTGAGGATCTAGAGTTCCGGTAGGTTCGTCGGCCAGGAACAATATGGGATCCTTGGCCAGTTGTCGTGCCAGGACACATCTCTGTTTCTCTCCGCCCGACAGGTCCCTGGCGATGTGAGTGATACGATGGTCCAATTTGACCATCCTTAGCAATTCCAACGCCCGGTCGACCTTTTGCTTCTCAGGCATGTGCTCGCCCAATGCCTCGAATACGTTCTCGATGACCGTCATGTCTCCGAACAGGGCGAAGGTCCTCTGCAGCATGATGGCAATGCGCCGCCGTATCTGGGTCTTGAGGGGGTCCTCATCGTCAAGGGCCCAAAAGTCGACCTCCTTTATTTTCATGTCCCGGCCGCACTTGCCGCATCTCTTTCCCTCGAAGGGGAGTTCGACCCATCCACAGGCATTGCAGGAATTGAATCGATAAATGACCTTGCCAGAGTCGGGCCGGTAATCAGGGGTTCCCCTCAACATATTGATGAGAACAGACTTGCCCGCACCACTACGTCCTATGAGCCCGAGTATCTCTCCGGACCTGATGGTGGCGCTCACATCCCTTAGAGCGTAAGAGCCGCCGAATTTTTTACTGACATTGAGAATAATTACGAATGCATCCGATGACTCAGTCATAACATCCCGACATCCTTTATTAACAGTATATAGTCTTCCCCCATTATATACGACACCATATAGGCCATGTGTGGAACTTGGCGAAAAGGATATAGGATGGATAGACCATCCAACCCCCTAGATGGTTCTTAAGTTCCAGGCCTATTCTGGAGGGGGGCCTACCCCCAAGTTCTCCTTGTTCCACGTTTGGAAGACCTACGACATCATCAATGAAAAGGGACCGATAGGCCGCAAGGCCCTGTCCCAGACATTGGGGATCGGCGAAGGAAGCACCCGAACCATCCTGGATAAGATGATCCGAGAGGGTTCGGTGGAGAACACTAAGCTGGGCGCCGTGCTCACCGACCGGGGAATCAAACAGTTCCGTACTTCTGGCATCACCGCCGCCCCTGTAAAGATCGAAGGCCTTACGATATCCACTCAGGATTGTGCGGTCCTGGTCAAAGGAATGGCCGACCGGATCGGGACGGGCTATGAGCAAAGGGACGAGGCTGTTCGGGCCGGGGCGGTCGGGGCGACCACCCTTATAGCCAAGAACGGCAAGCTCTTCTTTCCCGGCGACAAGGCCGAACCGGACCAGGTCAGGTTGGCACCCATCCGCTCGGCCTTCTCCATCGAGGAGAACGATGTGGTGATCATCGGGACGGCGAACTCATACGAGGTCGCCGAGAAAGGGGCGGTCACAGCTGGCCTCTCTCTGAGCGATCAGTCCAAACCCTGCTGGAAGGAGGGCTCTCCATCGGGCCTAATAAGCCCTGACACCGAGGCCGAGGACCTAAAGTGCCTTGCGCTGGCAGTCCACGAACTGGTCGGAAGACTCCCGGTCACTATGCGAAGCAAGAACAACTACGGGGTCAGGTGCGAGGATGGCGAGGTGTTAGACACCAACTACACGGGCCCGGTCCTCGAGGAATCGCTGAAGAAAAGCATGGTGATCAGGAAGATATCACCTTCCGGACCGTATCGTGGCGTACCAGTGGTGGTCGTACCGATCATCAGAAAGAAGGAGGCGGTGGCCGTGTTCGGCATCGTGGACATCACTAAAGGCGGTATGTTCGAGATGATCTCCCGCACTAGAAAGGACCAGACCGGCTACTAGGTGCCTGGAGAACCCTGAACGGAAATCAGAAAGAGTTAAGAAGCGCCATGCCGCATTGCCCCTCCATGTCCTCGGTCAATGAAGGTTCCGGACAGGTATGCTTAACTGTGGACCCCGGCGTCTGCAGGTTTCGGACCAGGATAACCGCCACCTACGTTGATGGCTCCATCCACTTCGACATCTCCTCCGATTGCCCTCATGTCAAGAAGCTCAGGGACGAACTGACGGACGATCTCAGCCCATTCGACGCGCTCAAAATGCCGTTCTCCGCCAATCCGGTCTACGAGGCCTGCGGCAAGGTTCTGGCTCATTCCGCATGTCCCATTCCTTCGGCCCTGATCAAGTCGGCCGAGGCCGCCGCGGGGTTCGGACTGAAGAGAAGCGTTAAATTTGACTTCGATTGCTGAACGGGTGACCTTCGTCATTCAAGGTCATCGGCCAGAGCCTCATCGATCTTGGGGCTCCACACTAACGCGGTCGGACCGGCCAGGTACATCGCCACAAGCATGGCCTCTCTAAGCTCGTCCCTTGTCGCACCGAGGTCCTTGGCTGACTTGACATGAGTTTCCAGACAAGTCTCGCATTTGAGCACGCAGGACAGGGATACGGCGATGATCTCCTTTTCTTTGGACGTCAGGGCCCCGTCCTGGAAGACCTCATGCTTCAGCTTGTATAGCTTTGTTATAGCTTGGGGCTGCTGCTTGGCGATCAGGGAAAGGCTCATGTCGGGGGCACCGGCTGAAGCGATATAAAATCCTAGCTCTCTTTTGGGCCGTACTTTCTGGTACTTCGTTCTTGCGGACGGTGGTTAGATTTATTACAACTTATGCTCTCACCACGCATATATGGCTAAGATGAGCGACGTGGTTGCCAGGCTCAAGGAGATGAAGGGCACGATACATGTCTTTCCTCTCAGCGATTCCTGCCGTTCCAAGATAGTGGACATCGAGAAGGACATCAAGGCAACACTCGGGATCCCTGTCATCAATATGGGCGTGGAGAAGTGCCTCGAACGCAAGTATGTAGTTTGCATCATCAAGAAAGCGAGCTTTCGGCCCCCGCCCGAGCCCACAGTCATGCTCCTCTCCGATGACGGTATCGTCCTGGGAGAAGAGGTCTTGCCCAACCGGATGAAGGAGTTCCTCGCCACCAACAAGGAAGAGATCATCTGGCTGTCCGAGGAGTTCGTCATGTATCCTGAAAGGAAGGGCAAAGAGCGGGAATTCTTTGTCATGCCTCCAGTATCGTTCCCCGAGGTCACCGAGATGGGGATGAAGAACGTTGTCTCATGCTCTCCTTCCGCTCCGGCCGATATGATGCTCCGCGAGATGCATGGTTTCGAGGACGACCCCAAGCTGGCATCGATACTCATCGGCTTTGACGCCGATGAGAAAATCTGCTGAGCATATCTCACCGGGCGAAGGTATATCTGACAACGCCGAGAACTTGATAAGAGAAGGCAGGGTGGCCATAGCCACCCCCTCGTCGTTCAGCTCAATAGTTTGGCGTCCTGCTTAGTAGCCAGCTCGATCACGGCCTCGTCGGACAGGTTCATGTTCTCAGTGGCCTCGTAGACCATGAGCACAATGACGTTGTTCTCCCTGAACACCAGGGTCTTGATCGCGGCGTGGCTGCCGGTCCAATTGCCGCTGCAGAGGACTCCTTCGTCACCGACACTGACAGTTCCCGACGGTGGTAAGGGGCACGGCCTGCCACATGTGCCAACCAGCGTTCGCGAAGATCTGAGCGAACACATCAGTGGCATTCTCTGTTGTGTTGACCCGATAAATCTGTATGGTGACGAACTCCATCATGAGGGGGTCGGTGGAGGTGGTGTGGTTGTACCTGGCGACGCCTGCTGTGACATTATCTTCGTGCACATCGGTATCCGGCCTGTAGGTGATATCGACCACCCACCCCGGAGACAGATCATTGAGGCCGATGACCAGGTCCGCGTTCGCTTTGGTTATCAGCCTGTCTTTATCATTCGATCCCGCTGTGCTGTTCAGGCCGGAAAGAATGACCGCGGTCATGTATTATGGCCACTACGGCCACGACGGCGATGATCGAGATGATGGTTCTCCCCTTTCCCTTGCCCCCATTACCTTCAGTTCGCTGACCCTCATCCATGTTTATTCTCGAGAGCGGATTAATAAAAAAGCAAATAATAAATTACACTCTATTCTAATTTCATAGACAACATGTTTCAGCCATGGCCCCTTAGTGCGATGGCTCCGCCCCTCAAAGAATCTAGAAAAATGTGAAGGGAAGGGGTTTGTTAGTTAGCCCGAAGGTCCTAACCCGCGCCTGAGGGAGTTATCTTGGAGGCTTTTTCGGCCATCTCCGCCATTTCCTCGCGGAGACGGTTGATGTCCTCCAGTTGGTCCCTCAAGCCCTTTTCACGTTCGGCGGCACCGTGGTACTCGTCCGGATTGGCCAGATCGAGAGCGGTCGAATCATAGAAGAGGTTTGAGGTGTCCAGGAGTGCCCAGACCACCTTTCCTTCTTCCATGATTTCCACTATCTTTCCTACCGTCCCGGTGTTTCTGTACTTTACGATGTCACCGACGATCATGGGCTCACTGAGCGGGGATGATTACGGACCTTTCGCCAGCAGGCATGAACTCCCTGAGGGCGCCACGGCCGAACTCCTTCGTGATGTTTCCGAAGTCGAACGGCATGTTCTTGTCGGCGAAGGCGACCTTGATCAGCGGGCTGCAGGCGAAAGCGTCGCCGCGGGCCGCGTGAGAGGCTGCCGCTATGCCGGCGTATCCGGACAGGTGACCGACGTTCATGGCGTAGTTGGGGTAGTTCGGGCCCCTGAGCTCGAAGGGCAGGCCCTCGTCGCTCCTGTAGGAGAACGAGTTGGCTGCACCGCATTGGTCCTGCAGGTCGTACCCGTAGAAGCCTAGGCGGCCGTGCCTTTCCTTGTGCTGCATCATTGACAGATACCAGCCGTTGACACCGAAGTCGGCGTTACCAGTGGCCATCGCGCAAGCGATACCAGTGGCGGCGGCGGCAACGGTCGCACGCTGGGAGCCACCGAAGTGGGCTTCCATCGCAGACGGGTACCTCTCATACATTTCCAGCGCATAGGAGTTGACCTCAGTTCCGAGCTTGTCCATCAGTTCCATGGAAGGCTTGCTCTTGCACAGCCCACCATACTTGGTCTTGATCAGGTCAAGGGCCCAGTAGGTGTAGTCTTCCAGGATGTCGTCGGTGTAGGCCGCAGTAGCGTACTGGGTGAATCCGACACCGCCGGACATGTACGACCCGAGGTAGATCTGGTCCAGGATGACCGCGCCGAGAGCGACGGTTTCCAGGGCAGCCCTGCCAGGGTCGTCAGGGTGGGTACGGTAGGACTGGACCATATCGGCCAGGAACCCGAATGGAATTCCACCGGGCTCGTTGGGGCCACGTGCACGCCTGGCGGGCATCATGGTACCCATCTCTACGACCGACGCGTGCTTGGCAGCGAAGGCGAAGTCCGCGATGGCGGCCTCACCGGCAGCTAGCCGGTACGCGCTGATGAACGACATCGAGATCTGCATGGCGCTCCACCGGGACATAGTACCGCCGTCGCAGACACGGCCGACGATGGTCGGGCACGCGACCTTCTGCCACAGGGACTTGCCAATAGCGTCCTTCAGCTGCTTGGCCTGGTCCTTCGGGAACTCCTTGTTGATGTCGATCACGAAGCGCTTGTCGATCTGGCTGATGAGCTCGTCATCGCCGGAGAAGACCTTCACATAGCAGTCCGCGGTTAGGGCGGGGCTGCACTCGGCCATGTGCTCCTGCACGACTGCGCCACCGGGCATAGCGTGGTTCACGGTCTCGAGGTAGTGGTTGATGGTCTCAGGAGTAACTTCCTTGCCCAGCCTCTTCTCGATAACCTGGTGAGCGGTGTCCAGACCAGAGATGACGGTCCTGCGGATATCATCCCACGCCTGCTGCATAGCGGCGTTGTTGACGAAGTGCAGGTCATCAGCCTCAGCGTAGATGTCGGTGTGAGACAGCTGGTAGGGCATCAAGACACGCTGGCCGAGAGGAACACCAATGTCCTGGTTCATCATCGGGATGCCACGGGCCTTGGCGATCTTGTTGGCCTGCTCAACCCACTCTCTCTTCCTCTTGGACTGCTTCCAGCCACCAAAGGTGTAGTAGTGAGTGTTGACCTCAGTCGGGGCCTCCTTGAACTTCTTCTTCATTGCGTCCAAGAACAACTTGTCCTTTTCCTTTGCCATTGTTTACTCCCCCTTGACCGCGTAGGACTGGAACCCGCATAGGGTCCTGAGCCTGTGGATCCTCAGGTTTAAGGCCATGACTTCAGGGTCGTCCCTCATGTCAACGCCATCTACTCTGAAGATGGTGGTCATCTTCTTCAGGTCAGCATCGGACAGTGGCTTGCCTACAGAGATAGGCTTGTCCAGTGGGATAGCTACCTGGTCCTTCGTGTACTCGACCTCTCCCTTCTTGGCGTTCCAGCGGTACCTCTGCCAGGCATCGAACATCAGGCCGTTCTCGTCAAGCCTGCAGGCGTGCCCGTGCACAGTGGCGCCTCTGATACCGGTCTTTGCGGGGTCAAAGGTCTCGTTGTCGATGAGCTCCTTCGCTACCTTCTCGAGGTCCCTCTCCCTCATTTCGATGATCTGTCTGCCGGAAAGGGTACCGGTGTCGAAGCCGCGCATCCTGGTCATGTACATCCAGGCCCTCAGGTACGGTACCATCGGAGCGAAGTACACCGAGTCGGTGAACTGGATGTATCTGATTCTGTCTCCCTTCTTTGCACCCTCGATGGGGACGACCAACTTGCGGATGAGGTCATCCGGCTCGTTGCCCTCCTCCAGTGGCGGGTGGATGCTCTTGTAATCTTCTCCAGGAGCCCTGTGGCCCATGATCCTAACGACGTCATCCATGGAGATGTCCCTGAGCTTCTTCAGCTTCTGGGAAGGGTCCATGTAGCGGCGCCTGTTCTGGGCGACCTGGCTCGATCCGGGATAGAATTGTCTCTGGTATGCCATAGTAATTACCTCTTGCCTTTTGCGTAATCGGTCACAGTTGGCTTGTACTTCGAGTACCGGCCTACTTCAAGATTGAAGCCGAACGGAAGGACCTCGATACAAATTTTCTCGATGTCCTCCAGTGCCTGCTGCACGTGATCAATGTCGTCGATCTCGACAAACACCCGTCCCACGAGCAGACGCAGCTCCACTTGCTTTCCTTTCACTGTGATTACCCTGCGTTCAGGGTGCTCGTTCGGAAGTCCCTTACCGGGGCCAGAGCCAAGCACTGCCGGCAATCCTTCGCCAGCGATGTTGACCTGCCTTACGTGGGGGACCTCATATACCTTGTTCAGGAGCGTCTCGGTCGTTTCGGCCTTGAGCAACCTGTTAGGGAATATTAGAATCTCCGGCAACGGAACTGCTTCAGGTTTGTCAGTACTGTTCATCAAGCCACCAGACCGCTTACTTCAGCTTCTTTGCCTCCTTACCGACGGCCTTCAGCGGGGCCCTGAACTCGGGAATGTCGCCGAATACATCCCTAACGAGGGACGAGGTGTTCTCCGGGGAGAACATCTGAGTACCGGCATCCAGAGAGCAGGCTGCGGCGATACACGGGATGACAAAGCCCTTGGAGTGCTTGGTCACGACGTGGTTACCGTGGAACAGACCAGGCCCGCCGCCTCCATAGATAGAGTGGCTGAAGAAAGACATACCGACGGCAACACCCATCGCACGCCCAAAGTCAACGCTTGGCAGTCCAGTCTCATGCTCGAGCAGGTCGTTATAGTACAGGATGGTCGCAGGAACAGCCTGGGAAGCCCTGGCGGCACCAATGTTGACCATGTTGGCAGCAAGCATACCGGCCGCAGCGTACGCGTTCCACAACGGGAAGTCGTTGGTGGTGTACACCTTGTATCCGGACGGCAGCTTCTCCTTGACCTTGATGACCTTGTCTTCGATGGCACGGGAGACCAGGGACTCGACGACAGTGCCGACGGTTCCGGTCTTGCCATTCTCCTTTACGAGGTCAACGACCATGTTGTTCGCGTTCAGTCCCTGGTAGGCTAGGCCCAAGAGGTGGTACCTCTCGAACGGCCCGACAGCGTCACCGAGCTCGAACATAGCGGTCTGCTCAAAGATCGAGGATAGAGCAGCTGCGTTCATCGAATTCTTGCTCGACAGAGCAACCAGGTGGTTCGCCATGATATTTCTCAGGGCATAACCGGCGCCTTCGTTGTTCTGCGGCACTTCGAGAATGGACTTCAGGTTAGCTCCCAGGAAGTTCAAACTCTGGGGATATCTGCCCCAAACAGCACCCTTTACCATGTTCGCGCGGAACATGTCTACGTCGAATTCGTCAATGACGGCCTGGGTGACCGCAGCGGCTGCAGCGGTGAAACCGGTGGTGTATTCAACACCGGCGTCGAGTCTACCGGAGGGAACGATGACGATCATCCTCTTCCCTTCCATGATGACCCTTACATCAGTGTCATCATCCTTTTCGACCTTCAGGATATCCCGGACCCTCTTCGCGAGCTTCTCTGCGTTCGCGACGACATCGGCGTTGATCTCCTTGCCCTTGATGTAGCCACCGCCGACACGTCCGCTCTTGAGAGACTTCTCAAGTCCGGTCATGTCCACGGCGATGGTCCTCTTAGCCAAGGATGCAATCTTCTGTACGGCGGGGTTGTTCAACGGGCTAATAGCCTCGAGGGGTACATCCTTCTCGATGAGCTTACCCCGGTCGTCGTACAAGTCTATCTTGTCCTTGTATTTCGCCAAATTTCTACCTCCTTGATATCTTTTCCTCACCCGGCAGAGTCCCCCCGACCGAGCTAAATATTTCTTGATTCCCATCGCTTGAGCTTAGACCCTTACGATGAAAATCGAATCCCCTTGCGGAGCCTAGTAAGTAGAGAAGGGCATATAAACATGCTGCTGGATGGATAATCCAACCAGCGTAAACAATCGTGATTTTTTGAAAGTAGCCAGCATGTTCCAATTTTTCTTAACATTGGTTAATTTTTAACAAATACAAGTGATTTGTTTAACGGCCTTTAGTAAAAAAAGTGCGTCTTTTTGCTTGAAATCTTCGGCCTCGTCTCGAAGGAAATTTTTCAATTTTTGAGCCTCTTTTTTTTCCGATATTCTCTCTGCCATTTCAATTAACAGTGAGAAGTTTCTTCGAGGGTAGAATACCGTCTTCATTTCGATCAATAAGGCTTTTTCGGTCTCGGGACCGATCGCCCCCTTTTCTCTAGCTTTTTCCAGGTTTAATCGGATATTGATGAGCGGCTCGGAGAGGGGGAGTAGAGTGAAAGGGTCATAAGATAGGACGACCTCGTCATCGCCTTCTACACGTCCGGAGACATATTCCTCGAATATCCGGCCGATACCTACCATGCCGAAATCGGCCAATTCCGCCGCTCGCAAAGCTCCCATGCTACCTGCCCCGAGGACTTTCACCCCCCTATCGAGCAGTGCCAATATCTCCCGATGCCCGACCGCCGCATCATTCAGCAGGACGCCGTCCACAATGCCCACGACCTCGACCTCTGTGGGGATCGACGCAAGGTCGCCCCTTTTTACAGGAGGACGATAGTCGGCGTCCAACACGGCCATGGCCTCCTCCCGGGGAAGGCTGGGGCCAAGGAAGATCACTGGCCTCAGGCCATTCCTCCCATCATTCGCGGCCCGACACGGTCCTCATCGATGGCAAAGACCTCCAGGCCGGGCACAATGACCCTTACTACAGGGATGCCCAGCTCTTTCCGGGTGAGATCGACGACCACCGTACGGTTCAGTCCTCGGGCGTTAAGCTTGGAACGGACGACCTGAAGGTCGTCAAAGATATCATCAGTGTCCGCGCGGGGGAGGTCCTCTAGTTTCACCAACGGCCCGTTCTCGGTCAACCACAGCTTGTTGATGCGCTTCATGCGCTCGTACCCGAGCTTCCTGCTGTGCTCCCCTCGGACCGTATCCTCCCTGGCACCGTGAATCTGGGTGAGGCGGCTCTGCGCAACTTCTAAGAGGGCCTTCAACGCCGCGACCTCGGGGTTGAGATGCGTGCCGATCCCCAGCGTCAGCAATGCCGGGTCCTGCATGACCACTGTCGTCGGCCGCAGCGGCTATAGTGCATACGCCGATATCAGAGGTCAAATTCTTGAGATGTACCTCGATGCCTTTTGAGGTGAACTTATCAACCAAGCTTTTGACCATGCCACTTTCGGGAAGCTCGATGTCGCCGTTGATCTTGCGCCGGCCTTCGGCTAGGGACCAGGCGTCACGCTCGATGACCTCGCACAGGCCATGGAAGACCGCCTCTTCCAGGTTATTTCCCGAGGCCAGACCATTGGTCGATGTCCGGAAAAGGGCCATATCTAGCTTGGACACATAAGGATGGAATACCGCGCTGGCTGGCACCCATATGTCCTCCATCATGTTGAGCTCAAAGCCCTTGGTCCACCCTACTGGCTGCCTGGAGAGGTGGAACGCCGAGGCCGGGGTCAGGATCAGGTCCAATGGGTTGACCGCATTATGAGAGGCCAAGAACTCCTCGGCACCCTTGCGAACGATGTTGAAGCCCCTCACCTCGGCGCAGTAGCGTTCCACGCCTTCCATGATGGCTGAGACCTTTGCCTCCTCCTTAGTGAGACCTTTTCCATTGTATACTGAGATGGCACCGCTCTCGGCAGAAGGGCGGATGGCCGAGAAGACGGGGATCCCTATGCGGTCCAGATCGGTGATGTCGGCCACCCTGGTGATGCCAGCGACCTTCATCAGTGGCTCGACACGTTTTAGGGTTTCCTGAGGGTCGACGGTCCTATGCCCGTCCGTTGTGAACTTCTTGGGGGAGGGGCCCAACTTCATGGGAGCGGCCATGCGCTCTAACGCTAATAAACTTCTCGAAACGCCCCGGCCCTGGCCGGATTGGCAAACAAAAATATAGGGCGGACCGTTTCTTCCTGAGCGGCCGGGTGTCCTTATGAAGATCCTGAAGATCATGGAGCTGCCAGAGGTCGAGTTCAACGAGCCAACCTTCAATGTACTGCCCGATGAGGCCTTTACCAGCATGCTCTTAGGAGATGTTGCGGACCAGGCCCGATTAGTAGTGGACGACCAGGATTGGCCCCTAGCCCTGGCATTACACACCGATGGTAAGTGGAAAGCTACCAACTTTATTTTGCGAACTCCCGTGGTCGACGCCGTGGAGCGTTTCGAAGAGCTGGACGGCGAAATAGTAAGGACGACCCAGGATGAATGGATGAGGGCCACCAGGGAGTATTATGCTCTGGACCTCCAAAGGACCACTGCCCCGGCCCTGGAGGACTATTCGGCCGAGAGGGCATCACTGGTCAGGTCTTTGCTGGATGACGTCTGGGGCGATCGAAAGGGGGCCACCTGCCTGGACTGTGGGTGCGGTTCAGGCATGGGCGCGTCCATACTCCGGGAGATAGGGCTAACCCCCCTGGCCTTCGATAACGATCCCACCCTTCTTAGCCTAGGCCTTTCAAAGGGAAGATTACATCCCGAGGAAACCATGTGGATCGACGCTTCCCTGCTGGGTCACTACATCCGCCCCACGGAGCTGGGCCTGGCGCTGATGGCCGGGTCCATCAACGACTTCACGTCCTTGATTTGGAGGGCCATCCTGCATGAGCTGATGGACCTGAGCGAGGAAACTATGGTGACGGTGGAGACAGAAAAGGAAGCCCAGCTGGTAAGGATGTGGGCATTAGGCGCGGGGAAGAAAGCAGATATCTCCGAGAACCAGCGCGACACATTCTACGACCGCTGGGTCCTGTTGATCAGGGACTGATCAACTCCGCCCTTCGATCTTGGAGCGGGCCATGTCGAACTCGGCATCCGGATTGATGGACATACGATCGATGACGATGTCCACTTCCACGTTGCGGACATTAGGTATCTTCAAGATCCGATCCTGGATGAGGGCATAGAGGGAGTCAACGCTGCTAGCATACACCTCGCAGATCAGACCGTGGTCACCAAACACCCTCATGACCGACTCGATCTCCTTGTTCTCTTTGAGCTGCTCGATGACCCCGTTCACAGCAGTGCCAACTACCTGCAGGGAGATAATTCCCTTCATGAGACCGAACCGGGCTGGGTTGGTGGCTATGGAATAGCCAGAAATGTAACCTTCCTGTTCCATCCGGGTCAAACGACGGGAGACCGTAGCCTTGGATATTCCCAGCTGCTCTGAGATCTTCCCCAGGCTGTCACGGGAATTTTCCCTAAGGATCTGCAGGATATTCAGGTCGGTATCGTCCATGCCTTCCTCTTGCAACAATGTTCCAAAACCAGACCGATAGCAGGCTAATTTGTGAACTTCGTTTCATACTATATACTAAATCTGTATTAAATCGTTACCGAAGAACAATTCATCAAATCGGTTCGACCGCGGCCCCATCGGAATGCTCGAGGAAGCCCTTTTCGCCCCACTCGGCAACATTAAAAAAGGAAAATGGAGGGATCGGCGTCGGATAATGACAGCGCCGATGTCCCTTTTGAGATACGACCCTTAGGCTCTCTGAGTGACCTTCAGATCACTGAACCGATAGACCTTTTGGGGGCAGACCGACTCGCATTTCTTGCACGCGGTCCCAAGGCAATGTTCGGTGGCGATATTTATGGTGAATCCGTGGAGACCGCCTTCCAGCACCGTAAGGGCGCGTTCGGGGCACTCTTTCTCACACTTCTTACAACCGATGCAGCCTTCGAAGCTGCCCATCAGGTAAACGCCGACATTGTCCAGGATCCTGAGGCCCTTATCGCCGAGGACCGGGATATCCGAGCTGACGATACGCTGGGTCGTCTTCGGCCTGACGATCGGGGGCAATGGCTTGTGGCCGGAGCTTATGAGCACTTCGTTGTACATATCAAGAGGCATTCCTTCCACCCAGTAGGCGATCTCATTGACATACATGTCCTCGAAGATCTTGCTGGTGGCGAACATGATGTGCTTGGAGGCGATGGAGTCGGCCACCCTCTGCATATCATCCACGGCCTCATCCTTGACCAGGAGGTCGTACGCCATCATGAGCGAGGTGTTGCCTACCTGCACGGTGTGGTCAATGACCCGGGGGACCATCCCCACGGTCTGTGCCTTAATCGGATCGACATAGGTACCCGATGCACCAGCCAGATACATGGTCTTGACATCCAGGTCGTCGATCCCGACCTCCTCGATGAGGGTACGGTGACCGGCCCGGATGGCCCCCATGGCCTTTCCGGCCTCGATGAGGTCCGCCTCGCCAAAGTCGATACCATTCTGGAAGTGAAGGACCTTGTCCCTGGTCCTTATGTATGGGGGCTCGATGAGACCGGACTCCAGTCCCAATGCCACAGCGGCGACGACGCCGGTGCCGGTGATGCCCCTCGCCTGGATATCATTGACTAGGCAAGTGGCGCTGGTGGAGGGGTTGACCCTCATGCCTTCCACTGGTTTTAGGACATCGGAAAGGACATAGTTGCTCCAGAACCCATCTTCGGCGAAGTTGAAGTCGGAAATAGCGAACGGTGCGGCCAGCATGCCGTGATGAATGGCCTGCCCCTCCATGGCCGGCCCTGCCGCTGCCGAGCCAGTGTATAGTTCACCGTCGTGATATAGGCCCATCTCGGCGTTGGTGCCGTAGTCGGTGACCATGCAGGTCTCCTTCTTTTCCAACATGTGGGACTTGATGATCATGGCCAGCGCGTCGGCCCCGATCTCGTGGCGAATGGATGGGGGAATTACCACAGCAGCCTCGGGCCTCATCGCGGTGAGACCGATTTCCCCGGCAGTTATGACCTTAGCCCGGCGGTCGGGAACCTTTACCTTCAGGCGATTCAAGAGAGATTGTCCGGCATAAGCCAGATCCCTTACCTCGATGCCTTCGAACATGGAGACTTGGGCAGGGTTGCCGCAAACGGCCAACCGGTCGATCTTCTTGGTGTCGACACCGTGGATCTCGATCAGGTGGCTGACCGTGTCCATGACTATCCTATGGCCGACCTCCGAACCATTCTCGATCCAGAAGTGCAGGTGGTCCATGATGTTGGCGCCAGGAAGCGGGTGGCGCATGGTGATCGCGGTAGAGATTATCTTACCATTCTTGGAGAGGTCAACGAGATGGCTGCGATATCCGCTAGTTCCAACGTCCAGTGCTATGCCGTAACCCATGTTAAGTCGCCGGATTGAAATTGGGAATGGGCTATAAATAGAATCACACGGAATTGGGCGATCGAGAAACGACAGATGACCGCATTATCCAGCGTAGTTACGAAACTTAGATTTATCCACGAGCGGATATGAATTAGCATGAACTCCAGGGAGAGGTTTCAGTCCTCTTTGAGGCTGGAAACGCCAGACCGGGTGCCGGTATTCTACCAACAACTGGGGGGAGCCAAGCACGTCCTCCAGGTGGCTGGACTGACCATGAGGGAAGGGTTCCATGATCCCGCCGCCTTCGCCAAGATCTGCATGAAGTCCCACGAGCTCTTCGGCTATGATAATGTAATGATTGGCTGGGGGGACCTGCTGACCGAAGCGCAAGCGCTAGGAAGCACCTGGAAGTTCCCTGAGCGCGACTTCTATCCGCGGATAGACAAGTATGTCGTACAGGAACCTGCAGATGTGGACAAGTTGGAGGTCGTAGACCCAATGAAGGACACGTTCTGGTCCGTACCCATCAAGGCCGGGGCCATCCTGCAGGAGAAGATCGGAAAGGAGGTCGCAGTCATAGGCAGCGTTATCTCGCCGTTCTTCGTGGCCACCGAACTCAGGGGCTATGAGAACCTGATGATGGACACTATCAACGACCCGAGCATCGTGCACCGTATGATCAAAGTGGCAATGGGGTCCGAGATCATGTATGGGGAGAGGATCGCTGCCCTTGGTCTGGAAGCCACGTTCCTTGACGACAGCAGCGCGTCCGGAACCCTGGTATCTCCGGAGATGTGCGACGCCTACGACATCGCATATCTTCACCAGGTCCTTGAGAAGTTCAGGAGCCTGGGCATCAGGACCATCGTGCATAACGACTCCCAGTTCCCGTACCTTGATCAGCAGATCTCCGCAGGAGCCAGCTGCACCCACTTCAACAATGACTTCGTAGACCTGCCCGGCCTAATTCAAAAATACCGCGGCAAGGTGTGTATGATGTCCGGGATCAACCACCAGGAGGTCATCTTCAAGAGGACCCCCGAGGATGTGGAAGGCAAGGTGCGTTCGGCCCTCGACCTCTATGGGAAGAATCCAGGCCTGATCATTGCTCCCGGTAGCGAGATACCGTTCAAGAGCCCTCAAGAGAACATCATCAGAGTTCGCGAAGCATGCGAGAAGTATGGGCGGTACTGAAACCTCTTCAAATCGATTCTATTTTAAAAAATTGAGAATTGGAAAGGGTTTTCAACTTCCTGTTGCGCGGGTGGACCGTTTCAGCCCTTGATTGCCTTGACCATGGCCTCGATGTTGGCCTTGGGTACACGGGCAGCGAGTCCGCATCCGGGAGCGACGACGTTGAAGCCGGCCTGCTTGATCTTGATAGCGTGCTCGCGGCAGTCCTCAGGGGTTCCCTGGAGCAGCGGGCGAACGACACCCATGTTACCGACGAGGGCAGCACGGCCGTTGACGAGCTCGACTGCCTTGAAGGGGTCGACCTTCTCCTCGATGGAGAGCGCCTCGCAACCGGTGGCAATCATGTGGTCGAGCAGGATGGTGGTGTCACCGCAGATGTGCAGAATCCTCTTGGCACCCTCGGCTCCTTCCCAGCAGGTCTTGATGTAGGGCTTCGCGAACTCGTCGAACATCTCTCCGGACAGCATGTCAGTGGAGGCGGACGGGTCGCTCATGGCGATGACATCGGCACCGGCGGCCACGAGGGCCTTCAGGTAGGCCTTCTCCATCTCGGTTGAGACCTTGATGAACTTGTGCACGGCCTCGGGGTCGGTGATCATCATCAGTAGCAGGTTCTCAGTGCCGACCAGGTGACCAGCGATGGTCAGGGGGCCGGTGGTCCCGACGACGATGGGGAGCTCATTGCCGACCTGCTGCTTCAGCAGCTTGGTGGCCTCGATGACGGTCTTTACCCTGCCCATGGAAGCGAAGTCCTTAGGGAAGGTAGGGGTGGCGTCAGCATCGAAGGCGTGCTTCTTGACCATGGGGGTCCTGTCGACCTTGCCCAAATCCACGGTGGCTCCAAAGATCTCCGCTTCAACGGTCAAACAGAAGGGGATCCTGGCGTTCTCGAACCCGAACACCTTGTGCCCGGCGGCACCTAGGGTTGCCATCATCTGTGGGTCGGTGTGTGCCTCAGGCCAGTGAACGCCTACAGCATCCATCTGATCAACGGTCACGGACTGGGTAACGCATCCAACGGCGGGGCGGTCTAGCTCCTTGCGGGAAAGCGCTGCCATGAACCTCTCTTTGGGTGTCATAAATTGCCTCCTATAACTCTACGAATATCTTGATTCGCAATTGGAGTTACTATATAATTAGTTTTCGTCAATTTTTGTCAACGATTGTTGGCTTCCCCACGGCTCTGGCTTTTATATCGACCTGAGTGATGATATCTCCCGCTACGAGGTATCCGGCGGTGGTCCTACGCTCGATGACATCGATGATCACCCGAGCGTTCATGGCCCCGGCCCTCGCGGCCTCATCCTTCACGTGCTTGGTGACAAGATCTCTGCCTCGGGCAATTGCTTCACTGATGTGCTCGAACTCGATCGGAGAACCATACGGGGTGCATAATATGAACTTAAAGTTCCGAGGGAATACGCTGACCTCGGCCGATATGGACACCTGGCTGCAGACCGCTCCGACGGCGTTCCCCACATCGTGGTCCCTCGGGATCAGCACCTTCGTGCCCAGCCGCTCCATCAACGGCGGTAGGAACACGTGGGCCGGGGCACCGATGCCGACCAAGGGCAGGCCCAGGGTCATGCCCAGTTGCATATTACCCGCGGGACTGGCTCGGGTAGCGATGTCGACCATATAGTTGCCGGCGACCCCCTCAGGGATATTGCTGACCTCGTCCATCAGAAGTTTGTTGACCACCTCGCGGGCGATCCGATCTGAGATCATCTTGAGGACGAGCTTGTCGATCTGCTCCAGGGTCCGCCCCAGGGATAGAGCTACGGATTCCAGCCCCTTGATCGATGCTTCGACATTGCCCTGCAGATATATTCCCTCAGCATGTAGGACATCGGTGGGGGTAGGGCCGATTCCGACCACCAGGTTGCGGTTGCGTAAGGAGTCGAGATATGAATCGATCATATAGAGCTCGGGCAAGGCCGCCCTGAGCTCGCTTATGCTGCTCGCCCCGCTCCTTTGGAGATGGTCGAAGACCTCCTGTTCCGCCCGGGTCAGTTCACCGGCATCCCTAGGATACGCGGCAAAATAGTGCACCTCCTGTCGCTCCTTGATCTTCTCGAGAAGTCCCGGATACCTCTGGGCGGCAAAACACAAAGGGACCACCCGGTCGGTGGACATTCGAACCTCCCCTGAAGTGGTCGTGATGATCTCAGAGTCCCCACCCAGGGCGCAGGTCCAAACATCTACTGCCTGCACCCTAGTTCTCCACTGCCCCACGGAAGCGCCCAGTTCGGAGACCCGGGGAAATCCTCCCCTTAGGAAGGCGATGTCTGTCGATGTCCCTCCCATGTCCACCACGATACAGTCCTCCACTCCGGCCAGCACCTGACCGCCGACCGCACTTGCCGCAGGCCCAGAAAGGATGGTATCGACCGGGCGCCTTCGGGCGGTATCGAGATTCATGAGCGTTCCGTCACCCCGGAAGACCATTATGGGGGAGGTTATGCTCCTCCGGGCGAGAGCACCTTTAACATCAGAAAGGAACTGGGCGATGATCGGCAATAGGCGAGCGTTCAGGACCGCGGTGATGGTCCGCTCCATGATGCCCAGCTCGCTGGTAAGCTCATGTCCTGCCACTACTGGCAAGCCACTGCTCTTGGCCACCGCTTTCCGGACCGCTTCCTCGTGCTCTGAGTTGTAAACACTGAATATAGAAGAGACCACCAGAGAATCGGAACTGGCGGAAATGGCTGCGATGGCCTTCTCCACCTCATTCATGTCCAGGGCTGCCTGCTCCCGCCCCCGGACATCGTGGCCGCCGGCGATGAACACTTCCCCAGTAGCCCCGGTCGGCCAATCCTTGTCAGGCCGCCACCCTATGCAGATGAGACCGACCTTGCCACCCCTTCCCTCCAGGATGGAGTTAGTGGCCAACGTGGTGGAGACCCCCACCATGGCAATTTCTTCCGGACGAACTGTGCGTGGCAGCCAGGACGTTATCCACTGCCCCGCCGAGGCCTATTGTAAGATCATAGTGGGTGGTCGGGGACTTGGCCTTAGCCACTACCTTCCGGGTGGCCATATCGACTATGGCCGCATCGGTGTACGTCCCACCGGTATCGATGCCCAGCCCATAGGTAGCGTTCTTGATCTTCACATCCAAGGACCTCACCCGATCGTTCGGCGGATTGGACGGCTCTGAAGATAAGTGTTCTACCAAGATTATCAGAACATAGGAAGATGCAGGGGGATCTCCCCGGGTCAGGGCCATTCCGTCGCATCGGGAAGGGACCCCCCTTGAGCATCGATATCTTTCCAGGGATCCCCTGTCTCCTTAAGCCGCTGGAATATGTTCCCAATGTTGAAGGAGTGGGGCCCGAACAAACCTCTCTCGACCTCCTTCCACATAAGAGGGGTGGCCACGGGCGCCCCATCCCTGGCCCTGATCGCGTAAGGAGCGACACCGGTCTGGCCATAGGAGTTGCGGAAAGTGTCGATCAGCAAACGCCCACCCCGATCGGCCTTGGAGGTCTCTAGCGTGTACTCGTCCTCCCTTCCGGCCATGACCGTACCTGCCACTTGACGGGCGAAGCTCCTAACCTCGTCGAAAGAAGCTGACCGGTCCAAGGGAACAACCACATGCATACCCCTCGATCCCGTCGTCATAACGAACGGGGAGAGGTTGAGCCCCTCTAGTTCGTCCCGGAGCAATAGAGCGGCTGCCATCACCTTACTGAAGTCCGTGTCGGCGGGGTCCAGGTCGATGATCATTCGGTCCGGGCGGTCCAAACGGTCCGCCCTGCTCAGCCAGAGGTGGGGGGTGATGCAGGCGAGGTTGGCCAGGTAGACTAGGTCCGCTTCCTTCTCGCAAAGTATATGGTCGACCGTTCCGCCCTTCTTTTCGACCGTGATGCGCCGGAGCCATTTGGGAAAATAGGATGGTGTATCTTTTTGGAAGAAGCTCTTGCCATCGATGCCGTCAGGATACCGCACCATGGAGACCGGGCGGCCCCTCATATGCGGCAACATAACGGGCGCGATCAGTGAATAGTAACGGACCAGATCGTTCTTGGTGTAGCCGTCCCGAGGGAAGAGGACCTTGTTGCCATTGGTGATCGGGATCTCGATACCTTCGATACTCTGCATTGCCTCACCCCCTTCATCGGACCGCGTCCAGTCCGCCCTGACCGCCGGAGCATCTTTCGACAATGAGTCCCTCTTCTGCTTATCATTAGGAGTTCTATGTTCATCTCCTATCCGACCATCGATGAGGGTGATGGGACGATATGCTTCGCCCTCGGGTTAAAAAATAAAAAAACAAAGGAAAAGAAGGACTGAGTCCTTCTTGTTTATCATATGGTTTACTTCAGCAGGCCGTCGACGACAGAAACTGCTTCGACCGCGTCGTACGCCCAGGCGTCCGAACCGATCTGTTGAGAGAACTCCTTGGAGGTAGCCCCACCGCCGATGATGGTCTTGATCTTGCCCTTCAGGTTCTCCTCCTTCAGGATCCTCTCGATCTCCTTCATACCCGCCAAGGTGGGGGTCATCAGGGTAGAGGTTGCAAGGATTTGGGCACCCTCGGACTTGCACTTCTCGACCAGGTTCTTTACAGGCACATCACGGCCCATGTCAAAGATGGTCAGACCAGCGCCGGTCAACATGGCCTTCACGATGTTCTTTCCGATGTCGTGGACATCTCCCTCGACGACCGCGATAACGACCTTTCCAGGTGCCTTCACCTTGGCGTCCACCTTCATCTTGGGGAGGACGACATCAAGTGCTTGGTACATGGTCTGGGCGGACAGGAGAACCTGGGGCAGGTAGTACTGCTTGCTCTCATACTTCTGTCCTACAACGGCCATGGCCTTGCTTAGGCTGTCAAAGATGATCACTTTCGGGTCGACGCCGGCGGCCAAGGCCTGCTCCGCGAGGGGCTTGGCTTCCTTGATCTTTCCCTTAACTACGACATCTGCTAGCTTATCAAGTATCTCGTTGCTCATACTCTGATTCCCTCCTCTAAACAATAAAGAGTTACTCATTGCATTAAGTTGCTTAATTATAAATTCTTTTATGGATGGATGTACCATCCACATAAATCTAGGCCCCCATAATCCACTATCTGAAGGGGCATTTTCGCTACAACAATTGTTACATTGTTGCATTCAAATGGGACCAATAAAAGAAGCTTTTTTTAACGGCGTTAGGCCAGTTGGGATGGAGTATGCAATTCTCATCCTCACAGCCGGAGGCCCTCTAGGGCGGCAAGCTTTCCTAACGGAAGAAGACCAATGTCGCTGCAGGCGAAAATTTCTCCGTTCCTCACATTTATGTTCTTGATGATAGGGGAGAGATACTCCGCGGGGGTCACCCCAGTTAGGTCGGTCCCCGAAGCTAACGGACTAAAAGCCGGGAGGACCAATATGCCCTCGTCCCGAAGCAGGAGGTAGCAGGGCATCTTGAGATACGCTCCCACTCGATCGACGATCTTGATCGATGGATGCTCATGCCCCATGATCAAAGGCCGATCTGCGCAGGGTTGGTGGCCATGGACAAAGGTCAGTCCTGCGGCGCGGTATAGGGGCACAACGGGGATCTGTATCCTCGAGACGATGTTCTCCAGAAAATTGTCATGGTTCCCCCTTACCAGTACGATCTCGACCTGGCCAGAGATGCTGTCCAGGACCGCCCGGACGTCCTTCATCTCCTGTCCCAGGTTCCGGCTGAACTCATGCTTGAGATCACCCAGCACGACTAGCCGGTCCGGTTCATATTTCTCAATTATCTTGCCCAACGAGTCCTTGACCGCTTCGGTCTGGATGCGAGGGATATGTATGCCTTCGGCCTCCAGCGCCGATTCATAGCCAATATGGAGGTCGGCAACCACCACGGTCCGTTCTTCGGGAATATGCAGGCACAGATCGGCGGTAACGAAAACGCCCTTGAAGACCTCGATCTCATCCATTTATTTTCCGTCCCCAGCGAGCATGGCCAGGGTGAATCGAACTAAGCGGACAACACTATTTCTATCTTACCCCCGGTAGGCCGACACTTTCACTTAACCCATGGAAAATGGTATCAATGAGCTTCGGCGATGCCGGCGTCGTGATCCGGAGGACAGTTCAGATCCTGCCCTCGGTCGGGAAGGGGAAAGAGAGGAACCTCTGGAAGAGCGGGGTAAGGGATTGGGATGATTTCCGTTCGGCATCCAAAGTGAAAGGGATCGCCAAGGACCGGAAGGAACATCTCGACCAGCATCTCGAACGAGCCGAGGTCTTCCTCAATAACGGTAGGACTGAATATTTTAGCAAGATACTGCCGACGGTCGAGCATTGGCGCCTCTATGATATGTTCCGCGAGCAGACCGCCTTCCTAGACATTGAGACCGATGGGCGGTCCAGCTACGCCAACGTCACCGTGGTGGGCATTTATAGAAACGGCCGAACCATCTCCTTGACAAGGGGACAGGATCTTGACGCCGGTTCCCTCAAGAAGGCTCTGGAGGGCGTCAAGTTACTGGTGACATTCAATGGGAGCTCCTTCGATCTACCCATATTGGAATATCACTTCCCGTTCACCGTTCCCCGGGTCCCTCACTTCGACCTGCGCCACGCCTGCCGTCGGGTCGGACTTCAGGGCGGTCTGAAATCAGTGGAGAAGCAGATGGGCATCGCCCGGGCCAGGGAGGTGGAGTACGTCACCGGAGAGGAGGCCGTTTACCTATGGAGGGTCTGGGAGCGGTCGAGAAAGGAGAACGCTCTAAAATTATTGAAGAAGTATAACGAAGAGGATACCAAGAACCTCAGCCCGCTTGCCGAACATGTATACGCAACACTAAAGAACCGTATCGTTCATGAGTCAGATTGAACATGGACGCTGTGACCCCGATACGTGATGTTAAGGGCTTTGAGAAAGCTGCGGAGGGAGCTGCCCGAATGCTTCGATCCTCCGGGTCGGTCCTGGTGGTCGGCCACATCGATGCCGACGGCATAACCGCTTCATCGATCGCCTCGGCGGCCCTCGGCCGGGCGGGGATCGAGCACACCGTCCGCTTCGTCAAGAAACTGGACGACGCGGAGGTCGGAAGGATACGCTCGCATCCCGCTAGCAGGATCTGGTTCGTTGACCTGGGGAGCGGCATGTATTCTAAGCTCGAGCATGGTCGATCCGTGGTGACCGATCACCATCGTGTCGATCCTTCGGAGGCCGGATCGAGCGAGGGCCATGTCAATCCTCATCTTTTCGGCCTGGACGGTTCGAGCGAGGTCTCGGGGGCCGGGGTCACCTATCTGGTGGCCAAGAAGATGGACCCCGGGAACAAGGACCTGTCGGTACTGGCGATCATCGGTGCGGTCGGAGATTTCCAGGATGCTGCCGAGAGCCGCCTCTGTGGATATAATCGCACCATCCTGGACGACGCCCTTTCCCTCGGCCTGGTGACGGCGGAGAAAGACGTTCGCCTGTTCGGCCGCCAGACCCGCCCCCTGCACATGTCTGCTCCAATATTCAAACGAGCCAGCCCTCTTGCCGTTCTTGACCGGCGAGAGGTCTGGAAGAAGAGCGAGTGACGTTCTGGACGAGGACCCGATCGCCCAGGACGAGGGTAAGCTGGCCTGTATCGACTTCCTGGCGGCGGTCGGTGTCCCATTGAAGGACGGTGATCGGTTCCGCACCTGGTCCCAGCTGTCAAGGGAGGAGAAGCGCCGCATCGTGAGCGCGCTGGTCAACCGCATGCTGGACGCGGGCAAGGGAGAGGCCTACGTCCGAAGACTGATAGGAGAGGTGTATACACTAGCCAGAGACCTCCCGGGGACCGCTATCGACTGGTATGCGAGCAGCGGACCGGAGCGCTGCGACCTGACCGATGGTTCCACCTGGACGCCGAACATGCGGGCGCTGTTCGACGCCAAGGAGTTCGCTACCATGCTTAACGCTTGTGGCCGCCACGACCGCCCGGAGATAGGCAAGGCGGTCTGCCTGGGCGACCGGATGGAGGGGCTTGGCGAGGCCATGCGTCAGCAGGATAACCATCGCGACATGCTGAGAATGGCAATAGAGCTGGTCAAGAGAGACGAGTCATTTAGCGCATCGGTCATCTCTCCGGGAGGGACGGCGTTGAAGGCGGTGCGCTACTTCAACGGGCGGGACCGCATCGAGGACACCATCGTGGGCATCGTGGCCGGCATGTTGCTGGGAACGCCGGAGGTTCCAGCCGACCGTCCGATCATTGCATTTGCCCAATCGATGGACGGCACCTGCACCGTCAAGGTGTCGGGTCGGGGTACCAGGGATATGACCAAGCGAGGTCTGGACCTATCCGCGGCGATGCGCCAGGCATCAGAGACCGTAGGTGGCACGGGGGGCGGGCACAACATCGCGGCAGGAGCGACCGTCCCGGAGGGCCGGGAGGATGCGTTCCTACTCGCGATCGATGATATCGTCCTAAAACAGCTCAGCCCATAAGCTTGATGAGGATAGCTTTCTGGGCGTGCATCCGGTTCTCCGCCTGGTCGAACACCACGCTGCGCTTTCCATCGATGACCTCTTCGGTCACCTCTGAGCCGCGGTGGGCAGGGAGGCAATGCATGAATATGCAATCCTTTTCCGCCTTTGCCATGATGGCCTTGTTCACTTGATAAGGCCGGAGCAGCTTCTCCTTGCGATCGGCATCGCACTCCTGGCCCATGGAGACCCATGTGTCCGTATAGATGATATCGGCCCCTGTCGCGGCTTTCATGGGATCGGCGATCACTTTGCTCGAGGCCTTCGTTGCCTTGGCCAAGGATGCCGCTTTCTTTACAATGGTCGCGCTGGGTCGATATTCCAACGGAGTGGCGGCCACGAAGTCCATACCGGTCAAAGCCGCGCCCAGGAGAAGAGAGTTGCACACATTGTTACCATCTCCGATGTAGGTGAACTTCAGACCAGACAGCTCATGCTTTTGCTCCTTGATCGTCATCAGGTCCGCCATCACCTGGCAGGGATGTTCGATGTCGTCCAGCGCATTGATCACCGGGACCGTGGCATGCTTGGCAAGCTCGGCCATGTTGACGTGGCTGAAAGCCCGATAGACAATGCCTTCGACATACCGGCTGAGGACCTGGGCGGTGTCCGCGACCGTCTCTCCCCTCCCCAACTGGGTGTCTTTCTGGCTGAGATAGATGGTGTTACCTCCCAGCTGCATCATGCCAACTTCAAATGAGACCCTCGTTCGGGTGCTTGACTTCTCGAATATCATGGCCAGCGTCTGGCCTTTTAGCTGCTGGCCGCTCTTTTCGTTCTGCTGCTTGAGCTTGGCCGCCTGAACCAGGACATCATCGATATCCTCCTGCAGGTCGAGCACTGAAAGAACGTCCTTATTCATGTTTTCAAGAGTAAGAGAAAAGGACTGTTCTTAACCATATTGTAAACCAGAATACAACCGGACCAGATTATTGTCCTGCCAAGGTCTATCCGGCCCGTTTTTGAGAGGGCGCCCTTGAAATATACGCCAACTCGTCTTGAATTGCCCAGGTATCAGCCGAGGGGAGTGGCGAAAATTGCGATGGATGATGCCCGAAGGGTCGCTGATGAAAGGATCGGTTCCCCCCCCTCGATTATTGGCGCCCGGGTCCGGTCGGCGGAGAGCAGAGGGGGCAGTCCCGAGGATCCGACTAGAGGATCGGTATGGAGATGGAAGCGGATGGACGGAAGACTTCGAATCCTCTTGCGGGGGAGGAGCCCATGCCTTCGACGAGGCGTTCCTTAATTCCCTTCTGTCGGAAGGTTGGGTCGTCCTTCACTATCCACGCCCCCTGATCAACGAAGAGTTCAGCCGGCTCAAGGCCGAGGGGTCGAGGGAGCTCGCCATCGATTCCGGACTTCAACGCCCAGAAGCAGTTGTCCATCTCTATCGGAGGATGGGTAGGGAAGTCGCGTGGTCCGATAGGGGAGCGGGACCTTTTACCGAAGAAAGGTTTATGTAGACTTATGCGTTGAGGAGGTCTCGCCATGGCCGGGTTGGGGTAGCCTGGCATCCTGTGGGACTGTGGATCCCTAGACTCGAGTTCAAATCTCGGACCCGGCCCCTTTCTCTGTTCTAATTAACTCGAACTCCCTTTCCAGTTTAGCGAGGTCTCTAAGTTCCAGCACTTCGGGGTCCAAGGAGACCAGCAGCTGGGAATTGGAGACGGTCACCAGATCCCTAAGTGTATATACGAACCGCAGGACCTTTTCCGATTGGTTCTCGGACATCAGATACTCCAGCCCGTCCAGGAGGATGACCGACGGTGGACCCTTCTGCAAAAAGTCCACGATAGTGTGCTGTAAGATGGAGAGCGAAGTGGGATCGACGCGGTCCGGTCCGGGCTGGGTGGCCAACCAGATCATGGGTACCTTGACCAGGCCGTAGTCCTCGCGTAGGCGGTCAGGATGGAGCCGGGTGATCAGCAGCCCACGCTTACCGCTCCCCTAGTTTATCCAAGAGCAACAAATAGGCGCTGTCCGATCGCTTACCTTCGATGAGCAAACATTTGCCCTCACCTCCGGTGTCGGTCTGGATGGTCGGCGCGGGTAATTTCCCATTGGGAAGGGGTGGTTTGAACTGGAACAGGTCATGCCTTATGATCGCATACAGAAAGACCGTGGTCGATATGAGAAACCCGATGGGGAACAATGAGGGCAGGCTGCCTCCCCCCATCTCCACCACTGCGTTCACTACCACGAACAGCAAGGGGAAGCATATGCCGATGGAGAGCAACTGGACCAGGAAACGGATCTCTGGCCCGGAGCGGTCATAGATGGTTACCAGGAGCGAGATGGAGGCGATGGCGAAGAGGGATGCTGTTCCAAGCAATACCGCCAGGCCCAGGCCGACCGGGATCCAGTAGCCGAAGGGGGTCAGCTCGACGTCCTGCACTGCAATCAGGGTCAGCGCCGCCCCCAGGAACGCCAGAGCGGAGTAGAGGAACTTATGATCGGAAAGGAGCCGGGGATTCCGCTCGATGGGCAGGAGAGTGATAAGATAGAGCTGGACCGAGAATGCCCCTACGATGGCCAGGGTCATGAGATGAGCCCATGGCAGCGCCCAGGCTTCATCTGGGGCATTGAGCATCAGGAACGCGGCGATGGCAGCGATAGAGTAGAGCGCCGTCACCGCCAGGAAGAGCTTGGACAAGCGGAGATAGGGGTTCCGAAGGAAGATGTAGGAGCCCATAGCAAGGGTCATCAGTCCGACGGCCAGGTCCATAAATGAAAACGCCAGATCTCCCTCGAACATAAGGCCCGTAACGACCTGCCACCGGATAAACCAGCGGTCGCTATTCCGACGGCTCTTCGATGACCACGAACTCCTTTTCGAAAAGGGCCATGTCCTTCGTTCCCAGGATGTCGGGGTCCACCGGGACGATGAACTTCGAACCGGAGATGACCACGGCATCGTGCACGGTGTAGACGAACCTCAGGACCTTATCAACCTGGTTCTCTGAGACCAGATACTCCAGCCCGTCCAAGAGGATGACCGAGGTATTCCCTTTCTGAAGAAAATCTACCACAGTATGCTGCAGTATGGAGAGAGATGCGGGGTCCATGCGGTCCGGTCCGGGTTGGCCTGAGAGCCACAGTATGGGGGTCTTGACCAGCCCATACTTCTCTCGGACCTGGTCGGGATGTACTCTGGTGATCAGAAGGCCCTTGTTCCCCGCAGCGACCTCGGCCACGAACATGCGGTACGAGAGGTCGGCCTTCTTGCTCTTGATAAGGTCGCAATGCCCGCTAACCAACTTGATACTAATGTCCTTCCCTGACTGCGCTTCCATCCCATACTCCTTAACCGGTTCGACAATGAACAGTTTGAGCCTTAGGACCGCTATGGAAAATAAGACGCCGGTCAACAACAACCCCACCGCCGGAAGGTGGGGCATCCGTAATCCGGCCTCTTCAGTGATGATCTCGGCGATGACGAACAGCATCGGCAGAATCACCCCGAAAGACATGACCGTCACAGATCTTCTGACCACCATGTCGGTCGAGCGCCGGCAGATCGGGGTCAGCACGACAAGGGGGAGGGAGCTCATGGCCAGCCCGAGGCCGAGCCACAGGAAAAGAGCAGGAGAGTAGTCCAACCAGTAACCATACTGGTCAAAATAGACCTTATCGACGAGGGCCGCCGTTATCAGAGCCGCCAGAACGCTGATGATCATGAACAGGGTGCGGTTCTGAAGAACCCAGGTGTTCCGTCGCTCGTAAGGTAGGTAATAGGATAGAAAGATGAAGGATGCCCCCACCAGGATGCTGAAGAAGATGGTGGCGCGAGCGAACAGGCCCGCAGTAAGATCATCGGGAGCATTTGCGATGAGGAAAAGAAAGACCGCGTTGATGGCCAATAAGGACATCGTGATGACCAATATCTGAGATATTTTTGGGTATGGATTCTTCCAGAAAACATAGAGCCCCAAGCCCAGGCACACCATCCCGGCGGCCAAAGAGATCAATGAGTACCCTAGGTCCCCTTCCAGCATGTGTTCACACTGGGAATGCCTGTGAACTACAAATAATGAACGATGACCTATGCTGGTCCGTCATTTTCATAGGCGCCCACCTGAAGGGAGAACTCCCTCTCGATGAGGGCCAGGTCCCTTAGGCCCACGGTCTGAGGGTCCAAAGGGACCAGGAGCCTGGAGCCAGATATGACCACCGAGTCATGGACGGCATAGATCAGGCGGAGGACCTTATCGAGGTGGTTCTCGGACAGGAGGTACTCGATCCCGTCCAACAGGATGATGGTCCGCCCATGCTTCTGCATATGCTCGATCATGATGTTCTGAAGTATGGTAAGGCCCAGGGGGTCGACCCGGTCCTCCCCAGGCTGGCTACAGAGCCACAGAATGCGAGTATTGTCGATTGGATATCTTTCCCTCACCTGATCGGGATGGAGGCGGGTGATGATCAGTCCCTTTTCCCCCAAGGGGAGCTCCTCGATCAAGGTCTTGAAGGCCGGCTCGGAGCCCTTTCCCTCGAACAGAACGGTCGAACCTGGCTGGGCGATCGACTGAGCGGTCCTGACGCCCACCATATGGCCGTTCCGTACGGACGGGAGCTGGAAGAGATTGTAGGCGATGACAAGATAGCCGAGGAATGCTCCTACGGCCAAATAACAGATGGCGGCCAGACCTTCGAGTCCGGGGGCGCTCACCAGGACGGTAGAACCGACGGCGATCAGGGGGATGACCGCGCTATTGGCCAGGATGATGCTCTGAGCTCTGAACCCTCGGTCGGTGGAGGACGCGTGGGATCGGATCATCTCCCGTGTGGAAGAACAGGCTAGAGCGCCACAGACCAGGATGAAGGCGGCGGTCCCGGGACCCCATTGAATGCTGAATCCGACCTCCCGAGGGAGAACCCCATCGATGGCGAAGAACAATACGGCGGCGGCCGCGATGATGAGGGCGAAAAGGAGGGCACGACGCCCCCTTGTAGCGAGGCCTTCCCGTTGAGGGGAAACATCGAGGGCCAGCATCAGAAATGATCCAAAGCTCACGACACAGGCGAACACATAGATCCGTGCGGTCAGCAGTGCTATGTCCCCATCCATGGTCCTGTCGATGAGCATCTGAAGGCAGCAGGCAATGCCCAATCCGGCAGTGAGCAGAAAGAAGGAGCGGGAGGCCTGCTGGAACGGGTTCCTGGCCAGGACATAGGCCCCCATGGCAAAGAACATAACCCCAGATGCCGCCAGAACCGCCGCGACAAAGCCTGACAACCCCAGACCGCCTCGGCGGACAGTTCCTTTGGTATGCTATAAATCCACCTAGTTAAATATCAAGAGATCAGACCCAGTCGGTGTCCCCGAGCATGATGTGGGCCCGCAGGCCCTCCTTTCCCAGAAGGTTGAGGTCATTTCTTCCTTTCTCACGGTCCAGACATATGACGCTCATCGGCCGGTCACCAGTATACCGGACTTGGGCCAGGAAGCCCATGTCCGCCAAATGCCGTTCGTAGGGATGGCCGTCAGGCAGACAGCACAGGATGGTCTCGATGTTCAGCTCCCGGGCCATCGATATGGCATCGATCAACAGGATGGACATGACGTCCTGGAATTCAGGATCGACGAGGGCGTCGACCACGTTGAGGTAACGGCTCTCCCCTCGCTCCTCCTTCTTGTGGACCATAAACCCTACAAGACGATCATTATGCCGCACCGACCGAATGATGAACTCACCACCCCGAGGGTCGGCGTACCTCCAGTTCAGATAACGGTGCTCCCTGGCAATGATGAGGTCAAAACCGTCAGCCGCCCGATGGTAGAGGGTATCGAACGCTGGTCCGAACTCCCTCTCTCTCGCCAATGTGATGCCTCCTCCCAGCTCCACCTGGCGGCTCAGGGATCGCTTCAATAGTTGATAGGAATCATAGCCCAGCCTTTTAATCGAACCGAATCGGACCTTTCGGAAGAACTGCCCCTCGTCGATGATGTACCGATGCTGCAGCATGCTAATGCTCAGGTCCTGGAAGCCTTGCTTGATCATACTAAGGTGGTACGCTGCCTGATTGGGGAACCCGAAATCGAGGGCCACCCCCTGCTCGTCCTTCATCTGGTTCCGACACTCCATGGTCTGCCCTATGAGGCCACGACCGCGGAAAGAGGGATCGGTGCATAGATCGACGCCTTGGGATGCCAGAACGGTCCTGCTACCGACCTTCATGCTCACCGGCAGAGAGGCGGAATGGGAGACGATTTTCCCGTTCTGCTCGGCCACACAGACCAGATGGAACCCCAGCGGATTGCCGAGGAACTTCCATTGCCAGTGGTCAAGACGAGGTACCGGAGAACAAATGGCTGGCCAGCCCATCCCCCGCTCCAGGAACGACACGATACGGGCCTCGTCGCCCTCGCGGTATCTACGCACCACTACCTCGGTCGAGCTTTGCATGTTCTCCGTCAGGACCGACACGTCCGTTACCGTTCCCCTTCGATAACTATGCAACCCCATTGATAAATAATATTATGCCCAGCTAACCACACGGACCACTAGGGGAGTCGGCCGGAAGACATTATATCCAAGGCTCCCCATTGACGAAGCGGGTGTTTAATATGGGCTACACTGGACCCCTGGAGCGGATTGACGATTACCGTTGGAAGATCCCCAAGAGCTACAAGAGCGGGATGCGCACGGACGCCATCATCTTCGCCAGTGAGAAGATGGTCCCCAGCCTGAGAGAGGATAATGCACCCGAGCAGGCGGCCAACGTGGCTTTTCTGCCCGGCATCGTAGGTAATTCCCTGGCCATGCCAGACATCCACTGGGGCTATGGGTTCCCCATTGGTGGTGTAGCGGCCATGGATGCGGAAGAGGGTGTGATCTCTCCGGGGGGGATCGGATTCGACATCAATTGCGGCGTTCGCCTCGTCCGCACCAACCTGGAAGAGAAGGACGTCCGACCCGGCATCAAGGATCTTATCGGAACGCTGTTCAAGAACGTTCCCGCCGGCGTCGGCTCGGAAGGGGTGGTGGATGTGGCCGCGGCGCAGATCGACGAGATCCTCGCCCATGGCGCGGAGTGGGCAGTGGAGAAAGGCTATGGCTGGAAGGAAGACCTCCTCGCCACCGAAGAAGGCGGACGGATGCAGAACGCCGATCCCCGCACCGTGAGCTCCAAGGCCAAGCAGAGGGGTATCCCTCAGGTCGGTTCCCTGGGCTCAGGGAACCATTTCCTCGAAGTTGATGTGGTGGACCGGGTCTATGATCAAACCGCGGCCGATGCGTTCGGTCTCCGGGAGGGACAGATCACTGTGACCGTGCACTGCGGTTCCCGGGGCTGTGGCCACCAGATCGCCACTGACTATCTCCAGGTCATGGAGCGGTCCATCCGACAGAGCGGCATCGTGCTTCCGGACCGCCAGCTGGCCTGTGCGCCGGTGCATTCCAAGGAGGGCGAGGACTACTTCAGGGCCATGGCCTGCGGTGCCAACTATGCATGGGCCAACCGTCAGATGATCCTGCATTGGATACGCCAATCGTTCGAGGAGCACTTCAAGCGGGAAGCCGAGAGCATGGGTATGTACCAGGTGTATGACGTGGCCCACAACATCGCCAAGGTCGAGGAGCACCAGGTGGATGGCAGGAAAAGGAAGGTCTTCGTGCACCGCAAGGGCGCCACCAGGGCGTTCCCCCGCGACATGTCGGAGGTCCCCTCCCAATACCGTTCGATCGGACAGCCTGTGCTGATCCCCGGGGACATGGGGCACGGGAGCTATGTGCTGGTCGGAACGGAGAAGGTCATGCAGGAGGCGTTCGGCTCCACCTGTCACGGGGCTGGCAGGGTCATGTCCAGGAACGAAGCGCTCAGGAAGTTTACTGTCCAGGGGATCAGGGACGATCTCGCCGGGAAGGGCATATTCTTAAAATCGGCGACCAAGGACGGCATCCTCGAAGAAGCCCCCGAGGCCTACAAGGACATCGAATCGGTCGTGGACATCGTGGTGGGCGCTGGCCTATCCCGCAAGGTCGCTCATCTCACACCCATCGGTGTCATGAAGGGCTGATCAGCTGAAGAGCACCTTGGGAGCGGCCCGCTCTACCTCTTCCCGGTTGACCGCGGGCGTGGAGACCATCACTGCCCAATCATGTACCCCGCGCGACTGGATAGCCTTGGCCAGCGGGCTGTAACGAGACAGGGGCTTGACCCTCTCACCGTCCAGGATGGGCACTTCGGTCTTGCCGATGCGTGGCTCCGACAGCAGGAGAGACCGGTCCGGTATGTCCAGCAGGACCTCGGAATCGGGGACCCCGGCCCGCTCGGCGATCTCCCGCTCTTTAGCCTTTCGGCGCGGGTATTCGGAAAGCTCGATCAATTGAGCGATCTGCTCCTCGGTGAGGCCCGATATAGGGAGCATGACCGCTTTTTTATAAAGACGGCGATAGTTCAACAATGTCATGAGCCTGGCGGTCTCGCCCCCGCAGGCCTTGAGCTTGGCGGCCAGGGCACAATCGGTGTCTCGGTGAAGATCCTCGAGCACCTCGGCCGGGGCCAGCTCGACCGCCTTGCACAGCATCATCTCGGCGATGCGGGCGGTCTTGTGATAGTAGACCGAAGTGTACATCAACGCTCTGGCGACCAACAGCCCCTCCGCGGCCACCAGGCCACCCTTGTTGATCACCAGGTCTCCATGGAAGATGGCCACGGTCTGGAGCAGGCGGTCGATGTCGATGGTCCCATGAGCGACCCCAGTATAGTAGGCGTCCCGGCGGAGATAGTCCATCTGGTCCACGTCCAGAGGGCCGGAGATCATCTGGCCCAGGTAGTTGTGTCCCCCGAAATGGGCCTGCCCCCCTTCCACCAGCAACCTCTGGCCGGAGCCGAGGGCGAGGTGAGAGCTTGCGATCAGTTCGCAGACCTCGTCTACGGAAATGCCGTCGGCCTCCAGGACCTCGAACATGGGGGGGAGAGGGCCGAGGATCTCCAGGTCCTCGGCGCTGACCGACGGATACCTACCTTTGACGAGCTCGGTGGAGATGTCCATGTGGTCCTTACCCACCCGATCGTGAACGACCTCCTCGAGGGTGTGGGAGAACGGTGCGTGCCCGACGTCATGCAATAAGGCTGCAGCCAGGACGGTCTTCCGCTCCTGCTCCGAGAGCCGAAGCGCGGCGCACATCATGTCCGCGATGTGATAAGTGCCCAGGGAGTGCTCCAGGCGGGTGTGGTTCGCTCCCGGGAACACATAGTGGGCCAGGCCTAGCTGATGCACTCCGTGGAGGCGCTGCATCTCCGGCCGCTCCAACAGGTCGAGAAAGATACCTTCGACCTTGACACTGCCGTGAACGCTGTCGTGAATGACCTTTGAACCGGGCACGCCCTATTAAACGGTCCAGTAGATAATAATCCTTGGCCTTTCCAGAAACATTACTATATGGTTTTGGAAAGTGGTTTGGGGGTTTACTTGAACCCGCCCTTGATCTTATTGCGGTCGATCTTGGTGCCCCGAGGGGATACCACGATGAGGTCGTGCCCAATGGCCGCGACGTCCCCGTTGGTGTCCCTAGCGACGGCCTTGAGCTCGCTGGTGATCCTCTTGAGAGTATCGATGTCATTGGCGATATTGGCATAATCTAGAATGAGGATGTTACCGTCGTAGACTGGCTGAGTAAGCTCGGAGAGGTCCTCGAAACGGTAGATCTCGGCAAGCTTTATCATTCCCTTTCCACCGGTGGCAGACTCGTCATCGAAGTGCATGGCACCGAGGTCGATGTACTGGTCCGTCTCCACGGTCTGAACGTCCTCTTTATTCTTCGCAAAAGGCTTTCTGCTGAGCAAAGACATGGCATCCCTACGTTTCTGGGAATACGATGTTGGCTATTTAGCTTTTGCATGGGTTGGCTTCGGATCCGACCAGCCCTTCGAACCTGAAGAGGAAGCGGTGGACCGCCCAGGTCAGCGTCCTTGAAGGCTCTTTCCTCTGCCCGAAGTCCCACCCCTTCCACAGCATCCAGACCGATCCCGGGGTGAATCGCCCATTAGCGTCCCCTTGTGCAGTCATGAACGAGATCATCTCCCTGAGGTGGGGTCCTGCCGCAGCCGGTCGAACCGGCCGAGGACTCGGCGACGAGCAGGACGTCATGCCAGATCATCGAGCACTCTAGCGTCCGGAAGTCGGCCCCCTCTTAGAGAGGCATGGGCGCCTGGTTCGGCTGTTGGCCCACAGGTCCAACACGGCCTCCACTGCCATGTCCGCCGCGACCTCCCCCGACCATCTTGCGGAACGCGGGGATCGATCACAGTGCCTTCCTGGCCTCACCCATCGAGCGTCCGCAGACCAATGGGCCGGTCAGAAGGAGAGTTGAGGGAGAGTGGCTCCTCCCGGTCCAGTTCAAGATATTGGCATTGATGGGCATGCACCCCATCGTTCCGATGGGTAGAAATGAGCGGGGGGCTACTGGTCCTCGTCGACCTTCCACAGTTTGTCAGCAACGTAATGAATGCTCTTGATGGCCTTCCCGGGGGCCCGGGTCTTCATCTGCTCACCGCCGATCAAGGCTTCGCCGATGGCCAGGGGCCGGCCGTTCTTGATGTCCTTGATCCAGACCAGGTCCCCCGGCACAATCGCTGGATCGGCGTCCACGATGCCCGGGCCCATGATGTCCGCGCCTTTGGTGACGAAGGGGACCGCCCCCATGTCCACGACCACGTAGGATTTGGCGGCGGGGTTCTTCAGGAGACCCCGGACGGTCAGGAAGGCCTTGCCTTGGTAAATGATGCCCTGGACCTGGTTGCCGATGAACAGAACGTCGAAGTCAGTGCTCTCCGCCCGGTCGACCGCGTCCCCTGGCTTGAACGGCTCGACCCCGAGACGGGCCCGTATCTCTTCCTCCAGGAGCTTGATCTCCTTCTCCCGGAGACGGTGACGTTTCCTGATCCTTATCTCGCTCATCGACCATCCAACCTACGCTCTGGCGATGCTTTCGCCCTACTTCTTCTTCTTGAAGAGCTTGCCCAGGATGCTGTTCTTCCCCTTCGGCTCGCTAGTTTCCGGCATCTTGTGACCATCGGCAATGGTGTTCCCCTCAGCCCGGGGGGGATCGCCCCCCACCTCGGAAGGCTTATCCGTGGCATCCAGGCCGTTCAGCTCCCGGGCCACCTTTTGCAGCTCGTCCACTCCACATAAGGAAAAGACGGCATTACAGTTAGGGCAACGGACCGCGTCGACAGATATCCTGTGGTCGCACATCGGGCATTCCACCTCTAACAACTCACTATCCATCAATTACCCCGTGTCCGCGTTAATTAGGGAGCGTTGATATATCTTTTGCTAGGCAGCTTCGCCTAATCGGGACGCTTTTGAAGATCTCCATCATTATCAGGACCCGATTATATCAAAGTAAAGAATAAAGAATGATTGTTAGATGCACGGACATGCGTTGGGGTCTTCTGGGGGTCCGGGTCGGCATCATCCTCGTCAATCTGGCGATCGTGGCGATCATCGTTCTGAGCGTCCTCCCCTTAGCGAGCGGGGGACTGCGCATCCACCTGCCCCAGGAGGAACTGGCCAAACCGAGCTACGAGAACAACGTGGCGAAGTTCACCATCCCTATGGATATCTACAATGGTGGTTACTTCGACATCACGGACTTCAGCGTGCATTTCCGAGTCAGCGACGGTGACTACCTCATCGCCGACCATGCTTCCGACCCGGTGACCATTGTCAAGGGACGGACCACTCAGGTCAACATCGACATGGAGCTGGACCTCAGCACCGTGCCGACCACAGAACTAAAGAGACTGGTGTTCGAAAGCACCAGGCTGAACGTGGAGGTGGGGATGGCGGCGGGATATAGCATGGGCCTGATCAAGGCGGACTGTGCACACCAACCAATCCATGGACTGGAAGCCGCTGATCAGCGATTTCATGGTGGACACCGGAGGGATCCAGACCCAGATCAACGGGACGAGCATAGACGTCCTGGTGCCCTACACATTCAGCGCCTCTGATGTTGTGATCGGTAGTACCGTCGATCTCCAAGCCACCCTGAGGAACTCCACCTCCCTGCTGGGTTCTGCCGCGCAAACCATCGTATTGCAGAGCTACAATCAGGGGCAGCTGCGCTTTACCATCGATCAGGAGGCCGCCCTTTGGCTCAGGACCCATCCCGAGGACCTGACCGTCGGCACAGGCCTGACATTCCAGGGGGCCACCCTGCATCAGGACTACGTTTACCAATGGGAAGGGATGCTATGAGCGAGTTCTCCCTGGATGATGGCAACTGTAGGAAAGGGCATCATCGCGTCGGTGGTGTCAGGGATCAAATATCTCCTCCTCCCGCTCATCCTGCTGATAGGGGCATCCTCCCTGCTGGTGCAGGCCGGCGGTCAGGACATAGCTAAACAGATCGGCCTCGAAGAGGTCATGAACATCGTGGTGATATTCGGCATACCGATCGCCGTCCTTTCATTCTTCCGCGGCTTCTATCCCCGCGGTTCCATCTCCCGCTTCATCTTCGGGACGATCGTGGTGGTGCTGGTCTGCCTATGGATCTGGTTCGTCACACGTGGTGGGAACCTGGTCCTGGAGTTCGACCAGTTCGGGTTGTCCATCTCGTTCACCGGTCTGGTCCTGCTGTTCATCCTGGCCGCCTCGCTCAAGGGGCTGTACTACCTGGCCGAGCTGCTCTCTTACCGAAAGGAATGGTTGCGGTCCAGACAGCCATCGGTGAATGAGATGAGCACATTAGGTTCCACCATAAAGCCCTAGAAGGTCCGGTCAAGAACGAAGAAACTCAAGAAAAACGATAAATACCATCCTGAAGCTAGACGGCCCGACAAGGGGGCACAACATGGGAATCAGCATGGCTATTTGTGAACTGGACAGTAATAACTCAATGTGCAAGATTGGAAAGCAGACTGTCCTGAAGGCCCGCCTGGGTTCGATTCAGGGTTTCGAGGCCTGCGCGGATTATGACGAGATGGTACAGACCGAGGATGCCAAGAAGTTGTTCTCATCCGATTGGGAGGGGTTCTTGAAGAGGAATCGCCTGGACGGCGAGAAGGAGAGCTTCCTTCTGGAGAAGGTCAAAAAGGATGAGGACCTGGCAAAACTGCGCCCAGTGGCGAAGAAGGTCTATACGGGTTGGGTCGTTCTGGCGAGCCTTTCCCCCCCTCAGGTCGAGGAAATCATCAAGAAGGCGGGACCAGACAACCTAATGACCCAGTGGGACACCGTCCCGCTCGATGAGACCAACGTCATCTGCGGCAAGTGCGGCATGTCGTGGGACAAGGGCCGGGGCTGCATCGGCTCCTTCGGACCGGAGAACTCCCAGTTGCCAGAGATCGCCAAGAAGCATGGCCTTACCGTTGTGGCCCGCATACCGGAGCTGGCCCAGAGCCGAGAGAAGCTCTCCCCCGAGGACGCCAAGAAGCTGGCGGCCGAGTGCAAGGTGCTCAAGGAGAAGCTCGAGGGCGAGGGCAAGGGACCGGCCAGGCGCTACGGTGGGGTGGTCGAGCGCATGGAGCTCATGGCCAATCTCTGCGCCCAGCACGGGATGCGGTTCTATTTCCTATGAGGAATCAAATTGGCTGACATAACAGAGGCGGTTTGCGAGGAGATGAGGGATGCGTTCAGCTTCAGCAGTTTCCATTCGGGTTTCCTGAAACTGGCGATAATGAAGATGATCTCGGAGCGGCCGATGCATGGCTACGCTATCATGAAGGAGATCGACCGCCTCAGCGAGCACACCTGGAGGCCTAGCCCTGGTTCGATATATCCCGCTCTGCAGGAGCTGCAGCGGTCAGGGCTCATATCTCAGGAGACCGTGGGCAGGAAGCGCATATACCGCCTGACCCCCGACGGGGCCGTGGTCCTTGGGCAGGCCGTCGACCATGTCAAGGTCGGGGTCAAGAGCCTGCAGAACCTGATAGATTACAAACCCCTAGAGGACTGAACGTCCTCCCCCTTCCCTATTTTTTACACGCGGGGCATGTATCCGCCCGGGCCACCTCGATCATTTCCCAGCTGTTGAACTGCAGGTCGCCGACCAGCAGCTTCGAGCATAACGGTTCTCCCACTCCGGTCAGCAGTTTGACCGCCTCGGCCGCCTGTAGGGAACCGAACACGCCGGCGGTGGCCCCCAGGATGGGGAAGGCCCCCTGCATCGTCGGGGCCCGGGGGAACAGGCATCGCAAGCAGGGGGTCTGTTCGGGCACGATGGTGGTGACCTGACCGTGCATCCCCTCTACGGCCGCGTGGATGAAAGGGATACCCGCGGAGATGGAGTGGTCGTTGAGAACGTAACGGGCCGGGAATCCGTCCAGGCAGTCCAGGATGACGTCCGCGCCCTTGAACACCACTCCAATGTTCTCGGGAGTGACCTCCTCGGTCCGGGCAATGATCCTCGATCTCGGAGTTGAACCGCTCCAGCTTCCAGGCCGCTGATCGAGGTTTGCTCCCCCGGCCGACGTCCTCCTCCCAGTGCAGGAGCTGGCGATTCAGATTGGTAAGGTCAGGCCCCTGAGGATCGGCCAAGATCAGTCGACCGACCCCTGCCGCGGCAAGATAATAGGCGGCGGGACTTCCCAGACCTCCGATCCCCATGATGCCCACCGTGCTTTGGCGGAGCCGCTCCTGACCTTCCTCCCCGAACCCCGGAAGACTTACCTGTCTGTCATATCTTAACGATGACACCGAAACACCTTGCCCAGCCGGGAATTGCCCCTGACCTTATTCATTTTGCCGGTCTACGGGGGTGGCCGACTTTGAAATCGTTTTTATACAGCGCATATCATTTTGTTCTTGGTTCTAAAAATGGCTGAGAATGTCATCACTGTCAACAAGCTCGTCAAAAAGTACGGGGACTTCACCGCGGTGGATGGTATAGACTTCGAGGTCCACAAAGGGGAAGTGTTCTCCATCCTGGGCCCCAATGGTGCAGGGAAGACCACCACGGTGGAGATCATCGAGTGTCTGAAGACCAAGACCTCCGGGGAGGTGACCATACTGGGCCTGAACATTGAGGGTCAGGTACGCGATATCAAAAAGAAAGTAGGGGTCCTTCCTCAGGACTTCAACGCCTTCGATCTGCTGACCGTTAAGGAGAACATCGATTACTTTGGCGGAATGTTCAGCCATCGCCTGGATGCCGAAACGTTGATCAAACTGGTCAACCTGGAAGATAAGCGGGACGTTTACTTCAAGAACTTGTCCGGAGGGCTGAAGCAAAGGGTCGGGGTGGCCATCTCCATGGTCAACGACCCAGACATCATCTTCCTGGACGAGCCGACCACGGGGCTCGATCCCAAGGCCCGACGAGAGGTCTGGGATGTCGTCAAAGGCCTCAAGACCAAAGGGAAGACGGTCATCCTCACCACCCACTACATGGAAGAGGCCGAAGTGCTCTCGGACCGCGTAGCCATCATGAACAGCGGCAAATTCATCGCTCTTGGTTCCCCCCGGGAGATCATTGACAAGTACGGTTCCGGAACCTCAATGTGGGTGCGGGGCGGCAACTCCAAGGCCTACGAGCAGCTCAAGGGCATCTCCCCTCAAGTGGAGCTGAGGGGCATCGATGTCGTAGTGCGTCTCGACCGTAAGGAAGTTCTGCCCGAAGCGGTCCTGCGCCTGGAGAAAGGCGATGTGTACTATGATGAGATCCAACTGAGAAGGGCGACGCTGGAGGATGTGTTCCTTTCCCTGACCGGCAAGCGGTTGGCGGACGGCGAGGAAGCAGGGGCGTGCTGATAATGGCCAATCGGATACTGATCAACTTCATCGCCACCGCCAAGATGTTCTTCCGCAGCCCGGGAGCGGTCTTCTGGACCGTGGCCTTTCCAGTGCTCCTGATCCTCTTGTTCGGGGCGATCTTCAGTGGCAGCGGGACGACCACTTACAACCTGTACGTGCAGGACATGGACAATACAGCGGCCTCCCATGAGTTCATTCAGGCCCTTACGGACACCAAGGTGCTCAAAATCGTCGATGTCGACCCGAACGTATCCGCGACCCAGTACATCAAAGATAATTCTATCGCGTCGTTCCTCATCATACCGAAGGACTTCCAGAACGCCTTCGCTCCCGAACCGTACAGGCAGAACGTGACCGTCGAGCTGCGTCTGGACAATTCCAGCGGCTCGTCGTTGACCGTGGCAACCGCCGTAACGGCCATCACTCAGGGCACCAATCTCTACCTGGCCAACGGGACCATGGTGGTAAATACCGAGTTCCAGGGGATCGCCAACAACAACCAGTTCAACTATATCGACTTCTTCCTGCCCGGCGTCATCGGCCTCACCGCCATGACCACCACGGTGAATTGGATGGTCGGTCTGCAGACCCGGTACCGGGAGAACGGCATATTCAAGAAACTGGCGACCACACCCATCACTCAGGCGGAGTGGCTCATCTCCCTGATCCTTTGGCAGATCATCACCGTCTTCCTGTCAGTGGGCATCATCCTGGTCGTCGGGAACCTGGCCTTCAACGTCCATCTGACCCTCGACGCCATCTCGATAGGCATCATCATACTGGCCAGCGCGATGTTCTCGGCCCTAGGCCTGATCATCGCCCGATTCGTCAAGGAAGAGGAGACCGCCGGTGCGGCGGCCGGGGCCATCACCTTCCCCATGATGTTCCTGGCGGGATCGTTCTTCCCGCTGGAATCGATGCCAACCTACCTGCAGGTCATTGCCAAGGTCATGCCCCTGACCTATGTGAACAACGGTCTTCGGGATGCCATGATCTACGCCAACAATAGCGGCGCCCTCAACAACCTGATCATCCTGGGGGTGCTGACTGCAGTGTTCATGGGAGTGGGCGTGGCCATCTCCACTTGGAAGCAGAGCTGAACACCTGGGGGGGTCTCTTGGCCCCCCTTTCTCTTTCTTTTTCACTCCCGAGCCTAAAGGGACCCGCTTGAGCCATTGCTCCCGCCAGAAGCAGGGGCAGCACCTATCACAGCCCTGATGGGCCGAGCTATCGCGGCTAGCTCCTTCCAATATCGCCTGGGCATGGATGGTCTTCGCAGCTCTCCGGTGGACCCCATCATGATCCGCTGGACCCGCTTATGCGCTCGGAGTCGACGACCACAGTACTGTTCCATCTACGGCATGAAGCTGAGACCTCGACAACCCCACTACCGTCAAGGGTCACCCGTATCTCGTTGATCGGACGGACCTGTACCAAGTCACCGACATCGAACCCGGCTCTCGGTGGATCCATGCCTCGGCCTCTTGGATGAGACGGTCGTGCCGCCTCCTGAACATCCCGGAGAACAGGTTGGAGAGGATGCTTCCTTCTCTGAACAGGCGATCCTTCAGCCGACCTCGATGCTCCGCCTCCGAGAAGGACGGGGATGAAATGCGAGAGACCTGGTCGTAGATGAAGGTGCAGTGCGGCCTTTGTTCCTGGGTCACCTTGAACCCTTGTTATGTGTTTTTCATCGCCGGTCATTTAAATCTATCAGCGCAATCCAAACCCAAAAGGGAAAGGTTTCACTTCCAGCGTATCAGGATCTGCTCCCGCTGGAAGGTCTTCAGAGAGAGGAAGGCGATCCCCAGGTCGGCCAATAGGATGATGCCAGCCATAAGCAGCATCACCTCCGGACCGAGGGTGAAGAACCCCGCCAAGGCGACCACGAAGAACACCACCACCGGCAGGACGACGAGCGAGCCGATCTGTTGGGAGGCGCGGACATCGCTCACCCGCGAGGAGACCACAACATTGAGAGCGATGCTCATCACACAGAACAAGGGGGCGATAAGGAAGACCCCGATCAGCCAGGTAGCGTCAGGAAGAGGCGCATAACCCAAGGGCTTGGTGGTGAACAGGTCGACGATGGCCACGAACGGAATGAACGATAGCCAGGTCATCACCATGCAGGGCAGGAAGATGGACAACGCCTTGCCGGCCAGCAGATCCGAGTCAGTGGTCGGGGTGGCCAGCAGGGGTTCTAGGCTCCTGTTGAGCTTCTCTCCCACGAACGAATAGGAAGCCATGACCGTGGGCAGGATGACCGGGATCATGATGAAGAAGATGAGCAGGAAGTTGATGAACTGCAGCAGAAAGGCCTGATCGCTGGACTGTCCACTGATGTCGATAGAGTTCGATACCGTAGAGCCGACGTAATTGACATTCCAGTAGTTCGAGTGGAAAAGGGCCGAACCGTTGAGGGTCGAGTTCCCCATGTACGAGTCACGGACCAGAGAGTTGATGACGTTAGAACCCTCGAACCGGCAGTTGATGGCGACGATGTCCGTGAGGTCGCAATAGTTGAACGTCGTATTGGTGTAGGTCCCATTGGAAAGGGTCTGGTCATCGATGACCGTCATGTTCAGAGAATGCCCCACATCCAGCGGCTGATTGTTGGAGACCAACGAGCTGAAAGGAGCGAGATAGATAGTCGGCAGAACGATCGACAATAGCAGGGGCATCAGCAGGATGGAGTACATGACGTACTTGTTTGTCCTGAACTCGGCGAGGTCCTTCTTGGCCACGATCCAGATCTTATCGAACCTCATTGTTTTCCCCCCAGCAGGCGAAGGTAGACGTCCTCGAGACCACGCTTGAGCTCGTTAACGAAGACGATCTGAGCTCCATTCTTTAAGAGGCACTTGATTATCTCAGGATTGACCGATTCCGGGTCGGTGACATCGATGAGCAACTTGCCCTCGAACTCCTGCACGGCGGTAACGCCGCTCACGTCCCTGACAGCTGCGACCAGGGCCGCGGATGAGGAACGCAAATGAATCACGGTGGTGTGTCCCCAGAACATGCGAGACAGCTCGGCCGGGGATCCGGTCGCGAGCAGGCGGGTCTTCATCACTCCGATCGTGTCGCAGAGCCGTTCGGCATCGTCGAGGTTATGAGTATTGATGAAGATGGTCCGCCCTTCCTTCTTCAGTTCCAGCAGGAAAGTGCGGACGGTAAGGGACGCCTCGGGGTCCAGGCCAGAGGTCGGCTCGTCCAGGAACAGGAACTCGGGTTCATGGACCAGGGCACGGGCTATGGCGATCTTCTGCTTCATGCCCTTGGAGAACTTGCCCACGATGTCGTCCTTGCGGTTCCAGATGCCCAGGGTTTCCAGTAGCTCCTTGATGCGCCTTTCCCGCTTATCGGCCGGCACGTCGTAGAGAGCGGCATAGAAGTCGAGGTTCTTGTATGCGGACAATGTCTCGTATAGGCCGGGGACCTCGGGCAGGAAGCCGATCTTCGAACGGATCTGCAGAGCCTCATCGGGGCGGTTGACGTCCAGCCCGTTGATCAGGACCGACCCACTGGTCGGAGAGATAAGGCAGGTCATCATGCGGATGGTGGTGGTCTTACCGGCGCCGTTAGGACCGATGAAGCCGAAGACCTCCCCATCATTTATGGTCAGATCCAGGGAGTCCACTGCGGTCGCCCCGCCGAACTTGCGGGTCAGGTTCCGGGCCTCGATCATCGGCTCTCCTCCAATCGACTCTCCTCGATCCGGCGCCTTAGGGCCTCGTCCGTATTTACGGCCATCTCCCGGTGCTCCTGCTTCTCCTCCACCTTGGGAGGAGCGTAAACATCGGTCAGCTTGTGGCAGTGGGGGCAACGCTCCAATCGCTTGGTGCCCAGCTTGATGGCCAAGAAGAATCTTGGCTTGAAGTTCTTGCCACAATGGGAGCAGGTCCGAAGGTCGGCCATCGCCACATGATTGGGTGACGCTGTTAAAAAAGATTGTCATGAAAAAAATAAAAGAGGAAGTAAAGAGGTTTTGGCGCTCAGGTCTTGCGGCGACGCACCAGGAATACACCCACCAGGACCACCACGACCACGCTAATGAGGCCGACCAGCAGCAGGGGATCCAGACCCAGAACCCCTCCGGGGGCCTGGGTGCCGAGGGTCGGCATCCCTACCGCGATCGCGTGGGTGGAATGATGATAGGTGAAGGTGAGCACCCAGTAATCGCCCATTGAGGTAACGGTGTACTCGACGGCGTTCTGGTCCAGGCTCACGTTGACGCTATGGCCATCGGCCACCAGGGACTTGGCGATCGACACTTTCGTTTCCCCGGTCGTTCCGGTAGGTCCGCTGACCGTGAACCGCAGGACCTTGGTGATGGAATCGAAGGATAGATCGGTCACCATTGAGGTAGAGAGCACGGAAAAGGCGTTCTTGCCTTCGTACGGGGCAACGGTCAGGGAAACGTTGGCGACATATTGCCTCGTGGAGACCCCCATGACGTTCCCCATAGCGGCCCGAGCTTGGATCACATAATTGGAGGTGGACGCCGGGATGAAGCTCACGGTGACCTTTCCACCGTTGTCGGTGCTGCCGGAGGCGAACTTGTTCGTTCCGTAGGTCATGCCGCCGTCGACGGACTGGTAAAAGTCGACCGCAACTTGCGACAGGGGCTGACCGGTGGCATAGTCAATGACGGTCACCGATGCGGTCACGTCCGAGCCCAGGGTGGCCTTTATCGCGTCCAAGTCCATGGATACCTCGAGGAGGCGATAGACGGAGAAGGCCTTCTCGGCGAGGACGATGTTCCCGTCCGCATCCTGTCCTTTGACCTGGACGGCGTGCTTCCCCTCGACGATCTTATCAAATGTGTAATTGGTCGCCGGCCCCACATCTAGCCAGGTGGAGTTGTCCAAGGTCACCCAGTAGTGGGAGAGCTCTTGGAGAGGCAAGGCCGAGTTGGAATCGTAGCCCCTCCACTCCACCAGTATGTTCTTGGGACTGATGGCATAGGGGTTGGTCACATCGGTCCAGGCGTCCCAGGTGTTGTTCAGGGCCGAGATGATGGACAAGCTTGGCCTCTCCATGTTCTGGGCGATGGAGGATGTTCCGACCCCACCGGCCCCCCAGGCGTTCTGGGCCTGTACGGCGTAGCTATAGGACGACCACTCACCGGTCATGCCGTCGACATAGGATAGGGCGTTGGCAGCGACCGAAAATCTCACTCCATCGCTGCGTACGACCACATATGAGGATATGACTGGACCGAGGGTGTAACTTGGCGCGGACCAAGAGATGGTCACTTCGCCCGCAGTAATAACTGGCGGGGCGATGGCCGGAGCGTCGATGATGTAGCGGCAGGGATGATGATCGATCTCATTGATCCAAGAACCGATCACATGCTGCTGCAGGACCTGGCCATTCCAGTCCACGGAGTGGCCGATGAAGCTCTCGTTACCGCCGAGCGTGCTGTCCCACTGATTGCCCCAGTAGTTGCCCACTCCCTCGGTAGAGTTCCAGAGATTATGGTTGTTCGTCATCAGGGAGACGGGGGCATAGTAGGGGTCAGTTCTTGACCATGACACAAAGGCGTTGCCGTAGAACAGGTTGTTCGAGCCCTCCACGGCCATTACCGCTCCGCTCAGCCCACCGAGCCCGTTGCTAGCGATCAGGTTGCCCTCGATGATGTTGTGGGCGCTGGTACTGGAAAGGAAGAGGCCATTGCCGTTATTATAGGAGATGTTGTTGCCGCTCACCCGGCAGTCTGCGACATTGAACAGATTGATGCCAGTATATCCCCCGGTCACCAGGTTGTCTTCCACTACCGCGTTAGAGACGGTCTTCAGGTCGATGACAGTACCCCCCAAATTGCTGCTTGGGCCGAAGAGGGAGCAGTTAGAGATGGTGATATCCTCACAACCTCCGACCTGGCCGTCGGTTCCGACCAAGATTTGTCCGTTAAAGTTCTGAATGGAACAGCGATCGATCCTAACGTTAGAGGAGTTGGTGATCTGGACACCATAGGAGTAGGGCATGATCGATACTGGCGCACCGGTCAGGGTACAGTTACGTATCAGCAGGTGGGATGTCGTATTGGCGATATAGATGGCCGCTCCCGCGCTGTCCCAGGCGATGGTCCGGTTTTCCAGCACATACGGGTCGACGGATGAACCGGACCCGTAGCAATCCTCGACCAGGGCCATCGACTGGAGGTCGCTTTCGTCGTATATAGCGATGGGTTGGAGGGATGGAGGGGGCGGAGAGGTAAGCATGGCCTGGCCACCTGGTAGGGCCAGGGAACCCAGGGAGCTCAATAGTACCATCAGACATATCATTACGGGGAGGAATCGACCGCGGGCCATTTTCATTCACCAACGCTTACTTGGGAACGATGCCACGGCATGTTGTTATAAAATTATCTCAATGTGAATATTGAATTTGATTTCAAGCCACTATCTAACGATCTCCTGCCCCAGGACCTTTTGTTCGGTGTGATCATCGTCCTTGGCCTCGGCCCTCGCCCCACCACCCGCTCCATGCTGAGCCATCTGTACCTTTTCGCTCAGATCTTTTTTTAGCTCGTCCAAGGTGACCGACATGATCACCATGTCCCCGATGGCCTTAATGTCCGAGGTCCGGATGTTGATCAGCGAGGAGCCCATGAATGAATGATGCATGTTGAGCTGCTCCATGGCATCCCGTTCCAATTTTACCTGGATGAAGGGGATCGTCCACTCCTTTTCGGGATCCATGAGCAGGTTATCGACGTTGCCAACGAACCGGGCGTTGCAGCAGATGACCCGCATGCCCATGAACGCCCCCGCCGGGGTCAGGGTCTCTCCTTCAGGTTGAATGACGTCGGCAATGGCCGAGACCGGCCTGTGCATGATTATCGCATCGGAGACCGCCTGAAGCTCTGAGGTCCGGATGTAGACCTTGTCAACGGCGAAGTACCGCCGCTTTCGGCCTATCATCTCTTCCATGCCTCGTCGGAGACCGACCCGCAACGCGCGGACCTTCCAGCCGGCCAGGTCGATGCCCACTCCCTCGACCGTTCCGATGACCCGCGCATCTGAGCTGATCACTTCCAGGCCGATCACCTCCTCCAGACCCAGCATCGGCGCTACTACGGAACATCGACTTTAAATCATTTAGCTAGGTCAGGGCGCTGACCTCGATGCACGGTAATTTCCTATAGACGTAGATAGACTCTGCCCATTCCTCAGCGCCCCGCATCAGCCCCAGGACGCCCGGTCGGTGGCCGCGGCCCTAGCGGCACTCGGTGCGGCTCTGCTCCCGTAGAAACTGCTGCAGGTAGTGGTTGGAGCCAGTTCCCTTGCCGGTGGAGCCAGAGGACCTCCATCCGCTGAAGGCCTGACCCCCCACCATGGCCCCGGTAGAGCCTCCCCGCTTGCGGTTGGCATACACGACGCCGAACTGAATGTTGTCAAAGAAGTACTTCACCTCGACCTCGTTCCTCGAGAATATGCCCGCGGTCAGCCCGAACTCGGTCGAGTTCGCCATGGCAAGCGCGTCCTGCATGCTGTCGAAGCTCTGCACACATAATAATGGCACGAACAGTTCACGCTTGACGAGCTCGTGATCGGCCGGGAGCGCATCGACGATGGTCGGAGCTACATAATGACCTCGAGCCAGGTCGCCCTGTTCGAGCCGCATACCGCCCGTAAGGACCTTACCGTCACGGCGACCCATCTCGCACCACTTCAGATAGTCCTGCATCGCCTTCGTGGTGATGACCGGACCGAGGAAAGTGTCCTTGGAAAAGGGGTCTCCCACTACCAGCTCCTCGGTCATCTCGACCAGACGGCCCATGAGCTCGTCGTGCACCGACCGATGGACATACAGGCGGGAACAGGCCGAGCATTTCTGCCCTGAATAGCCGAAGGCCGAAGATATTATCCCCTGGGCGGCCGCATCGAGGTCGGCCTCCCCGCTCACGATCACCGGGTTCTTACTGCCCATCTCGGCGATGACCGGCCTTTGCCTCCCGGGTGGCGATTCCTTGATTATGTCCATGCCCACCTGCAGAGAACCGGTGAAAACCACCCCATCGATCTCCGGGCTCTTGGCCAGGGCGTCGCCGACCTCTCCGCCCGGACCAGCCACCAGGTTGAGCGCCCCATCGGGGAGGCCGGCCTTGGCCAGGACCTCATATAACAGATGGACTGGCAGGGGGGCCGTGGAGGAGGGTTTAAGGACCGCGGTGTTGCCAGTGATCAGGACCCCGGTGGTCATGCCGGCGGTGATGGCCAGAGGGAAATTGAACGGACAGATGACCGCCCACGTCCCGTAGGGGCGAAGCATGATCTTGACATCCTCATCGGGGAAGGGGGGATCGCTCACCCGGACGTAACCGTTATGGCGACGCATCTCCGAGCAATAGTAATCGATGAAGTCAATGGCCTCATCCACATCCGCCATCGCTTCGAACCTGTTCTTTCCATTGTCCAAGGTTATCGCCGCGGCCAGTTCATACTTCTGACGGCGCAAGAGGTCGGACGCCCTCTCGAACACCCTGACCCTTTCCTCCCAATCCTCCCGGGACCATAGCTCGAACGCGTGCTTGGAGGAACGAATGGCCTCAGCGACATCATTTCTCGTACCTTTCTGGAACAGGCCGACCACCAGTGAATCGTCCCCCGGGCTGAGGTCCTTGAACTGCCTATCGGACAGCCGGGGCTTGCCATCGATATGATTGGGGTAGTCGATCTCCGCGGTCCTGACCTGGCCTAGCAGTCGGTCGGCAGCCCTTTCGTATGCGGAATGAAAAGATCCCGTGTTCCCCTGTCCGGCCATCCGCTGATATGTCTCCTCGTTCTTGAATGTCATACCGGTCGCCCCATGGCAATGAGGATGCTCGGGAATGATAAATCTTGCCGGAGGTCGGCATCAATATATCATCATAACGAATTCTCATCGTACTGGAGAGGTCAAAATGGGCTCACCGCTCGGAGAGAATTTGGAAACCGCTTGGCCCCTGGCGTTCGCCGAGGCCAGGTTCCCGGCGTTCATTGTCGATAACAAGGGCGAGGCCATCATCGCCAACATGGAAGGCCAGGCCTGGATGTCCCGGAACGACCTCGCCCCGGAACTGCGGAAGTATGGAGCGCCCGCCCTGCCTCTAGAATCGGAGCGATTGGTGGAGCTGTCCTCCGGCACTGTTCAGCCAGGCATGGTCCTACTGGGACTGCCTGAGGATAGGACCCTGATATGCCTCTACTCGACCGGTTGCGAACTGGTGGCCGACTTCGTTCGCCTGTTCAGATCGTTCCTCCGTTCGGAGGATATGTTGAAGAAGAGGACCGACCGATTGGAAGTGTACCACGAACTTCTGACCCATGACGCTCCGAACTATATCACCGCCGTCTACGGCTATCTGCAGATGATCCAATCTCAAGAACTGCCGCGGGAAAAGTTGCAGAAGTACGTCGACACATCAGTGCGCCAGACCGAGGCGCTCAACCATATGATAGACACCGCTAGGACGCTTCGCCAACTGGAGACCAGCCCACTGCGGGCGACGGAGATCCTAGACCTGCGGCCGTCCGTGGAGGAGGCCATGGCCTCGGTGCTGGAGGCGAACGCGGGTAAGCCGTCCGATATCCAGGACCGCATTCCCGCCGGGGCTCACCGTGTGGCTGCGGAGCCCGGACTGGAGGAGGTCTTCCGCATCATCCTGACCAATGCGGTCCGGTATTCGGACTCACCTCGCGTATCCGTCGACCTGGTGGACGAGGGCGAGCACTGGCATCTTATGTTCACGGACAACGGTCGGGGCATACCGGATGATAAGAAGGAATTCCTGTTCATGCGCTTCGACCGACTGGATAAGCAGAAGAAGATCCGGGGGAGCGGATTGAGCCTGGCGTTGGCCCGGGCCCTGGTCGAACGCCATAATGGCAAGATATGGGTGGAGAACACCGTGCCCGGCGATTACACCAAGGGCAGCGTCTTCCATGTAGTGCTGCCCAAGATCTAGTTCGCCCGACGGGAACTCCGCGGCCGCCACTCCCTCTCGATGATGATGAGGTATATACCGCTGAGGGTCACGATGAACAGGCCGGTGAGCACCATGATGGCGGTCAGGATCATCGGGGTGAAGACCGCCCCGCTGGCCACGACGGCGGCTATAAGGGATACCAGCACCAGGACCGACAGCCCCATGATCGTTATGTAAGCGTGCCCGTCGGTGGCCAGGCCATACAGCATGAACAGATTGGCCAATCCGAGGAACAACATGGCGATCCCCAGCCACTGGAGGATGGGAGCGATCAACGCCTTATAGGGGTTGCCGGGAATGAGGATGTCAAGGATGAGGTTAGGGGCCAAGAAGTACGCCGCCACCACTAGGCCAGAAAGGGCCAAGGTCATGGTGAAAGCGGTCTTGAGGATACGAAGGGTTTCCCCCCTCTCGGCATGGGCCTTCGATATCTTGGGGAACATGACCGTGGACACTGCTCCCGGCAGGAACAGTATGATCTTGGCCAGAGTGGACGCCGCGGCATAATAGCTGGCCTCTTCTTTTGGCATTAGGCTGGTAGCGAAGATGACGTCGACCTGGGACAGAATGGTGACGCACAGCACGCCGATCATGGCCGGGAGGGTGAACCACCATATCTCCTTGCCCTCGACCGGCGTGCCCGGCATGAAGAGATACTTGCGAACCAGGATGAACGACAGGCCTGCCGCAAAGGCCAGACCGATCACGACACCCCCCACTGCGCCCGAGACGCTGAAGCCGAGCAGTACCAGGCCGACCCCGAACGAGAGTTTCAGGACATAATTGCCAACGTTGAGCAAGCCATATGAGGTGAAACGCTGCAGACCCTGCAGGGGCCCATGGCCTACCGGCATGACTAGCGATATCAGCACGCCGATGGCCAACAATAATACGGGCAATGTGGAGGTGAGCTTGAGGGTCGACCTTACCTCTGACATATTCAGGACCAGGATGAGCAGTATCGCTATGACCGTCCCCGCCACTGCAGTGTAGATAAGAATGCGTTTCATCAGCCAGGAGATCACATCGTCCCGGCCCTGCGCATTATACTTGGAAACATATCGAATAAGGACGCTCTGGACCGCGCTCGCCGGTACGGTCACGATGTATAAGATGGCCAGCAGAGTGTTCAGCTCCGCCAGATCGGTGGGAACTAGGTTGGCCATCATCACCTGGAACAGGAAGTTGCATCCACCGCCGACGACCGTGGCGATGATCATGACGAACGCCGGCCCCGCCATTCCCTCGGCATTAGCGAAGCGCGCTATTCTCTCGAACATCGTTAAGGAAAGGCCATGACGGGCGCATTCTTAACTTTATGTGAGGGAGTTAGCTTTGGAGAACGGGGGCAGGAGCCCGCGGAATTGCTCAATGGACCCCATGTTATCGTCCGGTCGAAAGCAAGGTCGGACCGTCCGGAGATCTCCCCCCACTTCCCACAGGCCATCCGCGGAGCGATAACGGCCGAGGCAGGAAGTTCCATCCGATCGACATGAGCGCTTCCCGGTCGATACAAGGCGCGATCCATCCTGTCCCTTGAGAGGGAACTTCTCGCGCACGAAAAGATAATATGGCCCCTTCCAGATGGTGAGCGACAAAGCGGGATGGAAGTAGTAGAATGAAAGTCTCGATCATCGGAACCGGATATGTCGGCCTGGTCACGGGATTGTGCCTCTCGGAGCTAGGACATGATGTCACCTGCATCGACGTGGTCCCCGAAAAGGTAAGTTCGATCAACGCAGGCAGGGCGCCCATCTATGAGCCGAAGCTCGATGACATGCTGAAAGCGCATCTGGCCAAGGGGGATTTTCGCGCTACCCTGGACATCGTTTCGGTGAACGGAACCGACCTCACCTTCATAGCCGTGGGGACCCCTTCCCGTCCCGACGGCTCCCTGGACCTGACCTATATAGAGCAGGCCGCCGAGAACGTCGGCAAGGTCCTGGCCATGAAAAGGTCCTACCACGTGGTCGTGGTCAAGAGCACAGTGACCCCGACGACCACCGAGAAACTGGTCACTCCGATATTGGAAAGGGCCTCGGGCATGACCGCCGGTCGGGACTTCGGGGTGGCAGTGAACCCTGAGTTCCTCAAGGAAGGCATGGCGGTCGATGATTTCATGAACCCCGACCGCGTGGTCATCGGTTCTCATGACGCCAGAGCGGCGGAACTGGTCCGTTCGTTGTACGCTTCGTTCGATTGCCCGTTCCTGACCGTACCACCCTCCACCGCGGAGATGGTCAAGGTGGCGTCCAACGCCTTCCTGGCCACCAAGATCTCCTTCGTCAACGAGCTGGGCAACATCTGCAAGGACATGGGCATCGATGTGCGGGATGTGGCCAAGGGCATGGGCATGGACCAAAGGATCGGGCCGTATTTCCTAAGAGCGGGCTGCGGCTTCGGCGGGTCCTGCTTCCCCAAGGACGTCTCCGGCCTGGTGGCCGAAGCTCGCCGTAGGGGCCTGGAACCACGGCTCATGGCGGCCGCCCTGGAGGTCAACAAACACCAGCCGGACCGGTTGCTGGCCCTGCTGGACAAGCATATGGACGTCCGTGGCGTCACCGTGGCGGTCCTGGGCCTGGCGTTCAAGCCAGACACCGACGATGTACGAGAGGCCAGCTCCCGGACGGTCGTGAAGGGGCTCCTTCAGAGAGGGGCTAGGGTCAAGGCCTACGATCCCAAGGGCATGGACAACTTCCGCCGAGAGTTCCGGGATATCGCCTTCTGCTCCTCGGCCCGCGAGTGCGTGGACGGAGCGGCCGCGGTGCTTATCGTCACCGAATGGAAGGAGTTCGCCGACCCGGCACTATACGAAGACAAGATGGTCGTTGATGGCCGGGGGGTCGTAAAGACCAAGAACTACGAAGGGATATGCTGGTGATCCCATGAAAGCGGTCATTCCCGCCGCCGGTTTCGGCATCAGGTTCCTGCCGATGACCAAGGAACAACCCAAGGAAATGCTCCCGGTGGTCCACAAACCCACCATCCAGTACGTGGTGGAAGAGGCGGTTGCCGCCGGCATCACCGACATTCTGATCATCACCGGCCGAGGCAAGCGGTCCATCGAGGACCACTTCGACAGCTCCCCTGAACTGGAGAAGCTCCTCATGGACCGGGGCCAGGAGAGGGAGCTCGGCGAGGTCCGGGCCATCTCGGACATGGCCAACATCCACTTCATCCGCCAGAAGGTCCCTCGCGGCCTGGGAGATGCCGTTCTGTTGGCCAAACAACATGTGGGCAACGAGCCCTTTGTGGTCATGCTCGGCGATACCATCAATGTGGCGAAGGTCCCGGTGGTCAAGCAGCTCATCAACGTTCATAAAGAGAGGGGGGCTCGGTCATCGCGGTGGAACCGGTGGCCCGGGAGAAGATCAGGGACTACGGCATCATCAAAGGAACAAAGGTCGGCGAACGGACCTATCTGATCGATGACCTGGTGGAGAAGCCCTGTCCTGAGCAGGCCCCATCCAATCTCGGCATCACCGGCACTTACGTCCTTTCGCCAGGGATCTTCGACTGCCTGGAGCAAACCCCGCCCGGGAAGGGAGGGGAGGTTCAGCTCACCGACGCCTTGCGTCTCTTGAATCAGCAGGAATGCATGCATGGCTATGTATTCGAAGGCACCAGGTATGATATCGGCGATAAGCTCGGTTGGCTGAAGACCACGTTCGAGCTGGCGTTGGAGGACCCCGAGCTGGGGCCGGAGCTACGCCAGTTCGTAGGCGGCCTCATGCGTAAACACGCCTAGTCGTGCTCGTTAAGATAGAACATACTGCTGCTGGCATTCTTGATATTGACCAGCAGCGGGTAGATGGCCAGGGCGACCAGACCGCCACCCAGGATATCGAAGGTAAGATCGGTGGCAGTGTCGTCCAAGGAGTACTGCATGTTCAATCCCAATGCCCCATCAAAGGCGAACTCCAGCACCTCCCAGACCACCCCAAAGAGAATGACGCAGGCCAGGGTCATCGCCGGAACAAGGTTCATCGGCACATCCATTCCGGGCATCAAGCGGCCGAGGGAGAGGAGGACGAGGGAGACCACCATGGCAATGATCAGGGTGGCCATCATGTGGGTCATGGTATCCCACCACCACAGCAGGTCGTAGAACTGGAACACTATGCCGAGAGAGTGGAGCAGCAGCACCGACCCCGCCGCCAGGGTCACCGGCCAGGGCAGGTGGGCGATTCCTCTCCGGTACAGCGCCCATGGTAGTGCTATGATGACCATGCCAATAAGCGCGGTCATGGCCGGATACAGGGCCGATTGGTAGACGCTCAGCAGCAGGGTCCCCAGGAGCCCTATCTCGATAACGATGTACAGCCCCATCTCCATGCGCTCTCTCACCCCGACACCTCCTTACTTTCCCAGATGACCTCCTCGAGGCCGGAGACATGGACCACGGTCGAGATCAGGAGAGCGCCCAGGAGAATGATCGATAAAGGCCACATCAGATCGCTGTTCCCGTTCAGATAGGTCGTCGAGAGCAGGGCATCAAGATAGTAGAGGGCCAATAGGACGATGCAGCCGGCGGCCACCGTGGCCAGGAAGGCCATCAGGGCCATTGTCCGTGGGCCGCAGGCCTTTGATGCGCCTAGGGTGGGGGCGATGGTGCCTATGGTGAGCGAGTAGAGGAGGACAGGGGCGAAGATGTCCGCCAGGAATGACCAGGTGGTCGGACCACCCGCCAGCCCGAGGACAAGTACGGCGGCCAGGGATGTGGCCACCATCATCGGAGTGGTAGTATTAACCTCTACCTTCCGCCAGATCGTCCAGGCCACCCAGGTCACCGCCAGCAGGGATAAAGTGGACCAGTAGGCCAGACCGTTCCACAGGCCCCAGGCCGCGGATATGAAGCTGACCAAAAGGACGAGAAGGGCCTTCCTCAGATCTGCCGCGACCATCTTCCCTACCGCTCGCAAGGGATGATCAACAAAGGGACCGAGGACTTCCGGATCACGCTCTCGGAGTTACCGCCCAGGGCCAGCTCGTGCAACAGGCTCTTGCTGTGGGCGCCCAGGAGGACCAGGGACACCTCCAGCTCCCTGGATGCTTCCAGGATGTTGTACGCCACCGTCCCGAAATGCACGTGGGTAGTAACGTTGCACTCCTGGGCCTCCAGCTTCTCCCGCAGTCCGTCCAGGCCATTCAGCACCGTGTCCACTACCTCCTTGAACCGCTCCTCGTCGTCCATGTTGGCCTTGGAGCTCTCCACGACATGAAAGAGAACTGATTCCTGCAGGCCAAGCTTCGAGAGCTTGGGGATAAGGTCCATGGCCACCGGAGTACAGGTCGAGAAATCGATGGGCACCAGAGCCTTGCGGAAGATAGACTTGCAGCTCGGTCGGACCTCCTTATGGTCGCCCTTCTCCAGCACCTGGAACTTGTTGATGAGCACCGGCCAGGACGACGACCGCAGGATGCCGAACGAGGTCGAGCCGATAAAGAACTCCCTCGCCTTCCCCTTGCCGCTGGAGGCCATCGCGATCAAGGTGACCTTTTCCCTCTCTGCCACCTTCAGCACCTGCTCGACTGGATCGCCCTGCTCTATCGCCTCTATCGCTGCGATGCCCGAGTCATCCAGGCTTTTTTTGAGGTCGTCCATGATCTTTTGTTGCTCCACGGAAAGTTCCTCCCCGAGCGGGTGAACATTGCATAAGATGATCTCCCTGGTGCCCAAGTGCTTTAGCTCCAGCAGGCAATCGAACATCTGAAGGGACTGCTCAGAAAAATCAAGGGGGAACAATATCCTCTCGAACATAGAATTCAGTTGCTTAAGGGACCAAGCAGTCAAAATAACTTTCCAACAATCAGAATTCGTTGAGGGGAGCGAACTTCGGCAAAGGCTATCTGCAAGGAGCGTTTTTATCGGGACCTTGATCGGTAGAGGTGGGTGGGATATACGGCCGTCAGAGCGTTCGAAAGGATGAGCAATGAGAGGTTCGCCCTCCTTCTCTCCCTCATCGCCAGTCTGCTGTACGGCTCCCAATACGTGGTCATCAAGGGCGGACTGGGGGGGGCGAGCCCGTTCCTTTTCGGCGCCCTGACCATGTCCATCGGCGGCATCCTCGCCCTGCTCATTGTGAAGCGGAGGAAGAGAGTAGACTGGACCATCTTCCGGCGATGGGAGGTGTGGGCAGGCATGCTGGCGGCCACCTCGATGATCGCCTGCCAGTACGTTGGTCTGACCATAACGAGCGCTTCGGTGGGCGGCCTGATCGTCGGCAGCAATGTCATTTTCGTGGCCCCCCTGTCGGCCTTGTTCTTCGGCGAGGTCATCGGCTGGAGACGGGCGCTGGGCGTGGCCATCGGTCTGTTCGGTCTGTTCACCGTAACCACTGAGTGGGACATTTCCTTCCTCAGCTCGAGCATGTTCCTGGGGGACATCCTCCTGTTGGGCGCCTCCTTCTCCATCGCCGTGACCTATCCGCTGACCAAGATCGCGACCAAGCGCATGGGCTACGACGAATGGGTCATGTCCTTCCACCTGCTGAGCGTCATGCCGCTGCTGCTCCTCATGGTGCTGGGAGGCGGCCCTGGGGATGCGGCCTCCATCTCACCCCTGGCTCTCCTATACGTCGGGCTGCTGTGCACCTCCGTGCCTACCATGCTATGGGCCATAGGTCTACGGTCCCTGTCGCTGACCACCTCGGCCACGGTCCTGTTGTCCGAGTCCGTGTTCGCCGTTCTTCTCGGCGCGATCTTGCTTAGCGAACCACTGGGACCGGTCACCATCTTCGGGGCGGCCCTGGTGTTCGCGGCCATCTTCCTGGCCGCGCGTCCGGTCACATTAGAGAAGTAGAGGGAAAAGTATAGGGTTTGGACAAACGGACATTCCAAGAAGAATTACTTCTTCTTCTTGGTGTCTTTCTTGTCGTCCTTCTTCTTGCCAGCGGCGCACTTTGCACAACCCAATTGAAAGCCTCGCCCAGGAATCAGATGGGATGCTTATAACACTATTGACCGGAGATGCATGATGGCCTAAGCGGGCAGGCCGGCGAGCGTGGTTTTTTATCCTCATAATCTAATTCCCAATACCGAGACTCAGGCTCGATCCGGGGTCTCCAAGGGACGTCTGGCTAAATGATAAATGGAAATATTCATTTGTGATAATCAACCGAGATACCTTTTATATTCCGCTAGCCGGTCCCCGACCTAAGGTGAAACACGATGCACGCATTGGAGACCTCAAGGCTCCTGACCGAGGAGTATTCCGCCAAGATCCTGCTAGCGACCATGGGTAAGGCCAAGAGCGCCTTCGAGCTATCCGAGAAGCTTGGTATACCGATCGCGGCGTGCTACCGGAAGATCAACCTGCTCGAGTCCGCCGGCCTCATCTATTGCGACGAGAGAAAGCTAACCCGGGCCGGGAAGAGGATAAATCTTTACAAAGCGCGGGTCAAGAACGCTCAGATCACATTTGAGAAGAACAAGATAAAGGCCAAGATCGAGATGATCGACGGCACTACTGAGGACTACAACTACAACATCGACATGACCGTCTTCATCAAGGACGGCCAGAACATCATTGAGTTCTAGATAATCTTTCAGAAGAAGGCCTTGAGGCCCTCCTCCAGGGAGATGCGGGTGGAGAAGCCCAGTGTCTCTCTGGCGCGTTCCACCTTTGCCACTGAGTGCTTGATGTCCGCCAACCTCGGAGCGATGTGCTCGATACATGTCTCCCGGGGGCACACTTTCTTGATCGTATCGGCTAGCTCGGCGATGCTGGTCCCCCGCCCGGAGCCGGCGTTCCATATTGTCGCATCGATATCGGACTCCATGACGGCCCGCACCATCCGGGCCACGTCCGCGGCATGAAGGAAGTCCCGGGTCTGGGAGCCGTCCCCCTCGATCCTCATGGGAACGCCCGCCTTGGCGCTCTCGGTGAACTTGGTGATCACTCCGGAATAGGGGCTCTTGGGATCTGCTCGCGGCGAATAGAAGTTGAACGGCCGCACGATCGCCCACCCCTGCCCAAAGGTGGAGCCGAACGCCTGGACGAATTGCTCGGCGGCGAGCTTGCTGGCACCGTAGATAGAAAGCGGAACGGTGGTATGCCCTTCGTCCACTGGCACGTATCGCGGGTTGCCGTACACCGCTGCGCTGGAGATGAATATGAACTTCCTGACCCCGGCATCTCGGGCCGCTTTCAGTACTCTGATCGTGCCGAGCACGTTCAGTTCGGCGTCCATGGCAGGATCTTCGGTGGATCTCTGGACCGAGACCTGGGCGGCCGTGTGGATGACCGTGTCAGCGCCCCGGCACGCCTTCAGCATGGCGGCCGGATCCCGGATATCGGCGATCGTGGTCCTCCCCATAGCACTCGGGAAGGTCGGTTCCCGGATATCCACGCCCCATGCCTCGTGCTTCGGTCCAAGCTCCTCGAATAGATAGGAGCTGAGCTGTCCCGATCCCCCCGTGACCAATACGTTCACGATGTTCAGATAGCCAACGTTGGTCTTATTATGTTTACTCGTGGACCGGACGTCAGGAACAGATATTCTTTTTAAACCACCTGCCGCATGACCGTATCATGAAGAAGGTCCTGGTCACCGGTGGGGCCGGCTTTATAGGCTCCCACCTCTGCAAGCATCTGCTAGACCACGGTAACGAGATCATCTGCGTCGACAATTTCTATACTGGCAGTGTTAGCAACATCGCCGAGCTAAAGGGCTCTGAGCATTTCCGCCTGGTCGACCACGACATCATCGAACCACTGGACCTCGAGGTCGATCAGATCTATAATCTGGCCTGCCCCGCTTCCCCCGTTCATTATCAGAAGGACAAGGTACGGACGATCCGGACCAGTACTGACGGGGTGCGCAACATGCTGGAGCTGGCCCAGCGCTACGGCGCCCGGATGCTGCAGGCCTCCACGTCCGAGGTATACGGCGATCCTCTGGTCCATCCACAGAAGGAGAACTATTGGGGCCATGTCAACCCCAACGGGCCGCGTTCCTGCTACGACGAGGGAAAGCGGGTCGCCGAGTCTCTGATGTTCGCTTATGGCGAGCAGAGAGGCGTGGACATCCGGGTGGCCAGGATCTTCAATACCTATGGGCCGAAGATGCAGGCCGATGACGGCCGGGTGGTCTCCAACTTCATCGTGCAGGCGTTGCGCGGTGAGGACATCACCCTGTACGGTGATGGCACCCAGACCCGCTCGTTCTGCTACGTTTCCGACCTGGTGGAAGGCCTATACCGGCTGATGAACGCCGATGTCAAAGGGCCGATCAATCTCGGCAATCCCCGGGAAAGCACGGTCAAGGAGCTGGCCGAGATGGTACAGGACATTGTGGGCGGACATTCCCAGCTGGTCTATCGCCCCCTGCCCCAGGACGATCCGACCCGCCGGAACCCCGATATCACCCTGGCCCGGAAGCATCTGGACTGGGAACCACAGGTGCCGCTGGAGCAGGGGCTCGGCCGGACCGTCGATTATTTCCGCACCAGGGCCGGCAGGGGCCAGCACGGGAATGTTGATTAGTAAGGGAATTCATATCATCGACTAGGTTGAAAATGCTCATTCTGGAAGCGGGGCTTTCGATCATCGCGCTGATCTTCTTGTTGGCCATAGGCCTGATCATCCTGGTCGTGGTCGTGGGGAGCATACTTCTCTTCCTCCCCGCGGCGATCATCGCCTTCGTGGTCTGGTTCCTGACCGGCGACCTGTTCCTGGCAGGGATAGCGTTCCTGATCATCGCCGTCCTGATGATCGTGTTCCGGCACTGATCTGCCATCTGGTCCAGATTATATACCAGCCGCTCAAATGCTATCTTACTTGAGCTGTCAAGTTAGGGATCGGTGACCATGGGTTTGGTTAGAAGCGTCGCCAAGAACACCTTGGCAATGGGATCGGTCCAAGTGGCCAGCCAGATATCTACTTTCATCCTTTCGATCTTTCTGCAGTTCTACATCAAGAACGATTACGGCTACTATTCCTATGCCTTCGCCCTGGCGTCCCTTATCTTTATTCTGGCCGACTTTGGGCTGGGGTTCCAGATGGTGGTGGAGGTCGCTCCCAACAAAGAGATCGCATCTCAGTACCTGACCAACACGCTTTACCTGAGGGGCGTCCTGGGGGCGTTGTGCATGGGCATCACCCTGGGGGTGGTGTTGCTGTCCGGCCTGCCCCCGTTGATCGGCCTGTCCATCATGATCATCGCCCTGTCCACGGCGTTCAATTGGATCGCTCTGGTCTTCACGTCCATGCTGACGTCGTTCGAACGGATGCACTATGTGCTCTACACCAATCTCATCGAGAGGATGTTCACCGTTTCGGTGGCCATCGGCCTCCTACTGCTAGGGTATGGCCTCATCGCCGTCGTCCTGGTGGTGTTAGTGGGCAGCATACTCAACGTCGGCCTCAGCCTGCTCATCACCTCGCGTTATATCGTCCGCCCGGCCCGCCGGCCTGACCGGCATGAGGCGAGGGGGCAGCTCCACACGGCCATCCCCTACGCTATGGCCGGGGTCATGATCACTTCCCTCTACTCCGTCAACGCGGTGCTGGTGATGAACCTGGCCCTGTGGTCGGGCACCGATCCCCTGACCGCCGCCCACTCCACCGCCGTCTACAACCTCGGCTTCAATCTGGTCATAGCGCTCATCGCGGTCCCGACCATCCTCATCACCGCTCTGCTGCCGGTGATCTCCCGCTTATACAAGACGTCCACCGACCTTACCCGGTTGACGCAGCAGAAGGTCATGAAGTACATGTTCGCCCTGGGCCTGCCGGTGACGGTGGGCGGAATGATCCTGAGCAATAAGATCATCCAATTCATCTACGCCCCTACGTTCTGGGATTCCGCCCAGGTGTTCCAGATCATGCTCCCGGTCATCGCCATCACCTATTTCGGCACGGGCATCGGGAGCGTCCTGGCCTCGGCCAACCGCATACGCTTCAATACCCTGGCGGCCACCCTGGGAGCGCTGGTCAACGCCGCCCTCTGTTTCACCCTGATACCATTCTTCGGAGCGGTGGGGGCGGCGGTATCATTCACTATCGCTTATCTGTGCATCACCTCCGCGGGGCTGTACTACCTTTCCCGGCATGTCTTCAAGGTGAATCTCGTGGACATCCTGCTCAAGCCATTGGTCGCGGCCGCAGGAATGGGAATGGTGTTGTTGCTGATCCCTTCCGTCTCGCTGATTCCTTCTTTGATCATCGGAACGGTGGCCTATTTCCTGATATTCTTTGGCATCGGGGCCCTGGACAAGCAAGATAAGGAGATCCTCTTCAAGATCCTGAAGAAGGAAGCCTGACACCGAACGAGCACGAAAGCCTTATGAACGGCGGGCTGTCTATATTTATCCCGAGTGATATTGATGCAAGAGACACCTACGGTCACAACTGGAAAGCCCCTGGAAATGGGGTGTATCGAGAATCGTGATGTGATCACGACCGACGGCAGAAACATTGGAACGTTGACCGGTGCCTGGATGGACCTGAGCAACTGGAGCGTTACCGCCCTCATCGTAGAGCTGAACAAGCAGGTCGTCGACGAGCTGAACGTCAAGAAGCCGATGTTGCGCACCGCCCGGGTGAACATACCGGTGAACTACGTGAAGAACATCGCCGACGTCGTGCAGTTGAGCGCTGACATGCCGACCCTGAGCACGGCCTTGGCCACCAATCCGGTTTGAACCCTTCCCCTGGGGAATAGGGGCTTATCTTTTATTAACTTCCAGAAGTGCGCTCCCGGCCATATTCGAGATCTTGTAGATAAGCTCGTCCAGCTCTTCGTTCCATCTTGTTTCCTCCCGCCCACCGAAGATCTCCTCACGCACTCGGGCGCCGAGCTGGTCGTCGTTCCCTGGCCTTAACAAGATGGTGGCCGAGCCCGGCGCGGCCGCCCGGTCCAGGCATATGCCGTCCTCATCGCCATCGATGATGCCGATGACCGGCACACCCAGCCTGGCCAGCAAGGAGGAGGAGATGCAGGTAGTGTCGTCCCCTACGGTCACCGCGGCCCTCGCTCCCCTGGCCCGGAAGATGGCGTCCTCGGCGCGATGATCGACCAGGATGAGCCGATCGCTGACCGGGGGTACTGTTGCTCTGGCGGCCGCGAAGGTCCTCCTCACCGAGCCGGAGCGGATGATGGCCCTCCCCAGGTCCGTCACCTTCACCTTCTCCATTCCGTGCTCCTTGACCTCGACGTTCTCAAAGAGGAGCTTTCCGTCCCTCAGTTCGACGGCGACCTCCGTCGCGGTGGCCCGACCGACCACCGTACCATTGACCCAGATGTTCTCTCCGGGCCGGACACCATGCAGGGACCTCCGATCGCTCTTTGGCTCAACGAGGTCGGGACGGGGCAGGGGTTCCAGACCCAGCTCCTTGATGAGATCGGCCAGCGGTCCGATGGGTCCTTGCTTCCAGATGATGTAAAAGCCGTCATCGAACTGGACCAGCGGCCTGGTCAGCTCGGAGAAGGACCTATTCACCACCATCCGGCCGAAGGCCACCCCAGATTCGCGGGACTTGGCTCGGTTCAGAAGAACTACGACATCGGCTTCCCGGTCCATCACCACCAGCGCGTCGGAGACCAGCTGCCGGGGGACGATGGCTATCCTCCCTTCCAGGCTAGCATCCATTAGGGCCGCCAGGCCCATGGCGCCTCCCAGCGTGGCCTGGACCTCATCCCTCTCCGATAAACGGTCCAGGACCTGCTGAGCGATACCGGAATCGATGACCTCGGGGCCATGCACAACTATGCCGAACCTCATCTTTTCGCCGTATGACCGGCGGCCTAGATAGAACTAGGCCCTAGTGCCCGATTTCTCCGCGGCCCTCACTTCCAACACCCTCATCAGATCAGAGCGGCTGACGATGCCCACCACTTTGTCGTTCTCGAGCACCACCAGCCGGCCGATGCGAGCGCGCTGAACGGCCTGGATCGCCTCCATGGCCGGGGTGTCGGGTGAGACGGTGATCACCTTGGAAGTCATGATCTTCCCCACGGTGAGAATGTTCCGCTGCTCGGCGGGGACCTTCTGGCCGTCCTCCAGGGTCACGATGCCGATCAGGCGCCCGTCCTCTACCACGGGATAGCCCAGGTGCTTTTCGACCATCATCTTATCGAAGAGGTCGCGGACCGTGGCATTCGGCGCGATGGTGGACACGTTGCGGCTCATGATCTGTCCGATGGACAGGCCTTCCAGCGCCTGGGACAGGAGCGTGCTCCGCTCCTCCTCCCCCGCGCCGATGTACAGGAAGAAGGCGATGAAGATCAGCCAGGGATTGAAGAACAGTATCCCCACGAACCCCATGACCAGGGCGAGCATCTTGCCGACCTGGACCGCGATGGTGGTGGCGCGTACGAACCCCAGCCGCTTGGCCAAGGTGGCCCGGAGCACCCGCCCCCCATCCATGGGGAAGGCCGGGATGATGTTGAAGGCTCCCAGGAGGATGTTATAGAAGCTCATCAGGCCGGCAGTGATGGCGGCAATGTTCGCTGCCAGTCCGGAAAGGCTGCTGAAAATGAACCATACGGGCAGGAGCGCGAGGCCAATGGCAAAGCTGGCGGCGGGGCCAACGAAGGCCATCCACGCTTCCCCGGGCGCCTGGGGCGGCTCCCGTTCGATCTCCGAGACCCCCCCGAAGATGAGAAGAGTTATGCCCGATATCGTGTAACCGTTACGTATCGCGACATAGGAATGCGCCAGCTCGTGCAAAAGGACGGCGATGAAGAACAGGACTGCCGCCAGCAATCCGAGGATGAACTTTCCAAAGACATCGATCGGCAGGTCGTTGTAGCTCAGGATGAAGCCGAGGACCGTTGAACTGACGAAGCCGAAGGAAAGGGCGAACACCGGAAGGATCAGGAGGAAGGTTATGTGGATCTTGATCGGTATCCCGAATATCCGTCCTATCTTGAGCGAGGCCTTCATGATGTTCAATTGTTGCACCGGGTAATTAGCGTTTTACGGGCGGGTTCAGATTCCCGCCGTCTTGAGCACGGTGCCCAACACATACATCAGTACGATACCCAGCGCGACCAGGGCAATAGCCTTGATCCCACTGTGCTCCTCGTGGAACGCTTCCGGCAGCAGGTCGTATATACCCACATACATGAACGTCCCGCCGGCCAGGGCCAGAGGGATGCCTACGTCGATATTGGTGAGCAGATCGATGAACGGATAGGCGATGACCGCGGCGATGGGGGTTATGAGCGAGAACAGCACCATGAAGGTAATGCCCTTTTTCTTATCGATATCAGCGAGGGCAAAGGTCGTCGACAGCGAGAAGACGTCGATGGCCTTGTGGGCCAGGATAGCCAGGAAGACGACCGTTCCGATGTCCTGATTGAGGACCACCGCCACCCCGAGGGCGAAGCCGTCCATGGCCGAATGGATGCTCAGACCGACGAACGCCGTCGTGCTGGTGAGGGAATGCTGATGCTCGGCGGTGTGCTCCTCGCACTCGTCCTGATGACGGTGCTTGAGGAGCACTTCGAACAGCAGGATGATGATGAAGCCAACCATGACCAACATGAGCGCTTCGCTGGGATCCATGGCCTCCACGGCGTCCGGTATCAGGATGATGAAGGTGGCCCCGATGAACACCCCGGCGCTCAGCCCAGTCATCAGGTGGAGCTGGCTGGAGCTCCAGTTCCTAAGCAGCGGCAGGCTCCCGCCGATAAGGGACACCAGTATGATAAGCGCAGAATATATGCCGAGAAGCACGAGGGGATCCATTTTATTCTACCTTCAGGGGGATAGAGACATTATTATTAAATATTTACCTAAAAGTTAATAACATTTCGACAGGTAGATTATCGGCCTGGTCGCATATAAGGCCTATGGCGCAGATCGATATCGAGGACCGGGAGGGGCCGGTGGTGAAGGACCTGGACAAGATGGTCCAGTTCGCCAGCGAAGGTATAGTCTCCAAGACCTTCCTGGAGCGACCGGAATGTAAGATGGTGCTGTTCTGCATGGTCAAGGGACAGAGCCTGTCCGAGCACACCTCGAGCATGCCGGCATCCATCCATGTGCTGAGAGGTCGCGCGGCGATAACCCTGGGAGAAACGAAGCACGACGCCGCGCCGGGAACCTGGGTCCACATGCCCAAAGAGCAGCGCCACGCCGTGGACGCCACCGAGGATCTGGTCTTCCTGCTCACGTTGTTCCCAAAAGCGTGATCAGCGCTCGATGCCGTCCCGGGCCGGGATGCCCCTGTTGTATGGGTGCTTGATCAGGCACATCTCGGTCACCAGATCGGCCACTTCTATGATCTCCGGGGGCGCGTACCGACCGGTCAGCACGACCTCCACCCGAGGAGGTCTCTGCGTTACGACCTTGACCACGTCCTCCACCTTTATCAGGCCCATGAAGATAGCGACGTTCACCTCATCCAGGATGACCAGATCGTACCGCCCGGATTGCATTAGCTCCCTGGCCTTCTTGAGGGCGGCCTCCGCGGCATCATAGTCCTCCTGCTTGGCTTTTCCTTCATATACCAGGCAGTCGCGCCCCATGGGCAGCAAGGTGAGGTTAGGCAGCGATTTAGCGATCTCGTATTCTCCGTAGTACTGGGGGCTCTTCATGAACTGGACCATGGCCACCTGGAGATCATTGCCCATGGCCCGAAGCGCCAATCCCAGGGCGGCGGTCGTTTTCCCTTTGCCGTTGCCTGTGTATACGTGCACTAGCCCCAGCTTTTCCCGGATGTCCGTTTTATCGCTCATTCGCCTCGACCCATTGGATTATACATCCAACTTTATGGTAAAAGCTTAGCGGTGGTGCAGGAGGGAGACCCGGGCTCGCAGCTTGCGCTTCTCCAGGCCGGCCTTGATGGCCTGGGCCAGCTTACGGTCGGGGAGCTGCACGAGCTCCAGGGCCTGCTCGATCTCTTCCGGGAAGATGCCCTCGGACATGATGAGCCCGCACACCAGGGTCCGCGCACCCTCTGGAATGGATCCGTCCCCCCATAGGCCCAGAATGGCATCCTTGAGCGCGGCACCCTTCTCGAGCTCTTCGCCCATCAGGTCGCTGACGGCTCGATCATAGCAGTCGAGCTTCGATATATTCTTCTGCCGGATGGCCGAGGCCGCTACCGCTCCTGCGCCCTGACCGCAGGCGTAAGAGGGCAGGATGCCCTCACCGACGAACGCCAGCGTTTGACCGGCGGCATCACCGGCGAACAGGACATTGCCGCGACGGGGCCCGCCCAGGAAGCCTGGCAGGGGGGCGTCACCGCTCTTGACCTCAACCACTCGGTCCATGTCGAAGTACTCCGAGACCACCGGGTTGCCCATGACCCAATCCTGCAGGGTAGAGCGGCGCTTCTCTTCCAATCCGATTATCCCCAGGCCGACGTTGGCTCGCTTAGGCCCCTTGGGGATGATCCAGCCGTAGCCCAGGCCGACCTCTGGTTCCAGGAAGATGTGCATGCCGGTGGGCAGCTTCTTCTTGGCGATCATCTCGTACTCGATCCCCCGGGCCATGGTGGTGTCAGGGTAGAGGGTCTCGTTCATCAGCTTGGCCATAGTGGAATGGACGCCGTCGGCGGCGATGACCACTTTAGGCTTGACAGTGAGCGCCTCCCCCCGATGCATCAGCTCCGCCTCTACCACATTCCCGTCCTTCAGCTCGATGGACACAAGCCGGGTGTCAGCCTGGACCCTCGCCCCGGCCTCTGCGGCCCGGGCGGCCAGTAGCTTGTCGAAGATCTTCCGCTCGAGGGTGACGCTCCGCCAGTACGGTTCCCTGGAGGTGACCATGATCCGGCGGTCCAGCAAGAAGCGGGTGTGGTCCTGTACCGAAGCGATGGCCTGCGGAGGCACCTTGAGCTTCAGCTGCTTGATGAGCGATTCGCCCACCACCTCGCCGCACTGCACCGGGGTCCCTATCTCCTTCTTACGGTCGATCAACAGTGTCTTGGCCCCACCTTCCGCGGCCGCCAGCGCAGCCCCGCTACCGGCCGGGCCGGCCCCTATCACTAGTACTTCCCAGTCCTTGTCCACTCTACCACCCGTATTTTCCCGAGGGACCGTAGGCCCGATATAGGTCCCGGAACTCCGGTCGGGTCAGATAGGCCCATAGCAACGATGCCGCCTTGACCCGGCCGCTGAACCCTCTGACCGCCCTGACATAGTCCTGGTCGGTCATGCCCTCGAACATCCTGAAGGCTTTTAGATATTTATCCTGGGCGAAGGGGGAGGAGGTCCACCATTCCTGATATCGCCCCAGATCCCTCGCGACGATCGCTTCGGCCGCTCGCCGGCCTGATAGCATCGCCACTCGTATGCCACCAGCGGTCAGGGGATTGGCCATGGCCGCCGCGTCGCCGGTCAGCACGGCGTTGCCCCGAACGATGCAGGCGAGCCCTCCCCCAGGGATAGCCCGCCGATGCGTTTCCAGTACCTCTTCCTCGACCAGGTCGGTCCCCCGGGGGAAGCCGATGCGGGCGAGGTCCCCGGCCGGGAACTCCCACCGGTAACCGCCTTTGTATCGCTCTCCCTGGATGAACGTCATCACTTCCGTGTCCACCTTCTTCCGGACCAGGAACTGTTCGGTCCATAGCATGAGGGGGGGTTCCTCCTTGAACAGAGTACGTCGGACCACTGAATGGGCACCATCAGCACCGATGATCGTTCCCGCCCGCACCTCTCTGCCCGAGGACAGACCGATGATGAGACCCTTTACTGCAGGGGTGATCTCTTTCACCGCATCCACTATGAGGAGACCATCCATCGAACGATAGTCTGACAGAATCCCCTGGAGGAACTTGGGCCGGTCCAGGATGTAGCCATTCGCCCTGGTCTCCAGGACGGTCCCTCCTGGCCACACCTCCTGTACCTTCGATATCTCATGGACGACCGGGCCGGGGGCGATCGGGGACAGCTCCTTGAACGCGGCCTTCGAAATAGCCTCCCCGCACATACGGTGGTACCGCCCATACTTCGCCTCGTCCAGGCGATCGACCATCAGGACGTTCGCATTCGGCCTCAGTCGCTTAAGGAAATAGCCGGCCGCCGCTCCCGAGGGGCCGGCGCCGACAATGACCACATCGTACTCATCCAACGCTGGGAGCCTCCTTGGAAATGCTCAAGGCCTCCACCAGCACGTAACCGAAATCGAAGGCCAGGAAGGCAAAGAAGTACAGCAGTGATGGTAGGATGCCGACCAGGCAAAGGACCAGCACCGCTACTTTGAGGAAGGGGCGGTGGTGGAAGAGCACCGCCTTCCAGTCGCCACCCTCGTCCACCCCGGGGAGATCGTTGGCCTTCTCGTCGATGAAAGCCGCCACCAGGACGATCAACGCTCCCAGGAGGTCGAAGGTGCCGACGCCGTAGAGGATGGCCACGATGCCGAACCCCAGGGCGACGACGAACCCTATCTTGAAAGGGAGATTGTCGTACTTCCCGGCGAAGAGGAGAGCGAACAGCAGGCCGAGGCATATGGTCGCCGAACCGCCATCCACAGCGATCAGGGTGCCCATCCATAGACCTCCAGGGATCGCCATGAGCAGGGTCGCCCGCCTCGAGTACATGTCCTCGTCATAAGCCTGGTCACTATACTTGATCAGTATGCCCAGGCCCAGGAAGGATAGCGTGATGAACAGATTCCGGAGCAGGCCGGTATGATCGAAGAACAGACCGTAGAGATACGCGGCCGCAGCGACCGTCGCCGTCAGCGAAGAATAGATGAGAAGGCGCTTACTGGCCCTTGCCCTTACGGTCATGCACCTAGACCAACGGCGACGACCAATTAAACATTTCCGCTTAGGCCCTTCCTACAGCCAAGGTCATCAGGGCGGCGCGGTCAAGTTGGAACCGATCCATCAGCTGGGGCTCCCGAACTTCACCGAGGAGATGTTGGTGCGGGTGGCTACCTCTTCAATGGGCTGACGAATAAGCAGGCCGAGGTGCTGAGCTTGGCGATCGGGAACGGCTGCTTCGATCCGCCCACCAAGGTCAGCGCGGACGAGACGACCCGCCTGGCCGGACTGTCCGCCTCGCCGTTCATAGAGCATCTGCGAAAGGCCGAGGGCAAGCTGCTGCTGAACGTCTGCCCCTGCTGGAGTTGTCCGCCTCGGAGCATTGGTCACGGCGAAGCGAGCTTCTTGATCGCCCAGGCCATATTTCTTCCGAGGTCACGCATGGTCCTCAGACCTTCCTCATCCTTCTCCACGTCCCCCGGGCGGAGGGCGGTTAGCACGTTCCAGTACGAGGACCCGACCACGATCATCTGCCCTATAAGGAAGAAGTTGTTCATCTCCTGGAAGGCGGCGAGCGCACCGGCCCGGCGGTTCACTGCGACCGAGGCGCCGACCTTTCGCTTGAACAGGTCGCCGTTGGCCCGGTTCACGTAGCCGACCCGGTCGATGAACGCCTTGGTCTGGGCATTCATGCTGCCAAAGTAGACCGGAGAGCCGATGATGATCCCGTCTGCGGCCGCCATCTTCTCCACCCACTCGTTGACCTTGTCATCCTTCCGCTTGCACTTGCGGTCCTTCTTCTGCCCGCAGACCCCGCAGCCCTGGCAGGGAGCGATGTCCTCGCTGCCCATCTGGACCAGCTCGGTCTCGATACCTTCCTTGGCGATCTCCTCCAGCACGACCTCCAATGCGCGGTGCGTGTTGCCGTTCGCCCGGGGGCTGCCGTTGAACGCGATGACCTTCATGGAGGGGTGGAGCCACCTCCCCGGTATAATTTCTGTTGTCCTTGCAAAAATGCTCTAATATGTACAATACTGCTTAAATATGTGTATCGTTGTACCTAAAAGCATGAAGGAACTCAACATCACGATCCAAAGGCTTGACCTGGCCCTTCCCCCCTTCGAGGTCTACCGCCGGCTGCGGCCGGAGTTCGATTCCTCCTTCATGTTGGAATCGGCCGTCGGGGGCAGCCGCACGGTAGCCTATTCATTCCTGGGCTTCGGTCCCGGGGAGACGCTGGCCTGCCGCGGCGGAAGGGTGGAGGGCGGGACCGGCCTCGACCATTTAAGGGAGGAACCCAAGGCCTACCTGAGCGAGATGGCGAAGCGGTTCGACCTGCCCTGCACCCGCTTCCCGTTCATCGGCGGACTGGTCGGCTATTTCTCCTACGAGTTCGCCCGCCGGTCCGAGCCGTCATCGGTGAAGGCGTTCCCCTCGGACTTCCCGGAGTTCGAGCTTGGACTGTACCGGGAGTGCCTGATCTACGACCATTCGAGCTTCCAGGTGTATCTCATGTCCGTGGGCGAGCCCGGCTCCCTGGGCGAGATCGTCGGCTCGATGCCCGGACGAGCGGAACGGGGCCTCAAGGCGAGCGCACCGGTGCCCGAGCAGGGGCGGGACCATTTCGAGGACGGAGTGAGGACGATCAAGGAACGGGTCGAGAACGGGCAGACCTTCCAGACCGTCCTGTCCCGGCGACTCACCTCGTCCTACAGCGGCGACCTCCTGCACCTCTATTCGGCACTGCGGGACCTCAACCCCTCTCCCTACATGTTCTTCCTGGACTTCGGCGAAAGGACCGTCCTTGGCAGTAGCCCGGAAACACTGCTGACCGTACGGGGCAGGGAAGCGACGACCTTTCCCATTGCAGGCACCAGGCCGCTGGGCGAGGGCACCGCAGGCCGCCGACGGTACCGCGAGGAGCTCATGCTGGACGAGAAGGAGCGGGCCGAGCATGCCATGCTGGTCGATCTGGCTCGTAACGATCTCTCGCGGGTTTGTCAAGGCGGGTCGGTCTCCGTGCCGGAGTACATGCGGGTGGAGGAGTTCTCCCATGTCCAGCACATCGTTTCCAAGGTTCAGGGCACCCTGAACCAAGGCACGACCTCCATGGACGCACTGTGCTCGGTGTTCCCGGCCGGGACGGTCTCCGGTGCCCCCAAACCCCGGGCCATGGAGATCATCGGCGAGGTAGAGGGAGCGAGCCGCGGGCCGTACGCCGGCGGGGTCGGTTACTTGTCGTTCAACGGCAACCTGGACACGGCCATAACCATTCGCTCGGCGTTCGCCACGAACGGCAAACTGCATTTCCAGGCCGGGGCAGGCATCGTGGCCGATTCCGATCCCGGTCGCGAGTTCGTGGAGACGGAGCAAAAGCTGGGCGCGCTGCAAGCGGCGCTGGCCCGAGCAGTGGGGGCATCGACATGAACGTGCTCATCCTGGACAACTACGACTCGTTCGTCTATAACCTCAAGCAGTACTTCGAGGAACTAGGTGCGGACTGCGTGGTCGCCCGGAACGACGCCTTGTCCATCGACCAGGTCGAAAGACTGTCCCCCGACGCCATCGTCATCTCCCCCGGACCCGGTATCCCGGGCGACCGGCGGGATTTCGGGGTGTGCGGCGATGTCCTCACCTCGGTCTCGAAGGTGGTCCCCACCCTGGGAGTCTGCCTCGGCCACCAGGGCATCGCCCACTTCCACGGCGGTAAGGTCGTCAAGGCCGCTCAGCTGGTGCATGGCAAGACCTCGCTGGTCCAGCATGACGGTGGCGGTCTTTACGAAGGCCTGCCGAACCCGTTCCTGGCCGGCCGCTACCACTCGTTCGTCGTGTCGTCCGATGTGCCCGCCGATCTGGAGATCACCTCCCGGACGGCGGACGGTACGATCATGGGCATACGCCATCGCCGCTATCCCATCGAAGGGGTGCAGTTCCACCCCGAGTCGGTGCTGACCCCCCACGGCAAGCAGATCATCTCGAACTTCCTGAAGGGGACGAGGGCATGAGCATTGTCAGTCCGGAGATCCTCGCCGAACGGCTGGTCACCGGGAGCTTTCATCGCCCGGACATGATCGAATCGCTGACCGAGATGGCCCGGCGGGGGGAGACCTCCCATGAGGTCGCGGCCCTGGCGACGGCGTTCCGCCGAGCGGCGGTGCCGGTGCGGACCGCCCATCCCATAGTGCTGGACATGTGCGGCACCGGGGGGGCGAGGTTTCGGACCTTCAACGTATCCACCATCGCTTCCTTCGTCGTCGCCTCCCTGGGCATACCAGTGGCGAAGCACGGCAACCGCTCCAACCGGGGCTGCGGGAGCGCCGATGTGCTCGAATCCCTGGGAGCCCGGATATCCCTCGCGCCCGAGGAGGCCAGTAGAGCGCTCGATCGCATCGGCTTCGCCTTCCTCTACGCTCCCGCCTTTCACCCGGCCATGAGGCACGCCGCTCCGGTCAGGAAGGAGATCAGCACGAGGACGGTGTTCAACATGCTGGGGCCGCTGCTCAATCCGGTGGTTGCTCCCCGGCGGCAGCTCATCGGCGTTTACTCGCCCAAGCTCCTGGACATCCTTCCTCCGGTGCTGCCGGAGATGGGCGTTCAGCGTGCCCTGCTGGTGCACGGCCGCCCCGGCATGGACGAGGTCTCGGTGATCGGATCCACCGAGGCCGTACTGGTTGACGGGGATCGCTACGAGCGTTTCCTCATCGATCCCCGCGAGATGGGGTTGGATTCCCGCAGCGCGGGCCGCAGCAGCGGCTGCGGCCGATCCTCCGGACTGACAGTGCTGAGCGGAACTTCGAGGAGCAATGAGTCAGCGAGTCAACAGGTCGAGGGCGCCAGTTGCGTCGCGAAGAGCCGCGCCGGTGAACTCCGTTTCCAAGGAAGGGTCGTCGAGGTCAAGGCGGGCTGATGCTTCGAGAAGCCAGCGCACCTCGCTTGACCGGAGTTCGCCGGCGAGCGTTCGAGGGTCTTCGACAAAGGTGAGGAGCAGGATCAGGTCGCGGCGCTGATCGTCCCAGCGGTCGTGGACCAGTAGGGCGCGAGCCTTGATCAGGATTGAGCCGAGCAGGGACGGCCGCCGAATCAGTACCGGAGTCGCGCCTGCGACCGCGATGGCGACGACCTCGCTGCGGTTTAGCGCTTGGGAGCCACCAGGCACTTCGATCGTCTCCCTGTTCCCGACCGTGATTCCGGGCGTCCTGAGCCCGTCGGATCCGAGGATGTCGACGACCTGCCCATCGAGGACGAACCGGTATCCCAGCTTCGGATCGGTGGATGGCGGATCCGCGAGCTCCCCGCCCAGCTCTTCCACGGCCTCTCCCAGCAGCGTCGTCACGCTGGGTTGCTTTCGTGCGTCTCCCAGCAGGTCGATGTCGCGGGTGGGCCTCGGAGTCGCCGAATGCTCGTAGGCATGCAGCTGGACCATCAGGCCGCCGACGAGACACCACTGCCGGTCGGGACCGAGGTGGCCGGCGATCCTGGCCACCGTGCCCCAAAGATCAATCTCCGCCTGCTCGAGGGGAGCAATCTCGATCGTCTTGGGCCTCATTCCCACTTGCCGATCTTGCGCTCCAGCTTCGCGATCGCCGACCTGCCGGCTCGGGAGGAACGCGAGTCGGGGTCCTCGGCGAGGTCCACCGCGACGGCGGCCAGCGGCGCCACCCTGAGGTCATCGAGGTGCCACGCGGAGTCGGGTACGGCCCGCAGCAGCACATTTGCTTCTCCTGGGATGGCGGGCTGGAGGGCGTGGTCTCTTTCGAGGCGCGCCAATTGGTTCGCCGGGACGTAGGCGTCGAGCTCATTGCCGGCTGCAAGATCGAGGTCATGCGCACCGGCGGCGCTGATCCCGGATCTGACGACGCCTTGCTCTTTTGACAGGTGAGGGATCTCCCCTGGGTGGGCGTGGAAAGGCTGCCGTGTTGCCCTGCGGGAGAGTCGAGGCATCAGTCCCCTAAAACCCTTCGCGCGCAAAGCCTGGCGAATGCGCCAGCGAGCCTGTGCATCGAGCCAAGGTGCCTCTTCGCCCGAGATCAGGAAGATCGCACCCCAGGCATTCGGAGGCTCGAGCGGCCGGCCGGCCGGCTTCGCGCTTTGCTTGCGACGGGCGACCGAGACGGAATCGACCAGCCAGCGCCCACCGATCTTCACCCCGGCAAGCTCCCCTGATGCTGCCAGTGACCGGGCGCGTGAAACATCCACTTCCAATTGGCTTGCAGCGTCTGAGATCGAGAGCAATTGAATGATATCGTAAATATAGCGTTATCGCTAGTAATTAGATATGGCTCAAAGTGCCAAGGTCAGTCAGGTTGGTCTAGATATAGGTCATATGACCTATACTCAGGACACTATGGACGTTGCTCGGCCCTCCTCTGCTCTTTCGGACAGCGTGGATGTCGACGTTCTCGTCGCGCTCGCAGGGTCCTCGACTCCGCGCACCGGGCGTGAGCTGGCGCGGTTGAGTGGCCGCTCCAACACCGGCGTGCAGCACGTCCTCGATCGGCTGGTTGCCCACGGTCTGGTCGAGAGGATGGAGGCGGGTCGGGCGTTCCTCTACCTCCTCAATCGAGACCATCTGCTCGCGCCGGCCGTCGAACGAATGGCGGAAGCCCGCGTGGAGTTCGTCGGCCGGCTGCGAGAGGCGATAGGGGCGTGGGGGGTCACCGCCGTGCATGCGTCGCTCTTCGGCAGCGCGGCCCGCGGGGACGGTGATCTGGCCAGCGACATCGACCTCTTCATCGTCCGACCCGCAGGCATCGACGCCGAAGATCGAGATTGGCGGGGGCAAGTCGAGGGCCTGGCAGAGAGCGTCCGCCGATGGACCGGCAACCATGCCGGTATCGCCGAGATTTCTGAGAGTGAACATGCCGCGGTTGCGGCGTGACCGACCGCCGGTCGTGGAAGAGGTCGGCGCCGACGCGATCGATCTCGCGGGGGAGTCGGCCCGTGCAGATCCTGGCGAGGGCTTGATGCGAGAATTGCTCTCATGCCGCGGATAAGCAGCTTCTTCGGGATCGTGATCGAGATGTACTACGGGGACCATCCGCCGCCCCATTTCCATGCTCGCCACGGGGACGACACCGCCAAGATCGAGATCGCAACCGGGGCCATCATCAGAGGCTCCCTTTCTCCACGAACGCTACGCCTCGTGCGAGAATGGGTAGCTGAGCATCGCGCCGAGCTTGAGGCGAATTTCGAGCGCGTCGTCAACCATGAGGTACCTAGCCCGATTGAGCCGCTGAAATGACCGAGATCATCAACGTCACCGAGGTTGAGCCCCTGGAGGGCCTTCGGATTCGCGCGACCTTCTCCGATGGGGCCGTTAAGGAGATCGACCTGAGCGACCTGATGGCGCGCGGAGGCGTGTTTGCCCCGATCCGCGAACGTCGAGATGTCTTTGAGCAGGTCCACGTCAATCCCGAAACTCGGACCGTCGAGTGGCCCGACGAAGTGGACCTCGACCCCGAGGTTCTTTACGGGCTCTTCGAGCCGGCGTCGGGCGTACGAATCGAACGCCGCACCGTGTGCGAGCCGGCCTCCATTTCATGATGGGAGCGGAGCCCTAGCTTCTCCGCCGCCTTGCAGAGTGAGCCAGGCCGGGACCGTTTGACGGAGACCCGTGAAACTCGGTCCGGCTCACCCCGGACCGCCCCGTTTACTGGCCGGGCCGACTTCAGGGAGTTATGTGTCTCGCGAACCAGTGGCAGAATGGCGGGGTGCAACGGGGTGGTGTCGATGAGACCCGGGTCGAGGTTGTCCTTCGACGACTGCGGACGATCCTGCCGCTCGTGCTGGGTCTTGTGCTGGTCACGGTGTTACTGCCGGCGCTGCTTGTCGTCGGCCTGGTTGTCGACGCGGTGCGCCGGGTCGCGTTCGGGGTGCCGCCGACGGCCGCGCGGCTCGCCCTGTTTCTCTGGGTGTACCTCGCTGCCGAGGTCGGGGGTGTGGCCGCGCTGGCGGCGGTGTGGGTCGCGAGCCTGGGTGGCCGGCGCGGCGCGTGGCTGCGTGACACGACCCAGAGCCTGCAGCAGCTGTGGGCCGGCACGCTGTTCGCCGCGGTGCGGGTGCTGTTCGGCCTGAGGCTCGAGGTGGTGGGCGACGAGGCGGTCGCGCCGGGGCCCGTGATCGTCCTGATCCGCCATGCGAGCATCGTTGACAACCTGCTGCCGGCGAACCTCGTCACCCGCTCGCACGGGATCGGCCTGCGCTACGTGCTCAAGCGAGAGCTGCTCGCTGATCCCTGCCTCGACATCGCCGGGCGACGACTGCCGAACTACTTCGTGCGCCGCGGTACCGGCGCGGCGGAGGAGGTTGAGCGGGTGCGCGCCCTCGCCCACGGCCTCGGGCCGGAGGAGGGCGTGCTGATCTACCCGGAGGGGACCCGATTCACGCCAGAGCGTCGCGCCCGGGCGATTGCGCGCATCGCCGAGCGTGACGCCCGCCTGGCCCCGCGGGCAGAGCGGATCAGGCATCTGCTGCCGCCGAGGCTCGGCGGCGTGGGCGCTTTGCTCGACGGCGCCCCCGACGCCGACATCGTCGTCATCGCCCACCACGGTTTCGACGGCCTGCGGCTGATCTCCGACATCTGGAAGGGCGGCCTGGTCGGGCTCGTGGTCCGGGTTCGCGTGACGCGGGTGCCGCGGTCGGAGGTGCCCGAGGCGGACGCCGCGCGGGCGGACTGGCTCTATGACCTCTGGCAGGACGTCGACGACTGGCTCGAGGGGCAGTTCGCGGACACCGGCGCGCGGACGGCAGCGTGAGCACCGCGGGTCTGCTGGCGGTTGAGGCGGGCCTCGTGCTCGCCCTCGTCACGGCGCTGTGGGCGGTGAGCGTCGCGCTGCGCGATACCTCAGTCGTCGACATCTTCTGGGGCAGCGGCTTCGTCGTCGTCGCCTGGGCCGGCTACGCCCTGGGGGAGGGGAGTGGCGACCGCCGCCTGCTCCTGGCAGCGCTGGTGACCGTCTGGGGCCTGCGCCTGAGCGTCTATCTGGCCCGCCGCAATCTCGGGAAAGGCGAGGACTACCGCTACGCGGCGATGCGTCGCCGCTACGGCGACCGCTGGCCGCTGCGCAGCCTGGTCGTCGTGTTCTGGCTGCAGGGCGCCCTGATGTGGGTGGTCTCGCTCCCGGTCCAGGTGGCAATGACCGACCCCACACCCTCCGGCCTTGGCGCGCTCGCGTGGGCCGGCGCCGCGCTGTGGGCAGTCGGGCTTGCGTTCGAGGCGGTCGGCGACCAGCAGCTTGCGCGGTTCAAGGCCGATCCGGCGAGCCGCGGGAAGGTCATGGACCGCGGGCTGTGGCGCTACACGCGTCACCCGAACTACTTCGGCGACTTCTGCGTGTGGTGGGGGATCTGGCTCGTCGCGCTGGAAACCGGCAGCGCCTGGTGGACGGCTGTCGGCCCGGCGGTCATGTCCGTCCTGCTGATCCGGGTCAGCGGCGCCGCCCTGCTCGAGCGTTCGCTGACCTCGCGGCGCGAGGGCTACGCGGACTACATCTCCCGCACGAGCGCGTTCTTCCCCTGGCCGCCGCGCCGCGACTGAGCGGAGAGGCGACCCGGGCACCACTATGCTGGCGCCCATCCAGCGAGACTTCAAGATCCGCGGCTACACGGTTGGACAGTCCCCGAACCCACCGCTCTGGATCGCCCTCGCCGCGCTTCTCCTGGCGCGACTGACCGACGACGGCAGCACGATCGATGACCTCGCCCGCGCGACCTTCTACGTCGCGCTCACCGTGTGGGCCTACGAGGAGGCCGCGCACGGCGTCAACGGTTTCCGCAAGGGCCTGGGAATCGCCGCGCTGGGACTGATCGTCATCAGTGTCGCGCGGGCACTCGGGTAGCCCGCCAGGCGCGATCCCTACGAGAGCGACTTCGGCCGTCTGCGTTCCAAAGACCTCCTCTCGGAGCGGGTGCGCCCGCGCGATACCTCGGTGTTCATTGCCAGGGAGGACGGCCGGCCTCTCGGCGTCCTCCCCGAGCGGGCGACGATTTCGGCAATCACCATCGGCGAGCTCCAGCTCGGAGTTCTCAGCGCCGTCGATGATGGGATTCGTGCCCGCCGCGCCGACACGCTGTCCCTCGCCAGGGCGGCCGACCCGATCCCCGTCAGCGAGGCGATCATGGTTACGTGGGCCCGCCTCGTCGCTGACTGCCGGGCGGCGGGCATCCACCGCGTCGTCAAGCTCACCGATGCTCTGATCGCCGCAACGGCAATCGAGCACGGCTTGCCGGTGGTCACCCAGGACGGCGACTACGAGAAGATCGCCACCGCCCACCCTGCCCTACGGGTCGTGGAGGTCTGAGACCCGGCACCGGAACGCCAGCTGATGCTAGCATTGCTATCACCATGGCACAGCTTCTGGTCCGAGACATAGAGAGCGATGTGGTGCGCGAGCTGAAGATGCGCGCCGCCCGTCACGGCCACTCTGCGGAGGAGGAGCACCGCCGGATCCTGCGTGAGGCGCTGCGCGCGAAGGAGGGCCCATCCCTCAAGGGACTTCTCCTCGGCATCCCCGACGTCGGCGACGATCGGGACTTCGAGCGCCCGCCTGACCGGGGCCGCCCGGTCGAGCTTTGAGCTATCTGCTCGATACCAACGTCATCTCTGAGCTTCGCAAGGGAGAGCGAACCGATCAGGGCGTCAGAGCTTGGTTCGCCGGGCTCGCCGACGAGGAGATCTTTCTCAGCGTCCTTACGGTGGGAGAGATCCGTCGCGGCATCGAGTCCATCCGCCGCCGCGACCCCGACGCCGCCGCGGCGCTGGACAGCTGGCTCAGTCGCGTCGTCGAGGCGCACCGCGACCGGATCATCGGGGTCGATCGCGCGATCGCCGAGGAGTGGGGGCGACTGAACGTGCCAGACCCACTCCCCGTCGTCGATGGGCTGCTTGCCGCGACGGCCAAGGTGACCGGTCTGACGCTGGCCACTCGCAACGTCGCCGATGTGGAAGGCGCGGGCGTCGAGGTCTTCAATCCCTTTGGGGAATAGCCAAGGGCCATCGGCCGTCCCCGAGCGCTCAACTGTGCCCGGGGATTGGCGCGAGACGGCCTGAGTCAGCCGGCCTTCTGGGCGATCACCGCGACGTAGTGGAGTGGCTCGCCACTCACCGAGATGCGGTGCCGGTAGCGATGGCGAGCGTGCTCGACCAGCTCACCGCTCTCGAACAGGTCCTCGATCAGGCGGGCGAAGCCGCTGGCATCGTCGCTGGCGACGAACTGGTCGCGAATGTTGAAGGCGATCCAACCGCCCGGGGCGATCAGGTCATAGGCGGCCCGGAAGGCGTCAGGAGGCAGGTCGCCGAAGCCGAGCGCGGCGACACAGGTCAGACAGTTGAAGCCGCGCGCTTCGAGGTCGCGGCGGAGCGCCGGGTCGAGATCGGTCAGGTTGAGCGCGTGGTAGGCGTCATACACGCCCGGCCTGTCCCGCTCTGCCGCCTCCTTGGCCTCCTCCAGCAGGTCGACGCCGACAATCTCCTCGGCACCGATCCTGGTCAGTTCCTCGCCGACCATCCCATTCCCGGCCCCCAGGTCGACGACGCGCAACTCGCTTGAGTCTTCCTCCTGCCTCTCCAGCGTCTCGTCGAGCAGGTCGACGACGACCTGGGGCGAGCGGCAGCTGAGCACCTCGCCAAAGATCCGCTCGTAGAGACCGGGGACCGAGAAAATCTCGCCGTAGTCGTGGCAGCGAAGGCGCCGCCGCCGGCCGTTCTCCTCGATCTCGAAAAACTCCTCATCCTGCTCGAGCCCGAAGGCGCCCGCGCGCGGCAGGTGAACCTCGAGGCTTTCCTCAGATAGCGTGGACATGCGCTCCTTTTGTGTCGTTACGTCGCAGGAGGTCGCCCCCTGCAAGTGCGTGCCACGCCTGAACGGCGGACGCCAACAAAGCCCCGGCGACGCGACTTTCGTCAAGGCCACCGAGGATCGTCACGCTATCGGGATTCTCCGGGCACTGCCTCACGACGGGGGTTATGACTCCCCGACTTTATTAGCCGTGATAGTTGACGCGTGGACGAGCTCGCGCCCGCAATCAGGGTTTGCCGGTGGCCAGGTCCACGCCCTTGACCAGATCCGCGCTCGCCCAATAGCGGACAGTTCGCCCGCGGCCGGTCTGGCGAATCAGGCCGCTGTCGAGCAGCCGTCGAAAGTCGTTGCTTGCGCTCGCCGGCGAGATCTCGGCCTCCTCGGTGTAGTTGGCGCGGTCGCTTCCCCCCATCAGGCTCTGCTCGAGGGCGATGAGAAAGCGCTCGGGCCAGTCTCGCTGCGCCACCAGTTCTTCGAGGTAGCTCCAGCGTAACCCGGCCTCCTCGATCTGGGCCAACCGCTGGCCCGCCTGCGCGATGTGGGCCTCGATGCAAAAGCCGACCCAGCTGCTTGCGTCTCGTCCGGGCTGATAGCTGCCGCCCTGCACATCGCGCAGCGCGGCGTAGTAGTCGGCCGTGTTATCACCGAGGTACTCCTCGATCGAGGAGAACTCCGGCGAGATCATCTTTCCCTCGCGTGCCAATACCAGCGACTGCACGATCCGCGACACACGCCCGTTGCCGTCGCGAAATGGGTGCACCGAGACCACGTTTAGATGGGCGATTGCCGCCTTCACGATCACGTCGGTTTCCTCGTCGGCGTCCAGCCACTCGACTATCTCCGCCATCAGGGCCGGTACCTCCTCGCCGGGTGGCCCTCTGTAGTCGATCCGCCCGCCGGGGCCGGTGACAGAGATCTCCCCGGTCCGCCAGTAACCGGGGTCCTTGTCGCGCTGGAAATAGCAGGCGTCGAAATGCAGATCCAGGATCACCCGGTCGAGCCAACGGAAGGAAGGGTCCTGCGCCATCACCCCGACGTGATCCATCGCCCGCGCGTAGCAGGAGACAGCCATCCGGTTCTCGTCTCCACTCTCGGGCTCAGATTCCCCGCTGGTCAGGGCGATTGCTTCGGCGGGGTCGACGCTATAGCCCTCGATCGAGGTAGATCTCTCGATCGAGCTTGCTCGAACCTCGCGCCGCAGGCTTCCCATCCAGCGGCTGGGCCGGCTCACCTCGGCGCCTAGCTTCTGGCGCAGGCTTCCGAGCGCCACCAGGCGCTCCTGCAACGCATCGCTGAGGTGCGGGGGGGGATAGATCATGCCGTAAGTATACGCATATACGGCTAATCGTCTATACGCCTAGGCTTTTGAAAGATCTATTTCTTCGCGTTGCGTTTTGGCATGGCAAAACGCTTTGCATGGGCACGGCTGGTTTCGAACCAGCGACCTCTCGCGTGTGAAGCGAGCGCTCTCCCACTGAGCTACGCGCCCGGGAGCGGCGGATCTTACGGGGATTCAGCCGGGTAGTCGGGGCGGGGCGCGGGAGGGGGTCCCTCGTCCGGCGGCTCGGCCGTCTCCTCCTCGCTGCGCCTGCGCAGGGCCAGGCCGACGAAGGGGTAGACCAGGGTCGAGAGCATCGCGGCGCCGACCAGCCCCGCGGCGGTCGAGGATTTCATGTGGCCGGTCTCGGTCGCGATCGTCGTGATCGCGACCACCAGCGGCAGCTCGGTCGCCGAGTAGAAGGCGAGGGCGGCGCGGTCGCGGAGCTCGAGGACGCCGCGGTAGAGCAGCATCGCCGGCGTGCCGCGGACGACCAGGAAGAGGGCGAAGAACATCGCCAGCTTCAGCATCGCCCCGACCGAGCCGAGCGCGTCGAGGTTGAACTGGATCCCGCTGGTGACGAAGAAGAAGGGGACGAAGAAGCCGAAGCCGACCGCGGTCAGCTTCGACTCGAAGACCTGGACCTCGTGCCCTTTCAGCGCGAGGCGGGTGATCAGGCCGGCGACGAAGCCGCCGATCAGGACGTCGAGGCCGAGCTTGCCGGCGAGCAGGACGAGGCCGAAGACGAGGACGACGGTGACCCGCACCGCCAGCTGGCTGCTCGCCTCGAAGGTCCGCTCCAGCGCCGGCCAGCCGCGCCAGGCGAGCCGGACCGAGATCAGCGCCACGGCCAGGGCGAGGATCACGAAGGCGATCAGGATCAGCCGCCTCGTGCAGCGGGTGGGTCGGTGGAGAGGAAGAGGGTGACGAGCAGGATCGGCCCGAACTCGCCGACCCCGCCGGCCGCCATCAGGTAGGTCCCGAAGCGGGTCTGCAGCTCGCCGGCGTCGCGCAGGATCGGGATCAGGGTGCCGATCGCGGTCGTCGCCATCGCCGAGCCGACGTAGAGGGCGGAGTCGATCATCCCCGCCACCACCAGCAGCGCCGCCGATCGCGTAGGCGATCACGATCGAGAGCAGCCAGCCCCAGGAGCCGAGCTTCAGCGGCGCCCCCTTGATCCGCTCGAAGTCGATCTCGTAGCCGGCGAAGAAGAACAGCATCCCGAGGCCGAGGTTGGAGAAGAATTCGATGAAGTCGTCGGTTTTGGCGATGTCGAGGAGCTGGGGCCCGACCAGGATCCCCAGCCCCAGCTCGACCACCACCACCGGCGGCACGAAGCGCCCCGGGACGGCCGCCACGCGTGGCCGCGGCCACCGCCGCCGCGAGGACGATCACGAAGAAGGACTCGGTGTCGACCTGGATCGCGGCTGTCGGCAGGGCGATCAAGGAGCCTGATCCTACGGCGGGCAGGGTAGGATCGTCGACTGGACCGTGCTAGGCGGGGAATCAGCGGTGCCTTGTAACCCGCAATCCGCTCTAGCGGGGCCGAATTCCGTTCCGAGGGGCTGGCCGTCGGGGTCAGTGCGTCGCGGCGGCGTTGACGGCCGGGTCCTGCGCGACGTGGGCACGCGAATCAGGTCAGGTCCGGAAGGAAGCAGCCTTAAGCGGATGCCGCGGGTGCCGCAGGTGAGCCCGGCAAGAGCCAAAAACGACGGACACGCCCGGTGACCGCGCTTCGAAGGCGGTGCACGGTCCATTTTTCTGCGTCCGCGTACTTTTTCCTCGCCAGAGCCGGCGAAATGAGTCCGCGGCCGCGCTCAGTCGATCAGGCGCTTGCGCATGCGGTTGACCGCGATGCGCCAGGTGAGCAGGGCGACGGCGACGAGGAAGGCGAAGCGGGCGACGTCGACCGATTCGAAGCCGAAGGCGCCGCCGCGGACCAGTTCGACCAGCTGGTGCAGGGGGTTGACCTGGGCGACCAGCTGCACCCCCTCGGGCAGGCCGGAGATCGGGAAGAAGGTGCCGGCGACGAGGAAGAGCGGCGTGACGAAGAGCGCGGTCACGTAGTTGAACTGGTCGATCTTGGCGACGGTCGCCGCCATCGCCACCCCGAAGCCGGCGAAGCCGAGCGCGGTGACGAAGCAGAAGAGCGGCACCAGCAGCATCCCCCAGGCCGGGTCGAGGCCGAAGGCGAAGGTGACGAGCAGCGGCACGCAGCCGTAGAAGCCCGAGCGCAGGCGCGATCCACAGCATCTCCGCCGTGACCAGCTCCTCGACGTCGACCGGCGCCGCCAGGATCGCTTCGTAGGTGTTCTGGAAGCGGTGCTTGACGAAGGTGCCGAACATCGCCGGCAGGGCGCTGGAGAAGATCACCGCGGTCGCGACCATGCCGGTGCCGACGAACTGGATGTAGGGGACGCCTTCGACTTCGTCGACCAGGGTCGCGCCGAGCCCGAGCCCGAAGGCGAGCAGGTAGACGATCGGTTCCAGCACGCTGGAGAAGGTCGTGCCCCTTCCAGTAGGTGCGGAAGTTCGCCACCTCGCGGCTCATCACCCCGGCGATCGCCGCCGGTTCCAGGCGCCTCACTCGGCCTCCTCCCCGGTCAGCAGGACGAAGACGTCCTCGAGCGTGGCGGCGCGGACCACGGCGTCCTCGGGGACGACGCCGTCACCGGCCCGCTCGGAGCCGACGATCGCGATCGCCGGGCCGGCCGGGCGCACCCGCAGGCCGCTGCGCTCCGCGCGCTCGCCCGCAGCTCGGCCAGGCGCTGCGGCGGCGCGTAGACCTCGGCGGTGTGGCGGCCGGCGTGCTCGGCGATCAGATCGCGCGGGGCGGCCGCGGCTGATCACCCTGCCCTTGGCCATCACCGCGACCTCGTCGGCGAGCCGCTCGGCCTCCTCGATGTAGTGGGTCGACATCAGGATCGTCGTGCCGCGCGCTTTCAGCTCCCCGATCAGCGTCCACAGCTCGGTCCGGATCTGCGGGTCGAGGCCGACGGTCGGCTCGTCGAGCAGGACCAAGCTTCGGCTCGTGGACGAGGCCGCGGGCGAGCAGCAGCCGCCGCCGCATCCCGCCGGAGAGCTCGTCGACGGCGTCGCGGCGGCGGTCGCGCAGGCGGGCCAGGTCGAGGCAGCGGTCGACGGCGGCGCCGACGTCCTTGACCCGGTAGAGCCGCGCGTAGACGGCGAGGTTGTCCTCGACGGTGACGTCGACGTCGAGGTTGTCGAGCTGGGGGACGACGCCCATCTCCGCCCGCGCCGACTTCGACTCGCCGGGCAGCTCGTGGCCGAGCACCCGCAGCTCGCCGCCGTCGGCGATCGCCTGCCCGGTCAGCAGCCGCATCGTCGTCGACTTGCCGGCGCCGTTGGGGCCGAGCAGGCCGAGGCAGATCCCCTCCGGCACCTCGAGGTCGAGCCCGTCGACCGCGGTGATCGGGCCGAAGCGCTTGACCACGCCGCTGAGTTCGATCGCCGCCATCGGCGCTCGATGCTTGCATGGCGCCAGCCCGGACGGGGCGTGGCCGTCTTTTCACCCGCATAGCGGTGGAAATGACGACCGCGCTAATTGGAGGCGAGGCGCTCGGCGAGCCAGAGGTCGCAGAGCGACGCTCAAGCCGGGCAAGCGGGCTGTCGATGAGCCGGCATGCCCAATCGCGCGCGTCTCCTCAAGCTCGTCCCGCTCACCCTCGCCTTCCTCGTGCGCTCGGCAGCCAGTCTCGGTGGCCACCGCTCGCTACGTACGGCCGGCCGCGGCCCCCGACGGCCGTTATGGCAAGGTCCAGGGCGATCAGCTGATCGGCTTCAAAGTCGAAGGCCGCAAAGTGACGGGCTTCTTCTTCAACCTGCGAATGCAGTGTTACAACTCGGAAACCGGCGAAGACTACGACCGCTATTTCAGCGGCGCCGAAATCGGTGGCGGGCGCGTCGCCTTCAACGGCAAATGGACGCGCGAGTACGCCCGGACCGACGGCGGTCGCAACGGCAGTGGCCTGGCCGAAGTCCATTTCACCCGCGGCCGTGGCGTCTACGCCTCGGTCTCGGTCGTGGCTCCGGCGGCGCCGGAAAGCTTCGAGGACTGCCACGGCTTCCTCGACCTCAAAATGAACCGCGGCCCGCTGCGCTGAGTGGGGACCGCTGTGCTGGATGAGCGCTGGATCCGCTCGCTGCACGTGGAGTCGATGCGCCGGGCCGACCTGCACGCCGAGCACGACCCCCACGTCCTCTTCCAGGCCTCGACGATCGGGGCGCTGCTCGAGGGCGCCTTCGAGGGCGACCTCAGCTTCGCCGAGCTGGCCGAGCACGGCGACCTCGGGCTGGGGACGCTGAACCGGCTCGACGGCGAGATGATCGCCCTCGACGGCGAGTTCTTCCGCGCCGACGTCGACGGCGCGATCGAGCCGGTGCCCGCGCTGAGCGAAGACGCCGTTCGCGGTCGTCACCAGGTTCGAGCCCGAGGTCGACGTGCGGCCTCGAGGGGCCGCTCGCGCACGAGGAGCTGCTGGCGCGGATCGACGGCTGATCCCCGCCGGCGCCCCCTCCTGCGCGATCCGCCTCGACGGCCGCTTCGAGCTGGTCCGGGCCCGCTCGGTGCCCGGCCCAGAGCCCGCCCTACCGGCCGCTGGCCGAGGTCGTCGCCGACCAGCACGTCTTCGAGCTCGACGGACGTCGCCGGGACGATGCTCGGCTTCCGCTTCCCCGCCTGGGTCGAGGGGATCGAGGTCGCCGGCTACCACCTGCACTTCATCAGCGACGACCGCAGCCGCGGCGGCCACGTGCTCGACTCGCGCGCTCGCCGCGGGGCTGCGGCTGCGGATCGACCCCTCCGACGACCTCCACGTCGAGCTGCCGCCGGCGGTCGAGCTCGCCGATCCCGACCTCGCCGCCGCCACCCACGCCGCGATCGCCAGCGTCGAGGGCGGCTGAGCGCCCGGCCGCGCTCAGCAGCGGCCGTAGACCCGCCAGGACTCGTTTTCGGCGACCAGGAGCTGCGAAGCCGGGGCGGAGGCCTCGGGCGAGGTGGAAGTTCGGTCGGGTCGTTGGGGTCGAGGATGAAGTTGTGGATGACGAAGGGGCTGGCCGGGGCGACGAAGTAGCCGACTCGCGCGCGGGGGCGCCCTCCTCGCTGGCGCTGACGATCTCGGTCGGCTTGACTTCGAGGCCGAAGGCGAGGCGGGGGACGGCGCGGTGGTTGGGGACGGCGATCTTGCCGCAGAGCGGCTCGAAGGCGCCGGCGTCGACCAGGTCGGTGAGGTCGCACTCGATCCGGCCTGGTTGGTGAGGTCGGTGTCGACGCGGGAGTCGAGGTCCCACTGGTTCGGCAGCCAGATCGACGAACATCAGCGCGACCAGGCCGGCGAAGAGCTGCCAGCGCGCGGCGCCAGGGGTGGCCGGGTTCGAGCAGGCGCCAGCCGAGCAGGGCGAGGGCGACGAAGATCGCCAGGATCGCCGCGGCGAGCATCGTGTAGCGGGCGATGATCGCGAGGCCGGCCGCAGCCGAGCAGGGCGAAGGCGCCGAGGGCGAGGAGGGCGGCGGCGATGCCGAGCGCCGAGCGGCGGCGCAGGAAGGCGAAGCCGAGGACGACGCCGCCGAGGGCGCCGACCATCCCCGGCCACTGCAGCACTTCGCCGAGCGCCCGCGGCCCGTAGAGGACGAGGTCGACCGGCCCGGTCTTGCGCTTCAGCGTTTCCACCGTTTCCTGGGTCCCGGTCAGCGAGTAGAGCGGGTCGCCGGTCGTGATCGCGTCGAACAGCACCCACAGCACCGGCCCGGCCACGGCAAGCGCCGCCAGCAAGCCATAGCGGCGCGCGAGCGGAGCAGGCACCCCCCGCCCGCACAAGCTGCCGGCCTAATGAGGCCGACGCTTTGAGTATCCGCCCGTTCGAGGGGTGCCTTCTCGCTCCCCTCGGACCATCGCTGAGGGTCGATTGCCAGGTAGGCCAGTAGGCGACGGAGAACAGCCAGGCCTCGGGGCGCAGGAGGCCGGCGGGGCGAGCAGGGCGAGGACGGGCCAGCCGGCGCGGGGGCGCTTCGCCTCGACCGTCAGGGCGCCGAGGCAGAGGGCGATGTAGGGGAGGTCGATGTAGGCGCGCAGGCCGTTGGAGAGGAAGGGCGCCCGGGTGAGGACGATCGCGGCGGCGACGGCGCCGATCCAGCGGTCGAACCAGAGCGCTGCCGAGGCGGTAGACGAAGTACCCGATCAGCCCCAGGGAGGCGTAGGCGATGACCATCGTCACCGTGATCGCGCCGTCCCCGAGCGGCGTCGTCACCAGCCCGATCAGGTCGGCCAGCGGGTGCGGCGTGGGGGGCAGGGCGGCGCCGTAGTCGGGGCTGACCCCGTGCGCCAGTTCGCGTCCCCAGACGAGGGCGTAGATCGTGTCGTAGTTGGGGAAGCCGACCGGGAAGACCAGCAGCAGCGCCGCTGTCACCGCGGCGACCCAGGCGGCCGGCGTCAGCCAGCTGGAGACCCTCGATGGCACGCGGCGCACGGTATCGGGACCGCTCCCAGAGGCGTGTCTGAGCTAGCCCGCCACATACAGGCGTCAAGCTCAGACACGCCCTCGGGGGCGGCGCTGGGCGTGGATACACTGGCCCGTCCATGCCCGATGACCGAGTCGACCTCCCTCTACCGCCGCCACCGGCCCGGCTCCTTCGACGAGGTCGTCGGCCAGCAGCACGTGGTCCGCACCCTGCGCAACGCGGTCGAGCAGGACAAGGTCCACCACGCCTACCTCTTCGTCGGCTCGCGCGGGACCGGCAAGACCTCGATGGCGAAGATCCTCGCCCGCTCGCTCAACTGCGAGCGCGGCGGCCCGACCGTCACCCCCTGCGGCGAATGCGAGTCCTGCGTGACGATCGCCGCCGGCACCTCGATCGACGTGATCGAGATGGACGCCGCCTCCAACCGCTCGGTCGACGACGTCCGCGACCTGCGCGAGCGGGTCGCCTACGCGCCCGGCCGGCGGCCACTGGAAGGTCTACATCCTCGACGAGGCGCACATGCTGACCAAGGAGGCCTGGAACGCCTTCCTGAAGACGCTGGAGGAGCCGCCGCCGAAAACCGTCTTCGTCCTCGCCACCACCGAGTCGCACAAGGTGATGGCGACGATCGCCGACCGCTGCCAGCGCTTCGACTTCCAGCGGCCCTCGCTGGAGCAGATCTCCGAGGTCCTGAACCGGGTCGCCGCGACCGAGTCGATCGAGGTCGACCCGGGAGCGCTGGCGATGATCGCCCGCTCGGCCTCGGGCAGCTTCCGCGACGCGCTCGGCACCCTCGACCAGCTGGTCGCCTTCGGCGGCGACCACGTCGAACTCGATGACGTCCTGGAGATGCTCGGCGCCGCCGACGCCGAGCTGCTGTTCGAAGCGGTCGACGCGGTCGTCGCCGAAGACCCCAAGGCGGTCCTGCTCGGGGTCGAGAAGATGGCCCGCTCCGGCCGCGACCCCTCCCAGTTCGCCCGCGACCTGCTCGCCCATCTGCGTTTCCTCCTGGTCGCCCAGACGACCGGCGAGGTGCCGACCTCCTTCGTGGTGACCGCCACCGACTCGGCCCGGCTGCAGAGCCAGGCGGCGGCTATCGGCACCGCCTCCCTGATCCGCACGATCGACGAGCTGGCGGACGCCGCTGACCGCGGTCCGCGAGGGGGACGACGCGCGGATGGCGGTCGAGATCGCGCTGCTCAAAGCGGCGCGCCCCGATCTGGACCCCTCGACCGAGGGGCTGCTGCGTCGCGATCGAGCGGTTGGAGGGACAGCTGCGGGACGGGGGCGGTCAGGCCGCGGGGCCTGTCGCGGCAGGGGACCCCCCACCCCCTGCGGTAGCTAAAGCTTCCTCGGGGGTGGGCCCCCCTACCGCGCCACCCGCGGCAGATGCGCCGCCGCGGGACGATCCAGCTCCGGTCGCTGAAGAGGAGCCGGCGGAGCCCGATGGGTCAAGTGAGCCCGGGGACGCGGAGGTGGATAGGCCCGAGCCGGAACCGGTGGAGCCGGTTGCTCAGGGGGACCTTGATCTTGAGAAGCTGAAGCAGATCTGGCCGGCGGTGCTCGACCAGCTGAGCAAGGCGGCGCCGGCATTGGCGGCGTTTTTCGAGGAGGCTCGGCCGGTCGGGCTTGAGGGCGATGTCGTCGAGGTCAGCTTCCCGGCCGGCGCCACCTTCAACAAGCGCAAGGCCGAGACGCCGGAGAACCGGGAGCGGGTCGCTGAATCGTTGGCGACCGTCACCGGGCAGAGCCTGAAGCCGATTTACGTCCTGCTCGACAGTGAGAGTGAGGAGCCGGTGGAGGCCGAGGCGCCCGCGCCCGCGGCCAAGGACGAGGCAGTTGACGAGGAAGAGCTGCTGGAGCGGCTGAAGAGCGAGTTCGATGCGGAGGAGGTCAGTTAGGTGGCACGCGGAGGCGGTCCAGGCGGGTTCGACGTGAACGCGCTGATGAAACAGGCGCAGCAGATGCAGGACCAGATGCTGCAGGCGCAGGAGCAGCTCAAAGACGAGACGGTCGAGGCCAGCGCCGGCGGCGGCATGGTCAAGGTCAAGTTCGGCGGCGACCTGACCCTGCGCGAGATCGCGATCGACCCCGAGGCGATCGACCCCGAGGAGGCCGAGATGCTGGCCGAGATGGTTCAGGCCGCGGTCAACGAGGGCCTGCGGGCGGCGCAGGAGCTGGCCAGCTCGAAAATGGGCGGGATCACCGGCGGCCTCGGCGGCCTGCCTGGGGAACCCTGGGCGGTTGAGCACGGAGGGCCCGGCACCGCTCGCGCGCCTCGTCGCCGAGCTCTCGCGACTGCCCGGGATCGGCCAGCGGACCGCGCAGCGGCTCGCCTTCCACCTGCTGCGGGCGCCCGACGAAGAGGCCTTCGCGCTCGGCGAGGCGATCCGTGAAGTGAAGGAGAAGGTCGGCCTCTGCGAGGAGTGCTTCAACCTCGCCGAGGGCCCGCTCTGCCGGATCTGCGCCGACTCCAACCGCGACCGTTCCATGATCTGCGTGGTCGAGGAGCCGGCCGACGTGATCCCGATCGAGCGCACCCACGAATACCGCGGCCTCTACCACGTGCTCGGCGGGGCGCTGTCGCCGATCGACGGGGTCGACGCCGAAGACCTGAAGATCGCCGAGCTGCTGGACCGGGTCGGCCGCGGCGGCATCGGCGAGGTGGTGCTCGCCACCAACCCGACCACGACCGGCGAGGCGACCGCGCTCCACATCGCCGAACGGCTACGGGACCAGGTCGCGGTAACCCGCCTGGCGAGCGGGCTGCCGGTCGGGGCCGATCTCGAGCACGCCGACGAGGTCACGCTCGGCAAGGCGCTCGCCGGGCGCCGCAGCCTCGATTAGCGAGCGGCCGTCAGGGCGCCGGCGGCGCGCCGAGCCAGGTCGACAGCTCCCGCAGGGAATCGAGATCGACGTAGTAGTAGGCCCACAGCCCCTTGCGCTCGGAACCGACGATGCCGGCTTCGCGCAGCACCTTGAGGTGATGGGAGACGGTCGGCTGGGAGAGGTCGAAGAGGGGCACCAGCTCGCAGACGCAGACCTTGCCGGCGTGCTTGCGGAGGACGTCGACGAGCTGCATGCGTATCGGGTCGCCGAGCGCCTTCGCGACGCTGGCCATGCGCTCGGCCCCGGCGCGCTCGATGTCCGGGTAGACGACCGGCTCGCAGCAGGGCTCGCCGGCGGGCCGCTTGGTCTTCGGGGCGAGATCCAGATCGACAGCCATCTATTTACATATATCTATTGAAATTACGTTTGTCAATGGATAGGCTGGCGCCGCCGATGAGCGCACGGGTTGGGATCAACGGCTTCGGCCGCATGGGGCGGCTGGCCCTGCGGGCGGCGTGGGAGTGGCCGGAGCTGGAGTTCGTGCACGTCAACGAGCCCAACGGCGACGCCGCCACCGCGGCCCACCTGCTCGCCTTCGACTCGGTCCACGGGCGCTGGTCGGAGAGCGCCGAGGGCGGCCCGGACGGGCTCCTCCTGGCCGGGACGAGGCTCGGCTACAGCGCCGCCACCGCGCCCGGCGACGCGCCCTGGGAAGCGGCCGGCGTCGACATCGTGCTCGAGTGCTCGGGCAGGTTCAGGACGATGGCGGCGCTGGAGCCCTACTTCCGCCAGGGCGTGCGCAAGGTCGTCGTCGCGGCGCCGGTCAAGGACCCGGCCGCGCTGAACGTGGTGATGGGCGTCAACGACGACCGCTACGAGCCGGACCGCCACCACGTCCTCACCGCCGCCTCCTGCACCACCAACTGCCTGGCGCCGGTGGTCAAGGTGATCCACGAGGGGATCGGGATCGACCACGGCTCGATCACGACCCTGCACGACCTGACCAACACCCAGACCGTCGTCGACGCGCCGCACCAGGACCTGCGCCGGGCCCGCGCCGCCAGCCTCTCCCTGATCCCGACGACGACCGGCTCGGCGACCGCGATCGGGCTGATCTTCCCCGAGCTGGAGGGCAGGCTGAACGGGCTCGCGGTGCGGGTGCCGCTGCTCAACGCCTCGCTGACCGACTGCGTCTTCGAGGTCTCCCGCCCGACCGGCGTCGAGGAGGTCAACGGCCTGCTCGCGGCGGCGGCCGCGGGCCCGCTGGCCGGGATCCTCGGCTACGAGGAGCGGCCGCTGGTCTCGGTCGACTACCGCGGCGACCCGCGCTCGGGAGTGGTCGACGCGCTCTCGACCATGGTCGTCGACGGCACCCAGGTCAAGGTCCTCGCCTGGTACGACAACGAGTGGGGCTACGCCAACCGGCTGGTCGAGCTCGCGCGCGCCCTCGCCCGCGGCCGGCGATGAGGGAGCGGCGCAACTACGCGCTCGTCACCGGCGCCTACTGGGTCGAGACGCTGGCCGACGGCGCGACCCGGATGCTGGTCCTGTTCTATTTCTACGAACTCGGCTACTCGCCGTTCACGATCGCCTCGCTGTTCGTCTTCTACGAGATCTTCGGGATCCTCACCAACCTCGTCGGCGGCTGGCTGGCGGCGCGCTTCGGGCTGCGGACGACGCTCTTCATGGGGCTCGCCACCCAGGCCTTCGCCGTCGGCATGCTCGCCCTGGCCCCGGAGGCGTGGCTGGTCGTTCCCTACGTGATGGCCTCGCAGGCGTTCTCCGGCATCGCCAAGGACCTGACCAAGATGAGCTCCAAGAGCGCGGTCAAGCTGGTCGTGCCGGCGGGGACGAGTCCTCGCTCTACCGCTGGGTCGCCGTCCTGACCGGCTCCAAGAACGCGCTCAAGGGGGTCGGCTTCTTCCTCGGCGGGCTGATGCTGACGCTGGCCGGGTTCCAGACCTCGATGCTGATCCTGATGGCGGCGGTGCTGGCGACCCTGGTGGCGGTGTCGCTGCTGATGCACGGGCACCTCGGCCGCCCCGACGCGACGGCCAGGTTCCGGCACATGTTCTCCAACAACCGCGCCGTCAACGTGCTCGCCGCGGCCCGCATCTTCCTCTTCGCCTCGCGCGACGTCTGGTTCGTGGTCGGCCTGCCCGTCTACCTGGAGACGGTGCTCGGCTGGAGCTTCTGGCAGACCGGCGGCTTCCTCGCGATCTGGGTGATCGGCTACGGCGCCGTGCAGGCGGCGGCGCCGCGCTTCGTCAGGCGCCGTGGCGGGGACGGCCGCGGCGGCGAGCCCGATGGCCGCACCGCGACCTGGCTCGCCTTCGCCCTGGCCGCGTTCCCGGCCGCGATCGCGATCGGCCTCGGCGCCGACCTCGACCCGACCGCGGTGATCGTGGCCGGGCTGATCGCCTTCGGCGTCGTCTTCGCCATGAACTCCGCCGTCCACTCCTACCTGATCCTCGCCTACGCCGACAACGACCGGGCGGCGATGAACGTCGGCTTCTATTACATGGCGAACGCCGGCGGCCGGCTCGCCGGCACGGTGCTCTCGGGGCTGCTCTACCAGTGGGGCGGCCTCGTCGCCTGCCTCTGGGCGTCGACCGCCTGCGTGCTGGCGGCAGCCGCGCTCTCGCTGCTTTTGCCCGCAAATTGGATATCTGTCCTGGACGACCGTCAGCCCGCAAATAGCGAGTTCTCCTGACGCCTACGTCCGCCGCTTTCGCCAAGGTCACCGCGTGGCGGCCCACTCGAGCACAGGCGGCAGTTCAGGCAGCGTGACGCCGGCGGGCCGGATCGCCCACGAGGTCTCCTCCCTGCAGGCGTCGCTGCTGGCCAAGCTGGGCGAGGAACTGGGAGGGGAGCGGCCGGAGCGCTTCGCCGCCGCCGCCGCGCGCCTCGCATCCGATTTCGGCGCGGTCACCGCGACCGCGGTCGACGCGGCCTACGGGCAGGCGGGAGCCCAGCCGGCGCCGGAGCCCGCGCCCGGCGCCCAGCGCCGGAGCCCGCCGAGCAGCACGAGCTCGCCAGCCTCTACCAGCCCGGCCACATGCGCCGCCGGCTCGACCAGATGGCGGAGACCAACCGCCGCTACGGGCACCCGTTCGCGCTCGCCGTCTTCGATGCCTCCGGCCCGGGGACCCGCGACGGCGGCGCCGGTGGCGCCCAGGAGACGGTGCTGGCGATCCTCGGCGCCGCCCTGCGCGACAGCATCCGCATCGTCGACGAAGCCTTTCGCCTCGAGGAGGACGCGATCTGCGTCCTCGCCCCGAACCTGCGGACGGTCGAAGCTGTGCAGATGGCGGAGCGGCTGCTGGGGACGCTGGAGGAGCTGGAGCGGGCGGGGGGGCTGCGGATCGCGGTTTCGGCCGGCGTCGTCGCCTGTCCCGACCACGGCACCGACGTCGAGGCGCTCCTGCATGAGGCCGATGCGGCGATGTGGCGCGCCCGTGCCGTCGGGCAGCCGCTGGGCGTCGGCGCCTGCTTGCAAGATCGCTGACAGATTCCGGAAATTTGTCCATAACTGGTGTAAACCCGCATCGGCGGTGCTTGAATGGCCTGCAGATGCCGGGAATCCGAACCAACGCGGCGGCCGAAGTGCTCGGCGTCAGCCCCAACACCCTGCGCAGCTGGGAGCGCCGCTACGGCTACCCGCTGCCCAAGCGCACCGTCGGCAACCACCGCAACTACGAGCTGATGGAGCTGCAGACCCTGCGCGACGCCCTCGCCCAGACCGGCAACATCTCCTCGGCGATCGAGCTTGCCCGCCAGCGCCAGTCGGCGCCGGCCAGCGGCGGCGAGATGCTCGCCGCGCTGGAGAGCTTCGACGAGGAGGCCGCCGACCGCGCGATCGAGGAGAGCCTGGCGCTGCGGCCGCTCGAGCGCACGGTCGAGGAGCTGCTACTGCCGGCGATCGACGAGCTCGCCGCCGACCCCGACCGCGAGGCCGAGCTCGAGTTCGCCGCCCGCTGGGCGACCGGTTGGCTGCACGGCGCCCGCCGCCTCGCCTCCGCCGCCTCGCGCCCGGCCGGGATCCTGCTGCTCGACTCCAGCCACGGCCAGGACGCCGAGGAGGTCCACACCCAGGCCCTCGACCTCGCCCTGCGCCGCGCCGGCTTCCGCGTCCTCGTCCTCTCCAACGAGCTCGGCGACGAGCGCCTCGAGCGCGCGCTCGGCGCCCTCGACCCGACCGCGATCGTCCTCTGCGGCCCCGGGGCCGAGACCAAGGACGCGGTCGGCCTCGTCCGCAAGATCCGCGAGCTCGGCTTCGTCGCCCCCCTTTACGGCTTCCGCGCCGCCGGCCTGATCGGCGCCGCCGTCCCCTCCGCGGGCGAGAAGCCCAGCCAGGTCACCGGCATGCTCAATGCCGACCTGCGCCGCCGCGCCGCCCAGGCTTTCGCCTAGGCGGCGCGAGGCAACAGTTACTGCTTAGAGCGAGGCGATTGCCTTTTTCGCCGCGCTCGAGACGACCTTCGGCAGGGGCGCGAAGTCAAGCGCCGCTCCGTAGGCCTGTCCCTTGGTGATGGCGTAGTTGAGGAACTGCTGCAGGAAGCCCTTCTGGGCTGCGTTGTGCGGGATGATCGCGTAGGTGAAGGTGGAGATCGGGTAAGCCGTCTTCGCCTTCTTCGGTGGGTTGGAGATGTTGAGTTCGTTGCTCGCCGGAACCTTCTTCACCGCCGCCGCCGCGCTTTCGATGTTCTTCAGGTTCGGCAGCTCGTAGTTGCCCGCCTTGTTCTGGATCGCGGCGGCCCTGAGACCGGCTGCGATCAGGTAGGAGGCCGAGATGTAGCCGATTGCCCCGGGCGTCTTGGTGACGGTCGAGGTGACGCCGGAGTTCCCCTTGCCGCCGACGCCGGCCTTGAAGCCGACCGACGTCGCGTATCCGACTTCGCTTTTCCAGGCGGGGCTGATCTTCGACAGGTAGTTGGTGAACGCGTAGGTGTCACCCGAGCCGTCGCTGCGGAACACGGGGGTGATGGTCAGGCCCGGCAGCTTCACGCCCGGGTTGATCTTCTTGATCTTCGGGTCGTTCCACTTGGTGATCCTGCCGAAGTAGATGCCGGCGAGAATCGGACCCGTGAGGTTGAGCTTCTTGACCCCTGGGACGTTGTATCCGATGGCGACGCCCGTCAGCGCCCAGGGAATCTGAACGCAGCTGTTGCAGGCCGCGGCCTGCGCTGCCGTCAGCGGAGCGTCGGAGGCGCCGAAGTCGACCGTGCGGGCGGTGATCTGGGCGATTCCGGCACCGGAGCCGACCGAGCCGTACTTGACCGGGATGCCTTCCTTGATTTCGAAGCCGTTGATCCAGTTGGCCATCAGCGGCGCGACCAGCGAGGAGCCGGCCCCGGTGAGGCCGGCGGCGGAGGCGCTGGCCACCCCCGTCGCCATGACGAAGACGGCCGTTATGGCCACCCCAAGCAACCTGATGCGATTCAAGAGAATTCCTTTCGATTCGTTTCTATGTCTCGCGGGCGCAAGGGTGCAGCCCGGGCGCGGCATAGCATCGGGGCCGGGAATCACACATATGTGTCAATCCCGTGAAAGATGGTGTTACAAAAATGTGACAGTAAGTGTGAAAGTTCGTAACAAATAGCGGTGTTGGATTCACTACGGTGCGATCCGTGAGCACCAGCGCCAGCCCGGCCCTTCTCAATCCCCCGGGTGCCTCCCGTGCCCGTTCCGCGCGGCGTCGTAAGCAGGCCGACCGGATCGGCGACCGCGCCCTCTACGCGGTCTGCCTCCTCGCCGCCCTGCTCTGCGTCGCGACGATCGTCCTGATCGCCTACCAGGTGGTGCATGGGGCCGGCCCGGCGATCTCCAAGTACGGGCTGGAATTCCTCACCTCGACGACCTGGCAACCGAACTTCGGTCAGTTCGGGGCCGGCTCGCTGATCTTCGGGACCGCCGTCAGCTCCTTCGCCGCGTTGGCGCTGGGAGTGCCGATCGCGATCTCGATCGGCCTCTACTTGAGTCTGCTGGCGCCCTCGGGGGTGCGGGGGATCATCGCGCCGCTGGTCGAGATGCTGGCAGCGATCCCCAGCGTCATCCTCGGCTTCTGGGGGGTGTTGGTGCTGGCGCCCTTCGTCCAGGGCACGCTCGAGCCGTTCCTGCACGACAAGCTCGGCTTCATCCCGATCTTCGGTGCCCCGCAAACCACCGGCGCCAGCATCTTCACCGCGAGCCTGATCCTGACGATCATGGTGGTGCCGATCATTGCCTCGATCTCGCGTGATCTCTTCCAGGCGGTCCCGCGCGACCTCCAGGACGGTGCCGGCGCGCTGGGGGCGACCCGCTGGGAGGTGGTGCGGGGCGTGGTGTTGCCGTCGACCGCGTCCGGGGTCGTCGCCGCCTCGCTGCTCGGGCTGGGGCGGGCGCTGGGCGAGGCCATCGCCGTCGCCCAGGTGATCGGCGCCGGCTCAGAAATCCAGGCCTCGCTGTTCAAGACCGGCGACACCCTGGCGGCGCGCATCGCCAACCAGTTCCCAGGGGCGCTGACCGAGATGCACATAGCCTCGCTCTACTACCTCGGCGTGATCCTGCTGGTGATCGGACTGGCCTCGAATCTGATCGCGCAGTGGATCGGTCGACGTTTCAGCTATCGAGGGGCGACAGCGCGATGAGCGAGGCGATGTTCGACCCGATGGCACCGCTCACCCCGAGTGGCAACTTGCGCCGGCGGCGGTTCGTGAGTCGGGTCGCCGAGTACGGCGCGACGGCCGCCGCCGCGCTCGCCGTCGCCGTTCTGGCGATCGTCGTCTATACCGTGCTCACCCGCGGCGCCAGCGCTCTCAACCTCGATTTCCTGATCAAGGGCGCGCCGGATGGAATCGGCCCTGAGCTCGTCGGCACCGCGATCATCGTCGGCATCGCGACCGCGATCGCGATGCCGATCGGCGTCCTTGTTGCCCTCTTCTTGACCGAGTTCGCCGGCTCGCGCAGCGCCAACGCGATCCGGCTGGTCCTTGACCTGATCAACGGACTGCCCTCGATCATCATCGGCCTCTTCATCTACGGGCTGCTCGTCGCTCACCGCAAACCGTCGGGCTTCGCGGGCGCGGTGGCGCTGGCGATCATCGAGGTGCCGCTGATCGCCCGCGGCAGCCAGGAGGTGTTGATGCTGGTCCCCTCGAACCTGCGCGAAGCCGCCGACGCGCTCGGTGTCAGCCGCTGGCGCGCGGTGCTGGGGATCGTGCTGCCGACCGCGCTCGGCGGCATCGTCACCGCGACCGTCCTCTCGGTCGCCCGCGCCGCCGGCGAGACCGCGCCGCTGATCTTCGCCAGCTTCATCTTCGACCCCGGCAGTTACTCGCTGAACCCGTTCGAATCCCTGCCCAACGTCCCGGTGCGGATCTTCCAGCTCTCCGAAGAAGCGAACCCGGAAGGCTTTGCCGAAGCCTGGGGCCTGTCCTTCGTCCTCGTCTCACTGATCCTCTTCGCCAGCGTCGGGGCCAGGGCTCTGCTTGCTCGCAGCCGCAGGAGGTTGGGCGCATGACCGACTTCAGGCAGATCGAGGGTCTCGACTTCGACCCGGCCCCGCCCGCGGTGCCGCCCCGCGTCCGCCTCCGCAGAGGGGCCCCGCTGGCCGCCGAGTTGGCGACGACGAGCGGCGCCGGCGAGTTTCGGGTCGCGCCCGAGGTGGTCTTCGAGGCCCAGGGCGTGGCCGTCTTCTACGGCGCCAAACAGGCACTGAGCGACGTCTCCCTGCGCATCCGCCGCGGCCAGATCACCGCCCTGATCGGCCCCTCCGGCTGCGGCAAGACGACCTTCCTACGCAGCCTCAACCGCATGAACGACTCGGTCGCGAGCTTCAGGATCGAGGGCCAGATCCTCTACCACGGCCACGACCTCTACGGTGGCAATGTCGACCAGGTCGAGGTTCGGCGACGGATCGGGATGGTCTTCCAGAAACCGAACCCGTTCCCGAAGTCGATCTACGACAACGTCGCCTGGGCGCCGCGCAACCTCGGCCTCAAGTCGGGGCTGGACGAGCGAGTGGAGCAGGCGCTGCGCGGCGCGGCGCTCTGGGAAGAGGTCAAGGACCGGCTCAAGGACAGTGCCCTCGGGCTCTCCGGTGGCCAGCAGCAGCGCCTCTGCATCGCCCGTGCGATCGCGATCGAGCCTGATGTGCTGCTGCTCGACGAGCCCGCCTCGGCGCTCGACCCGATCGCGACCGGGGCGATCGAGGAGCTGATGCACAGCCTCAAAGGTCGCTTCACGATCGTCATCGTCACCCACAACATGCAGCAGGCCGCGCGGGTAGCCGACCGCACCGCCTTCTTCAGCCTCGACTCAGGCGACGCCAAGCCGGTCGGCACCCTGATCGAGTACGACGACACCGAGACGATCTTCGGCCGGCCGCGCGACCCGCGCACCCGCGACTACGTCAACGGCCGCTTCGGCTAGGTCAGCCGCGCAGGATCGCGTCGCCGGAGACCTGCGGCAGCAGCGAGTGGCCGCACTGCCAGCAGAAGGTGGCGCCGCTGCTGTGCGGGGCCCCGCAGGAGCCGCAGGAGCCGGACGTGCCGGTCTCCTCCATCCGCACGATGCGTTCGACCTCGCTCAGTTCCGCGTCGGCGTCCTGCAGCTCGACCGCGCGCTTGACCAGGACCTCGACCTTGACGCTGTTGCGGATCGCCATCTCGTAGGCGAGCCCGCCGAGGTCCCACTGAAGCTCCGCGACCCGGGCCACCAGCTGCTCGCGGCGGCGCTGCAGGTCGACCACGAACTCTTTGCGATCGTCGCTCATTCGCCGAAGAATTCCCCGGTGAATTCGCCGCCCTTGCAACCGGAGGCGCCGCTTTCGCACTTGCCCCCGGGCTTCACGGTCGGCGGTGGCAGCTTCACGTCTCCGGCCGGCTTCAGCACTTCGGCGGCGGCTTCGGAGGTGCCGCTGCTGTCGACCGCCTTCTCGGGGGCCTTGGCCTTCTTCGCCTTGCCCTTGTTGCCGCCGAATTCATTGGCGCTTTCGGCGGTCGACGCGGTCGCGTCTTCTTCGCCGCCACCGCCGACCTTGATGATCTGTGGCGCCGGTGCCGAGGCGACCGAGCTGCCGTTGTCACCCGACTGCCCGATCATCACGCCGACCCCGATCGCCAGCACCAGCGTCGCCACGCCGGCGATCAGCGAGGCGTTCGCGGTCATCCGCGAGCGGCGCTCGGGCGGGGGAGGGGAGGAGGGTTGAGTGGCGGCGGCCGGACGCCTCATCGCGTCCATGAAGACCACCGCGTCCATGAACGGCAGCCGTGGATCGCCGCGCCGGAGCCCGCACTCGAGGCAGTAACGCTGGTCGGCGGCCATATGGGCGCCGCAAGACGGGCACTGTTCGCTCACCGGCGCATCTTCGGGTCCCGCGCCCGCCCCGGTGTTTAAGAGTTGTGAAGGCACCGGCTCTCGCTGGGGCGGACTCAGGATGTTCACAACTGGCCGGCGCGGTGAGGCGAGTATTGGCGCTCGGCGTGACCACCTCCAGCAACGACGAGAGCCGCAAGGAGACCGGCGCCAAGCGGTGCGCCGATTGTGGCGCCGCGATCTCGGGCAGGCGAGACGAGTGCCTGGAGTGCCGCTTCATGCCCTCGCCCTGGGCGGCGGCGGTCGCGGTGATGGGGATGCTCACGCTCGGCGTCCTGCTCGGCTCGGCGACCAGCCAGATCGCTCGGAGCGCCGGCCTCACCTCGATCGTGCTCGAAGTACCGTCGCCGAAGCCGGCCGCGGAGGAACCGGTCGAACCCTCGGCCCCGGAAGCCGACCGCCAAGCCCGAGCCGGCGCCGGCGTTGCCGGTCACCGCTTCCAGTCTCCCGATCGCTGCCCCCGCGACCGAAGAACCGCTGCCGGCGGCGACGCCCGAACCGACCCCGCCCCCGGAACTCTTCGAAGAAGAAGAAACGCTGCCGCCGGTCAAGCACGTGTTCTTGATCGTGCTCGGCGAAAACGGCTTCGAGGAAGCGTTCGGGGCGAGCTCGCCCGCTCCCTACCTGGCACAGACGCTGGCCGCGAAAGGGCGAGCTGCTGCGCAACTATTACGCGGCGACGAAAGGCGTCCTCGCCAACCAAGTCGCGCTGCTCAGCGGCCAGGGGCCGACCGCTGGAAACCGCGGCCGAGCTGCCCGGTGCTACACCGATATCGTGCCGGGCACGATCTCCACGCACGGGCCAGGTCGAAGGCAACGGCTGCGCCTACCCGGCCGAGACCGCGACGCTGCCCGGCCAGCTGGCCGAGAAAGAGCTGAGCTGGAAGGCCTACGTCGAAGGCATCGGTCGGCGGGCGAGCCCCACCTGCCGGCACCCGGCTCGGAGCCGACCCGGCAAGCGCCTGCCGGGCGACCCAGGACCTGGCGCAACCCTTCGTCTACTTCCACTCGATCGAGCGACGGGGCCGAGTGCGCGGCGAGCGACGTCGGCCTCGAACAGCTCGCGCCCGACCTGCAAGCCGCCGAAGACGACGCCGGCGCTCTCCTACATCGTCCCCGACGCCTGCCATGCCGGCGGCGAACTGCCGTGCGAAGAAGGCGAACCGGCCGGACCGCTCGCCGCCGAAGAGTTCCTCAAGCGGGTGGTGCCGGCGATCGAGGCATCGCCCGCCTACAAAGAAGGCGGGCCTGATCGCGATCACCTCCGCCGCAGGCCCGCCAGACCGGCCCCACGCCCGACGCCAGCTCCTGCTGCGATCTCTCCGGCCTACCCGAACATCCCGGCTCGAAGCCACGCCGCCGAAGCCGCCGCCGGCCCGGTCAAGCCGAGCGGTGGCGGCGGCCGCGTCGGGCTGCTCCTGCTCTCGCCCTTCGTCGCCCCCGGCACGGTCGACGAAAGCGGCTACTTCAACCACTACTCGCTGCTGAACAGCATCGAGGAACTGTTCGAACTGGAACCGCTGGGCTACGCGAGCGAACCCGTCTCACCGGTTTCGACGCCAGTGTCTACAACTACGAAGCGTCGAGCAGAAGCGCCAGCTGCCGCGACTGCGCCAGCAGGGTGCCGTCGGCCGACCAGAGCTCGCCGTCTTCCTCGAAGAACCCGTGGCGCGCGGTGCCCGACCCGAAGGCGATCAGGTAGGGATCCTCGGGCGTCGCCCCGCCGGCGGTAGCGGCGAGCGGAAGTGGACTGTGTAGTCGATCGTCGGCGCCCCGTGCGGGCGCTCGAGGCGGACGAAGGGGGCGGGGAACCAGGTGTCGAGGAGGGCCGCCGCCAGCGGCGCGTCGAGCAGGCGCGGCTCGCGGGTGCGGATCCAGGCGCCAGTGTGAGGTGGGCCACCGGAGAAGGCCTGCGCGCCGAGGGCGGGACGGACGCGGTAGTTCTGCAGCATGTTCGGCCGCCCGTCGGCCGCGGGATCGATCGTCTCCAGCTCGCCGGGCTCGCCCGCGTCGGGCATCCGCGCCTCGGCGAAGGCCTCGGCCTCGCTCCAGTTCTCCGAGAGCACCGCCTGCGCGGTCGCCTGCACCTTCCCCTCCTGGGTCAGCCGCGCCGAGAGGAAGGTGACGCGGCCGCCCTCGCGCTCGACCGTCACCTCGATCTCCACCGACCCCGCCTTTGGCGCCCGCTGGTAGTGGACGGTGAGCGAGCGCGGGGCCCGCTCGGTGCCGGCACCGGCCTGGATCGCACGCAGGATCACTGCCGCGACGTAGCCGCCGTTGGGCCCTTTGCCGACCCACCAGCGTTCGCTCATCGCGGCCGCGAAGCGCCCGCCGCCGAGATCCTCGATCGCGGTGTCGGCCTCGAATCCCGGCAGGGTCGCCGTGCCCGTCCTCGTTCGTTCACGTCGCGCTCCGGCTCGGCGCCCGGCAGGGGCGGCCGCTCTCGCTGATCCCGATCCGCTCGTGCAGGCGTCGCAGCGGCGCCGGCGCCCACCAGTTCCACTTGCCCGAGCAGCTCCATCAGCGAGGGGACCAAGAGGGCGCGGACGATACTGGCGTCGATCAGGACCGCCAGCGCGGTGCCGACGCCGTTCTCCTTGATGAAGATGATCTGCGAGGTGGCGAAGGCGAACATCGCGACCGCGAACAGCAGCGCCGCGGCGGTGACGATCCGCCCGGTCCGCTCCAGCCCGATCGCCACGCACTCCGAGTCCGAGGCGCCGTTGTCGCGCGCCTCCTTGATCCGCGAGAGCAGGAAGACGGCGTAGTCGGTGGAGAGGCCGAAGGCGACGGCGAAGAGCAGGATCGGCATCGTCTGCTCGATCGCCCCGGGGCTGGAGTAGTTGAGCAATCCCTCGAGTCGGCCGTCCTGGAAGATCAGCACCAGCAGCCCGAAGACGGCGCTGAGGTTGAGGAAGTTCATCAGCAGCGACTTGATCGGCAGGATCACCGAGCCGGTCATCAGGAAGAGGATGACCAGGGTGGCGACGACGATGATCGCCAGCACGATCGGCAGGTGTTCGGTGAGGCTGCTCTGAAGGTCGACGAAGTCGGCCGTGGCGCCGCCGACCAGCGCCGTCGAGCCCGGCGGCGGCGCGCAGCTCGCGGATCTGCTTCACGGTCTCCTGGCTGGCCTCGGAGACGAAGGGGTTGGCGGAGACCGCCTGGATCGCGGTGACGTCGCCGCGCAGTCGTTGCGGCGGCAGCACTTCGGCGACGCCGGGGACCGCGCTCGACCGCGCGCCGCCACGCGTCGCGGCCGCCTCCGCGCCGCCGCCTTTGACGTCGACCCAGATCGGGGTCTCGTGGTAGGGCGGGAAATTCGTTGCTGACCAGGTCGTAGGCCTGGCGGGCGCTGGCCGAGTCCGGCAGCACCGTCGGGTCGACGGTGTTGAACTTGATCCCGAGGAAAGGCAGGCCCATGACGATCAGCAGCAGGGCGCTGAAGGTCGCCACCGGCAACGGCCGGCGCATCACGAAGCGCGAGAGTCGGTACCAGAAGCCGTTCTCGTCGACCTCGGCATCTGCCGCGGCGCGGCGCTGCAGGAACTTCGGCGCACCGGCGTTGACCCGGGTGCCGAGCAGGGTCAGCACCGCCGGCAGCACGGTCAGCGAGATCAGCGCCGCGAACAGCGCCACCAGCGCCCCGCCCAGGCCCATCGAGTAGAGGAAGCGCTGCGGGAAGACGAGCAGCGAGGCGAGCGCGGCGGCGACGGTCAGGGAGGAGAAGAAGACGGTGCGCCCGGAGGTTGCCAGGACCCGCCGCATCGCGGGCAGGCCGGGGCCGCTCCTGGCGATCTCCTCGCGATAGCGGGAGACGATGAAGAGGCTGTAGTCGATCGCCAGTCCCAGACCCAATGCCGTGGTCAGGTTGAGGGCGAAGATCGAGATCGAGCCGACCTCGCTGGCGAGACGGAGGATGAGGAAGGTGCCGACGATCGCCAGGCCGCCGATCATCAGCGGCAGGACCGAGGCGACGAGGCTGCGGAAGAACAGCAGCGAGAGCAGGAAGAGCAGCGGGAAGGCCAGCATCTCCGCCATTTTCAGATCTTTCTCGACCTGCTTGTTGACCTGCTCCTGGGCGACCGCGGCGCCGCCGACGACGACCCCGGGCTGGGCGGAGAGCTGGTCGGCGACCGCGGCGCCGGCTTCCTGCCACTGCTTGTCCTCGGTCGGCTTCAGGGCCACAGCGAAGTAGGTGGAGCGCTTGTCACGGGAGACGAAGACGGGGGAGCGGGTGTCGTAGTAGCCGGTCACCGACTGGACGTCGCCGCGGCGGCGGACGCTGCGCTCCAGGGCCTCGACGCGGGCGCGGGTCGAGGCCCTGGCCACGGGGGCGTTCTCAACCACGGCGACGACCGCAGGGACGCGCAGCCCGGCGTCGTTCAGCTGCTCGCGTGCTTCCACGGCCTCGGTCGCCGGGTCGTCGGCCCCGTAGGGGTCGAGCCGGTCGGCGACGCCGCCGCCGACGGCCGCCGCGAGGACGAAGAACAGAATCGCGAAAATCCCGATTCGGCGGGCGTTGCCGTCGGCGAAACGGGCGAGGGCGTCAAACATCAGCTGCTCCTTTTCTCGGGAGCGGAGGCGAGGATCTGGGCCTCCATCCGCTCGCACCAGTCGGCAAACCACTCGGTGAACTCGATGCCGCCCCGCAGGACCATCAGCGGGAACGGGTCAGGCTTCGCCGCCGCCATCGGCTCCATGGCGACGAGCTGTTGGTGGACCGAGCGGCGGTAGTCCCGCATCGCTCGCAAAATCTCGACGGCTTCCTCGCGGGGAAGGGCGTCGGCGAAGAACAGCTTCAGCAGCCCCTCCTCCCGCATCTCGTAGGTGCCGGGCGGCTGGCGCAGCCACGCCTTCAGCTCCTCCTCGCCGTCGGCGGTGATCTCGTAGACGGTCCGCCTGCGACCGCCGGTGGGGGAGTCGACCCCCTCGACCAGCCCCGCCTCCGAGAGCCGCTTCAGCTCCGGGTAGATCTGCCCGTAGCTGGCGGCCCAGAAGAAGCGGGTGGTCTCGTCGACCGCGGCCTTGATCTCATAGCCGGACTTCGGCGCCCCCCGGATCATTCCGAGGATCACGTAGGCGGTCGCGCTCAGCTGCTCCATCCCGGAGAGATATATCGCTCCGATATATCCCCAAGTGTGATGTCGATCACACCTATCCTTCCGGCCGCAGCGCATACAGTCGTCAGCCAACGCTCTCGTCCCCAAATCACCCTCAAAGGAGCTCAAAGATGGCGCTAGACCAGAGCAAGATCGGCCGGGTCGTGGCCGAGCAGATGGAGGCGATCGAAGGCGACTACGGCGACGATTGCGAAATCGGCGACGTCTGCACGATCGTCGAGGTCGTCGGCCCGCACGGCTCCCACGTCCGCGTGCGCAGCAGCGACATGCGCCCCCACAGCGGCCTCGGCCTCGTCCGCATGGCCGAACAGGCGATGCTCGGCAACCTCGGCGGCGGCTCTTAAGAGCCCTGGCCTGAAGCTCGAGTTCCGCGCAGGAAGATTGACAATGGCCTGACTTTCAGCGCACCACAGGTGCGCTGTCCTCGCTCACGCTCGTGGTGTGAGCGCGAGCTACCAGCCAAGAAGCTGAATGAAGCGCTGGGAGCTGTTCTCTACGTCGACTTCACAGACCGCACCGGGGAGAGGTGGTCGACTACAGAGTCGTCTTGCTACTCGCTCGACGGGATTCCATTGAGACGATTCGCGTTTACGACAGCGCCCACGGACACAACGACGATGCTGCACCGGTTCACACATGCGGGCGGCAAGCAAACCGGAAAGCCTTTTCACAGCGGTAGCCTCTGGGGAGGGCTTCGAGCTGCCATTGAAAGCGCAAAGCGAAACTACCTTTCGGATGATCGAAGGGTGGAGTGATGATTGACGTTCCTGGAGACTCGCCAGCAGGCAGGGTGATGAATGAAGCGATCGAGTTGGCGATCGCCGAAGAGTCGCCCTATCCGGAATCATCGGCTTTCATCGACGACGGTACGGCGTCCACAGAGCACCAGATCGAGAAGGCTCTCCGCAATGGTTATGCCGCGGTTGTTGTTGCCGCCGACGGGAGCACGCGGATCGTTCGCTCAGAGTCGCTCTAGCTGCCGCCGACTATCCTCAGGCACTCATGGGCGGGAGCGATTCCGACATCGTCGTAATGAAGTTCGGCGGCACCTCGGTGGCCGGCGCCGAGCAGATCAAGCGCGCCGCGGGGCGGATCGTCGCCGCGCGGGAGGCCGGGCACCGGGTCGTCGCCGTGCTCTCGGCCCGCGGCAAGACGACCGACGAGCTGGTCGCCCAGGCGCAGGAGATCTCCGAGCGCCCGGTCGCCCGCGAGATGGACATGCTGCTCTCGACCGGGGAGCGGATCTCCTGCGCGCTCTGTGCGATGGCGATCCACGACATGGGCCACGAGGCGATCTCGCTGACCGGCTCCCAGGCGGGGATCGTCACCGACTCCTTCCACACCAAGGCGCGCATCGTCGACGTCCGCGCCAACCGCATCAGGGAGGCGCTGGAGGAGGACCGGATCGTCCTCGTCGCCGGCTTCCAGGGCGTCTCCACCGAGAGCCGCGACGTCACCACGCTCGGCCGCGGCGGCTCCGACACCACCGCGGTCGCCCTCGCCGCGGCGCTCGGAGCCAGCGTCTGCGAGATCTACACCGACGTCGCCGGCGTCTTCAGCGCCGACCCGCGCGTGGTCCCGGATGCCCGCAAGCTCACCCATGTCTCCTTCGAGGAGATGCTCGAGATGTCGGCCTCCGGGGCCGGGGTGCTGCAGCTGCGCTCGGTCGAGTACGCCCGCAACCACGGCGTCCGCATCCACTGCCGCAGCAGCTTCGAGGACGGTCCCGGTACCCTCGTCGTAGCCGAGGAGGAGACCGTGGAGCAACCTTTCGTAACCGCCGTGACCCACTCCAACGCGGAGGCCCGCGTAACGCTGACCGGCGTCCGCGACGAGCCGGGCGTGGCCGGCCGCATCTTCCAGGCCCTGGCCGACGCCAACGTCAACGTCGACGTGATCATCCAGAACGAGCCGGTCGGCGGCGACCAGCTCGCCGACCTCTCCTTCACCGTCGACCGCGCCGACCTGCCGGTCGCCAAGGACACGATCGCCGCGCTCGGCGACGTCTCGCTCAAGGTCCGCACCGACGAGCAGATCGGCAAGGTCTCGATCGTCGGCGCCGGCATGCGCTCGCACCCCGGCGTCGCCGCCAAAGTCTTCGAGGTGCTCGGCGCCGAGCGGATCAACATCGAGATGATCTCCACCTCGCCGATCAAGATCTCGTGCGTCATCGCCGCCGACCGGGTCCCCGACGCGGTCAAGGCGCTGCACGCCACCTTCGAGTTGGGCGACGACGCGATCCGCCCCGAGGACCCGACCGGGCCCGAGCACCGGCCCACGGTCGCCGGCTGAGCCGCCGTCATAATCGGGCGATGACGGGCGACGGATACAGAGTCGGAGTCGTGGGCGCGACCGGGCTGGTCGGGACGACGATCCTCGAGCTGCTCGCCGACCGCGAGTTCCCGGTCGCCGAGGTCGTTCCCTTCGCCTCCGCGCGCTCCGCCGGCCGCGAGCTGGAGTGGAACGGCATCGGTGCTGACCTGCCGCGAGCTCTCCGAGGACTCGATCCAGGGCCTCGACCTCGTCCTCTCCTCGGCCGGCGGCGCGATCAGCGCCGAGTGGACCCCGCGCCTGGTCGCGGCCGGCGCCGTGGTCGTCGACAACACCAGCCACTGGCGCATGCACGACGACGTGCCGCTGGTCGTCGCCGAGGTCAACCCCGAGGCGCTCGACGGCCACAGCGGCATCGTCGCCAACCCCAACTGCTCGACCATGCAGATGGTCGTCGCGCTGAAGCCGCTCCACGACGCCGCCGGGATCGAGCGCCTGGTCGTCTCCACCTACCAGGCCGTCTCCGGCACCGGCAAGGCGGCGATCGACGAGCTGCGCGAGCAGGCGCGGGCGGTGCTGGCGGGGGAGGACCCGGTGGCGAGCATCTACCCGCACCCGATCGCCTTCAACGCGCTCGCCCAGGCCGGCAGCTTCCCCGCCGGCGACGACCACACCGACGAGGAGCGCAAGCTGATCAACGAGACCCGCAAGATCCTCGGCGACGCAGGCGATCAAGGTCAGCGCCACCTGCGTGCGGGTGCCGGTCGTGACCGGCCACTCCGAGGCGGTCAACGTCGAAACGCGCGAGCCGCTCGAGCCCGAGCGGGCTCGCGAGCTGCTTGCCGCGGCGCCCGGGGTGAGCGTCGTCGACGACCCGGCGGCCGGCCGCTACCCGATGGCGATCGACGCGGCCGGCAAGGACGACGTCTTCGTCGGCCGCATCCGCCGCGACCCCGGCAACGAGCGCGCCCTCGACCTCTGGGTCGTCTCCGACAACCTGCGCAAGGGCGCCGCGACCAACACGGTCCAGCTCGGCGAGCTCCTGATCGAACGCGGCCTGCTCAGCCGGGGCTAATCGCCGCGGTCCTCAGCGATTAGGCCGAAACGGTCGACCAACTCGCTGAAGAAGTCGTGGCGGGTGATGATCGCGTGGACCCTGCCCTTGGTCGCGATCGGGACGATCAGGACCCGGTGGTGGAGGAAGATCTCCGCCAGCTGGGTGTCGGAGTAGTCGTCCTCGACGAGGATGTGGTCGGTGGTCATGTACCTGCGGATCGGTTCGTCGCTGCAGCCGCTGCGACGCTCGATCGTCTCGTCGGCCGAGCGCGAGATCATCGCCCCGGTGCCGAGCTCACCGACGTAGCCGGGGAAGAGGGCGACCATGAACTCGCGTTCGCCGAAGATCCCGGCGAAGCGGCCGTCGGCCTCGACCGCCGGCAGCGCCGGCAGTCCCAGCCCGATCACTCGCCGGGCCGCCGGGCCGATCAGCTCGTCGGCGCTCAGCGGCTCGATCTCGCGGAGGGTCTCGTGGATGATCGATTTCGACATCGGTTGGCTCCTTAGATCAGGACGTAGCGAACGGCGATGTAGGCGCTGGCCAGCAGCATCGAGATGATCGTCACCGGTACGCCCACCTTGAGGAAGCCGACGAAGCCGATCGGCGTTCCCGCCCGCTCCGCCATCCCCGCCGCGGCGACGTTGGCGGCGGCGGCGATCATCGTCGCGTTGCCGCCGAAGCAGGCGCCGAGCGCCAGCGACCACCAGTAGGCGTCGTCGCCGCTGGTGCCGGCGGTCTGCTGCAGGTCCTTGACGACCGGGACCATCGCCGTGGTGAAGGGGATGTTGTCCACCACCGCCGATCCGATTGCCGCGACCCAGGTGATCCCGAACAGCTCCGCCGTGCGGCCGCCGCCGGTCAGGTCCTTGACCCCGTCGGCGATGTGGTCGATCGCGCCGGTCGCCTCCAGCGCCCCGACCATCACGAAGAGGCCGATGAAGAAGAAGAGCGTCGTCCACTCGATGTGGGAGAGCGCCTCTTCGAGGTCCACCCGGGTGACCAGCAGCCCCACGGCGGCGCCGGTCAGGGCGACGGTCGCCGGCTCGATGTGCAGCGCCTGGTGGGCGAAGAAGGCGAGGACGGTGAGGATCAGCACCGGGCCCGTCCGCCGCAGCTCGGCGGCGTCGCGGATCGAGGCCTTGGCGTTCGAGCTCCATCACCGCCGCCCGGTTCTTCTCCTCGACCTGCAGGCGGCTGCGGAAGACGAGGTAGAGGAGGGGGATGACGACGGCGAAGGTGACGATGACGATCGGCGCCAGGTTGACGATGAAGGCGTTGAAGCTGAGGCCGGTGGCGCCGGCGATGATGATGTTCGGCGGGTCGCCGATCAGGGTCGCGGTGCCGCCGATGTTGGAGGCGATCACCTCGATGATCAGCAGCGGCACCGCCTCGATGTCCAGCGCGTCGGCGAGCAGGAAGGTGATCGGCGCGATCAGCAGGATCGTCGTCAGGTTGTCGAGGAAGGCGGAGAGCAGCGCGGTGGTCGCGGCCAGGCTCATCGTCACCGCGCAGCGGCTTGCCCCCGGAGAGCTGCCCCGCCCGGATCGCGACGTAGTCGTAGACGCCGGTCTGCTGGGTCAGGTAGACGATGATCATCATCCCGACCAGGAGGCCGATCGTGTTGAAGTCGACCGACTCGATCGCCTGCTCCTGGGAGAAGTCGCCGACGAAGAGGACGACGATCGCCGCGCCCAGCAGGGCGACGTTGGTGCGGTGCATCTTCTCGGCCGCGATCACGGCCAGGGCGATGAGGAAGGTGCCTACGGCGATTGCCACCGGGAGCCTTTCGGGGTCGACGAAATGAGTGCCGACCAGTCTTCCCGGCTCACCTGGGGCCAGGCTATCGGATCGCGGCTAAGCGGCGGCGCCGGCGCTGAGGCGGTCCTCGACCCAGCCGGTCGAGGCGATGTGCTTGCTCATGCCCAGCTCCTTCGGCTCGGCGCCGAGCGCCAGGCCGACCAGCTGGGGGAGGTGGAGGACGGCGAGGCCGAGGTCGCGGTTGACGACCTTGGCCGCCTCCGGCTGCTGCATGTCGAGGTTGAGGTGGCAGAGCGGGCAGGGGGTGACGAGGCAGTCGGCGCCGGCGTCGATCGCGTCGCCGACGTGGGTGCCGGCCTGCTTCAGCGAGGTCTCGCGGTTCATCGTGATCACCGGGAAGCCGCAGCATTTGCGGGCGCCGTCGTACTCGACGACCTCGCCGCCGAGGGCCTCGATCACCTTCTCCAGGTAGACGTCGCGGTCGGGGAACTCGGCGTAGCCGAGGCGCTCCTTCGGGCGGACGATGTAGCAGCCGTAGAAGGGGCCGACCTTGAGGCCGCTCAGCGGCCGCTTGACCTGGGCGGCGAGCCTGTCGAGACCGTAGTCCTCGACCAGCAGCCAGAGGAAGTTCTTGTTGGTGAAGCCGTTCTTGCCCTTCTCGTAGGACAGGCCCTGGCCCGAGAGCGCCTCGTTGACGTGGGCGCGGTACGGCGGAGTCGGCGTCGAGCCGCTGCTGGCACTCCGACTGCGCGCCCTGGCAGGTCGAGCAGATGTTCATCATCGAGAGCCCGGTCTGCTGGGCGAGCGCGAAGGTGCGGGCGTTGAGCGTGTCGGCCAGCTCCTGGTTGTGCTCGGCGATGACGCCGGCGCCGCAGCAGTTGGCGCGGTCGAGGGTGACCAGCTCGATCCCGAGCTTCTCGGCGACCAGCGCCATCGAGCCGTGCAGCTCGGGGGTGAAGCCGCGCGAGACGCAGCCGGGCCAGTAGGCGACTTTGATCTGATCAGCCATTCGAGGCCTCCTCGCTTCGGCGGTGCGGCGAGCGGTCTCCGCGCCGAGCCTCCTCGGCCTCGATCTCGGCCAGCTCGCCCTCGTCGCCCTTGATGTACAGGTTGAATTCCTCGTTGTGCTCCTCGGCGTGCTTGTAGATCGCCTTGACCTCGTCCTGGGCGCCGCCGGGGAGCTTGTGGTGGACGCCGGGGATCAGCTTCGGCAGCGAGCGCATCTTGCCGGTCTTGATCGCCGCGGATCGCCGTCGGGATCGAGCCGAGCATTTCCTTGATCGCCCGTTTGCTCGGTTTCAGCTTGCCCTTGATGCCCGGGGCGAAGGACTCCTGCAGCAGCAGCGACTCGTCGAGGGTGCCCTTCTTCTCGATGATCTTGACGAAGGCCATCTCGTGGTCGTGGCCGCTGTTGGGGTCTTCGATCCCCTCTTCGCCGGCCTTGCGGCGCAGGCGCATGATCTGGTCCATCGGCGCCACGTCCTTGGGGCAGGCGTCGACGCAGCTGAAGCAGTGGGTGCAGTCGTAGATCCCGTGCGGGTCCTCGGCGAGGTCGTGCAGGCGCTCGACCGTCTCGGCGTCGCGCGGGTCGCCGACGAAGCGGTAGGCCTTGGCCAGCGCCGCCGGGCCGATGAAGTCGGGGTCGGCTTCCATCGAGAGGCAGGAGGAGACGCAGGCGCCGCACTGGATGCAGGCCATCGACTGGGTGATGTCGAGCATCGATTCCGGCTCGACGATGTACTCGCGCTCGGGCGGCTCGCCGTGGGGGAGGAGCCAGGGGGTGACGCGGCGGATCTTGGTCCAGTGGGTCGACTCCATGTCGGTGACCAGGTCCTTGACCACCGGCATGTTGCCCATCGGCTCGATCACGATCACGTTGTCCGCTCGTCTCGCCGCCGACCGCGCTCGCCTTCTTGTCGGCCAGCTCCTGGGCCTCGCCGATCTGGGTCTTGCAGCCGAGCCCGGACTGGCCGTTGATCTTCATCCCGCAGGAGCCGCAGATCGCGGCGCGGCAGGAGCAGCGCACGGCGAGCGAGCCGTCCTCGCGGTCCTTCACCTGCAGCAGGCTGTCGAGGACCGAGAGCGAGGGCTCGAGGTCGACGTTGAACTCCTCCCAGTAGGGCCCCTCGCCGCTCTCGGGCTGGAACCTGCGGACTTTGATCGTGTAATCGGCCATCAGTAAGTCCTCGCTTCCGGTTCCCACTGGGTGATGGTCACCTCGGAGTATGAGATCTCGGGCCCATCGTCGGTCTGCTCGAGGTCGATGTGTTTGAGCCACTCCTCGTCGTTGCGCTCGGGGAAGTCGGTGCGGTACTGGGCGCCGCGGCTCTCCTTGCGCTCCAGCGCGGCGAGGCAGGTGCACTCGGCGTTGTCGAGCATGTACCCGAGCTCGATCGCCCCCAGCAGGTCCTGGTTGAAGACGCTGCCGTGGTCGTCGATGTAGGCGGTCTTCGCCTCCTCCTTCAGGCGGGCGACGGTCTCGATCGCTTCTTTGATCCCGGCCTCGTCGCGGAAGACGGCGACCTTGGCGTCCATCGTCTGGCCGAGCTCGAGCTTGATCTCGGAGACGCGGCGGCCGGAGCCCTGCTCGCGCGAGTTGATGTCGGCGATCATCGCCTCCTCGTCCTCGAGCACCTTGCGCGAGGGCTCGCGAGCCCTCGATCCGCTTGGCGCGGGCGGCGGCGTCGGCGCCGGAGCGGCGGCCGAAGATCAGCGTGTCGAGCAGCGAGTTGGCGCCGAGCCGGTTGCCGCCGTGGACGGAGACGCAGGCGGTCTCGCCGGCCGAGTAGAGGCCGGGGATGTCGGTGCGGCCGTCGACGTCGGTCTTGATCCCGCCCATCGTGTAGTGGTTGCCCGGCTTGATGTGGATCGGTTCGCGGGTGATGTCGACGCCGGCGAAGTCGCGGCCGACGAGGACGATCTCCCGCAGCGCCTCGTGGACGCGCTTTTTCGGCACCACGGTGATGTCGAGGGCGACGGTGCCGTCGGGGAAGCCGCGGCCCTCGTTGATCTCGGTCTGCTCGGCGCGGGAGACGACGTCGCGCGAGGCCAGCTCCATCTTGTTCGGCGCGTACTTCTCCATGAAGCGTTCGCCGTTGGCGTTGAGCAGGTGAGCGCCCTCGCCGCGGGCGCCCTCGGTGATCAGGAAGCCCTTGCCCGCCAGCGTCGTCGGGTGGTACTGGATCATCTCCATGTCCATCAGCTTGGCGCCGACCCGGTAGGCCATCGCGATCCCGTCGCCGGTGCAGATCAGGGCGTTGGTGGTCGGCTTCCAGACCTGGCCGTTGCCGCCGCAGGCGAGGATCACCGACTTCGCCTCGAACAGCTCCATCGAGCCGTCGGCGACGTTGCGGGTGACGACGCCGCAGCACTCGCCGTTCTCGTCCATCGCCAGCGCCGTCGAGAACCACTCCTCGTAGCGGGCGACCGAGTCGGAGTGCTTCATCAGCTGCTCGTAGAGCACGTGCATGATCGCCTGGCCGGTGATGTCGGCGACGTAGTAGGTGCGGGCGGCGGAGGCGCCGCCGAAGGCGCGGGTGCCGAGCTTGCCTTCCTCGTTGCGGTGGAAGGTGACGCCGAGGTGCTCGAGGTGGAGGATCTCCTCCGGCGCCTCGCGGGTCATGATTTCGATCGCGTCCTGGTCGCCGAGGTAGTCGGAGCCCTTGATCGTGTCGAAGGCGTGCGACTCCCAGGAGTCGCCCGGGTTCAAAGCGCCGCGTTGATCCCGCCCTGTGCCGCGTTGGAGTGGGAGCGCACCGGGTGGACCTTGCTGATGATCCCGACCGATACGCCCTGCTCGGCGGCCGCGAGGGCGGCGCGCTGGCCGGCGAGGCCGGCGCCAATTACGAGAACGTCATGAGTAGGCACGAGCGCGGATGCTATAGAGGCGAAATCCGAGCCCGCAGTCGGGATTCGGCACACAGTCCGAAGTGCCAAGCCATCGTGCGGCTCGCCGAGCCGGCGGGCAGCCGCCCGCTTACCATTGGCAGATGCTCGGCGGCAAGCCGATAACGCTGTTCCACGTGCGCGGCATCCGCATCGCCGTGGACTGGTCCTGGTTCTTCGTCCTCTTCCTCGTGATCTTCTGGCTCTCGCGCTTCTACGGCGAACTGCTGGGGGAGAGCAGCTCCCGACGATGCCCTTCCTGCTGGCGCTGGCGAGCGCCGTCGGCTTCTTCGGCTCGATCGTCCTGCACGAGCTCGGGCACGCCTTCGTCGCCCTGCGCAACGGGATCGGCATCTCCAGCATCCAGCTCTGGATCTTCGGCGGGATGGCGCGGATGACTCGCGAATCGGAATCGCCGCGGACCGAATTCCAGGTCGCGGTCGCCGGCCCGCTGGTCACCCTCGCCATCGTCGCCGCGCTGGCTGCGGTCGGGGTCGCCGCCGCCGGCTGGCACGACTTCAGCCAGGCCGCGCTGGTCGAGAGCAGCGCCTCGACCTCGGGCGTGCTGGCGATGGTCGCCTGGCTGGCGATGATCAACCTCCTCGTCCTCGTCTTCAACCTGCTGCCGGCCTTCCCGATGGACGGCGGCCGGATCGTCCGGGCGGTCGCCTGGTGGCGCACCGGCAACCGCACCTCCGCCACCCGCTTCGCCGCCAACCTCGGCCGCATCTTCGGCTACCTCTTCGTCGGCGCCGGCATCCTGCTCGCCTTCGATGGCTACGTCTTCGGCGGCGTCTGGCTCGCCCTGATCGGCTTCGTCGTCAACGGCTCCGCCAGGGCGGCGACCGCCCAGACGACGATCACCAGCGGGATCAGCGAGCTGCAGGTCTCCGACATCATGGACCGCGAACCGGTGACGATCCCCGACGAGCTGACGGTCGAGCAGGCGCTGGACGAGTACTTCCTCCGCTACCGCTGGCCCTGGTTCCCGGTGGTCGACGCGGCCCACCGTTTCCTCGGCCTGATCGTGCGCGACAAGGCCGACGAGGTGCCGGAGACCTCACGCACCACCTCGCTCGTCTCGGACCTGCTCGAGCGCGACGACGGCACCTTCCAGGTGCGCGACGACGCCCCGCTCGACACGCTGCTGGCGAACCGCTCGCTACGCCGCTTCGGCGCTGTCTTCGCCGTCGATGCCGACGGCAAGCTCAGCGGCGTGATCACCGCCGAGCAGGTCGGGAGAGCGCTGCGCGACGCGGCAGGCTGAGGCTGCCGCCCCGCTCAACCGGGATCGAAGATCTGTTCGACGAAGAAGCGGGCGGCGGGGTCGAGGCGGTCGCCAAAGGTCCGTTCGGCCAGCGCCAGCACCTGCTTGGCGTTTTCGAGGCGGAGCTCGCGGGCGAGCAAGCGCAGGTCGTCCTCGTCCTCGCCGACCCGGTGGGCGAGGACCTTGAGGGCCAGCAGCGCCTCTGGAGAAGCGGTGAGGCAGCGCAGGCCCGGTAGGTCGAGCACTGGCGCGGCCGCTGGGTCGTCACCTGCCAGGAACCCCTTGACCGCGTCGTTCAGCCAGCCGGTTGGCAGACCGCGCTGCTCGGCGACCGACTCCGCCGCTTCGTAGACAACCGCCTTCGGCTCGAACACTGCGTCGATGTCGCGGGTGGAGCGTCGCTCGTCGAAGGCGAGGGCTATGGCCGCGCCGCCGACCACGTACATCTCGGCACTGACGCCGCGTCCGTCGAGCTCGACGGCCAGCGCGGTCAGGGCCTCCACGATCTCCGTCCGGTCCATCGCCTCAGACGCGGTGCAGGGAGCGCTCGGGCAGGAATACGCCACGCCGGCGGAAGGCCGCCGGCGTCTGGGCGATCGCGAGCGCGCGAAAGCCAGGCACGTCGCTGACGAACCAGAAACGGTCGAGGAAGCGCTCGGGCCGGATCGACCAGGCAGGGCGGTCTAGTCCATGGACAGCCGCCAGGTGCTCGGCCAGGGCGGCCAGGTAGGCGTCGTGACGCGCGTCCCCGGTGGGCGGTGGCTCGGCGGCGATCGCCCCGGTCCGCGAGCCGTCGTCGGGTCGCAGGGCGAACTCGTCGAGGAACTCGCGCACTGCGTGGTCGAAATCTCCCTGATGCAGGGAGCGGTGTGCCACGTCGGACAGCGTGAGTGTCAGCCGGCCAGGGTCTGCCGGGTGGGCGGCCAGCCAGTCCGAGCGAGTGCGCAGCGGTGTTGCCATTGTGAGTTAGATGGTATGCGGACCGGGACTCGGAGACGGCGACGAAGCTAGGAGACCGGCATGTGCCGGTCGATGATCCGGCCGAAGTCCGTGCCGGCGGGAAGGGTGCCGAAGGCGTTGCCCCAGTCGCCTGAGAGGCGCGAGGCGCAGAAGGCGTCGGCGACGGCCTGGTCGCCGTAGCGGACGAGCAGTGAGGCCTGCAGGGCGAGGGCCATGCGCTCGACGATCCGGCGGGCGCGCGCCTCGATCGTCTCGATGTCGCCCGGGACTTCGGCGCGCAGCTCGGAGACGTAGGCGTCGAGCTTCGGTTCGGCGCCGGCGCCCTCCATCACCTCGGCGAAGAAGGCCTCGACCGAGGTCGGGTTCTTGACCATCGCCCGCAGCACGTCGAGGCACTGGACGTTGCCCGAGCCCTCCCAGATCGAGGCGAGCGGCGCCTCGCGGTAGAGCCGCGGCATGCCGGACTCCTCGACGTAGCCGTTGCCGCCGAAGCACTCCAGGCACTCGACCGCGTGCCAGGGCTGGCGCTTGCAGAGCCAGTACTTGAGCACGGCGTTGGCGAGGCGGCGGAACTCGCGCGCGTCCTCGTCGCCGGCGGCGACCTCGTCGTAGCTCCGGGCGAGCCGCATCGCGGCGATCGTCGCCGCTTCCGATTCGACGCAGAGGTCGGCGACCACGTTGCGCATCAGCGGCTGGTCGATCAGGGTCTTGCCGAAGGCGGCGCGCCGCGAGACGTGGTTGAGCGCCTGCGCCACCCCGGCGCGGTAGCCGGTGGCGGCGCCGATCACGCAGTCGAGCCGCGTGTGGTTGACCATCTCGATGATCGTCGGCACGCCGCGGCCCTCCTCGCCGACCATGCGCGCCCAGGCGCCGCGGAACTCGAGCTCGCTGGAGGCGTTGGAGCGGTTGCCGAGCTTGTCCTTGAGCCGCTGGATCTGGAAGCCGTTGCGCTCGCCGTCGGGCGTCCAGCGCGGCATCAGGAAGCAGGAGACGCCGGAGTCGGTCTGGGCGAGGACGAGGAAGGCGTCGCACATCGGCGCCGAGCAGAACCACTTGTGGCCGACCAGCTCGTACTCCGCCCCGGGGCCGCCGCCGTTCAGCGGCGTCGCAGTCGTGGTGTTGGCGCGCACGTCCGAGCCGCCCTGCTTCTCGGTCATCGCCATCCCGCAGAGGGCGCCGTTCTTGCGCTCGGCGGGGATCGAGCGCTCGTCGTAGTCGAGCGAGAGGAAGCGCGATTCCCACTCCTCCGCCAGCTCCGGCTGCCTGCGCAGCGCCGGGATCGCCGAGTAGGTCATCGAGATCGGGCAGCCGACGCCGCTCTCCGCCTGCATCAGCAGGCTGAACATCGCCGCGCGGGCCACATGGGCGCCGGGGCCCGGTTCGCGCCAGGGCATCGCGTGCAGCCCGTGGCCGACTCCGATCCGCATCAGTTCGTGCCAGGAGCTGTCGAACTCGACCTCGTCGATCCGGTGGCCATAGCGGTCGTGGGTGCGCAGCTCGGGCTTGCGCTCGTTCGCCTCGAAGCCCCAGCGGATCGTCTGCGCCGAGCCGCAGATCGCCCCCAGCTCGCGTGCTTTGTCCTCCGCCCAGCCGCCGCCCTCGCGCTTCAGCGCCTCGCGCAGGACGCGGTCGGCGTCGAAGGAGTTGTAGTCCTCCAGCGGCGTCGCCTGGTTGAAGACCTCGTGGTTGCCGAACGTCGGTCGCTCCGCGG
>CAVSJV010000001.1:0-40633 GCA_963728405.1 Methanomassiliicoccaceae archaeon | reverse complement strand
GTTCTCCTTCTTGAGCTTGAAGGCCAGGTGGCGCAGGTAGCCTTTCTCGAACCACCACTGGTAGCGTTGCTCCAGCAGCTCACGGTAGTGGGGGACGTACCGCTCCACGGGGATCCATTCCGAACCGTTGAGGACCTTGTGATAGTCATACTGCGACGCGGCGGCGAGATGATGGTACCACAGCTTGTCGTAGATGCCGTACCGCATGCGGATGACGAAGTTCTCCACCTCGATCCTCGAGTTGGGATTGGTCGACAGGCCCTCGCCGGTGAAGAGATAGTAGCCGAGGTTCTCGGGGACCGCGGCGCTCTTGGCGTGCAGCGCCAGGCGGACGGCGTGATCGAAGTCGGCCGAGGAGCGGAACTGCTCGTCCATGTAGCCGGCCTTATCGATCAGCGACTTGCGGAACATGTAGAAGGGGCCGTAGATGAACCGTCGGGTGGCCTCGGAGGGATCGACGCTCTCCGCGTCCTTGTAAAAGCCCTCCTCCTCGCCGAAGCGGGGGACCACCTTGTACTTCCCGTGGACGATGCCGACGTCGGGGTGCATGTCCAGCAGCTCGGCCTGCCGTTCGATGGAGTCCGGCGTCCTCAGGTCGTCCAGGTTCCAAACTGCCAGGTAGTACCCGGTGGCGTTGCGGATGCAGTTGTTCCATGACGCCGAGTAGGTGACGACCTTGGGCTGGACGGTGTAGCGAAGGTGCCCGGGATACTTTTCCTGAAAGTCCCGCACCAGGCGCAGCTCCTCGGCGCTCGGCTCGTTAAGGTCGATGACCACCTCCAGCCGCTCGAAGGCGGTCTGGTCCGGCAGCCGCTCCAGGAACAGCGGCAGGAACTTCTCACCGCGGTAGCAGGAGGTGAGCGTAGAGACGACCGGCTTGGCGCTCATCGCTCACTATGCTCCATGTACCAATCGATCGTCTTTCTGAGCCCGGCCCGGAAGTCGGTCCCGGCCTTGAAGCCGAACTCCTGGTACGCCCTCGAGGTATCGAGCATCCGTCGGGGCTGCCCGTCCGGCTTGCTGTGGTCCCACACCAGCTCGCCCTCGAACCCGGTCAGCTCCTTGATCAGCAGCGCCAGGTCCATGATGGAGATCTCGAACCCCGCTCCCAGGTTGACCGGATCGGGCCTATCGTACCTCTCCGTGGCCAGGGCGATCCCTCGGGCGGCGTCCTCGACGTACAGGAACTCTCTCGTCGCCGTACCGGTGCCCCACAGCTCCACGCTCTTGGCGTCCGTTTCCCTCGCTTCCACGAACTTCTTGATCAGCGCCGGTATCACGTGCGACGAGCGGGGGTCGAAGTTGTCCCTCGGTCCGTAGAGGTTCACCGGCAGCAGGTAGATGGCATTGAAACCGTACTGCTGGCGGTACGATTGCGCCTGCACCAGCAGCATCTTCTTCGCCAGCCCGTACGGCGCGTTGGTCTCCTCCGGATAGCCGTTCCACAGATCGTCCTCGCGGAACGGCACCGGGGTGAACTTGGGATAGGCGCAGATAGTCCCCAGCTGCACGAACTTGGACACCTTCGAACGCCGAGCCGCCTCCATCAGCTGGATGCCCATGATGGCATTGTCGTAGAACAGCGTGGCGGGATTCTCCTGGTTGAAGCCGATGCCCCCGACCGAAGCGGCCAGGTGGATGACGATATCCTGGCCTTCGACTGTCGGAGAGGCAGTTCTCCCAGACCCGCAGGTCCGTCACCTTCGACCGCGGCACGGTGACGTCCTTCCGCTCCACGCCGTGCTCGCGGACCAGCTCATCGATCAGGAACGAGCCCAGGAAGCCGGCCCCGCCGGTGACGAGCAACCGCTTCCCGGACCAGAAGGACATCAGTCCACCGCCCACCAGCGCTGGGGGAACTTTCGCTTGAGGATCGCGTCCCCTTCCCCGATGGCCTCCAGCCCGGCCGCGCGCATGTCCGCGTCGACCATGATCCGGGTCAGCTCCTTGAACTTGATGCGCGGCTCGAACTTCAGCTGCTCTCCTTGCCTTTCGACGGGTCGGCGATGAGCACCTCGACCTCGGTGGGCCGGAAGTACTTGGGGTCGATCTTGACGTACTTCTCCTGATCCAGCCCCACATAATCGAACGCCTCCGCCACGAACTCCTCGACCGAGTGGGTCTCCCCGGTACCGATGACGAAGTCGTCCGGCTGCTCCTGCTGCAGCATCAGGTGCATCGCCTCCGCATACTCGGGAGCGAAGCCCCAGTCCCGGCGCGCCTTCAGGTTGCCGAGGTACAGGGAGTCCTGCTTCTTGGCGGTAATGGCCGCGATGGCCCGGGTGATCTTGCGAGTGACGAAGGTCTCTCCCCGGCGGGGCGATTCGTGGTTGAACAGGATGCCGTTGCAGGCGAACAGGCCGTACCCCTCGCGGTAGTTACGGGTGAGCCAGTAGGCGTACAGCTTCGCGCACGCGTACGGGGAGCGGGGGGCGAACGGCGTGACCTCGGACTGCGGAGGAGCGGCGGAACCGAACATCTCCGACGAGGACGCCTGGTAGAACTTCACGTGGTTGCCGGAGCGGCGGATCGACTCCAGCACCCGAGTGACGCCGGTAGCGACCACATTGGTGGTGTACTCCGGCACATCGAAGGAGACGCGGACATGGCTCTGCGCCCCGAGATTGTAGACCTCGTCCGGCCGGACAGTTGAAGATGATGTTGTTGATCGTTTCCGCGTCGGAAAGGTCGCCATAGTGGAGCTTGAGCCTTACTTTCTTTTCGTGCGGGTCGGAATAGATATGATCGATGCGCGAGGTATTGAAGGTGCTCGCTCTTCTGATGATGCCGTGGACCTCGTAGCCCTTGGATAACAGGAACTCTGCCAGATACGAACCGTCCTGGCCGGTTATGCCGGTGATGAGCGCTTTCTTAGGCAGGATAACACCAACTGGTCATTAGGATGGGGGCATATAACCATTATCAGGCCATTGTCTCGTTACCGCCCGGCCCCATGCCAACTCTGGACCGGCCGCTGGACAGGGCGTCCTTGCTCCGTTGGACCAGCTGGTCGCCGAACCTCAGCACCACCCCGGGACCGCAGCGGGAGGCGTGCCACGCGATCATCGGCGTTCCGGACGGAGACGCTCTCATCGAACGGGCCAGGATGTGGGACATCTTGAGCGCTACCTCCCGCTTGACCTGCACAGTGTCCTCCCAGGTGCGGGCCTTGTACCATTCCATGTAGGATCTTTTCAGGCCGGCCAGGAGCCAGGCCGCCCCGATGGCGTCCCTCCTGCTGTCGATGGTGTACGGGAAAGATGAGCGATCTCACGAACTCCCGGTCCACCGGACGGCCCAGGGTGAGGTCGATGGCCCGGCCGGCCTTGTCCACCATGAGCTTCCTCTGCTCGTCGCGCTTCCGGGAGGAGATGCTGTCCCCGTGCAGACGGTAGCGCAGTAGCACCTCAGGCATGTTGGTGATGTTGTGGTATCGCATCGCCCGCAACCACAGGTCGTAATCCTCGCCGTTACGCGCTCGGGGTGAGTAGCCGCCGGTGTCATCGAACACCTTCTTCCGGAACATGGTGGCGGGATGGCACATCGCGCAATCGAAGTGCATCCTCCACAGCGTGAGGCCGGGGCTCGTGGGATAGTGTCGAACGCCCAGGTTCCGGCCGTCCGCGTCGATGACCTGCACCGCCGAGCCCACTATCCCTACGGACGGTTCGGCGCCAAGGAACGCGGCCTGTCTCTCCAACCGTTCCGGGAGAGCGATGTCGTCGGCGTCCATGCGGGCAACGTACTCGCCCCGGGCCAGGGCGAAGCCGCGGTTCAGGGAGCGGACCAGGCCGAGCGGGGGGTCGTTCCGCACCACCCTCATCCGCTCGTCCGAATAGCCGTCGAGGACCGCTTCCGTACCGTCCTTGGAACCGGCGTCGAGGACCACGATAAGCTCCAGGTCGTCCAGGCTCTGCGACAGCACCGAATCGATGGCCTCGGCCAGGTATCGTTCCGAGGAGTAGCAGGGCATGACCACGCTGACGCGGGGCATCAGGCCACCGTCCGGATGAGGACCCCCCTGCCCCCGCCGCCGTCTCCGGGGTCATCGCCCTTCTCCCCGCCCATCTCCGGCCGTCCCAGCAGCTTGAGGTCCAGGAGGTCCAGGATGCGCGGATCGATGTCCGGGTCGAACTTGCGGGCGAAGAACATGCCGGAACGCTCCAGGCGGGTCAGGTCCTCGCTCAGCAGGATCGCCGGTGTGGGAACGCACTTCTTGCTCCAGTCGGTGAACCGTTTATTGTCGTTGATGACCTCGTCGCGAAGTTCCGAGTTCATCAGGATGGTCTGGAAGAACATCTCGTCGGGTATGAAGGAATGCTGGTAGAACCGGACGACCTCAGGATGCTCATCCAGTATGTCGAGGATCCGCTCGACGTGTTTCTTCGGCAGGCAGAACCACTGCGAGCCGCCGTAGGGCTGCATGCCCAAGGGGACCCGCCCCAGTCGAGGCAGCGACCACATGTTCAACGTGCGGAACGGCTTGAACCAGAAGTGGTCCACCCGCCGGAACCCGCCCCGCTCGTCCGACCAGCGGGGCCGGGGGAACGGCTCGTGCTCCATCAGCGCCTTGCCCCGGGCGGCCACCAGCCGCTGCTTGATCTCCTCCACCGGCCGCAACGGGTAGCACTGGCCGCTGAGGTTGATGAAATAATCATAGTCGGTCTCGCGGAAGTGGCGCATGGCGTCCAGGGTGGCCTGCACCAGCTTGAAGGAGCCCCACCCGTCGGCGTACTTGAACACGGTGGTGAAGTTGGAGGTCGGCAGGTTCAACGCTTCCCTCCACTGGGGAACGAGGTTATTGTTGAAGACGTCGACATAATAGGCGTCGTCGGGGTGATAGATGCGGTCCACCAAACGGCGGACCTGAGCGGGCCGGGTGTGGACGGTAAGGCAATAAGCTAATCGTATTCACATCACCAGGGTGCCTTTTTTAGAGCTACTGGTACAATAACGTTAGCTAATGGGATGACGGGAGCATCAACGCCTGCTTATCTCCCACTTACGGTCGATGAGTATCTGCGCCTGCAGGGGATCGATGATGCCGCCCGAATTGAAATCGATCGGCGCGGAGACATTGATCCCCCGTTCGATACGGTGGCCGACCAGCATGTCAAAGCTCCCCTGCTTGTTGGCGCCCATGGTGATAGTATAATTGCCGGGGACCAGGAGCTTACCGGGGAACTCCAGTTTGGCCGTGTACGTCCCCGGACCCAGGTCCTCGTAGCCCAAGTTCCAATCCGAGAAAAAGGTCCTGGCCAGCTCGTCGCCCATGGAGTTGTTCACGAACACCCCCATGCGAAGCTTCTCCGTCCGTTCCGGCAAGTTGAACCGAACGATGACGTCGAATGGATAGGTGCCGTCGATGAGCATGGTATCTACCCCCTTCTGGCGAACCTCCAGCGCTTCTACGATGATCCCTCTTGCGTGGACCGGGAACAGGCCCTCCTGCACCTCCAGTGAACGGGCATATTCGCTGATGACCTCGTCGGCCGGTCCGCTCTTGACCACCCTGCCGCCCCTCAGCAGAATGGCGTTCTGGCACAATGTCTTCACTGCGTGCATGTTGTGCGATACGAAGATCACGGTACGGCCTTCACGGGAGACCTCCTTCATCTTCCCGAGGCACTTGGCCTGGAACTGTTGATCGCCCACCGCCAGGACCTCGTCGGCGATCAGGATATCTGGTTCCAGGTGCGCGGCCACGGCAAAAGCGAGCCGCAGATACATGCCCGAGGAGAAACGCTTGATCGGGGTATCCAGGAACTTCTCCACCTCTGCGAACTTCACGATATTGTCGAACTTGGAATCGATCTCCTTCTTGCCCATGCCCAGAATTGCACCGTTGAGGTAGACGTTCTCCCGTCCAGTGAGCTCGGGATGGAAGCCCGTGCCCACCTCCAGCAAGCTGCCCACAGTGCCGCGCAGCACGACCTCGCCCTCGGTGGGATAAGTTATCTGGGAGAGGATCTTGAGCAGGGTACTCTTTCCAGCGCCGTTACGGCCGATGATGCCCACGCTCTCCCCTCTCTCAGACCTGTAGCTCACGTCCTCTAAGCGCCCAGAACGCTTCTTTGGCTTGCCGGACTCCCCTGATGGTGCGCAGGGGGTGGCGGATCGCTTCGGACAGGTTCTCGCCCAAGCGATTATTTATGCCGCGATAGTAGCCCTTGCTGGTGCTGATGAGGTACTGTTTCGATACGCCCTTTATCTCGATCATCGGCTCCATCAGATCACATCCGCTAGGCGTCGTTCATAGGCCTTGAAGTACAGGAGGCCGACGAAGAATACGAACAAGGTTATCGCTGTCGCTGACCCCAGCATGACCCAGTCCATCGAGGGGGTGCCGAAGATGAAAAACCTCTGGGCCTGCATGATGCCGGAAAGCGGGTTCATGTACAGAAGCCACTTCTGGTTTGAGATGACCGTTGGCGGGTACAGGATGGGCGAGACGAACAACAGGATGGAGATGAAGAACGGCACGATGTACTGCACGTCCCGGTACTTGGCGGACATGGCTGACAACCAGAACGACAGGCCGGAGGCTAGCAGGAATGCCAGGATCAATGGGCACCAGGATGAAGATCATCCAGGTGGAAAGGAAGGTCCCGGTTAGGACAACGATGACGATGAATATTACCCATGCTATGGCGTAGTCCAGCAGTCCGGCGATGGCCAGACTGAGCGGTAGCAGGATACGGGGGAAGTAGATCTTGGTGATCATCGCTGAGTTGCTCACCAGGCTCATTGATGCCCCGTTCAGGGATGTGGAGAAGAACGTCCACAGCATCAGGCCGGCGAACAGGAAGGAGAAGGGATCGATGCCCTCGGGCGGTTTGAAGGCCGGGTTTCCCCCGCTATACAAGAGGATGGCGAAGATCAGTGCAGTAACGAGGGGCTGAAGGATGGCCCAGCCGAGCCCGATGACCGTTTGCTTGTACTTCGTCTTGATCTGTTTAAGTGTGAGGAAGTATAGCAGTTCCCGGTATTCCCATATGTCCTTTAAACCAAGCTCCCAGCGGGAGCCTTGCGGACGGAGGACCTTCACTTTACTGCTAGCCATCATACACCTTAGATGATCAATATGGATTGCAGATTACTAGATGCCCATTCGTGTATAAATGGTAACTGGATTTCACTCGTAATTGCGAGGTTCCCACTTCTGAGGATTGACATGGTTCAAGATATGGCGGATTCTTCGAAGCACCGGGACCAGTGCAGGATGGTATGTCGCCTGTTTCAACACTCCGCTGAACACAAGCTCATCGAACTTACGGTTCGCTTCTACCTCTTTGAGCGGTTTCAGTCCCGCCAGGTCGATGGCCCCCATAGGCATGTTGATGAACGGGTTGGGGGCACCGCTCATGTGCGCCCCGGTCGGGCCGATATTGGAGATCACGGATTTATCTCCCTTGGAGTGACACACAGGCCATCATGGAAGTATGAGGACAGTTCCCATTGATAGTCCCAGGTGTCCAATTTGCCCTCGTAGCAAAGGTCGAACATCTTGGTCAGGAAGCGGGCCATGTGTTTGTTTCCGATCAGGACGTCCAGCTTCCCGGAACGGCGGAATTCCGGCCATCCCTGTATCGTAATATCGTTGTCCCTCCAAGCTCTCCGCCAGGTCGCCCATCCCCAGATGGAGAAGTATTTCGAGAGGACGTAGGATCGCGGCCTTCTGAATCGACCCAGTGTGTTGTTCGTTCCGGTGACCATGCGCACTCGGTCCACCCCGCGGTACCGTTCCAACATTATCTCGCAGAATGGGAAAAAGGAGGGGTGAGGTAAGCAGTCGTCCTCCAGTATGACCCCTTCTTCATTGTGCTCGAAGAACCAGTCTATAGCTGAGCTCACCGCCCTCTTGCAACCTAGGTTATTCTCCCTGAACAGGGTGTGCACATCGCAGGGCCAGTCCACTGCGGTAGCGATTTTGCGCGCCTCCGAGCACCGCTCTTTCTCCTCGGGTCTGCTCTCTCGGGGGCCATCGGCGGCCACGAACAGCTTAGCGGGTCTGGCCTCCCTGATGGCCTGGAACACCCTCAGGGTGGTCTCCGGCCTGTTGAACACTATCAGAAGGACCGGCGGTGTTGCCATCTCAGGCCTCTTTTCTATGGATGTCAGGTTCGTTCCGATTCTATACTCTGGAAAAGCATGTCGATCCCTCGCGATCGAGACCCCATCATCATGAATGCCGTTCTCATTTTTCAGACCCCCATCGATCTGAAGGGGGCGGGCACGGTCCCAGTTCACGATCAAAGCTCAGGACCCGAGGATCACTAATATGCCCGGCTGCCCTTTGGGCCAGGTGACAGCTTGGGAAATATGGAATGCCGGAATGAGCCATCATTGTCTGGTCGATGTTGAAAAACGTCTCGGTCATGCCACTATTCCAATTACAAGTCCATTGCTTTTTCCTTATATAATTTAATCAGTCTGGGTCTTAAGATAGATGTTATATATCGGATGAAGAATTAAAGCTGAAATGCCCATGGGTCGGTTGAGGATTCTTTACGATCACCAAATCTTCTCCATGCAAGTACTCGGAGGAGTATCGCGTTATTATGTTGAGCTCGTAGACCGCTACGAGAAGCAGCCGGACATGGACGTGCGGTTAGCGGTCGGTGAGGTGTTGACATCGGACCTGCGGGCGACCCAAACCTACCAAAACAGGTCCGGTGGGCGACCCCCCTCAAGAGAAGGGCATTCCATCTGATCAAGGAAAGGATGGGATTGGACCTCATGTATTGGTCCAATCAGAGGAGATCCCTAAGGGCGGTAAAAAAGGGGAATTTTGATGTTTTCCACCCCACCTACTACGACCCTTACTTTCTGGAGGCCATTGGTGAGCGACCTTTCTATCTGGAAGTTCACGACATGATACATGAGGTTTATCCACAGTATTTCCCAGGGCATACCAAGATACCAACTTGGAAGAGAGCTTTGGTCGAGTCGGCAGATAGGATAGTGACCGTATCTGATAGCACCAGAAAGGACCTGATAAAGATACTGAGCGTCGATCCCAAGAGGGTTAAAACCATCCACCAGGGGATCTCCCTGGACCCTGGGCAAAGCCAGATCCAGGATCTGCCGAGCTGGGCTGCCATCTGATTATGTGCTTTTCGTCGGAGGCCGCGGCACCTACAAAAATTTTGACATATTCGCCGAGGCCATGTCTCTAATGATGGCTGAGAGCAGGGACCTGCATCTGGTCTGCGTTGGTGGAGGCCCCTTCAACTAAGGAGGAGAAAAAGCGCATAGAACAATTGCGGATCGACGATAGGGCCCATCAAATGCAACTCACGGATCGATCTCTCTGCCAGACCTATATGCATGCCAAGGCCTTTGTGTTCCCCTCGCTCTATGAAGGATTTGGGCTACCGGTCCTGGAAGCTTTCACATGTGCATGTCCGGCAGTGCTCAGCAACACCTCATCATTGCCCGAGCTTGGAGGAGACGCTGCCGCCTACTTCGATCCTAAGGATATCGGGTCGATCGAAAGGACCTTGGCCAAGGTGGTCTTCGATGAGGATCTTCGTCTTGAGATGGTCAACAAGGGTCTGGAACGGGCAAAGCAATTTTCCTGGGACAAGACCGCCGCGGAGACCAAGAAGGTATACCTGGACATGGCTGGGCGCTGAGCAAGGATAATTAATCCCAATTGCCACTTTACCTGTCATGCCCCTCGGCGACCCCATGGGCGGCCAGGCCCCGGAACAACAGCGCGGGAACCTTCTGAAGATCGGCCAGGTGTGGGTGCCGGTGAGCGACATGCCCCAGGCGATCGAACTGTACACCGAGGTCCTCGGCCTCACGCTGGTGGCGAACCACGAGGACAAGGGCTACGTGGAGATAGGGGCCGCCGAGGAGGGCGCTCAGCTCGTCCTCTTTCTGGCCAAGCCGAGCGACGAGGAGCAGCCGGGCATCAGGACCGGCATAGTGTTCGTCACCGATTCGATCTACGACTTCCACAAGGTCCTGGTGGACGAGGGCATCGACTTCACGCTCAAGCCGCAGCGGGACAGCAAGGGACGGCTGATCGCCCGTTTCACCGACGACGACGGCAATGAGTTCGAGGTCATGGACCGTCCGACCTGAGGCTCACTTCTTGGCGTTCTTCCATAGCAAGTATGCTAGGGCTGCCGCTCCCAGGCCGAGAATGAAGCTCCAGTTCAGGTTGCTGTCGCCCTCCTCCTCTTCACCCGGTACCTCGACGATGTTCTGTTTCTTCAGCTCCACCCAATCAATGTTCTCGGTCCCTTTCTTTCGTAGGTACGTTTTGGACCTCCTTGAGCTTCTGGTAATCCTCTTCTTTGATCCGAATGGTCCGGTACTTGGGTTGTTCGACCAATTTGTCACCTCGACGAATGAATCATGCAAACACATGCATATGCATGCATTATGTATATACAATTAACCAGGCATGATTAATGACACAGCACATCGAAACACGCCCAGATAAGAGGTTGATAATCATTATATATTGATAATATGGTTGCTATTGTGCTAAAAATACGGATATTATGAACCGAATTGCGACGTCTGAGATCTGGAAAAAGCTACTATTGAGCGGTAATAGGATCACTACAACTGAAGAACTCACGACCTTGGCACAGGGTCTTGATAAAGACCCCATCGACAGCGTTCGTTATCTCCAGCGGGAAGGCTATCTGAAGCGGATATTCAGAGGGATATTCTACGTTGTTTCCGCAAATGAAAGAGCCACGGGGAGGGCAGATTATTCGTTGTACGAGATGGTTGCCGCAGGGTTGGAGATAAAAGGAGCCACACCCTGGTATTTTGGTCTGGACACAGCCCTTAAGCTGAACGGCATGACCCATGAATTTTTCAATGCCGACCAGGTGATCTCCGGTTCATTGAAAACAACCCGGGCCATAAATGTTCAGGGGACATCGTTCCGGGTCATTAAGTGGAGCAAGGACCTTTTCATCCCGGGTTCGATCATATCAAAACCGACCAAACACGATGTGATCATCCGTTACTCCAATAAGGAGAAGACCGTCCTCGATCTGGCCTATCGGAGGTATCTCGATGGGGCCTCGGAATGCTACGTGCAAGGGGCGATCAATAATTACCAGGACCAGCTGCTGGATGACCGCATGAGGGAATATCTTGCATTTTACCCCTGCAAGTTCATCGCCGGGCTGGTGGGCAGAAATGGACGATAGGCTTGTGGACTGGGCCTGCAGGACTGTCTGGGGTCAAGAATAGGTCATTTGTGGAGAAAGACATCTACTTGCACTCCCTCCTGACCAAGATCTCCGAGAGCGTATTCCTAAGAGATAGGCTCCTTTTCAAGGGAGGGACCTGCCTGATCAAGGCATATTTGCCTTACTATAGATTCTCCGAGGACATCGATTTTGGCTGGCAGGACCCCTCGATATGGAGTGGAAAAAGCAACAGGCAGATCGAGGAAAGCTGCATGGGAGAGATCAAGGCCGTCCTAAGGGAGCTGGAGCCCATTGCAAGATCGTTAGACCTGGGATTGAACACAAGGATAGAACAAAAGGAGGGGGTTTACATCTCCAACTCCGGCACCAAGGCGACCTTCCATTTCTCCTACTCGATCGGATTGCCGGGTATTGCGGGTAGGATCAAGATGGAGATAAATATGCATGATCTGCTGATCTATCCGTTCGTGAAGGATGTAGCTCTAAAAAGCTTTCTCGAGCCTTATATTAGTAAGGGCAGGACCGCCTCCTTCTTAGATGGGCAAGAGAGCTACCTGTCCTCCATCCCGATGACCTGTTACTCTCCGGAAGAGATCATTGTCGAGAAGGGAAGGGCCATCTTGACCCGGGTGGATTACAAGCTTCGAGATTCCATCGATATTGTGATGCTTAGCCGGGGCTATGGCTTGGACCTTTACGATTTCGAAGAGGCCATCAAAAGAAAGACCCGGTTCACCGTCGAGCGCTTCGGGCGCTACCGCGACAGCCTCATGAGCAAGAGGATACCAATGATCGAGGAGCTGGCGGAATCGGAATTCGGGCTGTTGATCGGCGATCGACCGATGAACATCAGAGAGGATGTCGCCTTGGTCAATGAGCACATGGACCAATTGCGGGAAGAGATCATCTCAGAGCTGACGCGATAAAAACCCTAAACGGTTTGGGAAAAGGTTTACTTTGAGGCGACCGCGCTGATCGCGTCCGCGCTCGTGGCCATCTCAACGGGCATCATGGTGGAGCATACCTCGCGGGTCACTCCCATGGTCTGTCCGTTCTTCCAGATGATGTTCACATCGATGAACCCGTTGGACACATCGACGGAGAAGGTCTTCATCGACGAGGTGTACATGGATGCCTTGCCACGGGTAGAGGTGCGGACCTTCCCGGTCTCGGCCAGCAGGCCGATCGAGGCCATCTTCTCTACGAGCTTGTAGCAAGTGGCCAGGGGAATGGAAGTGAAAGTGGAGACCTCGCGGACCGTCAGATCGCGCCGCGCGGTGGCGGCCATGATGATCAATACGGAATTGTCAACAAGTGATTCGGCGAGTTCTTCCCGGTGAGCGTTCGCGGTCCTGATCGCTTCCAAGATGCAAACCTCTTCCTGATCGGCTGAAATTCTCATTCTAGAGTGCCTCCGTAAGTAAGATTTCCGGAAGTATGGATAGCATATTAATGTTTTGACTGCTATTTCACTATGAATCAGTCATTCGCCGTAGGTCCAGTCAGTTCAACCAGCGCACTGGTTACACCGGGCCATCGGCCCCCGATGTGAACTTCCCTGCCGCCCTTGCGGGCGGGGCTTCTTGCTTCAACCGGTCGACTTGCACACCGCTCGCTGGCGAGTGTAGTGGTCGGCTGTCCACAAGCGTGAGTTCCGGTCGTTCGAGCCCTTCTGCATTCTGTTGAACGCTCGCTGGTCCCGGCGCAGCTTCTTCAATGCCCGCTTCAGGTGTCTCGGGTTCTCGACCTCGTGGCCGTCGCTATCGACGGCGTAGGAGGTCAGACCGACATCGAGACCGACGGCCGTCTCGACCTCAGGGAGCTCGAAGTCACTTGAGCCATTGTCTACGATGATGTAGGCATGCCACTTACCGGACGGCATGTGCTTGATCGTCCCCCGCTTTCGCAGGGGACTTTCCGCTCGCATAAAGTTAAAAATATAAAAAGTGAGAAAGGAAAAGTGTTTTCAGGCTCAGCCCTTGGCCAGCTCGCTCTGGGCGATGGTCCTGTCGATCTCCGCCTTGAGCTCCTCGGGAATGTTCCTGATGCCGACCTCGAGGAAGCCGCGGACGATCATGCCGACCGCCTCTTCCTCGCTCAGCCCGCGGGACATGATGTACTCGACCTGGTCCCGGGCGATCTTGCCTAGTGACGCCTCGTGGGTCATCTCCACATCGGGGACACGGGCCTCCAGCTCTGGAATGGCGATGTTCACACCCCCGTTGCCGAGGATCAGGCCGCGACATTCCAGGTGGGCCTTGATGTTCGGTGCTTCCCCCACCAGCGTGCCGCGGTTGATGACCGTGCCGCCAGTGGTGATGGACCGCGAGATGATCTCGGCCTTGGTGAACGGCGCGCTCAGGATCGCCCGGGAACCCAGGTCCAGCTCCGCTCCCGGCTGGGCCACCGCCACGGTGTTGAAGGACGCCACGGCCCCCTGGCCGACCAACCGGGCGGTCGGATAGGTCTGGACGCTTTTGACCTTCTTCAGGATGACGTAGTTATTGACGAACGAGCCGCCCTCCTCCACCCTGATGCCAGTGCGGGGACGGACGCCCACCTGCTCGGCCCAGTTGTGGATCATGGTGAAGGTGAGCTTCCCGCCCTTCTTGACGTAGAACTCCGAGATGCCCATGTGGATGGCCGCTTCGACACCCTTCTTGGTGACGCAGCCGGTGACCACCTCCAGGGAGGCGTCCTCCTCCACTACGATGATGTTATGGACCATCTGGGCAGTGCGCTCCTTGCTGACCAGCAGGCAGGTCTGGATGGGCAGTTTCACGGACTGCCCGGGCAGCGCCCTGATGAAGTAGCCGGTGGCATCGTTCAGGTAGGTGGAGGCGGTGTACTTGTCGGCGTCCGGTTGGACCAGCTTCCAGGCGTAGTCCTTGAGCCACTCATGCTTCTGCATCGCCACCCTGGTGTCCAGGAGCTCGTAGCTCTTCCCCATCACGCTCCGGGCGACCATGGAGTTGTCCATGACCACCAGGCTGCCCTCGCGGCCCTCCTCGGACGGCACGATGCCGGAGCGGAGCAGGGCTTCCTGCACCTCGTCCGAGAGCTGGTCCAGCCTGGACGTTTCCGGAATGTCGCGTTCGCCCTCCTTGTACTTGGAAAGATCGAAATCCTCGCCATAGGTGCCCTTCTTCTTGAGCGCCTCCTCGGCCCGCTTCTTCAGTTCGTTCTGACTAGCCGACATTTCACACACTCCTCGTATCCCTTGGCGCGGATCTCCCTGAGCAGTTCCCTTGGATTGCCGGCGCAGGATATGGTGCCGTTGCACAGCACATATCCGCGGTCCGCCTCGATGTAGTTCAGAATCTCGCCGGTATGGGTGATGATCAGAGCGCTCTTGCCCTCTCTCTCCCTCTTCCCGGCGCACGATATGCCGCCGGTAAGGAGCTCGTGGATCATGTTCCCCACCTTCCCGATGCTCTCGATGTCGACGCCCGATTCGGGCTCGTCCAGGAGGTACATGCAGGGGTTCTGGGCAGCCAGCTGGAGAAGCTCGGATCGCTTGATCTCGCCGCCGGAGAAGCCGACATTGACGTCCCGGTCCAGGAACCGGGCCATGTCCAAGGTCCCGGCGAGCTTGGCCGGGTCGGCCTTGCCGTGGCTGGTGACCTGCAGCATGGTCTTCAATTGCACGCCCACCAGGTTCGGGGGGCGCTGGGACATCATGCCGATCCCGAGCTTGGCCCGCTCATGGATGGGCAGATTGGTGATATCAACGCCGTCAAGCACGATCTGGCCTTCAACGACCCGGTAATTGCCCAGGCCCATGATGGCCGAGAGCAATGTCGACTTTCCTGAGCCATTGGGCCCGAACAGGACGCTGGTGGAACCGGACATGACCGATAGGTTGATGCCTTTCAGTACGCGCCGGGTGCCCACCTCTACGGTGAGATTCTTGATCTCTAGCATGGTCCTCCCATATCTAGAACCAGGATGGGATAATTAACCATTGCGAATGGGAAGTCCCCTGCGATAGCTGAGGGATTAAATCGAGGGTGAGCACTTTCACCGACCTCCCCCCTAGACGTTTATATATGGGGGTCATCAAGAAAATCGGTGCTCTAACATGATCGCCCACCAGTGCTGTCTATATCCGAAAAAGGAGGTAGAGCGGATGCTGTTGCAGGCCAAGGGCGTATGTCGTCACGCCCACAATCGTCTTCTAGAAGCACAGATCGAGGGGTAGTTCACCTCTTTCACCAGAGTTACGAAGTTGGGCGAACGTTCGTCGGGCCCCGGCGCTCTTTCCGAGGGGCCTAGTGTCCTCTCTACGGTCGCATCAAATGGTCCTTTTGCTCCTCTTGCCGACGCGGCGGAGCTTCCTACCTTTGGTGCTCTTCTTCACCCCGGAGATCGACGGGCCGAACGGCAGCAGGTTCAAGGCCCACAGCCCCAGGATGCTCAGGCCGACCGTCAGCGTGTACAGCAGCACGTAGAACATGGCGTCCTCGGCCCCCAGCCCCCAGGCCCACAGCCGGTTGACGACCAGGGCCATCACCAGTATGTGCGCCATGTAGATCCCGAACGAGTAGCGGCCGATGGTCTCCACTCCCCGAGGATAGCGCCCCCGGCCGGGCGGCCAGCCAGCGGGAGAGGCGGAGCAGCAGCGCCGACGCCACCAGGCTGTACGGCACCACTGCCATCTCCCACCAGAACCCGGAGCCCAGCAACTGCAGCCCCACGGCCATGAGCAGCAGCGGGACGACCATATATGTCCGGGATAGGGAGCGGAGGACGCTCCGGGACGAGGGCACGGTCCGGGCGAGATACATTCCCAGCACGAAGAACAACAGGAACCCCGGGAACAGTTCTCCGGCCACGATGCCGCCGAGGTCGGGCACCGGCTGCCACGTCGCGTTCAGCAGGTCCGCGGTGGCCTGTTGCAGGTACGCGTACCAGGCCACGTACAATAAGGCGGCGTACGCTGGCACGCGCCAGGCCTGCCCTTTCGCCTCCAATCGTCCCAGCCAGGCGGCCAGGTACGGGAACAGCAGGTACATCTGGATGATCACCGCCAGGAACCAAAAGATGCCGGTGGCGTCGAACAATAGGTAGGACCATGCGGCGCGGTACAGGGAGGTCTGCCCTAGCGCCACGGCGGCGTAGAGCAGGTAGACCGTGGAGAACGCCAGGTACGGCGGTATGATGGTGCCCAACCGCCGACGGTAGAATCCGCCCCTGCGGTCCTGTTCGAAGTACCGGACGGCAAGGATGAACCCGGAGACGAAGAAGAACAGCGGTATCCCGAAATCGGAGAAGTGGGCGATGAAGTCGGTGATCGGGGAGATGGCATTAGGATAACCTATGGTGATGGAGAACGCGCCTACATGAATGGCGACGATCCCCAGGATGGCGAAGGCCCGGAGATAATCTAGCTCCCTCACCCATTCTCCACTTGTATTTTGGGCCATAACGTTGTCTTGATTGGTTAGTACTTAACCGAAGGCAGAATAAGCTTTCGAAGAGGGGCAGCTATTTTATCGGGAGGCCCGATGGGGTGGCGTGCTGATGTTCTGCCACCTGTTCATCGGGGCCGTGGTGGGCCTGATCTTCTACCAATGGACCGGTCGCCGATGGATGGTCCCGGTCATCGCTGTCGGGGCGATCGTCCCGGACCTGATCGACAAGCCCCTCGGCCATCTGCTGTTGCAGGGCTCGTTGGACTATGGCCGCATATACGCGCACGGCCTGCTGTTCCTGGGGGTCCTGGTCATCGGCGCGCTGGTCCTCTGGAGGGCGCGCTCATCGCTGCTCCTGGCCGCTATCGCCGCGGGGGTCGGCACGCACCTGGTCCTGGACGCCATGTGGGACCTGCCGGTATCGCTGCTCTGGCCGCTGCTCGGTCCGTTCCAGCAGCATCACTACCCGGATTACCTGGCCTCATCGTTCCTGATCGAGATAACGTCCCCGCTGGAGTGGATGTTCGGCCTCATGTTCCTCTCCATCGTGGTCATGCTGTACCGCGATCGACTGGGGCACATGGGGGCGGCCGCGGCGCGGGCGCTCGAGCCACTGCAGTTACCGCTGCTCGCCTTCCTGCTCATCATCGGCGTCCTGACGTTCGGGACCGGGGCGGTCGCCTCGTTCTCCAACTGGATCGACGGACAGAACCTGCTCATCGAGGGCACCTGCGCCATTCTGGGGGGTGCGTACCTGATGCGCCGGGAGCTTCGTCGTTCGTCCCATAAAATATCCGAGGCATCAAATATAGGGCATTCCAATTAATTTCTGGGAGGAAAACATGGACGGCGAGGAAGCGGTCCACCTGATGGTCGGAGCGGGGTCACCTAAACTGGCATCATTGAGCCGCCGGCTGACCACGGACATCAGGGAGGTCGAGGAAGTGATCAACGACCTGAACTGGCTGTTCAGCCAGAGCCATCCATATCTTCGCCCCCTGGTGCACCGCGGCTTCCGGGCTCGTATGGGCATCGCCCTGAACGAATGGGAGCGACTGATGGACCTTGATCTCGAAGCAAGCCAGGAGATGGAGAGAGCGTGCTTCGGATCGAGCGAGTACCTGCTGTACGAGCGGGTGCAGGTGTTCGTGGAGATCTATGAACCGACGGTGAGGGCGCTGGACATGCTGTTCGCCAACCTGGGCGCCATTGCCAAGGATGCCCGGGACCTCAGCTCGGACGAGGCGGAGATCCGCTCCATAGAAACGCGCGTAGAGGCCCAGACCCGGGCGGTGGGGGACATGCTCACCACCATGGCCGCGGTCCGGTCGATCATCGAGGACGGCTCGTGGTCCGATCCTAGGGTCTGATGTTGGTCGGCGGAATGAGGACGTACTCGTCGCGGGGCAACGGCGCGTCCGTCGCTCCTCGAAGCCTTTTGAACGCCATGACGGCGAGGACCAGCGGGGCGACGATGAGCAGCATCAGGATCGCCAGGGGCGAGGCCAACTTAGAAAAAGGATATCGGGGCACCGCTTTACCTCCAGAAGAACAAGAGGGAGGTGACGGCAGCACCGTCGGTCCTCTTGCGGCGGAAGCGGGCCGTGGCCGCCTGGGCCAGCCCGAGGGACGCGTTGTGCGCTCCTTCCCGCAGATGGGAGTAGGATACGCCGTTCTTCATCTCGGTCACCAGTTCCTTCACTACGACGAGCTTCTCGACCTCTCCGTCCTCCCGGACCTTGGTCAGGCGGTGCAGCGAGTACAGTCCCAGGGCGAAGGCCACCAGGAAGAAGTACTCCCACCGGGGGACGTACTGGGCGACGATGCCGCCCAGCAGTGGGGCGATGCCGGCCGCCAGCGAGCTGAACAGCGACGCTGACGCCAGATAGGCGGTCGCCTCTCCCTTGGGGGCGAGCTTCAGGCCGATGTTGCCGGAGACCAGGTTCACGCCGGCGGTCGCCATGCCCATTAGCACGTGGACGGCCACGACCATCGGCATGATGATCGAGGTTCCCGCGAACAGCACGGTGGACGCCCATATCAGGAAGCAACCGATCATGATCGGGCCCGATACGCGCAGTACCGACTTGTTGGAGAAGCGGTCGGAAAGCTTCCCCCAGACCCGGAAGAACGCCATGCTGGAGATCTGGCTGAGCACGCTGAACAGCACCACGCTGGAGGTGTCCATCCCGAGGGAGGTCAGCATGTATACGGTCAGGAACGGCAGCGCCAGGTTGACGGCGAAGTTCCAGGAGGTCAGGAACACGATGAGGTTCTTGAAGTTCTTGTCCTCGAAGGGCTTCCTCATCAGCTGGCCGAAGCGCGGCATGCTCTCATGGTGGGCCATCATGGGCTCGGGGATCCTCGAGATGACGAGGACGCCGACCAGCCCGACGATGAAGCCGGCCAGGAAGAGGACCGAGTAGCCGGCCAGCTCCATGGTGGGGAACGCGGCCTTCCAATAGGTGATGAAGTACCCGGCCGACAGAGCCAAGGGGATGCTGATCGCGGTGGACAGCAGCATGCGCTTGGAGAAGAACCTTCCAAGGTTGTTCTTCGGGAGCAGGTCGTGCATCCAGGAGTTCCAGGAGCAGCCGCCGATCGAAGCGAGGAGGGAGTTCAGGACCAGTGCAACTAGTACCAGAGGTAGGGCGAGGCTGAACGGTACGACGAAGGGGATGATGGCGATGATCAGCAGGAACGACCGGCTGATGGCCGCCGCTAAAATGGTGATGGACCTCCGCACCCGGTACTTCTCCACCAGATAGATGGTGGGGATCTGGATCACGTTGGCTAGAGGTGGTATGGTGGCCAATAGGCCGATGACCATGTTGGAGGCACCCAATGACAGGGCGAAGGCCACCAGGAACACACTACCGGTGAGGGTTGACATCATCGAGGTGGTCAACCCGTCCCGGATTATGTTCCGGAGCCCCTTCTGGACCTCCTTATCAGTAAGTGTTTGCGTGCATCCCATCGTACTTCACTTGGAGCTTTTGGCTCCGTTCTCTGCCACCGGCGGAAGGTTATAAACTCATTATGACCTAATTATCATCCGTGATATCCCTAAAATTATCCTCTGATTTTAATATACTGGCCCGATACTTCGAATAATAATATCCAGTCAGGTAGCGACGATGATTCCGCCATTCATATTATTCTTAGGGTCGCATGACCAGCAACCCTTTGTCTAGAATCGGTCATCCGTTGTATGTCGATTCGAAAGGATTACTATCTATGAGAGGATTTCACCCTCCCTTCTCGTGAAGGGACCAACATTTACGCTCAACAGGGCGCCTGCGCTAAAAGGTCCGTCTTGCCCGCCCCGGTGCGACCACCGGTGCTACCTAGAAGGGGATTCGGGCATCGAACGATGCCGTTAATGAGGAGGGAGAGGCGGCAGGACGGAAGAGACCTGCTCTTGGAGGAGGGCGGTCGGGCAGGCGCCCCTTAGATACTTTTACGTTCGATACTTTCATGAAACCTGTTGGTGTTCTGGGACCCCGTATGACGCTGACGCCATCGGACATGGAAAGGGAGAGGACCGATCTCGAGGTCCTGGTGATCGGCGGTGGAGTGGCGGGCATGGCCACCGCGCTGGCACTGGCCCAGCTCGGCCATCCGGTGATGCTGATGGAGCGCTCGTCCGCCCTAGGTGGGCGGGTCTCCCATCTGAACCTGCTGTTCCCCGATCTCCGTTCGGCCTCCGAAGAGGTCGAACGTCTGGCGATGGCCGTCAAGGCGGAGGAAAGGATCACTGTGCGGATGTCCCGAGAGGTGGTCTCCCTGTCGCCCCGGGACGACGGTTTCAGCATCGAGCTGGATGACGGCACAACGATCGCGTCCGGTGCGGTCGTCATGGCGACCGGGTTGGACGAGGTGCCCCCATCCCTCGTCCCGGAGTATGGCCACGGCGCCAAGGACGGAGTGGTCACTTCCATCGAGCTGGAGGAGATGCTTCGCTCCGGCCGGGTGGTCGGGAGGAGCGGCGCCCCGGTCCGTTCGGCCGTGTTCATCCAATGCGTCGGTTCGCGAACGGAACGGCGGGGGGTCCCCTACTGCAGCGCGCTGTGCTGCGCCAACGCCGTCAAGAACGCCCTCGCCCTCAAGCACCTCGATCCATCCGTGGAGGTTACGGTGTTGTACATCGACCTGCGGACGACCGGCGCAGGGCAGGAGAACCTGTATCGAGAGGCGCGTCGGTCAGGGGTGCGGTTCATCCGGGGCCAGCCGTCCCTCGTCCTGGAGAAGAGCGGCCAGCTGGTGGTGTGCGGGGAGAACACCCTGCTGCGGGAGCTTTACGAGGTCCGGGCAGACCTGGTCGTCCTAAGCACCGGGCTGCGCCAGTCGCCCGAAAACCTCCTTCTCATGGACAGCTTCAGCGTAAGACAAGGCCTTGCCGGCTTCCCGGCGGCGGATAGCGGGGTAAAGGGTCTGTTCCTATGCGGCTCGGCCAAGGGGCCGATGGACCTGCCCACCGCCATTGCCGACGCCCGCTCTTGCGCCCTGACGGTCCACTTGTTCATAGAAGAGAAAAAGGGAAAATGAAAAGGTTTCGGGCTACTCCTTTCTCCTGAGGTAGATGACCGATCCGACCACCGCGGCCAATCCGATAATGGTGACCCCCACGGCGGTCGCCGTGCTGAGGCTGATGGACGCGGTCGTGGCCGGTGCGTTCTGGTTACCTTCCTCCACTACGATGCTCACCGAGCCGTTGGCTGGTCGACAGGGGGACCACGAACACCGATGCGTTCGTTCCCTGGTAGGTCCAGAACATCGAGTTGCTGGTGACCAGCTCCGATGTGCTGTTGGCCATGCTCAGCTGTTGTCCGTTGACCAGGACCTTCACCGTCCCGTTGGCTGGGTTCACCGTGTTCTTGTCCATGGCAATGACGTACCACATCCTCTGCCCGCTCGCCGGTGCGGTCATGTTAGTTCCGTTCTGCGCGCGGGGCGTTAGGTCCACGGTGACCATGCCCTGGCTGGAGTTGACGCTCGGCATCAGTGATCCCGATTCGGTGGCTAACCAGAAGGTGTGGTTGGCCGTGGTGACTATGGCCATCTCACCCTCTAGCGACCAGTTGGCCAGCTGGGACATCAGGAACCGCTCGTTGGCCAAGGGGAAGCCACCGGCTATCGGCAGGGCTCGGAACATCAGCGCGCCCTCCGGGGCCAGCGAGACGTCGAAGTAACCTGCTGTGCCAGCCGATGTCCCCAGGTTGGTCCTCACGGTGCCGTCCTTGACCACCATAACGGCAGATATGCCGTTCCCGGTAATGGTCCAGGCCTTCACGGAGGAATTCAGCGAAGGCAGCGGTGCAACAGTGAAGCCGGCAGGCATCGATAGGTTGATGGAGGCATTGTCCGAGGCCGCGGCATGGAACGTCCCCAGGGGGTTGTCGGCCGCGGACATGGTCAGGTTATCGTCCATCGATGTGAACAGCGGTCCACTGACGTTCCAGCTGGTCGGTTTGAAGTCGGATGCTACCACGCTGGTGAAGATCGGGGTGCTCTTGCCGCTGATGTTCAGGGCATAGTCCTGCAGGGTCCCGTTGGACGGGTCCACCATGAACGAGATATAGCGTCCCGAGATGTTGCCACTATTGTTGTTCAGCGGTGCGAACAAGGGGTCCTTATCGGGGAGGCCTTGCAACAGCCTCATCGTGGCATTCTGGTCCAATCGTTGGCCGGTGACATTCTGGAAGGCCGTTTCAAATCGGTCGTTCGCCGGCATCGCGCTCTTCTGGCCGCTCATCGGTGCATCCTGACCGTCGGCGGCCAACATCGGTACCACCGCCGATGCCATGAGCATCAAGGATACGATGGCTACCATGCTGGCAATAGTGCGCTTGTGCAACCTCTCACCTTGCAGGTAGGGTCGGCAACGCTTGAACTAAACCTAAGTCCGTGAGAAGGTGGGTTTTTCGCGGATCGGCCGAACGTGACAGCGGCCGCTGATGGGGTGTCAGCTCCGCCATATTTATCATAAGGCCACTTCGGGCAGGTCGCCTCTTAACGGATGTAAGAAATGACCGGGAAGATGACCAACGAACATATGGTGCGACGGGATCTGGCGCTCCGTTCATCGAGCGAGGATGAAGTGACCAGGGCGGGGATCAGGTCCGTGTCGCGACCTCGGCCGCCCTGACCAGCGACGATCCCCATTCCCCGTGGGACAGGGCGTGCTGATGCATGTAGGTGCCCATGGACCGGCGGACCATCACGCCGTCGGAACCGTCCCCGATCCCCGTTCCCCGAAGCACCGAGTAGCCGAAAGGGCCGAGAGGGATGGGCTCCAGGCGGGAGTAATGGAACTCATGGGCCCTTATCGTCCTACCGGGGAACAGGAAGTTCTCTGCCGTCGCCCGGGCCTGCACATAGGCCAATCCCTGTCGGTCGGGAGTGAGGACCGCGTCCGAGCTGAAGATGCCGGCCATGCGATGCTCGGCCCCGTACGCCCGGATGGAGCGGCACATGGCCATCATGCCGCCGCACTCACCGTACACGACCTTGCCCTCGGCGGACAGCTGACGAACGCCCTCCAGGAAATCGCCGTTGGCCGAAAGGTCGGCGGCGTGGACCTCGGGGTAACCGCCGCCCATGTAGACCGCGTCGCAATCGGGAAGCGGCTCGCCCTCGGTCGGCCGGAAGTACGCGATCCGCGCTCCCGCCGCCTCCAGGGCCTCCAGGTTCTCCGGGTAGTAGAAGCAGAACGAGCGGTCCCGGGGGACCGCGAAGGTGATCCCCTTCGGTTCCGCTTTCCGGAACGGAGGCTCGGCCGGCATATCCAGCTCGGGAGCGGAACGGGCGATCTCCTCCAGGCGGCCGATGTCCACCGTGGAGACCATGTCCTCGAGCTGCCGCAGGAGGCCGACGGCGTCGTCGCTTTCCCTTAAGTGTCACCAGCCCCAGGTGCCGTTCCGGAAGACGCTCCTTCTGCCGATCGACGGTGCCCACCACCTCCGTTCCGGTCAAGGTCTCCACTGCTTCCACCGCCTTCTGGCGATGCCGCTCTCCGCTGATGTTGTTCAGGATGACCCCGGCGATATTGACGCCTGGATCGAGCATCTTGAAGCCCAGCACGTGGGCGGCGGCGCTCTTGGCCAGGCTGCGGGCGTTGACCACCAGGATGACCGGAGCGCCCAGCATCTTGGCGATCTCGGCCGTGGAGCCGGTGTCCCCGGTGGCGGTGAGGCCGTCGTACAGCCCCCGCACCCCCTCGATGACGGCCATGTCCGCGGAGCTAGAGGACCAGCCGAACAGGTTGTTCGAGCGTACCTGCGTCCAGGAGGTAGGAGTCCAGGTTCCGGGAGGGCCGCCCGGTGGCGGCCGAATGGAACATGGGGTCGATGAAGTCCGGACCGACCTTGTAGGCCTGGACCTTCTTGGTCCCTGGCCAGGCGGGACATCAGACCGGTGGCGATGACCGTCTTGCCGACCCCGCTACCGGCCCCCGCGATGACCAGCCTCGGAACGGTCATCGCTGCGTCTCCCTCAGGAGGGAGCGGATCTCCTCGGGGTCCATGGGGCTCGGGACGGCCATCTTCTGGTTGACCAGGATCGCCCTGGCCCAGCTGCCGGTAGGCGTCGGCCTGAGCGTCGTCGGGCGCGCATTCCACTACCGTCTTCCCGAGGTTCTCGCAGTCCCGGACCACCGCGCTGCGGGGCACGAACCCGATGAGCTGGGAGCCGATGCGCCGGGCGAACTCGGCGACCGCCGCCCGTTCGTTCTCCACCTCCCGGGAGTTGCAGATGATGCCCCCCAGCGCCACGTTAAGGTTCGCCAGCCCCTTGGCGATGTTATTGGCCGCGTACAGCGCCAGGTACTCCCCGCTGGTGACGATGTAGACCTCGTTGGCGAACTTCTCCCGCAGCGGGGCGGCGAAGCCGCCACAGACCACGTCCCCGGGAACGTCGTAGATGAGGATGTCGTCCTCCTCCCGGAAATGGCTCTTGGCCAGCTCCCGCACCGCCACGATGATGCCCCGGCCGGCACAGCCGACCCCCGCCAGCGGGCCGCCGGTCTCCACGCACTTGACCCCCTTGAACCCGGTGAAGACGACCTCGCCGCCGCCGGCCTTCATCTGTTCGAGGAAGGTAGGGACCTTCTTCCCGTTCAGCAGGGTCATGCTCCCGTCGGACTTGGGATCGCAGCCGATGTACCAGGTCCGCAGCCCGCTCTCGGCGAAATAGGCCGCCAGGTTCGCCGAGACGGTCGATTTGCCGATGCCCCCCTTCCCGTAGATCGCGATCTGCCTCATGCGAACCCCTTGTCCACGATCTCCCGGATGGTATTGCCCAGCTCGCTGAACAGCACCTTGTTGGTGCTCATGACATCGGCGTGGGTGGTGACCTCGCCGACCGACAGCTGGTAGCCCTGATCGATGTAATTGCGCAGCTCGCGCGATTGGTCGGTCACCAGCACATCCTCCTTGCGCAGCCCGGGGACCGCATGGGGCAGGCCGGCCACCACACGGAGGTCGAAATCGGAGGAGAGCGCTTCCGCGGCCTTCTCTCCCGCTACCGGATACTCGTCAAGACCGCCGGTCATCACGCTGGACCTGGACCCCCGCCTGCTCCAGGTCCCTCAGGATGTTGGTGGCGTAGCGGCGGATGCGGGGGAGGCCTACGCCCGGATCGAGGTTGCCGATGTGGACGACCTGGCCGCCCACCGAGTCCCGGGCGTACTGCACCGAGCGCATGACGTCGGCGAACCCGTAGGCGGTCTCCTTCTTGGCGTTCAGGGCCACCGCCACCCGGCCGCCGGAGCGGAGGGTGTTCACGATGCGCAGCCCCACCGACAGCTTGGTCGCCCCGGGATGGGGCTCGAGGTACTCCCGGCTGGTCAGTCCCCGCTCCCTCTCCAACGCGGTAGCGCGGGAGAGCATGAGCTTCTGGCGGTCCCGCTCCCCCTCGCTGATGATGCCTTTCTCCGCCGCCACCTCCAACGTGCGTATGGCCCCGGAGGTGTTGGGTCCGGAGCAGCCGTGCACGTCGATCGGCAGCACCGTCGCCTTGATCCCGGCCTTCTTCACCGCGCCGTCCAGGTTCTCCCCGATGATCATCGACGCGCAGGTGCCCACGACGCCCACGAGGCGGGGGTGGAAGCGGTCGTCGACACTCTTCAGTATCCGGACCAGTTTCTCCTCGGCCCCGAAGATGAGGTCGTTCTCCTGCATGCCGGTGGTGATGACCCGGACGCCTGCTTCCTCGAGGCGGCGGGAGGCCATGAACCCGCAGCCGGCCGGGCCGTGCATGAGGATGACATCGACCTCCAGGTCCCGGAGGGTGTACATGGCGGCGATGATGGGGTTCGGCCGGGGGTGCAGCACGTCGGCTACAGGTATCCCTCCTTGATGCAGCACATCAGCACCTGGTGCTTGCCCCGGACGTCCATGAACCCATCGATGCGCAGGAACCCGGTGCTGCTACGGTCCAGGCCGGGCATGTTGATGATGTACTTGCCCTTGACCGACGGATGACGGTCGAGAACGTCACTGACGTCCTGGAGGTCCAGCTTCTCGCAGACCTTGATGTTGACGGGGTCCAAGGCGACCCCCATGTCCTCCTGTCCGTAGTAGCGCTCGAGGACATTGATGTTCCATTCGATGGACGCGGCGCTGACCCCGGGGTTCCGTTCCCTGATGAGGAACGCCCCCCTCTCCCGGGTCACCTCCCCTCGGCCGGGCACCCCCTTGAACGTTTCCAGGGATGCTACGGCGTCCTTCATGTCCATCCCCAGCCCCGCGGCGGCGGCCAGGGCGCTGCAGAACGCCGTGGCGTAGCTGGGCGCCAGCAGAGCCGCCGGAGAGGTCCGCGGTCAGCGTTTCTCCCCTCCATCGGACGGTGAGCTTGCACGCCCTCCCCAGCTTCAGCTTCTCCGGGATGACGATCTCCAGGTCCCCGCCTGGGCCGAAGGTGATGCTCTCCACCCCGGACGGGATGTGGGGGGACCACATGTCCCGCTCTTTGAACGGAAAGACCGCCACCTTCCGGGCGGCGCGCATCATCTGGACCTTGCCGTCGAACGCCTTTCTGGTACCCGCGGCGATGCCATAGTTATCGTCCAGGCTTGTTATGACCGAAACGTCGGCCAGGCCCGGTGCCGCCCAGGCTGACCTCGAACACCCCGATGTCCGCCGGAGGTCTTGACGCCGATAGCGCCAACACCGTGGGCGGGGCGATGCTGATGCGGTCCTTGAGCACCGTGCGCCCCTGGGCGTTCATGGTGCACAGTCCGCGACTGGTCAGAAGGAGCACTTCCTTCCCCGCGTTCGCCAGGATGTGGGCGAGGACATGGCAGGCCGAGGTCTTGCCCCGTACTCCGGTGAACTCCACCACCGGAATGTCGAACCGGGCCAGCTCACCGACGGCCTCGTGGGCGGTGATGCGCCGTTGGAGCTTGGCCTCCCCGATATAGCGGTCGGGGCAGTGGACCGGAACGATACCTAGATCGAAGGTTTCCGGGGGAGGGACCTCGGCCACGCGGACCCCCGCGGCGGCCAGGGCGGACCTTGTGCTCGGCAGCGACGGTGTGGTAGATGTCCACGGCGGTGACGCTGTCCCCTCTCCCCGCTAGCTCTCTTGCCAGGACCTCTCCTCCGTGGGTAAGGTCCAGCACTAGGACCTTCTGGCTCATGCCATCGTCATCCTGGACCTGACCCGGTCGGCCAGGATCTGGGCGATGCGATCATCGTCGCCGATGGGCTCGCAGTAACGAAGCACCACGTTCTTGCCATCGACCGCCATCTTCGTCTCCTTCTCGCCGTTCTTCAAACCGATCTCGCCGGGAATGTCCACCGTAAGGTGGATGCCCGAGGCCAGGAAGCACGGCTGAACATAGATCATGTCGACGCCCTGGCCGACCAAGGTCTTGATCCCGGTCCTGATGTCCGGTTCGTTGAGCTGCATGAACGCAGCGGTCACTGGGCCGAACTCGTTCATCTTGGCCATCTTCTCTGCGGTGCGCACGACCAGGTCCTTGTTGAACCCTAGCTTGCTTCCGTGCCCTACTACAAGTACTCCGCTCTTCATTTTCGTAATCCCCTTTGTCACTAACCGCCGGAGCGGTTGAAGTCTGTAAGGCTCTCTTTGTAATAAAAACATACGATTAGACAAATTATTATTACGGGAGCTTCCCATCTAGCCATGGTCAGGCCCGTGACCCGGCCAAAAGGGGATACGAATAGTGAGAACCGAGGCATCATTATCGGCAGGAGGGGTGGCATGCTGCCGTTGCTGATCGACCTCCAGGGCTGGAAAGTTGTGGTCTTCGGCGGTGGGCCGGTCGGCATGCGGAAGGCCAATTACCTGGCGGAGGAGGCCGAGGTAACGGTGATCAGCCGGGAGTTCGTCGACGGCTTCGCCGACGGCATCCGGAAGATCACCGGCGAGATCGGGCCGCAGATCATGGAGCGGGTGCAGGGGGCGGACATCGTCGTGGCCGCGACCAACGACCGCGCGTTGAACGAGGCGATCGCGTCGGCGGCCGCCAGCCTGGGACGTCCCTGTAACCGAGCCGACGCCCCCTCGAACCTGATGATCCCATCGGTGGTGCGCCGAGAGAACTATGTGGTGGCGGTATCCACGCTCGGCCGCAGCCCGGCCATGTCCCGGTACCTCCGGTCCAAGCTCGAGAAGGAGCTGGATGAAGGGATCGATAGGATGGTGGCCCTCCAGGTGAAGTTGCGGGAAGAGGCGAAGGCCCTCATCCTCGAGCAGAGGGAGCGGGAACGGCTGCTATGGGCGATCCTCGAGGACCCCGAGGTGTGGAACGCTCTGGGCCGCGGAGAGGAGGAGGCATTACATGTAGCTCGGGAACGGTTGGTGAGACGGGATGGAAACGGTACTTAGCGCTCACGTCACGCACAAACAGGCCAGAATGTCCAGCCTGCAGAGGCTGGGAGAGCTGAACTCCCTGTACCTGTTGCACGAGGCCGCGTCCATCGAGGGGGTAAGGGAATGCGCCGTGCTGAAGACCTGCAACCGGGTGGAGGTATACGTCGTCACCACTGACCTGGAGGGCGGGAGGAAGGGGCTGGAGAACATCATCAATGGTCAGATCCCCTTTGACGCCGAGGAGAACCTCGTGCAGTACCTCACCGGGCTGGAGTCCATCGGCCACCTCATCCGCGTTTCCTGCGGCCTGGAATCGATGATCATCGGCGAGGACCAGGTACAATCGCAGGTGAAGGAGGCATTCGAGGTCGCCCAGACCGAGGGGACTATAGGTCCCCTGCTCTCGGTGGTGTTCCGCAAGGCCATCAGCGTGGGGAAGAAGGTGCGAACGGAGACCCGGGTCAACAAGGGCTGCGTGTCCGTCGGTTCGGCCGCGGTGGAGCTGGCGGAGTCGAAGATCGGCAGCCTGGAAGGGAAGAACATCCTGGTGATCGGCGCCGGGGATGTGGCCACCCTCATCGCCAAGCATCTGATCGGCAAGAGCCCCCGGACCGTCTTCGTTTCCAATCGCACCTATGCCCGGGCGGTGGAGCTGGCGTTCGAGCTCGGAGGCAGGGCGGTCCGGTTCGACAGTCTCATCGAGTTCCTATCCCAAGCGGACGTGGTGCTGTGCGCAACGTCGGCGACGCACATGGTACTCACCCGGCACCACCTGGTCCAGGCAATGGCAAGACGGCGAGGAGAACGGATGGTGGTGATCGACGTGAGCTTCCCGAGGAACTGTCGAACCGCAGGTGGCCGATATCGGGGGCGTGGAGCTGTACGATCTGGACGGGCTCAGGGAAGTGGCCGGGGAAAATATCCTGAGGCGCAAGGATGAGATCAAGAGCGCAGAGGGGATCATCGGCCAGGAGATAGCATCCTTCGAGACCAGGATGAGGGAGATGCGGGCCGACCAGCTCCTTAGCCGGCTATATTCGAAGTTCAACTCGCTCAAGGAGAAGGAGATTCACAAGGCCGTCAACCGGCTGGCGGCGGGCAACGAACCGCCCGAGGCGATCCTGGCAGACTTCGCCAACTCCCTGACCAATCGGTTCCTGGCCGATCCCACCGAAAGCCTCAAGCAGGCGCTCCGCCAGGGCGACCTGGAGATCCTGGAGATAATGGAAGAGCTGTTCAAGATCGAAGGTGAATCATATGTTCCCGGAAAACCGACCCCGTAGACTGCGCGCCAACCCGGCCATCAGAGGCCTGGTCAGGGAGACCGAGCTGTCGGTCCGAGACCTGATCTGCCCCCTGTTCGTTAACGAAGCTCTTCGCGTTCCCCAGGCGATAACGTCGATGCCTGGCGTGTGTTCCTATCCGGTCGAAACTGTCGGAAAGGAGGGCCGGTCGCTCGAGGGGCTGGGCATCCCGGCGGTCCTGCTGTTCGGCGTTCCCCGCAAGAAGGACGAGCGGGCCAGCGGAGCGTGGGTCGAGGACGGTGTGACCCAGAGGGCTATCCGGAGCATAAAGGAGGAGAGCGGACTGCTGGTCATTGCGGACCTCTGCCTTTGCGAGTACACCAGCCACGGCCATTGCGGCGTCCTGCACGGCGAGAGGGTCGACAACGACTCGACGCTGGAACTGTACGGCCTGACGGCCATAAGCCAGGCCGAGGCGGGGGCTGACATGATCGCCCCCTCGGGAATGATGGACGGCCAGGTCAGGGCGATACGAGAAGCGCTGGATGATGGCGGCTTCGAAGAGGTCCCTATCCTGTCCTATGCCGCCAAGTACGCCTCGGCCTTCTATGGTCCCTTCCGCGAGGCCGCCCAGAGCGCTCCTGCCCTCGGGGACCGGCGGACCCATCAGATGGACCCCGGGAACGCCCGGGAGGCCATCCGGGAGATGCGCCTGGACGCCGAAGAGGGAGCGGACATCCTAATGGTCAAGCCCGCTCTGCCATACTTGGACATCATCAGGGAGGCCCGGGAGACCTTCGACCTCCCCATCGCCGCCTACAACGTCAGCGGCGAGTACGCTATGATCAAGGCCGCCGCGGCCAATGGGTGGCTGGACCACGATCGGGCGATGATGGAATCACTGCTCTCGATAAAGAGGGCTGGAGCAGACATGATCGTCACCTACTTCGCCCCCGAAGCGGCCAAGGTGCTGGAGGGGCAGCGATGAACAGCGATGGGTCGCGCCGCCTGTACGACCAGGCCCGGCGCCTGCTACCTGGAGGCGTATCGTCGCCGGTGCGGGCCTTCTCACCGTACCCCCGTTATATCGCCCGGGGAAAGGGTTCCCGCATCTTCGATGTGGACGGTAATGAGTACATCGATTACTGCATGGCCTTCGGGCCGCTCATACTGGGCCATGCCCATCCTCGGGTCATCGCGGCGATAAAAGAGCAGGCCGAGCTCGGCACCTTGTACGGAGCGCCCGTGGAGGCCGAGGCGCAGTTCGCCGAGATTATCAAGGATAATTATCCATCGGTGGAGATGCTTCGTATCGTCAACAGCGGGACGGAAGCGACGATGCACGCCATCCGGCTGGCCCGCGGCTATTCTGGAAGGAAGAAGATCCTCAAGTTAGAGGGCTGCTTCCACGGGGCCCATGATTCGGTGCTGGTGAAGGCGGGATCGGGGGCCACCACCCACAGCGCCCCCAACTCCCTGGGCGTGCTGGAAGAGGTGGCCGCGAACACCCTCCTGGCGCCGTTCAACGACCTCGAGGCGGCCCGGCGGACGCTCGAGGCGAACCGGGACGAGGTGGCGGCCGTGATCGTCGAACCGGTCATGGGCAACATCGGCCCGGTGCCTCCCCAGGAGGGATATCTTCAAGGGCTCCGGGATCTCGCTACCACCCACGGGGCGGTGCTCATCTTCGACGAGGTCATCACCGGTTTCCGGCTTTCCATGGGCGGGGCCCAGCGCCTCTACGGGGTCCGGCCGGACATGACCGTCCTGGGTAAGATCGCCGGAGGGGGGATGCCCATCGGGGTGTTCGGGGCATCGGAGGAGATGATGAGCATGATCTCGCCGCTGGGCAAGGTATACCAGGCGGGGACGTTCTCCGGGAATCCCATATCTCTGGCCGCCGGCCTGGCGACCATCGATGAACTGGCCAAGGAAGGTCACGAAGAGCTGAACCGCAAGGGAGCGCTGATGCGATCGAAGCTCGAATCGGTCCTGCGGGACCTGAAATTGCCCTACGTGGTCCAGGGCACGGGCTCCATGTTCCAGATGTTCTTCGCGGACCGGCCGGTGCGCAACTACTCGGACGCCCTCGCTTCGGACGCCGATAACTTCATGAAAATGTTCCTAGGGCTTCTGGACAAGGGCGTCTACCTGCCGCCCTCTCAGTTCGAGACCTGCTTCCTTTCGACCGAGCACAGCGAAGCGGACATCGCTCGCACTGTGGATATATATGCCGAGCGCTCCTCGGGGAGATGACCATGAGAATTGGTACTCGAGGCAGCGAGCTCGCCCTCGCCCAGACCAGGACGGTGGTCACCGGGATCGCCATGTGCTGCCCGGACATGGAGATCGAGGTCTCCGAGATCAGGACCGTGGGGGACCGGGTCACCGACCGGCCACTCTCGACCCTGGGCGGCTACGGGGCGTTCACCAAGGAGCTGGACCAGCGCATCCTGGACGATGAGATCGACGCCGCGGTCAACAGCCTGAAGGACATGCCGGTGGACCTGACCCCGGGCACGGCCTTGGCGGCCGTCCTCCCCCGTGGTCCGGTGGAGGACATCCTGCTCTCTTCGCAGCCTTTAGAGAAACTGCCAAGCGGCGCGGTGGTCGGTTCCTCCAGCGTCCGGCGGAGCTCGATGATACGGGCAAAGCGCCCGGACCTGGTGGTCAAGGACCTGCGGGGCAACGTCTCCCACCCGCATCAAGAAGTGGAAGGAGGGAGAGTACGATGCCATCGTGCTGGCCCGGGCCGGCCTGCAGCGCCTGGAGATCGAGGAGGAAGGTTTCATCCTCGATCCGGCGGACTTCACCCCCGCCCCGGGGCAGGGGGCCATCGCCGTGGTGTGCGCCGCCAACAGCAAGTTCCTGCACTGCCTGCGTAAGCTCAATGACAAGAAGACTCGGATCGAGGTGGAAGCGGAACGCTCCATCCTCCGCGGCCTGGGAGGAGGATGCTCTGTCCCGATAGGGGCGTGGGCCACTCTGGAGGACCGGAAGCTCCGGGTACGGGCGTCGGTCAGCTCCGAGGTCCGCTCCAAGAGCATCTTTGTCGACCGCACCCTGACGCTCGAGGAGCTGGACAAGGGCCTGGCGGAGATCATCGAAAAGCTCCGGCCGGCCATGGGGGAATGCGTCCGATGCCCGGTGAAGTGTATCTGGTCGGCGCCGGTCCGGGCGACCCGAAGCTGATCACCGTGCGGGGGCTCGAACTGCTAGGGACCGCCGACGTGATCGTGTACGACTACCTGGCGAACGAGGAGTTGTTGAATGAAGCAAGGAAGGACGCCGAGCTCATCGATGTTGGGAAGCAGGGCGGGAACCATAAGGTCGAGCAGGATGGGATCAACAGGATCATCGTGGAACAGGCAATGAAGGGCCTGCTGGTAGTGCGGCTCAAGGGCGGCGATCCGTTCATGTTCGGGCGGGGCGGGGAGGAGGCAGAAGAGCTGAGGAAGGCCGGGGTCAAGGTCCATGTCGTACCCGGTGTCACCTCGGCCATCGCCGCTCCGGCCCTGGCAGGGATCCCGGTCACTCATCGCGATCATTCTTCCCTGGTCACCTTCGTCACCGGCCACGAGGGTGAACACAAGGATGAGGACATGATCGACTGGGCCGGACTGGCCAAGCTGGGCGGGACCATCGTCATACTCATGGGCATGGGTCACCTGGAACGGAACATGAAAAAGCTCATGGAAGGCGGCCTGCTCCCCTCCACTCCCGTGGCAGTAGTGCATCGCGGCTCGACCCTGCAGCAGGTCACGGCGCTCGGCACCGCGGCCGATATCGCTGAGATATGCTGTTCCCGGGGGATCGGTTCGCCGGCCGTCGTGATCGTGGGCAGCGTCGCCCAGTGCTCCCATATGCTGGGGGACCTGAGATGATGCGGCTGGCCGTGATGAGGCCACGGGAGAAATTGGACGAATCGATGAGGCTCGCCCAGGCACGCGGCTTCGAGACGGTGTGCGCCTCCCCCCTGGAGATTAGAACGAACGATGACGGCGAGTTCGACCGTTTCCTCTCCGCTCTGGAAGCCCGGAAGCGTGGACACGCTCATACTGACCAGCTCCACCGGCGTGGCCGCGATGCTGGAGCTGGCGGATCGGAGGCTGGAAAGGGAAAGGTTCCTTGCACTATTGGATCGGACATCCATCATTGCCATCGGCCCGCTGACCGCCCGGGCGCTAACGGAGGCGAAAATGAGGCGTGGCGGCCCTGCCCGTTGAGCATACTTCCCAGGGCATCGTGCGTCTGCTGGCCAATGAAGCTTCGGGAAGGCACATCTTCGTGCTGCGCTCCGACCACGGCGAGCCGGTACTGGTCACCGGGTTGCAGGAACAGGGAGCTGCTGTGAACGATATGGTCGTCTACCGTCTCGTCCCCATCGACACCGCGGCGCTGGACCGCCTGGTGGAAGAGAGTCTCGGGGAGCGCATCGACGCCTATGCTTTCACCTCTTCTCTCTCAGCACAGACGTTCATCGAGGCGGCGGAGAAGCGGTCATCGCGCGATGAGGTCCTGGCAATTCTGGGACGGGCCACCGTAGCGGCCATGGGCCCACCGACCAAAGGGAAGCTTGAATCCCTGGGCGTTAGGGTCGACATCGTCCCGCGGTCGGCCACCTTTGAGGAAATGTTGACGGCGATCGCGACGAGATTGAAGGGCTAGAGGCCAGGGCATTCGCGGACCAGCAGCTCGATCGCTTCCTCCACTGTCAGGGGCATGAGGAACCTTCGGCCGGTCTGCTTGCCCCACGCTTCCAATAATCGGATGAGCGATGGTAGTTCGAGATTTGCTTCTGACAGGATGTCCGGACGGGCCATCAGGCCGCGGAAGTCGCCATCGTACAGGATGGTGCGCTTCAGCACCACCACTCTCCTGGTCAGCTCGAACGCCACCGACAGGTCGTGGGTGGCCAGGACCAGGCTCTTATCGAGATACTGGAGGATGTTGACGAGCGCGCGCCGTCCCACTGGGTCCAGATTAGCGGTCGGTTCGTCCAGCAGGTAGATCTCGGGTTCCATGGCCAGCAGGCCGGCGATGGCCACTCGCTTCTTTTCCCCGAAGCTGAGGTGGTGGGGCACCCGCTCGGCATACTCGCTGACCCCGGCGAGGGCAAGGGAGCGTTCGACCCGCTTCTTGATCTCCTCCTCGCCCAGGCCCATGTTGACGGGGCCGAAGGCCACATCGTCCCACACCCGGGGCATGAAGATCTGGTCGTCAGGGTCCTGGAACAGCAGCCCTGCCTTCATCGTCGCCTGGGGGGCGGTCTTCTTGGTGACGCGGATGCCGGCGACATCCATCTCCCCCTCCGACGGCAGGAACAGGGAATCAAGGATGTGCAGCAAGGTGCTCTTGCCCGCCCCATTGGGTCCGACCAGCGATATGCGGTCGCCCGGCTCGATGCTCAGGTTCACGTTCTCCAGGGCCCTGGTCCCGTCCTCGTAGTGATAGCCGACGCCCCTGAGCTTTATCCCGTCCATTGCAGCAGCCCCCATTGGATTGAGATGATGACGATGGTCACGACAGCGAACGAGCCGAGGTAGAGAGAATCACGGGCCCGCACCGTGGGCCGGCGGAGCGTGCGGATCTCGCCTCGATATCCGCGGGCGACCAGTCCGCTGTAGATGTTCTTCGAGCGATCGTAGGAGCGGACCAACACCATGCCCGCAGTGAATGAGATGGTCTTGAAGATATCTTTCGAAAGCAGGTTGCCCTTGGTCGAGAAGCCACGGGCGCGCCGGGCCATGTTCATGCGCTCCAGCTCCTCGAGCATGACGAAGATGTAGCGATAGGTGAACAACAGCAGGGCGCAGAACACGTACGGCACACGGAACCACCGCAGCGCCCACAACAGCTCGAAGAACGGTGTGGTGGTGACCATCAGCAAGAGGGCGATGACCGAGGCCGCAATGCGCAGGGCCATCGCCATGGCGGGACCGCTGCCCGATGTGAAGAACAAGGCCACCGAGGCCACGATGATGAACGGGAGGGATAGCAAGAAGATCCGGCTGAAGTGCCGCAAGGGCAACCGGGAAATGACCAACAGGACAAGCAGGAAGGCCAGCGCCACCAACAGGGCGGTCAGGTCCCGGAGGAATGACATGGCCACTATCAGGGACACCGTGCCGATCAACTTGATGCGGGGATCGAAACCGTACAGCGTGCTACGGCGGCAATACTGGTCGATCTCGATCGTTTCCATGCTTATATCCTCGGCCGAATGCTCTCAACCGTTATTGAAAATGTGGGAAGGCGTTTCAATCGTCTCCGACCCTCGAGGATCTCATGGACTTCCTGAGCTTCAGGATGCCTAGCATAACGATCAGGGTGGCGAAGAACCCGACCACTCCCATGAGCAGTGAGGAGAAGTAGTCCCCTCCGTAATCGAGGGGCGCGGTGTAAACCGGCTCCGATTCCGAGGCCCCATGCTCCTCCATGGTCTTGTCCAGGCCATCGGGTAGGCCGTTCGAGACCAGGAAGAATCCCACCAGCCCGACCGAGAACGCGACCAATATCACGATCGTCGCCAGAACGTACTTCTTCTCCATGTTCAGGCCTCCGTTGTGGTCGACTCTTCCTTCTTCATGGTCTTCCTGATGTTGAGCATCTCCGGCGACACTTTGGCCAGGAATAGCACGACCCCGGCAGTGATGGCCGCCTCGCCGATGCCGATAAGCATATGGAAGCCCAACATGGTCGGGAAAGCCAGCGTTCCGGTTATTCCATAGGTACCGCCGGAGATCGAGTAGCTAACGGCAAGCTCTGCCGCGCATACGGCGGAGGCTAGTAGCACCGAGGCCCATGCCGCCACCGGGATGCCGGCGGTACGGTTCTTCTCGGTGAAGACCTTCAGCACGCCCCAGGTGACCAGCGGTGCGATGATGGCCATGTTCAGGATGTTCAATCCCATTGCGGTAAGACCTCCATCCCCGAAGACCAGCCCCTGGATGACCAGGATGACGGTGATGATGAGCATGGCCGCCCACGGTCCCAGAAGGATCGTGGCCAGGGCCGCGCCGATGAGGTGACCGGTGGTCCCTCCGCCAATGGGGAAGTTCAGCATCTGGGCCACGAAGATTCCTGCCGCTAGAACGGCCATCAAAGGTATGGTCCTCTCGTCAAGACGCTTTCCTATCTTGGCCACCGCCAATCCTATGATGACCAAGGCGAGGATCCATCCCAAAGCCCATACGGCCGGGTCCATCAAACCATCTGGAATATGCAACTCTCGTACCCCCATTAACACGATTCCCTATTTCGTGTTACGGGATTGATAGCATCATATAAAACTCTTATCGTAAGACTAATCGAATATTCGTGCTACTTGCCCGGGGAAGGAGCGGGCGCTCATTGCCCATCCATCCCCAGGGAGCGGACGAACCTCTCCACTGCCGAGGGGCTCTGGCCGTCGATGACCATCTGCAGGATGGCGCTGCCCACGATGACCGCATCCGCGCCCGCTTCCTTTAGCCGGGAGACCTGCTCGGGCCGGGAGATGCCGAAACCGACCCCCAGGGGGATCGGACCGGCCGCTCGCTTGGCCCGGGCGACCAGATCGGCCACCTCCGCTCCCAGCTCCCTCCTCGTCCCGGTCGTGCCCATCGAGCTGACCAGATACAAGAACCCCGAACTGTTCCGGGCGATCACTCTCATCCGGTCCTCCGGCGTCGTCGGCCCCACCAGTTGGATCAGGTCCACGCCATGGGTACGGCAGTGCTCCAGGAGCGTACGGGATTCCTCCAGCGGCAGGTCCGGCACGATGAGGCCGTCGGCGCCCGCTTCCTTGGCCCGCCGGGCATACTCGGCCTCACCGATCCGGAAGATCGGGTTGTAGTAGCCCATCAGCACGATGGGGATGTTCGTGTGTTTCCGAAGTTCCCGGACCAGGCCGAAGACCTTGTTCGGGGTCATGCCCGCTTCCAGGGCCTTTTGAGAACTGAATTGGATGACCTTACCGTCGGCCACCGGATCGGAGAACGGAACGCCTATCTCGATGACGTCCGCTCCGCCGTTGACACAGGCCAGAATGTACTCGAGACTCGCCGCTTCAGATGGATACCCTGCGGTCAGGTAGCATACCAGGGCGTTACCCTTGCCCATCGTTTCTCCGATACGGCTCATTCCTCCACCCCCAGCAGACCGATGACGGTCTCCAGGTCCTTATCCCCGCGGCCGGAGATGGTAATGACCACGATCTGCTCCCGCCCCATCGTCCTCGCTCTTTGCATCCCGGCGTGGACGGCGTGGGACGATTCCAACGCGGGGATGATGCCCTCCACCTCGCTGAGCGTCCGGAACGCCGCCAGCGCTTCGTCGTCACTTACCCCAATGTACTCGGCCCGCCCGATGTCCTTGAGCAGGGAATGCTCCGGGCCGACCCCGGGGTAGTCGAGGCCGGCGGCGACGGAATGGGTCTCCCTGACCATGCCGTTCTCGTCCTGCAGGAGGTACGACTTGCAGCCGTGCAGCACGCCCACCTCGCCGCCGCTGATGGATGCGGAATGCTTTCCGGTATGCAAGCCCTCACCGGCGGCCTCTGCTCCCAGAAACGCAACGCCCTCGTCCTTGAGGAAAGGATGGAACGTCCCAATGGCGTTCGAGCCTCCCCCGACGCACGCTACCAGCAGATCGGGCAGTTTTCCCTCTTGACGGAGCAGTTGCTTCCGGGCTTCCTTTCCTATGACGCTCTGGAAGTCCCTGACCATGGTCGGGTAGGGGTGAGGGCCGGCCGCAGTGCCCAATAGGTAGTAGGTGTCCTCGACGGTGGCGGCCCAGTCCCGGAACGCCTCGTTCAGCGCGTCCTTCAGCGTCCTCGATCCCGAATCCACGGGATGGACCTTCGCCCCCATCAGCCTCATGCGGAACACGTTCATTCGCTGGCGGGCGATGTCATCGGTGCCCATGTATATCTCTGCCTTCAGTCCCAGGACCGCGGCGGCCATGGCCGTGGCCGTGCCGTGCTGTCCGGCCCCGGTCTCGGCGATCACGCGCTCCTTGCCCATGCGCTTGCACAGGAGCGCCTGCCCCATCACGTTGTTGAACTTATGGGCGCCGCCATGGCAGAGGTCCTCGCGTTTCAGGTATATCCGCGCCCCACCGCATTTTTCCGTAAGCCGCTTCGCGAAGTACAGCGGGGTGGGCCGGCCGCCATAGTGCTTCATGTAGCTGCGCAGCTCGGCCTGGAACCCCCGGTCCTTCTTCGCCCGGTCATACTCATTTCAAGTTCCGCGAGCGCGGGCATCAGTATCTCCGGAACGTACTGTCCGCCGTACTCCCCGAACCGCGTCCTGTCCTTTACTGGCATCTTCTCACCGCTCCTATGAACCGTTCGATCTTGACGGCGTCCTTGAGGCCGTTCGTCTCCACTCCACTGGACACATCCACGATGTCCGGCCGCACCAGCGAGATGGCCTCGGCCACGTTCTCCGGGGTCAAGCCCCCGGCCAGGGATACTTTCTTGCCTTTCAATCCTTTCCTGACACGGGCGCTGACGGCATGATCATGAAGCTTTCCCGATCCTCCCCCCTGAGCGGACGGGGTCTCGAACACCACGCAATCGGCAAGCTCCATGATCTCGTCGTCCAGGACAGAAAGATGGGACGAGATGGGCACCGCCAGCCACACCTCGCAATCGACCGCTTCCTTCACTTCGCTTCAGCCCGCGCTGATCGATCGGCCCGTTGAGCTGGACCACGTCGGGCCGGAGCTCGCTGGCGATGCGGGCAATGGACCGGGGATCGATCGAGGTGGTCACTGCTACCGTCGGCCGTTCGGCCAGGGACAGTAATCTCCTGGCCGTGGGAATGTCGAGCGAACGCCTGGTGCCAGTGGCCACGACGAAGCCCAGATAGTCGGCGTCCCGGGCGGCCAGGACATCCTCCTCGCTCATCAGGCCGCAGATCTTGACCGCGGTCATCTCGGCACCGCCAGCGCTCTGAGGGCCCGAGCAGGATCGGACGCGGAGGAGAGGTGCCCGCCGACCAGCACGGCGCTCGCTCCTCCATCCCGCGCGCTCTCGACCGCCTCCCTCCCTTCGATGCCGCTCATGACCACCACCGGGCGGCCATCGGACACGGTCAAGGGCAGCAGCCGGTCGGCCCTATCCTTGTCGATCGAGAAGGTGCGCAGGTCCCGCTGGTTGATGCCCAGCATGTCCGCCCCGCTGGCCATCGCCCTCATCAGCGCTTCTTCCGACCCCGCCTCCAGCAGGACCTCCAGGCCGAGGGCGTGGGCCTGGTCGATCAGCTCGTCCCGCCGGGTGTACCTGGCTCCGTCGAAGACTTCCTGTATCAGCAGCACCGCGCTCGCCCCGTGAGAGGCGGCGGCCTTGACCTGCGCCTCGGATACCACGATGTCCTTCATGAGCACGGGAAGGCCCCGGCCCACCGCCTGCATCCAGGTCCTTCAACGATCCGCCGAAGCGGTCCGGTTCGGTCAGCACCGATAAGGCGACCGCACCGGCAGAGATGAAATCGCCGATCAGCTTCTCGGGAGCGTGAGCGCTCAGTCTGCCGAGCGAGGGAGAGGCCATCTTGACCTCGGCGATGATCGGGAAGGCGCTGTGCTTCCGCAGCGCTTCCGAGAGCCTGCGTTCCGGCGAGCGCCGACCGGTGCGGCCATAGTAGCCCGAGGCGACCAGGCGCTGTGCGTTCCTGACCAAAGCTTCCAGCTGGTCCGACATGGTATCAGCTCGTGAGCGACGCGGCGGTCAATGCCAGGTACTCGTTGAGCTTGGCCATCGCCCGGCCGGAATCGAGGGCCGTCTCGCACTTCGTACCGCCACGTTGAGGTCCTTGGCCGCGCCGAAGGCCAACAGTCCGCACGCCGCGTTCAGCACCACCATATCCCGCTTCGCCCCCCTCGTCCCTTTAATAATGTCCAAGGCGGCGCAGGCCGAGGCCGAGGGAGAAAGCTCCCCGATCTCGGCCCGGTCGGGATGGAACAA